>JAVBNV010000031.1:0-26541 GCA_031551325.1 Alistipes sp.
TTCAGACCACAGTGTCAGCGGTTTGGATCACAAATATCCAGGAGGTAATCACCGCCACGGCTCAGGCTAAAATTGCGGGGAACACCGCCAGCGACAATTATGTACATGTCAATCTCAACACCGAAAAAAATATATACGGGACGGACGGGACGACCTCATTCTGGGCGTACAACGCTTACGAGTATTTTCAAAAAACCTATGGGTGGGAAGCCCGAAACGGGAATGGTGGATTGCGCGTGCATGACGGTGTCGCTCAGGTCATGCGTAACGGAATATGGTACAACCTTTAAAACGAAAATAGTATGGAAAACAAAATCAACTACCAATCTGAACTGACTGGATCGCAGTTTGCCGTTTTTGAAACGGAGACCGGAATCGGTCGGCTGTTTGACAAGGCCGTCTATATGGTCTTTGCCAAGATAGGTGAAGACCGCGTCAACGGTTCGTTCACTATCGGCGCAGGCCGGACCTTGACCCAGATGAACCTCCGTTGCGATCTCGGTGATGGCGCGCATTACGGCATGACCTACTCCGGCGGCGAACGCAATGTCACCGCCAGCGAAGGGGTCGACCTTGCGGTTGCCGCTGTCAACCTGACCGCCGTATTCGCCGAAGTGCAGGCCGACGTCGCCCGCCGCGCCGCCGAACTCCCTGCGGACACCCAGGTGGAGGAAACGGCGGCGATTGTTCCGTAAACAAGGAGGTATAATGTAATGCGCAGGGGCGTAAAAAAGCCCCTGTCTCCACAGCGGCCGGTTCTCAGGCAGGCCGCAATGATAAAGGTGCACGAACACCACGACAGGGACTGTAATGTCCTTGGCCGGTGTTCGTGCACCTATTTTTTGCCTGAGAAAAACAAAGGTATAAAAACTAACCCAAAATGAAAACACCCATTACCTACTACGGCGGCAAGCAGACGATGCTCAAGCACATCATGCCGTTGATCCCGCGCCACAGTGTCTATACGGAAGCCTTCTGCGGCGGATGCTCGGTGTTGTTCGCCAAGGCCCCGACCGGCTGCGAGGTGATCAACGACCTCAACCGCGCCCTGGTCAACTTCTACCTGGTGGCCAAGCGTCACTATCCGCTGCTCAAGGAAGAGATCGACACCACCCTCCATTGCCGGGACCAGCACGCCCATGCCCGGCACATTATGGAATATCACGAGTTCTTCAGCCCGGCGCAGTGGGCCTGGGCCGTCTGGGCTCTCTCGAAGCTCGCCTTCGCCTCGATGCAGGACGGTGCCTTCGGCTATAACCTCAACGGAACCGTAGCCCTCAAGGTGGCCAACGCCAAGGACGACTTCACCGAGCAGCTTTGCCGCCGCCTCGAGAGTGTCACAGTAGAGAACGACGATGCCCTGAAGGTGATCGCGCGCTACGACTGCCCGGAAGCGTTCCACTTCGTCGATCCTCCTTACATAGGCAGCGATTGCGGCCATTATGAGGGCCTTTTCGGGACCGAGCAGATGCAGAGCCTGCTCGACCTGCTCGAGGGCGCACAGGGCCGCTTTATGCTGACCATGTTCCCCTACGAGCCGATAGAGCAAGCCGCAGTCCGCAACAACTGGATCATCCACCGCATCGAGCGGACGATCACGGCCGCCAAGGATAGCCGCCGCAAGCAGGAAGAGTGGATCGTCTGCAATTACGAGCCTGAACGAGACGGGGTGCAGCGGATGCTGTTTTAATCCCGGAGGGGCGACGCTGAGGCGCGGGTATAATAACCCTAATTTACTACAATCTTAAATAATAATCCTGCACAACCATCAAAAACGGCCGTTTAAAGAATATTTAAACGGCCGTTAAATTTTGTTATATTTGTCGAAAATCCAAGGAGCAACCTTGAGATATGGCGAGACGCGATTATACTTTTCGTTTTGCCGATTATATCCCCTAAAAGTTTTTGGGGCCCCTTTTTACAAAAAGGGGCAGTCCCAGGCTGGTCTAAGAAGTTTGTTTTTGGATGTTGGGTTGTTCTAAGCCGTATGCTTTGCGTTTGTCTTCTCGTTTTAGGAGTAGGGCGAATACCAGGGAGGCTACTCCGAATAGGGCGAAGGTTAGCATGGGTAGGGTGTAGTCGAATGCTGTGGCTTCTTTTCCGTCCACCATGATTGTTCCGGTTACGCAGTATTTGTCTCTTATGTACCCTATTAATAGGGGTACTCCCATCAGTCCCCAGTTTTGTATCCAGAATATCAGGGAGTAGGCTGTTCCTAACATTCTATAGGGAACTATCTTGGGAACTGAGGGCCACATGGCGGAGGGGACCAGGGAGAAGGCCACACCCAGGAGGATTACCAGGGTCACGGCTTCCCATAGTTGGTTGAGCATGGGTAATGAAAATAGCAAGTGTACGCCCAGCAGGAGGGCCGATCCTATGATCATAATGGTGGCTCCTTTTCCTTTCCTATCGTAAATGCTTCCGAAGAGGGGGGTCATCAGGATATTTCCGAGGGGCATCAGTCCCGGGATCATTCCTGCCCAGAGGGAGGGGAGGCCGAATTTCTGGACCATGAGGTTGACGGCGTATTTCAGGAAGGGGAATACGGCGGCGTAGAAGAGCAGGCATAGGATGGCTATGTACCAGAAACCGCGGATGGAGATGATCTTTTTAATGTCGGAGAACTTGAATTTCTCGTCGGGGTTTTCCTCCGCATCGGCCGTCTTTCCGTGCACCCGGACGTCCAGGGCGATGTATATCAAGTAAGTAACAAGCCCAATGCAGAGCATAATGAGGCCGAAGGCCAGGGGGGCGGAGACGTTTCCGAAGGCCGTGGCCAGGGGTTTGGAGCCGAAGAAGGCCAGGGCGGTCCCGATGCGGCCCGCGGCGACGTTGAGGCCGATGGCCAGGGCCAGGGAGCGGCCGGCGAACCACTGGACGACGATCTTGTTGGCGGTGATGCCGATCATTTCGATGCCCACCCCGAAGACGGCGAAGCCCAGGGCGGCGTAGAAGAGCTGGCGGGGCCAGGAGAAGACTTCCCAGCCGAAGAGGTTGAGGGTGGCGGTGGCGCCCTGGAAATCGGTGGACATGGCCCAGTACTGGAGGGCGGTGCCGGCCATCATCAGCGCCACGGAGAGCAGACCGGTGACGCGGGGACCCAGTTTGTCGAGCACCATCCCGCCGAAGATGAGCATCAGCAGGAAGACGTTGAACCAGCCGTAGGCGCTGGTGTAGAGGCTGTACATGTTGCCGGTCCAGCCCAGTTGCTGCTCGCAGAGGGTTTCCAGCGGGGCCATGATGTCCGTGAGCAGGTAGCCCGTGAGCATGGTGAAGGAGACGAACACGAGCACCATCCAGCGCAGGGCGGCCGATTCCTTGAGTTTCGATTGTAACGCTTTTACCATAAATATGTATCTAAAGATTAGTAGCGCCCCGACGGTCGAGACCGGGGGCTGTGCATAGCGTGCGTCAGCTTTTGTTCATCGTCCGGTTCGAGGAGCGGAGCGTACTTAATGTACGTGAGCACCACAGAGAGGAGGATGGACGAAAGATGGCGTGCGATATGTGCAGGCCTTATTCGCCCCCGTTGGTGTAACGTTTTAGCACTTCGTAGGCCTCGCGAATCCCCAGTTCTCCCGCCTTGCTGATGTCCAGGTAGCCCTTGCGGGTGTCTTTCAGGAAAATTTGCAGCAGACCCCTATTGAAGTAGGCTTCGCCCAGCGAGGGATTCAGCTCGATGGCCCGGGTGTAGTCCTCCAGGGCCTCGGACATCATGCCCGAGCGGCAGTAGAGGTTGGCGCGGTTGTAATAGATATAGGCGTATTCGGGCAGCAGCTTGGCGGCTTTGTTGAGGTCGCCGATCGCCTCGTCGTAGTCGTAGCGGCGGGTCGTGGAGCTCTTGAGGCGGCTGGCCGGATCGGTGTCGATGCTGATGCGCTGGAAGTCGTTGTCGATCGAGGAGATGAAGTCGATCATCTCGCTCTGGGTGGTACTCCGGTTCAGGTAGAGGAACGGGTTGGAGGGGTCGCGGTCGATGGCCGCCGTGTAGCAGGCGATCGAGCTGGTGTACTGCTTGATGAGCGACTGGGTGACGGCACGCTTGAAGAGCAGCTGCCAGCTCGATATCCCCTGCCGCAGGGAGTCTTCCAGGCGGTTGTCCAGGGCGAAGAGTTCTTCGGGGGTGAGGTCGGTGTCGCGGTTGACGAGCCGGAGCATGGGCTGGCGCACGTCGCGCAGGAACTGTTCCTGCCGGGGCACGTAATAGCGGTAGGGGCTCTTGACCGCTGCTTCCTGGGCTCCGGAGCGCACCAGCGAGAACTTGAACATCGGCAGCAGGGTGATCCCGTCGCCGGAGGCCAGCGAGAGGCGGTCGCTCTCGGGGGTGCGCGAAACGGGCTCGAAGGAGAGCAGCTGGTTGAAGCGCTTGCTGGTATCGGCGTAGACCGAGAAGGTGCTGTCGTTAAGCTTGGCGCGGTATTCGGCGATCTTGAGTTCGGCGGTCCGCTTGTCGGCCTGGGAGCCCTCGGTGTCCCGGGTCATGTAGCGCAGCGTGGAACGGCCCAGGTAGGCGTTGGCGAAGTCGGGGTAGAGCTCGATGGCCCGGGTGTAGTCGCCGATGGCGGCCGGGTAGTCGCCCAGGTAGGAGCGGAGCATGGCCCGGTTGTAGTAGAGCAGCACGTTGCCCGGGGAGTAGCGTTCCACCTGGTCGTAGTCCTCCAGGGCGCGGTTGTAGTCGCCGATCTGGGTGCGCAGGATGGCGCGGTTGAAGTAGGTCTGCGAGTTGGTGCTGTCGAGGCGCACTACGTTGGAAAAGTCCTCGATGGCCTGCACCGGCCGGTCGGTCGAGGCGTAGACCATCGCCCGGTTGAAGTAGGAGAGCACATAGGCCGAGTCGCAGGAGAGCGACTTGTCGAAATCGGCGAGGGCCAGGTCGTATTTTTTCTGTTGCAGGTAGACCGTCCCGCGCCGGGCGTAGCTGTCGGGGCGTTCGCGGTTGGTGCGGATGGCCAGCTCGAAGTCCTCCATGCCCCGGACGGTATCCTTGAGCATCAGGTAGGCGGTACCCCGGTTGAGGTAGGCGTCGGGGACCTTGGACTCGTAGTGGATGAAATTGGTGAAATCGGAGACGGCTTTTTCGGGCTGCTGGCTCAGCAGGTAGGTGACCCCCCGGCTGAAGTAGGGCCCCGGCAGGTCGGGCCTCAGGGCGATGGCCTCCTGGAAATCGCGCAGGGCGTCGTCGTAGTTGCCCAGCCGCGAGCGGGTGATGGCCCGGTACTGGTAGGCGCGGGTGAAGACGGGGTTGGTCTGGATAGCCAGGGTGAAGTCCCCCTCGGCGCCCAGCAGGTCGTCGAGGTTGTACTTGGCGATGCCGCGCAGGAAATAGGCCTCGTAGGACTTTTCATCCACCTTGAGCAGGATGTTGAGCGTCTCGATGGCGTCCTGGTACTGGTCGTTGATGATAAAGCCGCGCCCCATCCAGAAAAAATAAGCTTTGTCCAGCTGGGCGGAGGCGGGTCCTCCCAGGGAGATCAGGAACAAAGCGGTCAGGATGAGGATTCGGCGCATGAAAAAAAAGAAATATTTGGCGTGCAAGGTACACATTTCCCGGTAAAATCCCTCATCGGACGGCGTGAAATTCCCGCTCGCTGAAACTTCTACCTCCGGGAGCCCGGATTTTAGCAGAAATGTGGACGGGGATTTTTCAGTTTCGGAAAAAGTTACGTACCTTTGAAAGCAATTTTGCGTTGAATTTTTTAAACAAACGGATGAAAAAGGTAGATGTTGTTTTAGGTCTGCAGTGGGGAGATGAAGGGAAAGGCAAAGTGGTAGACGTTCTTACTCCAAATTATCAGGTTATTGCAAGGTTCCAGGGCGGCCCGAACGCCGGCCATTCGCTGCATTTCGAAGGCAAAAAATACGTCCTGCACACCATACCCTCGGGGATTTTCCGCGAAGGCACCATCAACATCATCGGCAACGGCGTGGTCATCGACCCGGCCATCCTCACCAAAGAGATCCAGGGCCTCGAAGCCGATGGCGTAGACGTGCAGAGCAAGCTGCAGATCGCCAAGAAAGCCCACCTCATCCTGCCGACCCACCGCATCCTGGACGCCGCATCGGAAGCTTCCAAAGGCGAGAAGAAGATCGGCTCGACGCTCAAGGGCATCGGCCCGACCTACATGGACAAGACCGGCCGCAACGGCCTGCGGGTCGGCGACATCCTCTCCGAAAAGTTCCTGAAACGCTACGAGCGCCTCAAGGCCAAACACCTGGCCATGCTGGCGCAATACGACTTCGAGTTCGACATCGAGCCCTACGAGAAAGAGTGGTTCGCGGGCATCGAAAACCTCCGCCGCTTCGCCTTTATCGAAGGCGAGCACGTCATCAACGGCTACATCCAGCAGGACAAAGCCATCCTGGCCGAAGGCGCCCAGGGCTCGATGCTGGACATCGACTTCGGGACCTACCCCTACGTGACCTCCTCCTCGACGCTCTGCGCCGGGGTTTGCACGGGACTGGGCGTCGCCCCCAACCGCATCGGTGAGGTCTTCGGCATCTTCAAAGCCTACTGCACCCGCGTGGGCAGCGGCCCCTTCCCCACCGAGCTGTTCGACGAGGAAGGCCAGCGGATGCGCACCATCGGCCTCGAGTTCGGCTCGACCACCGGGCGTCCCCGCCGCTGCGGCTGGCTGGACATGGTGGCCCTGAAGTACGCCGTGATGATGAACGGCGTGACCGGCCTGATCATGATGAAGGCCGACGTCCTGAACGACTTCGAACGCCTGAAGGTGGCCGTGGCCTACAAGGTCAACGGCAAAGAGACCTGCGAGCTGCCTTTCGAGACGAACGAAACGGTCGAACCGATCTACCGCGAGTTCAAGGGCTGGAACTGCAACATCAACGACACGCGCAGCTACGAGCAGTTCCCCGTCGAGCTGAAAGAATACATCGAGTTCATCGAGAAAGAAACCGGCGTGCCCGTGAAAATCGTCTCGGTGGGCCCCGACCGCGAAGAGACCGTCATCCGGTAATTCCCCTTCAACACAGACCAACCTAAAAACAAAATAACTCCGTAATGAAGAAACCGTTGAAAATCGTCGTGCTGGCCAAACAGGTGCCCGATACCCGCAATGTGGGCAAGGATGCCATGAAGGCCGACGGCACCGTAAACCGGGCCGCCCTGCCCGCCATCTTCAACCCCGAAGACCTCAACGCGCTGGAACAGGCGTTGGTACTGAAAGATATGTTCCCCGGCAGCGAGGTGACCCTGCTGACGATGGGACCCGGCCGCGCCGCCGAGATCATCCGCGAAGCCTTGTTCCGCGGAGCCGACGGCGGGGTGCTGCTCTCGGACCGCAAGTTCGCCGGTTCGGACACCCTGGCTACTTCTTATGCTCTTTCGCGGGCCATCCTCAACCTCACCCCCGACATCATCGTAGCCGGGCGCCAGGCCATCGACGGCGACACCGCCCAGGTGGGTCCCCAGGTGGCCGAAAAGCTGGGCTGGCCCCAGATCACCTACGCCGAGGAGATCATCGGTTTTGAAAAAGGAGAAATCATCGTCAAGCGCCGCCTCGAGCACGGGGTGGAGACGGTCGCCTGCCCGCTGCCGCTGGTGATGACCGTCAACGGCTCGGCCCCCGACTGCCGTCCCCGCCACGCCCGCCGCGTGATGACCTACAAATACGCCAAGACCGCCAGCGAAGTCCAGGAAGCCGGCACCGACTACGACGACATCCTGCGCAAGGAACGCCCCTACCTGAACATCGTGGAGTGGAGCGTCGCCGACGTGGACGCCGAGGACAGCCAGCTGGGCCTGACCGGCTCGCCCACCAAGGTGAAGACGATCGAAAACGTGGTCTTTGCCGCCAAGGAGAGCAAGAAGTTGACCGCCGCCGACGGCGACATCGACTCCCTGATGAAGGAACTGATCTCCAGCCACACCCTGGGCTAAACACGTCTAACCGAAAAACCGACAACCAATGAATAACGTATTCGTATATTGTGAATTAGAAGGTTCCAAGGTGGCCGACGTGTCGCTGGAACTGCTCACCAAAGGACGGGTGCTCTCCGACACGCTGGGCTGCGACCTGGACGCCATCGTCATCGGGCACGGCCTCAAGGACATCGAGAAGGAACTGGCCCAATACGGCGCCGACACGGTCTACGTGGCCGACGGAGCCGAACTGGCCCCCTACCGCACCTTGCCCCACACGGCGATCATCTGCGGGCTCTTCCAGCAGGAAAAACCCCAGATCGCGCTGTTCGGCGCCAGCTCCATCGGCCGCGACCTGGGGCCCCGGGTCAGCTCGGCCCTGCACAGCGGCCTGACGGCCGACTGCACCAGCCTCGAGATCGGCGACCATCGTGACGCCAAGAGCGGCACGGAGTACAAAAACCTGCTCTACCAGATCCGCCCGGCCTTCGGGGGGAACATCATCGCCACGATCATCAATCCCGACTGCCGGCCCCAGATGGCCACCGTGCGCGAGGGCGTGATGAAGAAGGAAAAGGCCGCCAAGCCCGGCAAGGGCATCCTCAAAAAACTGGACTACAAGGCCTACCTCAACGATACGGACTTCGCCCTGAGGATCATCGACCGCCAGATGGAAGAGCGCAAGATCAACATCAAGGGCGCACCCGTGGTCGTGGCCGGAGGCTACGGCATGGGCAGCAAGGAAAACTTCAAGGTCCTCTTCGAACTGGCCGAAGTGCTGGGTGGCGAAGTGGGCGCCTCGCGCGCCGCAGTGGACGGAGGCATGGCCGAACACGGCCGCCAGGTGGGCCAGACCGGTACGACGGTCCGCCCCAAGCTCTACATCGCCTGCGGCATCTCGGGCCAGATCCAGCACACCGCCGGGATGGACGCCTCGGCCATGATCATCTCGATCAACACCGACCCCGAGGCTCCGATCAACCGCATCGCCGACTACGCCATCACGGGCGACGTGATGGAGGTGGTGCCCAAGATGATCAAATACTACAAACAGAATTCGAAATAGTGCCCAGCGCGAAAAAATACGAGAAAAATGGCAAATTTCTTTTCAGATAATAAAGACCTCCAGTTCCACCTGAAACACCCGCTGATGCGGAAGATCGTGGAGCTCAAAGAGCGGGGGTACGCCGACAAAGGCAAGTACGACCACGCCCCGATGGACTTCGAGGACGCGATGGACTCTTACACCCGGGTGCTGGACATCCTGGGTGAAATCTGCGGCGACGTGATCGCCCCCAACGCCGAAGGCGTCGACCACGACGGCCCCACGGTGGTGGACGACCATGTGGTGTACGCTCCGGGCACGGCCCGCAACATCGAGGCCCTCAACCAGGCCGGGATGTTCGGCATCACCCTGCCCCGCAAGTACAACGGGCTGAACTTCCCGCTTCCGCTGTTCGTGGCCGCCAACGAACTGGTGGCCCGGGCCGATACCGGCTTCGAGAATATCTGGGGCTTGCAGGACTGCGCCGAGACGCTCAACGAATTCGCCTCCGAGGAACTCAAGGCCAAGTACCTGCCGCGGGTTTCGGCCGGGGAGACCTGCGCCATGGACCTCACCGAGCCCGACGCCGGCAGCGACCTGCAGGCCGTGATGCTCAAGGCCCACTGGGACGAAAAACAAGGCACCTGGCTGCTCAACGGGGTCAAGCGCTTTATCACCAACGGCGACGGCCACATCTCCCTGGTGCTGGCCCGCTCCGAAGAGGGCACCGCCGACGCCCGCGGGCTCTCGATGTTCGTCTACGACCGCGCCCACATGGCCGTCAAGGTACGCCGCATCGAAAACAAGCTGGGAATCAAGGGATCGCCCACCTGCGAACTGGTCTTCACGAACGCCCCGGCCGAGCTGGTGGGCGACCGCAAGATGGGGCTTATCAAGTACGTGATGTCGCTGATGAACGCCGCCCGCCTCGGGATCGGCGCCCAGTCCACCGGTCTCTCGGAGGCCGCCTACCGCGAAGCCCTTAAGTACGCCAACGAACGCAAGCAGTTCGGCAAGGCGATCATCGAGTTCCCGGCCGTCTACGAGATGCTCTCGAACATGAAGGCCAAGCTCTATGTTTCGCGGGCTATGCTCTATGAAACCACCCGCTTCGTCAGCATCTACAAGGAGTACCAGCACATCATGAAGGACCGCAGCCTCAGCCCGGAAGAGCGCGCCGAGATGAAGATGTACAGCAAACTCTCCGACGCCTTCACCCCGCTGCTGAAACTGATGTCCAGCGAATACTGCAACCAGGTCGCCTACGACGCCATCCAGATCTTCGGCGGCTCGGGTTACATGAAGGACTACCCCATCGAGCGCATCTACCGCGACGCCCGCATCACCAACATCTACGAAGGCACTTCGCAGTTGCAGGTCGTGGCGGCCATCCGCCACGTCACCACGGGCACCTACCTCGACAAGATTCTCGAGTACGAGGCCCAGACCTACGCCCCCGAGATGGAAGCCACCCACAAACGCCTGGTCACCATGCGCGAAGCCTACCAGGTAGCCGTGGAAAAAGTGGTCGGCACCACCGACAACGAGGTGATAGACTTCCACGCCCGCCGCATGGTGGAGATGGCCGGACACATCATCCTGGGACACCTGCTCTTGCAGCAGGTCGCCCTGGACGAAGAGTACCGCAGCTCGGCCGAGATTTATGTGAAGTACGGCCAGGCCCAGACGGCCGCCGCCGCGGAGTATATCAATTGCTCGTGCGTAGCCGACATAGGCTTATTTAAAGCCGTGCTCGAAGAAAAACCGGAGTAACAGGGCCGCTGCACATATCGCACGCCATCTTTTATCCATCCTCCTCTCTCCGGTGCTCACGTACTTCAAGTACGCTCCGCTCCTCGAACCGGACGATGAATAAAATCTGACGCACGCTATGCACAGCGACATGGAGACGTCAGGGTGCTGATTACCCTTCGACTGATCCATAACGAAAAGCAGGGGGTTGGCAAATGCCAACCCCCTCTTTTTCGTCCCCTGCGATGGAATATCAAAATCCGTATGCTATCTTTGGTAGTAAGCCTTACATTGACAAACCATGGAACAACGGGATTATCTATTAAAACAGATGGAACAGCTCGGCCGGGTTCTGGGAATGATCCTGGCGAAACTGTTGGATTTAAAAGGCAACGGCACGGCAACGACCACCGCCGTTAATCAAATCTTCACCGAAGAATCGGGTGTTGACCTAGCGCAACTGCAGGCCATAGAGGATAGCGAATTGGTGGAGACCTTGAAGCGTGAGATGAATTTCGACAATGCCAACCTGGAAAAATTGGCGGATATATTCCTGACGATGGCTGAGATGACCGACGATAAGCCGCTATACAAAAAGAGTTTGGCCATCTATACCTATTTGGAAAGAACGGAAAAAACCTACTCTTTCGAGCGGAATCTCAGAATCCAAAAAATAGAATCCTTGTCCTAAATAGGATCAGTCTGAAAAGTTGGTTGGCGCAAAATGATTAGCACCCCGACGGTGCATAACGCAGCTGTGCATAGCGTGCGTCAGATTTAGCGGGCAAAAAGACGCCCGTTTTCCTCCTCCTTGCAGGGCATAGCCCGCAAGCGGACTCTGCGCCTGCTGCGTTCGTCGGTTTTCTTATCGTCCGAAGGTCCTGCCCGGAGCGTACTTAAGGTACGTGAGGACTGGAACAAGGAGGATAAGGAAAAGATGGCGTGCGATATGTGCAGTCCTCCCCGGGGTCGAGACCGCTCTCAACGCAGTAGGGGGTTTGCTTATGCAAACCCCCTACTTATATATAAGGTCCCCAAGCGGCCTCCGCCGCACAGGCTATTCCATCGCTTCCCGCTGCTTGGCGCCGCGAAATACTTCGTCCAACAGGGTGTGTACGAGCAACAAATCCTCTTCTTCGCCGATGACCTCCGCATCGAAAAGATCGTGGTCAGCGTGTCGGATCGTATGTTCGAGCTCTTGTTCTGGGTAATGGTCTTCCATAGGCGTTGTTTAACTCTTGCTACATGTTCTTAACGACCGCCCGGGGGCGGATATTGTCCGGGAGCGCGAAAAAAACTCCCGGCTGAATCAATAACTCAGGGTCAACTGGTGTTCGTCGATGAGCTTGCGCAGGTTGATCAGCGCGTAACGCATCCTTCCGAGGGCCGTGTTGATGCTGACATCCGTCTCGTCGGCGATCTCCTTGAAGCTAAGCCCCATATAATACCGCATCATCACCACCTGCTTCTGCTCCTCGGGCAGGAAGTCCAGCAGCTTGCGCACATCGGACTCGATCTGCTTGGAAATCAACTGCTCCTCGACCGTCGGGTCCGAGAATTTCGGGTTGTTGAGCAGGTCGTAGCCCGCTTCGCTCTGCGAGACGTTGTTCTGCTGTTTGCGTTCGCGGAAGTGGTCGATCACCTGGTTGTGGGCGATGCGCAACACCCAGGAAAGAAAGCGGCCGTTGTCGACGTAGCGTCCTTCCTTGACAAAGCGTACTACCTTGATCAGTGTTTCCTGAAAAATATCATCGGCCAGATCCGGGTCCTTGACCATCATGTTGATGTAATCGTAGACTCGTTTCTGGTGACGGGTAACAAGATTGGTTATGGCATTCTCATCGCCTGAAAGATATTGATTAAGCAACTCGTGATCACTTAATTTTTTTCGATTCATAATCCTACTCCTTTTGTTGGTCTGAGTAGATATTTCTCGATAGGCAGATAAGCTTTTAGATGGGGTTATTGAATGCAAGATACGCATATTTTCAAAACTTCCAAACCTTTTTATAAGAAATCTGCTTTTTTATCGTTCCACTCTTCTGGGAAACAGTCAAGAAACGGGCCAAGATTCGGGCACCCGGGCACAAAAAAAGAGCGCCCCGGCGGGGCGCTCCATGCTACCTATATAATAAGGCCTATTCTTCGGCGTCCAGGTCGCTCGAGACCAGGATGCGACCGCAATATTCGCAGACGATCACCTTTTTATTGGTGCGGATGTCCATCTGGCGCTGGGGCGGGATGCGGTTGAAGCAGCCCCCGCAGGCATCGCGCTTGACGGTCACCACGGCCAGGCCGTTGTGGACGTTGCCGCGGATGCGCTTGTAGGCGGTCAGCAGGCGCTCGTCGATCTTGGCGGCGGCTTTGGCGCTCTGGGCTTGCAGGGTTTCCATCTCCTTGGCCGTTTCGCGGTCGATGCTTTCCAGCTCGGCGCGCTTGCCTTCGAGGTCGATCTTGCGGTCGGCGATCAGGGCTTCGTTGTCCTCGATCATCTTTTTCTTGACCTTCACCTCGGCCGAGGCTTCCTTGATCTTCTTCTCGTAGAGTTCGATCTCGAGTTTCTGGTACTCGACCTCCTTGGTCAGGGAGTCGAACTCGCGGTTGTTGCGCACGTTGTCCAGCTGAGCCTCGTACTTGGTGATCAGGGCCTTGGATTTTTCGATCTCCTCCTTGTAGTTCTTCCCGGCGGCGGAAAGCTCGTCGGCTTCGGTGGTGATGTTCGCCATGCGGGTCTCCAGGCCGGCGATCTCGTCCTCGAGGTCCTGCACCTCCAGGGGCAGTTCGCCTTTGAGTTTGTTGATCTCGTCGATCTTGGAATCGATCTTCTGAAGTTCGTACAGCGTGATGATCTTCTCCTCCATGGAGTAATCCGCTTCACTGCTTTTTCTGCTTGATGTGGCCATATGCTTAGGTTTTATTCTCTTACTTGGGGGTGTTTCTGCACGGCGGGAAAGCCCCTCAGGGGGTCAGGTAGTGGACCGGATTGCCGGACCGCCCGCTTTTGTAGAGGGCAAAAGTAGCTATTTTTTCGGAAATAATATCATGCAACAGGTCGATTGCCCCATATTCGCTCTCGAAGTGACCCACATCGGCCACGGCCATCGTCCCGGAGGAGCCGAAAAAGTGGTTGTACCGCAAGTCGGCGCAGAGGTAGAGGTCCGCTCCCGAGGCCAGGGCCTCCTCGAGCAGCGAGCCGCCCGAGCCGGTGCACAGGGCCACGCGCTGAATCTTTCCGGGCCCCAAGGGGCTGTGGCGCAGGGCCCCCAGCCTGAGGGTCGCGCGCACCTCGCGCAGGTATTCCTCCGGCAGGCGCGGTTCGGGGAGCATGCCGACGACACCCAGTCCCGCTCCCGGGAAACCGGCCTTGGGGGCCAGGGGTTGCATATCCTGCAGGCCGAGCCGGGCGCCCAGGCGGAAGCTCAGGCCCCCGGGGGCGCTGTCGAGGTTGGTGTGGGCGGCGTAGAGCGAAATGTTTTCCCGCACGGCCCGCGCGGAGAGGCGCTGCACGGGGTCGCCGTCGACCAACTGCCTGAGGGGATGGAACAACAGGGGATGGTGCGAGACGACCAGGTTGGCCCCCTGGTCGAGCGCCTCGTCCAGCACGGCCCCGGTGACATCCACGCAGAGCACGATCCCGGTCACTTCGGCCTCGTAGCTGCCGATGTTCAGGCCGCAGTTGTCGTACTCTTCCTGCAGGGCCAGGGGTGCGAAATCTTCGATGATCCCGGCGACATCTTTGACGGTCGGATTCATAGGGAGTTAGAATAAGGTCTGTTCGACGATCTGCATCCGGCGGGGAGTTTCTTCGACCGGCTCAGCCTCAGCCTCTGCTTCCGGTTCCAGGATCAGGATTTCTTCCGGGGCGGTCACCACGGGTTCCTGCATTTCCGGAATTTTCGGCTCCGCGGCCGCAACAGGCAACGGATCGGCAACAGGCGCGGGATCGACCCGGATCTCGAGGGCGTCTTCGGGGCCGGGTTTGAGTTCCTGGCGCACTTCCAGCAGCAGGGTCTTGATGCCCTGCAGGCTCTCGATGATCTCGAGGTTGCGCTGGATGCCCTCGCGGTTCTCCTTGAGGCGCTTCTGGGCCCCGGAGAGGGTCATGCCGTTCTCCTTAACCAGGTGGTAGATCAGCTTGAGGTTCTCGACGTCCTGCGGCGTGAACAGCCGGTTGCCCTTCTTGTTCTTCTCGGGCTTGAGGATCGTGAATTTCTGCTCCCAGAAACGGATCAGCGAGGCGTTGACGTCGAACATCTCCGCCACCTCACCCATCGAGTAATAGATCTTTTTGCTGTTTTGAGCGCCCTCTTTCATAGAAACGATAAATTGCACAGCAAGGTACGAAATCCCTTCGGCATTCACAAACACGATTTTCAATCGCCATATTTCTTACTACCTTTACACCATGAATCCGATCATCACGGGAAGGGTCGCCCCCGGGCAACAACTGGGCCGGAAGCTGGGTTTTCCGACCGCCAACCTGCCCCTGGACCCCGCTTCCGAACAACTCGCCGACGGCGTTTACGCCGCCCGGGTCACCGTGGAGGGCACGACCTACGGGGCCTTGGGCTACGTGGGCGGAAAACCCACCGTGGGAGGGAGCGCTCAGCGGGTGCTGGAAGTGCACCTGCTCGACTTCTCGGGCGACCTCTACGGCCGGGAGATCACCGTGGAACTGCTGCGCTTCATGCGCCCCGAACAAAAATTCGACTCCACGGAGGCGCTGCGCCGCCGGATCGAACAGGACAAACAAGAGATCATCCATATCCTATCATGTACATAGACCAGAACCTGCCCTACAAAGTGGCCGATATGAGCCTCAGCGCCTGGGGCCGCCGCGAAATCGAGATCGCCGAAAAGGAAATGCCCGGCCTGATGGCCATACGCCGCAAATACAGCCGCGAGAAACCCCTGAGAGGCGTGCGCATCATGGGCTCGCTGCACATGACCATCCAGACGGCCGTGCTCATCGAGACCCTGGTCGAGCTGGGCGCCCGGGTGCGCTGGTGCAGCTGCAACATTTTCTCCACCCAGGACCACGCCGCGGCGGCCATCGCCGAGGCGGGCGTGCCGGTTTTCGCCTGGAAGGGCGAGAGCCTCGAGGAGTACTGGTGGTGCACGGCCATGGCCCTGAGTTTTCCGGACGGGGAAGGCCCCCAGTTGATCGTGGACGACGGAGGCGACGCCACGCTCTTGATCCACAAAGGATTCCGGGCCGAGGACATGCCCGACAGCCTGGAATACACCCCCGCGAACCACGAGGAATCGGTGATCCTGAATACTCTAAAAACCCTGTTGGCCGAGGACGACACCAAGTGGCACCGGACGGTCTCGGCCTGGAAAGGCGTCTCCGAAGAGACCACCACCGGGGTGCACCGTCTCTACCAGATGCAGCAGCGGGGCGAGCTGTTGGTCCCGGCCATCAACGTCAACGACTCGGTGACCAAGAGCAAGTTCGACAACCTCTACGGCTGCCGCGAATCGCTGGCCGACGGCATCAAACGGGCCACGGACGTGATGATCGCCGGGAAGGTGGCCGTGGTCTGCGGCTACGGCGACGTGGGCAAGGGCTGCGCCATGAGCCTGCGCTCCTACGGGGCCCGGGTGATCGTCACGGAGATCGACCCCATCTGCGCCCTGCAGGCAGCCATGGAGGGTTTTGAAGTAAAAACCCTGGAAGAGGCCTTGCCCGAAGGAAATATCTACGTCACCACGACCGGCAACTGCGACATCATCCGCATCGAGCACATGCAGCAGATGCGCGACCAGGCCATCGTCTGCAACATCGGCCATTTCGACAACGAGATCCAAGTGGCCAAATTGGATGCCTTTCCGGGCATTCTGAAAACCGAGATCAAGCCCCAGGTGGACAAATACCTCTTCCCGGACGGCCACGCCATTTTCATCCTGGCCGAGGGACGCCTGGTCAACCTGGGCTGCGCCACGGGCCACCCCTCGTTTGTGATGAGCAACTCCTTCACCAACCAGGTGCTAGCCCAGATCGAGCTCTGGACCAAGGAGCTGCCCGTGGAGGTCTACCGCCTGCCCAAGCAACTGGACGAGGAAGTCGCCCGGCTGCACCTCGAAGCCCTGGGCGTGCACCTCACCACCCTGACTCCCGAGCAGGCCGAGTACATCGGCGTGCCGGTCGAAGGGCCTTACAAAGCGGATTTTTACAGGTATTAATTCCTTCCTTGATGAAAAAACTCCTTCTCCTCGCCTGCCTGCTCTGCACCGGGATCGCCTGCACCCCCCGGGAGCAACTCAATACCCTGCCTGTAGAAAACTTCGAAAGCGTGCAGGCCTTTTTCCGCTACCGGGGCCCGGGCCACTTTCCGATCATCAGCGGACACCGGGGCTGCCGCGAGAACGGCATGCCCGAGAACAGCATCGCCGCCTTCGAATATACGCTCAGGAACCTGCCCGCCATGTTCGAAATCGACCCCCGCATCACCTCCGACAGCGTGATCGTCCTGATGCACGACCCCACCCTGGACCGCACCTCCACCGGCAGCGGCCGGGTGGACGAACACACCTGGGCCCAGCTGCAGCAACTTTATCTCAAGGACGTGGACGGCAATGTGACCGAGGAAAAAATCCCCACCTTAGATAAAGTGATCGCCTGGAGCGCGGGCAAGACGGTCATCAACCTGGACGTCTACACCCCGATGGAACTCATGGGGGCCGCCCTGCAGAAGCACGGCTTCCCGCCCCAGGTCATGCTGACGATCCACACCCCCGAGCAGCTGCGCTATTTCTACGGCCTGAGCCAGCGGACCATGTTCTCGGTGCACATCAACAGCCTCGAGCGGCTCGAACTCTTCGAGCAGGCCGGGGCTCCCTGGGAAAATATCCTGGTCTACGTTGGCGCGCGGATCAAGCCCGAGAACGCCGAGCTCTACCGCCGCCTGCACGACAAAGGGGTCTCGTTCTTTATCTCGACGGCGGGCTCGCACGACCAACTCAAAGACCGGGTCCAACGCCTGGGGGGCTACGCCTCGGAGCTGGACACCACGGGCAAACCGGCGCTGCCGGACGCCATCGAGTCGGATTTTCCGATTGAATTATACGAAACGCTCAAGCAGGTAAAACGATAAGCGACCTATCCCTTAAATTATAGAATAGAATGAAAAGACAAGTCACTTTGCTGGCGCTGCTGTGCGCCCTCGTGGGCGGAGCCTGCTCCGACGAAAACAACTACTTCGAGACCACGGAGCTGTTCTACGACGGCACGACCTTCCATTCGGAAGACGTCAAGGCGACGAGGATCGTCGCGGTGGGGGAGATTTTCGACAACATCGCCCGGAATCCCGGGATCGCGGCCGACCTGATCAGCAGCGGGCAATCCCTGCTGATGAAAAATTACCAGGAGTTGCTGCCCCTCAAGGGGCCCGACTTCGAGGAGGACCGTTCGCTGGCCCGGGGCGTCGCCCTGAGCGCCCTGTTCGAAAGTTTCGCCCGCCAACCAGAAGCCTACGACGAGCTCGACCGGGCCGCGGCCCTGTTCCTGGGCACCTTCGACGCCTCCCTCTTTCCCGAAGGCTCGGGACGGGGACGGGGTGAAGCGGTCGCCGGATTGCTGGACGCTGTGGCCCGCCAGCCCGAAGCGGCGGATGACCTGGATGCCCTGGCCACCACTTACCTGGGGGTATACAGCTCCGAATTTCCCGTGTATGTGATGAATTACGCCCGGGCCGTTGCTTCGCCGGGCCTGACGGCGGCCATTGCGCGGCAGCCGGAGATGACGGAAACTCTCAACCGATTTGCAAAAAAATACCTGGGGAATCAGTAAGCAGCACCCCTACAAAACCAGTTTGGCGGGCTTTTCGAAAACGAAAAGCCCGCCAAATTTTTCTCCGGGACCAAGGCTGTGCATAGTGTGCGTTGATTTTGGATTATCGTCCGAAGTTACAGCCCGGAGCGTGCTTGAAGTACGTGAGGACTGGAACAAGGAAGATAATCCAAAAGCGACGTGCAATATGCGCAGCCGTCATTAAGGTACCGGATCATACCCACTCCCCCCCCACGGATTACAACGCGCGAGGCGTTTTAACGATAGCCAGCCCCCTTTAAATGGACCGTGGCGGCGCAGGGCCTCGGCGCAATACTCCGAGCAGGTGGGCGTGTAGCGGCAGGAGGGCAGCGTGAAGGGGGAAATGCAGTTGCGGTAAATCCAGACCAGGCCCAGCAGCGGCGCGGCCGCCAGGCGGAGCCAAACATTGCTTTTCGGGCTCTTTTCGGGCTCCGGGTTCATCGGATCTCAAGGATTTGATTCGGAAAATTGCTTTTCGAGGATTCGAAGAATCCGGCGGACGGCTTCCTCAAGGGCGGCGTAGTCCACTTCCTGGGGCACGCTGTAGAGCAAGGCCAGCGACAAGCGTTCGCCGCGCCCCTGCATGATCCCCCGCAGGGACTCCTTGTCGAGGCGGTAGGCTTCCCGCAGGCGGCGTTTGAGGCGGTTGCGGACCACGGCCCGCTTGTGGTGGCGCTTGGGCACCGAGACCATCAGGCAGACTTCCGCGTCTTCGTGCTTTTCAGCCAGCACGACGTAGCGCACCGGGAAGACGAATCCCCCCTGTCCCTCCGAAAACAGCCGGTCGATCAGCCGTTTGGACCAGAGCCGCTGCTCCCGGGGGAGCGTATGGCGCACGCTGTGCATGAAAAAGAGCTATTTTTTGGCCGCCGAAGGCTTGGCGGCCGGTTTGGCAGCCGTGGCTTTCGCCCCCGCGGGCTTAGCCGCAGCGGTTTTGGCAGCCGGTTTGGCCGGCGCGGGTTTGCGTTTGGCGGCGCGCACCTCGCGGGCCTGGATATAGGCCCGGTCGGGGGAATCCCCCTCGAGGGTCACGACAGGCACTTCCTCACCCGCATTGATCTTTTGGATGTAAATTTCGAGGGCCTTGGTCATCGAAGGGGCCTCGGGGGTGGGAGCCATCAGGCTGATGGTCAGCCCTTCGTTCAGGGCGCACTTGGTCGTCCCGTGCCCGAAGGTGGCGATCTTGGGGCTTCCGTTCAGTCCGGGGAAACGGCCCAGCAGGGTGGAAATTTCCGAGGGGCTGTAGAACACCAGCAGGTCGTACTTGTCCACTTCCACGCCCTCCAGGTCGGCACTCACGGTGCGGGCCAGGATCACCTTGTTGAACTTGAGCTTGAGCTTTTCCATGGCCATCGGCATCTCGGGCTTGTGGGGCTCGGAGAGCGTCAGCAGGAATTTTTCGGTCTTGTGCTTGAGGATCAGCTCCATGAAATTGGCGAACGATCCGTCGGCAAAGAAAATCTTCCGTTTGCGGTAGACGATGTACTTCTGCAGGTAGAGCGCCACGGCCTCCGTGTTGCAGAAGTATTTCATTCCCTCGGGGACCGTCGTGCGGGCCTCCTCGCAGATCCGGAAGAAACTGTCGATGGCCGTGCGGCTGGTGAAAATCACCGCCGTATGGTCCAGGATTTCGACGCGCTGGCTCCGGAACTCTTTCAAGGACACGCCTTCCACCTTGATAAAAGGCTGGAACTTAATCTCCACACGGTGTTTGAGGATGATCTCCTGGAAGGGAGATTTCTCGATCTGAGCCGGGGCCGGCTGCGAAACAAGTATATTCTTGATCTTCAAAATAAGCTATATTACATAAGAAGATGACCGCCAGAGATGCCTCCACTCCGCAAGAAAAGGAACAGCAGCAGACTGAGCGGGAAAATTTCGACGGCGCAAAGGTACAAAATCCATTGGAGAATTGAAACATTTCGCTGCACAAAGAATCGCAAACTATTGCCCAGATACCCCAGCAGAAGCACCGCCAGCAAGGCCAGCAGCAGATAAAGGACCCCCCGGGCGGCCGGGGCTTCGTACAGGGCGGCGATCAAAAACAGGGGCACCAGCGACACGCTGCCCAGGGCCGACCACACCCGCCCCATAAAGCGGTAACAGGCGAAGAAATCGGGATTCTGCGTGAGCGTCCCGATCACCCCGTTCATCAGGTAGCGGTAGAGCATCACCAGCGCCACGCACACCAGGATCGCGGGGACGGCCAGGTTGAAGCCCAAGGTCGAAAAGGCCACATCGGGGGGAAAGAGCGCCAGCAGGCGGATCGCCAGGGCCGAAAGCAGCAGGCCCGAAAGGAGCAGCGCAATGCGCAAAAAACTTTTGAAAAAGAGGGTCTGCTCCTCGTACATTTTCTCGAGCGGCTGGCCCATGGTCTGCATCTTGAAGAGCGCCAGCAGGTTGTCGCGGTAGCGGTAGACCAGGAAGCAAAACGTGATGAACACGCCCACCACCAGGGCCTCGTAGGCGTAGTTGTCGATCCAGGAGGCCGTCTCCAGGGGCCGCGGATAGCCGGACGCCCCGGCGCTCAGGCGGCTGCCCGGTCCGAAGAAATAGGCTTCACCCGGTCCGGCCGACAAGGTGTCCGTCCCGGCGAGGAGCTCGCCCTGGTAGGCGTCGCAATCGGTGCAGAACGGAATTTTCATGCGGTGAGATTAAACGTTAGGGCCCTTAGGCGTCGAGTTTTTTCAGGGCCACGCGGATCGTCGTGCCCTGGTCGATCTCCGAATCGAGCACGAAGATCTTGCCGTTGTGGTAGCCCTCGATGATGCGCTTGCTCAGCGAGAGGCCCAGGCCCCAACCTCGCGTCTTGGTGGTGAAGCCGGGCTCGAAAATGCGCTTGAAATTCCCCTTGGGCATCCCCTTGCCGGTATCCTTGACGTCGATGTAGATCCAGTTGTCGTCGTCCGAGAGCCTCACGTCGATGCGGCCCACCCCCGAGAGGGCGTCCAGGGCGTTCTTGAGCAGGTTTTCGATCACCCATTCGAACAGGGCCTCGTTGACCATCGCATGCTGGGGTGTCATCGCCAGGCCGTTGTAGCCGATGCTGACGTTCTTGGGCACCCGGGTGCGGAAGTAGATCACGCTGCCCCCCACGATCTCGTTGATGACCCCTTCGCTAAGCAGGGTCGCCGAGCCGATTTTCGAAAAACGGTCGACTACCTTCGACAGCCGGGTGATGTCCTTGCTCATCTCCTCCACCGCCCCCTGATCGATGGGCTGGGTGCGCAGGTACTCGACCCAGCCGAGCAAGGACGAAGTGGGCGTTCCCAACTGGTGGGCCGTCTCCTTGGCCAGGCCGATCCACACGCGGTTCTGCTCGTCCTGCTTCGAGGAGCGGAAGGTGATGTAGCCGAAAATGGCGAAGACCAGGATGATAGTCAGCTGAACGTAAGGAAAATAGACCAGGCTCTTGAGCAGGTTGGACTCGTCGTAAAAGAGATAATAACTATCCCCCATAAAGGTCTTGATCTCCAGCAGGTGCCCGGCGGCGGACATTTCCTCGAGCTTCTTGCGCAATGAGGCGGGGTTTTTCAGGATGCGGTCCGGGATCAGGTTCGACTGGACCACCTGCAAGGCCCCCGTGGTGATGACGAAGGGTATGTTCGTGTTGGCGTCCAGGATAAACAGCAGCAACTCGTTCTCGGGCCCCACCTCCCCCATCTTGTTGATCGCCCAGGACCACATGGCCACCTCCTTCTGCTCCTTGATCCGAAGCTGACGGGCCATGTTGTTGGTAAACAGCAACGAAGCCACACCGATCACCAACCCCAGGGCAATGATCACCACCCGGTTCCGGTAAGAAAAAATGCGGCTTAGTATCTGTTTACGGTCGGCCATAAGCGTGGGTTAGTCATTCTTAGCTTTATATCCTATGCGGGGCCGGGGCTGCGGCGACTTAACCGACAGGGCGGCGATGGCTTGGTAAATCGTGTCGATCTCTTCCCGGGTATATTCGGAAAGGTCATTCACCGTCTCCAACGTCTCTTCCCCATCCCGCCTTAACAGCTCGATCGAGGCCCGCAATTCGGCCAACTCAGCCGTTAGGGTCGAGGTGGTGGTGATGTAGTTGCGCATCGCCACAAAGGCCCGCATGATGGCTACACTGGTCTGCACGGCGATGGGACTGCGCAGAACCGCCGAAAGCATGGAGACCCCCTGCTCGGTGAACGCGAAGGGCATGTAGCGCCGCCCACCCCGGTCGTTTGAGATCACAAATTGTGATGTCAAACTGTTTATCAGCGAGTTATATTCAGGCTCCGTCAATTCAAAGAGAAAATCGGCAGGAAATCGATCGGCATTTCTGCGTACCGCCTGTTTGAGCACACGGGTTTCCACCTGGTAGAGTTCCGCCAGATCGAAGTCCAGCATCACCCGCAGGCCCCGCATCTCGTAGATTTTACTTTGAATAACCTGAATTTCCATAGCCGCTACCTTATAGATAGGCTTTTACTTACGCTCGGTGTCTTGCGAAGTGAGGATAGTCCGGTATTTTTCCGGCGTTTGCAACAGTTCGAGGGCTTCGGCGATGGCCGGGTCCTTCGAGAAGCTATGTCGGATAACGCCTTCCTTGTAGCCGTAGCGCAGGACGATCTCGTCTTCGAGCAGGCGGGTGATGTCCTCGCGGAAGGCTTGCAGGTCGGCGGGTTTGTCCTCCTTGATCTTGGCTTCGATGGCGGAGAGTTCGCTCCCGATGCGCTCGAGGTATTTGTCGCGTTCGGCTTTTTTGCGCAGTTCTTCGAGGGCCGATTGGGTTTCGGACTCGAAGTCGACGGTCTTGTCGGCCATAAAGCGCACGAAGCCGTCGTAATCCGCTTCGCTGAGGCGGAAGGAGCCGATGTCGATGCCCTGGCGGTGCTCCTTGTAGTACTGGTTGGCGAAGTCCTCGATGTAACCCTCCCCATAGAGGGCGGCGGCGAAGCTGCTGTAGTAGTGGCCTACCAAGCGCACATCGGGCATCACCCCGCCCCCGTCGTAGATCTTGCGGCCGTTGCGGGTGGCGTACTCTTTGATCAGAGAATCGGGCAGGGCGCCCACGCTGCCGTCCTCGGCGCGGTGGGTGTAGTCGATGGCCTGGATGCAGCGGCCGCTGGGGATGTAATATTTGGCGGTGGTCAGCTTAACGTAGGCGTTATACCCCAGAGGAACGGTGGACTGTACGAGTCCCTTGCCGAAGGTGCGCTGGCCCACCAGCACGGCCCGGTCGAGGTCCTGCAGGGCGCCGGCCACGATCTCCGAGGCCGAGGCCGACATGCTGTTGACCAGCACGACGATGGGAATCTGGGTGTCGAGGGGTTCGTTCTGGGTGACGAAGGTGGCGTCGGACTGCTTCTGGCGGCCCTGCATGCGGACCACCTCGGTACCTTTGGGCACGAACATCGAGAGGATCTTGACGGCTTCCTGGAGGATACCGCCCCCGTTGGAGCGCAGGTCGAAGACCAGGGCCTTCATGCCCTGCTTTTTCATCGAGAGGATGGCCGCGCGGATGTCGCTGCTGCAATCTTCCGTGAAGTCGCTGTGGGCGATGTAGCCCACGCTGTCGGCGATCATGCCCTGGTAGGCCACGCCCGAGATGACGATCCGCTCGCGCTTGAGGCTCACCGGCTCGGTCTGCCCGCCGAGCAGTTTTTTGACCTCCAGGTTGAGGGTCGTGCCGGGAGTGCCCTTGAGGCGGGAGCTGACCTCGCCCACCTCCATGCCCCGAATGTCCTGCCCGTCCACCTGGAGGATCAGGTCGCCGATCACCAGGCCCGCCTTGTCGGCCGGGAAACCCCGGTAGGGCTGGGCGATGACCACGTAGTCGCCGCTCTTGCGGATCATCGAGCCGATGCCGCCGTACTTGCCGGTGGTCATGATCTCGAAATCAGCCATGTCGCTCTCCGGGATCAGCTCGGTGTAGGGGTCCAGCCGCGAGACCATGCCCTCGGCGGCATCCTTGAGCATCTCGTCGGGATCGACCGGATCGACATACCCGAGGTTTAACTCACGGAAGAGGTTAAAGAGGATTTGAAGGTTGCGCCCCAACGCGAAATCGGGGTTGGAGGCGGAGATCAGAAAGCCGCCGCAGAGAACGACGACGGCCGAGGCAAGGATATAGCGGAGTGACTTTTTCATAAAACTACTTCAGAATTAAAAACGGTTTGAGGCGGAACTCGACGTTGACCACCTCGCGGCGGATGCCCTCCAGGGCGAAGCCTTCGGGCGCGGGCACCACGGCAATGGTGTCTTCCCCCAGCAGCATCCATTTTTTCAGGGGTTTAACGGCCCGGAAGGCCATGCCCCGTTCGTTCTCGCTCACCAACTTGTAAGCGTTGCGGGCAAAGGCCTCGAGGATCACTTCGCGGTTGGCCCCCAGGTCGGCGCGCAGCACCCGGCGCACAAACCCGAAGCGGGGGTAGAGCAGAGCCAGCAGCACGATGGCGCAGATCATCATCGCCCCCCGGGAGGTCCCGAAGAGTTGATGAAGGCTCTCGTCCGCCCCATAGCGCGAAGTCCCCGTGAGGGTCATCAGCACGAAGATCAGGGCCAGCAGGATCACCAGCCAGAGCAGGTATTTCAGAGAACGAATCAGGTATCGGTTCATGGGATGTTAATTTAACGTGAGTTTCGCGAATTCGCGAAACGATAAATATTTGTTTCACAAATATTTCCCTTTGAGCCAAAGCCTTCGGCTTTGGCAAAGTCCCCCTTCTCAAAGGGGGATTTAGGGGGATTGTCTGTGAGTTAGGGGCATCTTTGATGCTCTTAACGCGGGTTTCACGAATTCAAAAGTCCACGAAAAAACCTTTAGCTACCTGATAACGTTCTTGTTTGAATTCGTGAAACTCACGTTAATGTAGGGCAAAGATAGTTATTTTTTCCTCAGAGCCTGCAATCACCCGATCCACCGTCCGGTCGTGCGCCTGCCGGGGAACCCGCTCATAGAGTTGAAAATCGAAACAAACCCCCACGGTCAAAAACCGGGCCGGGCCCGAAGCCCCGGAGAGCAGCCGGTCATAAAACCCCTTGCCGTAGCCCAGGCGCCCGCCCCCGGGATCGAAAGCCGCCCCGGGCAGCACCATCAGGTCCACTTCGCTTAGGGGGACGGCCTCACCGGAATCCGGCTCCCACACCCCCCAGGGGTGGCGAACCAACCGCTCCTCCCCGGCAAACGGCTTCAGCAGCAAGTCCTCCCCTTGCATAACGGGCAACAGGAGGCGCTTTTCGGGATGCCGCCCGATCAGGGGCCGGGTATCCACTTCGCCGGGCAGGGCCCAGTAGAGAGCGACGGTCCGCGCGGCGGCGAACTCGTCCATCGCCTCCAGGGCCTCCATGATCCGCCCCGAGGCCGCCGCCAGGACCGAGGGCTCCGCCCCGAGCACGGAAGCCCGCACCCGGGCCCGCAGCCCCTTCTTGTCCATTCCCTCCGGCAGGGGAAGGGGAGTTATCTCTTTCGGTGGAATCATCTTTACAAAACCCATTCGGAAACCTGCACAAGATACAAAAAATGCCGCGGATAGATAAGGCCTCCCGCCTCGCATTATATATATAATGTGTTCCCCGAAAGTCCCGCCCCCGAAAAATCGAAAAAAACGAAAAAAGGAAGCGGGAAAATTTGGCGGGACGAAAAAAGTGTTTACATTTGCAGCCGCTAAAGCAGAGAAACGCGCCGAAGCAGAAGTTCTCAGCCGAAAATTTTGGAATAAAAGTTCGCCGGATATTTGGAAATCCAAATTCCTTGCGTATCTTTGCACTCCGTTTCGCTCTGTTTTTCGAGCGATTTTTTTACGGCGGATTCGGTCCTTCGACCGAGATCAAGACGTTCTTTGAATTACTGGTATTTCAAGAGAAAAACAAGAAAATTGTAGTATTTATCTATCAATTCCTTTTTGGAACTTTTAAGTAGTCAGGACTCTAACAATATTGGAAATTTTTTACAATGGAGAGTTTGATCCTGGCTCAGGATAAACGCTAGCGGCAGGCCTAACACATGCAAGTCGAGGGGCAGCGGATGAAGTAGCTTGCTACTTCTGCCGGCGACCGGCGCACGGGTGCGTAACGCGTATGCAA
>JAVBNV010000009.1:0-76378 GCA_031551325.1 Alistipes sp.
AGCGCCGCATCGGCTACCTGAGTCCCGACCTGCACGCTTGCTACTGCAAGGACATCCCGGCCCTCGACGTGGTGGTCTCGGGCTTTTCCGACTCGGTGGGCCTCACCCGGGAGGGTACCCCGGAGCAGCAGTTTCAAGCAAAAGCCTGGATGGAAGCTCTGGGCATAGGAGCCCTGGCCGCCCGCTCGTTCGTGAAACTCTCCTTCGGAGAACAGCGCCTGATCCTACTGGCCCGCACCCTGGTCAAGGACCCCGGGGTGCTGATCCTGGACGAACCCATGCAGGGCCTCGACGCCGGAAAGAAGCGCCGGGTGCGCTCGCTGCTTGAGGAATTCTGCCGCCGCGAAGGAAAAACCCTGATCTACGTCACCCACTACCCGGAGGAATTGCCCGCCTGCGTCACCCGCACGAAAACATTAAAATAATCCAGGTAATCCGGGCATTGTCTTTGCATAATCCAGGGAAAATGCGTATCTTGAGAATACGAAAAATACCTTGAGCCATGGATACTACAAAAGTGATCGTCCTGAAAAGCTTCCCCACCACGGGCGAAGCCCTGATCTACAAAACGCTGCTCGAAAGCAACGGAATCGACGTCGAACTGCTGAATGAAACCAGCTCCGAAATCCTGCCCCTGCAAAGCGAGTTGCAGGAAGTGCGCCTGGCCGTGCGGGAATCGGACCGCGAGAAGGCCGAAGAACTGTTAGCTGCCAAATTTGACGAGCAGGAATTTGAGACAGAAAGTAACAAGAGGCGAAAAAAGCCGTAGTTATTAAACACTAAACGCAGGGGGCGGTTCCTAAAAGGAACCGCCCCCTGTCGTTAGAAATAAGAAACACTACTCTAACGTTTTCAAAACCTCCAGCAACAACTTCCAAAACTTATCCACCGAAGCGATCTCCAGCCGCTCGTCCGGAGAGTGAACCCCCCGAAGCGTAGGTCCGAAGGAGATCATCTCGAGCTGCGGAAATTTTTGAAGGAACAGCCCGCACTCCAGTCCGGCATGGATGGCCCGCACCTTCGGAGCGTTGCCGAACAGGGCCTGGTAGGCTTGTTTGGTGACCTCCAACAGGTGGCTCTCCGGATTCGGATTCCAGCCCGGGTAGCCCTCCGAGTGGGTCACCTTGGCCCCGGCTAGGGCGAAGACCGATTCGACGCTGGCAGCGGCTTCGGCCTTGGCGCTTTCGACCGAGGAGCGTTGCGAAGTGGTGACCGTGATGTGGTCCCCGTCGGTGAATTTTACGGAAGCCAGGTTCGAAGACGTTTCCACCAGGTTCTCCATCGTCCGGCTCATCGCCAGCACCCCGTTGGGCAGTCCGCACAGGGCGTACAACACTCCCTGCTGGGTCGCTTCGTCGAGCACCGAAGCCGGCTCGGGCATTTCCGAGATAGTTACGGCGAGGCCCGGTTCCGTGGCCTGGAACTCGGCCTGGATGCCTTTGAGGTACTGCTCGAACTGCTCCATCATGCGCACCACCGAGCGGGTGGGGACCCCGAAAATGGCGTAGGCCTCGCGCGGAATGGCGTTGCGCAGGTTGCCCCCGTTGAAGTAGGTCAGCCTGAGGCCGAACTCCTTGGCCCCGTGCCGCAGGAAGCGGGTGAGCAGCTTGTTGGAGTTGCCCCGGCCCTTCTCGATGTCGTCCCCGGAGTGGCCGCCGGTAAGTCCGTGCAGGTCGATCCGGAAGAAGGCGTGGTTCCTGGGAGCCGCCTCTTCCGTGTAGTGGAAGGTGGCCAGGGTGTCGACGCCTCCGGCGCAACCGATAAACAGTTCCCCCTCGTCCTCCGAGTCGAGGTTGATGAGGTACTGCCCCTTGAGCATATCGGCCGAAAGCGCGAAGGCGCCCGTCAGCCCGGTCTCTTCGTCCACCGTAAAGAGGCATTCCAGCGGCCCGTGGGGGATGCTGTCGTCCGCCAGGATGGCCAACGCCGCGGCCATGCCGATGCCGTCGTCGGCGCCCAGGGTGGTGCCCGTGGCGCGCACCCAGCCCTCCTCGACGCGCGTGCGGATGGCGTCGTTCTCGAAATCGAAGTGCACGTCCCCGTTCTTTTCGCAGACCATGTCCATGTGGCTTTGCAGGATCACGCCCGGACGTCCTTCCTGCCCCGGCGAGGCCTTTTTGGAGATCACCACGTTGCCCGCCGAATCCTTGCGGTGGGCCAGGCCCTGCGTCTTGGCGAAGGCTATGAGGTAGGCGATCGCCTTCTCCTCCTTCTTGGAGGGGCGGGGCACCCGGGTGATTTCGTCGAAAAAGCGCCAGATGGCTGCGGGTTTCAGGTCGGATAATGCGGACATGGTCGTCTGATTTGGTTTTATAAAGTAAAGGTACGCAGATTTTCAGAGAATCTGCCTATCTTTACCCAATACAAATTCCAGACCGCTATCTATGGTACCCTTTAGAATAGGACACGGCTACGACGTTCACGCCCTGGCCCCGGACCTGCCCCTCTGGTTGGGCGGCATCCGCCTCGAACATACCCTGGGCTGCGTGGCCCATTCGGACGGCGACGCCCTGATCCACGCCCTCTGCGATGCCCTGTTGGGGGCCGCCGCCCTGGGCGACATCGGCCTGCATTTCCCGGACACCGACCCCGCTTACAAGGGAGCCGACAGCAAGGAGTTGCTGCTCCGCACGGTGGCCCTGTTGGCCGAAACGGGCTACCGGATCGCCAACGTGGACTGCACGATCTGCCTGCAACGCCCCAAGCTGCGCCCCCACATCGACGCCATGCGCGAGTGCTTGGCCGGGGTGATGGACCTGGAGGTCGGAGCCGTCTCGATCAAGGCCACCACCACCGAAAAGCTCGGATTCGTCGGCCGGGAGGAAGGGGTGGAAGCCCACGCCGTGGCGCTGATCTATAAAGCATAAAAAACGGGAACCTTCAAGGTTCCCGTTTCTTTTACAAACACTCCTTACTAAAAATACGGCTCCAGCAACTCTCGGAAATACTCCGGCATCCGGCAGGCCCGGCGCGAGTCGCTCTTCATAAAGCCCAGGGTCACCGAGCCGGTGTTGATCTTGTCTCCGTTTTCCCGAAAAATTTCGAAATCGAAACGCATCCTCGCCTGAGGCATCTCGGCCAGGATGGTGCGCACGGTGAGCAGGTCGTCGTCGTAGGCGGGCATGAAGTAGCGGGTCTGCACCTCCAGTACCGGCATCATCACCCCGGCCTCCTCCATCTGGCGGTAGGTCGTCCCGAACTCGCGCAGCATCTCGGTGCGCGCCGTCTCGTAGTAACGCACGTAGTTGGAGTGATGGACGATGCCCATCTGGTCGGTCTCGTAGTAGCGGACCCGGATCGGAATGTCGCGGACGATCATAATGGCTTATTCCCCTCTGCTGTAATTAGGCGCTTCGCGAGTGATGTTTACGTCGTGAGGATGACTTTCTAACATGCCTGAGGTGGTAATGCGCACAAAGCGGGCATTCTTCAGCGTGGCCAGGTCTTTCGCCCCGCAGTAACCCATCCCGGCCCGCAGGCCGCCGATCATCTGGTAGATCACTTCCGAGAGCGTCCCCTTGTAAGGAACCCGGGCGGCGATGCCTTCCGGAACCAGCTTTTTGATGTCGTCTTCCATGTCCTGGAAGTAGCGGTCCTTCGAGCCGTGTTGCATGGCTTCGAGCGAACCCATCCCGCGGTAGGATTTGAACTTGCGGCCGTTGAAGATGATCGTCTCCCCGGGGGATTCCTCCACCCCGGCGAACAACGAACCGGCCATTACCGAGTCGGCCCCGGCGGCCAGCGCCTTGACGATGTCACCCGAGTAGCGCAGCCCCCCGTCGGCGATCACGGGAATGCCCGTGCCTTCGAGGGCCTTGGCCACGTCGTAGATGGCCGAAAGCTGGGGGACGCCCACCCCGGCGATCACGCGGGTGGTGCAGATCGAGCCCGGCCCGATGCCCACCTTGATGCCGTCGGCTCCGGCTTCCACCAGGGCCAGGGCGGCTTCGCCCGTGGCGACGTTGCCCACCACCACATCCAGCGTGGGGTATAGTTTCTTGACCTCCTGGAGCATGCGGATCACCCCGGCCGAGTGGCCGTGGGCGGTGTCGATCACGATGGCGTCCACCTGGGCTTCCACCAGCGCGGCGATGCGTTCGAGGGTGTTGTAGGTGACGCCCACCCCGGCGGCCACCCGCAGGCGGCCTTTGACGTCCTTGCTGGCGTTGGGATTGTCCTGTACCTTGGTGATATCCTTATAGGTGAGCAGCCCCACCAGGAAGCCGTCCTGGTCGACGACGGGCAGCTTTTCGATCTTGTTCTGGAGCAGGATGTCCGAGGCGTGCTGCAGGTCCGGGTTGCGGGTGGTGATGAGTCGGTCCTTGGTCATCACCTCGCTGATCAGGCGACCCATTTCGCGCTGGAAACGCAGGTCGCGGTTGGTGACGATGCCGATGAGTTTGTTGTCGGGCGTGACCACCGGGATCCCCCCGATGCGGTTCTCGCGCATCAGGTGCAGGGCGTCGCCCACGGTGTTGTCGGGGCCGATGGTGATCGGGTCGTAGATCATGCCGTTCTCGGCCCGCTTGACCTTGCGCACCTGGGTGGCCTGGCTTTCGATGTCCATGTTCTTGTGGATCACGCCGATGCCTCCTTCCCGGGCGATGGCGATGGCCAGGTCGGCCTCGGTCACCGTGTCCATGGCCGCCGACACGATGGGGGTGTTGATGGGTACGTTGCGCGAGAAACGCGAGGCGATGGATACTTCGCGGGGAAGCACGTCCGAATAGGCGGGAATCAACAGAACATCATCGAAGGTGAGGCCTTCGCTTTGGACTTTATCATGCAGCAACGACATAGTGGGAAGGTTTTAGAAGTGAAAAGTAAATTTTGGCAAAAGTACGAAATTTTTCCGTCTTTTTCGAGGGATTTTTTAGAAACGAAGGATCGCTTACGAAAATTTTATCCGGACGAAACTTTTTTGTTCAGAAAAAAACGGACTCTCTTGCAATTTCAAGCTCTCCGGAGTAATCTGCAAGCGGGTTTTCCAAGTCTCTCCCTCAGAAAAGGCCTCGACGGGATAATCACCCGGCGGGGGCAATAATTTTCCGGGGTCCACATCCGTGATCGCCCCGTTCGAAAGTGTTCCGCTCAACCGGTAGGGGGCACCCAGGTAGCGCTCGGCCTCCGTCATTTTGCCTGCGGCGACCAGCCCCCGGATCAGCGTCGAGCTGACTTTTTCTTCCCCCAATTCCTGGCGCGGCATTTCCTCGAGCCGGAAGCCCAGTTCCCCGCTCCAGGCCCTCAGGGCATCGGGGGTGCCCTGTTTGCCGTGCCCCAGGTGATGGTTGAAACCCACGATCAGGGTGTCCGTATGGAGCCCTCCGACGAGTATATCCCGGACGAACTCTTCGGCCCCGATCCGGCTGAACGCCTCCGTGAAAGGGATGACGACGACGTTGTCGATGCCCAGTTCCTCCAGCAGCGCCAGTTTTTCGGCGGGGGTGTTGAGAAGCCGTGGGGCGCTTTCGGGATAAAGTACCTCCCGGGGGTGGGGGGCGAAGGTGAGCAGGACGCTTTCCCCGCCGCGCTCGGCGGCGATCTGCCGGAGTTTTCGAAGGATTTCGCGGTGGCCCCGGTGCACGCCGTCGTAGGAGCCCAGCGTCACCACCGGCCTAACGATTCCTTGCGCGCTGTCCAAACCGTCGAATACCCGCATACCTATTTAATATCGAAATCCAACAATGTCCGTCCTTCCAGCGAGGCGACGAGGTGGTCGCCGGGCACCACGGGCCCCACGCCCACGGGGGTGCCGGTGTAGATCAGGTCGCCCATCTTGAGGGTCAGGAACTGCGAGACGTAGGCGATGATCCGGTTCACACTGAAAATCATCTGCCCCGTATCGCCCCGCTGGCGAATCTCCCCGTTGAGGCTCATCTCGAAGTGCAATTTCTGAATATCCCCGCCTAACTCAACCAGCGGAATAAACTCCGGAGAAAGCGCCGCCGAGCGGTCAAAGGCCTTGCACATCTCCCAGGGCAACCCCTCGGCGATGCAACGGCGCTGGAGGTCGCGGGCCGTGAAGTCGATCCCTAAGCCCACCTCGGTGTAGAAACGCGGAGCGAAGCGCTCGCTCACCGAGCGGCCCACCCGGCCGATGCGTACCACCAGCTCGGTCTCGTAGTGCAGGTCCGAGCTGAAGGAAGGCACGTAGAACGGGTCGTTGTTGCGCAGCAGGGCCGTGTCCGGCTTCAGGAAAAAGACCGGCTCGGGCGGAAGGTTTCTGTTGCCGTCCAACTCCTGGATATGGTCCACATAATTGCGGCCGATGCAAATGATCTTCATGCGAAATTATTCGTCCAATAAATCGGGCCTCAGCGCACGCGTGCGCTCGATGGCCTGCTCCTCCTGCCAGTTAAGAATATCCTTGGGGTTGCCCGAAAGCAGCACATCCGGCACCCGCCACCCCCGGAATTCGGCCGGTCGCGTGTAGACCGGCGGGGCCAGCAGGTTGTCCTGAAAGGAGTCGGTCAAGGCCGAAGCCTCGTCGCCGATGGCCCCGGGGATCACCCGGACGACGCTGTCGGCGATGATGGCCGCGGCCAGTTCGCCCCCCGTGAGCACGTAGTCGCCGATGGAGATCTCCCGGGTGATGAGGTGCTCGCGTACCCGGTAGTCGATGCCCTTGTAGTGGCCGCAGAGGATAATCAGGTTGCCCAACGTCGAGAGGCGGTTGGCCTCGCGCTGGTTGTACCGGATGCCATCCGGAGAGGTGTAGATGATCTCGTCGTAGGTGCGCTCGGCCTGCAGGGCCTCCACGCAGCGGAAGATCGGCTCGGGCTTCATCACCATGCCCGCCTCGCCGCCGAAGGGGTAGTCGTCCACCTGGCGGTGGCGGTCGGAGGTGTAGTCGCGCAGGTTGTGGACGACGATTTCCACGAGTCCCTTTTGCTGGGCACGCTTGAGGATCGACTCGCCCAGGGGCGAGCTCAACAATTCGGGTACGACGGTTAAAATATCAATTCTCATAGCACTTATTCGTCATAACCTACCTCACCGCCCATCACCTCTGTGACAAAGGGGTTGTAGAGGGCCTCATGGCCCAGGGTGCTCGCGGGTCCGTGGCCTGGATAAAAACGCACGTCGCCTCCCAGGGGCATCAGCTTATCCAGGATGCTGCGCATGATCCAGCTGTAATCGCCTCCGGGCAGATCGGTGCGCCCGATGCTCTCCTTGAACAGGGTGTCCCCGGTGATCAGCAGCTTGTTCTCGGGGCTGTACAGGGCGATGTGGCCGGGGGTATGGCCCGGGGTCTCGATGATCTGCAGGCTGCTCTGCCCGAAGCGCACCTCCTGTTGGCCCTCCAGGTCGATGTCCACGGTGGGGATTTCCCCCACCTGGAAGCCGTAGATGGCCCCGTGGGTGGCGGCCGTCTCGATCAGGAAGCGGTCTTTGCCGTGCAGGGCGAAGGGGATGCCGTAGGCCTGTTTGAGGGCCTCGACCCCCAGCATGTGGTCCACGTGGCCGTGGGTGTTGACCAGCATAACCGGTTTGAGGTTGTGCTCCGAGATATATTGCTTCACCCGTTCGGTCTCCTGGGGGGTGTAGTTGCCCGCGTCGACGATCAGGCATTCCCCGGAAGAATCTGAGACGATCAGCGTATTTTCCTGAAAGGGGTTGAGCGGCAGGACGGCGATTTCGATCATGGTTGCGCGAATTAATTTCGTACAAAGATAGGGATTACTATCTTTGCAGGGAAATAATATAGGTAGAAAAAATGGCGCGCAAGAAAGCGAATTACCCCCTGATAGAATCCCTCCGAATCGAAGCCGTCGCGGCCGAAGGCAAGTCCCTGGGCCGCCACAACGACGTGGTGGTCTTCGTACCGATGACCGTCCCGGGCGATGTGGTGGATGTGCAGATCCGCAGCAAGCGTCGGCGCTTTATGGAGGGCACGGTGGTCCGCTTCCGCGAACGCTCGCCGCTGAGGGTCGAGCCCTCCTGCGAGCATTTCGGCGTCTGCGGGGGTTGCAAGTGGCAGCACCTGCCCTACGGGGAGCAACTGCGCTTCAAGCAGCAGCAGGTGGTGGATCAACTCCAACGCATCGGGCACCTCGAATTGCCCGAAATCCCCCCCATCTTGGGCTCCGAAAAACAGTTTTTCTACCGCAACAAACTCGAATTCACCTTCAGCGACAAGCGCTGGCTGACCACCGAGGAAGTGGCCTCGGGGGCCGCGATCGAAGAGTCCCGCGCCCTGGGCTTCCACATCCCCGGCCTCTTCGACAAGGTCCTCGACATCGAGACCTGCTGGCTGCAGGCCGAGCCCTCGAACACGATCCGCCTGGCCGCCCGGAAATTCTGCCGGGAGAACGACTACACCTTTTACAACGTGCGCGAGCACACCGGGCTGATGCGCAACCTGATCGTCCGCACGGCCTCGACCGGAGAAACGATGGTGATCGTGGTCTTCGCCGCCCCCGAACAGGAACGCATCGACGCCCTGATGACCCACCTCTCGGAGTGCGTTCCCCACGTCACCTCCTGGATGTACGTGGTCAACCCCAAGTTCAACGACACCATCGGCGACCTGGAGGTCCAACTTTTCGCCGGACAAGACCACATCTTCGAACAGATGGAGGGCCTGCGCTTCAAGATCGGCCCCAAATCGTTCTACCAGACCAATTCCGAACAGGCTTACGAGTTATATAAGGTGACCCGCGAGTTCGCCGCCCTCACCGGCCAGGAGGTGGTCTACGACCTCTACACGGGCACGGGCACCATCGCCAACTTCGTCGCCCGCTCCTGCCGCCGCGTGGTGGGCGTGGAGTACGTCCCCGAGGCCATCGAGGACGCCCGGGCCAACGCCCAGCTCAACGGCCTGGACAACACGGCCTTCTTCGCGGGCGATATGAAAGATGTCCTCAATGCCGAGTTTATCGAAACCCAGGGCCACCCCGACGTGGTGATCCTCGACCCGCCCCGGGCGGGCCTGCACGAGGACGTGGTGCGCACGGTGCTCGCGGCCGCCCCGGAGAGAATCGTCTACGTGAGCTGCAACCCCGCCAGCCAGGCCCGCGACCTGGCCCTCTTCGACGAGGCCTACCGCATCGCCCGCGTCCAGAGCGTGGATATGTTCCCCCAGACCCATCACGTTGAAAATGTGGTACAATTAATGCGAAGATAGAATAAGCTATGAAACATGTATTTTGGATCGCCGTCCTGGCCCTGTGCCTGTGCGGCTGCGACAAAAAGGAGCCCAAGCCCGATTACTCCACCGAAATCATCGGTACCTGGATCGTCGTCTCGGCGGATAACAGAATTCTGCCCTCCGACGAGATGTTTGTCAACCGCTTCGAATCCAGCGGCTCGGAACTCTACGCCGCACGGATGGAGTCGGACGACGGCGCCCAATGGGTCGAAGTGCCCTCCATCAGTTACCGCCTCGACGGCGACATCCTCTACGAGGAGGGCACCCTCGCCGGGAAACACTATTCGGTCAAGACCCGCATCTTGATCCGGGATGGAGCCATGGCCTGCAGGGAACTCGAATGCAAGGAGGACGGTGTCTCGCTCCCGGAGCTGAAAACCTTCGCCATGTACAAAACGGAGACCGATTACCGCGGCGACATCCTCGGCACCTGGAAAGGGCACGAAACCACCCAGGGCGTCGCTCCGGCGGCCTACGATACCTACTGGCAATACCTCGCCGACGGCACGTACAACTACTATTACTACGACGAATCCCTCGGCGGCTACGTTCGCAAAGCGGACAACGACGGCCGCTATTTCCTCTACGGGGAACTCTTCGCCTCCAACTTCACCAACGACCTGCTGAGCGGCGGCCAGGGCCCGGCTTCGGAGTGCTGGAGAATCTTCATCTCCGGGGACGAGATGTCCTGGGTCGGGCTGCGCGAGGGGGAGAAAACCACCACCTTTCTCCTGTCCCGCGTGGCGGGGCCGCCCCCCACGGTGAATTAGTTCGTGTTGCAACGTTTCAGGCGAAAAAGTCATCTTATTAAACATGTAACCAAAAACAGATACATTATGAAAAAGACATTCATCCTGTTGGCGGCCCTGCTGCTGACGACCGGCCTCACGGCCCAGGAAAAGAATTTTATCGACCAAAATTACCTGGAGGTCAACGGCCGGGCCGAACTGGAAGTCACCCCCGACGAGATCTACCTGCGCATCAATATCTCCGAAAAGGACAACAAGGGCAAGGTCTCGGTCGAACAGCAGGAACGCGATATGTTCCGCGCGCTCAAGGGCCTGGGCATCGACCTGGAAAAGAACATGACCGTCCAGGACCAGGCCGCCGACCTGAAAACCTACCTCCTCAAGCGCAACACCGTCCTGAGTACCAAGACTTACTCCCTGAAACTGGCCACGGCCATCCAGGTGGGGCAAGTCTTCCGGGCGCTGGCCGACCTGGGCGTCTCGGACGTGAACATCGAGCGGACGGACGTCTCCAATTTCGACCAACTGCGCCAGCAGGTGCGCGCCGCCGCCGCCAAGGCCGCCCGGCAGAACGCCCAGGTGCTGGCCGAAGCCGTGGATCGCACCGCCGGCAAAGCCCTCTACATCCAGGATTTTTCGTACAACGCCCGGCCCTATGCCAATGTGGTGATGACCAAGGCTGCGCCCCGCTATATGGCTGACGCCGCCGAGGAGGAGAGCCTGCCGCAGTTGGAATTTGAAAAGATCAAGATCGAGCACACGGTCACGGTGCGCTTCGCCCTCGAATAATTTTCCCGCTTTGGACTCCATCCACCCCACGGTCGAATCCACCGAGGACGGCTCGCAGACCCTGCGCCATCCCCTGCTGGGCGACACCTACCACTCCCTGCGCGGAGCCCGGGGCGAGTCCGGGTACGTCTTTGTCGAACAGGGACTTGCGGGGTGGCTCTCGCGCCACGAAGGAGCCGGGGCGCGGGTGTTGGAAATGGGGTTTGGTAGTGGATTAAACGCTTATCTGAGTGCGCTCTACGGAGCCGGGGTGGGGGAGAAGATCCGCTACGAGGCCCTGGAACGCTACCCGGTGGACGAGGCCCTGGCCGCGGGACTGGTGTACGCCGAAGACCCGCTTTTCGGGGCCCTGCACCGTGCGCCCTGGGAGGAAGAGGTGGATTTGGGAAACGGATTCACGCTCAAAAAACGCTGCGCCGACCTCTTGGAGGCAACCTTGGAAGGCCCCTTCGACGTGGTCTATTTCGACGCCTTCGCCCCCGACACCCAGCCCGAACTGTGGAGTGGGGAAGTGTTTCAAAAAATGTACGCCGCGCTCGCTCCGGGCGGCATCCTGGTCACCTATTCGGCCAAGGGGATCGTCAAGCAAAACCTGCGCTCGGCAGGCTTCGAAGTCACCCGCCTCCCGGGAGCCCTCGGAAAAAGGCACATGCTCCGGGCATTAAAAAAGCAGTAATGGAAACGAAAAAACACAGCTTCGAATACACCGCCTACGCCTCCCTGGAGGAGTTGAACCCCGCGGCCCGCGAACTGGTAGCCCGAGCCCGGGCGGCCTGCTCGGGGGCCTACGCCCCGTACTCCCACTTCCGGGTGGGGGCGGCCCTGAGGCTCGAAGGGGGCGAAATCCTCACGGCCTCCAACCAGGAGAGCGAGGTGCTGCCCGAGGGCATCTGCGCCGAACGGGCCCTGCTGCACTACGTGCTGGGCAACCGCCCCGGCGTCCGCATCGAGGCCCTGGCTATCGCTTCGGAGCCTGCGCAAGGAGAGTGCACCCCCTGCGGAGCCTGCCGCCAGGTGATCGTCGAGGCCCAGAAACGCCAGCAGGCTCCCCTGCGCGTCATTATGGCCGGGGCCGAAACAGCCTCCGTGGTGGAGGACGCCCGGACCCTGCTTCCCTTTGCATTCACCCTGGATAAGTAGTGCGCGCCATGTTCGACCCGACACAAATTCTGTACGAGGACAACCACCTGCTGGTGGTCAACAAGCGCGCCGGGGAACTGGTGCAGCCCGACCCCTCGGGAGGTCCCGCCCTCGAAAACGAGATCAAAGATTTTTTGCGCGCCCGCGACCAAAAGCCCGGGGCCGTTTTCCTGGGCGTGGTGCACCGCATCGACCGCCCGGTCAGCGGGGCCGTGCTCTTTGCCAAGACCAGCAAGGCCCTCGTGCGGCTCAACGAAATGATCAAAAACCGGGAGATTACGAAAAGCTACTGGGCCATCACCCAGGCCTGCCCCACGCCCGAAGAGGGCTCGCTCACCCACTACCTGGTGCGCGACGGCCGCACCAACCGCACGCGCAGCCATGCCAAGCCCGTCGCCGGAGCCCAGGAGGCCCGGCTCGACTACCGCCTGCTCTCGCGCAGCGACCGCTACTGCCTGCTGGAGGTGGATCTGCTCACGGGCCGCCACCACCAGATCCGGGCCCAACTCTCGGCCATCGGCTGCCCCATCCGCGGCGACCTCAAGTACGGGGCCGCCCGCTCCAACCCCGACGGGGGCATCTCCCTGCACGCCCGGCGCCTGGAATTCCTGCATCCGGTCGCCTCGGGGGGCGAGGACCGCAAATCGGTCCTCGTCACGGCCCCCGTCCCGGCGGGGGATTCGTTGTGGGCCTACTTCGAGCAATCACAAATATAAAAAGAGCGGGGTGGTGAAATAGTCACCGCCCCGTCTTCATCTTCCCGTCATCTCCGGAATGATCTTTTTCCGGGTCGAAAAGAGCCGTTTCAAGAACCGATGCAATCGCTTAAACCGCGCCCGGCGTCCCAGGTTGCGTTCCAGTAGCATTCCGGCGCAGCAGAGCTCCTCGTTCCACCCCCTCACCCTGGCGTACTCGCCGACGATGGCCACCGCCGTAGGCAGCGAAATGTGCTGGAGCCGGGTCAGCTCCCGCAGGCAGTCCCGCTTGGAGAGGTGTTTGAAGCGGGTGCGGTTGACGTCGATCAGCCGGAAAGCGTAGCCCTCCCCGCAGGGACGGAAAAAGACGTTCGAGAGGTTGTAGTCCCGGTGGCAGATCCTTTTTCTGTGCAGTTCGGCGGTAAAGGCCGCGAAGTCGATGATCAGCCGCCCGCGCTTGGGCTCGTCGTAGCTTTCGATGGTGTCCATCAGGGTCTCGGGCACGAACTCCGAAATAAAATACCCCGCCTCGAACAGCCCGCTGCGGCGGGTCTCGATCCAGGCCACGGGAGGGGCTGTGGCGATCCCTTTCTCCTCCAGGCGCAGCGAGTATTCGAACGAGCGGCGGGCCTTGCTCGGGCGGATCGTGTACAGCAGCCGCTGGAAAAGCCCGAAGGTCCCGAAGGCCTTCACCACCAGACGCTTTCCCGTAGGGGTCTCGACGGTCTCCACCCGGTTGCGTCGCTCCCGGAAGACCCGCTGCGGACGGTACGCACGCCCGGGTATCCGGCGGATAAATTCCTCCAGGTGAGTGTAACGGGGATGGATGACGATGCGCATGGTGGGAAGGAACAGTTATTCTCAACACCAAACGTAAGAAAACTTTCGAGGGTAGTTTCGAAATCGGGAAAAACGAACAAAAAATCCCCGGTATAGATGAAAAATCCGGGGAAATAAAATCTCCCCGGATTCGTTCAGCCTTCCTTTCGTTTATCTGCGGAAGGGAATTTTCGTCGTCATAAAGGTCCCTGCCCGCCAGAGCCATTCCATCGGACCGTAGTAGTAACGCTTGATCCACCAGTTGCAGACGGCGATCTGGACGGCGCACAGCACGATCCCGATCAGCAGGCAGTAGAACTGGCCCGTCACGGCCCACATACCCAGGGCGTAGTTGTAGAAAATCAGGTTCCCCATCACTGCCTGGGCCATGTAGCTGCTCACGCTCATGCGCCCCACGGGGGCCAGGTAATCGAGCACTTTTTTGCCGTCGAGGCGCAGGTAGATCAACGCAAAGCCGCCGATCAACACCAGCGTCCACCCCAGGTTGGCGTAGGAGGTCATCAGCGTGCGCCCCAGCCGGGAGGGCAGGCCGAGCTCCAGGGTGGGGAATATCCCGGCCAGGCAATAGAAGAGGGCGAACATCGGCAGGCCGATCAGCAGGGCCCGCTTGGCATAATGCACCATTTTATCGGGGTCCCGGTGGATGCCCATCCGGCCGATCAGCAGCCCCCCGAAGAAGAGCCCCAGCAGTTGGCCGGTGCGGTTGAGGATGCACCACAACTGGCATTGCAACTGCGCCGACCAGAGGTTGCGCGAAAAGAGCTCGGCGGCCGACCCGGTCTTGTTGATCTCCTGGGTGCCCTTGAACAGCTCGCCCTGCAATTTCTGCATCGCGCCCACCGGAGCCTTGGCGAATTCGGGGTCCACCAGGGCCCGGATAAATTTCCCCAGGATCAGCGGCTCCAGCAGGAAAAAAATACACAGCGCCAGCAGCCACCCGTTGGGGAGCTTGTAACAAGGGATCAGGAAAACGCCGAACATGGCGTAGAAAATAAAGATCTGCCCCGGATAGAAAATCCCGACGACGTAGCCGATCACAAACAGCAGAACCATCCGCCACAGGAACCGTGCGCGGAAATCCTCGCCCCGGTCGGCCTGGTTTTTCATCTGAATAAAGAAGCTCAGCCCGAACAGCAGCGAGAAGATGGCGTAAGCCTTGCCTGCAAAAAAGAAAAAGACCACATTCTTGACCGTCATGTTGAGGAATTTCAACGTGGGGGGATCGTCCGGAAAGGCGTACACCTCGAAATGCTCCAGGCAATGCAGGATCAGGATGCCCATCAGGGCGAAGCCGCGCAGGGCGTCGATTACGTCGATGCGTTTTTTGGGAAGGTTCAGAGTTGTCATGGGTTAGCTATATGTTCTTTGGTACGCAAATATAAAAATAATTTTAATACTATGCATTGCATAGTATATATTTTTTGAAAAAAATAATTTCAAAAAAATCACTGCAAAGATCATATTTGTTGATTGTCAATAATTTATATCTTCTGACGATAAAAATATAGTTCATACGCAACGTGTAGGTGGAGGTCGGTTGCAAAAAATCCTTTCGGAGAGAATTTTCCCCAGGGGTTTGACATGCCGCCGAATTTGCTTATCTTTGTCTCCGCAATGTACCCCATGCGCTGTTAACTCAGTCGGTTCAGAGTGTCACCTTGACAGGGTGGAAGTCAGTGGTTCGAGTCCACTACAGCGCACTACAAATGAGAATCTGTCTAAATTTTTAGGCAGATTCTGAAATTTTAACCGCTATGAAAAAAGGACCCGTATCGGAATTTATCACCCACCACTACCGCCATTTCAACGCCGCCGCCCTGATCGACGCGGCCCAGGGGTATGAAGCCCACCTGGAGGCCGGAGGCAAGATGATGATCACCCTGGGGGGCGCGATGAGTACGGCCGAGCTGGGCCTTTCTCTGGCCGAAATGATCCGCCAGGACAAGGTCCAGATCATCACCTGCACCGGGGCCAACCTCGAGGAGGACGTGATGAACCTCGTGGCCCACAACCACTACAAGCGCGTGCCCAACTACCGCGACCTGACCCCCGAGCAGGAGCGCGAGCTGCTCGACCGGCACCTCAACCGCGTCACCGACACCTGCATCCCCGAGGAAGAGGCCTTCCGCCGCATCCAGGAGCACATTTTCAAAATCTGGAAAGCCGCCGACGACAAGGGCGAGCGCTACCTGCCCTACGAGTTCCTCTACCAGTTGCTGCGCGGAGGGGCCCTCGAGCAGTACTACGAGATCGACCCCAAGGACAGCTGGATGCTGGCCGCCTGCGAAAAGAACATCCCCATCATCGTCCCCGGCTGGGAAGACAGCACCCTGGGCAATATCTTCACGTCGTATGTCATCAAGGGCCAACTGAAAGCCTCCACCATGAAAAGCGGGATCGAAACCATGATCTTCCTCACCGAATGGTACCGCGCCAACAGCGGCGGCCGAGGCGTCGGCTTCTTCCAGATCGGCGGCGGCATCTCGGGCGACTTCCCCATCTGCGTGGTGCCCATGATGTACCAGGACCTCGAGTGGACCGACGTCCCCTTCTGGGCCTACTTCTGCCAGATCTCGGACTCCACGACTTCCTACGGCTCCTACTCGGGCGCCGTGCCCAACGAAAAGATCACCTGGGGCAAGCTGGACGTCGACACCCCGAAATTTATCATCGAGTCGGACGCCACGATCGTAGCCCCGCTGGTGTTCGCCTACATCCTGGGTTGGTAAACGATCCGTATACGCATAGAAGCCGGGGCCACTCATCAGAGTGGCCCCGGCGCTTTTTGAAAAAGGGAGAAGGACTATCTTATTCACTGCGTAAGGCTCTTACCGGGTTCTCGGTGGCCGTCCGGTAACTCATCCAGGTGACCGTCAGGGCCGTCAGCCCCCAGACAACCAGCAACACCCCGGCAAAGACCCACCCGCTGAGCGGGACCTTGACCGTGTAGCTTTCCAGCCACTTCTGCAATCCGTAGACCGCCAACGGGACCGCCAGCACAAAGCACACGGCCACCACCTTGACATAAGTCCGGTTGAGCATCCGCAGGATTTCCGCCACCGTGGCCCCGAAGACCCGCCGCACACCGATCTCCTTGCGCTTGTGCCGGGTCTCGAAAGCCACCAGCGAGAAGACCCCCGAAAGGGAGATCAGGATCGCCAGCAGGCTGAAAAAGGATACCAGGGCGATGTTCTGCGAATCGGTTTTGTACAACTTGTCGATGTGGGCGTTCAGGAAATAGGGCTCGCCTTCGAAGTCGGGGTCCAGCGACTTGGCGGTTTTCGTCAGGAAGGCGATCGCCGAGGGGTAATCCGAGGTGTTTATCTTCAGGTAGATCATGCTGCCTCCACCGGGTTTGAGCGGCATGAACATAAACGGACCCACGGCCGAGTGCAGGGAGCGGAACGTGAAATCCTCGACTACCCCGACCACTTCCAGGTGGTTGTCGTTGATCAGTTCGCCCAGGTGCAGGTCGTTCGTTTGCTGGAAGGTCCGGTTGACGATGATCGGCATCGGGTCCTGTTTCATCGAGTCTGCGGCCATGAAATTCCTCCCTTCGCTCAGGCGGATATCCATCAGGGAGATGAATTCGGGGTCCACCAGCCGGTAATCGACCATCAACTTATTTCCCTCTTTGTCGTCCATTCCCCACCGCGAAGCTCCCCGGTCGACAATGCTTTGGTGGCAGAAAGCCGTCTCCACGATGGTCGGATTCTGCTGCAGCAGGGAGACCAGCGTTTGCCGCTGGCCCGCGAGTTTTCCGCTCATGCGCACCGCCACCACCTGGTCGGTGTCCAGTCCCAGGTCCTGCTGGCGGATCAGGCGGTATTGCAGGTTCATGAAGACCGCCGCGATCAGCAACACGATCGAGACCACGTACTGCACGCCGATCAGGGCCGTGCGCAAGCGCCGCCCCCGGAACGACAGCCCGAAAGAGCCTTTCAGCGTCAGGGCCGTGGGCACGGAGGTGGTGTACACCGCGGGGTAGAGCCCCGCCACCAGGCCGACCCCCGCCGCGATCAGGGCGCCCCAGCCCAGCAGGGGCAGGTTGCCCCCCAGGGTCATGTCGGCCTGCAGGTAGCTCATCAGGGAGGTGCTTTGCACGGCATACAGCCCATAGAGCGCCAGGGAGTAGGCCAGCAGGCAGAAAAGCACCGATTCGGCGAGCAGTCCCCGGCGGAGCGAACTGCTCTTGCTGCCCAGGATTTTGAACATATTGAGGCTCTGGATGCGCATGGGCGAGAGGGCGATCGAGAAGTTGAAGAAATTGATCAGCGCGATCACCAGCACCAGCAGCGCGATCGAGACGAAGATCATGGTCATGGAGAAGTTGCCGCGGTTGGCAAAGTAGATGTCCGTCAGCAATTGCAGGCGCATGTGAGGTTGTTCTTCCCGGTGCGAAAAACCGCTCAGGTCCGCCCCGTTGATCAATGTTTCGACCTCCTCTTTGTCCTGCGGAGAGTGCAGCCGCACATACAGGAAGTGGTTGACCCATCCTTCCTGCCCCGCCTGGTATTCGGTATCGCCGACGTTGGCGTAGATCGCGTTCTTCTCCATCGAGTTGGCCGGGATGTCCCGGTACACGCCGCAGACGTAGAATTCCCGCTGGGAAGTTTTGTTGACGAACTCTCCCTGGATTTCGATCCGCCGTCCCAGGGCGCTCTCGCGCCCGAAGAGGCTGCGGGCGAGGCTCTGCGGGATCAGTATTTGAGAGAGGTCGTCCGGAGCGGATTTCCCTTCCACGATCTCGAACTGCATGGTGGAGGGCCAGCTCGGGGTGCAATAGAAAAAGTCATGGTGTGCGGTGGCGAGTTCGCCCTCCGGATTGTCATAGGTGAACTTGACATTCCCGTTCCAGGCGACATACAACAGCCCCGACTCCTCGATGCGGGGCGAGAGCTGGCCGATCGTCTCCCCGTTGAAGCGCGAAATATTCGGCGAATAAGCCGTCCCGCCCCACATGCCCTGCGTCTCGACCCGGTAAATCCGGTCGGCGGCGGATCGGAAACGCTCGTAGCCGAACTCGAAGTTCACCTGCATGAAGATCAGCATAAAGGCGACGAAGGCGGCGGAAAGCCCCAGCAGGTTGAGGATGCTCACCGCCGGATTGCGGCGCAGCAAGGCCCAGAAGTTTTTGAACACGGTTTTCATGGGAGTGGTCGGATTTAAGTGGGTAAAGATTTAGTAGCCTTTCTTGTAACGTCGTTTTTACGTTTTTGCTGCATCAACACCGAGAGGGTGTCGTTGAGGATTAATCCTCAAGGTGCCAGATTTGTGCCAAAACATATAATTAATTGATTTTGAATAAATTAAAATATTTTCCATGGAATGAAAATGTCTAATTTTTGGACAGGAGCTGTCTGAAAACTGGACACTTTCTTTTCCGGATCCGGGCTCTTACGGGTCCTCCCGGTTGGCCGGGCCGGAAAAAAGCCGTATCTTTCAACCTCAGTTTGTTGAAAAAAGACTCATGAAAAATCCGATAAAACCCTTTGCCTGCCTGCTGGCGCTCGCGGCGTTTTTCCTTGGCTCCGGCTTGCGGGCCCAGGAGATTTCCTCCTCTTATTACCTGCCGCCCGTCAAGATCCCCATTTCGCTCTCGGCCAACTGCTTCGAGCTGCGTCCCGGCCATTTCCACGGGGGCATCGACATCAAGACCCAGCAGGTGATCGGCAAACCGCTCTACGCTGTGGCCGCGGGCTACGTCTCGCGGGTGGCCGTCAGCCCCGGAGGCTACGGCAAGGCCCTCTACATCAGCCATCCCAACGGCACCACCTCGGTCTACGGCCACGTCGAAAGCTTCTACGACGCCCTTGAACGACACGTCTACGCACAGCAGTACGCCCGCAAGTCCTTCTCGGTGGACCTCTATTTCAAGCCCGACCAATTCCCCGTCACGGCCGACCAACTGGTCGCCCTCTCGGGCAACCGGGGCTCCTCGGGCGGGCCGCACCTGCACTTCGAGATCCGCGACGCCTCGGGCACGCCCGTCAACCTGCTGACGGGGGGCTACCTGAACGTGGCGGACACCATCCCGCCCCAGCTGCTGACGCTCTACTACATCCAACTCGATACCGTGCAGGGCATCCCCCAGCACCGCATCACCCACCGCATCCCCCTGCGAAGCACCTCGCAGGGCCGCTACGCGCTGCCCACGGGAGCCCCTCTCGAAGTGGCCCGGGCGGGCTACTTCGCCTTGGAGGCCAAGGAGTTTAAGAACGGAACGAGCAACGTAATGGGAGTCTACCGCATCGAGGAACGCCTGGACGGCCAGGCGCTGTTCGGCCTGCGGATCGACCGCATCCCCTTCGACCAGACCCGCTACGTCAACGCCCTGATGCTCTACGGCGAACATGAAAAGCGCACGGCCACCTACCGCCTCTTTATGCTGCCCAACAACCCGCTCTCCATCTACCGCCATCCCCGGCAGGGCCTGGGCGGCATCCACCTCGCGGACACCCTTCCGCACGGTGTGGAGATCGATCTCGAGGACGAGGCCGGCAACCGCAGTTCGCTCTCTTTAGAGATCGTCCGCCGCGACCGCTTCGATTCGCTGCTGACCGCTCCCGTGGGTATGCCGGTGCTGTGGTGGAAGGATTTTCAGTACGGAGACCAGGGCCTGCACGTCGAGATTCCCGCCCGGGCGCTCTACGAGTCGATCTTCTTCGACGCCCCGGCCCGCGACATCCCCACGCCCTCCTATGCCTACTCGCTCCTGTACGACGTCCACACCCCGGACGAGCCCCTGCAAAAGGCGATTACCCTCTCGCTCGCTGCCGACAGCCTGCCCGAGGCCCTGCGGCCCAAGGCCCTGCTGGGCGTGGTCAGCCCGGCGGGCAAACGCAGCGCCGCGGGCGGACGCTGGAAGCCCGGCGGCGAGGGCGGCCGGGTCGAGGCCCGGGTGCGCAATTTCGGCACCTACTACATCGCCGTCGACACCACAGCCCCCCGCATCTCGCCCGAATTCAAGGGCGGGGAGGATTTTTCCACCCGCGAGAGCCTGTCGCTGAAAATTACGGATAATTTCTCGGGCATAGACACCTACACCGCTACCATCGACGGAGAGTGGGCCTTGCTGGAATACGACCCCAAGAACGACCGCATCACCCATCCCTTCGACGACAAAAAATGGCCCCGGGGCAAGCAGCACACCCTCAAAGTCACCGTCACGGACGAAAAGGGCAACCGGAGCAGTATTTCGACGACCTACAAACGATAGCAACAACAAAAAACCGCCCCCGAGGGGGCGGTTTTTTGTTGACACGATACGGGAGCCGACTTCTTAGAGCAGCGCGTCGATCTTGGCCTTGAAAGCGTCCTTGCCGACGGCGCCGACTTGCTTGTCCACCACCTGGCCGCCCTTGATAAAGAGCACCGTGGGGATGTTGCGGATGCCGTACTGGGCGGCGATGGTGTCGTTGTCGTCCACGTCGCACTTGCCGATGTTCACCTTGTCACCGTATTCGGTGGCCAGTTCCTCGATGATCGGGCCGATCATCCGGCAGGGGCCGCACCATTCGGCCCAAAAATCGATCACCAGGGGCTTGCCCCCGTCCAGCAGAGACTGCAGGTTTGAAGTAGTAATGTTCAATGCCATATTTATAGTTCTTTTAGGTTCTGGTTCTATTCAAGGTGGCTGCACATATCGCACCTCCTATTTTACTTATCCTCCTGTGCTCAAACCGACGAAGGAGTGAGCGCAAAGTCAAGCTTGCTTGAACTTTGCCGAGCGAGGAGGAGGAAAACGGGCGTCTTTTTGCCCGTTAATCCTCACGTACTTCAGGTACGCTCCGGTTTGATGCTCGGACGATAAGCAAAATCCGAGGCACGCTATGCACAGCTTCGTTCCGGAAGGTCGAGGGTGCGCACTGAACCCTCGCTTTCAGGTTGGGTAGGTATTCTGACACACAAAATTGGGAATAAAACCCCGACTTGCCATCCCGAAAGACGGAAAGTAATCAACATGTTTTTAACGGTTTGAAAAAATTCCGTCCGGAAGGCTACATCAAAGTGTAGTGCAGAGACCTGTCATCCAAAAACCTTACCATTTCGGGAGTGATCCCCACCTTGAGCGACTTCGAAAAAAGATTCACCGCCACCTCGGCCGCCGGGTCGAAGACCTTGATGCGCAGCGTGACGTTGCCCTTGTTCTCCTGCAGCGTCTGAGTCAGGTCCCCCAGCAGCTCCTCGGTCAGGTCCCCCACCGGCAGGACCAGGGTCAGTTCGCGGATCAGGGTCTCCTGGGCCTCGGAGAGCATCATCATCGAGGAGATTTTCACCTCCAGCTCCGCCGGGTTGTAGGGCCGGGGCTGCACCTTGCCGCGGATCAACAGGTAGTAGCCCTCGTAGAGGTAGCGCCGGAAATTCTCGTAATCCTTGTTGAATAGCACGAACTCGTAGGAGGAGTTGTAGTCTTCCAGCGTGAAGCGCCCGAAGGGCTTGCCGGTCTTGGTCATCAGGTGGCTCACGGCGGTGACCATGCCCCCCAGCGAAAAGTCGCGCCCCTGCATGGCCGTGAGGTCTTCCAGGTCGGAGAGCGTCGTGTTGCAGTAGTGGCGCAGGATGATCGAAAAATCATCCAGCGGGTGGGACGACAGGAAGATCCCGATCACCTCCCGCTCGCGGGTCAGCATCTCCAGCTTGCTCCAGGGCACGTGGGCCGAGGGCTCCGGCTTCTGCACCTCCACCTGGTCGCTGCCGCCTCCGAAGAGGCTCTGCTGGGCGTTGTTCTTTTCGCTCTGCACCCGGTTGCCGTAGCGGATCAGCGCTTCGAGGAAGGTGCCCTCGCGGGTGTCGGGGGCGAAGTAGGCGCTGCGGGGCATCTCGCCCAGGCTGTCGAAGGCCCCGCCCAGGGCCAGGCTCTCGAGGGTTTTCTTGTTGACGGTTTGCAGGTTGACCCGCTCGATGAAGTCGTAGATCGAGGTGAATTTTCCGCCCTCTTTCCGGGTATCTATGATGTTCTGCACAGCTGCCTCGCCCACGCCCTTGATCCCGGCCAGGCCGAAGCGGACGTTGCCCCCGTCGTCCACCGAAAATTTCAGCTTACTCTGGTTTACATCGGGCCCGAGCACGGATAATCCCATGCGCTTGCACTCGTCCATAAAGAAGCTGATCTTCTTGATGTCGCTGAAGTTGCGGCTCAAGAGGGCCGCCATAAACTCGGCGGGGTAGTGCGCCTTGAGGTAGCCCGTCTGGTAGGAGACGTAGGCGTAGCAGGTCGAGTGCGACTTGTTGAAGGCATAGGAGGCGAAGGCTTCCCAGTCGCTCCACACCTTTTCGCAGACCTTCGGGTCGTGGCCCTTGGCCGTAGCCCCTTCTAAGAACTTGGGCTTGAGCTTGTCCAGCACGGCTTTCTGCTTCTTACCCATGGCCTTGCGCAGGGTGTCGGCCTCGCCCCCGGTGAAGCCGGCCAGCTTCTGGGAGAGGAGCATCACCTGTTCCTGGTAGACCGTGATCCCGTAGGTGTCCTCGAGGTATTCCTGCATGTCGTCGATGTCGTAGCTCACCTTCTCGAGCCCGTGCTTGCGGGCGATAAAGCTGGGGATGTACTCCATGGGGCCCGGGCGGTAGAGGGCGTTCATGGCGATCAGGTCCTCGAAGCGGTTGGGCTTGAGGTTGCGCAGGTGCTTTTTCATCCCCGGCGACTCGAACTGGAAGAGGCCGGTGGTCTCCCCGCGGCTGTAAAGCTCGTAGGTGAGCGTGTCGTCCAGGGGGATGGTGTCGATGTCGATCTTCACGCCCTTAGAAGCCTCGATGTTTTCGAGGGCGTCCTTGATGATGGAGAGGTTTTTGAGCCCCAGGAAGTCCATCTTGATTAGGCCCACGCTCTCCACCAACTTGCCCTCGAACTGCACCACGTTCAGGTCGGCGTCCTTGGCGATGGCCATGGGGGCGAAGTTTTCCAGGTCGTCCGGGCCGATGATCACCCCGCAGGCGTGCACGCCGGTCTGGCGCACCGAGCCCTCGAGTTTTTCGGCGTATTTCATCGTGTCGCGCACCAGCGGATCGGGCGACTCTTTCTCCTGTTTGAGTTCGGGCACCTCGGCGTAGGCCTTGGCGAAGGTGGTGCCGGGACGCTCGGGGACCAGCTTGCTGATGCGGTTGCTCTCCGACAGGGGCAGCTTTTGTACGCGTGCCACGTCCTTGATGGCGGCCTTGGGGGCCATGGTCCCGAAGGTGACGATCTGGGCCACGCGCTTGGCGCCGTACTTGTCGATCACGTAGCGCAGCACCTCGGCCCGGCCGTCCTCGTCGAAGTCGATGTCGACGTCGGGCAGCGAGATGCGGTCGGGATTCAGAAAACGCTCGAACAGCAGGTCGTATTTGATGGGGTCGATGTTGGTGATCCCCAGGGCGTAGGCGGCCACGCTCCCGGCGGCCGAACCGCGGCCCGGGCCCACCGAAACGCCCATCTCGCGGGCAGCCCGGATAAAGTCCCAGACGATGAGGAAGTAGCCCGGGAAGCCCATCCACTCGATGGTCGAAAGCTCGTACTGGAGGCGCTCCGTGAGCGCTTCGTCCAGCTCCCCGTAGCGTTTGCGCGCCCCTTCGTAGGAGAGGTGCTCCAGGTAGAGGAACTGGCTGGCCACGGTGAGGGCTTCTTCCAGTTCCAGTTCGGGCAGTTCGGCGGCCCGGGAAGCCACCCAGGCGCGGATGTCCTTCGCCGCTTCGGCCTCGGCCTTCAGCTTCTCATCCTTGATTTTCTTAACGAAACTGGCCTTCAGCCGCGCCTCGTCCAGTGCAAAATCGTCCGGAATCGGAAAGTTCGGCATCAGGGGCTTCTCGTCCAGCGAGTACTCCTCCACCTTGGCGGCGATTTCGAGGGTGGTCTCCAACGCCTCGGGCTGCTCGGGGAAGAGGGCGGCCATCTGCTCGGGTGACTTGAGGTACTCCTGGGTGGTGTAGCGCATGCGGTTGGGGTCGTCCAGGTCCTTGCCCGTGTTGAGGCAGATAAGGCGGTCGTGGGCCGGGGCGTCCTCCTCGCGGATGAAGTGGACGTCGTTCGAAGCGATGTATTTGACGCCGTGGCGCGCGGCCAGGCGCAGCAACTGCTCGTTGACTTTCACCTGGTTGTCGTGCACCTGACTGTCGATGCGGGGGTCGCCGCTCCGGTGCAGCTGCATCTCGATGTAGTAATCCTCCCCGAAAATTTCCTTGAATTCGGCCACCACGCGCGAGGCCTCCTCCAGGTCGCCCCGCATAATGGCCTGGGGCACTTCGCCCCCCAGGCAGGCCGAGCAGCAGATCAGTCCCTCGGAGTAGGTCCTCAGCAGCTCCTTGTCCACGCGGGGGTGGTAGTAATAGCCCTCGGTGAAGGCGTAGGAGACCATGCGGGCCAGGTTGTGGTAGCCCGTCTTGTTCTTGGCCAGCAGGATCAGGTGGTGTCCCCGGTCCTCCATGCCGCGCCCCTTGTCGAAGCGGCTCCCCTTGGCCACGTAGACCTCGCAGCCCAGGATGGGCTTGATCCCCTCCCGGACTGCCGTATCGTGGAACTCCTTCACCCCGTACATGTTGCCGTGGTCGGTGATCGCCAGCGAGGCCATCCCCAACTCCTTGGCCCGGGCGATCAGCGGTTTTATTCCTGCTGCGCCGTCCAATATAGAGTATTGTGTATGTACGTGAAGGTGAATAAATTGCGACATTTCTGTAAGGGGATTTCCTGTTTCCAACAAAGATAGGGCAAAAAGAAAACTTCCCGGCGGTCGAAGCCCGGGAAGTTATCAACACTTTTTATCGAGTTATTATTTCCCGAACACTTCCCGGATCGCCTCGAGGTGCCCCATGCCGTCCACGGTGTCGGGCTCGATGTAACAATCCTCCGTCCACTCGTTCCAGGCGGCCAGGATCAGGATATTGGGCGTGGCCGGGTCGGCCAGAATGGAGTCCCGCGTGCGTTCCAGCGCCTTCTTAAAGCCTGCAGGATCGTTGCCCGAGATGGTGTTCCAGTAGGGATAAGTCCATTTCTCGAGGCTCCACTCGGTCTGCTGGTTGGTGCGCGGCGAGGGGTCGAAGCCTTTGGTCACGTTGTAGATATAGGGCAACCCGAGCTCCTTCTTGTGCTCCGCCCAGAAGGTCAGGTAATCCGCCTGCAAGGCGTTGAGGTCGGTCTCCCGCTCCGGCATATCCACCTGGTGGAACGTCATGTACGAGGAACCCGAGTTGATCCCCAGCTCCCGGAACACCTCGGCCCGGGAGATGTGCGAATCGTCCACCAGCGTGGGGTTGCCGTGGATCACCATGTTCCAGTGGATGCCGCGCAGCCCCGCCGCGCGGGCTTTTTCTTCCCAGCGGTCCATCCCGGCGCGCAGTTCCTCCTGCGTGTCGAAAATCGAGAGGAAGGTAGGCACGTCGTAGATCGAGAAATAGGGCTTTCCGTCGATCTTCCAGTAATTGGGCTGCGTGAAATATTGATTCACGAGGATAGCCCCGATCTTATCGAAGGTCTCGGGAGAAACCCGTCCCGGGTGGATCGGCTCGGGAGTCTCGCCCCCGGTGATCGGAAAAATATCGCTCCAGGTGTGGTTGGCCCACATCAGCGCGAAATCCAGGCGACCGCTGTTGGGCGCGCCCAGGAACCCTTCGTCCAGGGCCCGGTTCAGGAAGGGACCCTCGTCGAAATAGTACCAGTCGAAGATAAAAACGTCGATGCCGTGGTCGGCCGCCGCGGCGATCTTGCGGGACATAACCGCCGGGTCGCGCTCGTCCTCGTAGCCCCACAGGGGCACGTTGGGCTGCTGGTGCCCCTCGAAGCGGGGCCGGGCCTCCTGGACCAGCTCCCATTCCGTCCATTCGTTGCCGTGGCGGTGGTCGTAGGGCAGGTCGCCCGCCTCGCGGGTGTGGTAGCCGGGGAAGTAGTAGACGGCCACGGTGATATCGTCCCCGGCGGGGACTTTCGAATCGGAGCAGGCGCCGCAGAGTAGAGCTGGCAGCAACAGGTACAGCAGCTTTTTCATCGTCGTAAGAGGTTTTTACCGCAGGGCAAGAACGTCGTCCGCGGAGGTTTGGGTAAAATCGTCGATCAATAAATCGTAATCTTTAAGCGTCTCGCGGGCGAAGGTCGTCGCCAGGGCCACCACGCCCATCCCGGCCGCCCGGGCCGCCTCGATGCCCACCGGGGCGTCCTCGCAGACGATGCACTCCTCGGGACGGAGGCCCATCAGGCTGGCGGCCAGCAGGTAGACCTCCGGATCGGGCTTGCCCCGGGAGATCATGTCGCCGTTGGCGATGGCGTCGAAGTATTCGGAGATGTGGCAGCCGTTCAGAATAAAGTTCACGTTGTCGGTGTTGCCCGAGGAACCCACGGCGATCTTGATCCCGCGCGCTTTGAGTCCCTTCAAAAAATCCAGCAGCCCGGCCGTAGGGGCCATCATCTCGGCGAAGCGTTCGCGGTAGAGGGCTTCCTTTTCCAGGGAGAGGGTTTCGAGGCCGTATTTTTCGAGCAGCTCGGGGGCCTGCCAGGCGAAAATCTGGTCGTTGGTCATCCCGAAGCTGGGCATGAATTTCTCGCGGTCGAACGCTTTTCCATATTTGGTGAACAGCACCCGGAAGGCTTCCACGTGAACGTCGCGGTTGTCCACCAGCACGCCGTCCATATCAAAAATAACTCCTTTTACCATGGTCATGATTAGATTTCCAACAAAGATACGATTTTCTCCCAAAGGCCCCCTGTCCGCTTCGGCCAAAAATAGTATCTTTGTCAATAAACACCAAGGACCATGAGCCGGTGAGTTGCCTAAGGCAACTCACTACCTCTGGGCAAACGGCCCCATGGGGCCGTTTGCAAGCCCTCCCCTAGGTAGGGGAGGGTAGGGGTGGGGTGATCGAGCCTTGCGGCTTTGAAAAAGCCGCTTAACGCGAGTTGGGGATAAGAAATCGCGGGACAACGATCATCGGAATAGACAGGTTACACGATTTCTTATCCGCAACTCACGTTATGAGCAGTCCCGAAAAAACCATCGAGCGCCTGAGCGAATACCGCCGCACCCTGCTGGCCTCCCACAGCCAAGGCATCACCCACATTTTTTCCCACGTCCTGGCCGGTATCCACGGCATCACGGCCGTGCAGGTGCGACGCGATCTGATGCTGATCGGCTTTTCGAGCGACACCAAAAAGGGCTACGACGTCGAGGTGCTGATCGACTTTATCAGCAAGATCCTCGACGCGGTGAACGTGGTCAACATCGGGGTGATCGGCATGGGAAACCTCGGGCAGGCCCTGACCAAGTACTTCAACGGCCAGCGCGCCAAACTGCGCATCGTGGCGGCCTTCGATACCGACCCAGACAAGGCCGGGCACACCCTCGACGCCATCCCCTGCTTCGGGATGGAGGATTTTGAGGCGCAGGTCGAAGCCCTCGAGATCAAGATCGTGATCCTCTCGCTGCCCGCCGCCGTCGCCCCCGAACTGGTCGTCCCCATTATCAACGCCGGGATCAAGGGGGTGCTCAACTTCACCTCCATGCCGCTCAATTTCCCGCGCGGCATCGTGGTTGAGAACTACGACATCACCACCGTACTCGAAAAAGTAGCCTACTTCGTCAAGGAAGACGAAGAAAACAACTAATAAATTATGAAGACAGCCATTGTGATCGGAGCGACTTCGGGCATCGGACGGGCTTTGGCCCGGCAGTTGGCCGCGTCGGGAGCGAGTGTAGGGATTACCGGACGCCGGAAAACCCTGTTGGAAGAACTGGCTGCCGAGTCCCCGGAGCACTACCGGATCGCGGCCTTCGACGTGACGGCCCCCGAGGCCGTCGAGCGCCTGGAAGCCCTCTCCGCGGAACTGGGCCGGGTAGACCTGGTCGTCTACTCCTCGGGCACGGGCAATCTGAATCCCGAACTCGACGAACGAATCGAACTGGAAACCAATAAAGTAAACGTCGACGCCTTTACCCGCGCCATGGACTGGGCCTACCGCTATTTCCGCGCCCAAGGCGGCGGCCACTTGGTAGCCATCTCCTCGGTGATGGGCCTGCGCGGCAGCGGCACGGCCCCGGCCTACGCCGCCTCGAAAGCCTATCAGGTCAATTACTTGCAGGGCCTCCAACAACGCGCCGCGCACGAAGAAGCCGATATCCGCGTGACCGACATCCGCCCCGGCTCGGTGCAGACCGATATGATGAAGGGCGAGGGCCACTTCTGGATCAGCACCCCCGAAGAAGCCGCAAGCTGCATCCTTCGCGCGATCCAAAAACGCAAGCGGGTGCAGTATGTGACCCCCCGCTGGGAGGCGATAGGCCAGATCTTGAAGCACATGCCCGGCTGGCTGCACAGAAAAATGTAAACGATGTTGTTGCACGAATCCCTAAAAAACTATCGCCTGATCCTGGCCAGCCGCTCCCCCCGCCGCCAGCAGTTGATGCGCGATTGTGGCCTGGCCTACGAACTCTCCGCGGACTACGAGGTGGAGGAAATTTTCCCCGACACCCTCCCTGCCGCCGAGGCCCCCCTCTACCTGGCCCGGCTCAAGTCCGAGGCCTACCCCCATCCTTTGGAGGAAAACGACCTGCTCATCACCGCCGACACCGGAGTGATCCTCGATGACCGCATGCTCGGCAAGCCCGCCGACCGGGCCGGGGCGGTCGCCATGTTGGAAGCCCTCAGCGGCCGCTCCCACCGGGTGGTCACCGGGGTCGCCCTGCGCACCCGCGAGCGCAGCCACGCCTTCGACGCCACGTCCGAGGTATTTTTCAAAACCCTCTCCGCGGAAGAAATCGCCTACTACGTGGACAATTACCTCCCCTACGACAAGGCCGGGGCCTACGGCATCCAGGAGTGGATCGGCTACGTGGGCATCACCCGCATCGAGGGCTCTTTTTATAACGTGATGGGGCTGCCCATCCAGAAACTTTGCGAACAACTCACTCTTTTCCTATGAGAAAAATTCTTCTTTTAGCTTGCGCCTTTCTGGTCCTGGCCTCCGGAAACCTCCGCGCCGACGAGGGCATGTGGATGCCCTCGCTCATCGGCACCCGCATCTCCGACATGCGCGCCAAGGGTTTTAAGCTCACCGCCCGCGACATTTACGACGTCAACCAGGCTTCCCTCAAAGACGCCGTGGTGCTCTTCGGCGGCGGCTGCACGGGCGAGGTGATCTCCCCCGAGGGCCTTATGCTCACCAACCACCACTGCGGCTACTACTTCATCGGCGCCCACAGCACCGTCCGGCACGACTACCTGACCGACGGCTTCTGGGCCATGAACCGCTCCGAGGAGCTGCCCAACCCGGGCCTCGACGTCAAGTTCCTCGTCCGCATGGAGGACGTGACAGACGCCGTGCTCGAAGGGGTGGGGGACGACACTTCGGAGGCCCTGCGCGACAGCCTGGTGGGGCAGCACAGCGCTTCGCTGGTCCAGGCCGCCGTGGCCGGCACCCACTACGAAGCCTCGGTCGAGCCGTTCTACTACGGCAACCAATATTTCCTGTTCGTCTACGAAAAATTCACCGACATCCGCCTGGTGGGGGCACCCCCCTCGACCATCGGGAAGTTCGGCGGCGACACCGACAACTGGATGTGGCCCCGGCACACGGGCGACTTCGCGGTGTTCCGCATCTATGCCGGAAAGGACAACCGCCCGGCCTCCTATTCGCCCGAAAACGTGCCCTTCAAACCCCGCAAATCTTTCGAAATATCGACCGCCCCCCGGCAGGAAGGCGACTTCACGATGGTCTACGGCACCCCTGGCCGCACCATGCAGTACGTGGTCTCGGACGCCGTGGATTACACCCTGAACAAGGCCAACCCGATGAAGATCCGCCTGCGCACCGAGCGCCTGGCGATCATGAACGAGGAGCAGGCCAAGGACCCGGCGGTACGCATCGCCTACTCGGCGCTGAACGCCCGCGTGGCCAACCCCTGGAAAAAGTGGCAGGGCGAAAGCAAGGGCCTCGCCCGCCTGGGAACGCTCGCCAAGAAGCAGGCCTTAGAGGCGCACTTCGCCGCCTGGGCCGCCGATAAGCCCCTCTATAAAGGAGTGCTGGACAGCCTGCACGGCCTCTACGCCCGGCTGGAGCCCTACGCCTACGCCCGCGACTACTACCAGGAGGCTTACGAGGCGATCCAGATCACCTCCTGGGCTCCCGGAGCGGCCAAAAGCGTCTTCGCCCCCGATGCCGCCACGCGGCTCGACGGCCATTACAAAAACTACTCCCGCACGATCGACTTTCGCACGACCCGGGCCGTGCTGAAAGAATACTACGAAAACCTGCCCCCCGAGTGGATGCCCGCCACGTTCCGCCAGGAAGTGCAGGCCGCGGGCGGGACGGACGCTTTCGTCGGAAACCTCTTTTCGAAAAGCGTTTTTTCTTCCAAGGAAAATTACACCGCCTTTACGGCCCTCGATTCAGTCGCCCGCGCCGGGGCTTTAGCCATCGATCCGGCCCTGCGGATGGCCGAAGAGTTCACCGCCTTCTACAAAACCCGGATCGCCCCCCGCCTCTCCGAACTGGACGGGGCCATCAACCGGCTCTACCGCCTCTACATGCGGGGCCTGATGGAGATGCAGCCCGAAAAGACCTTCTTCCCCGATGCCAACCGCACGCTGAGGGTCTCCTACGGGAACATCGGGGGCTACCAACCCCTGGACGCCATCTGGTACCGGCCGTTCTCGACCATAGAGGGTATTATGGAAAAGGACAACCCTGAGATCTACGACTACAACATCCCCCAACGCCTGCGCGACCTGTACGCCTCCAAGGACTACGGCCGCTGGGGAGTCGACGGCACGGTGCCCGTGGCCCTGATCGCCACCAACCACACCACGGGCGGCAATTCGGGCTCTCCCGTCCTGGACGCCCGCGGCCGCCTGCTGGGTATCAACTTCGACCGCACCTGGGAGAGCACCATGAGCGACTACGAGTTCGACCCGGTCAAGTGCCGCAACATCATCGTCGACATCCGCTACGTGCTTTTTGTGATCGACCGCATCGGCGGCGCGGGGTACTTGTTGGACGAAATGACGATCTCTGAAAAGAAATAATTACCTTGGGAAAGTAAACTCACCTTAAATGATACGATTATGAATTGGTTATGGTTTTTGTTGGTCGGGTTGCTCGCCGGATGGCTGGCCAGCCAGATCGTGAAAGGCTCGGGCTCGGGCCTGCTGGTGAACCTGGTGATCGGCATCATCGGCAGCTACCTGGGCGGTTGGATTTTCGGTTTGTTCGGCCTCTCGTCCGGCAACCTCGTCGGCAGTTTGATTACGGCCACGGTGGGCGCGGTCGTCCTGTTGTGGATAGCGGGCCTGGTCCGGAAAAAGTAAACGATACCTGCACAAAGCAAAGCCGCCCGGGGATTTCTCCGGGCGGCTTTGTTTTATGAAAAAGGGGCTATATTTTGGCCTCTAACGTGACGTCAATATTGCCGCGTGTGGCGCGGGAATAAGGGCAAACCTGGTGCGCCGCTTCGACCAGTTCCTTGGCCGTGTCGAGGCTCACGCCCGGGATCACCCCCGTGATGTGGGCCGCCAGTTGGAAAGCTCCTTCGGCGGTCTTGCCGATCGAGACGGCTACGGTGACTTTCAGGTCGCCCGTCGGGCGGATGTGCTTGGTGCGGGTGACCAGGTTGAGCGCGCCGTTGAAGCAGGCGGCGTAGCCCGCGGCGAACAGTTCCTCGGGGTTGCTCGCTCCGCCCGGGCCGCCCATCTCTGTGGGTGGTTTCAAGTCGAGGTCGATACGTCCGGTTTCCGATTTGACGTGGCCGTCCCGTCCGCCTACGGACGTGGCTGCGATGGTGTATAAGGTATCCATTTTATTGAGGTTTTAGAGTTATCTTGGTGCTTGTAAGTGCATGATCCGTGCCATATTTTCCGCCCGGGGCTTTCAAATTTGCCCCAAACTCCTTATGTTTGTGGCATTGATGGACCAGTTGATCGAGTACACATGGGCAAAAAGGCGGTTTCTTACCTGTTTTACAATTTACTGATCGTAGCGACTTTCCTGCTGCTGTTGCTGGCCGTGGGCGGCTGGCGCTCCGGTCAGGTCAGCCCGCTCGAGCACGAGAACTGCTTTTTTCTGGCGCTGGGCTTACCTGTGGTCCTGCTGCTGAATCTGATCCTGTTGATATACTGGACGATCCGGCTTCGCTTCTGGGCCCTTCTTCCCCTGGCGGCCTTGCTGCTCAATGGCGGATACATAGCCGCCAGCTACCAACTGCCCATCGGGAAAATTTCCGAGGAAGCCCCCGACCTGCGCGTCATCACCTGGAACGTACACGGTTTCCGCGGCGCCGGATCCGACGAGGCCTTCACCATGCGCGGCATCGCCCGGTTTATCGGCGCTCAGGGGGCCGACCTGGTCTGCCTGCAGGAAATGACCCTCTCCCCCAAGCATCCGCTGGACAGCATCGCCCGGGCGATCGGCCTGCCTTATTCTGTGCCCGTGCCCGGAAACGGGGTGGGCCTGTTCAGCCGCTTCCCCATCCTGGATTCCCATTACGAGCCTTTTCCGGATACCGACAACACCGCCTTGTGGGCCGACCTGCTCCTCGGGGAGCGTCCCGTCCGGGTGCTGGTGGCCCACATGCAAACCACGGGCGTGGCCCCGGCCCGGCGTATGCTCCGCAGGCAGACCACCATGGCCGGGGACCGGGAGGCCGTGCGCCGCATGAGCGACAGCCTAAGGGCCAACGCCCGGACGCGGGCCGAGCAGCTCGCGCTGCTGCGCGGCATGCTCGATACGCTGCGCATTCCGGTGATCGTTTGCGGTGACTTCAACGACATCCCCTCGGCCTACACCTACCACGCTATGAAGGGCGACCTGACCGATCCGTTCCGCGCCGTCGGACGGGGCTGGGGTGGCACCTTCCGCCCCTTCATAGGCCTACTCCGGCTCGATTACATCTTCTGCGACGACAGTTTCACTCCCCTGCGCTACCAAGTCCTGAAGAGCACCCTGAGCGACCACCAGCCGGTGATGCTGGAGGCGAAGTTTTAGAAATGGAGAGACGAGACGCTCCTTAACGAAGCAGGGCCCGACATGTGAATGTCGGGCCCTGTTTGACGTATGTGAAGATTTGAGGTTCTGAAAATAAGTTAAAGATGGCGTGCGATAGGTGCAGCCGAAAAATGTAGCGCCAACCAGATGGCGTCCTCCGAAACCCGCTCGACCCTATGGCGGGTATGGGGCGGCAGCAGCAGCGGCTCCCCGGCCTTCAGCTCCACCCGGCGCCCGTCTCCGTAGCCCAACTCGGCTTCGCCCTTTAACAGGATCACCCATTCGCTCCAGGCCTGGTCGTACCACTCCCCAGGCGGGGTGGGGTGGCCGAAAGAGAGGATGCGTTCGAGCCTGAATCCGCCCGCTTCGGCGAGCGTCCCCCGTTCGAGCAACAGCTCGAATAGCTCCTCCTGAGACGGAGTCTGCGCGGGAATGTCAAACAGATTCTTTGTCATGGCTTCGTAGGTTCAAGACGTCTGTCCATGAAAAAGCCGTTTTGTTGTGATACAAAACGGCTTTTAACTATAGGGATAAAACTATTCTTCTCCGGAGGCCGTTTCGGCGGCGGATTCTTCTTCCGGGCTGTTTTCCTGTACTTCTTCTTCGCCGGCAGCCTCACCCGTATTGAACTTGGGTACCGAGAAACTGAAGGTCGAGCCTTCGCCCTCGGTGGATTTGAACCAGAACTCCCCGCCGTTCTTCTGCGCGAAGTCCTTGCACAGCAGCAGTCCCAGTCCCGAGCCCTCTTCCTTGTTGGTGCCGTAGGTGGTGAAGTGGGTGGCCGGGTTGAGCAGCTTGGATTGGTCTTCCTCCTTGATCCCCTTGCCGAAGTCCTGGACGTGTACGCTGGCGGAGGTGCCGTTGTCTTCGACCGAGACGATGATCTTCGCGCCCCCGTCGCTGTACTTGACGGCGTTGCTGAGCAGGTTGCGCATGATGGTCTTCACCATGTCCGAGTCGATCCACACTTCGATCTGTTCGGGCATCTGGGAGGTCTCGATCTGGATGTCCTTGAGCGCGGCCATCGAGGTGAAGAGCTGGATGGCGTCCTGGACCTGGTCGATCAGGTTGGTGCTCTGGAAGACGGTCTTCAGGCGGCCGATCTGGCACTTGGTCCATTTGAGCAGGTTGTCCAGCAGGGTGAAGGTCTCCTCGGTGGTCTGGTTGCCGATGGAGAGCATTTCGTACATTTCCTTGCCGATCTGCTCTTCCGTGATGTTGAGCATCAGCAGGTTGAACATCATTTTGATCGATCCCATCGGAGCCCGGAGGTCGTGGGCGATCACCGAATAGAGCTTGTCGCGGGCGTAGAGCGTCTCGCGCAGTTCCTCGCTTTTGCGCTGGATGTCCCGCTGGTAGGCGATCAGTGAAATCTGGTGGCCGATGCGCAGCAGCAGTTCTTCCTTGTTGAAAGGCTTGGAGACGTAGTCGCAGCCCCCGACCTCAAATCCCTTGACGATGTCGGCCGAGGTGTTCAGGGCGGTCAGGAAGATGATGGGGATCTCCTGGTATACTTCGTGGGCTTTGAGTTGGCGCGCTACTTCATACCCGTCGATGTCCGGCATCATGATGTCCAGCAGGATCAAATCGGGGGATACGGTCTCCACGGCCCGCAGGCCTTCCGTCCCGTTATAGGCGGTAAACGTCTGATACTGTCGCTTCTTGAGCAGAGCCTGCAGCAGCAGGACGTTGGCGGCGGTATCGTCGACAATCAAAATCTTGTAGTCGGCAGGGTTGACTTCTACGTTCATCGCTAAGTAATGGCTTATGGTAAGGTAAACAAATTCAGGTTATGGCAAGATCGATTCGAAATACCGGATCGTCTTGAGCAATCCTTCTTTCAGTTCGATGCTTGGGTTGTAGTCGAGTTCTTTGCGGGCCAGAGTGATGTCCGGCTGGCGTTGGCGCGGATCGTCGGTGGGCAGGGGCCGGAAGACGATCTTGGAGCGCGAGCCGGTCAGGGCGATCACCTGTTGGGCCAGCTCCAGGATGGTGAACTCGTTGGGGTTCCCCATGTTCACCGGGCCGATGAATCCCTTCGGGGTGTCCATCATGCGGAGCATGCCTGTCACCAAGTCGTCCACGTACTGGAAGCTGCGGGACTGGCTCCCGTCGCCGTAGATGGTGATCTCCTCGCCCCGCAGGGCCTGGGTGATGAAGTTCGAGATCACCCGTCCGTCCTGGGGATGCATCCTCGGGCCGTAGGTATTGAAAATGCGGATAATTTTGATATCCACACCGTTCAGTTTGTGGTAATCCATGAAAAGCGTTTCGGCGCAGCGCTTGCCTTCGTCGTAGCAGGAACGCATGCCGATGGGGTTGACGTGTCCCCAGTAGCTTTCCGGTTGGGGGTGGATTTCCGGGTCGCCGTACACCTCGCTGGTGGACGCCTGCAGGATGCGGGCGTTTTTCTGCTTGGCCAGCCCCAGCATGTTGAGCGCCCCCATGACCGAGGTCTTCAAGGTCTTGATGGGGTTGTGCTGGTAGTGGATCGGCGAGGCCGGGCAGGCCAGGTTGTAGATTTCGTCCACCTCGGCGAAGTAGGGGTTGACCACGTCGTGCCGGATCAGCTCGAAATTGGGCTTGCCGAACAGGTGTTCCACGTTGCGTTTGGTCCCGGTGAAATAATTGTCCAAGCAGATGACATCGTCCCCGCGTTCAACCAGTTGCGAACACAGGTGCGATCCGATAAAACCGGCTCCGCCCGTCACTAATATTCTTCTCATGTTCCGTTTAACCAACCTGAAAAATCAACTTTCGCACAAAGGTAATAAAAAATGTTAAACCAATCACAAAATCAGGGCATTTCTCCTACCTTCTTCCGTATTAAGTGCTTAGATCATTTTTGAAATTCCGAAAAGCGTAAAGCCCTGATGCACACAATCCGGATGTGCCGTCGGCAAATCCGGGCTGGTTTAGAACGCGAAAAGGCCTTTTATTACGCCCGGCGGGCTTTTTCCCAGGCCCCCGTCCGGTTGTGCCGGCGGCGGCGCAGGTAGCCGATCCCCCGCAGTACGTTGAGGTTCATGAAAAGGAAATAGTAGGGAATGAACAGCAGCTTGTTGCGGATTTTCCGCATCGAGAGCGCGTACCCCCACAGGCCGCAGCCGTAGAAGATCACCTGCAGCGCAAGCAGGGTCACGTACAGGGCCCGGGGCTCTCCCCAGAGGGCCAGCGCCACGTTGAGCGGCAGCAGCAGGAACAGCACCACCGGGGTCACGCTCCAGCGCAGCACCCGGTGCGAGACGTACTGGAAGCTCAGGATGCCGTATTTAAAGGGGTTGAACAGTCCCGCCCCCAGGCGGTGGATGGCCTGCAGGCCCCCGGCGGCGATGCGCACCTTGCGCTTGCCCTCCTCTTTCATGTCGGCCGAGGCGCCCTCCAGCGCGTAGGCTTCCTTGCAGTAGGCGATCCGGTGGCCCCCCGTGGCGATGCGCATCGAGAGGATGAAGTCGTCGAGCAGGGTGTCGGCGGGCATCGTCTCGAAGAGTTCGGTGCGCAGGGCGAACAGCTCGCCCGCCGCGCCCACGGCCGAGTAGAGGCGCCAGTCCCACTCCTTGAGCTTCGATTCGTATTTCCAGTAGATCCCCTCGGTCGAGGCGGCCGCCTGTTCATTCTCCTGGCGGACCCGTTTCTCGCCCGCCACGCAGCCCACCTGCGGGTTTTCGAAGCAGCGGACAATCTCGCGGATGGCCTCCCGGTTGAGCATGGTGTTGGCGTCGGTGAAGATCACGCAGGCGGTCGTCACGTAGGGCATGCCCCGGTTGAAGGCCGCCGCCTTGCCCCGGCGTTCGGGGTCGAAGAGCACCTCGGCCCGGGGATAGGCCTTCAGCAGTTCGTTCGTGTCGTCGTCAGTGCCGTCGGTCACCCAGAGGATGCGGAGTTTGTCGGCGGGGTAGTCCAGCGCCAGGCAGTTTTCCATCTTCTCGGCGACGATGTCCCGCTCGTTGTAGGCGGCGATAAAGAGGGTTATCTCCGGCAGCTCGTCCGGCAGTTCCACGCGGGGCCGGGGCCGCAGCCACTCCTTGATCCGGACCATCCCGTACAGCAGGATGCCGTAGCCCAGGTAAGTATAAAATACCAGGAAAATTCCGGCCCAAAAAACAATAGCGAGGGTAGTCATGGTCTATAAATTTTCAATTTCATGCAACACTTTCCCCATCTGCACCGTCCAGGGAAGGCGCTCGGAGACGCTCTCCCGGATTGCGGAGGGAGTCAGCCGCAGGGAGTCGTAAAACTCCAGCAGGGCGGCGATGTCCAGCGGCGTTTCGTCGGCCGGGGCTTTCCAGACGTAAGGCATCGCATCGAAGTCCTCGTCCGTCTCGGAGTAGACGAAAGGCAGGCCCCGGGCGGCGTATTCGCGGTTCTTGAGGGTCTTGATGCGGGAGATGCCGCCCCGGTGGCGTCCCAGGCTGGCTACACCGAGGTGGGTCTCGTCGAAGGCCCGGTCGAGCTCTTCCCCGCTCAGGGCGCCGTGGAAGATAATCCTCTCCTGGAGCCCGTAGTGAGCCGTCAGGGCGCGCAGCCCTTCGAGCTCGGCCGGCACCCCCGATCCCACGATGTGGAAAAAGACCTGGCGCTCGGGCTTCCCGGCGTAATAGGCGCCCAGCCCGGTGATGACCCGGTCGAAGCCGTGCCAGAAGTGGATATCCGCCACGCCCGTCAGGTGAATCTCCCGGGAGCTGTCCGTCGGGAGCGACTTCAGCGGGATGCGGTCGAAGTTGATGCCGTTGGAGATGCGGATCGTGGGTCGTCCGAAGATCAGCGGATACTCCGAGAAGGTGACGATGCGGTCGATGTAGCGGGCCATGCGCTTGCGGAAGAACTGGTCCATCCTCAGGCTGGCCTTGCGTTTGAGCGGCGAGCGATCGTACTCGCTGTCGTAGGGGTAGGTGGGAATTTCCATCACGATTTTCACCCCGGCTTTGTGCTGCTTGCCCAGCCAGCGCTTCAACAGGGGGTTGGCGTTGTGGTCCGAGCGCATGTAGATGAAGTCGATCCCCTCACGGCGGATGTATTCGTTGAGGCCCTTGTAGCACACCCGCTTGAGGAGTTTTCCGCGCAGGCCCCCGCCGTAATTTTCCAGCACCTCGTCCCCCATCATGCGTTTGCGGTTGCCCTGCTCATCGATGGTCAGGTAGCATAGCCGGGTGGGGGCCCCCAAGGTGTGGAAGGCCTCGAGTTGGTCGAAGATTTTTTTGCTGATGCCGTTGTGGGCGGCAAACCCGTGGAAAACCAGAAATACCCCTTTCATGAAGCTAAAGATAATCAGTAATATAATAAGGTGTCGCTTTACCGGCGGCGGACCAGCGAAAGTACTTTGCGGAGGATGTCGTATTCACCCGACAGCTGGATGTAGGCTCCCCAGACGCAGGCGGCCAGGGCTCCCTTGGCCAGTAGGTTGAATATCAGCGTATGTTCGGGCAGCAGGAGATCCAGGCCGTACAAAGAGCCCGCCATCAGGGCGCTCAGCACCAGGGGCCTCGTGAGCTGGGCCCAGAAAGGCCGCCAGCTCAGGTGGAAGGTGCGGTAATACATCAGGTAGTAGCACTGCACGAAGTTGATGGAGAAGGTGATGCAGATTCCCCAGGCCACCGCTTCGAGGGTGCCGAACCAGAAAATCCCGAGGCAGATCCCCGCCACGTTCAGTACGGTGGAGATCAACCCGCTGTAAAATAGCATTTTGGTGGCGTTGGCCGCCTGGAAGATGGAGCCCGAGGTGGAGAGGACGATCTGCACGCCCACCGAGAGGGCCAGGATGCGGAACACCGGCACCGAGGCCGTCCATTGCGGGCCGAAGATCAGCAGGATGAGCTCGGGCGCGGTGAAGTAGAGCACCGCCGAGAGCGGGAATGCCATCAGGGCCAGTAACTTCACCACCCGGAGGTAGCTGCCCGAGAGCCGCGAGAGGTCGTCCTGGAAGTCGGCGAAGATGGGGTGCATCACCGGACTGATGACGTGGGTGATGTTCTGCAGGGGCAGCATCATCAGGCGGTAGGATTTTTCGTAGTAGCCCAGCGGGGACATGCCCATGTATTTGCCGATGAGCAGCTTGTCGAGGTTGCGCGAGAAGTAGTTGATCAGGTTGAACGAGAACTGGTAGGCCGAGAAGGCGAAAATTTTCCGCAGCGATTTGAAGCCCGAGGTCCAGCGGGGCAGCATGGGGTACTCGCGCAGGTTGATCAAGAAAATGACGGCGCTCGAAACGATGGGGTTGATCAGCAGGGCGTAGATGCCCAGCCCCTGGAGCGCGGCCACGATGGCTACCGTGCCCACGGAGCATTGGACCGTCAGGTTGCGCAGGGCGATGAATTTGAAGCGCTTGTCCTTGAACAGTTGGGCGTTGGGAACGATGTTGGCTGAAGCGAAGAAGAGGTTGATCGACAACAACTGGCAGATGAGCGTCAGCCGGGGCGAATCGTAGTAGGACGCGATCAGGGGGCTACAGGCAAAGAAGAGCAACGCGATCAGAGCCCCCGACCAGATGGTGAACGAGAAGATCTCGCGCAACTGGCGCCGCCGGAGCCCCTTGTACTGGATGACGGCCGGCCCGATCCCCAGGTCGCTGAAGATGTTGAAGAAGGTGATGATGACCGTCGCCACGGCCACGATCCCGAAGTCGCCGGGAGGCAACAGCCGCGAGAGGACCCCGGTGACCGCCAGCGATACCACGATGCCCGCGTACTTGGCTACGGCCGTGTACAGAACTCCCGATACCAGGGCTTTTTTCGTCGAACTCATCGGCGGGTAAGTTTAGTCATCGGTTTTTTCAGCAGCAGGATCGCCACGCTGCGCGCACGGACGTTCTTCGGATAATGCGCCAGTACGGTCCCGGCCAGTGCCAGGCGTTGCCCCAGGGGCAGGGCCCAGGCGTTGAAGACGGCCTGGTTGAGGATGTAGCCGAGCAGTTGCTCGACGATCCGGGCCGCCCGGGGCCCCTGCTGCCGGGCGAAGCGGCGCAATTCCCGGGCCACGGTCAGGTAGCCCTTCACGTTGCGCGAGCCGTAGGCGGTGGTCATGATCGAGTTTTCCCGGAAGCGGCGCTTGAAAAAGGCGCGGTCGATGCGGCCCACGCGCTCTGCGCTCAGGTAGAGTATGGCGGTGAAGAGTTCGTCCTCGTGCAGGATGCCGGGGTAGAAAAGCAGGCCTTGGCGGCGCAGGAAGTCCGTCCGGATAAAGGAGAGGCAGGCCGAGGCTTTGTATTTGCGCAGGCCGATCAGCGTCTCGAGCAGCTCCTCTCCCGGGTAGACTTTGTCTTCGACCGCTCCGGCGCGGTGGTAGTCGAACTGGGCGCCCGGGTTGTCGACCCCGAAGGTGTCGGCATCGAAGAAGACGAAATCGAGGGCCTCGGTGCGGCATTTTTCGTAGCACAACTCCAGGGCGTCCCGTTCCAGCAGGTCGTCGCTGTCCATGAAGTAGACGAACTCGCCGGAGGCTTCGCCGAGTCCGGTATTCCGGGCCCCGGAGAGACCTTGGTTGGCCTGGGTGATGATCCGGATGCGTTCGTCGACTTCGGCCGCTTCTTTGACAATGACGGGGCTGCGGTCGGTCGACCCGTCGTCCACGACGAGAATCTCGATCTCGCGCAGGCTCTGGGAAGAGATGCACCCGAGCGTCTGGGCGATGAAATCGGCGGTGTTGTAGACGGGGATGACGACGGAAACTATGGGTTTGTTCATGGGGAGAGGTTCTCTTGGACGTTAATTGATTTTGATCCACACGCCCGCTTGCGGGTCGTAGCGTTTGATCACCCGGGCGGGATTGCCCACGGCGACGCTCCACGAGGGAATGTCCTTGGTGACGACGCTGCCCGCGCCCACCTGCACCCGCTCGCCGATGTGCACCCCGGCCACCACCACCGAGTTGGCCCCGATGTGGGATTCGGCCCCGATGACCACTTCTTTCAGCTCGAGGGGTTGCTCGTCCGAGTCGCGGGTGCCGTCGGCGTAGCCGTGGTTGAAGCCCGAGATGAAGACGTGCTGCCCCAGTCCCGAGCGATCGCCCAGGCGCACCGGGCCGATGATCACCGAGCCGATGCCCACGCGGGCGCCCTCGCCGATGATGACGTCGCCCGCCCCGTTGTTGATCGTGGTGAAATCCTCGACCAGCGCTCCGGCCCCGACGTCGAAACGCCGCCAGGGGAAGACGTCGATGCGCGAGCGCCGCCGGCGGACGATGGCTCCTTTGCCCCGGTGGTGCACCCAGGGGTTGACGAACCATTGCACCCACAGCCGCGGCCTGGGATTGCGGTGGGAGGTAATCAGCCCGATGAAGAATTTTTTGAGGGCGGGGTTGTTTTTTATCCGGTCGATCATCTCGAACAAAAGGTATGGTGTTCCGTGTGTTTTGACAAGGGTAAAATTCACAGCCTTAAAGGTATCTCTAATTTACGAGAAAAGAATACCGTTCCCGAAAAAAAAGCTCGAATTCAGGGACGACTTTAGAGCGAGGCACATTATTTGCCGATTAAAAAATTACGAAAAAACGAACTTCAACCATCTGAACCTCTAATTTCGTCACAATATATTGAGAATTAAGAATTATTTCTCATCTTCGCATCGAAGTGTCTAATTGCGGCCGGAATAACTGCTTTCGGGACAATATTCCTCAGTGGCAGTTCGTTTTATAGGCTCCGGATTAATCCGTAAAATTAGTCTCGAATTAAGATTTAAAACCTAATAACCAAAACCTAAAATGAGAACTAAATTATTTCTCCTGCGTTCTCTCTGTGCCGCCCTGGTGATGACTTCTTGCGTGAAGAATCCCGGTACGACCATTTACGACGGAGACGGCGTGGTTTCCCTGAAGGTACCCAGCGGGTTTACCTGGGCCACTTCGGCCAACGTAACCTGCAACATCACCGCCGCGGAAGAAACCACGGTAGCCATCTCCATGGATGCCGAGGGCGAACCCTTCGCCGTGTTTGCGGTGGGTGGCGACAACGAAGCCATGACCCTGACCGTGCCCCTGGCCGTTTCGACGCTCTACGTCAGCTACGAAGGCATAGACGGATTTTCCACTCCGCAGGCCGTTGCCCTGAGCGGCAAGACCCTGAACTTCACCGTTCCTTCGCTCCGCTCGGCCGTGGCCGTGACCCGCGCCGCCGTGGCTCCCTACGTGACCTACCCGGCTTCGGGTTGGGGTACGCTTTTCTTCGAGGACCTGTGGCCCGCTTACGGTGACTTCGACCTCAACGACATGGTGATCGCCTACCAGGTCAAACTCTATCCCCAGAACAACAACATGGGTCGCCAGATGGACATCACCATCCAGGTGCGTGCCGTCGGCGGTTCGCTGCCCAATACCTTCTACCTGGCGCTGCGCGGTGTCAAGGGCGGGGAGATCGACGCTGTGACCAAAACCTCGGAAGTGAACGCCGCAACGCCGACCCAATTGGTGGCCACCAACAATGCCAACAACATCAAGACCCCGGCCATCCTGCGTTTCGAGAACATCCGCTCCAGCTCGCAGCAGCCCAAGAACGTGGCTTACATGAACACGATGCCCGGCGCCGAGATGGCCGACGACCAACTGCTGACGGCCTCCTACCACGTCGAGTTCCGCAACTCGATCAAGAAGGAAAACATCACTTTCGACCTCTTCGACTTCTTCATCGCCCGCACCGACGCGGTCCAGAAGGAGATCCACCTGGGTGGATTCACCCCGATCCTCTTTGGCGACGACGCTTACAATTCGTTCGCTCAGTTGGCTACCAGCCAGGAGAGAGGGGAGTACTACTCGAAGAGCGGCCTGGTATGGGGCTTCACGGTTCCGGCTCTGATCCCGCACGCCTACGAAACCATCGACTTCACGCAGGCCTACCCCAGATTCGCCGGTTGGGTGCAGAGCGGTGGCGCCTCCAACGCCGACTGGTATACCACGGCTTCGGGCAACCGCGTCAACAGCAACCTGGTGAATCCGTAGGGATTTTCCCGGGATAAAAATAAAGGAGGCGACCCGAGAGGGTCGCCTCCTTCGTTTTGGAACAACGGAACGGCCGTCGGCCAAGAGCACTGGCCGGTAGGAATTCCGGGGAATAATCGTATTTTTGTAAAGACCTCCCCTCCGGAGCATCCAAACCAATCGGACCGTTATGAAAAAAATTGCAAAAGCTCTTCTGTTGTGCACCTGGCTGATCCCTGCCGCCGTCTGCGGCCAGGACATACTCGATAAAAAGGATTTCCGTTTCCTGGAACAGATGACCCTCGACGTCTTGGAATCCGCGCGGATCCGCCCCGGCGACACCCCCACCGACATCCACCCGCAGAACAACACCGGCGGCACGATTATCTGCCCCGGCGGGCGCTACCCCTCGTTCTGGATACGCGACTACGCCATGTCGCTCGACTGCGGGCTAATCGCCCCCGGGGAGCAGCAGCACATGCTCCGGCTCACCGCCTCGACCCAGTGTACCCGGGCGTGGATCACCTCCGGGGGCGAGAGTATGGTGCCTTTCGGCTCGATCGCCGACCACGTTATGGTGGACAGCGGGCTGCCCATCTATTTTCCGGGCACCTACAATTTCTACAAACAAGGCTCCCACGGGTGGGGCACGCTGCCGCCCTACGGCGACCAGTTCCTGTTCGTGCACATGGCCCACCGGTATATCACCGACGGCGGTCCGCTCTCCGTCCTTTCGGATAATAGCGGGGGATTTTCCCTGGCCGACCGGCTCGAGATCGCTTTCCACACGGCACCCAGCGACATGGAAAGCCACCTGGTCACGGCCAGCGATCCGTTCCGGGGCGTCGACTTCGGCTTCCGCGACGTGGTGACCCTGACCGGGGAGTTGGCCCTTCCGTCGATCCTGAAATACCGCGCCGCCTGTCAGTTGGCCGAGCTGTTCGATAGGACCGGCGACAACGGGAAAGCCGAACAATACCGCGAAATAGCCGGAAAACTCAAGACGAACATCCCCGCTACGTTTGCCGACGAGCGGGGGATGCTGCGGGCCTCGACTCTCAAGAGCGCCCAGGGAGACGTCTGGTCGACGGCCCTGGCGGTCTATTACGGCATCGTCGGGGGCGAGGCCGCTCTGCTGGCTTCGCGCACCCTCTCCGCGGCCTACCGCGACGGAACCCTCTCCTGCAAAGGCAACATCCGCCACGTGCTCACCACCGACGATTTCAGCGAAACGACCGCCTGGGAAGTGTCGAAAGCGGACAAGAATACCTACCAAAACGGCGCCTACTGGGGCACGCCAACCGGATGGGTTTGTTACCTCATCGCCAAGACCGACCCCGAGGCGGCCCGTTCGCTCGCCGCCGAGTTCGTGGCCGACCTGCGTGAGAACGATTACCGCCGCCAGAGCGGTGGTATAGGCGCCCCCTGGGAGTGCTTCCACCCCGAGGGCGACCACCACCAGAACCCGGTCTACCTGACCACGGTCAGTTGTCCGCTGGAAGCCTTCCAGAGGATGATGCGGGAGAAAGAAAAAGAATAGGCTGAACTCTTAGCCGACCACCTGCCGGTAGAGATCGAGCAGCTGCCGGGCCGTCGCTTCCCAGGAGAAGCATTTCACGCGCTCGAAGCCGTAGGCGATCACCTCCTTCCGGAAAGCCTCGTCGCTTTCCAGGCGCAACAGCGCCCCGGCGATCGCGCCCTCGTCGGTCGGATCGACCAGCAGGGCCCCCTCGCCCGCGATCTCGGGAATGGCCGAGGTGGTGGAACTGACCACCGGCGTGCCGCAGGCCATGGCCTCGAGCAGGGGAATGCCGAAGCTCTCCCTGAGGGAGGTGTACAGGAAGGCCGAAGCCCCGCTGTAGATGGCCGGCAGATCGGTGTTGGGGATGTAGCCCGGATAGCGCAGGTGGGGCTTGATGTGCGCGATGCCGTTCTCACGCAGCAGCGAGTCGATCACCTCCTCCTTCAGGTCGGCGATCAGCAGGGGCAGTTTTTCCCCGGAGCGTTCCAGGTAGGAGGCATAGGCCCGCAGCGTGCAGGGCGTGTTCTTCTTGGGGTCGGTGTTGCCCAGGAAAAAGAGGTAGCGTTCCTCGGGCAGGTATTTCTTAGTGACGGTCCCGGGTTGTTCCACCGGAGAGAAATGGGGCGAGTAGCCGTTGTGGATGGCCACGATCTTCCCCTCGGGCAGGCCCAGGGCGCTCTGGATGCGGTCCCGTTCGAAATTCGACACCGTGATGATCTTCTCGCAGCGCGGCAGGATGCGGGGCACCACCAGGCGGCGGTAGATGCGGCCCATGTTCTGGTAGAGCGACTTGTTCTGGGTAGAGCGTTTTTCCAGGAAGATGATGTCATGCAGGGTCACCACCAGGGGCGTCTTCCCGCAAACCGGAGCCGTATTGCTGGTGCAATGCAGCAGATCCACGCCCAGCTTCTTCACCGTCCGCGGCAGTCCCACCTGCTCCCACAGGGGATAACTGGGCCACTTCACCTCGACGATGTGCATGTTGGCACTCTCGCTCAAACAACGGTCCTCTCCCGGACTCACCAGGATAAAATATTCGTTCTCTTGGTCGAGCACCTGCAACCGGCGGATCACCTCCAGGGCGACAAAGTCCATCCCATGTTTGTTGCTCCGAAAAATCCGTTGCGCTTCAATGGCTATTTTCATACGTCAGCTTGTGATCCGTGGTCGGTGTGGATAAATTTCTTATGGGCTCCCCGCATCCGGAAGAGGTTCAGGGCCATTAATACGAAGAGTAGGGGGGCTTTCCGCAGGGCCCGTTTAAATTCCTTGGTAACCAGGTAGTCGGGCAGGGCGAAGGCCAGGGAGAAAAGCAGCAGCATCAGCAGCACCCACCACTTGATAGAGGCGGGGGCGTCGAAGATCGTCATCACCAGGGCCCAGAGGGGCACCCCGCCCATGAGCAGGATGCGGGGGGGCATCATCCACTGGACCAGCTTGTCGGCGTAGTCCACGTTGCCCGAGATCAGGGCCCCGGGGAGGTCCCTCAGGCCCGAGAACAGGGAGTAGAACTGGGCCGAGAGCCAGCGGCGGCGCTGGTTGTAGAACGATCTGCCCTGCTGGATCTTCTCGTCCAGCACCACCAGGTCGTCGAGGTATTCGATGAAGACGCCCTGCTTGAGCAGCAGCACTTCCAGCTCCTTGTCCTCCCCGGCGGTGGAGATTTTCCGGGCGTTCTCGCGGAACCAGCCGTAGTCGAAGGCCATGCCCGAGCCGATCAGGGCCGAGGAGATGCCCAGGGCGACGTGGCCGCGGCGGAAGATGGAGTTGTTGATCTCCTCGCTGGCGGCGTCCAGGATGGCGGTGTCGGTGTTGAGGTTTTTGGCCCGGCGGTGGGCCTGGATGGCCTGGGCCCCGCTGTGGTAGGCGTCGTTGAGACGCGTTAGGAAATCGCGCTCCACGGTGTTGTCGGCGTCCAGGATCACCGCCACCTCGAAGGGCTCCTCGCCCAGGCTGTCGAGGGCGTAGTTGAGGGCTTTGGCCTTGGAGCTGTCCTCGAAGGCCACGTCGAGCAGCCGGACCGGTTTTCGACGCAGGCTCTCCAGCAGCCGCTCCCCGCAATGGTCGGCGATCACCACCACCTCGAAGCTCTCGCGGGGGTAGTCCTGGTCCAGGGCCGCGTCGACGGCCTCTTCGAGCACCCGGTCTTCCTTGTACCCCGGAATGAAGATCACGAAGCGGTGGCGCACCGGGGCCGGGGCGAAGGTGTAGGTGCGGCGGCGCATCGAGGCCAGCGCGAAGACGAAGAGGTAGAGGATGGAGAGTCCCAGCAGTACGAAGAGTATCCAGTCCAGTATGCTTAGTAGCGTGGCGAAGATCATGGGGTGGGGGATAAAAGACTTGTTCCTACAAATTTAGAAAGATTCCCGACAGCAAACAAGCGCGCGGGCGACATTCCCGGGTAAAACACGAAAAACGCCACTTCTCAGGAAGAAGCGGCGTTTTCTTAATCGGAATGAGCGCCTTACTTGGCAGCTTTCTTATCGTAGTGCTTTTGGTAGCGGCTCATAAACTTATCAACGCGTCCAGCGGTGTCGACCAACTTCATCTTACCCGTGTAGAAAGGGTGCGAGGTGTTGGAGATTTCCATCTTGTACAGGGGATAGGTTTCGCCATTCACTTCGATGGTTTCTTTAGACTGAATGGCGGACCGGCACAAAAACACATGATCGTTGGACATATCCTTGAATGCTACGACCCGATACTCTTCCGGATGGATACCCTTTTTCATGGTGTTTTCTGATTAATAAAATAATGTGTTAGCGGATGCAAAGGTAACAAAGTTTCATCAATTCCAAAATATATACCCAAAAATAGCGCAAAAGAAAACCGCCCCGGGCCCAGGCCCTGAGAGCGGTTTTACTACTGCTTTGGGTGCAGGATGTCGTTATTTATAGCTAATCACCAAAACCTTGGAATATTCCCAGAACTTGGCCTTGTCCGTGATCTTCAGTCCGGCGAAGGTGCCGTCCGAATTCATTTCCCAGTCGTAGGACCCGGCCGGGTGGGAGCTCACCAGGGCGGCTTTCTTCTCTCCCACGAGCACTTCGTCCAGTTGGCGCAGGTCGATGCGGGTGAAGTTGTCCAGGCTGCGGCTTTCGTTGATCTTGAGCGTGCGGCCGATGAACCCGCGCTTGTAGACCACTTCCTTGGAGAGCAGTTCTTTTTCCGAGCCTACGATGTAGTAGACCGTGTTGAGCTCGTCGGCGGTCGATTTGACCTCCCCGGAGAGGGCTTCCTTCTCGATCTTGAGGCCCGTCACCTGGGTGTTGAGGCCCGAGACCTGGGTGTTGAGCTGGTCCACCTTCTCTTCCATGTTCTGGAGGTTCTTTTTCAGGATGCTGATCTCCTGGTCTTTCTCCTCGACCTGGCGGTTGAGCTGGGCGATCAGTTTCTCCATCCCGGCGATCTTGGCGTTGGCCTGTTTGAGCTGGTTGGCCGAGCGTTGCAGCTTGGCGATGGTTTCGCGGTTCTGGATCAGGAGCTGGTTGATCGCTTCGATGTCCTCGTTGATCTGGGTGGTCGCGCCCTTGGGGATTTCGCCCTCGGCGGTCTTCTGGGAGATGATGTTTTCGCGGGTTTTGATGGCGGCGAGGTTTTCGGCCACGGTGTTCATCGAGGCGAAGACGTCGTTGATCATCGAGTCCTTCTGGCTCAATACCGTCGTGAGCGAGTCCACCTCGGCGGTGAGCGTAGCTTTCTGATTCGGCTTGCAGGCCGCCAGGGGCAGCACGAACAGCAGGGAGAAGATTACTTTTTTCATGATCGGTTCAATTTATTTAATCCAAATATAATCAATCGCTTAGAACGCGACTTTGATGCCCAGCCCGAAGTCGAGCGCGTGGAAGCCGGTCTTCCCGCAGAAGTTCAGGTTGGGTTTGTAGTCGACCGAGAAGGCCAGGGGAATGCTTTGGATCTTGTACTCCAGGCCCACGATGCCGTTGATCCCCATGGTGAAGGGGTAGTTGTCGTGTTCCTTCCAGCCGCCCAGGTTGACCCCGCCACCGTAGTAGAAGTGGAAGCCCGTGGTGATCACCGGGATGTTGCGTTCGTAGAGGCCGTAGAAGTTGAAGCCTTGCACGAAGTCCATCCATCCCTCGATCGAGTTGGCCGGGTCGAAGTTGTATTTGACGGAGATACCCGTGGCGGTGACCCCGCCGCGGACCCCGATCGCCCAGTTGTAGTCCTGGGCCTGCAGGCGGCTCGCCCCAGCGAAAAGCAGTATGGCACAGATAATCAGAATTTTTTTCATACCGAAAAGGTTTTATACAAGGGAAACAATTGAGCTGATAACCACACATATCGTGCCTGCTATCGATAAAACCCATTTCCCTGCGGCAAAGGTATGAAAAAATTAATTTCTTAACGCGAGTTGGGGATAAGAAATCCTTTTACGGCATACTTCAGAGACCGTTACCCCGCGATTTCTTATCCCCAACTCACGTTAAGCGGCTTTTTTAAAGCCGCCAGGCTCGATCACCCCTCCCTTACCCTCCCCTACCTAGGGGAGGGCTTGCAAACGGGCCTATAGGCCCGTTTGCTCAGAGGTAAGAGAGTTTCTTAATGTGTATCACCCCTCCGATTATTCCTCTTCGGTGGAAGTGCCCTCCGCGTTGCGGCGCGCCTCCCGGGCGGCCTGCTTTTGGGCTTTGCGCGCCTCCCGGAGCTGGGCTTTCGTCGGCTCGGGCATCACTTCTGGTATAGCGACGGACACCGAATCGGTCGACAGGACCGTATCCCCGGGCAGTATGCCCTGCTCGCGGAGCAGCAGGCTGTCGGCCGTCGAAAGGCCCTCCTCGGGGGCGGTGTACTCGGAGGGCAGGCTGACGTTCGTGGCCGAGTGCAGGCTTTTGAGCGAGGCGGCTTCCACCCCGCGGCGGAACACATCCTGGAGCGTTTGGCGCAGGTTGAGCCGCGTGGAGTCGATCAGTTCGACGTAGCTGGGGACGTTGATGCTCTTGTAGCGCGCGCGGCCCAGGCGGAACTTGTACTTGTCGGGCGTCCCGAAGATATTGACCCCCAGGCGGAAGGGTAGGGGGGAGTGGAGCACCGAGATGTGGTAGTTGAAGCTCATGTCCAGGCACTGGATGCCGCTAACGGCGGCCCGGTAGCGGTCCATTTCGATGACGAAGGGGAAGAGCTCGATCTGGTTGTCGCGGATGATCATTTCTACGGAAATATGATCGATCATATTCCGCTTTTTATTCTTAAACTTCATCATCTTGGCGATCTCGGTGAAGGTCTCCCCGTCGAGCAGCACCATGCTGTCTCCATGGATGCGGCCCACGCCCTGGAGGGTCGGCAGCAGGAAGTTCATGGCCGTGTCGAGGGCCACCGTGGCGGCCAGCTCGCAGTCCACCACGCCCTCGAACGAACGCAGCATGGGCAGCAGGGTGTCCACCGAGGGCAGCACGTCGATCAGCCGGTCGACCTTCACCCGGTGCATTTCCAGGTCGAAGCCCGCCGTGATGTCCGTGCGGCTGCGGGTGGCGTAGAGGGCCGTGAGGTCCATCTCGCCCACGTCGGTGACGGCTTTGAGTTCGTTGAGTCTCAGGCAGCGGTCGCGCATGGTCATTTCCCCGGTGAGCGAACGCAGGACGATGTCGGCGTAAATGCCGTGGGTCACTTCCAGGTCGAAGGTCGCCTCGACGTTGGAAGGGATGACGATCAGGGCGCTCTGCCCCGCGGTCTGGGCTTCGGCCTTGTCGGCTTCGGCCATCGCCTGGGCGACGTTATCCCCCGTGCCCTGGATCACCTGTTCCTTGAACGAGGAGTCCGATTCGGCGTACAGCAGGCCCGCGTTGGCGGCCAGGATCAGTTCGTTCAGATCCAGCGTGTCGGCCACTAGTTTCATGTCCACGCGCAGGTGGCCCCTCCCGCGCAGGGCGCGTTTGAGGTTGGCGATCTTCCCGGTGAGCTGCATCTGCGAGTTGCCCGCCAGGATGCGCGTTCCGTTGAGGTCCACTTCGTCGGTGGTGAAGGCGATGTCGACGTTTTTCAGGGCCGTGGGCAGCGGGAAGTAGGGCGTCGAGGCGTCCCCGTGGATGGCGTAGATCGAGCCCTTGGCGTTCCACTTGCGCAGCAGGTCGCCGATCTCCTTGTCCACCGTCATGTCGATGTCTTCGGAGGCGAAGTCATCCGCCGGGCGGGCTTGGGCCCGCTCCCGGCGCGCCCGGTTTTGGGCCTGGTTGCGCGCGCGCAGTTGCACGAGCAGCGAGTCGCGGGGCACGGCCGGGTAGACCTGTTGCAGCGAGTCGAGCATCCGCTCGCGGCGTCCCGCCCGGTTCATGTCCACCATCGAGGCTTCCAGGCGCAGGTCGGTCCCGTGGAGCTGGTACAAGTCGGCTTGATTTTTAAAAGCCAGGCCCATGGCACCCACCTCGAGGTTCATCTTCGGGATGGCCGGGTTCTCGGGCGAGGGCTGGAACTTGAAGGCCAGGGTGGCCTCCTCGGTCTTGATCCAGGTCGAGTCCAGGGTGTTGAGTTCCAGGTAGCGCACCTCGGCCGAGCCCCCGAAGGGATGGATCACCGTGGTGTCGCCGCCGAAGGCCGAAGCCGCGTTCTGCGCCCGCATGCGGACGCCCGAAGCCAGCACCTCGATCTGCTCCTTGTAGTTGACGTCGAGGCTGTCAGCCCGCAGGCTCAGGTAGACCACCTGTTCGCCCGGAGGGATCAGCGCGTCGCCCTCCCGTCTCTGGCGGCTTTCGTTGGCCCCGAAACGGATGCGGCCCCCGTGGGCCAGCAGCAGGATCGTGTCCTCGGGCATATTGAGCAGGAAGTTGTCCAGGTCGAGGCTGGCGTTGATGTGGCCCTGGCCGATCTGGCGGGGGTTGAGCTGGTTCTTGCGCACGTCGGCCTTGAGCTTGAAGCCCACCGTCCCGCGGGCTTCGATGTTGTTGGGCAGGGGATACATCGCCCGCACGGCGTCCAGGTCGACCGTCCCCTCGAGGTCGGTTTGCATCCGGGTGTTGCCTTCCAGGTTCCAGGCCGAGGCCGAGCCTTGCAGCGTCATACCCGATCCCCGGAGGGTCAGGTGGCGCACCACCACGCCCGTGGAGTCGGGGCGCGCCGGGTGGTAGTAGGCCGACATATCCAGTTTGAGCCGGTCCAGGGTGGCCTTCACTCCCCGGTAGCGCAGCGACCCCTTGTCGATGAGGCAGTCGAGCCTGAGCCAGGGCAGCTTGCCCGAGGCGAAACAATAGCTCCCCCGCACCTGGGCGTTGAAGTCGGCCGTCAAGTCCGTCGTTACATTTTTGGCCTCCGGCGCCATCTGCTCGGGCACCAGGCCGATGAGGCGTTGCAGCTCCCAGGGATTCATCCGCACGGCGAGATCCCCCGCGACGCTGTCGGCCGAGTAGGCCAGCGTCCCGTCCAGCACGGCGGGCAGCCCGGCCGCGTTGAGGGCCAACTCCTGCATGCTTACGCGGTCGGGTTGTTTCAAATCGAAGGTAAATCCCCCGTGCAGGTCCAGCGGCAGGGTGTCGCACAAACGTAGCGTATCCTGCTGAAGGGAAGCCCGGCAAGCCAGGCCGATCTTATAGCGGTTGTCCCGGCGGCCCCGCAAGGTCAGGCTGTCGAGTTCTATCTGCGCCCAAAGGGCATCGGGAGCGCTTTCATAAGTTATGAGTCCTTTGCCGCGCACCATCAAGCGGCGCACGAACAGCCCCCAGTCCAACTGCGTGGTGTCGGAGGCGGTGGTATCGGCGTCATAGATTTCCCAGTTGGCTTTTCCCGCCGGAGAGACGTAGGCGTAGGCTTCGGGACTCTCGAGGGCGATGCGTCGGATGGCGATCTTTTTAGCCAGCAGGGCGTTGGCATTGAGCGTCAGGCTGAATCGTTCGAAGCGCAGCAGGCTGTCGGCCCGCCGGGGCACCCCGGCGCGCAGGCTGTCGGGCCCGTCCCGGAAGACGGTCGAGATGATTTCGCCCCGCTTGGCTTCGAGGGTAATGTGCGGAAAATGCTTGAATAGCGAGAGCTGAATTGTGTCGAAATGCAGTTCGGCATGCAGGTACTCCCCGGCCATTTTTTCCACCATCGGGGTCAGCCGCCCCGGGGTGAGGAACATCCACAGGCCCAGTACCACCAACGCCAGCAAGCCCAGCAGCGAGGCCAGCGGGATGGCGGTCCAGCGCAGGGTGCGCCGGAGGGCTCTTCGGGGTTTTCGGGAAGGGGCGGCCTTCGGGCCGTCCGGGGAGGTGGGAGTTTGGGTTTCTTGCATGGCAGGTGTCTGTCGCTTACCGACAAAGATACAAAAAATCCGGGGCACAAGCCGCGCCCCGGATTTTTTCTACAAGAGGGAAAATGTTTAAAACGCCTTTTTATAAAGGGTCTCGATGTCCGCGATGGCCACCTCGCAGGGGTTGCCCGGCGTGCAGACGTCGCCCAAGGCGAAATTAGAAAGCGTGGCGATGTCCTTTTCCAGAACCCCCAGTTCCTTGAGGTGCTGAGGGATGCGCACCTTCACCGAGAGGGCCTTGACCGCCTCGACGGCCGCGCGGGCGGCCTGGTCGTCGTTCATGCCCGCCGTGTCGACGCCCATCGCTTCGGCGATGCGGCGGTACTTGGCTTTCGAGGAAGCCATGTTGAACTCCATAATAATAGGCAGCAGCAATGCATTAGCCACCCCGTGCGGGATATCATAAAATGCCCCCAGCGGATGCGCCATGCCGTGAACCAGCCCTAAGCCCACGTTCGAAAAGCCCATCCCGGCGATGTACTGCGCCGTGGCCATGCCGTCGCGGGCTTCCAGGTCCGAGGGGTTTTCCACGGCCCGGGGCAGCCACTTGGCGATCATTTCGATGGACTGCAGGGCGAACATGTCGCTCATGGCCCAGGCCCCGCGGGTGATGTAGCCCTCGATGGCGTGGGTCAGGGCGTCCATGCCCGTGGCGGCGGTCAATCCCGCGGGCATGCTGGCCATCAACTCGGGGTCGATGATCGCCAGGGTGGGGATGTCGTTGGGGTCGACGCACACCATCTTCTTGGTGTTCTTCTCGTCCGTGATGACGTAGTTGATCGTCACCTCGGCGGCCGTCCCGGCCGTGGTGGGCAGGGCGATCACCGGCACCGACTTCTTGCGGGTGTCGGCCACCCCTTCCAACGAGACCACGTCGGCGAACTCAGGGTTGGCGATGATGATGCCCACGGCCTTGGCCGTGTCGATGGCCGAGCCGCCACCGATGGCGACGATGAAGTCGGCCCCCGAAGCTCCGAAGGCCGCCACGCCCGCCTGGACGTTGGCCACCGTGGGGTTGGCCTTCACTTCGCTGAAGGTCTCGAAGGGGATCTTCGCTGCCGTGAGCACGTCCGTCACGCGGGTGGCCACGCCGAATTTGATGAGTTCCTTGTCGGTGACCACCAGCGCTTTTTTGTAGCCGCGCTTGGCCACTTCGTCGGCGATCACGCCGCGCGACCCGGCCCCGAAGTAGGCGGTCTCGTTCAGAATAATCCTGTTTACCATACTGCCTTAAAATTTAACTTTGACGACTCCTTTTTTGACGTGGCCTTCGCCCACCAGCGGGGCGTGGCCGTCGGCCGGGAAGAAGATGCCGATCTCGCCCTCGCCCAGTTCGAAATAGGTGCTGGGCGTGTCGTCGTAAAAAATAATGTCTTTGGTGGTGTCCATCGCCCCGCGGGGAGCCGTGCACAGCGCGCGGTCCTTCCAGCCGAAGCCCTCGCGGCCCGTGATGACCACCTGGATGTCGATGTAGGCGTCGTGGGCCTCCAGGGCGGCGTCGGCGGGTTTCTTGAGGTCGCGCTCCGAGATCAGCACGAAGGCGTTGTCCCCGTCGATGTCGTAGCGGCCCTCGGGCAGCGCTTTCAGGTCGGTCTTTTTGAGGTAGTCGACTACCTTCTTGAAATGGGGATTCAGCGGGGCGTAGTAGCCCAGGTTGGCAAAAGAATCTAAAACCATAACGGTCTATTTTTAAGTGATAAAAAGTAAAGAGCGCAAATTATTCGTTTTTCGCTATCAGAAGCTCCAGATACGACCGGGCATCTTCGAGACGGCCCCGGAAGATCAGTTTACCCGCCGGGTCGAAGATCAGCACGGTCGGGAATGCTTTTACCCCCAGGGTCTTCAGCATCGGATCGACGATACCGGCCGAAAGAGCCGGGAATGAGTAGCCTTTTTCCCGCAGGATGCTTTCTCCTGTGGCGTATGTTTCACCCTGTTTGTCGAGGCGGCAATGCACCGAAAAGACGACTGCCTTGTCCTGATCCTCCAGGTCGTCACAGAATTGCTGGAAAATGGGGAATTGTTGTATGCAATATCCGCAGGTCGAGTTCCAGAAATCCAAGACGACATATTGACCCTGAAAGCGGGACAACGCGACCGTATCGCCGTTGCCATCGAGAAAGACAGGCGGCGTATCGAGCGCCAGCTCGATCTTTCCGGACGCGCTGCCGAAATTCAAAAAATTCAACCATTGTCTGTATCCGAAGTAGGATGACCACAGGGCGAACAATAAAAAGACTGAGGCCAGAGTGATTTTTCCAGCCCGGCCGCGCAGGCAGTGGTATCCCCACCCCGAGAGGATCGCCAGCATCCGGATGGCAAAATCGGGCAGGGATACCAGGGTGCGCTCAAATCCGCCCGGACGGATGAATCTCATGTAGATATCCATCACGGATGTTCCGGCGATCAGCAGCAGGACGACGACCCAAGGTTTTAAGGATTGGCCGCGTTTGTGGAGGATGAGTGCCGTAAGACAAAAGTAGAGGATCGCATAGGCGAGCATGCTCATCGGAAAGCTGCTCAACCCCAGAAATCTAATGTAGCCTCCGCGCAATGGTGCTACGAGGAAGAACAGAACGAACGAAGCGAGAAATATCGATACGTAGGTCAGAAACTTGTTTTTCATCGCGCTTCCTTAGGTTATATTATTCAAGGGTTTCCAGCCAAATAGCCTCGCCTCCAGAAGGGGCCAGGAGAGTGCGCAGCACCGTGCGCGAATCCACCTCCCGGGTCTCGACCACCACCTTCGTGCGGGTGGGCGTCTTCAGCGTCCCGTCCCGGTAGATGTGCGCCCGGAAGCGTTTGCCGGCGGGCAGGAAGTCGAGGGCCACGGAGAGTTCGCGGCGTTCGAGGCCGTTCATCGTCCCGACGAACCAGTCCTTGCCGCTGCGGCGGGCCACGGTGATGTACTTCTCGATCTCACCTTGCAGAACCTTGGTGTCGTCCCAGACGGTGGGCACGTGATCAAAAAACTCCAACTCGGGCTCGTCGGCCGAATCCGAGGGGCGGTCGTACCAGTAGAGGTATTGCAGCGGACTGTAGTAGACCACGGCGATGGCCAGCTGGTGGGCCGAGGTGGTGTGCAACTCGCGTTTGATCAGCGGGGCCTTATCCAGGTGCTGCGGGTCGTAATGGTCGAACTGCCGGAAGTAGTAGCTGATGGTGTAGTCGGCCGCCCCGGCCACGAAGCGGGTGAAGGGCAGGATGAGGTTGTTGCGCGCGTCGGGCATCTCCTCGTTGCCCCGGATGCCCTCCTGGGTGAGCAGGTTGGGGTAGGTGCGCGAGAAGCCCGTGGGGCGGTATTCGTCGTGGATGTCCACCAGAAGTTGATACTGGGCGCATTTTTTCACCGCCTCGTGCATCCAGTGCGTCCACATCTGGGAGCCCACCTGCACGAAGCCGAACTTGATCCCCTTGATGCCCCAGCTGTGGTAGAGCGGCAGCAGGGTGTCCAACTGGGCGTACAGGGCCCGCTGGTTGACGTAGAGCCACACCCCGATGCCCCGGTCGTTGGCGTAGCGGACGACTTCGGGCAGGTCCAGGTCGCTGTCCGGGTTGCGCAGCGGATCGACCGATACGGCCGAGGCATCCGAACTCTTGTGGTATTCGTGTCCGTACCAGCCCGCGTCGAAGTGCACGTACTGCAAATTGCGCTTGACGGCGAAATCCACCAGGTCCCTGGCCCCCTGCTGCGAGAGGGTCACCTCGCGCATCACCTTGCCGGGGCGCACCCACCAGGGATTCTCGATGGCGCAGGGCGGGTTGAGGTTCAGCAGCAGGTAGTTGTTTTCGAGCAGTTGGCCCGGCTTCTGGGCCACCATCATCACCCGCCAGGGGGTCTGGTAGGGGGCGATCTCGTCCACGCAGCTGTACATCGCGCTGGCGATGGTGTTCGCCTTATCGGGCGAGAGGACGAATTTCGTGCGGACGTAATCCACCACGGCGGCCTCCATCAGGCAGAGGTACAGCCCGCTGGGGAGCTCCAGCAGCAGCGGCCGCTCGGCCTCGGTGGGCCAGTCTTTCAGGGGCAGGCGCGTGTATTCGGTCTGCGCCAAGGGGGTGTGGTAGGCCCAGGTCCCCTCGGGCAGGGTGTACTCGGTGTACTCGCGGTCGATGTGCAGGTAACCGCCCTCCTCGGGGAAGCGGTAGCGCAGGGCTACGCCCTCGTCGTAGGCGCGGATTTCGAGTTCGATGGGACGGCCGTCCCGCTCCCGCTTGAAAGTCGCCAGGTAGCTGTTGTAGCGGTCGGGAATCTCGCTGCGCTCGCCGTAGACGGGCTTCCAGGCCTGGTCGTGGGAGCCGCTTTGGCAGCCCTCGAAGACGAGGGAGTCGCTCCAGTTGCCCCGCCCGTTGATGCCCAGGGCCGATTCCAGCACCACGGGGGTGCCTTTGTAAGCGAGCGTGTAGCGGGGCGCCCCCTCGTTCAGAGAGAGGCTCATCACCAGGTTGCCGTCGGGTGAAAGGGCTTTGACGACTTCTCCGGCATGGGTCGCGGAGAAAAGCCCCAACGAGAAAAATAAGGTCCAGAAAATGCGTTTCATCGAGCGGAATATTTCCACAATTTTAGCGATAATCGCCCGGAAATGCAAACCGCAAACCGCACTCTCTTGGAAAAGCCCTTCCCGGAAAGCGATGCAATGTCCTGGCGCTGCGATCCGGCGGGAGTCTGTTACGATGCTTATGTTCGCTAAATGCAAAAATGTACGAAAAAAGAGTGTAAATAGAATGGAAACAGGGTGTTGAAGTTTAATTTCCTCTAAATTCGAAATTTTTTCATCGAAATAAATTCATACCTTTGTCCCATAAATTTCGATATATCAAGTTATTCAGTAAAATAACATTAATAAAATTAAAAAGTGAATCAGATTATGTGCAGATTGGTATGTGTAACGCTTTACTCCCTGGTCGCCGGACTGTTGTTTACCGGCTGTGTGAAAAACCCTTACGAAGGGCCTAAAGAGCTGGACCCGGCCGAGACCTTCGATTTTGTCACCTCGACGGACATCACCTTGAGTGTCAATTATGATTTCCCGCAAGGGTATGATGCCCTGTTCTCGGTCTACACCCAATATCCCATGACTACGCAGGACGGCTACACGGCGCTCAACCCCGACCTCAGTCCGGTTTTCAAAGCCATGACCGTGGGCGGCAGCTTTTCGGGCCAGGGCCTCGTGTTGCCCACCTATGTCGAGACGATCTACATCTATTGCGCCGGGGTGGACGCCCCCCTGTTGCTGAGCGCTCCCGTCAGCGGCACGAGCATCTCCGTCGACGCCCGCACGGCCCAGGTGGCCGTTTCCCGGGCCGGTGTCGCCCAGACCCGTGCCGATGGATACGATTACAACGGCGTACCGGCCGGCTTCAAAACCCTCGGCAACTGGAACATCAACGGAATTCCCGACTACCTCGACCTGCCCGCCTATTCCCTGACCGGGCCTTTCCTTTCGCTCGTCGACGCCAACCTGCCCGACGGGCGGGTCAACGTGCAGTTGCTCGATGACCGCTACGAAACCAACCTGCACATCAAAGAGACGGCCGGTGTCGAACTGGTGTTCGTTTCCGGGAAGGCCGGTTACAACAACTCCCTGGGCTACTTCACGTACCCCACCGGACAGAAACCCACCTCCCCCGGCCAGATCACCGACCGGACGATCGTCTTTCCCAGCCTGACCGAGAAAGGGACCCTGCCCCGGGGCAGCCGGGTGACCCTGAAGTATTGGAATCCCGCCACAGAGCAGTTCGAAGAGGACTTCCCGGCCGGGACCTCCATCGGCTTCTTCATCATCACCAACGGCTACGGCAAGAGTGGCAACCCCACCCCGGACGGCAGCGGCGCGGTCAATTCCGGCGAACGCATCTTCTACTCCATTCCCGAGTTGAACACCTCCGAGCCCGTGGGCCAGAAACAACACTCCGTGCTGCTGAAGGACCCCGGCAACGACCGTTTCATCATCGGTTTCGAGGACCTGTGGGCCAGCCACTGGTATTACAACCAGGACAAGGATTTCAACGACGCGATCGTTTTCGTGACCTCCGATCCGCGCACGGCCATCGATGACAACGATGTCGTCGAGACCGAGGATCCCGAACCGACCCTCTACGAATTCGATTATCTCGGGACCCTCTCCTTCGAGGACATGTGGCCCACGTATGGCGACTACGACATGAACGACAACATGATCGAATACGCCTCCACCTACTACATGAATTCGAGCAATCAGGCGACCAAGATCGTCAACCGATTCACCCTGAAGGCATCGACCTTCTCGGGCCGCTACAGCGGATTCGGCTTCCAGATGGGCATCACCCCCGCTCAGGTCAAATCCCTGAGCATCGTCTCCGACGCCCTCGAGAGCGACCTGTCGACCTTCAGTTTCGATGCCAAAGGGCTCGAGGCCAATCAGAGCAAAGCCGTGGTGATCGTATGCCAGAACATCCAGGGCATCCTGAACCGCTACGGGGTGAAGAATAAAACGCCCAACGACCAGACCGATTACGCCCCCAACGGCTACCCGGTTTTCACGGTGACCACCGAATTCACCGCTCCCCTGCCGATCACCCGGGATATCATCGCTCCCTACAATCCCTTCGCGGTGATCATGAGCGGCGGGATTTCCGGCCAACCCTCGGCTCCCCGCCAGCGGGGTATCGAGGTGCACCTGCCCAACTACGAGCCCACGGACCTGGCCGACCGCAGCCTGTTCGGCACTGCGGACGACCGTTCGCGGCCGGAGGCCGGGCTCTACTACGTCTCGGAAGCCAAATTTCCCTGGGGCATTCAGCTCCCGGTCGATTTCCCGATCCCCTACGAAAAAGTGCGCATCGATGTCCAGTACCCCGATTTTGCGGGCTGGGCCAATTCCCAGGGTACCCTCCAGAAGGACTGGTACTTGCATCCGAGGCAGTAATGCCATCCTGAAAAACAGGCAGGGGGAGATCCGGTAACGGTTCTCCCCCTGTCGGTTGAGGTCCCCGGTGCGGACGGGGAATTTCCGGCGGGGAGTGGAAAGATTCCGAAAGTTGTTACTATCTTTGTAGACTAAACGTAGACTATCATGTGTGCCCTGCTCGCCTCTCCGTTCAAAACGCGCAAGCCGCGCCAGTTTGAATACAAGCCCCGCCACTACGATCCCGACAAGGAAGCCTGGGAAGCCCGCAAGCGCGAACTCTTCGGCGACCAGACCGTCGACGAAGATTCCAAGGAGTACCACCCCGGACAGTATGTCCAGGATATGCGTTTCCGCCGCGGGATCATGGCCGAACGCCAGCGGCAGAAAAAGAACCGCTCGGGCCTGATGCGCCTGGTTATCCTGTTCGCCATCCTCGGGCTGATCGCCTGGTATATGTTTTCGTAGGCGCAACGCATGGATAAAATCAGAGTCTTATCCGATGGCGTGGCCAACCAAATTGCCGCCGGGGAGGTGGTCGGACGGCCCGCCTCGGTGGTCAAGGAGTTGATGGAGAACGCCGTGGACGCCGGAAGTACCTCGGTGGGCGTGCACGTCAAGGAGGGCGGGCGCAGCCTCATCCAGGTCATCGACGACGGCTGCGGGATGAGCGAATCCGACGCCCGGCTGGCCTTCGAACGCCACGCCACCTCCAAGATCAAGACCGCTGAAGACCTTTATCATCTTTCTTCTTTCGGCTTCCGGGGCGAAGCCCTGCCTTCGATCGCCTCGGTCTCCGAGACCGAGCTGCGCACCCGTTCCGAGGGCCGGGAACTGGGCACGAAAGTGCTGATCCAGGGAGGGCATTTCACCGAGCAGGTCCCGGTGCAGGCGCCCCGGGGCACGCAATTGCTGGTCAAGAACCTCTTCTACAACGTCCCGGCCCGCCGACGCTTCCTCAAGGAGCCCCACGTGGAGGCCCGGCACGTGGTCTCCGAGTTCCAGCGCGTGGTGCTCTGCAACCCGCACGTCGCCTTCACGCTGCACACCAACGACAACCCGCTCTACAACCTCCCGGCGGGCAACCTGCGCCAGCGCATCGCCGGGGTGCACGGCAAGCCCCTGGCCAACAACCTGCTGGAGGTCTCGGTGGATACCTCCATCGTGCGCATCGAAGGCTTCACGGGCCACCCCTCGGTGGCCAAAAAGAGCGGCCGGGAGCAGTATTTTTTCGTCAACGGCCGCTACTTCCGCTCGCCTTATTTCCACAAGGCGGTGTTGAAGGCTTACGAAAAACTGATCCCCGCGGACACCCAGCCGCCCTATTTTCTCTACCTGACCATCGACCCCGAGCGCATAGACGTCAACGTCCACCCCTCGAAGACCGAGATCAAGTTCGACGACGACCAGGCCCTCTGGCAGATCCTCAACGCCGCCGTGCGCGAGTCGCTGGGCAAGCTGGGGGTGGTGCCGCTGATGGACTTCGAGATGGACCCCTCGCTGGAGATTCCGGTCTACCAGGAGAAGACCACCTATAAGGTGCCCGACACGGGCTTCAACCCCGCCTTCAACCCCTTCGTCGGGGAGAACGCTTCGCCTGCGGGGCGCGCGCCGGAGAGGCCTGCCGCCTCGGCCTGGGAGGAGCAACTTTACGAGCGGGATTCGGCCTTCGGCTTTCCCGCTTCGGAGGCCCGCGGCGGGGAGGATTCCTTCGACCGTTCGCTAATCGAATTTATCGAAGGCGAGCCCGAGCTCGCTCAGGGCCTGCTGGAGATCGAAAGCGGCACCCGCTTCCGGGGTCTGCTCCGCCTGAGTGACCGCTACGCCGTGAGCGCCCTGGGCGACAACCTGGTGATGATCCACCTGCCCCGGGCCCGCGAACGGGTGCTCTACGAACGCTACCTGGCCCTGCTGGGCAACAACGCCGCCGTCAGCCAGCAGTTGCTCTTCCCCGAACGGGTGGAGCTCTCGCCCGAACAGATGCTGCTGCTGAACAATTTCCCGGAGGAGTTGGCCGCCCTGGGCTTCGAATACCATTGCCCGGATGCCGGGAGCGTCGAACTTACCGGCTTGCCGCCCGAACTCTCCGTGGGCCTGCTCGCTCAGACGCTGCACGAACTGCTCGAAACCCTCCAGGAATCGGCCGGGCAAGCCCGCCAGGAACGCCTCCGCGCGATGGCCGCCCTGATGGCCCGCCGGGGAACGGCCGCCGGGCCCCGGATGGCCGACGAGGCGGCCGAGGCCCTGCTCGGGGAGCTGCTCGCCTGCGAAGATCAGAATTACACCCCCCAGGGGCTGCCCATCCTGGTGTGGGTGACCCCCGATGAATTGAAACAACGCTTCCGTTAAGGGGAGGCCCGACAATACTTACACCGAATGAATACACGCATGAATAGCGCCTTCACGACCCCGCCCGTGGTCAAAAACCTCTTGATCATCAACGCCCTCTTTTTTATGGCCGAGGCGATCCTGCCCAACGGCATCGGGAATATGCTGATCGAAAAACTGGGCCTCTACTACTGGGGCAGCGAGCACTTCCGCCTCTACCAGGTGGTCACCCACATGTTCCTGCACGGCAACTTCACCCACCTGCTCACCAACATGTTCGCCCTGTGGATGTTCGGCCGCTCGCTGGAGTACGACCTGGGCTCCAAGCGCTTTCTGACCTATTACTTCATCACCGGCATCGGGGCCGCCCTGTTGCAGATGGGGGTCACCTGGCTCGAGGTCGCCCACCTGAAAGAAAAGCTGGGCGAACTGGCGATGACTCCTTACGGACAGCAGATGATCGAGGGCCGCATGAACGTGGTCACCATCGGGGCTTCGGGCGCCGTCTTCGGGGTCCTGCTGGCCTTCGGGATGATGCACCCCAACAACATCATCATGCTGCTCTTCCCGCCCATCCCCATGAAAGCCAAGTGGTTCGTGATCGGATACGGCTTGCTGGAACTGTACATGGGTGTCTCCGGCACCCAGGCCGGGGTGGCCCACTTCGCCCACGTGGGAGGGATGCTCTTCGGCTTCTTCCTGTTGCGCTACTGGAAAAAGAGCGGAAAAATCTACTACTAGCGCAATGGTCAAACGGGATTCTTCTTTTTTGCTGAAACTGCTCGACGGGTTGATCTTCCTGGTCACGCTGCTGTGCGGCTCGGCCCTGCTACTGGCCTACATCGCCCCGCACGTCGATCCCAACGACCACCTCTGGTTCGCCTTCCTGGGTTTGGTGGCCCCCTTTCTCTACCTGGCCAACCTGCTGCTGATGCTCTACTGGGCCGTTCGCTGGCGCTGGGTGGTTTTCCTGCCGATGGCCCTGCTGCTGCTGGGGGCGGGCCACGTGGGCAAGTACTTCCGGCCCCAGATCAAGCACGTTTACCGCTCCGAGGATCCGCAGCAGAAACCCGAGGGCTCGGTCCGCGTGCTCAGCTACAACGTCGGCGGATTCTGGGGGAAAACGGACGGCAAGTACGTCAGCCGGATGACCGAGACGGCCCGCTACATCGCCGGGGAGAAGCCCGACATCATCTGTTTCCAGGAGTACGAGGTGAACCACGTCCACACCGAGGAGAGCCTGGATCAGATCCTAGAGCCGCTGCGCTACAAAGCCGTGGCCTACGTCTTCCCGAATTGGGGCCTGGCCATCTACAGCCGCTACCGCATCCTGGCCAAAGGGAGCCTGACCTTCCCCGAATCGACCAACTCGGCCATGTGGGCCGACCTGCTGGTGGGCCGCGACACCGTCCGGGTCTTCAACTGCCATCTCCAAACGACCCAGGTCAACGAGGAAGACCGCGATTTCCTGCGCTCGGAACCCATGCAGGACAGCCTGCGCGAAGACAAAGCCCTGGGCATAGCCCGCAAACTGGGCCGCAATTTTCAAAAACGGGCCCTCCAGGCCGATTCCCTCGCCGGGCTGATCCACGACGGCCGCCCCCGGGTGATCGTCTGCGGCGACTTCAACGACACCCCCATGTCCTACACCTACCGCCGGATGCGGGGCCCGTTGCAGGACGCTTTTCAGAACAAGGGGCGAGGCATGGTCAATACCTACCGGGAGTTGAGGGGGTTGCTCCGGATAGACTACCTTTTCCATTCGAAAGACTTCGAAACACTCGACTACCAGAGCGAGCAGCCCGGATGGAGCGACCACAATCCGGTCATCGTAGATATCAAACTGACTCCGAAAAAATAGGGCGCTGCGCATATCACGCGATAAGCCAACCCGACGCACGCTATGCACAGCACTATGCCCGGTTGTGGGGATGTTGCATTCCTAAAGCGGCTATTTCAGAGGCTCTACGATCAGCTTGATCCGGTGGTAGGAGGTTTTCACCCCCGACTTTTCGGTGTTATCATGAGAAGCGTTGACCAGTTCGTAGTAGAGCCAGTACCGATCCTTTTCGCCAGCTACGGGCACCAGTCCCGGGGCGGCGCAGATCCATTGCCCGTGTTGGACCCCGTCCATCAGCAGGAAACTCGTCAGGTCTATATAAGAGAGGTGTACCTGATCGGGCAGCGCGCCCCAGGCGAAGCTGAGCACCGATAGTTGGCTTTCGGGATTGTAGAACGTCGGGAAGAAAAGCAATTCCCCGCCCTCGAGCCTCGTGACGGCGTTGTTGTAGATGTGGCGGAACTCCCCGCACGTCGAGGTGGCGATCGGACGGGGTGGGGCGATGGTCTCCCCCTCGGGGGTGATCACGGCCAGTCCCATCACCCGGATCGTGTGGTCCAGGATCCAGTCCCGCATAAACAGGTAATACCGCCCGTCGGCCTGGACCACTCCGTACTGGGTGTCGTAGGAGGATTCGAACACCTGCTTGAAATTTTCCCAGGAAACGCCGTCCGCCGACCGGGCCAGGAAGGTCGCCCATTTGCGGGGCCCCATCTGCCGCGAATAGATCATGCGGTACTCTCCGGCCACCGGGTCGTAGAATACGCAATGCTCGGTCACGCCCACCTCCGGCTCGAAAAGATCGTTTCCCGCCCGGCCCGGGATCGTCCGGTTCCAGGTGGCACCTCCGTCCGCCGACCAGGCGTACCGGATCGAAAGGGACCGGGGGTTGAATCCCCGCTTCTCCGAAAAAACATCCCAGTCGGTGCAGACGAAGTACCACATCTGCTCCAGCTTCTCCCGGTGCAATACATTGAAAAATCCCAGGGCCAGGTCGCCCCTCTGAGCGTCGTCCCGCAGGATCGTCTCGCGCGTCGAGGGAAGCAGGGTCAGCCGGTAGGGCAGCCCTTCGGGTTGCAGCACCGAGTCCGGGGCGGGCAGCATCTGGCGGTCGTAGGCGGGCTCTCCCGGGGCGGCCCGGAGCGAATGTGCCGCCAGCAGGCAGGCCATCGAAAGGAGGAGTGTTTTCACGGCGGATTTTTTTCGAAAGTAATTTTCTTCCGGCAAACCGCCAAAAACGCCGTGAAATTATTCCCGAAAAACAATTTATTGTATCTTTACAGCATATGCAAGAACTTAACCGGCGAAAACGGGCGATTACCCGGGTGACCCTGCTGGGGTCGCTGGTCAACTTCGCCTTGTTGGTCTTCAAGTTTGCGGCGGGGATCCTGGGGCACAGCGCCGCCATGATCGCCGACGCCGTCCATTCCCTCTCGGACTTCGCCACCGACCTGGTGGTGCTGGTCTTTATCCGCATCTCCTCCAAGCCCCAGGACGATACCCACAAATACGGCCACGGCAAGTACGAGACCCTGGCCACGGCCATCATCGGGCTGGTGCTGTTCGGGGTGGGGGCCCAGCTGCTGTGGAACGGGGGAGACCGGATCGTCGGCGTGCTCTTCCGGGGCGAGCGGATCGGGGACCCCGGGATGATCGCCCTGGTGGCGGCCATCGTGTCGATCCTCTCCAAGGAATGCCTGTACCATTATACCCTGCGGGTGGGCCGGCGCGAGAAGAGCAAGAGCGTCGTCGCCAACGCCTGGCACCACCGCTCGGATGCCTTCTCCTCCATCGGGACGGCCCTGGGCATCGGGGGCGCCATCTCTCTGGGTGACCGCTGGAACGTGCTGGACCCGCTGGCCGCCGTGGTGGTGAGCGTCTTTATCATGAAGGTGGCCGTGGAGTTGCTGCTGCCGGCCGTCAACGAACTGCTCGAAAAATCCCTGCCGCCCGGACAGGAGCGCCGGATCCTGGAGATCGTTTCCGCCGTGCCGGGCATTTCGGGGACCCACCGCCTGCGTACCCGGGGCCTCGGGCACGGCTGCGCGGTCGATGTGCATGTCCGGGTGGAGGCTTCGATGCCGGTGACCCAGGCCCACGAGATTACCCGGGAGATCGAACGCCGCCTGAGGGAAGAATTCGGCGAGCCGATCTATATCTGCATCCACGTCGAACCTCTGTAGTTGTAAAAGAGAAACATTTTCGGATTACATTCCGAAAATATCATAACTTTTTCGGAATCGGATAGGCGATTTAAAAACAAACGGGAACCCATAACAGGTTCCCGTTCGCGTTCCCAGGCCTTTCCGCCTTCACCTTACTTGGCTGTGTAGCGGTCTTCGACGGTTTTCCAGTCGAGGATCTTCCAGAACGCTTTCAGGTAGTCGGCCCGGCGGTTGCGGTAGTCGATGTAGTAGGAGTGTTCCCACACATCCACCCCCATCAGGGTTTTGAGGCCCTTGCGCAGGGGGTTGCCCGCATTGGACTCCGAGATGATCTGGAGTTTGCCGTCCGCGCCCACGGCCAGCCAGGTCCAGCCTGAGCCGAAGAGGGCTACGGCCGCTTTTTCAAACTGTTCCTTGAAGGCGTCCAGCGATCCGAAGTCACGGTTGATGGCCTCCAGCAGAGCCCCTTCGGGGGCTTCCTTGGCCTTGGGCGAAAAACTCAGGAAAAAGAGGTTGTGGTTCCAGACCTGGGCGGCGTTGTTGAACAGCGGTCCTTCGGCTTTCATCACGATCTCGTCGAGCGTGGCGTTTTCAAAGACGGTGTTCGGAATCATCTTGTTGACGTTGTCCACGTAGGCCTTGAGGTGCTTGCCGTAGTGGTATTCCAAGGTTTCCTGGCTCATGTAGGGAGCCAGTGCGTCCATCGCGTAGGGGAGTTGAGGCTGTGTGTGTGTCATGACTAATAGCATATTGATGAATAATAACAGTGAGTTCATGGTATAATAAGGTGTTGGTGGTTGTTAAATGAATATCAATTTCCGTACCAAGAAAATGCCGGATGCAACTGCATCCGGCATTTTCTTGGTACGTGCCAGGCGTTTATCTTGTCGAGTCATCCCCCATGCAGATGCAGGGGTAGTGCTGGCAGGTCGGGCAGCATGCGCATTGGGAGGGATGCATGCCGCAACGGGGACAGTTTGCACACATGCAGAAGCCTTCGGCCCGGCAGTGTTCACGGTAATGGTATGCAACATTCCACAGCCAGGGAACAGAAAATAGTTTGTTACACAGATTACACCTCATCCCGACGCATTGGTCTGCCGGGGTGAGGCAACGAGGATCGCCGTAAGCGCCACACAAGGGACACAATATCCCTGGAGTTCCAGGCTCGATACCGCAATCGCAATAAGCTAATTGTTTCAGGCAATAATGACAGCGTGTACAGGGGGTCGTTTGGCAAAATTCACAATAACCACCATTCCCCTGTCCATAACAGACACAAAAGGTGAAAGGTCTTAGGCAGTTATGGCATTTGGTGCAATTATCGTAGGTGTTGCAGAAATAGCAGAAGACGGAATCTCTAGCGGCTCTCGTCTCCCCGATCAGGTTGGCGGTCCCGTCGAAGGCCAAACTGCTGTTGAACACCTGCCCGGACAAGGCCGAGTAGTAGGCATAGCGAACGCCGTCGGGAGAAGCCTCGTTGGTCTGCACATAGGCCACCACCGAGCCCTCTCGCAGGTCTTTGCGCAGGAACAGGGTGCTGAACGAGCTGGCGACCGGTTCTTCGGAAGCATTCAGGTGTCCGCAGCCCTCTTCCCCGCCATGTTCGCAGGCGCACGTACTACAATCGCATGCTCCCTCTTCACAGGAGCAAACCGAGCTTTTCAGGGGGACGCCCAGTAAGTTTTGTTGCAGGGGAACGTACCAGATTATTATGCTATCTTGTATTGTAAACTCGGCCCGGGACCAGGTCACGTAGAGCGAATGGCCCGCTTTGGTCGCGCCCTGTCCGGGCGCCACGACGGGACCGTTTTTGTCAATGAATGCTTTAGCCTCCTTCAGTGTGAAACTTTCCGGAGATTTTCCGGAGTAGGGCTCTCGCAGGGAGTCTTTGTAACACCCTGTCAAAGCCGCCACAAACGCCAAAAATAGAGCGCCATTCAGTAGTTTTGTTTTCATGGCTCTGAATTTTGTAGGGTTAATATAAAGGCTTCAATGTCAATAGTAATGTATGTAATATTATTTTAATAATCAAATAATTTAATGAATATCAAAGTCTGATTGATAGCGGGAAAGGTTTCTTTTTCTGCTGCATTTTGTTCGGAGGATAAAAAATATAAGATAAAGAGGCTGCTTGAAAAAGCGGACGGTTGAAATTATTCTCGGGGAATGCGGGCAATTCTTAATCTTTTTTAATAATTTTGCGGGTTGTACCGTTACATTAATTTGAGTACGCATTCAGTATAAAGAAATGAGCATCGAAGATTTCAAGGTCATGGTGGCCACCGAGGAGCATATTCCCTTTGCCCAGGCGATTTGTGATGAGATGGCCGAGTCGGCCAAAGCCCGAGGAACGGGCATCGCCCGCCGCACGGCCGAGTACGTGGGAGGCAAAATGCGGGACGGCAAGGCGGTCATCGCTTTCCATAAAGACGGCACCTGGGCCGGCTTCAGCTACATCGAAACCTGGGGCCACGGCAACTACGTCGCCAATTCGGGCCTGATCATCAACCCGCCCTACCGCAAGCTGGGGCTGGCCAAGGCGATCAAGACCATGACGTTTTTCCTCTCCCTCAAGAAGTTCAAGGGCTCCAAGCTCTTCGGGCTGACCACGGGCCTGGCGGTGATGAAGATCAACAACGAGCTGGGCTACAGTCCCGTAACTTATTCCGAACTGACCGACGACGAACAGTTCTGGAAGGGCTGCGAAAGCTGCGTCAACTACCCGATTCTGCTGAGCAAACAGCGCCGCAACTGCCTCTGCACGGCCATGTTGTTCGATCCGGCCCACGACACCATCAAGGTCGAGGAGCCCGAAGCGATCCGGAATTTTAAAGAAAAGAAATAAATCATAAAGATACAGTCATGAAGAAAGTAGTATTGGCATTCAGCGGCGGTTTGGACACCTCCTATTGCGCGATTTACCTGGCCAAGGAAATGGGCCTCGAAGTACACGCCGCCTTGGCCAACACCGGCGGTTTCTCGGACGAGGAACTCAGCAAGATCGAACAGCGGGCCTATGGCCTGGGCGTGAAAAGCTATGTGGCCCTGGATATTACGCAAGAGTATTACCAGACGGCCATCAAGTACATGATCTTCGGCAACGTCCTCAAGAACGCCACTTATCCCATCTCGGTGAGCTCCGAGCGGATGTCCCAGGCCACGGCCATCGCCCGCTACGCTAAGAGCATCGGGGCCGATTACCTCTGTCACGGCAGCACGGGGGCCGGCAACGACCAGGTGCGCTTCGACATGGTATTCAATATCATCGCCCCCGAGATCGAGGTCCTGGCCCTGATCCGCGAGAAGCGCCTCAGCCGCGAGGAGGAGATCGCCTACCTGCGCGAGAACGGGGTGGACTTCGACTTCAAGAAGGCCGAGTACTCGATCAACCAGGGCCTCTGGGGAACTTCCGTGGGCGGCAAAGAGACGCTCACCTCCTCGCAGACCCTGCCCGAGGAAGCCTATCCCTCGCAGCTCAAGGAAACCACCCCCCGCCGCGTGACCCTCACCTTCGAGAAAGGCGAGCTGGTGGCCCTCGACGGCCAACGCTACGACGACCGCATCGCCGCCATCCAGGCCCTGCAGGCCGTGGCGGCGCCTTATGCCATCGGCCGCGACATGCACGTGGGCGACACGATCATCGGCATCAAGGGCCGGGTGGGCTTCGAAGCCGCCGCCCCGCTGATCATCATCAAGGCGCACCACATGCTCGAAAAACACACCCTCACCAAGTGGCAGCTCTTCTGGAAGGACCAGATCTCGGCCTTCTACGGCAACTACCTGCACGAAGGGCAGTACTACGATCCCGTGATGCGCGACATGGAGGCCATGCTCGAAAGCAGCCAGCGCACGGTCAGCGGCGACGTCTTCGTGGAGCTGCACCCCTACCGCTTCGTGACGGTGGGCATCGAGAGCCAGCACGACCTGATGAGCAACAAGTTCGGCGCCTACGGCGAAACGATGAGCGACTGGACGAGCGACGACGTCAAGGGTTTTGGAAAGATTTTCGGCAACCAGAACAAGATCTGGTATAAAGTCAACGAAGAACTGTAAGTAATAGGGTAAAGTCATGGGCAAAGTTCGTGCAGGCATCATCGGAGGTGCCGGGTATACCGGGGGCGAGGCCATCCGGATTCTGGTCAACCATCCGGGCGTGGACCTGGTTTTCGTGCACAGCAACTCCAACGGGGGCAACCTCCTGAGCGATGTGCACTCCGACCTGTTGGGCGATACGGAGATGCGCTTCACGGACACTCTGCGCACCGACGTGGACGTCTTGTTCCTGTGCGTAGGCCACGGCGATGCCCGCAAGTTCCTCGAAGCGAACCTGATCCCCGAGGAAGTAAAACTCATCGACCTGAGCCAGGACTTCCGGCTCGAGGCCACGAGCACCCTGGGGCGACGACGATTTGTGTACGGACTGCCCGAGATGAGCCGCGAGCAGATCCGTACTGCCACCAACATCGCCAATCCCGGATGCTTCGCCACCTGCCTCCAGTTGGGCCTCCTGCCCCTGGCCGCGCAGGGCTTGTTGAAAGGGGACGTGCACATTTCGGCCACGACCGGCTCGACCGGGGCGGGGCAGAAGCTGGCCACGACTTCGCACTTCAGCTGGCGGGCGAACAACCTCTCGGTATACAAGGCCTTCGAGCACCAGCACCTGGGCGAGATCGGGCAGAGCCTGCGCTCACTGATGCCCTCTTTCGGCGGGGAGCTGAACTTCATCCCCTACCGGGGCGATTTCCCCCGGGGGATCATCGCGTCGATCTACCTCGACTTCGAAGGGACGATCGAGGAGGCCACCTCTATCTATAAGGAGTACTACCGGGATGCGGCCTTCACCCACGTCAGCGACCGGAACGTCCACCTCAAGCAGGTCGTCAACACCAACAAATGCCTGCTGTCGCTCGAAAAGCACGGCGGCAAGCTGCTGGTGATGAGTGTGATCGACAACCTCTTGAAGGGGGCTTCGGGCCAGGCTGTGCAGAATATGAACCTCATGTTCGGCCTCGAAGAGACCATGGGATTAAAACTCAAAGCGCTCGCATTTTGATTTTCGCCGGAATCTCCGGCACCACTTTCTAAACAAGGACAACCATGAAAATGTTTGATGTATATCCCCTGTATGATATCGACATCGTGCGGGCCGAAGGCTCGTACATGTGGGACAAGGAGGGGACCCAATATTTGGATATGTACGGCGGCCACGCCGTCATTTCGATCGGCCACACCCACCCCCACTACGTGGAAAAGGTGATTCACCAGTTGAAAAACATCGGCTTCTACTCCAACTCCGTCATCAACGACCAACAGCAGGAGCTCGCCGAAAAGCTGGGCCGCCTCTCGGGCAAGACCGACTACCAGCTCTTCCTGTGCAACTCGGGGGCCGAGGCCAACGAGAACGCCTTCAAGCTGGCTTCATTCCACACCGGCCGCAAGAAGATCATCGCCATGAAAGGCTCCTTCCACGGACGGACCTCCCTGGCCGTGGCGGCCACCGACAACCCGGCCATCGTGGCCCCGGTCAACGAGACCGACAACGTGATCTTCATCCCGCTGAACGACGAGCAGGCCCTCGAAGAGGCCTTCAAAGGCAATGAAATCTGCGCCGTGGTCCTCGAAGGGATCCAGGGCGTGGGCGGCATCCGCGTCGCCGAACAATCTTTCCTGCGGAAGATCCGCTCGCTCTGCGACCAGTACGGCGCGGTCTACATTGCCGACGCCGTGCAGTGCGGCTGCGGACGCACGGGCATCTACTATTCGCAGGACTGGGCCGGAGTCCAGGCCGACATCTACACCATGGCCAAGGGCCTCGCTAACGGCTTCCCCATCGGGGCCATCTCCATCGCCCCCCACCTCCGTCCCCGCTTCGGGATGCTGGGGACCACCTTCGGGGGCAACCACCTGGCCTGCGCCGCCGCCATCGCCGTGGCCGACGTGATGCTCCGGGAAAACCTGATGGACAACGCACAGAAGATGGGCGACTACCTGATCGGCGAGCTCAAAAAACTGCCTGGCATCAAAGAGGTGCGGGGCAGGGGCCTGATGATCGGCATCGAAATGCCCTTCGACACGGCCGAACTGCGCAAGAAGATGGTCTACGGCGAGCACACCATGATCGCCTCGTCCGGCGACAAGAACACTTTTAGAATTTTGCCCGCGCTGAACATTACCCGCGAGCATGCCGACCGGTTCCTGGCTTCGCTTAAAAAAGTATTAACAGAGGTATGTTGATAACTGCTTTTTCGGCCCGAGTTATTAACATTAATAATAGCTAAACGTATGCTGACCGTTGTAAAAATCGGAGGAAACGTTGTCGATAACCCGGAGAAGCTCGAGAGCTTTCTCCGGGCTTTCGCATCTTTGAGTGGCCCCAAGATCCTGGTCCACGGGGGCGGGAAGATCGCCACGCACATCTCCAAGGCCCTGGGCATCGAGGCCCGGATGATCGACGGCCGCCGCGTGACCGACGCCGACACCCTGCAGGTGGTGACGATGGTCTACGCCGGATTGGTCAACAAAACCATTGTCAGCAAGCTGCAAACTTTTGGGTGCAACGCCCTGGGCCTGAGCGGGGCCGACGGGGCCCTGATCCGCTCGCGCCGGCGCAACCCCGTGCCGGTGGACTACGGCTTCGTGGGCGATCCCATGCCCGAACGATTCGGTCTGGAAACGGCCCGGACGCTCATCAACGCGGGATTTATCCCGGTGGTGGCTCCCATCACCCTGGACGTCTCCGACGGCTCGCTGCTCAACACCAACGCCGACACCGTGGCCCAGACCGTGGCCGTGGGCATGGCCCGCGCCTACGAGACGGAGCTGGTCTACTGCTTTGAAAAACGGGGCGTGCTGATGGACGTCGAGGATGACAACAGCGTCATTCCGCGCATCACCCCCGAAGAATTCACCCGCCTGAGGGCCGAGGGAATCGTCGCGGACGGCATGCTGCCCAAGCTCGAGAACGCCTTCAAGGCGATCGGAAGCGGCGTGCGCAGCGTGGTCATTTGCAGCGCCGACGCCCTCACCGAGCCCGGCTACGGAGGAACGACCCTAAGTGAAAAATAATCCAAACACGAACGATATGAATGTGAACATTGCCCTGCTCCCGGGAGACGGCATCGGCCCCGAGATCGTCGCCGAGGCGGTAAAAGTCCTCGACGCCGTGGCCGCCCGCTACGGGCATACCTTCCAGTACACCAAGGCCCTGGTGGGCGCCTCGGCCATCGACGCCGCGGGCGACCCTTATCCCCCCGAGACCCACGCCGTGTGCGAGGCCGCCGACGCCGTGCTCTTCGGAGCCATCGGCGACCCCAAGTACGACAACGACCCCAACGCCAAGGTGCGCCCCGAACAGGGCCTGCTGCGCATGCGCAAGAGCCTGGGCCTGTTCGCCAACCTGCGCCCGCTGGCCGTCTTCGACGCCCTGGCCGAACGCTCCCCGCTCAAGACCGAGATCGTCCGCGGGGCCGACTTCCTCTGCGTGCGCGAGCTCACCGGCGGCATGTACTTCGGGCGTCCCCAGGGGCGCAGCGAGGACGGCAACACGGCCTACGACACCTGCGTCTACACCCGCGAGGAGGTCGAACGCATCCTGCACCTGGCCTTCTCCCTGGCCCGCAAACGGCGGGGGCAGCTCACGGTGGTCGACAAGGCCAACGTGATCGCCACCTCGCGGCTGTGGCGGCAGATCGCCCAGGAGATGGGCCCGCAGTACCCCGACGTCAAGCTCGAATTCATGTTCGTCGACAACGCCGCCATGCAGATCATCCAACGCCCGACGGCCTTCGACGTGATCGTCACCGAGAATCTCTTCGGGGACATCCTCACCGACGAGGCCAGCGTCATCAGCGGCTCCCTGGGCATGCTCCCCTCGGCCTCGGTGGGCGCCAAGGTGGCCCTCTTCGAGCCCATCCACGGCAGCTACCCCCAGGCGGCGGGCAAGAACATCGCCAACCCCCTGGCCACGGTCCTCTCGGCGGCCATGCTGCTCGAACACCTGGGCCTGGAGAAAGAGGGCCGCTCCGTGCGCGAGGGCGTCAACCGCGCCATCGAACAGGGCGTGCTGACTGAGGATCTCGTGTCTGCCGGGGCGAAAGCCGCTTCGACATCCGAAGTCGGCGACTTCGTGGCGTCTCAGATTTAAAAAGCCGAATGCCTTTATATATCGGGCCCGCCGGATTCCGGCGGGCCCGTATTTTTGCTATCTTTGCCAGGATGAGTTTCCCGAAACAATACCTGCACTGGCCCCGCCGCGAATGGCGCGAGTTGCTCCCCCGCAATTTCCGGGGCGCGATGCGCATCTTCTCCTCGCTGAGAACCCGCAATTTCCGCCTCTATTTCCTCGGGCAGTGCGTCTCCCTCTCGGGAACCTGGATCCAGAACATCGCCATGGGCTGGCTGATCTACCGGCTCACCGACTCGGTCTTCCTGCTCACCTCGGTCACCTTCCTGAACCTCATCCCCAGCCTGCTGCTGACCCCGCTCACCGGGGTGCTGAGCGACCGCTTCAACCGCTACCGCATCCTGCTGACGACCCAGACCCTCTTTATGTTGCAGGCCCTGACCATGGCCGTGCTCACCCTGAGCGGCCTGATCCAGGTGTGGCACATCCTTGCTCTGAGCGCCTTTTCCGGCATCTGCTCGGCCGTCGAGGCCCCTTCGCGCCAATCGTTCTACACCCGCCTGGTGCCCAAAAAGGACATGAGCAACGCTATCGCCCTCAATTCGGTGGCCATCAACGGTTCCCGCTTCCTGGGCCCGCCCATCGGAGGGGTATTGATCGGCCTGGTGGGGGAGGGCTACTGCTTCCTGATCAACGGGCTGAGTTACCTGGGGGTGCTCTCGGCCCTGCTGCTGATGCGCCTGCCCGCCTTTGTCCGGGTGGTGAGCGCTTCGCACTGGGGGACCGAACTGCGCGAAGGTTTTTCCTATATAAAGGGATACCTGCCCATCAAAACCCTTATCTTTCTGGTGGCGGCCATCTGCTTTTTCGGTATGTCCTTCTTGTCGATCGCCGCGGCGGTCGTGCGGGACGTGCTGCACGGCGAAGGCCCCCTGCTGGGCTACGTCATGTCCTCCATCGGGGCCGGGGCGCTCACGGCCGGGCTCTACCTGGCCTCGCGCCGCAAGGTCCAGGGCCTGGGCAAGATCATCACCATCAGCTGCGCCATGTCAGGCGCCGGACTCTTCGCCCTGGGTTTTACGCACAGCCCCCTGCTGGCTTGCCTGATCTGCTATCCCGTCGGATTTGGGATGATCGCCACGCTGGCCTCCTGCAACACCCTGCTCCAGACCCTCGTCGACGACGACAAGCGGGGTAGGGTGATGAGCTTCTTCACGATGGCCAGCGCCGGGATGAACCCCCTGGGCAGCCTCTTCATGGGATCGGTGGCCAAAAGCGTTGGATTGTCCAACGTAATGTGGATGAGCGGATTGTGCTGCATCGCGGCGGCCGCCATCTTCGAGTATTACCGCCCGATCATCCGCCGCCTGGCCCGCAATCCCCGCTCCAAAAACCAGGTCATTCCCGAGATCGCCGTCGGAATCGAGCATTCCCAGAACCCATTTTGAAAAATAATTCTTCCCTTAGTAAGGCCTTGTCTGGCAGGGCCTTGTTCGGGATTTTTGCCAAAACCGGCGGGATTTGTTGAAAAAATCTTTGCCGCGGATTTGGAAATGCGAAAGAATAATCTCTATATTTGCACCCGCTAACAACAACGGCTCAGGCCGCGTCAGCAAACAGTTCTTTACACAAACAGGTAGTTCGGCAGAGGTGACAACTTCCGCAATTTGCCACTCTTTTTTACCCTCCGCACCCCTCCGGGTCGGCCGGTAGAAGGAAATGAAAATTTTTCTTCGAAAAGATTTGCAAGTTCGAAAACTTCACTTACCTTTGCACCCGCCAAGTGAAAATCTTGACGGCCGGGTTACCGGTTTTGAAACTGAAAAGTTCTTTGAAGTAATTAAGCAGCTAAAGTTTATTCTTTGTTTTCCCCTCGGGGAGGACAAATAATTTTCACAATACCTTTGAGTAAAGCCAAGATATTTTAACAAAACATTTTTTACAATGGAGAGTTTGATCCTGGCTCAGGATAAACGCTAGCGGCAGGCCTAACACATGCAAGTCGAGGGGCAGCGGATGAAGTAGCTTGCTACTTCTGCCGGCGACCGGCGCACGGGTGCGTAACGCGTATGCAA
>JAVBNV010000019.1:0-193676 GCA_031551325.1 Alistipes sp.
TTCAGACCACAGTGTCAGCGGTTTGGATCACAAATATCCAGGAGGTAATCACCGCCACGGCTCAGGCTAAAATTGCGGGGAACACCGCCAGCGACAATTATGTACATGTCAATCTCAACACCGAAAAAAATATATACGGGATGGACGGGACGACCTCATTCTGGGCGTACAACGCTTACGAGTATTTTCAAAAAACCTATGGGTGGGAAACCCGAAACGGGAATGGCGGATTGCGCGTGCATGACGGTGTCGCTCAGGTCATGCGTAACGGAACATGGTACAACCTTTAAAACGAAAATAGTATGGAAAACAAAATCAACTACCAATCTGAGCTGACAGGATCGCAGTTTGCCGTTTTTGAAACGGAGACCGGAATCGGCCGACGGCTTGACAATGCCGTCTACATGGTTTTTGCCCAGGCGGACGAAGACCGCATCAACGGTTCGTTCATCATCAGTGCCAACCGGACCCTGGTCCAAATGCACCTGCGTTGCGATCTCGGTGATGGTACGCATTACGGCATGACCTACTCCGGCGGCGAACGCAATGTCACCGCCAGCGAAGGGGTCAACCTTGCTGTGGTGGCAGCCAACATGACCGCCGTATTCGCCGAAGTGCAGGCCGACGTTGCCCGCCGCGCCACGGAACTCCCTGCGGACACCCAGATGGAGGAGACGGCGGCGATTGTTCCGTAAAGGGCGGACTATAAACTCTCTAATCTCGTAACCAATGGAAATACTCACCAAAATACTATTCAAGGTATTCCAGGTGTTCGCGTCAGCCACAGCGGGAATAATCCTCGGACTTGAGGCCGCCATCCCCTGGCTGGGGTTCTGCTTCATCGTGATCGTGATCGACGTCATTACAGCCGTCAACCTCTCCCGGAGGGTCAAACGGAAGTACCCTAACTCGGGTGCTACCGGGAAGTTCGAGAGCCGCTATAAGCTCCGCATCCTTATGACGTTTATCATCGTCTTCCTGGCAATTATTCTCGGGAACATCGTAGACACGCAACTGCTTGACGGAGATCGTATCGCTGAAAGTTCGGTGATCTGGACGTTTTTGTTCTACGAAGGGATTTCGATCCTCGAAAATTGGTCGAGCGAAAATGATGAAAAGGCCGCCAAAGTATTGCAGCGGATTTTCGTAAACAAGGCCGAGCGACACATGAATGTACCGATGTCGGACATATTTTTTGACGAAGAAAAAAAGAAGGAGGACGTAGATAATGGCGGATGTAAATAAATATACCTCGTTCATGTTCAGTTGGGAGGGCGGGAAGGTGAATGATCCCCTGGATCGGGGCGGGGCCACCAATATGGGTGTAACCATCGGTACCTGGAAAAACGTGGGTTACGACAAAGACGGAGATGGAGACATCGACGTGGACGACCTGTGGCTGCTGACGCGTCAGGATGTGATCGACCGGGTGCTGAAACCGCACTATTGGGACCGCTGGCTGGCCGACCGGATTCAAAACCAATCCCTGGCCAATATCCTTGTCGATTGGGTGTGGGCCTCCGGCGCTCATGGTATCAAGATTCCCCAGCAGATCCTCGGGGTCACGGTGGACGGTGTGGTGGGACCTAAAACCCTTGCCGCACTGCACGCCCGGGACCCGCGCGATCTGTTCTACCAGATCCGCCAGGCCCGCCTAAACTTCGTGGACGAGATTGTCCGGAAAAGCCCATCCCAAAAGCGATTCATCAAAGGGTGGAAAAATCGTATCGAAGCTATAAAATTTGAGCCATGAAAAGAAAACACATCGAAACCGGTTTGATGCTCTCCATCGCAATAGGGTTACTGCTGGGTCTCCTCCTGGGTGGCTGCACCATCAAGAAGAGCCTCACCCGTAGCGTGGACAGCACGACAACCGAAAGGACCGAGACCTCCATCCACGCCGTCGAGTTCCAGCAGATGGACGTCAAGGAGGCTATGCGCCGGATCACAGAAAGCCGTAGCCTGGAGGATTTCACCTTCACGATCACCATCTACGATACCTCGCAGCTCACAGACACGGCCACGGGCACCCCGCCAGTAAGCGCGAACATTACCGGGTCGAGGAAGTCATCCAGCGATACGAAGGTAGAGGAGGAAGCCACGAAGACCGATAACAGTCAAAGTGGGGCCGAAATAGAGGCCGATCAGTCCTCCGTTAAGGATACTGACATAAGGGTCCGGGAGGAAGCGAAAACGAGCAAGAAACCGCCTCTATGGGTATATTTTGCCGTAATCTCTGCGTTATGCTGGCTAGCTATCTTGGTCTGGTATCTGAAAAAGAGGTTCTTTTGAGCCTCTTTTCGTTTTCTACTGTGCTCAAAATTTCTCATTTCTTGAGCACGACGGCCGGGCCGCGCTTAGATTTTTGGATTACTTGAGTATATCGCAGCAATGTTATTGTGAAGTGAATTTTGAGAGAAGGGAAGTAATTCGTATATTGGAGACAGAAACATGGGCATTTTGAGGGCATTTTTGCAGAAATTCCTAAATAGTTCCTAAGGGATTTTGGAAATCCCTTATAATCATCTGTAATTCATTCAACGTTATAGCAGCCTTCTAAGCTGTAGGTCGAGCGTTCGAACCGCTCCGGAATCACCTCGAAAAGAGAGTCCCCCTGGCTCTCTTTTTTCTTTTTTTCAGGGGCCGGCCAAGACCCTTTCCTCCAGGCGGAATAGCGCGGATTTTCGTTGCGGCACTTGCTTTCCCGCCCTCCGGGACGGGTGTCCAATTTTTCTATATTTATATCATTATCAAATATTTGCGATTTTCGCAATTTTCTATTGGCACACATTGTGTAATACCGTTGAAAAACACAGATTATACAATTTTCTGTCATGTGCCACACCATGAAAAGGGTTATCCCGCTTCTCCCGTTTATCTGGGCTTGTCTAGCCTCCTGCGTCAGGACGGACGTTCCGGCGCAATGCCCGGACGCCACGTCCCTGACCCTTTTCGTGCAGGACAAGAACTATGCGGGAGCGGCTGCGCTGCGGGACGAGAACCTTTCCTTCGCCAGCTATATTTCGGGCGTCTATTATGTGCTGCATAACCTCCAGACGGGAGAAGAGATCGCTTCCGGCGGATACCTCTCCGTGACGGGCACCGCGGCGGAATACCCCATATCCCTGGACGGCCTGCCCGCGGGGCAATACCTGCTGACGGCCTGGGGCAACCTGCCCGGGATCACAACGATCAGCGCCACGGGGGCGGAGCTGCACGCCGCGGGCGGGGAATCGACCGACATCTACCGGGGCTCCCAGGTCGTCGACCTGCGTCCCGGACACGAGCAGGCGTACCGGGTGGGCATGCAGCGCACCAAGGGGTTGCTTGAGATCGAATGCGTCGATTTCCCCTCCTCCATCTCCCACATCGAAGTCTCTTTCGGGACGGTTTACGCCAGGGATGCGGCCGACGGCAGCTATGCCGGTTCGGCGACCGTGGCCAAATCGTTCCCTTTTGGCAACGGCAATCCCACCCTGCTGGCCATGCGACTGGCCCCGACCCCCGGCTCGAGCCCATCCAATTTCACCGTTTCGCTTTATGAAACGAACAATCCTTCACCGTTCTTCGTTTTCCCGACCAACGGCCTGACCATCGCCCGCAATACCGTCACCCGGGTACGGCTCAACTACAACCTCCCCGGGGTCAACCTGGAATTGTGGGTGATGATCGACGGAGAATGGGTACGAGTCAACTATATGAATCTATAAATCAAATGTTCCGCAAAGTACAAACCATTTAAAATTTTAGCTCTATGAAAAAGTTTATCGCATTATCCGCTATGATGGCCCTGTTGGCCTCCGCTTGTTCGAAACCGGACGACACTCCTCCCGTTGAGGCAGGCAACATCTCCTTCGAGATCACCGCTTCGACCCTCACCCGCACTTCCCCCTTCTATTCCCAGGAGACCTCCCTGCTGGTCACCAATGTGAATGTCTATGCCTTCCTGAACGATGGCGATGACAACTACCTCTACGCACAGACATTCACCATCCCCAACTGGGACGCCGGGCTCGACTTTGCCCGCTACACGATCCCCACCGGGGAAAAACTCCCCGTAGGGACCTATAAGTTCCTGGCCGTGGGCCGCAATTCCGCCTCCGACGGGTATGCCCTCACCACCCCCCTGACCGTCGGCACCACCCGCTACGAAGAGATGGCCGCGACGGTCAGCGCCCCCGGGTTGGAAGGCGATATCTACGCCGGCAATGAAGAGAGCGTCGTGACCACCGAGGGTACGCGCGTGGTGATCACCATGACGCGCAAGGTGGCCGGGATCCTGGCCTATTTCAAAAACGTGCCCCAGGAGATCGGGGAGACCACGGTGCGCTACCTGCGCCTGACGATGAGCACAGCCCAGCGGACCGTCAACCTCTCCACGGGTCTCGGTTCCAACGTGGCGGCCTCGTTGCCCTACAATGTGATCGACATCGACCTGGAGGGACAGAGCGTCGATAACGGCGTGTACGAAGGCGTCGCTATCGCGAACATCCAAAAACTCCCCTTCACGCAATTGGCCGGGACTTTCGTGATCCCCGTGACGGGCGCCACCTTCACCCTGGGCCTGTACGATGAGGGGGACGTAGCCCTGAAAACCTGGAACGTACAACTCAGTAGCGTTAGCCCCATCTCGCTGGTGGCCAACAACCTCTACTCGCTCGGCAAGAAGGTCAAGGCGGGCAGCACCAACGGTGGCACGCCGACCGATCCTTCGGACGACGACGCTCCTGTCGACCTGATGGTCGACCAGTCGATGGCCCTGACCATCTCCCCGAACTGGGACGCCGTCAAATACCTGACCATCCAGTAACGACGGCCATGAAACCGGGACTGATCCATCTGCTTCTCTGTGCAGCCCTGCTGCTCGCGGGATGTTCCCGCGAGCAGCCCCCGGGGCCTGCCGGGACTATGGTGGATGTCGCGGTGACATTCACCGGGGAAGGGACGGTTGCGTCGAGGGCTTTCTCCTCCACCCACACCGTTGACCGGGTGTTGTTGCTCCCCCTGGTGAAAACCGGCGTTGCAGACGTTCCGGAGAGCTATGCCCCCAACTTCGCATTGGCCAAACAGGTCGACATCGGCTCGTTCCCGGCCTCCGGCCTCACTCTCCGCCTGCTCAAGGGAGTCACCTACAAGGTGCTGGCCATCGGCTACAACCATGTCGACTACGACCGGGCCAACCCGGGCGCCGCCGGGAGAAGGTTCTCCATCGCCGCGGCCGCCAGTCCGGCCACGCTGGCCAACCTGCAGCTGGTCCCCACCTCCCCGGCCTCCGTACCGGAATTCTTCTCCTGCTTCTGCACCGCTCCGGGCGGCCAGACCTTCGTTGCGAGAGAGGGCGTGAGCCTCTCGGGCACCCTGAAGCGCATCGTGAGCGGCCTTTCGGTACAGGTCGGAAGCGTCCCCGCCTATGTCACCTCGGTCAAATTGATGGCCGAGATGCTGGTGACGGCATCCTCCCCCGCCGACGGATCGCCCCTGCAATGGCAGGGCGCGGCCGCCACGTCCACCAATGTGCTGGGCACGCGGGTCCCCGCCTCGGGCAGCGTCTCGTTCGACGTATTCCTGTTGCCGACCCTGGACGCCCGCGCCACCCGGCTCTTCCTCGACGTCATCGGGCCGGGCAGCAACACGACGCGCTACGAGGTCAAGGTAAACGACGCAACGACGGGCCTGGCTGTTTCCAACATCCTCCCGTTCCATCCGAATAACATTCTCTCCCTCACGGGCACGTTCACCACCTTCAACATCAGCTTCACCCTCACCGGCTCGCTCAACCTCGACACCGACATTTGGGACGGCCTTCCTTAAACGCGAACGACCATGAAACACACCGCATATTACCTCCTTCTGGCCTGCCTGGCGCTGTACACAAGTTGCAGCGAGAAAGTGGACGTGAGCCCCGACGACCAAATCCGCCCGGCACAGCAAAGCGAAGAAACCGGAGATGTTCCCTATGGCTGGTTCGTCGCCACCTTCGCCTCCGCCGACACCCGCGCCCAATCCCCGACCATCGGCTCCGACGCCCGGGTGCAACACATCCGCTACCTGCTGTTCGACGCCTCGGGCAATTTCGTCAAGGAGCGCGCGCTGTGGCTGCCCTCGCAGGGCTCGCCCACCTGGCCCTTCAACGGCACGATCCGCGACACGCTGCCCAACGGCACCTACCGGGCCGTCTTCCTGGGCAACGTCGAAAAGACGCTTTTTCCCTACAAAAGCACTTACTACGACGTGCTGACCGGTTACCAGACGGGCTACGCCAACGGCCGGATCTGGCTGCCGCGCTCCGACTTTTCCGCGACGACCGAATATTATTTCGGCCAGACCACGGTCTCGAACACCAACAAAAGCCCGACGGTCTACCTCCAGCGCATCATCGGCGCGGCCAGCCTGCACCGCGACTTCATCGATTCGCAGGCGGCCCTCAATACCCTGGCAAATAATATTATCGTCTCGCTCAACGGCATCAACCTGACCCAGGTGGTCAACGGGCAGTTGCGGACAGGACTTCTTTCGGCCGTGGGCAAAATCAGTCTGGTGGACCTCGTTCTTATCGCGCTTCTCAATACGCTGGGCGGCGTCACCGGCATCGTCGACAAGATCGTGGGCCCGATCACCAACCTGGTCGTCGCCCGGCTGCTCTCGGACCTGGCCACCCAACTGGGCACCACCCTGACGGGCAACGCCAACCAGACGGGCATGCTCGCCGACCTGGGCGTGATCCTCAACCCCTGGGCGCTGGGCGACGCCCGCACGGCCATCGTAACGATCAACGATTTCCCCCGGGCCATCGATTTCGACCTGAAGATCACCGATAAATACCCGGGCCTGCAGCGCTTCGCCTACGACTTCCCCGAGACGAGCGACTACCTGCAAAAGAACGTCTACATCCGCGGCTTCGGCCAGGGCGTGGCCAAGCAGTGGGACATCCGCCGCATCGACGTCATCAAGCGCGGCATCGTCTCGGGGCTGGTGATCGACGACATCACCGACGACCTGCTCCTGCGCGGCTCGATCGTGGACATCAACGATCCCATCGGGATCGCCGCCGCGCCCAACATCCGATACAAGGACAATTACTCGTTCCTGAGCCTCTACGTGGACAACAAAACCACCCAGAGTTCCACGACCCTGAAGATCTCGCTGAGCCAGATCGGCAACCTCAAGGACGCCCTGGACCTGGGTCTGCTGACCGATATCGTCTTCGGGTTGATCGGCAACGTGCAGGTCAGCATCCCGATCGTCCTGCCGCTGGTCAATATCAACAACCTCGAACTCTCCGGAGAATGGAAAACCCCGACCACTTACCAATAAACGCACAAAAACAAATGAAGCGCCTCCTGTTCCTTTTGCTCGGACTGCTCCCCCCGGCGGCCTACGGCCAACACATGAGCCTGAAAAGCAACCTGCTCTACGACGCCACCACGACGATGAACCTGGGCGTGGAAGCGCGCCTGAGCGACCATTCGACGCTCGACATCCCGGTGAGCTACAACCCCTGGACCTTCTCCGACCACAAGCAGTTCAAGCTGCTGATGGTCCAGCCCGAATACCGCTACTGGCTCTGCGAAGCCTTCAACGGACATTTCTTCGGGGTACACCTCCACGGCGGCCAATTCAACATCAACCACGTGGACATGCCCCTGGGCCTGTGGCCGGGCCTGGAGGAGAACAACTACCAGGGAGAATTCTTCGGAGCAGGAATATCCTGGGGCTACCAGTGGCACTTCTCGAAGCAGCTGGGCCTCGAAGTCACCCTCGGGGCAGGCTACGCCCGCGTCAACTACGACAAATACCCCTGCGTGGTCTGCGGAAAGTCCAGCGGAAGCGGCCACAGGAACTACTGGGGACCCACCAAAGCGGGCGTAAGCCTTGTTTTTATGATCTTCTGAGGCCCTGAAACGATCCCGCCTTTCGAAATGGGTTGCAAAAACGAATTTTGTTTCTATTTTTTGTTGAAATTCAACACGTTAACCCACTGCCAGAACGGCCAACCCCATGAAAAAATCCCTGCTCACAGCCCTCCTGCTGCTGTTTGCCGTTGCGCTCCACGCGGCCAAAGATTCCGTCGTGCTGAAAATGAACGACGGCACCGAACAAAAAGTAGGTTATAAAACTGATCAAAGTCAGTCATGCGATACGCGGTATCGCCCTAACGTTTTGCGGCGCTTTTACAAAAGCGCCAGTTTCTGGCCGGTTCACTTCCCCCGGCTTAGTTGTCGTTGAGGGCGTGATCGCCCGGGACATTCTCACCTCCCCATATTTTCACTTGGGTCCAGGGCGCGTCCGGGGCGCTCCAGAAGGGGTCGGAGGCGGGCAGGCCCAGGGCGACGAAGCCCGCGGCGCACATATAGGTGCTTCCGGTGCTGACGTAGTTTTCGGCCAGGGCGGGTTGGTGGCCGCAGAAGCCTAGGGTTAGCCAGCCCTTCGCGTCGAAGGTTCCGGGGGCTTCCATCAGCCTTTTCATGACGGCTGTCAGGGCGCAGCGGACCTGGGCGGGGGCGATTTCTTCGGGCAGGGCGTGCTGAAGGGCGATCTGCTCGAGGAGGTGGAAGGCTCCTATGCGGTAGGTCAGCGAGCGGCCTATGGCGGGGAAAGTTCCTTCGGGGGAAATCAGGCGCTCCTGGATGGCGGCGTAGCGTTGGGCGCGGGCCAACACCCGGTCGTAGTAGTGTTCGCGGTCCTTGTGGTAGGAGGAGGAGAGCAGGTTTTTGTCCCGGAGCATCTTGACCACGTCCAGCATCATGGGTTGGATGACGAAGCTGTTGTAGTAGTCCCAGTGGAAGACGGGCCCGTCTCCGTAGGTGCCGTCTCCTTTGTACCAATCCTCGTGCTGCTTGACGGCGTAGTCGATTCGCATCAGGTCGGCGTCCTCTCCGGTGAAGAGGAAGAAGGTCTCGATCATCGCGGAAAAGAGCAGCCAGTTGCTGGTCCAGGGGCGGATGGCGCGCGAGGAGCGCATCTGGTCGATCAGCCCTTTTTGGGTGGCCTTATCGAGCGCTCCCCAGAGGGCGTTGGGGGCCCGCATCAGGCCCTGGGCCAGGAAGGCGGCATCCACCAGGGGCTGCTTGTCTTTGGTACAAAACGGCAGGTAGTCCGGAGAAGCGGGATCGGCGAGTTGCTTCAGCGAGGCCAGCGCCAGGGCGGTCAACTCGGCCCTCAGGCGGCCTTCTTCGCCGGTGGACTGGCCCGACTCCAGCCAGGGGGCGATCCCGCAGATCGTGCGCCCGAAGGCTTCCAGCTGGGAGACGCTGTCGCGTCCCGAGCCGGGGAGCTGTTCGACGGGCATGGTGGCCCGGAGCTGGCCCCGGCTCATGGCGTCGAGCACGGGATGGGCCACGCGGTAGGCCGTGCGGCACCAGTAGATGCGGTCGCCTTCGGCAGAAAGGTCCTGGGTCTGTGTGCGTTTTGCCGCGGCGGTTTGCGCGTTCAGCAAGAACAGCCCTACCAGCAAGAGGGAAAGGGAGAAGAGTCGTTTCATACGGAGATGGTTTTTATAAATTCTTGGGGGATTACGCCGGGATAATTGTGATGCAATATACATATTTCCGGGGAAACCCTTGCATTATACCAAAAGGTATAATACCAAAAGGTATAAAATAATTTGCGCGGTAAATGCAAATTACTATCTTTGTTAAAAAGAGTACTTGCCATGAATTCACCCTTTCAATACGGTAAACTCGCCGAGGGCCGGGATTTTATCAACCGCGTCGAAGAGAAGCGGGACTTGAAACGCAACTTGTATTCGGGGATCAACACCATGCTGATCTCTCCCCGCCGGTGGGGAAAATCCTCCCTGGTCCGCGAGGCGATGAAAGAGTTGGCTGGCGAGCATGACGATGTAAGGATCTGCTACATAGATGCCTTCACGATCCGCAGCGAAGAAGAATTCTACCAGGTTTTTGCCCGCGAAATAGTCAAAGCCACCAGCAGCAGCTGGGAGACCTGGATCACCACAGCCAAAGAGTACCTCAAGGCCCTGTCACCAAAAATATCCATCGGGGCCGACCCGGTGACCGACTTTTCGATCTCCCTGGAAGTGCGTCCGATGAAAGAGAACGAACTGGAGCTACTGGACCTTCCCGAGAAGATCGCCCAGGGCAAAGGCATCCGGATCATCGTCTGCATCGACGAATTCCAGAACCTGGCCAACCTCAAAACGTACGAGGCCCTGGAGAGCAGGATGCGGAGCGTCTGGCAGAAACAGCAGCGGACGAGTTACTGCCTCTATGGAAGCAAACGCCACATGATGATCGACATTTTCAATTCGTCGTCGAAGCCGTTCTATCGTTTCGGCCAGATCATGTTCCTGAATAAAATAGACGGGCAGGAATGGGTGCGTTTTATCGTGAAGTCGTTTGCCGGGACCGGCAAGAAAATTTCGAAGGAACTGGCTTCCAGGCTAGTGGATGCCGTGGACCGGCACTCGTGGTATGTGCAGCAGTTGGCCCATTTTACGTGGGCGATGACGGAGGAGGCCGCCACGGAGGAGATCTTGCAACGGGCCATCGATCAAATCATCACGACCAATCTCCCTTTGTTTCAAAACGAATGCGAGTCCCTGCCGGCCAGCCAGCTCAATTTGCTCGTGGCCATCGCCAGTGGCGAGCGGGCCTTAACCTCCACCGCCGTGATGCGCGATTACAACCTGGGTACTCCTCAGAATGTCTCGAAGAACAAGCTGGCGTTGCAGAAACGGGATATCCTCGATAAGACGGCCGATGGATTCGCCTTCCTCGATCCGGTGTTTGAGAAATGGTTTATCGCCGAATATGCCGTCTCATCCTCCCGCCGGGAAGAATAAAGAGAGTTTTTGGGCCAAGGGTGAAAATATCCGGTTTATTTTTCTAAATTTGTCTACGTTGTACTTGAAGTAACCCGAACCCAACCTTTTTTTCAAACATGTCCGAAAAGCAAAAGCGCAAAAAGATAAAAACCGTTCTCTGGCTGCTCGTCCTGGGCGGCGTGATCGGGGTGAGCGTCACCATCGCCCTCAACCGGGTCTACATGAACTCCTCCAAGAACGAGTATTGCGTCAGTTGCCACATCCACCCGGGGGCCGACCAGAGCTGGAAGCTCTCGAAGCACTACAATTCCAAGAGCGGCGTGGTCACCGACTGCGCGGCCTGCCACCTCCCCCCGAAAGGCTCGTTTCACCACTTCGTCACCAAGGCCCGCACGGGGCTCAAGGACCTCTGGTCGTTCTACACCAAAGACAGCGCCTCGTTCGACTGGGAGAGCCGCAAGCAGCTGGACTACGCCGTGGGCATCGTCTACAACGAGTCCTGCAAGGAGTGCCACGCCCAGCTCTTCCCGGCCCGGCTGACCGACGAGGGGGTGACCGCCCACCTTTACTACGAGGCCAACGAGGAGAAACTCAACCTGCAGTGCATCAGCTGCCACCTCGACGTGGGCCACTACAACCCCAACTACGCCCACAGCCAGATGCAGGGCGTGCCCAAAAGCGAAGCCAAAGGCGATGCCTTCACCACGGCCACCGAGGTGAAAGCCTTCGAAACCTTCACCGAGCAGATCCCCGGGACCACCGTGTCGTTCAAGATGGTGGCCGTTCCGGGCGGCGCGTTCGCCCTGGGCAGCCCCGAGGGGGAACCCTTCCGCAAACCGGACGAAGGACCGCAGAAGCAGGTGAGCGTCTCGGATTTCTTCATCGGCGAGACGGAGGTGACCTGGGACCAGTACTGGGCTTTCTACGCCGAGACCATGTCCGAGGGACGCACGCCGCCCGCGACCATCTACGCCAACAACTCGCGGATAGACGTGGACGCCGTCAGCGGCCCGACCCCTCCGTTCGGGATTCCCGACCAGGGCTGGGGCGGGGGCCAGCGCCCGGCCATCACCATGACCCACTACGCCGCCGAGACTTTTTGTCAATGGCTTTCCTTAAAGACCGGCAAACGCTACCGCCTTCCCACGGAAGCCGAGTGGGAATACGCCGTGCGGGGCGGGACGTCGACCCCCTATTTCTTCGAGGGAGATCCCAAAAAATTCTCCAACGAGGGCTTTATGAGGAAATTTTTTGCTGCCGACACCACTCCCATCAACCGCTACATGATCTACGCCAACAACACCAAGAACCGCACGGAGGAACCCTCGGCGGTGCAGGCCAACCCGTTCGGGCTGAAGAACATGCTGGGCAACGTGATGGAATACTGCTCGGACTGGTATTCTCCGAACGCCTACGCCGCGCTTAGCGACGGAGCGAGCAACCCCCAGGGACCCGAAGAGGGTGAGGAACACGTGGTGCGCGGCGGGCAGTTCGCCGACGACGCCTCGGCGTTGCGCTCGGCCGCCCGCGACCACACCCGCCACAAGCAATGGCTCAAAACGGACCCCCAGCAGCCCCAGAGCATCTGGTGGTACTCGGACATCCGGGCCATCGGCTTCCGGGTGGTCTGCGAGCAGCCCGCAGCAACGGAATAATTTCGAAAAACTCACCTAAAACTTAAACCTATAAAACCATGAGCAAAAAACAAATCAGCCGCCGGGAGTTCCTCTCCTACTCGGCCGTAGCCGGGGCGGTCGGCGTCCTGGGAGTCCCCTCACTGTTGACCTCCTGCGCGGACGGCAGTTCCAAAAACACCCCCCTGCGCCCCGCCGGGGAAGTGTACGTCCCCGACCTGTCGATGGACAAGGCCATGGACGGCAAACCCCTCAAGGCCGGGGTCATCGGCTGCGGAGGCCGCGGCAGCGGCGCCGCCCAGGATTTTCTGAATGCCGCCGACAACGTGACCATCGTGGCCCTGGGCGACGTGTTCACCGACCGGGTGGAAAAACTCAAGGGTGAGCTCAAGGAGAAAAACAGCATCGACATCCCCGCCGACATGTGCTTCGTGGGCTTCGACGCCTACCAGAAGGTGATCGACTCGGGCGTGGACGTGGTCATCGTCGCCACTCCTCCCGCCTTCCGTCCCCTGCACTTCAAATACGCCACCGACAAGGGGGTCCATTCGTTCCTCGAAAAACCCATCGCCGTCGATCCCGAAGGCTACCGCCTGATCATGGCTACCGCCAAGCAGGCCACCGCCAAGGGGCTGTGCGTGATCACCGGGACCCAGCGCCACCACCAACGCGCCTACGTCGAGTCGTTCAAGAAGATCGTCCTCGAAGGCATCATCGGTGAGATCACCGGGGGCACCGTCTACTGGAACCAGTCGATGCTCTGGTACCGCAACCGCGAAAAGGGCTGGAGTGACATGGAGTGGATGATCCGCGACTGGGTCAACTGGAAATGGCTCTCGGGCGACCACATCGTCGAACAGCACGTCCACAACATCGACGTGTTCACCTGGTTCACGGGCTACAAGCTCGCCTCGGCCACGGCCTTCGGCGGACGCCAGAGACGCATCACGGGCGACCAGTACGACAACTTCAGCACCGACTTCGTCTTCGAGAACGGCGTCCACCTGCACAGCATGTGCCGCCAGATCGACGGCTGCTCGAGCAACGTGAGCGAATTCCTCCAGGGCACCAAAGGCTCCTGGTGGAGCGGCGGGGGCGCCAACGGCAACTGCGTTATCAAAGACCTCTCCGGAAACGTGATCTGGGAATACGACGTGGAAGGCGAAAAGACCGCCCACACCCAGGTCAACCCCTACGTGCTCGAACACGTCAACTGGATCAACCACATCCGCCAGGGCACCCAGATCATGCAGGCCGAGGAAACGGCCCTGTCGAACATGGCCGCCATCATGGGCCGCGAGAGCGCCTACACGGGCAAGACGGTGGTCTGGGACGAAGCCGTGGCCGCCTCGCTGGCCTACGTGCCCGAAGATCCGCAAATGGGCGCCGTGGATATGAGCTCCTATACGGTAAAGGTACCGGGTAGCGAACCCCAGAAGAAATGAAACTGATCGACCGGGCCCTGCTGGACGAGACGACCGCCAAGGCCGTCTCGTCCGAGCGGCGCCGGATGAACCACAATTTTCACGAACGGCTCGACGACCCCGTCAACCGCTTGCTGAACGCCCTGGAACCCGACACTTTCCTGCCGGTGCACCGCCACCGCACCAAGGACGAGGGGATCATCGTGTTAAGGGGACGCCTGGCCACCTTCTCCTTCGACGACGAGGGCCGCATCACGCAGGCCACGGTCATAGACCCCCGCGAGGGCGCCTACGGATTCGACATCCCCGCCGGAGAGTGGCACGGAATCCTGGTGCTGGAAAGCGGAACGGTCGTCTACGAGGTAAAACCGGGCCCCTATGAAGCCATCTCTCCCGAGGATGTGGCTCCCTGGTCTCCCGATGCACAAGACGAACAAGCCGTCCGGGCCTTTCTGGAAAAACTGAACGAAGAAATTAACAGACATTGATAAACGTATTACTATGGATAGAAGAAAATTCCTGAAAACGACCCTGATGGGGGGAGCTTTGGCTGCCGTAGCGCCGACCGAGTTGTTGGCTTTGGAAGATCAGCCCCAAGGTAAAAAACCCATTGCGATGGGTCCCGGTCCGGCTTTGATGCCTTTGAAAATCTCCTTCCAGGAGGGGACGGCTCCGGGGGAAACCCTGGCCCAGCGCTTGGACTGGATGGAGGCTAACGGCGTGGTGGGCCTCGAGCCGGGCGGCAAGGGCCTGGCCGGGCGCGTGGGTGAACTCAAGGGCCTGCTCAAGGGCCGCAGCATCCAGATCAGCGCCATTTGCGCCGGGTTCTCGGGCTTCGTTCTTTCCGAAAAGAAGGAGGTGCGGGACGAATTCGACCGCTCGATGCGCGAGATCATCGGTGCCGCGGGCGAACTGGGTTCCACGGGGGTGATCATGGTCCCGGCCTTCAACAGCCAGGTGCCGGTGATGCCCCACACGGCCGACACCCGGGCCTACCTGATCGAGCAGTTGCAGAGCCTGGGGGACTACGCCCTCAAGTGCGGCACGAGCGTGATCCTGGAGCCCCTGAACCGCACCGAGGCCTTCTACCTGCGCCAGGTGGCGGACGCCGCCTCGATCTGCCGCGACGCCAACCACGCGGGAGTGACCTGCATGGGCGACTTCTGGCACATGACCTTCGAGGAGACCTCGGACTACGCCGCCCTGCTGAGCGGGGGCACTTACCTGCGCCACGTGCACATCGCCAGCCGCTACCGCCGCCGCGTGCCGGGCGAAGGGGCCGACAAGGACAACTACGTGGACGGCTTCCGGGCCCTGCGCCAGATGAACTACCCCTACTACGTGAGCTTCGAGTGCGACGCTTCGGCCGGGGACCGCAACGTGACGATCCCCGCGGCGCTGACCCTGATGCGCGAGCAGTGGGGACAGGCCCAGCCCCATCCGGGGCCCTTCGGCGATCCCGGCGGGCGTAGAATTCGCCCCGAGGCCAAATAATCCCGCCCGTATTCCATTCGACCACGGGATCGTTTTCCTTGCAAGGAAACGATCCCGTGGTTTTTTTATGTACTTTTGTAGTAAACTTTTTCCGCCATGATGCGACAACTGGCCGGACAAACGGCCGTTTACGGGATCAGCAGCATCGTCTCGCGCCTGCTCAACTACCTGCTCACGCCCCTGCTCACGCGGGTGCTGACGACGGACCAGTACGGCGTCATCACCGACCTGTACGCCCTGATCCCGCTGGCCCTAGTGGTGCTGACGATGGGCCTGGAGACAGGCTATTTCCGCTTCGCCGGGCGGGACGGGCTGCAGAAGCGGGAGGTCTTTTCGACGGCCTGGGGGGCGGTCTCAGCCCTGGCGGTGCTGTTTGCCGCGGCGGGCCTGCTCTTTACGCCCGAGTTGGCCCGGGTGATGGAATACACGGACCATCCTTCCTACGTCCGCCTGGTGGCCCTGATCGTGGCCCTGGACGTGATCATGGCCATCCCCTACGCGCGCTTGAGGCAGGAGGGCCGGGCTGGGCTGTTTGTGACCATCCGCAGCTTTTCGGTGCTGCTCAACGTGCTGCTGGTCGTTTTCTTTTACCTGGCGCTGCCCCACCTGGCGGCGGGCGGCTCTTTCTGGGCTTCGTTGTACGATCCCAACTACGGACCGGGGTATTTCCTGGTCGGAAACCTCATTACCAGTTTATTGACCCTGCTGGCCCTCTGGCCCGCCTACCGGGACGTGGCGCCCCGCATCGACTGGAAGCTCTTGAAAACCATGCTGGTTTACTCCCTGCCCCTGCTGGTGAGCGGGGTGGCCGGGGTGGCCAACCAGTTTATCGACCGGCAGATGATCAAGTACCTGATGCCCTACGACGAAGCGATGGGAGCCCTGGGTATCTACGGGGCGGTGGCCAAATTAGGAGTGATCCTGCTGCTGTTTATCCAGATGTACCGCTATGCCGCCGAGCCCTTCTTCCTGGCGGGTTTCAAAAAGACGGATTTTTTGAAGGCCAATGCCGAGGCGCTGAAGTACTTCGTGATGGTAGCCGTGGGGATTTTCCTGCTGGTGATGTTGTTTGTGGACGGCTTCGCGCTGCTGGTGGGCCCGGACTTCCGGCAGGGGCTGGTGATCCTTCCGGTGATCCTGCTCTCCAATGTCTTTTCGGGCATGACCCTGACCTTGAATTTCTGGTACAAGCAGACCGGGGATACCCGCTTCGCCGTCTGGATCACGGGCTCGGGCCTGGTGATCACGGTGCTGCTGGGCCTCTGGCTGATCCCCCGCTGGGGGTATGTGGGCGCGGCCTGGGCGCGGCTCTGCTGCGAGGGGGTGATGCTGGGCATCAGCTACTGGTTCAACCGGCGCTACTACCCCACGCCCTATGACCTGGGGAGGATCGGGGAGTATTTTGGCATTGGCGCCCTCCTTTTCGGGATCAGTCTGCTGAGCGACTCACTGCCCGATCTGTTGAAATACAGCCTGCATGCGGCGCTGCTCTTTGCCTACGGATACTACTGTTTGCGGCGGGAGCGGATCGATTTGAGAAGTTTTTTGAGGAGGAAAAACGAGGAATAACCCGCTTGTGGATAAAAACCGTTTGCTTAAATGAAAGTCGTTGGTTATTAAGTTTTTAAAAATTTAATAACTTGTTAGCGGGGATGTAATAAACGGTTTACGGAAATTGATAAGTGGGCCGGAAAAAAGTTGCCCGGCCCGGAAAATTTTCGATATGGACCTTTTCCGGAAATAACCAAGAAAAATGTTTTACTGATTTTCAACAACCCATTTCATCTTAAATCCCGGAGTTATCCCGGTTTTTAAAAGCTGTTAGTTTGTTGACAAGCTCTATTAACAACTGTTTACAATTACATTTATCTTCTTTATTCTTATTGGTTTAACTAAAAATAAGAAGAAGATAAAATGTGCATAATAAAACCCAGAAAAAGTTACTCACACCATCAACAGCCCTTTATTATTACTCTTTTTATTTAAATTTTATAAAAGAGTTAAAAAATAAATAAAAGAAAAGTGGAAGCACTGGACCGGGGGTCGCTCGTCGAAGCGATCCGAACACTCAAACACGAAAAGAACGCCGTTATCCTGGCGCATTACTATACGCGGCCCGAGGTGCAGCAGATCGCCGACTTCACGGGCGACTCGCTGGCCCTCTCGCAGCAAGCCGCAAAGACGGATGCCTCGATCATCGTCTTCGCCGGGGTGCATTTTATGGCCGAGACGGCCAAGATACTTTCCCCGGAGAAAAAAGTCCTGATCCCCGATCCCGAGGCGGGTTGTTCGCTGGCGGACAGTTGCCGGGCCGACGATTTTTCGAAGTTTTTAGAATGCTACCCTGATCATACGGTTGTTTCGTATGTCAATACTTCGGTCGGAGTCAAGGCCCTGACCGATATTTGCTGCACTTCTTCCAATGCCGAAAAGATCATCCGCAGCATTCCGGCGGACCAAAAGATAGTCTTTGCCCCCGACCGCAACCTGGGCAACTACCTCAAAAGCGTTACCGGACGCGACGATATGGTGCTCTGGGACGGGGCCTGCCACGTGCACGAAGCCTTTTCGGTGGAAAAGATTTTAGAATTAAAGAATAAACACATTGGAGCTAAGGTGTTAGCACACCCCGAATGCAAAAAAAGCGTTCTACTGACGGCCGACCACGTCGGCAGCACGGCGGCCTTGCTGGAGTGGGCGGCGAAAGATCCCGCCGAGACCTTTATCGTGGTCACCGAGCCGGGTATCCTGCACCAGATGCAGCATGAAAACCCCGGCAAACGCTTTATCCCCGCGCCCCCCATCGACTCGACCTGCGGCTGCAACGATTGTCAATACATGAAACTGGTGACCCTCGAAAAAATTTACAAAGCGCTGCGGGATGAACAACCCGAGGTGATTATCGAAGAGGGATTGCGGCAAAAAGCCGAACGTTCCATCGTCGAAATGTTGAAACGTTCGTAACATGACTTACGCCGAAACGATCGAATTTTTGTACGGCCTGCCGGTCTTCCAGCACATCGGCCCGGGAGCCTATAAACCCGGCCTGGACAATATTCTCGCCCTGGAGGAATTTTTGGGAGAACCCCACCGTCGCTTTGCCAGCGTGCACGTGGCCGGGACCAATGGAAAAGGCTCCGTCTCGCACATGATCGCTTCGGTGCTGCAGGCGGCGGGCTACCGCACAGGCCTCTTTACTTCCCCCCACCTGAAGGATTTTCGGGAGCGCATCCGCATCAATGGAGAGATGATCCAGGAAAGAGAAGTGATCTCCTTTGTAGAAAAAAGCAGGGAGAAAATAGATTCTCTAAAAACTTCGTTTTTTGAGGCGACGACGGCCCTGGCCTTCGATTACTTCGCCCGCGAAAAGGTGGATATCGCCGTGATCGAGACCGGACTGGGGGGAAGGCTGGATTCCACGAACGTTATCCGCCCCCGCCTGAGCGTGATCACCAACATCAGCTACGACCACATGTCTCTGTTGGGGGATACGCTGGAAAAAATCGCCGCCGAAAAGGCCGGGATCATCAAGGAGCAAACTCCCGTGGTGGTGGGCGAAAGCCAGGAGCAGAGCCAGTTGATTTTTATCGACCGGGCCAAAAGCCTCCAGGCGCCCATCCTGTTCGCTGACCAGATGTACGAAATTTTAAAGCAGGAGGTCGCTGCGGATTATCAGACTTTCACGCTGAAGAGCCGTCTGGACGAAGAGGAATTTTTAGTGAAAACAGACCTCTTGGGTGCCTATCAACGCAAAAATATCCTGACCGCCCTCTCGGCGCTGGATGTACTCAACGGGGCCGGAAGCATACCTATCTCCCCCGAAGCGGTACTCGAAGGTTTTAAGAGTGTCTCCTCCTCCTCCGGCCTGCGGGGCCGCTGGGAAGTAGTATCCACACAGCCTTTGGTGGTCTGCGACACGGGCCACAACGAAGGGGGCATCACGGAAACCGTCGCCCAGATCGCCTCTCAGAATTTCAAAAAACTTTATATGGTCCTGGGCTTCGTCTCCGACAAGGAACTCGAGAGGGTGCTGCCGCTGTTGCCCAAAACGGCCCATTACCTCTTCACCCAGGCTTCGGTGGAACGGGCCCTGGATGCCTCTGTTTTGGCCGAACAGGCTTCCCGCTACAACCTGCAAGGCGAAGTGGTGTCAACGGTCAAAAAAGCCCTCGAAAGGGCCCGGAGTCTGGCTCACGAAGAAGATATGATTTACATAGGCGGCAGCACATTTGTCGTGGCCGAATTGTAGATCGGCCTAAAAAGAGTACTTTTGCAAATACCCATTTCTAAAACCCTTTTCGAAAAACCGATGAATTTCCTTGAAGAACTCACCTGGCGCGGCATGGTGCAGGACGTGATGCCCGGCACCGGGGAACAACTCGCCAAAGAGATGACCACGGCCTACCTGGGCATCGACCCCACGGCCGATTCACTCCACATCGGCCACCTGGTGGGCGTAATGATCCTCAAACACTTCCAGCGCTGCGGGCACAAACCCATCTTCCTGGTCGGCGGAGCCACCGGCATGATCGGCGACCCCTCGGGGAAATCCCTCGAGCGCAACCTGCTCGACGAGGAAGCCCTGCGCCGCAACCAGGCAGGCATCCGCGCCCAGTTGGAGCGCCTGGTCGACTTTTCCTCCCTGGCCGACAACGCCGCCGAGCTGGTCAACAACTACGACTGGATGAAGGAGTACTCCTTCCTGGAATTTATCCGCGACATCGGCAAGCACATCACCGTCAACTACATGATGGCCAAGGACTCGGTCAAAAAACGCTTCAGCGGCGAGGGCGAAGGCATGTCCTTCACCGAGTTCACCTACCAATTGGTCCAAGGCTGCGACTTCCTGCACCTCTACCAGGCCAAAAACTGCAAACTCCAGATGGGCGGCTCCGACCAGTGGGGCAATATCACCACCGGTACCGAGCTGATCCGCAGAAAGTTGGGAGGAGAAGCCTACGGCCTCACCTGTCCCCTGATCAAAAAGGCCGACGGCACCAAATTCGGTAAGACCGAGGCGGGCAACATCTGGCTGAGCGCCGCCTACACGTCCCCCTACCAGTTCTACCAGTTCTGGCTCAACACCAGCGACGAGGACGCCGAGCGCTACATCAAGATCTTTACGATGTTGGACCGCCAGACGATCGAGGGATTGATCACCACCCACCGCGAAGCACCCCACCAACGGGAACTCCAAAAGGCGCTCGCCCGCGAGATAACGATCCTGATCCACGGGGAAGCCGAGTACGAAAAAGCCATCGAAGCCTCCGGCATCCTCTTCGGGAACGCCACGGCCGAAGCGCTCAAAAAATTAGACGAACAAACTTTCCTGCAGGTGTTCGAAGGAGTCCCCCAGTACGAAGTGGCCCGCGAAAAACTCGCCGGAGGAATGCCCTTTATCGACCTCTGCACCACCGAGGCCGCGGTATTCCCCTCCAAGGGAGAAGCCCGCAAGCTGATCCAGGGAGGTGGCGTGTCGCTCAACAAGGAGAAAATTTCCTCCGTGGAAGCGGTCGTAACCCCCGATGAGCTGATCTCCGAAAAGTATTTGTTGGTGCAAAAAGGAAAGAAAAACTACTTTCTGATCACGTTCAAATAAGCGGGGCATAGAAGCATTCCCCCAAAAAACACTAACCCGATGATGCGCAAGTGGAGTTTACTCGCCCTGTTGCTGCTGCTGCCCGCGGGCCTGCTCTACGCCCAGCAGGACGACGATTACCAGATTATCGTGACCACCCCCGGCATGAACGCCGCGGTCTACCGCTACAACAGCTCGGATTTCCCGAAGCGGGTCAAAGAGGATTTCAGAATAGAAGGAAACGTAGCCCTGAACGAAGACATGCAGGGAGACAGCCTGCGGAGAATCTACGTCACCATAGGCCTGCGCCAGTTCGATTTCCAACTCTGCCCCCGAACCCCCATCATCCGCCTGAGCTACGACCGCAACAGAAGGCTTTTTACCGGGGTAGGTTGCAACTTCAGGGACCGGGAAGGGAAATATACCCCGCCCAGCTTTAAAGGCACGGATCTGGCCCATTTGCCCAAGTTGTGGGAGGACGAAATCAACCGCCACATCCAAGACCGGACCCTGCTGGGAGACGAACCCGCCGTCTTTATCTTAGAAGCCGACATAGACGAAAACGGAATAGTCCACAAAGTAGTAGAAATCAACGGCGGACTGAAACAATACGCTCAAGTCCTCATCGACATCTTCTACGACAAAGCCGTCCGCGACTGGACCCCAGCCACCCGCAACGGGACCCCATTCAGAGCCCTGGCACAAATCCGGTTTGAGTTGACAAAGTAAACCAACCACCTAAGTAAGCCAGAAACTGGCGCTTTTGTAAAAGCGCCGCAAAACTTTCGGGCGATACTCCGTATCGCATGACTTGACTTTATTAGGATTTTAAGTAGGTTATAAACAGAGGCCCCGCGATCAAAAGATCGCGGGGCCTCTGTTTATAACCTATATAGTTCCAACAAGTGAATCCTGGGAAACGCAGTTTCCCCTAAAAATTTTTGGGTCCCTTTTTATAAAAAGGGACAGTCCTTGGTTTGTTTAAGTGATTGATTTATTGCTGTTTACTTGATTGATTTTGTGATTTTCATGGCGCAGAAGTGGGGGCCGCACATGGAGCAGTGGTCGGCGCCTGTGCCGATCATTTCGAAGTGCATTCGGCGGGCTCGTTCGGGGTCCAGGGAGAGGTTGAACTGGTCGTTCCATCTCATGTCGAATCGGGCTTGGCTCATTTTGAGATCTCTTTGGGTGGCTCCCGGGTGTCCTTTGGCCAGATCGGCGGCGTGGGCGGCCAGCTTGAAGGTGACCACACCTTCTCTTACGTCGTCGCGGTTGGGTAATGCCAGGTGCTCTTTGGTGGTTACGTAGCATAGCATGGCGGTTCCCATCCAGCCTATCATGGCTCCTCCTATGGCGGAGGTTATGTGGTCGTATCCGGCTCCTATGTCGCTGACCAGGGGACCTAACGTGTAGAAGGGGGCTCCGTGGCAGCCTTTGATCTGGCGGTCCATGTTTTCCTTGATCATGTGCATGGGGACGTGTCCGGGGCCTTCTATGATGACCTGGACGTCACGTTCCCAGGCGGTTAGGGTCAGTTCTCCGAGGACTTCCAGCTCTCCGAACTGGGCGCTGTCGTTGGCGTCGGCTATGCTTCCGGGGCGTAGACCGTCGCCCAGGGAGACGGCCACGTCGTAGGCGGATAGGATGTCGCAGATCTCCTGGAAGTGGGTATATAGGAAGTTTTCCTGTTGGTGGTCGTTCATCCATTTGGCCAGGATGGAACCTCCTCGGGAGACGATTCCGGTGGTTCGGTTGAGGGCGGCAGGGAGGTGCCGGCGGAGGATTCCGGCGTGGATGGTGAAGTAGTCTACGCCTTGTTCACACTGCTCCAAGAGGGTTTCGCGGTACACTTCCCAGGTGAGGTCTTCGATCACTCCGTTCACCTTTTCTAAGGCTTGGTACATGGGTACGGTTCCTATGGGCACGGGGGTGTTTCTCAGGATGGCCTCGCGGGTCTGGTGGATGTTCTCTCCCGTGGAGAGGTCCATGACGGTGTCGGCACCCCATTTGACGGCCCAGAGGGACTTTTCGACCTCTTCGGCGATGGAGGAGCCCAGGGAGGAGTTGCCGATGTTGGCGTTGATTTTCACCAGGAAGCGGGGTCCGATCACCATCGGTTCTGCCTCGGGGTGGCAGCGGTTGGCGGGCAGGACGGCGCGTCCGGCGGCGATTTCCTCGCGCACGGTTTCGGCGGTGATGGCTTGCGGGGAAGTGTTGCCCATGTTCTCGCGGAGGGCGGCGTATTCCATTTCGGGGGTGACGATTCCCTGGCGGGCGTACCAGCGCTGGGTGTGGTGTTCCCCCGTGGCGGTGCTCCAGGCCTGGCGGATTTTCGGGAGGCCTTTCTCCAGGTCGATCTCGTAGCTGGGATCGGTGTAGCTTCCGGTGGTGTCGTAGACGAGGAGGGTCTCTCCGGTTTGCAGGCTGATTTCGCGCATGCCGACCCGGATGGGGTGGATTTCCCCGTCCACGTATTTCTTTTGGGCGTTTATGGCGGTGAGGTCGAATAGTTTCTTCATGGTTCCTTGTTTCGATGTTCCACGTGGAACATCTCGTATTTTCAAAAGGTGTTGCTCGGTTTGTTTTCTGTGTGTTCCACGTGGAACATCAGCGGCCGAAGTAGACCAGCAGGACGTTGATGTCCGCCGGACTGACTCCGGGAATGCGCGACGCCTGCCCGATGGTGGTGGGCCGGATGCGGGAGAGTTTCTGGCGTGACTCGATGGAGAGGGCTCCCAGGGAGTGGAAATCGAAGTCGGGCCGGATGGGGATGTTTTCGAGTCGGGTCATCTTGTCGGCCATGTGCCGTTCGCGTTCGATGTAGCCGTGGTACTTGATCCGGATCTCGGCTTCCTCGATCGCTTCGGGGGAGATGTTCGATTCACGGATGAAACCGGAGAGCGCGGGCAGGTGTTCGATCAGTCCGGCGAGGGTCACTTTGTTTCGCAAAATGACGTCGTAGAGTTTTCGACCCTGCGTCAGCGGGGTCGAATCGATCGATTTTAAATAGGCTTGTAAATCCTCTGGCGTGATACTCTCCTTGCGCACGAAAGAAATAAGCGATTCTACGGACGCTTTTTTTTGCAGCGTATTTTGGTGTTTTTTTTCGTCTGCCAGTCCGATTTTGTATCCGATTGGAGTTAATCGGAAGTCGGCGTTGTCCTGGCGGAGCAAAATGCGGTATTCCGCCCGGCTGGTGAACATCCGGTAGGGTTCGTCCACACCTTTTGTCACGAGGTCGTCGATCAGCACGCCGATGTAGGCTTCATCCCGCCGCAAAACGAGCGGTTCGTCGCCCCGCAGCTTGAGCACGGCGTTGATTCCGGCCATCAGGCCCTGGGCCGCGGCCTCTTCATAGCCCGTTGTGCCGTTGACCTGTCCGGCGAAGTACAATCCGCCGATCAGCTTGGTTTCGAGGGTGTGGAAGAGTTGTGTGGGAGGAAAATAGTCGTATTCGATCGCGTACCCAGGCCGGTAAAGCTGAATATTCTGCAACCCTTTGATTTTTTGGAGGGCGGCTACCTGGATTTCGAAGGGCAGGGAGGAGGAAAAACCGTTCAGGTAGTATTCCTGGCTGTCGCGCCCCTCGGGTTCGAGGAAGAGTTGGTGCTCGTCCTTGTCGGCGAAGGTGCGCAACTTGTCCTCGATGCTGGGGCAGTAGCGCGGGCCGATGCCTTTGATGGTGCCGTTGAAGAGGGGCGAATCGGCGAAACCGCCGCGCAGGATGTCGTGCACCTCGGTGTTGGTGTAGGCCAAATAGCAGGATTTTTGATCGCTAACAGGCTGTATGTCTGTGTCAAACGAAAACTTCGAGGGCTGCTCGTCCCCGGCTTGGGGTGTGAGCTGGCTGAAGTCGATGCTGCGGCCGTCGATGCGGGCCGGGGTGCCGGTTTTCATGCGGCCCACCTCGAAGCCGAGGCCGGCCAGTTGGGCGCTCAGACCATGGGAAGCGGCGTCTCCGCTGCGCCCCCCTTCGGCCTGGGAGCGGCCCACGTGCATAAGTCCCTCCAGGAAGGTCCCGGCGGTCAGGATCACGGCCCGGGCCCGGAAACGGACCCCGAGGCGGGTGACCACTCCTGTGGCACGCCCTTCCTCTATAATCAACTCTGATACAGCGTCTTGCCAAATTTGCAAGCCCTCCGTGTTTTCGAGCGTGCGCAGCCACAGTTCGCTGAAGCGGGCCTTGTCGCACTGGGCCCGGGGGCTCCACATGGCGGGGCCTTTCGAGCGGTTGAGCATGCGGAATTGGATGGCCGTGCGGTCGGTGATGCGGCCGGTTTGCCCGCCCAGGGCGTCGATCTCGCGGACGATCTGTCCCTTGGCCACCCCGCCGATGGCCGGGTTGCACGACATCTGGGCGAACTTGGTCATGTCCATCGTCACCAGCAGGGCCGAGCAGCCCATGCGGGCCGCGGCCACGGCGGCTTCACAACCGGCGTGCCCGCCTCCGATGACCAGGATATCGTAATCGAAATTCACTAAACTATCTTATTTTCAAATATTTATCCTCTAACGAGCGCATCCGTTTCTCCTCGGCCGGGCTCTTGTCCCCGTGCCCGCACAGGTGCAGCACGCCGTGGATAATGACCCGCAGGAGCTCGTCCGAAAACCTGACCCCGAACTGCGCGGCGTTGGTACGCACGGTGTCGACGCTGATCATCAGGTCGCCCGAGACGACTTTCCCCTCGGAATAATCGAAGGTGATGATGTCTGTAAAATAGTCGTGTTCAAGAAATTGCCGGTTTATTTTCAGCAATTCCTCATCCGAACAGAAAACCACGGAGATTTCTCCCACGGCGCGTTTTTCGGCCTCGGCGACCCGGGCGATCCAGGCCGCGACGGCGCGTTTTCCCCGCAGCACGTAGCGGCATCCTTGCGTATGGTAATGAACGGGCATAATCGCTTGTTTTAAGGCTCCACGTGCATTTTGCGGCGCACCCGGTAGGCCATGAAATAGAGCAGGCAGAGTCCGAAGACGAAGCTGCCCACGCGGCCCGTCAGGTCGCCGTAGCGGACGAAGAAGGTGATGCGGTCGTTGAGGCCCACCGACTCGCTCGCCGTGCCCCGCACGTCCCAGCCCAGGCGTCCGGAGACATCGCCCCGGGGGTCGATGAAGCCCGAGATGCCGGTGTTGGCGCTGCGGACGATGCTCCGCCGGGTCTCGATGGCCCGCAGGCGGGCGAACGAGAAGTGCTGGCGGTAGCCGGGGGTATCCCGCCACCAGCCGTCGTTGGTGATGATAAAGAGCAGCTCGGCCCCACCCTGGACAAACTCGGCGAAATAGTCGCCGTAGATCGACTCGTAGCAGACCCCCGCGGCGTAGCGGACGCCGTCGGGAGAAGTGAAGACCTTGCGCACGGAGTCCACGCCCAGCTGGCCCGAGATCCCGCCCAGGTCAAGCACCAGGAAGTCGAGGTTTTTGAGCAGGGAGTAGTAGGGTATTTTTTCAGCCCCGGCCACCAGCTTCGATTTGTGGTGGATGTGGACCTTTCCGGAGGAGTCGATCCCCAGAGCGCTGTTGAAGTAGTCGTAATAGCCTCCCTGGGGGCTTTGCCGGGCCGTGACGGACTCTTTTCCGGGCGGGTAATAGAAGTAGGTCATCGCGCCGCAGACCACCGTTTGCGCCGGTTTTTGCGTGCGCACGAAGTCCTGTATGGCCAGGATCGAGGGCGACATCTCCAGGTTCCCCTCCTGCGGGGCCTCGGGCAGGCAGGTCTCGGGGGCGGCGATAAAGCTGCCCGAATCCGGGGCCTGGGCCACCAGATCGAGCAGCAGGGCGCGTACCTGGCCGTGGTCCATCTCGAATTTGGTGTGGTAGGGCTCCAGGTTGGGCTGGATCACCGTGGCCGTGACTCTCCGTTGCGGGGCTTGGTAGTTTGCGTAGATGGCCAGGGAGAGGGCGGCGGGCAGCAGAACCCACAGGGCCGGGGCGATCCACCGGCGCCAGCTTTTCCACTGCTTCAACGATTCGAAGATCAGCAGGTTGGCCACCAGCACCCAGAGCGATCCGCCCAGGGCCCCGGTGTATTCGTACCACTGCACCAGCGCGACGCTGCCTCCGAAGCCGTTGCCCAGCACCAGCCAGGGGAAGGAGATTTCGCCGCAGAGGTAGAGGTATTCGTAGGCGATCCAGGCCGTCACGAAAAGGGTGTAGGCCAGCGGGCGGGGGGCGCGGCGCCAGACGGCGTGGTAGATCAGGAAGGCGGTGGTATTGAGCAACGTGCCGATGAGGGTCGCGGCGACGATCCCGATCACGGCCGCGTAGCCCACCCAGAAGGTCGTGACCAGCCACCAGAGCGAAAACGTCAGCACCAGGTAGGGCCACAGGCGGCGCTGCCGGCCCCGGGGACCGACCTGCCCGGCGAGCTCCCGCTGGAGCATCAGCAGGGGCACGAAGGCCACCAGCAAGGTGAGCGAGGGCCCGCCCCACCAGGGGATGCACAGCAGCAGGACGCTCGAGAGCGCGTATAGCAGGCGTTTTGTCATCTGAAGAGAATATTCCATGCAAAGATAGTGGATTATTACTACTTTTGCTTCATAGTTTTTTGGAAAGCATGGGTCTCGTCTACCTCATAAAAGGGATTATCATCGGCCTGGTGGGTTCCATCCCCCTGGGTCCGATCGGGGTGATGTGCATCCAGCGCACCCTGTGCTGCGGCCGGCGGTCGGGCTTCGTCTCGGGCCTGGGTGCCGCGCTGGCCGACACGGTCTACGCCACGGTGGCCTTCTTCTCGCTCTCGGTGGTGATGTCTTTCGTTGAAGATAACTTAATCATAGTCAAAGTAATAGGTGGAATCTCGGTGGTCATCGCCGGGGTGGTCATCTTTATGAAAAACCCCGTGGTGCAGATCCGCCGCAGCCGGGCCGGGAAGAACAATCTCTGGACCGATTTTATCTCGACCTTCCTGCTTACGCTCTCCAACCCCGCCTTGATCCTGATCTTCGTGGCCCTGTTCGCCGCCCTGGGGGTCACCACCGACGGCCTGGGCCAGATGGACGGTCCGGTGATGGTCCTGGGGGTCTTTTCCGGGGCCGCCCTCTGGTGGTTCTCCCTGACCTTTACCATCGGCCTGCTGCGCCACAAGATACGCCCCCGCCACCTGCTGTGGATCAACCGCTCCTCGGGCGCTCTGATCGTGGGCCTGGGCGCCGCGGCCATCCTTTCGATTTTTGTCCAATACCCTGTCATACAACATGTCCTGCCTTCCTAAAAAAATCATCATCGCCATCGACGGCTATTCGGCCTGCGGCAAAAGCACCTTCGCCCAGCAGATCGCCGCGCGCCTGGGATACATCTTTATCGACACCGGAGCCATGTACCGCGCCGTGACCCTCTGGGGCCTGCGCACGGGGGCCATCCGCGGAGGTGAGATAGACGAACAGGCCCTGCTCGCGGGGCTTTCCGGGGTGAACATCGGCTTCGCCTTCAACCCCTCCCGGGGGGCCAGCGATGTGCTGCTCGACGGCGAAAACGCGGAGGGAGAGATCCGCAGCATCGAAGTCAGCGGCTTGGTCAGTCGGGTCAGCCAGATCGGCCCCGTGCGCGAAAAACTCGTGCAGATGCAGCAGCAGATGGGCCGTGACAAGGGGGTGGTGATGGACGGCCGCGACATCGGGACGGTGGTTTTTCCGCAGGCCGAGCTGAAAATCTTTATGACCGCCTCGATGGAAGTACGCGTGCAGCGTCGCTACAATGAGCTGATAGCCAAAGGACAAAAGGTGTCCCGGGCCGAGATCGAAGAAAACCTGCGCCAGCGGGACGAGGCGGACATGACCCGCGCGATCTCTCCACTGCGCCAGGCTCCGGATGCCATTGTCTTGGACAACAGCGAAATGACCATCCCCCAGCAGATGGACTGGGTGATGGAGATCTTGGCGGAGCGCTGCCGGGCCTGATCGAAAAAATCCGGACGGAGGTTTTTTCGACAAAAAAAGGTATTTTTATCGACATCGTTTACCCCTAACGACTCGATCCCATGCGAAAAATCTCCGCTTTTTTCCTGCTGCTGTTTGCCGTAACGGCTACTTCCGGGCAGCCCGCTCCGGGCACTCAGAAAACCCTTGACCTCTCTCCCGCCCGCTGGATCTGGTACCCCTCGGGGCGCATCCTGCAAAACACCTTCGTGCTGTTCCGCAAGGAGATCAACCTGGCCGAAAAACCCCAGAAAGCCTCCGGCTATATCCTCGCCGACAGCCACTACCAGCTCTTTGTCAACGGGCAGCGCGTGCAGTGGGGCCCCGCCCCGGCCGATCCCCGCTGGAGCGAGGCCGATCCGCTCGACCTGACGCCTTATCTACAGCCCGGAAAAAATGTGATCGCCTGCCAGGTCCTCTATTACGGGATGGGCGAGGGAACCTATGCGATGGGTAAGCCCGGCCTGCTGTTCAACCTCGATGTGGATGGACAACGGATCGTCTCGGATGCCTCCTGGTCGAGTTTTCTGGCAACCAGCTGGAAGCCTGGACAATACAAACGAAGTTTTCTTCGCACCTTACAAGAAGAGTTCGACGCCCGGACCTTCCCCTACGGCTGGATGGAAGCGGAATTCGTCCCGGACGCTGATTGGCTCCCGGCCGAAGCCCCCGCCGGAAAGGCCGACAAACCCTCCCTGTGCAACGGATTTCCCGATTACCAGTTCGACATCGGGCCCAACCGCAACATCCCCGAAGCCTACATTTCCCCCCGCAGCATCCCCCTGTTGGTCGAGAACGAGGTGAGGGTCGAAAAGCTGACCGAGACCGCCCGCATCACCTGGAAGCGTTCGCCCGAGGAGTATTTCTCCATCCTCGCCCCCAACGCCTACACGGCCCGGAGCGTGGACCTGGCCCGGGAGACCGCGCCCGGAGTCTGGACCGTGCAGCCCCAGGAGGGCGACGGAGCTTCTCTAATTTTTGAATTTAAAGAGCAAAGCGTCGGATTTCCCCACTTCACCATCGACGCCCCCGAAGGCACGGTGATCGAATTGCTGGTGCACGAAGGGCACGCTCCGGGAGGCCCGGCCATCATCAATTCGCACTTCCACTCCTGGTCCCGTTTTATCTGCCGGGAGGGCAAAAACACCTTTCAAACATTTGATTTCGAGTCCCTTCGCTGGTTGCAGCTGCACATCCGGAATTTCGACCGCCCGGTACGCGTCAGCGAAGTGGGCATGCTGCGGCGGCAATTCCCCTGGCCCCACACCCCCGAAATCCATATCTCCGAGTCCGCCCTGCAACGCCTGATGGACGCCTCGGTCAACACCCTCCACAACTCGGCCCAGGACATCGTCGTCGACGGCATGGCCCGCGAACGCCAGCAGTACAGCGGCGACGGAGCCCACCAACTGCACCCGATCTACGCCGCCTTCGGAGAAACCCGCCTCCCCGCCCGCTTCCTGCGCACCTTCAGCCAGGGGATCACTCCCGAAGGCTATTTCCTCGATTGCTGGCCCGCCTTCGACCGCCTCACCCGCCTGATGTCGCGCACCGTGCAATCCACCGGCTGGGGCCCCATCCTCGACCACGGCGTGGGATTCTGCTTCGACAATTTCTATTATTACCAGTACACAGCAGATGCGGAGCCCCTCAAAGAGACCTTCCCCCGCCTCGTGCGCTTCTTCCACTACCTGCAAGCCCTCCGGGCCGACAGCGACCTGCTGCCCGTGGAAAACATCGGGACCCCCTCGGTCTGGATCGACCACAGCGCCTACAAAAGCCAACGCAACAAGCAGTGCGCCTTCAACCTCTACGTGGCCGCCGCCAGCAAAGCCGCCCTGGCCCCCCTGGCCGAGGTCCTCGGAGACCAGGCCCTGGCCGACACCATGCGCCGGTTTGCCGAAGAATTGGAACAGGCCTGCATCAAGAAATACTGGAGCCCCCAGCACCGGACCTTTATAAATAACCTCCCCTGGGCCGCCGAAGACGGAGAGCTCCGCTACTGCGACCGCTCCCTGGCCACGGCCATCCTCTACGACCAATGCCCCGGAGGAGATACCGAAGAATCCGTCCGAATCTTAGCCCAAAGGCCCCCCAACCTCGGAATCTCCTACCCCTGCAACGCCGTCTGGATCATGTGGGCCTACGCCAAAGCCGGAAGAATAGACTGCGTGCTCAAAGAAATGAGGGAAAAATGGGCCACCATGACCTCAGTAATAGAAAACAACACCCTGCAGGAAAGCTGGATAGCCACCCACGATTCCCGGGAACAATGGAGCCACTGCGCCCAAGCCCCCCTGATTCTGCTATACCAGGGAATAGGAGGAATAACCCCCCTAAGTCCAGGCTACGAGAAAATACAAATAAGACCCCAACCCGGAGACCTCGAAGAAGTATCCTTCATCATGCAAACCCCCAAAGGACAAATCCACTTCAAATCCAAAGGAAAAAAAGGAAAACGCGAACTAATCCTCCAAATTCCAGCCGGATGCCAAGCCGAACTCATCCTGCCCCCCGGAGAAAAAATAACCCTCCCCAAATCCGGCACCAAATACCTCCTCCAAGGCCCCGACCCCGTTACGCTAAAGCTCCGGCAGCTTTAGACCGGCCAGAAACTGGCGCTTTTGTAAAAGCGCCGTAAAACTTTAGGGCGATACTGCGTATCGCATGACTGACTTTGATCATTTTTATATTGGTTATAAATAGAGCCCCCCGCGATCCTAAGATCGCGGGGGTCTCTATTTATAACCTACTTAGGCTAACCAAGTGAATCACGGGAAACAAAGTTTCCCCTAAAAGGTTGCAGGGGCCCCTTTTTACAAAAAGGGGCAGTCCCCGGGCTAGTTTAAAACAGCCGTACCATAGCGCACCCGCGGTGGAGGGGGACTTGGAGGGTTTGGTCTCCGGGGTTGAGGGTCTGTAGGGCTTCGGGTTCTTCCTGGCCTGGGTAGTAGGCTTCTACTCGGTAGGTTTTTGTGGGGTCTATGCCGGGGATGGTGAGTTTGACTTCGGGGGTTGAGGCGTAGACCACGGGAATGAGGTAGCCTTCGTCTACGGCGAAGAGGTTTGCCTTGGCCCAGCCTTCGACCACCGAAACGGGGTTGGGGGTCAGGACCCAGCGGCGGTGTTTCATTTGTCTCATGAGGGGTCCGTAGTCTAAGTAAGCCTTATCGGCGAGTTCTCCGGGTCGGATGGAGTGGTCGTTCCCGGGGAAGGGGCACATGGGGTATACTCCCATGTAGAGGTATTTTTGGAAGAAGTTGTCTATTCCTTGCTTTTGGATGTCTTTGTCGTCCCAGGTCCAGCCCAGGGCGGGTTTCCTTACGGTCAGGAAGGCGGTGGTGTTCAGGGCTATCTCGTTGTAGGTGAACTCGTCGAATAGGCCGTCCACGTGGCGCAGTTGGTCCAGGCGCTTGGTGTGGTTGTTGACGAAGATGACCTTTCCTTCCTGGTGGACCATGGGGCCGAGGGTATCCATAAGTTGTTTCCAGGAGGTTTGCAGCGAGCGGGCGGGGCCTTCGAACCAGCTGACGGAGTCGTCGGCGCGGTCGTTGAAGATCCGGGTCCAGTCCATGCGGTCGATGCAGAAGCCGTAGGCTTCGGGGATTCGGTCGAGGTGGCGGCGGGCCTGTTCGAGCAGGAAGGCTTTGTAGGTGGGGTCTCCGCAGTCCATGGCTATGCAGCCTTCCCAGCTGAAGTAGGGGGTTCCGTTGCCGGATCTCCACAGGGGCTCCTGGCTCATGTCCATCCGCTCGGGGACCAGCAGGATGGCATCTGCGAGGGTTCCGTAGAGGAAGTCGTTGCAGACCTTCCATTGTTCGGCGGGATCGGTGACGGCGACGGGTTTTCCGGGGAAGTCTACGTAGTTTCCGAATTCGGTGACGTTAAAGTAGTTGAGGACGTGGAATCCGGCTTCTCGCATTTTGGAGGCGTACTCTCGCATCCAGCCTATGGAGGTGCTGTCTCCCCCGAAGCGTTTCCAGCGGGTCTGGTCGTCGGGGACGGGGGGCAGGAACATGCCCATGTAGGGGAAGTCGAAGCTGGCCTGCCAGTTGGTGGCGAAGGCCATGGCCTTCATCTTGTCGGCGTCGAAATCGACGTCGTGGTTGCTGTAGGCCCCGGTTCCGTTGAGTTCGAAGGCCAGTTCAGGGTTTTCGGGATTGAAAAATTCGGCGTAGCGTTGGGTCATCCAGTCGAAGCCCGGGCGCCAGTCGGCCTCGTGGGCCACCAGGTCGAGGGCGAAGAGCAGGGGGTTGCTCTCCACGATGCGGTGGTAGTAGCGGGCGAAGGTCATTTCTCCGGAGGCCGAGGTGGTCAGGTCGAGGTCCAGGGGGCGGTCTTCGGGGGAGAGCGCCACCGAGAGACCGTAACCCGAGGCCGCGTCGATGACCACGGAGAGCGGGATGGCCGTCAGGGGGTATTCGTCCATCAGGGGGTTGTAGAGCACCACGGGGTCCTGCATCGTCAGGCGGGGGCCGCCGTAGTAGTAGACCTTGTCGGTGAAGGGGATCGCCGTCAGCGGATCCATCCAGCCCTCCAGTTGGGGCGAGAGTTGCAGGGCCGTTTTCAGGGCCTCGTCGGTCACTTTTTCCGGGTCGATTCCGGGTCTGCCCCAGGGGGTCCAGAAGCGGGTGTTCTCCGCGGCCGGGAAGTGGACCACGGTTTGTACGGGGGCGGTCCAGGGGGTCTCGCCGCCCAGGAGTTCGAGCTCCCAGCGGATGCTGTTTTCGGTGGCGAAGAAGCGCTCTTTGAGTGTGGCTTTGCCTTCGGGCGCGGCGACTTCCTTGAGAAATTCCCAGCCTTTTTTGATCTTTTTCGAAGAGAGGGTCGTGATTTGGGCTCCTTCGATCCGGGTTTGGGCCGCGAAGCCGAGGGCCTGCGGGCGGCCGTCCACACAGAGGGTTTTTATTTCTCCGTTTTCGGAGAGGGTCACTTCCAGGTTGGCGGTTTTTACCGTGCGCTCGGAGGAGCATCCGGCCAGGCACAACGCGCACACAACCAGGGCGGCTAAAGGCCTTAGAGCGGAAAAGAGTCGGTTTTTCATCGGGTCGGGTTTAGGTTTCTTTTGCAAAGATAAAAGAACCAAGCAGAAAAATGCGTAATTTTGAAAACACGGCTTGCATTTGCGTTCACTCATCCCAACTATGAAAAAGATACTTTGCCTTTGTTTGTTACTGGCCTCCTGCTCGGCGGGGCCCGAGGCTATGCTCAAGAAAATGGACCGGCTGGGGGTCTCGGTGGCGCCCGCACGGGTGCTTCACGATTCGCTGGCGGGCTTTCGGCCCGCTTCGCTCACGGGTTCCCCCTGGAGCTGCGAGCAGGACTGGCGGCTGCTGGGCCCGGAGGCGGCCGAATGCGAGTACACGTTTACCCTGAATGGGGAAGCCCCTGCGGGGAGCGTGGCCGTGCGGATTGACTTTTCGGCCTGGAGCCCCGAGGAATACCTCCTGATTCCGGGGGCGGCCTACGACGGCAACCGCTTCCGGGCTTTGCGCAAGCGTTATCCACCCTTTTTCGACAAGAGCGAGTACGACGCCCACGCCCCGGCGACCATCACCGATGTGCCCCGGCTCAACGTTTCGGAGGGCCTTTCGCGGATGGAGCTGGGGGTCGGCGACATGACCACGCCGGGGGCGGGGATTTACTTCCCGGCGACCGGGCAGGGACTCTGGATCCTGACCGAACAGCAGAGCCAGCAGGGCAATGTTTCGCTGACCTTCGAGGAGAACGGGGACCGCACGGAGGCCTTCCTGCTGGTGAGCGCCGCCTGCCTGCGCGACAGCGCCTACCGCCACATGCGCCTGATCGGCTCGCCCGACACCCTGCCCGCCTGGCGGCCCGGGGAAAAGGTCACGCTGCGCCTGCAGTTCCACCTCTCGCGCTGCGACAGCCCCATCGCCCTCTCGCGGGCGTTGTTGCCTATTCGCAAGAACTTCGGTAGCCGGGAGCGTGTGGAACAACTCCCCTTCAGCGCCGCTTTCGACCTGGTCGAGCACAACTACAACACGGTGAGCTGGGACCCCGCCCGCCGCTACTACGCCCTGGGCGACCGCAAGATGTGGTGCTCCGACTGGCAGCTGGGCTGGGTCGGGGGCGGGATGGTCACCCTCCCCTTAAGCCTCTGCGGGCAGCCCCTTTCGGTGGAGCGCTCGCAGATCAACTACGACCGCATCATCACCGAGAGCCAGGCCCCCAGCGGCTTTTTCTATACCTGCGGCAACGGTCGTAGCTGGTGCTCGGACTGCTTCGGGGAGCCCCTGCCCGACGAGCTGATGCTGGTGCGCAAGAACGCCGACTTTCTCTATTTCATCTACAAATACGCCCTGGCCAAGCGCCTCGAAAATCCCGCCTGGCAGATGCCGATCCCCTGGCAGCAGCCCCTGGAGCGCTTCTGCAACGCCTTCGTGAGCCTCTGGGACAACGAGGGGCAGTTCGGCCAACTGGTCGACATTCGTTCCGGGGCGGTGGTTGTGGGCGAAACTTCGAGTGCCGTGATGGCCATCGGGGGGCTGGCCCTGGCGGGGGCCTACAAGCAGGACCCCGACTACCTGCGCGTGGCCCGGGAGGCGGCCAAGTTTTATTATGAAAATTACCTGCGGGAGGGCCTTTCCAACGGGGGGCCGGGCGAGATTTTGCAAAATCCCGATGCAGAGTCCACCTTCGCCTTCCTGGAGTCTTATATGGCCCTCTACGACGTGACCGGGGAAAAACAATGGCTGCGCTACGCTGAGGACGCCGCGGCCCTCGCGGCCACCTGGATGGTCAGCTACGACTACCGCTTCCCGGAGCGTTCGACCTTCGGAAAGCTCGGCATGAAAACCACCGGGGCCGTCTGGGCCAGCACCCAGAACAAGCACGCCGCGCCGGGCATCTGCACCCTCTCGGGGGATGCGCTCTTAAAACTTTACCGGGCAACGGGCAACCCGCTCTACCTGGACATGCTCGAAGACGTGGCCCACAACCTCATGCAGTACATTTCCCGGAAGGATCGCCCCGTGATGGTCAACTGGGACGCTTCCCAGCCCTCCGTGGCCCTGCCCCTGGGCTGGGTCAACGAGCGGGTGAACATGAGCGACTGGGAGGGTGCGGAGCATGTCGGGGAAGTGTTCTACGGGACGACCTGGGCCGACGTTTCGGTGATGCTCACCACCACGGAGGTGCCGGGGGTCTACGTCGACCTCAAAAAGGGCCTTGTGACGGCTTTCGATCACGTGAAAGCCTCTCTGGAGGGGGAAACCCTCACGCTCGAAAATCCGACGCGTTTTGACGCCCGGGTGCGCGTTTTCGTCGAGAGCGATCCGGCGAAGCCCTATCCGCAGGGGACGGTGCCCGCGATCGAGCCGGTCCTTGTGGAAGCTGGACAGACGATCCAGCTGCCGCTTGTGGCCAAGGCGCAGCCTTAATGCTCCCCCCTATCGACTAAAACGGGCCGCCCCTTTCAAAAGGGCGGCCCGTTCTCTATCGTTCGTGCCGAAGATTATTCCGCCGGCTGGCCCGCAGGAGCGGACTTTTTGATGTCTCTCACACGCAATTGCGCCGTCACCGTCCCCCGGTAGTGGTTTTCCACCACACTATAACAAACGTCCACGGGACGCCCCGCCCGGATGTACTCGTAGAGCTTGGGCTGCTGGAAGGCGATGGCCGGGGCCATCGTATTCGGCTTTTCGCGCTGGATGAGGTCCATCTTGAGGTGTTCCATCTCGGCGCCCACCAGCCGGGCGTCGCCCCGGTTGCTGGCGCAGCGGGTGATGAACACCGGGGCCGTGTTGCCCGGCCCGAAGGGCTGAAAGCGCATGAGCGTCGTGCGGAATTTCGATGAAATATCGCTGAACAGCAAGGGTGCGTCCACGTCGACCTGCGGAATCAGCATCTGCGGATCGATGTGTTTCTCGACGTACTCATTGAACCGCTCGGTGAACTTTTCGACGTTCTCGGGCTTCATGGTCAAGCCCGCGGCGTACATGTGTCCCCCGAAGTTTTCGAGCAGGTCGGCGCAGGACTCCACCGCCTGGTAGAGGTCGAAGCCGGGCACGCTGCGGGCCGAGCCCGTCACGAAGCCGTTGCTCTGGGTGAGCACCACCGTGGGCCGGTAGTAGGACTCGATCAGCCTTGAGGCGACGATCCCCACGATGCCTTTCATCCAGGCCGGGTTGTAGATCACCGTACTCTTGCGCTTTTTTAACTCAGGATTGTTCTCAATGAGATCGTGGGCCTCCTGGGTGACGCTACGGTCGATGTTCTTGCGGTCCGAATTGCTCCGGTCGATCGACACGCCGTACTCGTCGGCCACTTCCTCGTCCCGGGCCACCATCAGGAAGACGGCCCAGTGGCCCCCCGAGCGGGCCTCCTTGTCGTCGGCGTCCATCTCCATGCGCCCCGCGGCGTTGATGCGCGGGCCGATCTTGAAGACGATGTCGTCGATGGTGATGTTGTGTTTCTCCAGCCCGCAGATCTTGATGATCGCGAGCAGCCCCTTGCGGGGATTCTCGTTGAGGCGTTTGAGCCCGTAGTGGGCCAGGATGCGGTTTTCGCCCACCAGGGGCACGATGTCCGCGGCGATGCTTACCACCACCAGATCCAGCAGGCGTTCGACGTCCGAGAAAGGCAATCCCTTGTGCTGGGCATAGGCCTGCACCATCTTGAAGCCCACCCCGCAGCCCGACAATTCGGAGAAGGGGTAGTCGCAGTCGACCCGCTTGGGGTCGAGCACGGCCACCGCGTCCGGGATGGTTTCCCCGGGCAGGTGGTGGTCGCAGATGATAAAATCAATCCCTTTGGTGCGGGCGTAGGCCACCTTTTCGGTCGCCTTGATCCCGCAGTCGAGCGTGATGATGAGACTCACGCCCTCTTGCTCGGCCTGTTCGATGGCCTTGTACGACACCCCGTACCCTTCGGTGTAGCGGTCCGGAATGTAGAACTGGAGCTTCTCGTGGCCTTGCGACCGCAGGAACGAGTAGACCAGCGCCACGGCGGTCGTCCCGTCCACGTCGTAGTCGCCGTAAACCATGATCTTCTCGCCGGAGCTCAGGGCCCGTTCGATGCGCTCGACCGCTTTCTGCATATCTTTCATCAGAAAGGGGTCGTGCAGGTTTTCCAATTTGGGATTAAAGAATTGCCATGCTTCCTCGGTTGTTTCGATGCCTCGCTGAACAAGCAGGTTGGCCAGCACAGGGGGGATTTCCAGTGAGGCGGCCAGATTCTCCACCTTCACCGGGTCGCCCTGCGGCTTGAGCACCCATCTTTTTTCAGTTGACATGCTTTTTTTGTTTTTATTTGGTATTTCTTATATTCTCGTCTGTGGTGGGCCGAGGCGGTGAAGGAGTTATTCTTCCCTCAGCGTGCAGCCCGTCTGTCCGGCAAATTCCTCGCCGAAAACGGTTGCGACCTCTTCGAGCGACGGCTTCAGGCCGGTTTCTTTCTCGATGGAGGTGACTCCCTTGTCGGTAAAACCGCAGGGGTTGATGTGTGAAAAATAGCCCAGGTCGGTGGTCACGTTCAGCGCGAAGCCGTGCATGGTCACGTAGCGGGAAGCCTTCACCCCGATGGCGCAGATCTTGCGCGCCCGGGGCGTGTCGCCTTCCACCCAGACCCCGGTGGCCCCGTCGAGCCGCCCGGCGGTGATGCCGTAGCGGGCCACGGTGCGGATGACGCTCTCCTCGAGGAGGTGGATGTACTCCTTGAGCGTCAGGCCCTCCTGTTCGAGGTCGAGGATCGGGTAGCCCACCAGCTGGCCCAGGCCGTGGTAGGTGACGTCCCCGCCCCGGTCGGTGCGGAAGTAGGTGGCGCCGATGGATTTCAGAAACTCCTCGTTCACCAGCAAGTTGCCTTCATGGCCGCTTTTGCCCAGGGTGTAGACGTGGGGGTGTTCGACCAGCAGCAGGGTTTGTTTTTCGTTGTTTTCTCCCGTTTCCTTGGTGCGTAAAAGGGCGTCGAAGAACTCCCTCTGAAGCTCCCAGCACGCCGCGTACTCCATGCGGCCCAGGTATTTATAGAAAACGGTCGGCACTGTCGTTTTATTTTGTCTCTTTGGTCTGCTTGCGCCACTCGTTCATGGCCTGTTCGGCCAGGTAGGAGGAACGCACCAGGGGGCCGCTCTCCACATGCGTGAAACCGCGGCGGAGAGCTTCTTCCTTGTACTTGGAAAATTGTTCGGGGGTGACGTATTCGGCCACGGGCAGGTGGTCCGTGCTCGGGCGCAGGTACTGGCCGATGGTCAGTAGCCGGCAGCCCACTCCGGAGAGGTCGTCCATCGCCGCGAGGACTTCCTCAGGCGTTTCTCCCAGGCCCACCATCAGGCCGCTCTTGGTAAGGGCCCCGGCCCGGGCGAGGTAGTTCAGCGTTTGCAGGGATGTGCTGTAACGAGCCTTGGAACGGACTTCGGGGGTAAGCCGCTCGACGGTCTCGAGGTTGTGGCCGATGATGTCGGGCCCGGAGGCCACCACGATATCCAACAACTCGGCCCGGCCGTCGAGGTCGGGGATCAGCAGTTCGAGGGTGGTCTCGGGATTTTCCTGCCTGAGGGCGCGCACGGTCTCGGCCCAGAAGGCGGCTCCGCCGTCGGGCAGGTCGTCGCGGGTCACGGAGGTGACCACGGCATGGCGCAGCCCCATCAAACGGACGGAGCGGGCCAGTTTTTCAGGCTCGCGGGGATCGGGAGGTAGCGGTTTTCCGGTGGCTGTCGCGCAAAACTTGCAAGAGCGGGTGCACACATCGCCGAGAATCATGAAAGTCGCCGTACGGCGGCTCCAGCATTCCGCTTGATTGGGGCAGCGGCCGCTGCTGCAGATGGTGTGGAGTCCGTGCTCCTGCACAATCCGTGCGACCTGGCCGTACCCTTCATCGCGGTGAAGTCTGATTTTCAGCCAATCGGGTTTTTTATGTTTCGTTACCTCATCATGCGCAGTAGGCATTTTGATTTTTTATTATACTTTTCCAACTGGTACAAAGGTAACGAAATTTTTATCTAATTTTGATTAAAGTTTTCGAGATAGACTATCATGGACGAAAAATTCCGGGCGATCCGCCGAAAAGAGCGGGCCCTGGGCGAAGAACGGGGACGGGAGTTGCTGCTCGCGGGCGAATACGGCGTGCTGTCGCTCTGCGGAGCCAATGGCTACGGCTACGGGGTGCCACTGAGTTATGTGGTTGAGAATGACAGCCTCTATTTTCACTGCGCTCCCGAGGGCTTTAAGCTCGACAGCCTGAGAGCCAACCCCCGGGCCTCGTTTTGCGTGGTGGGGGCTACTCAGGTGCAGCCCCGGGCCTTCAGTACGCTCTACGAGAGCGTGGTCGTCTTCGGGACGGTGGAGACGGAGCTTCCCGAGGGCGAGCGGCACCGCGCCCTGGAGTTGCTGGTCGAAAAATACAGCCCCGAATACCGGGAGGAATCTCAGAAATACATTGCCCTCTCCTTTGCCCGGACCCGCATCCTGCGGCTGGACATCGAGCACCTTTCCGCGAAAGGGAAGTTGTCCGCCAAGCGGCCTCCGCTTCCCGAAGAAAACCAATAAAAAACCGGGGCGATGAACATTCATCGCCCCGGTCCTTTTTGTCGAAAGAATTACCAAGCCACGCTTTCCACCTTCACCGGCCCGATCAGCCCTGACGTTTGCAGGGTCGACGCGGGGGTGTAGGGGTTGTGGACCGTCCAGGTCTTGCGCTCGGCGGCGGGTAATTTGCTGTCTCCGATCAGGCGGTTGACCCAGGTGTTGACCACCTCGATCTCGATGCGGTTCTCGCCCTCCTGGGCCCAGGGGGTGATGTCCAACACATAAGGAGGCGTCCACAATCCACCCGCGTAGGTGCCGTTGATGGAGACCTTGGCCATGGCCGACACATTGCCCAAGTCGAGCAGGATACGTTCTCCGGAGGGCAGGGCGGGAAGCGTCACCGTGTTGGTATACACGGCCGTCCCCGAGAAATATTTTACGGAATCCTGCGAAGAAGTGTTCCAGGAAATCAGTTGAGACATCGTCACGGGCTTCACCGGGCCCCGCATGGCCGCATCGAAGCTCACCGACCAGGGATTCGTCACTTCGGAGAGGGTCGCGGGCGCGGGGAAATTGACCTCCAGGCTCTCGCCCCGGGGCTGAGTAGCCGGACGGCTGAAGACCACGAAAACACTCTCGTAAGGCGCCAGGGAGAGGGGTACCTCCGTCGTTTCTTTCCCTTGCGTAAAGGCGTTCAGGTCACGGATGGCGCCCGTGGCGGGCAGCCACAGCTCGGGTTGCAGGCCCGTCACCCGGAAGGCCGGGGTGAGTGTCCGGGTCTGGTCGCTCTGGTTGGTGACGTAGTAGATTTGCTGCTTGCCCAAATCGCGGTGGCCGTAGAGGAAGGGTTCTTCCCCGGGCAGGGCGCAGTCGGGGATCAGATTCATTTGGGCGAACGCTTCCTCGAGGGAAATCCCGCAGAAGACGGTCCCCTTCCCGAATTTATTGGAAGTGACCCGTTTGCCGTCGGCCTGGCCCCAGAGTTGGGCGGCCAAAGCGCGCACCAGGCTGTCCGCGCGGGGCTGGTCCTGCAAGCTGGGCGAGCGCTGCGGGGCCGGGCCCAGGATCGTCGCGCCCTGCCGGACCAATTCGGAAATTTTGCTCAGCAGCTCGGGGCGCATGCTTTCCAGCGGAGGCAGCACCAGGATGCGGTACTGCGTGCCGTGGGGCAGGATCAGCCGCCCTTTTTCGACCGTCATATCCCGCTCGATCACCTCGGCGTTCATGTAGTCGAACTGGTAGCCTTTCGGTAAGGCCGGCTCGGCCAGGCCCGTCATCTTGGGAGCGTCCTCGCCGATGAAGTAGGCCACGTCGGCCACATTGAGGCCCTGCTGGAGCATGAAGTTGTTGCGCTTGAGGTAAGTCGTAAAGAGGTCCATCTGGCTGAACCAGGTGTTGCCCCGGTTGAATTCGACCCCGAACCAGGCGTTGACGCCCGGCAGCGAGTCGTAGGGCTGGCTGATGCAGACGTGCAGCATCGAGGCGTTGATCCCCTCGGCGAAGAAGCGGTCGCCCCGGTGCTTGAACTGGGCCGGGTAGCGCTCGAAGGTCTTTCCGGCCGAGGTGAAGGACTCGGCCCAGATGCGTTTTTTGTTGTAGATGTGGCCGCAGGAGGAGGCCGCGCGGTTTTCGATGTCGCCCAGGCCGCCCTCGGCCCAGAATTCGCCCCCGATCTCGTCGCTCTGGCCGCCGTACATCAGGAACTCGCCGGGGAAGCCCCAGTGGCCGTAGTTTTCGAGCCAGGTGGTCAGGCCGTGTTCGTGGCTCACCTCGCGCAGGCCCGCCACATAGTCGTAGGCCACCTTGTCGGCCACCAGGCGGCGCATGTCCCACAGGAAGCGGTCGGAGGCCTCCGGGGAACCCACCACGTAGCCGTAGTAGGCGGGCAGGTAAGGCAGCGGATCATAACCGTAGCGTGTTGCAAACTCCTCGAGGAATCCGTCCGTAAAATTCTGGCTGCCCATCTCGTAGCTGTCCTGGACCACCACCTTGAAGGTGCGGCGATCCTCGGCCGGGATGCGGCGCAGCACCTCGCCCATGTGGCCGTCGAAGTGCGAGCGGATGTGGGGCTTGCTCATCTTGTCGGCCTCGTAGCCCGTGGCCTCGGGCGAGGCGGGGCTGTTCGTCATGCCCGTGGGGGTCATGCCCGTGCGCAGGATCACCCACTGGCCCTCGGGGACATCCCAAGAGAGGGTGCCGTCCGCGGCGAGGTATTGGCTGATATCCAGCACTCCCTGAGGATTGACGACCCGCGCGGGATCGTCCACCGGGGCCTGCTGCGGCCACTGGTATTCAGGCCAAAAGGGCAGGGGCTCGGGGAACATCTTGGCCATGGATTTTTCGGCGAAACGTTCCAGGCGGGGGGCTGCGCGAAGCTCCATTTCGGCGATGCGGGAGCCTTTTAGTTGGCTGGTAATCGCCAGGCGGAAATTTTTAGACTCCGTCGCCGGGAAGGAGACCACCACCGGGGCGTCCCGGTCGAAGCCCACGTTGAGCACGGTGTTGGGGCGGTAGATGCGGAATTCGGTGAGCGTGCGCCAGTTTCCGCCATCGAGCGCCTCCAGGCGGCAGTCGGCCACCAGGTAGCGGTCCGTGGGATAGAGCGTCAGGCTGCGGGCGGTAAAGTCCTCCGGGGCCTCCAGGTCGATGAAAATCTCCCGCTCCGAGGGCAACTCGGCGTAGGTGGCCGTGTCCCGGTCGAGCAGCACGGAGGCGTTTTTGAGGGCGGGAGCGGAGATTTTCCCGGTTTTGGCCGTCAGCATTTTGTCGTCCTCCTTGGGGGCCGGGTAGGCGATTACCCGGATGTCCTGGAACTCCGCGGTGGGCGTTTTCAGCATTTGGTTTAGCTTGGCCGGGCCTGTGACACGGAGTTCCGAGCTGGCCAGGTAGCGCATGGCCTGTTCGGGCTTGACCCAGGGGCCGCCCGACTGGCTCCAGCCGGGGGAGTTGAAGATCCCGATCTCGATGTCGAGCTCCGAAGCGGTCTTGAGAGCCGTGTGCAGGATCTCCCACCAGGCTTCGGAGAGCATGGGGACATTGCCATAGGGCACGTCCTCGAGGCCGATGTTGCCGATAAAGGCGCGGTTGATGCCCGCTTTTTTCATCGACTGGAGGTCTTTGACGACCCCCTCCTTGGAGACATTGTTCGAGATCCAGTACCAGTAGACGCTGGTTTGGATCGAGTCGGGGGGGCTGGCGAAGCCCGCAGCGAGGCTTTCGCGGTCGGGGCCTTGGGGCCCGGTCGAGCAGGCCGCGGTCAGGACGGCCGCAGAAAGGAGCAGGCTCTTGCGCAGGAGTTTTTTCATGGGTGAAGTGGGTGTTGGTCTGATTTTCCGGAGGGAAGGTACGAAAAAAACCGGATACTATTTTCATAGCATCCGGTTCTGTGTTCGAATCGTCCGGTTCTTTACCGGGAGTAGGTTTTGGAAGTGACCGTGGCACCCTTTTCTTCCTGATAGGAGTCCTTGTAGCGAACCAGGTAGTAACCGAAACTGGCGCCCGAGGGGAGCTGTTCGAGGTAGATGGCCGGATTGGCGTCCAGGGTGGCGATGGCGGCATCGTACCGTACTCTTGCTTCGGCGTCGGCCGCCTTGCGGGTTTTCCCGGAGATGGTCTGGCGGGAGTTTTCCCCGGCCCCGACGCTGAGCTGAATCGCGTTGTAGAGCAGGAGAAGCTGTATGTCGCCCATGTTTTTGACATTGGCGATCTCACACTGGTAGACATACGTGCCTACGTCGTCGCCGTCATCTTTGCTACATCCGGAAAAGGCCACGCAGAGAGCCAGGGCGAGAAGAAGTCCTATTTTTTTCATTTTCATTAGCTTTTGATAGTTAGTACGGACAAAACTACAAAAAATTGTCCGACTGCCAAACCGGTGTGTTATTTTGCTTCGTACTCGGCGCCTGGTCCGGATATTAAATCTCTGTAAATCAAAGAGGGAGACTCGAAAAATTCTCCCAGTCCATACTCCTTCCAGCGGGCGTCGACCCAGGCGATGGTCTCCGGCGAGGAGGTGACCACGTTGGGCCAGGGCCTCCCGAAGCCGTTCACCCCGCCCGCCTTGGTGCGGGCGTCGAGCAGCACCACGCCTTCGCGCAGGGTGATGTCCCGGGAGGGGTCGGTGTTGGAGCAGCCCAGCCAGAGGACGTCCCGCAGCCGGGTCGTATCGAGGGTTTCATCGAGCAGCAGCACAAAACGGATTCCCTCTATTTTATTGTCGGTCAAGAAGGTCAATGCTTCTTCGGCCGTGGCTCCCCGGGAGGCGCCCAGCATCAACAGGCCCCAGCTTTCGGCGAGCGAGGCGTCGGCTTTGCGGATATGTCCGGAATAGGTGAACGTCTCCGGCAGGCGCACCGGCTCCACGGGCCCCGCGGGGTCGATGCCCGTCAGGTCGAGGGCCAGTTTGCCCCCCAGGCCCATTTCGGGGGCCGCGTGGTCGAGCACGTCGAGCGGGCCCCGCGAAAAAACGGCCTGTTCGGCCCCCCGCACCCGGCGCACCAGCGCCCGCAGGCCCTCCACCGAGCGGCTCTGCCCGGAGGAGGTGACCAGCATAAACTTGTTAAACATCATCTGCCCGGCCCCCCAGAGCGCCTGGGCCGTTTTAAGGCCCTGCCCCGGGTAGCGGCACTCGATGTCCACCACGGCGAGGTTGTGGGCCACGCCCTCGGCGGGCATCCACAGGTCGCGCACCTCGGGCAGCAGGGCCGCCCGGATGGGGGCGAGAAAAATCTTTTCGGTGGCTTGTGCAAAATAAAAATCCTCCTGGGGAGGGATGCCCACCAGGGTGGCCGGATAGATGGCCCCGCGGCGGTGGGTGATGGCCGTGACGTGGAAAACGGGGTAATAGTCCTGGAGCGAGTAGAAGCCCGTGTGGTCGCCGAAGGGCCCCTCGATCACCTTTTCCTCGGCCGGATCGACGTAGCCTTCGATCACGAAGTCGCAGTCGGAGGGGACCCGGATCTCGTTGGTCAGGCAGCGAACCAGTTCCACGGGACGCCCTCTCAAAAAGCCCGCCAGCAGGTACTCGTCCAGCCCGTCGGGCATGGGGGCCGTGGCGGCGTAGGTGTAGGCCGGGTCGCCGCCCAGGCAGACGGCCACGGGCATGCGCTCGCCCCGGGCCCGGTAGCCCTGGTAGTGGCGCTCGCCGGTCTTGTGCAGGTGCCAGTGCATGCCGGTGCTGAGGGGCGAAAAGACCTGCATCCGGTACATCCCCACGTTGCGGGCCCCGGTCTCGGGATCGAGCGTGTGCACCAGCGGCAGGGTGACGAAGGGACCCCCGTCCCCCGGCCAGCAGGTCAGAACGGGCAGGCGATCCAGGGCGGCTTCGGCGCCCTGCCAAACCACCTGCTGGCAGGCCCCCCGCCCGGAGCGGTTGCGGGGCAGCCAGCGCGACATCTTTTCGAGCAGGGGCAGCATCCGCAGCTTGTCCGAAAAGTGGGGCTTGGGGGCCGTCATCACCCGGAACAGCTCCTCGATGCGCTCCGTCAGCTCGTCCAGGGAGTCCACGCCCAGGGCCCGCGTGATGCGCTTTTCGGAGCCCATCAGGTTGGTGACCACCGGAAAAGGCGTCCCCGTGTTCTCGAACAGCAGGGCCCGGCCGCCCCCGGGGCGTTTGCTCTCGCGGTCGGTCAGCTCGGCGATCTCCAATTCGGGGGAGACCTGCGTCCGGATGCGGACCAATTCCCCCTCTTTTTCCAGCGCGGAGATAAATGTCTGTAAATTCTTAAACATCAATAAAAAGTCCCTTTTTTATTGAAAATCGTGTAGCCGAAGTTGAAGGTCAAAAACCAGTTCTGGTTGCTCGTGGCGTCGTACTTCGAGAGCGTCAGCGAGGCCGGGCCGATGGGGGTCTGGTAGACGAACGAGGTGCTGAAGATGTAGCGCAGCCGCTTGCGCACCGAGCCCTTCGTCTCCGAAACGTCCTCGGGCAGGAACATGTAAGCGGAGTTTTTCATATAAAACCGCGGAAGGAACTCGAAAGTAGGCATCACCCCCGCCCCCAAAAAAGTCCGGCTGCGAAAATCCTCCAGGTAGACCAGGTGGCTGTGCGGCGTGGGCGTGAAGGCCGGGACCAGGGGGCTGACGACAGCCTGGTTGGAGAAGGCCGGCTGGTTGGTGAGCACCCCCTCGACCAGGTAGCCCGCCGAGAACCAGCCCGCGATCCGGAAATACTGCTCCCTCACGAAGCGGCCCCCGAACCAGGTGCGCAGCTTGCTCTCCCGGTCGGTCATGGAGGTGGTCCCCGGGGAATAATCCTCGCAGCCGTGCACGAAAATGGCCGAAACGGACTGCCGCAAGCCCCGCGTGGCGTAGATCGAGTGGTTGAGGCTGTTGCGGTCGAAGTCGAGCTGTGCTCCCACGAACAGGAAGCGGTCGTTGTCCATCTTATCGGCGTCGGTGTAGACCGGGGTATCGTAGTAGCGGAAGTTGTCGCGGCCCAGGTTGACCCGCAGGGCCAGCTTGGTCATGCGGCTGGTGGGGAAGGTCAGCCCCGTGGTGAGGAACATGTCCCCCGATTTGTTGTAGAAAAGGTCGTCTTTCTTGCCCAGGCCCCCGAAGTCGCTGCGGAAGTAATTGTAGTAGTTGTAGTTGAAGCTGTAGTCGAAGGCCCAGGGGCGTTTGAGGAAAAAGTCGATCCGCCCGCCCGCCTGCACCGAGCTGTACAGGGCGCTCAAGTAGCCGTCCAGGCGGTAGCTCTGGGCGCTCACGCCGATGCGCTTGTACTCGAGGCCCAGGTAGGCCTGGTTCATCGAGGTGGAGGAGATGTTCCCCCCGACCATCACCCGGAAGCTGGGCTTCGTGCGCAGGTTGATTTTCAGGGCGAAACAGCCCGTCGAGTCGTTGTACGTGACCTCCGGGTAGTCGCTGGCGAAATCCCCGGTCGAGAGCAACTTGAAGTATTCGGAGCGGAACTCGTCCAGGGTGAATTCGTCCCGGCCGTCCTCGGAGGCGTCGAGGCGGAGCATCCGTTCGACGTAGTGCTTCTGGTGCTCGTTGAGGCCCGTGATCTGGTAGCGTTCGAAATTCATGGCCGGTTCGGCCATGCGGAATTCGGCTCGGCGGCGGGCCAACTCGGCGGCATCGGTGCGCCGGGCGATGCGTTCGCGGATGGTGGGCATGGCGTCGATGGCGTCGCTGTAGCCCCGGTCGATCACGTAGCGGGCCTTGTTGAAGTCGAGCGTGGTGACGTCGTCGAAGACGTGTTCGAGTAGGATGTCCTGCTCGCCCGGCAGCGTGAAGTCGGTGTGCATCGTAGTGAGGGTCGTGATCTGGTCGATGATGTTGTCCTCCTCGGGGCGGACATTCCCCGCGACGCATTTGCTTCCGATAAGGATGTCTGGGGAAAAGTCCTCTTCGAGCACCTGCCAGGGGAAGTTGTTGTAGATGCCCCCGTCGTAGAGCAGCGTGGAGTCCTGCTTGAGGGGCCGGAAGACCAGCGGCAGGGTCATCGAAGCGCGGACGGCTTTGCCCAGGTCGCCGCTGCGGAAGGTGACTTCCTTGCGGGCCAGGGCGTCTGTGGCCACGCAGCGGAAGGGTACGAACAATTTATCGAAATTCCCCCCGCAGAGCGCTTCGGGGGCCGAAAAGTACTCGACGAAGGCCAGGTCGATGCGCCGAGAGGAGATCAGGTTGGTGGGCAGGTGGAACCTGGGTGCCCCGGCGCCCTTCGAGGCATCCCGGCCGAAAAGCAGGTTGACCATGGAGGCCGAAGGGGGGTTCTGACGGAAGTAGTAGATGTACTTGTCCTCGATGTGTCCCGACATCCAGCCGGCGACCTGGTCCGAGGTGAAGATCTCGGTCATCTCCTCGGGCGAGTAGCCCACGGCGTAGAGGCCCCCGATGATGGCCCCCATGGAGGTCCCGGAGACGTAGTCGATGGGGATGCCGTTCTCCTCGAGGGCCCGGATCACCCCGATGTGGTAGAGTCCCTTGGCCCCGCCCCCGCTGAGCACCAGGCCCACGCGCTGGGCCGCAAGCAGTTGCGGCAGGAGCAACAACAAAAAGAGACCGATTATTCGTTTCGGAAATGCCATAGTCGGAATTTTATTGTTAACTTTGTCGGTCGGATGGGCTCAGTTTCCGTTGGAGCGGTAAAATTACGCAAAAATTTCCGAAACCGTACAGATTCGTCATGAGAGATAAGATTAACGACTTGCTTCGCAGGGTCGAAGAGTTCAAACCCCAGGCGGCCACCGAGATCGAGGCCTTCCGGGTGAAGATGCTCGGCCGCAAGGGCGAACTCAACGACATCCTCGAGGAGTTCAAGGCCGTGGCCCCGGAGCTCAAGCGCGAGTTGGGACAACATATCAACACCCTCAAGGTCAAGGCCTCCGAGCGGATCGCCGCCCTCAAAGAGGAATTCGAGAACCGCGAGGAAGCCGCCTCTGGCAGCGGGACTTCGGACCTGACCCGCCCGGGCACGGCCGACGAAATCGGCACCCGCCACCCCATCTCGCTGGTGCGCAACCAGATCGTCGAGATATTCGCCCGCCAGGGCTACGTGGTGGCCGACGGCCCCGAGATCGAGGACGACTGGCATGTCTTCTCGGCCCTCAACTTCCCGCCCGAACACCCCGCCCGCGACATGCAGGACACGTTTTTTATCGAGAAAAATCCCGATGTGCTGCTGCGCACCCATACCAGCTCGATCCAGGTGCGCGTGATGAAAAACCAGGCCCCGCCCATCCGCGTGGTCTGCCCGGGACGCGTTTTCCGCAACGAGGCTATTTCGTACCGCGCCCACTGTATTTTCCATCAGGTGGAAGGTCTTTACGTTGATGAGAACGTCTCGTTCGCCGACATGAAACAGGCCATCCTCTACTTCGCCAAAGAGATGTTCGGCGAGCAGACCTCCATCCGCATGCGCCCCTCCTACTTCCCCTTCACTGAGCCTTCGGCCGAGGTGGACGTCTCCTGCAACCTCTGTGGGGGCAAGGGCTGCAACGTCTGCAAATACACCGGCTGGCTCGAGATCATGGGCTGTGGGATGGTCGATCCCAACGTCCTCTCGGCCTCGGGCATCGACCCCGAACGTTACTCGGGCTTCGCCTTCGGCATGGGCGTCGAACGCATTTCCATGCTCAAGTACGGGGTGCGCGACCTGCGGCTCTACTTCGAGAATGACCTGCGCTTCTTGCGCCAATTCGAGAATGCTCTGTAACTGAAATCGGGTGCCGGGGGCACCTTCCTTTGCCCTGCCCCCACCGGAGCAGGGCTTTTTTTTGAAACGACTTAACACGCTCCGCCACTTCTCCCCGGGGAGAACTGTTTTGATAAAAAACTAAAAATTGATGACTATGGGACTGACAAAACCCGCCGGCTACCAAAACATGCTCGGCAACACGGAAAACACGGAAAAAGCGATCAAACTCGTCAAAGATATGTTCCAGAATAATCTCTCGGCCCAGCTGGCCCTGCTGCGGGTGACCGCGCCGATGGTGGTGCTGACCGGGACCGGGATCAACGACGATCTGAACGGCGTGGAGCGGCCGGTCTCCTTCCCGATCAAGGACATGGACGAGCAGAAGGCCGAGGTGGTGCACTCGCTGGCCAAGTGGAAACGCCTCAAGCTGGGGCAGATGGGCATCGTCCCGGGACGCGGACTCTACACCGACATGAACGCCCTGCGCCCCGACGAGGAGCTCGACAACCTCCACTCGATCTACGTCGACCAGTGGGACTGGGAGATGGTCATTCGCCGCGAAGACCGCAGCCTCGATTTCTTGAAACGCACCGTGCGCCGCATCTACGAGGCCATCAAGGTGACCGAGAACAAGCTCTACGTCGAATTTCCGCAGATGACCCCGCGCCTGCCCGAGGAAATCTACTTCATCCACTCCCAGGAACTGCTCGACCGCTACCCCGGGCTCACTCCCAAGGAGCGTGAGAACGCCGTGGTCAAGGAATACGGGGCCGTCTTCGTGATCGGCATCGGCCATCCCCTCTCGGGCGGGGAAGCCCACGACGGCCGCGCGGCCGACTACGACGACTGGAGCACCCCCAACAGCGACGGCTACCGGGGCCTCAACGGCGACATCCTGCTGTGGAACCCGCTGCTGGAGACCGCCTTCGAGGTGTCGAGCATGGGCATTCGTGTGGACGAGGAAGCCATGCGCCGCCAGCTCGAACTGAGGGGCCAGACTCAGAAGGCCGAGCTCTACTTCCACCGCCGCCTGCTCGCGGGCGAACTCCCCTACACCATCGGGGGCGGTATCGGCCAGTCGCGGCTGTGCATGTACCTGCTGCGCAAAGCCCACGTCGGCGAAATCCAGAGCAGCATCTGGCCCGAGGCCATGCGCACGGAGTGCAAAGCCGCAGGCATAGAACTGATGTAACCCCGTCTCTGCCGGTTGTTTAGACGGGCCAGAAACTGGCGCTTTTGTAAAAGCGCCGCAAAACTTTCGGGCGATACTTCGTATCGCATGACTGACTTTATTAGGATTTAAGTAGTTTATAAACAGAGACCCCGTGATCGAAAGATCACGGGGTCTCTGTTTATAAACTATATAGTTCCAACAAGCTAATCATGGGAAACGCAGTTTCCCCTAAAAATTTTTGAGCCACTTTTTATAAAAAGTGGCAGTCCTTAGGCTTGTTAAAAATAACTGACGGAGGCGGGGTTTCGCAATTTATCGTATCTTTATCTTTCTGTTTTAGAAAAAGAGTATGCCGATAAAACGTTTTTTGCTGACCGCCTGCCTTCTGGCGGGTGTTTCCGGGGCCAGTGCCCAAATCGAAAAAGTCGATCCCACGGCCGAATTGCGCCGCGAGGGAACATTTTTAGATACGACGGCCCTGGCGCTTGCCTCCCCCGTTGAGCTCGAAAGTTGGCTTAAAGCCCATTCTCAAAAACCTTATTACGCCTTCACCGAAGACCGCTCGCGGGAAATCCGGCGGGACGACGCCCTGCCGCTAAGCTGGCTCGGCCGCGACGAAGCTTCCCGCACCCGCTTCCGGGGCGAGGCCCAACCCGGAGAGACTTACCTTTTCCAGATCGGGGTCTACGCCGCGAACGACGTGGTGAAAAACCTGGCCCTGGACTTCGGTCCCCTGACCCGGGAGCCGGGCGAAGCCATTCCTGCGAAAGCCTTCACTTGCTACAACTTGGGAGGAAGGGACCTAAACGGACAGCATTTTTATAAGCGGGCGGACGTGGCCCAGGGCAGCCTTCAGGCGCTCTGGATCGGCATCGAAGTCCCCCTCTCGGCCGAAGGATTTTATGAGGGGACGATCACCCTGCGGGGTGAAAACGTGCCCGAGACGGTTTTTGAAATCGGTCTGGAAGTCTCTGGCGAACCGTTGGCCGACCACGGGGTCGGCGACGCCTGGCGCAAAAGCCGCATCCGCTGGATCGACTCCCCGGTGGGCCGCAGCGAGGAGCCCACGGCCCCCTACATCCCCCTCGAACACCACGGAAAAACCCTCCGCTACCTCGGCGGCGAACTTTCTTTAACTGACGAAGGGCTGCCCTCCACCATTACCACGCACTATGATCTTTCCGGAAAACTCGATCCCATGCGCAAAGACGCCATCCTGGCCGCTCCGGTGCGCTTCGTGGTGGAAACGGCCCGGGGCGAGGAAGCCTTTGAGAATAGCCTCGCCTTTACCGGGGGCTCCGCCGCCCGCCGCAGCTGGGCTTCCGCCCGGCGAAACGACCGCTTCGAGATCGCCTGCCGGGGCCAGATGTATTTTGATGGTTCCATCCATTACAAAATTACCCTCAAAGCACTTGAAGCCACGGAGGTCAGCGATATTCGGTTAGAAATCCCCTACACGGACTACGCTTCCAAATACCTGATGGGGCTCGGACAAAAGGGGGGAGCCCGGCCTTCGGAAACGCTGCGCTGGAGCTGGGACACCACCCGCCAGCAGGACCAACTCTGGATGGGCAACGTCAACGCGGGGATGAACCTGCGCCTCAAGGACAGCAACTACGTCCGCCCGCTGGTCAACATTTATTATAATTTCGGTCGCCTGCGCTACCCGGCCTCCTGGGGCAACGCCGGCCGCGGCGGGGTGACGGTGACCCCCTCCGGCGGGCAGACCCTCGTCAGCGCGTTCAGCGGCGCCCGCCGCCTGGAAGCCGGAGAGACCCTCCACTACGACTTCGAGCTGATCATCACCCCGGTCAAGCCCATCGACCTGCAGCGCCACCTCTCGACGCGCTTCTACCACCTCAACGCCGACACCTCGGCCGGGTTTATCCCCACGGCCCTGCGCTACGGCGCCAACCACATCAACGTCCACCACAAAACGGACCTCTACCCCTTCCTCAACTACCCCATGGCCGACGAAACGGCCCCCGACCTGAAGAATTTTATCGGAGAAGCCCACGCCAAGGGGATCAAGGTCAGCCCTTACTACACCCTGCGCGAGACGACGGTCAAGACCCCCGAGTTCTGGATCCTGCGCTCGATGGGCGACGAGATGATTTTCCGGGGGCCGGGCAACGACTCCCGCACCCTGATCCACACCGAGGGCCCCAAACCCTGGCTGGTCGAAAACCTGCGCACCAACTACCTCCCCGGCTGGTACGCCGCCTTCGAGCAGGGCCGGTTCAAGGGGCAACTGGACATCGCCGTGATAGCCACCCCCGAGTCGCGCTGGAGCAACTATTTTCTCGAGGGGCTCGACTGGATGGTCAAAAAACTCGACATCGACGGTATCTACATCGACGATAGCTCGCTCGACCCCGAGACCATGCGCCGCGCCCGGCGCATCCTCGACCAGGGCCGCCACCGCACGGTGGACATGCACACCTGGAACCACATGAACGAGCACGCCGGCTGGGCCAACTCCCTGCAACTCTACACGGGCCTGCTGCCCTACGTGGATAGGCTCTGGATCGGCGAACTCTTCAAGGCCGACAACCCCCGCGACTTCTGGCTCGTCGAGATGTCGGGCATCCCCTTCGGGCTGATGAGCGAGACGCTCGACGCCCACAACATTTTCCGGGGGTTGGCCTTCGGAATGCTCCCCCGCTTGCCCTGGAGCGGCAACCCGGCCCCCGAATGGAAGCTTTTCGATGATTTCGGCATGAACAAAGCCCAGATGTATGGGTATTGGGATGAACGCGCCGGGGCCGCGACGGACAACGAGCAGGTCAGCGCCACGGTCTACCGCCGCAATGGGGCCGCCCTGGTGGCCCTGACCAACTGGGACAACGACGGGGAGCAAACCCTCCGCCTGAGTCTAGAGCCGGCCAAGCTGGGCTTTTCGCCCCGCCGTGCCTGGGCCCCGGAGGTGGAGGAGCTCCAGGAAGCCTCCGAGATCACCCTGAAAAAGAACACCATCACCCTGACCCTGCCCGCCGCGGGAGGCCGGGTGATCTGGATCGAATAAAACCGAAAACGATATGAAAAACTCCGCAATCCTGACTTTTTGTCTCTCCCTGTTGCTGCTCCCGGCCACGCTGCCGGCCAACAACCCCGGCAAAGCCACCGTCCGGGTGGTCGAAAAGCAACTGTTGACTTACGCCTACTCCGACCCCCGCGAGGAACCCGACTTCGGGCGCATCTACCCCTACTGCCGCTACGACGGCTTCAGCGCCCAGGGCCAGATGCAGACCTGGGAAATGGTCGAGTTGGAAAACGACTACCTGAAACTCTGGGTGATGCCCGGCGTGGGTGGAAAAGTGTGGGGCGCGGTGGACAAGGCCACCGGGAGGGAGTTCCTTTATTTCAACCACGTGGTCAAGTTCCGGGACGTGGCCATGCGCGGGCCGTGGACCTCGGGGGGCGTCGAGTTCAACTTCGGGGTGGTGGGCCACTCGCCCTGGTGCTCCGACTCGGTGGATTTCGCCACGCACACCTACCCCGACGGCAGCGTTTCCTGCACGGTGGGGTCCAGGGACCTGGCCCTGGAGACCGACTGGCGGGTGGAGGTGGTCCTCTCCCCGGAGCGGGCCTGCTTCGAGACCCGGGTGCTGTGGTTCAACGGCTCGGGCTCCGACCGTCCCTCCTACCAGTGGATGAATTCGGGGGTCAAGACGGCAGGCAACCTCGAATACGTCTTCTCCGGCAGCTACTACCTCGAACACGACGGGCTCACCCGGCCCTGGCCCACCGACGCGCAGGGACACGCCCTGAACTGGTACGAAAAGAATGACTTCGGGGGCTATAAATCCTACCACGTGGCCGGGCGCTACTCCGATTTCTGGGGCGCCTGGTGGCACGACGACGCTTTCGGGATGGGCCACAGCGCCGATTACGGCGAGAAACCCGGCAAAAAAGTCTGGATCTGGGGACTCTCGGACCAGGGCATGATCTGGGAGGAGCTGCTCACCGACACCGACGGCCAATACACCGAGCTGCAGGCGGGCCGTCACCTCAACCAGACCACGGCGCTCTGCTACCGCACGCCCTACAAGCACGCGAAACTTTCGCCTTACTCGACCGCCTCCTGGACCGAATACTGGTACCCCGTCACGGGCCTCGACGGGATGATCTACGGTTCTGAGGAGTTGGCGTTCAATATCGTGGAGCGCAGCGGGAAAACGTTTTTGAAGATTTATGCCGTCTCACCACTACACGACATGCTAAGGGTGACGGACGGTGAGCGCGAGCTGGCTTCCCGCCGCCTGGATATGACGGCCACCCGGGTCGATTCGATCGAATTGCCCGGAAGGCCCTTGCAACTGAAACTCTCCCTGGGGGGGCGGACGATTTACGATGCCGCCCCGGAAACTCAGACCATCGCCCGGCCCCGGGAGCTGCCCGCGGACTTCGACCACAACTCCCTGCAGGGGCTTTACCTGCAAGGGCGCGAGTACGAGCGGCAGTTTTTCCTGACGGAGGCCGCGGCCAAATACCGGGAAGCGTTGGAAAAAGACCCCAACTACCTGCCCGCCCTGACGGCCCTCTCGGGCATCGCCTACGAGCGGGGGGAACACGCTTCGGCGGACAGCCTGCTGCTTCGTGCGCTGGCCATCGACACCTACGACGGGGCGGCCAACTACCTGTTCGGTTTGAACCGGGCCGCGCAGGGGGACGTGACCAACGCCCTGGAGGCGCTCTCGATCGCTTGCCAGTCGACGGAATACGGTCCGGCGGCTTACACCGAACAGGGCCGGCTGTTGTTGCGCGACCGAAACTTTTCGAAGGCCTGCCGGATGCTGGATAAAGCACTCGAGAGCAATCCCCTTAATCTTCGGGCCCTTGAAATGAAGGCTGTGGCGGCACGCCTGGCCGGGGATGAGACCGGAGCAAAAGCCGCCCTGGAAGCCCTCGAAAATGTCGACCGGATCAATCACCTGGTGGTGGCCGAGCGTTTTCTGGCCGGGGAAGCGGACGACTTCCGGGAAAAACTCCGGGGTTCCTACTGGTTTGAGAGTTACATTAGCCTGGCCGATTTCTACCAGGGTCTCGGGTGTTACGAGGATGCGCTCTCTATCCTCGACGCCGCCCCCGCTCATACAAAGATCGCTTACTGGCAGGCCGCCCTGCGGGGTCCCGGGTCGGATTTTGATCCTCAGACGCTGGAGAGAGCCTACGGCGGCGACCAGTCGGGGGTCTATTCGTTCCGCAAGTCGGAAGCCGGGCTGTTCAACTGGATGAACACCAGTCATCCTGCCTGGCAAAGCGCCTACCAGGCGGCCCTGCGCGAATGCCGCGCCGATCGCGGCGCCCAGGCGCTCAAACTCCTGAGCCGCTACGAGGATGCACCCTTCTATCCTTATTATCTTCTGCGCGCCAGCCTGCAAACGGCTCCGGAGCTGCAAAAAGCCGACCTGCAAAAAGCCCGGGAACTGGCTCCGCGGCATCCCCGCACGGCCCTGCGCCTGGCCCGCTTTTATGAAGGGCAAGGGCAATGGGGAGAAGCGGTCCGGGTGCTCGACGGGCAGTACCGGCTCGATCCGGCGGACTATTCGATCGGCATGGCCTTGGCCGGGGCCCTCAGCGGCCAGGGCGATTACGCCGGCAGCCTCGCGCTGATGAAAAAGATCAAGGTGCTGCCCTACGAGGGAGCCCAGGACGGCCGCATCCTCTGGCGGGAGAGCAACCTCCGCTTCGCCGCCGGACAGCTGGCCGCCGGGCGCTACAAGGCTGCTTCCGGGGCCATCGCCGCCGCCCGCACCTGGCCCCGCAACCTGGGCGTGGGGAAACCCTACGACGCCATGATCGACGAGCGCGTCGAAGATCTTTTCGAGGCGTATCTCTTGCAGAAAACAAAGGCTTCGGAAGGGGATTTGATGAAGCGCATCGCCCGCTACGCCGATTCCACGGGCTACAAACCCTACCGCGCGGCCGACCTGCTGACCGCCCTGGCGCTGAGGGCCCAGGGCCGCGGGACGGAGGCCGACGCCTTTTTGAAAGGCTGGCTCGACAAAGATTCGAAAAGCCAGGCCGCCCGCTGGTGCGCGGCCCTCTGGCAGGGGGATACGGCCGGAGCCCGGGCCGTCGCCGCCGAAGCGCCCCAGGCCTTGGAGGCTATGCCCTATGTGACGGTCTTTGAGGACCGGGATTTTCAACTGCTGAAAAACAACGTTTCGATCATCCAAGCTGTGTTTAAAAACTAAAAAATATGCTGAAAAAAATCGTTTGCCTCGGATGCGCCCTGCTGGGCGCCGGGATGCTCCGCGGAGCCGAGCCCATTACCGGAACGGCCGCCACGGGCTGGGAGATCCGCACGGCGGGCTCCCTCTACCGCCTCACGGTCGATCCCAAAGACAACATCGTCAAAAGCGAGTTCCTGGGCCCGCTTTCGCTCGACGCCCGGCCGGCGGGCGGGGGCCTGCCCGAAGTGCCCGTCCCGGAAGGGCGGCGCCTGATCACGCGCCCCCAGGTAGAAGTGACCTTCCCCGACGGGGTGCGCGACGTGGAGCTGACCTTCGAGAGCGGCGAGATCCGCACGATCGACGGCCGGCCCACCCTGGTGATCCGCCAACGCGACAAGGTCTACCCCCTGCGCATCACGGCCTACATCCGGCCCGTGCCCGAGCTGGACATCCTCGAAAAATGGGTCGACGTGCACAACTTCGGCAAAAAGGAGATCCGGGTGGCCAACCTCCTCTCGGGGACCCTCTTCCTGCCCCGCGACCAGTACAAGGTGACCACGCTGCAAGGCGAATGGGGCGACGAGTTCGTGCCCGAGACCACGACGCTGACCACCGGGACCAAGACCATCGAGGTGAGGGACCACAAGTCCTACGGCTCCTCGTTTTTCACCGTGCGCCCCCAGGGGGACGAGAGCTACACGGCGGGCCCGGTCTGGTTCGGGATGCTGCTCTACAGCGGCAACTGGCGGGTCGATTTCCACAAGCGTTTTTCGGATTTCGTGGAGATCCAGGGCGGCATCAACTTCTGGGACGCCTCCTGGCAACTGACCCCCGGGGAGACCCTCACGGCCCCCAAGATGCTCGTCGGCTACACCCGCTCGGGCGAGGAAGGGGCTTCGCAGCGCGTCAGCGACTACGTGCGCACGGAGCTGCTGCGCCCAGCCAAGCGCGAGCAACCCCGCCCGGTGGTCTACAACAGCTGGTACGCCACGACTTTCGACGTCAACGAGACCCACCAGTACGAGCTGGCCAAGGTGGCCAAGGAGATCGGCGTCGAGCTCTTTATGATGGACGACGGCTGGTTCAAGGGCCGCCTCGACGACAAGGCCGGCCTGGGCGACTGGACGGTGGACAAAACCAAATTCCCCAACGGGCTGAACTCCCTGATCGAAAAGATCAACGCCTTGGGACTCGACTTCGGTATCTGGGTCGAGCCCGAGATGGTCAATCCCAACAGCGACCTCTACCGGGCGCACCCCGACTGGATCGTCCACTACCCCAACCGCGACCGGGGGCTCTACCGCCATCAGAGCACGCTGAACCTGGCCCGCGAGGACGTGTATCAATACTTACTTAAATCGTTGAGCGACCTGCTCTCGCAGCACAACATCAAGTACCTCAAGTGGGACCACAACCGGGGCCTGAGCCAGCCGGGCTGGCCGGGCGAGACGCCCCAGAAGCAGCTCGAAATGCGACTGCGCTACATGAACAACCTCTACCGCTTGCTGGACGAGTTGAGGGTACGCTTCCCGGACGTCTGGTTCGAAAACTGCTCGAGCGGGGGCGGCCGCGTGGACGGCGAAATGCTCCGCCGCATGGACATCAACTGGACCAGCGACCACACCGGGGCCATTTCCCGGCAATTTATCCAGTACGGATACCTGGCGTTTATGCCTGCCAACACCATGCTGGGCCTGGTCACCCACGAGGATTACGAGGGTTTTGAGCTGAGCCTCGATTATAAATTCAACGTCACCATGCAGGGCGTGCTGGGCATCGGGTACGACATTTCGAAATGGGGCCCCGAAGACCGGGCCCTGGCCGCCGAGAAGATAGCCCTTTACAAGGCCATCCGCCCCACGGTGCAGGGAGGAAAACTCTACCGCCTGATTTCGCCCTATTCCGGGGAGCGCACGGCCCTCGAGTACGTGGCCCGGGACGGCAGCGAGGCGGTGCTGATGCTCTACAACCGCGAGGTGTTGCTTAAGGAGGTCACGGCGGAAGCTTCGGCATCTAAGAAACTGTTGCTCAGGGGTCTCGAACCCTCGGCCCGCTACACCGCCGAAGGCTACGAAGGCACCTTTACAGGCGCCTACCTGATGGAGACGGGCCTCGACTGGCCGCTCGGAAAAGCCTTTACGAGCCGGATTATCCGGGTGCAGCGGCAGTAAAACGAAAAAGTTTCTTACATTTACAGAATATAGGATGCGCCTCGGACAAATTCGAGCAAGCTCGATTTGCCTCTCGACTTTCACTATATTTGACAGCATGCCGACCCTGAAATCCCTGATTATCCTCGGACCCGCCCATCCTTTCCGGGGCGGGCTTTCCGGCTTTAACCAGACCCTGGCCCGCACCTTCCGGGCCCTGGGCATCAAGGTGCGGCTCTTTACCTTCACCACCCAGTACCCCAGCCTGCTCTTTCCGGGCACCAGCCAGTACACCGAGGACCCCAAACCCCAGGACCTGCACATCTCCCGGGAAGTCAGTTCCATAAACCCCTGCACCTGGTGGCGTACGGGCTACAAAATCCGCCGGATCAAGCCCGACCTGCTGATCGTGCGCTACTGGATTCCGGCCATGGCCCCGGCCTTCGGGACGGTCTGCCGCATCGCCCGCCGCCACGGAGTCAAGGTGATCGCGCTGTTGGACAACGTCGTGCCCCACGAGAAACGGCCGATGGATCGGTGGCTGACCCGCTATTTCATCCATTCGGTGGACGGATTCGTCTATATGTCCGAGCAGGTGCACCGCGATCTGAGGCAGTTCACGCCGGACAAGCCCGCGGTTTTCTCGCCCCATCCCATGTTCACCCACTACGGAAAACCGCTGGCCCGCGAGCGGGCCTGCGAGGTGCTGGGGCTCGACCCGGCCTTCCGATACACCCTCTTTTTCGGCTACATCCGCGATTACAAGGGGCTCGACTTGCTGTACGAAGCCTGGGCGCTGCTGAAAAAATCGGGCGACCTGCAAGGCCATAAACTCCTGGTGGCCGGGGAGTATTACAGCGACCGCCAGCGCTACGAGGAATTGGTCCGGCGATTGGGCATCGCCGAAGACCTGGTGCTCGTCGACCGCTACATCGCCGAGGAGGAAGTGCGGCTGTTCTTTTCGGCCGCGGACCTGGTGGCCCAGCCCTACCGCAGCGCCACCCAGAGCGGGGTCACGCAGGTGGCCTACTACTTCGAGGTGCCGATGCTGGTGACCGACGTGGGCGGCCTGCGCGAGATCGTGCCCGACGGGGAGGTCGGCTTCGTGGTGGAGCCCAAGGCCGAAGCCATCGCCGCGGCCATCCGCCGCTTTTTCGCTGAAAATCTGGAAGAAACGTTCCGCGAAAACATCCGCGCCGCCAAGGCCCGCTTCTCCTGGGAAGGCATGGCCGAAAATTTTCGAAAACTTTATGAACGCCTTTCGGGTTGATATTCTGCCGGGAAATCGGTAGTTTTGTCAAAATCACTTGACTATGTACATCGCCATCGCAGGAAATATCGGCTCCGGAAAGACCTCGCTCACCGAAATGCTCGCCGCCCGCACCGGGGCCAAGGCCTACTTCGAAAGCAGCGAGAATCCCTACATCGGTGATTTCTACGAGGATATGAACCGCTGGTCGTTCAACCTTCAGATCTATTTCCTGGGTCAGCGCATCCGCGAAGCCGTCGCCATCCTGGCGCAGGGCGAGGACCTGATCCAGGATAGGACGATCTACGAGGACGCCTACATCTTCGCCGACAACCTGCACTCCAGCGGCTGGATGTCCTCGCGCGACTACGACACCTACATGAAGATTTTCGACCTCTCCACAAACCTGATCCGCACCCCCGACCTGCTGGTCTACCTGCGCGCCAGCGTCCCCACGCTGATCGCCCAGATCCGCAAGCGCGGCCGCGCCTACGAGATGAGCATCATGGAGGAGTACCTCGAGCGGCTCAACGAAAAGTACGAGCGTTGGATCACCGAGATCTACCCCGGCGAAGTGATGATCCTGGACGTCGATACCACCAATTTTATCGACGATCCTTCCTTGCTCGACCCCTTGGTGGCCCGTATCGAAGCTTTGAAATAGCATGCCTTCTTTTCCCTTACCGGACGAATTTTTGACCCGCACCGGGGCGCTTCTGGGCCCTGCGGAGGCGGCTTTGCTGTTCGAGAGTCTGGAGGGCGAGCCGGAGGTGAGCGTCCGCTGGAATCCCTACAAAATATCCGGTCCTCCGGGAGGCGAAGCGGTGCCCTGGTGCCGCTATGGCCGCTACCTGGAAGAGCGCCCCTCCTTTACCCTGGACCCGCTGTTTCACGCGGGGACTTATTATGTCCAGGAGGCTTCCTCGATGTTTTTGGAGCATATCTACCGGTCTGTTTTTGACGAGGGAGACGCGCCCCGCGTGCTCGATCTTTGCGCCGCTCCCGGCGGGAAAACCACCCTGCTCTCCACGCTGGTGGGCCCCGAGGGACTGGTGGCGGCCAACGAGGTGATCCGCTCCCGGGCGGCGATCCTCTCCGAGAACGTCCGGAAATGGGGCCTGGGCAATGTGGTGGTTTCTTCGCAGGACCCCGCGCAATGGGGGGATTACGAGCACTTTTTCGACCTTGCGGTGGTGGACGCCCCCTGCTCGGGCGAGGGGATGTTCCGCAAAAATCCCGAAGCCCGGGGCGAGTGGAGTCCCGAAAACGTCCGCCTGTGCGCCGCCCGTGACCGGCGTATTTTAGGAGACGTGTGGTCGGCGCTGAGACCTGGCGGAGTGCTGGTCTTCAGCACCTGCACCTTCAACGAGGAGGAAAACGAGGGGACGGTGCGCTGGCTCTCGGAGGAATACGGGGCCGAGGGGGTCGATATCCCCTGCGATCCGGCTTGGGGCGTGGCCTGCGGAGCCGTGGACGGCATCCGGACGTTTCGATTTTATCCCCATAAGTTACGCGGAGAAGGGTTTTTCGCCGCCGTGCTGCGCAAGGGCGACGGCCGCCGCCACGAACGCGCGCCCAAGGCCCGCAAAATGATTTTTTCGGAGTTGGCCAAAGCCGAGCGGACCGAACTGGGACGCTGGGTCAACCAGCCCGAACGCATGCGCTTCGCCCGGGTGGGCGAGCAGATCTACGGCTATTACGAGGCTGCTTTCGGAGCCCTGCGAACGCTCTGCGAAGGCCATCCAGTGCTTTACTCCGGGGTGCTCTGTGGAACGCTCTACGGCGGAAAACTGCGCCCCGAACACCCCCTGGCCCTGTTCCACGACGTATCTCCGGACATTGTCCCGGCGACGGAATTGCCCCTCGAAAATGCCCTCGACTACCTGCGCAAGAAAGACTTTTCGCCGGAACTTTTTTCGGAGGGGATCAACCGGGTGACCTACCAGGGGCAGTCGCTGGGCTGGATCAAACGGATTGGCGCGCGCTGCAACAATATGTATCCTAAGGAGTCGAGGATAGTCAATTTATAACGGCTATTTTGTATATCTTTGCCTGAGCTATGAGTACGATCCGCAACATCGAGACCGACCTCGAATTCGAAAATAAAATCCGGCCCCAGGAGCTTACTTCCTTCAGCGGGCAGGAGAAGACCGTCGACAACCTCAAGGTCTTTATCCAGGCGGCCACCATGCGCGAGGAAGCGCTCGACCACGTCCTGCTGCACGGCCCCCCGGGCCTGGGCAAGACCACCCTGGCCAACATCATCAGCCGCGAGATGGGGGCATCCCTGAAAATGACCTCGGGCCCCGTGCTCGACAAGCCGGGCGACCTGGCCGGGCTGCTGACCAACCTCGAAGAAGGGGACATCCTCTTTATCGACGAGATCCACCGCCTCAGCCCCGTCGTCGAAGAATACCTCTACTCGGCCATGGAGGACTACAAGATCGACATCATGTTGGACAAGGGCCCCAGCGCCCGCTCGATCCAGATCGAACTCAACCCCTTCACCCTGATCGGGGCAACCACCCGCAGCGGCCTGCTGACCAGCCCGTTGAGGGCCCGCTTCGGCATCCAGTGCCACCTCGAATACTACGACAGCACCGTGCTGAGCGGCATCGTCCGCCGCTCGGCTTCGATCCTGGATATCCCCATCGACGACCAGGCGGCCCTCGAGATTGCCACCCGCAGCCGGGGTACCCCCCGCATCGCCAACTCGCTGCTGAGGCGCGTGCGCGACTTCGCCATGGTCAAGGGCGAGGGACTGATCAACCTGGATATCACCCGCTACGCCCTGCAGGCGCTCAACATCGACTCCCGGGGCCTCGACCAGATGGACAACAAGATACTGACGACCATCATCCACAAATTCTCGGGCGGTCCCGTGGGCCTCAACACCATCGCCACGGCCGTCAGCGAGGACGCCGGCACGATCGAGGAAGTTTACGAGCCGTTCCTTATTAAAGAAGGCTTTTTGAAAAGGACCCCCCGCGGCCGCGAGGCCACCGAACAAGCCTATGCACACTTAGGTTTGATCCGTCCGGAGCAGCAGAACTCTCTTTTCTAAGAGGGTTAAACAAAATACCGAACGGCCGCTTTTTCCAGGAAAAGCGGCCGTTCAGCATGTATGTCTCGGTTAGGCTTCGCCCGGGCGGATGGCCATGGCCATCTTGGCTTCCTCGGCCTGTGTGGGCGAGAGGGCGATGTGGCCGTTGGCGGCCTCGTAGCGCTGGATGTTGTCCTGGAGGATCATCAGCAGCCGCTTGGCGTGCTCGGGAGCCAGGATGATCCGGCTCTTGATCCGGGGTTTGGGCAGGCCGGGCATCATGCCGGCGAAATCCAGGACGAATTCGGAAGGGGAGTGGGAGATGATCGCCAGATTGGCATACTCTCCCCCGGCGATCTGGGGGTCGAGTTCGATGTCCATCTCTTGCGACAGGTCTTTGTCAGTCATCGGGAAAAGGTTCTTAGACGCCTGTAAAAATAGCGAATTCCGTCGCCCGTCCTCGATTTCCGTAAAAGAAGTTATGTAGGATTTATTAACAATGCGCCTTTTTCTTCTCTCCCGGCTCGGCGCAGGGGAGGGCGCAGGAGGAGCAATCGGCGCAGTCGTCCCCGGCCGAATCCGCCCCGGCGCCTTGCAGGGCGGCCTCCTCGGCCCTGAATTGCTGGGCTGTGCAGCGGATGCCCCGCGCCCGCATGTGGGGGTTGGTCCCGATCTCGGAATCCATGTAGCGCCCCTTGAAAAGAATCGTCAGGGCGAACGCCAGCACGAAAAAGGCGACGACGCCGATGGCGATAAATAGAACCATTAAACCCCCAGACATAATTTTCTAAGAAAAGTTAAGTTTCGAAAGATGCTGCAAAATCCGTACAAAGTTATAAATTTGTGTATTCCCTGCCATCAAAATCCGGGGATTAGTTAGAAACGCATTATGAAACGTGAGTTGCTTAAAGCAACTCACCTACCTCTGTGCAAACGGCCCCGGAGGGCCGTTTGCAAGCCCTCCCCTAGGTAGTGGAGGGTAAGGGAGGGGTGATCGAGCCTGGCGGCTTTTTCAAAAGCCGCTTAACGCGAGTTGGGGATAAGAAATCGCGGGACAACGATCATAGGAGTAAACAGCTAACACGATTTCTTATCCGCAACTCACGTTATGAAGATAATTATTTCGGGAGTCGGAGAAGTGGGCAGCCACCTGGCCCGCCTGCTCAGCAACGAATACCACGATACCACGGTGATCGACGACGATCCCAAGCGCCTCGAGGAGGTCTCCTCCGTGGCCGACGTCATCACCGTCGAGGGCGACTGCACCACCTTCGCCGTGCTGAAAAAAGCGGGGGTGCGCAAGGCCGACCTCTTTATCGCCGTGCGGCCCGAGGAGTCGACCAACATCATCTCGGCCGTGCTGGCCAAGCAGTTGGGCGTGCGCAAAGCCATCGTCCGCATCGACAACAACGAATACCTCGAGCCCAACAACAAGGAGATGTTCATCAACATGGGCATCGACTACCTCTTCTACCCCGAGAAGCTGGCCGCCGGGGAGGTGATCGCCCTGTTGGGCCACACTAGCACCAGCGAGTACGTCGATTTTTCCGGGGGGAAACTCTCCCTGGTGGTCTTCAAACTCGAGTCGGGGGCATCTCTGATCGACCATACCCTGCTCGAAGTGACCCGCGACCGGGAAAACCTGCCCTACCGCACCGTGGCCATCTCCCGGGGCGGGGAGACCATCATCCCCCGTGGCGACGACATGTTCAAGGAGGGGGACACGATCTACGTGATCTCCAACCAGGAATCGGTCAAAGAGGTGATGGACTATTCGGGCAAGGCCAACATCGACATCAACAACATGATGATCCTCGGGGGCAGCCGCATCGGGGTGCAGATCGCCAGCGAGCTCCAGAACGAGGTCAACATCAAGCTCGTGGAATACAACCCCGAGAAAGCCTACAAGCTGGCCGAGACCCTCGAGGAGACGCTCATCATCAGCGACGACGGCCGCAACATCGAGTCGATGCTCGAGGAGGGCATGTCCAACATGGACGCCTTCGTGGCCGTCACGGGACGCTCCGAGACCAACATCCTGGCCGCCTTGCTGGCCAAGCGCCTGGGCGTCAAGAAGGTGATCGCCGAGGTCGAAAACCTCAACTACATCTCCCTGGCCGAGAGCATGGGCATCGACACGATCATCAACAAGAAACTGGTGACCGCCAGCAACATCTTCCGCTTCACGATGAACACCGACGTCCAGGCTATCAAGTACCTCACCGGCTCCGAGGCCGAGGTGCTGGAGTTTATCGCCAAGCCCAACTCCCCCGCCACCAAGGAGAAGATCCGCAACCTGCAGTTCCCCCGCGAAGCCATCATCGGGGGGATCGTCCGGGGCGACAAATCCTTTATCGCTGTGGGCAACACCGAGATCAATGCCTACGACCGGGTGGTCGTCTTCGCCCTGCCTTCGGCCATCTCTAAGATCGGGAAATTCTTTGGATAAATCCTCTCGGCAGGATTGGGACTACAAGAAAGTCTTTTTTGGAAAAATTGTTTACCTTTGCCCCTGCAAAACAGAGTTTTCCAGTAACATTGAATCCAGGAAAGCTCACAAAACCGACGATTATGAAAAAAATGTACTACACCCTTGCTGCCGCTCTCCTGTTCGGGATGACCGCCTGCCAGCAAACTCCTGCCGCCCTGACCGTTACCGGTGACGTACAGGATGCCACGATGAACAACATCTCCCTGGTTACCACCGAGGGCGAAACCGTGAACATCAGCACGATGGACGCCGATCCGGCCCAGGTCCCCGGCGTGCTGATCGGTGACAACGTGACCATCACCTACGAGCTGCAGAAACCCGACGGCACCACCGAGGTCAAACAAGCCACGGCCCTGACCGTCAACACCCACTCGCCCTACTTCTACATCGCAGGCACCTGGGTTGAACCCAACCCCATCGACGCCACCGCCGTACAGGGCGTAACCCTGAACACCGACGGGACCGCCGCTTCGGTCGGCATGGCTACCCTGCTGTTCAAAAACTGGAGCCTCGACGGCAACATCCTCTCCCTGACCAGCGAAAGCATCGGCAACAAGGTCACCACCACCATCACCGATAGCCTCCAGATCGTTAAGATCGACCAGGACTCCCTCGTGCTGGCCGCCCCCACCGGCGACATCGTCTGGAGCTTCGCCCGCCAGCAGTAGGTTTTGCTAGGCAAGGCTAAGAACTGCCCCTTTTTGTAAAAAGGGGCCCCAGCAACCTTTTAGGGGAAACTTCGTTTCCCGTGATTTACTTGCTTAGCCTAAGTAGGTTATAAATAGAGAGCCCCGCAATCCGAAGATCGCGGGGCTCTCTATTTATAACCTATATAAAACGGATCGAAGTTAAGTCATGCGATACGAAGTATCGCCCTAAAATTTTGCGGCGGTGTCTACCGACACCCGGGGAGAGCAGAAAGGATATTACACAACAAAACCTTTCTGTGTGCAAAACCCGGCTGCTCATTCGGAGTCGCCGTAGCGACCAAAAGCGCCGGTTTCTGGCTTGTCTAACGAAAACCGGCGCCTGGTGGTGGTGGCGCCGGTGTAGGAGGCAAGCTACTGCTTTTGGCCCGAGTCCTTCTCCCTAATCTTCCTTGCAGGGGCCTCTGGCAGCAGCTGCCTATTTTTTGGGTTGTAACTACAAGGAGGCGAAAGTGTTTCCTTTCCCAGCTTGTTTGCAGGGGCAAGATAGGCATAAATTTTCGAAAAAAGAGTATCGATTTTCTTATTTTACGTTTTTCATAACGATTTAAGAGGGGCTTGTTTTGTTCGTTTTTTGCTTAATTCGCTCATTAAAAATTTCATATAATGAAAAAAGTTTTTGCTGTTTGTTTGGAAATATGAAAATCGCAACTACCTTTGTGACGTAATTTATACAATAAACTTATACGGCGTTTATTTCCAAGCTATTTTGACGCCGGCTTTTATGAATTTCACTAATAGGCAACGTTTTAGAGAAATTCCAATTTTATCGAATTACTTATTTAATAATTGCAGAACGGGAGTTTAGTCCTTTTTTGCGCATAACCCACCTATTAATTATGAAATATGAGGTATTGTTCGACAACTTCGTCGAAGCTGTAAAAGCAGCCATTCCCCGCAACACCAAAGTCTCGGCCGTCCTGACCGATATTCTCAAGATCGAAAAAGAGGCCGTCTACCGCCGTCTGCGCAAAGAAGTTCCCTTTACCTTCGCCGAAATCGCCAAAGTTTCCAAGCAGTTGGATTTCTCCGTCGATGAACTTATCGACCGGGATACCAAACAGGCTAATCATTCCAACATCCATTTTATCGAGTACCTCGATCCCAAGGAGTCGGAATTGATGCTGATGGACCGTTTTATGAACCTTTTCCGGCAGCTCAAAACCTCGACAAATTCCTCGGCCTGCATCAGTTGCAAGACCCTCCCCCTGCCGCTCTACATGAATTACGAGGGGCTCACGCGCTTCTACCTCTTCAAACAAGGGGCCATGTCGGCGGTCCCCGGCCCGGTGAAGCGCTATTCCGAGATCACGATTTCTCCCCGCCTGAGGCAGAACTGCCAGGAAGTGGTCCTGGATAGCCACTACATCAAAGCGACCTGCTACATCCTCGACAATACGGTCTTCTCGAACCTGGCGAACGACCTCGAGTACTTCGAAAGCATTCAGCTGATCTCTCCGGCCGAAGTTCAGGAGATCAAAAAGGACATCCTCAACCTGATCGACGACATCGAGGCCCTGGCCGAAGCGGGCTGCTACTCAGACACGCACAACACGGTCAATTTCTACGTGTCGAGCATCAATTTCGAAAATTGCTTCGCCGCGATCGAATCCGAGGACCGGAAAACGGCCCTGATCCGGACCTTCCAGTTCAATGCGATCTCCTCCCAGGAAGAGTCCGCCTTCGAGCGGGTCAAGAAGTGGATGCAGTCGCTCAAGCGGGTCTCGACGCTGATCTCCCAGAGCGGCGAACAGCAGCGGATCACGTTCTTCAACAAGCAGCGCGATATCGTGCGGGGGATTTAGTGACCGGTTTCCCGGAAACGAAAAGGCCCGGCTATTTGGCCGGGCCTTTTCGTTTTTGTACTTTTAAGGCGAATATAGCTCCAATAGAATCCTTATGAAACCGATCTTTTTCCGTCTTCGCTCCGGCCTGTTGCTGGCCTTGGCTTTGTGCCTGAGTTTGGGAACTAAGGCCCAACCGGCCGCGACCGAAAAACCCCTCGTCTGGGTGCTGGCCACCGGCGGCACCATCGCCGGGCGGGGCGCCGACGCCACGCAGTCGGCCTACCTTCCGAGCGCCGTCACGGTGGATACCCTGTTGGCTTCTGTCCCCGAGTTGGCGGGGATCGCCCGCCTGCAGGGCGAGCAGATCTTCCAGATCGCCAGCCAGGACCTCACGCCCGCCCACTGGCTGCAGCTCTCGCGGCGGGTCAACGAACTCCTGAGCCGGGACTCCGTCGCCGGGGTGGTCATCACCCACGGCACCGACACCCAGGAGGAGACGGCCTACTTCCTCCAGCTGACCGTCAAGAGCCGCAAGCCCGTGGTTCTGACCGCCTCCATGCGCCCCCCGACGAGCCTCAGCGCGGACGGGCCCCGGAACCTCTACGAGGCCGTGCTTTGCGCCGCCAGCCCGCTCTCCGCAGGCCACGGGGTGATGGTGGTCATGAACGACCGCATCCTCTCGGCCGACAACCTCACCAAGGGGGCCACCCTCGATCCGGAGGCGTTCTGCGATCCGGAATTCGGACCCATGGGCCGGATCTACAACAACCGGGTGATCTTTACGCGCGAACCGCTCCGCAAGCATACCTTCCGCAGCGAATTCGATGTCTCGGGCCTCGAGACCCTGCCATCGGTGGAAGTGATCGGGGCCTATGCGGGCTCCTCCTCCCTGTTTATCCGGGCGGCCGTGCAGGCCGGGGTGAAGGGGATCGTCTTCGCCGGAGTGGGCAACGGCAACCTGAGCGCCGAGATGCTGGGCGCCGCCGCTTCGGCCCGCAGAGAGGGGATGGCCATCGTCCGTTCCTCCCGCATCATGCGCGGTCCGACCACTGAGTGGAACGAGGTGGACGACGAGGCCCTGGGCTTCGCCGCCTCCTGGTACGCCAACCCCTACCGCGCCCGGGTGCTGCTGATGCTCGCCCTGACCCGCACGAACGACCCCCGGGAAATCCGGCGGATTTTTCGGGAGTATTAGCTTATTGCTGCGAATAGGCGGCTTTAGGGAGAGTAAATTTTCGTATCTTTACCCATAATTCTTTGGGGACTATGATGGATAAACCGACCGTAGCGCTGATTTATGATTTCGACGGGACGCTCTCGCCGGGCAATATGCAGGAGTACGACTTTATTCCCACCGTGGGCAAGAGCAACCGCGAGTTCTGGAACGAGAGCAACGAGACCGCCCGGGTGCAGGACGCCGATCCCATCCTGGCCTACCTCTACCGCATGCTGCACGAGGCCCGCAACTCGGGCAAGTCGATCCGCCGCGAGGCTTTTATGCAGTCGGGGCGCAACATCCGCCTTTACGAAGGGGTGCGGGAATGGTTTTCGCGCATCAATGGCTACGGCGAGGCCAAAGGGGTCAATATCCACCACTACATAAATTCCTCGGGCATCCGCGAGATGATCGAGGGGACGCCCATCGGGCACGAATTTCGAAAAATCTACGCCTGCTCCTTCCTCTACGACGTGGACGGGGTGGCCTACTGGCCCGCCGTGGCGGTCAACTACACCAACAAGACCCAGTTTATCTTCAAGATCAACAAGGGCATCGAGACCGTCTACGACAGCCACCGCATCAACGAGTACATCCCCGAGGCCGAGCGGCCCGTGCCTTTCGCCCGGATGATCTACTTCGGGGACGGGACCACCGACATCCCCTGCATGAAGCTGGTCAAGCAGCAGGGCGGCCACTCGATCGCCGTGTACGACCCCGATTCGGAGGCCAACCGCCACACCAGCGAGCGGCTCATCCGCGACAACCGGGTCAGCTACGCCTGCGCCGCCGACTACCGCGAGGGCGCCGAGCTGGACACCCTGGTCAAGACGATCCTCGACAAGATCGCCGTGGACTATACCCTGAGCAAATTTTACAAGTAAGGGCTTCGCCCGCCCTTCCTCTCAAAAACGCCATACGCATGAATACCTTGGTTTTCGCCACCCGGAACAAGCATAAAATCAGCGAAGTAAGGGCCGTCCTGGGCCCCGCCTTCCACCTCGTCTCCCTCGACCGGATGGGGGTCTACGGGGAAATTCCCGAGGAACAGACCACCCTCGAGGGCAACGCCCTCCAGAAAGCCGAATACGTTTGGAAAAGCACCGGGGCCGACTGCTTTGCCGACGACACCGGCCTCGAAGTCGAAGCCCTGGACGGCGCTCCCGGCGTCTACTCGGCCCGCTACAGCGGGGAGCACGCCGACTACAAGGCCAACAACGACCTGCTGCTCAAAAACCTGGAGGGCAAGACCAACCGCCGGGCCCGCTTCCGCACGGTCATCGCCCTGATCCTGGGCGGCGAGCGCCACCTTTTCGAGGGCATCGTTACCGGGGAGATCATCGAAAAGCCCCGCGGCGATGAGGGATTCGGCTACGACCCCCTGTTCGTGCCGGACGGTTATACCCAGACCTTCGCCGAAATGGAGGCCTCCGAGAAAAACGCCATCAGCCACCGCGCCCGCGCCGTGGCAGCCCTGGCCGCGTTTTTACACAAGACCGCGTAATGTCTTCCATTCTCACCGTTCCCTCGCCGGAGTTGGCGGCCCGCCTGCGGGAAATCCGCCACGTGGCCCTCGATATGGACGGCACGATCTATACCGGCGGGCGGCTCTTTCCTGGTACGCTGCCCGCGCTCGAACGGCTCACGCGGGCCGGGATCGGCTACTCCTTCCTGACCAACAACTCCTCCCGCAGCCGCGAGGACTACCTCCGGCACTTGGCCGAAATGGGCGTTCCGGCCACCGGGGAGCAGATGTACACTTCTTCTCTCGCCACGATCGATTACCTCAGAAAGCACCATCCCGAAGTGCGGAAGGTTTTCTTGCTGGGCACCCCGAGCCTGGTTGCCGAGTTCGAGCGGGCGGGCTTTGTTTCAGCGGCCGACGACCCGGCGGACCGTCCCGATGCCGTCGTGGCGGGTTTCGACACCACGCTCTGCTACGACCGCCTCTGCCGGGCGGCCTGGTGGGTGAAGGAGGGCCTGCCCTACCTGGCCACCAACCCCGACCGGGTCTGCCCCACGGACCTCGAGACGGTGCTGGTGGACTGCGGATCGGTCTGCGTGGCCATCGCCCACGCCACGGGCCGCATGCCCGACGTGGTGATTGGGAAACCCAATCCCGGTATGCTCGAGGGCATCCTCACCCGCCACGACCTGCGCCCCGAAGAGGTGGCCATGGTCGGCGACCGCATCTATACGGACGTCCAGATGGCCCGCAACGCCGGGGCCCTCGGGGTGCTCGTCCTTTCGGGAGAAACCACGCCTGAGATCGTCCGGGCTTCGGAAACTACTCCCGATGTTATTGCCGAAGACCTCGCCCATTTTGCCGATTTGCTGCTGGAAGACAGATAGTTCTAACAATAACCCATATCCCTACCGTTATGATCCGAAAAAACTTGTTTTTGCTGAGTGCCTTTTTCCTGTCGGTTCTCCCGGCGGCCAGTCAGCCCATCACTTCTCTTCCCTCCATTGTACGCAATGCCCGGATGTCGGTCTGGGTCAACCAGGTGGGCTTTTTGCCCGATGCGGCTAAATTTTGTGCGGCCGAGGGGGCCGGGGCTTTGCCCTTCGAGGTGATCGACGCCACGACCAACCGAGTGGTTTACTCCGGGAAAATGCTTCCGGCGGGGGCGGACTTCGGGAAGCAGGTCAGCGGAACGTTTTCCGAAGTGCGCACTCCGGGGGTCTATTATGTCCGGGCCGGGGGTGGGCGCTCCTATCCTTTCCGCATCGAAGAGGGGATTTATAAAGAACCCATGTCGCTGATTATGTATTACTTCTCGAAGCAGCGTTGCGGCGGAAGCACGACCGGCTACCTGACCCCCTGCCACACCGAGGACGGAATCCGGGTCGACAACGGCCAACGGCAGGACGTCAGCGGGGGCTGGCACGACGCCAGCGACCTGCGCAAGTGGGTCAGCGCGACGCTCTACGGCATGGTCGGCCTGCTGGGGGCGGCCGAGGTGCCGGGCCTGGGCCTGGACGAGGAGGCCCTGACCGAAGAATTGCTTTGGGGCAACCGCTATTTCCTGGCGATGCAGGAGCCCGCCGGGTATGTGATGGACCACGTGGGGGGCGACCTGTTCGCGCATTCGGACAGCAACCACTGGTCGGACAACGTCCCGGGTACGGACGACGACAGGGTGATCCAGACCCGCCCCGTGGACTACACTTCTCAATTTACGTTCGCTTCGGTGGAAGCCCGGATGGCCCGCTACATGAAGGGCAAGGACGCCGGGTATGCCGCCCGCTGCCTTGAGGCCGCCGTTCGTTGCTACGACTGGTGTTTCGCGAATATCAAGGAATACACTACTGGGATTACCGGGAGCGGGTTGCTGGCCGCTATCGACCTGTACAAGGCTACCGGGGAAGCTAAATACCGGGATGCCGCCTACAAAATGGCGGACGATCTCCTGGCCCTCCAGGTCGCCGCACCCAAGGACAAAAAATCTCCCGGCGGCTTTTTCCGGGCGGCTCCCGGCAGCGACGCTTTCTATTCGGAGATTTTCTGCACCGACATGGCCATGGTGGGGCTGGCGAAGCTGTTGCAGCAGTTCCCCGAGGGGAATAACGCCCGCTACAAGGCCGCTCTGAGGAGCTACTGCGACGACTACCTCCGCTTCGTGGCGGACAAAAACGCCTGTGCCCTGCTGCCCTACACGGTCTACGGCAAGGCCGAGCCGACGGGACGCCAAGCCGGGGCCTACTGGTACGGCTATTTTATGAATCCCGACCAGGAGTGGTGGGTGGGCATCAACGCCAACATTGCCAGCAAAGGCATCGGCCTGGTTATGGCCTCCCGCCTGCTCGGCGACCCATCTCTGAAAGAGCTGGCCCAGCGGCAGCTCGACTGGATCTTCGGGGCCAACCCCCTGGCCACGGCCACCATGCGGGGGATCGGCTACGAGCACCCCTCTTTTTCCACGGCCTTCTACCAGGACACCGAGCGTCCGGGCAGCGAGTTCTTCCCGCCCACGCCCCATATCCCGGGAGCCGTGCTCAACGGCATCGGGGGCGACGCCCAGGGCATGCCCGTGCTCATCGACGGCAGCTGGCAGACCGGGGAGTACTGGACCCCGATGGTGGGGCATACGCTTTGGCTGATGGCGGAATTGACGGCGCGGTAAATGCCTTAGAAACAAAAAGGTGTTATGAAACCTGCAAAAAATTCCGCTTCCCCCTCCAGGCATTGGCCCTGACCGTGCTGGCGGGCCTGATGGCCTCGGTGGCCCTGAGCTCCTGCCGCGAGCGGCCCGCCTCCGGAGAGCCCCAAAAGCGTGGACCGGGGACACGACGGCCGTGGAACAGGCCTTGGCCGACTGGATCCAGAGCCTGCAGTACGCTTCCCCGAAAAGCCAGGACCGCGCGGCCGGTAAGTACGTCGAGCTGTGGACCCGGTAGAGAGACCGCTACCGCTTCTTCGCCGACAGGGCCTTGAAATACCTCTGGGACCCCAACTCCCCCATGCGCAACCTCCGGGTCATCTACAACCGGGCCATAGCCGAACAACGCATCCACGCCCGCCTCGAAAACCCTTTCGCACAAGTCTACACCGGAGTCTTCGAAACCCGCAAGGGAGCCCTGGGCAAGCAGGAAGTGCACGAACTGATGCAACTCAACCCCGCCAAACACGCCGCCAGCGAGGAGGAAAAAGAACCGGACCCGAGCCTGCGCCAGGCCATCGGCTACTTCATGTTCTGTTTCTTCGCCCGCGAAGTCCTTGCCTCCCCCTACTTCTTCCCCATCATCGTAGACGAAAACAAGAGCCCCCGGGGGCAGTACGAAAGCGCCAGTTTCCGGCCGGTCTACACTCTTCCCATCCTCAGATACCGAACTGTTCCCGGAGGTAGTTGAGGGCTGTGCTTAGGACGTGGTCGGTGGTCCAGTTGTCGGGGTTGTTTTGGGCGTGGATATCGGGGGGGCATCCGGTTCCTTCGGGGCAGGAGCCGTCGGGGAGGGTGATTTTTTCGAGGGCGTAGACGTAGGTCCATCCGTTGGGCAGGAAGCGGTTGGAGCTTCGGGAGGAGTAGGCTCCGGAGGTGGTTGTGCCGACCTGGGTTACGTTGGCGAAGGTGTTCATGCAGAGGGTGAAGCGTTCGGCGGCGCTGACGGTATTGCTGTTGGTCAGCAGGACGACGGGTTTGTCGGAGAGGTTGTCGGGCCGTTGGACGTTGGGGTGTTCTTTGGGGGGTGTGAAGTCGGTGTGTTTGGGGCCGTTTCGGGTTTGGGAGTAGTGGACGTTTCGGGTGTTGTCCGAGAACCAGGAGGCCAGCCTCCAGGCGTAGGAGGCGGCGCCTCCGTTGTTGTTGCGGACATCGACGATGACGGCCCGGCAGTCGGCGATTTGGGCGACGAGTTTATCGAGGTCTTCGATGGGGTAATCCCTTTGGTCGAAGCTCCAGAGGTGGATGTATCCGATCCCGCGTGATTCGAGCGTGCCCCACTCCAGGAAGTCGTTGAGGTAGGTGATCCGGGATGAAAGCATCAGATCCACGGCTTCGGGGAAGAAGTCCCGCACGTCGGTTTTCCGCCAGTTCGTGTTAAAATAGTAGTGGGGATAATCGGGTTGATAGATGGCCACGTGGGTATCCTCCAGGGGCTCGAGCATGTCGCAGAGTATCCTCCACAATTCCTCTTGCGTACTCTGGGCGGTGATCCGGGGGCGGTAGGTTGCATACTGGGCGTCCCAGTCGATCCCTTTGGCTTCGAAGAGGGAGTAATGCAGGTCGAAATCTTTCCATAGGGTCTCGAAGACCTCCTCCGGGCTCCCGGAGGGTTCTTCGCCCAGGAGTGTTTTCTGACACCCGGCAAAGAGCAGCGGCAGCAGCAGGAGCAGCAGGAACTTTTTCATAGCTTGATTTTTACCGAGCAGGCGATCGTGTTATCGTATTGGGAGACGAAGGGGTCTCTGCGGTAGCGTTGGAAGCGGAATCCGTAGCGCAGCCCCAGCATCACCCGCGGGCTGAGGCGGTAGTGGTAGGAGGCTGTCCAGTTGAGGTCCCAGTACTGGCCGGCGAAGGCGAATTTCACGTCTCTCAGCTCGCTCATCAGGTAGGAGACGTAGCTTTTGTGGTAGGTATCGTCGTAGTAACCGGGCATGTAGTTGTAGGGCGGGCGGGAGACGAATCCGAACAGGTAGGCGGACAATCGTGTGGAAATCAGGTGTTTGGCGGTGATATTCCAGTCGACTTTAAAGATGGGGGCGAACGAATGGCTCGAGATGTAGGTATACCCGTCCATTTCCCAGATCAGCCCTTCGAGGGCGAAGCGGTATCCGCCCCCGAGCCAGAGATTCAGTTTCGCGGAGGGCTGCCGGAGGGCATGCAGGTAATCTGCGGCGATGTGTCCGCTGTAAAAATCCGAGGTAAAAAAGTCCGAGACGTGGCTTTTGGCGGTTGCCTGGTTGTAGTTGAGGTCGAATCCGATCTGCGATTTTCCGAAGCGGTATTCCCCGCCCAGGCCGACGGTAAATCCGGTCTTGGCGTAGTTCAGCGGCGAAAACATCTCGTCCCGGAATCCCCCGCCGAGGAACCCGCCCCGCGCTTCGAGCGTGAAGTCCCGTTGGGCCCGGAGGGTTTGACACAGAAGTACCGCGATGCAGGCCGCGACGATTTTACGCATACCGGAGGGGGATTCTACCGACAACAATTCCCTTAAAGGTAGGGAAATTTCGCTTACGATGGCATGGGAAAAGGGAAAAAAGTTGCCGTAAATTCCTAAGTCGGGACCCCTTCCCCAAAAAACCAGGCGGAACACATTGCGTGTCCCGCCTGGCCGTCACCCCGGTCTCCCGGATCACTCCTTCTGCTTGGAGAATTCTTCCTTCTGCTTTTCGAACTCCGCCCGTTGCCGGTTCAGTTCTTCCTGCTGGCGCTTGAGTTCTTCCTCTTTCAGCTTCAATTGTTCCCGTTGTTGTTCTACTCCCGGGTTTTGTGCTTTTGGCCCGGGCGGCATCGGCTTGTTGCCGGGGAGGCCCATCTCCCCGGCCGGAGCCATCTCCCCGGTCGATTCGATCGTCATCGTCCGGCCCGATCCCTGCGCCCCGACGGCATCCAGGATGATGTTGGCGTATTGGTTGGTGATCGCGATCACGGAGCGGGGCGTGCCCGAGGGTATTTTGTCCTCGGTGCTAAGATTTCCCTTGAAGGTCTTGGTGTAGCGGTCGTCCCCCGACAGGTCCCCTCCTTGGGTCTTGGTCATGAAAGCGGCTAGCCCGGTGGTTTTGATGTTGCCGTAGCGTACCGAGAGGTCGGTCTGGACGTAGGAGCCTTGCGCCAGCCCGATGGTGACGTTGGTGTAGGCGCCCCCGATGCGGATGGATTCCGCTTTGGCGGAGGCTTCGCCGATCTTCACCGTGGCGTAGCGGATGCTGGGGACCTCGAAGCGTTTGGCCAGTGTCTGGACCTCGATGTTGGAGTAATCGGCCCGGCTGGCCGTCAGGCTGTTCACTTCGCCCACCCTTACGGGGCTGTATCTGGCCGACACGTTCAGGGTGCCGATCCGCTCGGCCGTCAGGGAGCTGTAGCCGAGGGTCAGGTCCAGGTTCTCGGCCCGGGTGATCGAGACTTTTCCGTATTCGTTGTTCACGGTCAGGTTGTTGGCCTGTTCGGCGCTGAAGTTGCCGTACCGGCCCGAAATGGTGTTGCCGGGCCCGAAGAGGATATTGGTCATCAGGTTGCCGTACTGGATGTCGGCCTTGAAATTGCCCTGGGTGGGGTCGTTCAGCGTGACGTTGCCGTACCGGTGGGTGAGGTCGAAATTGGCCTTCGCCTTGACCGGCACCAGGATCGTGTAGTTGACGCTGATCCCGACGTGCAGGTTTTTGTATTTGCCGGAGAAATTCACCGAGGCGATCGTGTTCTTGACCAGGACCGTGTTCCCGCTTTGCGAGAGGTCGAGCGTCACCCGGTCGATCTGTTGGCGGGCCATCTCGGCGTCGTTGCCCGTGCCGACGATCTCGACCCGTACTTCGATCTCGGAGCGGTCCCAGTTGGAGATGACCATCGTTCCGTGCACGGTGTTCGTTTGCAGCGTGGCTCCGGCGGAGACGGGAAAGGTGCGGGTGAGGGTCTTGCGTTCCTTGACGCCCTGCGCGTAGGTCAGCGCGGGCAGGAGCAGGCAGAGGAGTATGAGAATTTTCGTTTTCATGGCGCTGTTTTTTTGAAATTCAAGGTTGTTTGTGTGCGGTGGTTAGGGTTGGAGCGGGACGTTGCCGGGAATCCCTTCGAGCACTTCCTCGATCTGTCCCAGCGTCCGGCTGTAGGTGTTGTAGCGGCGCACCAGGAAGTTGATCTGCTCGGGCGGGGTCATCAGGGCGTACTCCGGCTCGTTGATCCCGGCCCGGTCGACGATTCCCCGGATCTCCCGGAGGATGGCCGCGCGGCTCTCGGGGTCGAGGCGCACGGTGAGCGCCTCCACTTCCCGGGCCTGCTCGCGCAGTTGCCCGTCGTAGTAGCGTCCCACCTGGGCCACCTCGTCTTCCACGGGGCGGACGCCCTGCGGAATGCCCCAGCGGAAGAGGCAGACCACGGCCACCAGCGCCGCCACTGAGATCCAGGCGGCCCGGACGCCCGGACGCCGCCAGGTTTTCACCTCTTTCCGGGCCTGCTCCGCCGCCCGTAGGCGTAGCTCGAAGCGCTCGAGGTGTCCCTCGGGGGGGAGTTCGCTGTCGAAGGCGCGGAGGTTTTGCCGGATGTTGTCTTCCATGGTCGTTTTCATGCTATGCGGTACGTTTTTCTTGAACCAGTTCCTGTAGTTTGCGGCGCGCCCGGACGTATTGGGAGCGGACGCCCGAGGCCGAGATCTTGAGTTGCCGCGCGATCTCCTCGTACTTCATCCCCTCGAGCAGGTGAAGCGAAAGGATTACCCGGTAGCCCTCGGGCAACTCCCGGATGCACGTGCGGATCGTCTCCACGGAGGCCTCGAAGGCCTCTTCCGCCTCCCCGGGGGCCTCGTCAGGCAGGGTGGCGCTGTGGCGTTCGGAAAATTCCTCGAACCGGAAACTCCGTTTGCGGTAGAGGTCGATCGAGTGGTTGACGGCGATGCGGCGCAGCATCCGCTCCATCGACTTGGCGTCTTTCTGAAAGAGGTGCGGCCGCGTAAACACTTTCAGAAAGGTCTCCTGCATCACTTCCTCGGCCTCGGCCCCGTTGCCCACGATGCGCAGGCTGCTGTTGTACACCCCCTGGCAAAACAAGGTGTAGAACCGCATCTGGGCGCTGGAATCTTGCTTGCGACAGGCTGCGACGAGGTGGTTGTAGTTTTCCATTCGGGTCTTTTCTGACTATAGAACGGGGAAGCGGCCGAATTGCTGCATGTAAGATAAAAAAATTTGATCGGTCTCGACTCCGGGGAGGGCTGCACATATCGCACGCCATCTTTCACTTATCCTCCTTGTTCCAGTCCTCACGTACTTCAAGTACGCTCCGGGCTGGACCTTCGGACGATAAGAAAACCGACGAAGGAGTGAGAGCAAAGTCAAGCTTGCTTGCACTTTGCCGAGCGAGGAGGAGGAGAACGGACGTCTTTTTGCCCGTTAGATCTGACGCACGCTATGCACAGCTGCGTTCCGGAATGTTAGGGGTGCGAATATTTTTCGGTCGACGGCGGGTTACTGAGCCGGGTCCAGCTCGATGGTAAAGCGGTAGGTGATGCTCCCTTCGAACCACATCGAAAAGTTCGTCCCCCAGAGGTTGTTGAACAGGCAGAAGTAGAGTCCCTTCGAGATGTCCGGCTGCACGGCCGGGTAGCGCAGCAGGTTGCGGCCGCCGATGCTTATTAGCAGGGCGTCCTGGCTGGTGATGCGGATGCGGCCCCCGGTGGTGAGGATGTCCACGTAGCGGTCGATGCCGTGCATGAGGCGGTTGCCGCTCTCCACCACGTCGAGCACATCCACCGGACGCCCCGTTTTCTCGACGAGCATCTGCGTGACGTTTTCCGGCAGGAAGCCCAGCCAGTAGGTCTCCGGCAGGCGGTTGGCGGGTTTTTTGAAGAGCGTCACGGCCATCTCGACCTTTCGTCCCGAGGGATCGATGCTGTAATTGACATACATCTCTTCGGGGTAAAAACGGGGATCGACCCGGTCGTCTTTTTCGAAGGCGAGCCTACAGGCGATCTGCCTGCCCTCTTTGGTCCAGCGGGTGTCGCAAGCCTGCCGCAGGGCGCTGAGCGTGGCGCTTTGGGCCCGGCTGTTTTCCACGCCCGGTTTGCCGAAGTCGCGCAGGGCCCAATCCGAGGAGCTGGTCAGGTAGCCCTTGTGGAACCGCCGGAAATCCGCCGCCGAATACGTTTCATACAGTAGCTCTCCGGCGATCAGACCCAGGTCGCCCGAGCCGATGCGCAAGGCCCCCTGGAGCGAAAGCCCCGCGGGGTATTTTTTCCCGGAGATCGTTTGCGGCTCAGGGTTTCCGATCGGGGCGATCTCCGCCCGGGCTTCGGCGGCCAGCTCGGCGGGCAGCAGGTCGATGGCCCTTTCCACATTGTCGTCCACCTCGCGCCACGAGGCTTCTATAAATTGAAACTCGGGCAGTTGGCGGGCCTGCTGAAATGCCTCATAGTCGTAGGACTCCCAGTGCTTCAGGTGGGTTTTGACATCCAGGCCCCAGGTGTGCTCGCCGATCAGGCCCAGTTGGACGGCGAAATCGACCGCTGTCTTGCTCCCGGGATCAAGCTGTTTTTCAGCGATCCACTGTCCATACCGGCGGGACAGAGCCCTGAATTTCGCCATGCGAACCGGAGAACTGCCCATGCCGTGAATCCAGGTGTCGCCGATCTCCTGCGTGACCACGGGCAGCAGATCCTGGATACCGACCATGGCGTCGGCCACCTCGGTCAGCGTGGCGGCCTCGATGGTGGCGTTCGGATAGCTTTTGCGCAGTCCGGCGTAGATGGCCCGCACGTAGTCCGCCGAGTGGGGGCCCTGGTTGTCGCCGGTCAGCTGGATCGACACGGCCGTCTTGCCGCCCGGCAGCACGCGGGTGCCCCCGTAGTTGTCGGCGTACATCAGGATGATCTCGCTGCCGTCGGCGTCCCGCCAGCGGCAAATTTCAGGGACCTTCGGCACGGGCGTGGCCCCGTTGACCCCGATGTGCAGGAAGCGGACGCCCGCCTCCCTCATCAGGGGCACGACGCTGCGCGTGTGGCCCGGCACGTCGGTCATTTTGGCCCCGCAGGTCTGTTTTCCGTATTTTCGGTCGAGCATTTCCGAGAGGTTCAGCAGGCCCGAGAACATCGGGGCGTTCAGCGCCTCGGACTCGACGGTATAGGGCATGCCGTTCCAGGCGATGTCTCCCCGGCGGATGCCTTCCTCCAGCAGGCGCACCTGCTCCGGAGAGGCGGAGTTGAGGTAGGCCCAGATCAGCCAGGAGCCCGTCGTCCAGACGTAGCGCTCTTCTCCGCCCGCGGCCCGCAGTTCTTCGGCCACGGAGAGGGCCTTAGGGATAAAGGCGTCGATGTAGTGTTGCTCGACCTTGGAACTGAGGTCCGTAAAGCCGATGTCGAGGTGGGTCTTGAAGACCACCAGCACCCGCTCGACCGCCGGATCGGGTTGTTGGGCCCGGAGGGTGTACACGCAGGAAATGAGGGAAAAACAGGTCAGTAGAAGAAATTTTCGCATGGGTCGGTTTAGGTTACGTTCTTTTACAAATATAGCGAAAGTCGAGAGGCAAGCCAAACTTGTTTGGGCTTGTCCGAGGCGCATCCTATATTCTCTAAATATAGAAAAACCCTACCCAACTAAAAATACCGGCCCATGTGGACCGGTATCTTTAGTTGGGTAAGCGGAAAGTGTCAGGCGGTTCTATTTTCGCGACAATTCGTTCAGCGTCTCCTTCGCGGCGTTGAGGGTGGTGTTCCACTCCGCGAACCGCTTGCCGGCCTTGAACGGAGGCAGGAGGGCTTCGATGATCTCCCCCTTGCCCGGTTCCGCGCGCAGGATACGCATCTTCTCAAAATCCTGGACACCCTCTACCAGGCGCTCGAAGCGGATCGAGGAGCGCCCCTCGGGGTAGACCATATAGGTGTCGCCCGCGGCCCAGGTGCGGAAGCGCGAGTCGCGGATGGGGTCTTCGGTCCACGAGTTGTAGCTCCAGCGCAGGAAGCCGTCGTAGTCGTGGGCGGCGGTGTGCCAGGCGAAGTAGACCGCCTCGGCCGGGTCGGAGAAGGTGAAGGTGTTGGGGAATTCGGACGAGCAGCAGACGTAGTAGGTGGTCGTCAGTCCCTGCTCGCGGCGCGAGAGGATGTCGGCATGGTCGATGGGGGCGAAGATCGATTCGCACATGTTTTTGATGTACGGATACTTTTTGAAAATGTTGTGGTTGTCAGCCAGGGAGATGCCCAGTTCGGGCACGGTGCGCGAGAGCAGCGAGGTGGCTTCGGCCATGTCCTCGGGCGAGCGTTCGTCCATGGCGATGCAGGTCTTTTCGAGCCAGCCCTTTTCCTTGAGGTGGCTGACGAAGGCGGGCAGGAAGGGCTCCCACATCATCTTGAACTCCGGCGTGCCGGGGTCGGCCTTCACGTCGACGATTTCTCCCGTGGCTCCATCGCGGTAATGCAGCATATTGTTCCAGGGCAGCATCGAGTAGCAGTTGACCATTTTGGTGATGCCCAAATCGAACATAAACTGCACCCAGCGGTCGAAGACCGTGAAATCGTATTCCCAGCTCCCGTCGGCCTTCTTCGTCCAGACGATCATGTCGGCGTAGGGATCGTAGCATTGGTTGTTCCAGGGCTCCTTGTTGAGCGTGGCGGTGACCACTTTCTGGCCGGCGTCGGCGAGCATTTTCATGATCGGCTTCATCTTCTCGAAGTGCGCGTCGCTCCACATGTCGACCCCTTCCACCCGGGCCACGGCCGAGGGGTGCTGCCACAGGTCGAGGTGGTAGACCCACTCCTTAGGCTCGGGCAGCGTGCGGTCGATCACTTCGAGGGTCAGGGTGAAGGTCTCGGAGAGGCCTTTTCCTTTGAGGCTGACCGAGGCGGTGTATTCGCCGGGCTTAGCCTCGCGCGGGATCTCCACGCTGATCCACACCGGGCGCGTGGTGTGGGCCGGGACGACCGACACCGGGGCCTCGTCCAGCCCGTCGGGCATCAGGCGCGAGGGGGCGCCGACCGGGTTGGCCGGGGCGCAGGGATTTTCGGGAATGAACCAGTCGCTGAGCAGGTAGTTGACGAAGCGGGCGCGCAGGGCGTTTTTCAGCACGGTCCCGTCCTCCGAGCGTAAATCGCTTACCTCGTAGCGCAGGTCGTCGAGCCCGTCGGCGGTCCAGACCACCAGTTGGGCCGAAAGTTTTTCGCCGCGCCAGCCCACGAGGGAGGCCTCTTGGGCCACAGCGCCGGTATAAGGCTCGTTTCTCAGATAGCGCACGTCGATGCTGCCCACGGAGGCGTGAGTCCCGCTGACGGAGGTCCAGGCGGCGAGGTTGTCGCCCTGGGGATCGGCCGGTTCGCTCCAATCGTGGTTGGTGGTGACGGCGGGCCCGGGGCCGCTGCAGGCGGCCGTGAGCGCGACGGCGGCCAGGAGGAGAAGACGTTTTTTCATAGAAGGTTATTTTATTTAAGTAGTTGTCTTAACGTGTGGTTTTTTCAAGTGTGACCTCGCCGAGCAGGCCGAAGGGGATCATGTGGTAGTAGTCGCGCCAGAGCACAGGATTGCCGCGCCGCCGGGCGTCGTACCAGTCCTCTTCGCCGGTGGGCTCTTTCACCGTGCTGGAAACGTCGGTCGAGGCCCGGAAGGTTACCGGACGCACCTCGGTGAATTCGCCGCCACGATGGTGGTGGGGGCCCATCAGATTACGCAACGTGTTGGTCAGCAAGAGGGTTACCTCGTTCTCTCCCGGTCGTAGCGCCTCGGTGACGTCCACTTCCCAGGGGCTCGCAAAGAGGGGCTGGAACGTTTTCCCGTTGACCTCCACCCCGATCAGGGTGGCTTCGAAGGCCGGGAATGTCAAAAAGTAACGGTTTTTGGCATCGACCCGCTCCACCGAAAAGGTCCGGGAGAGCTCGAAACGTCCGGCGTAGAAGGGATAGCCCTGGGTGGTCAGGTCGCCCTCGAAGACGGTTTTTTCGGCGCTCAGCGCGAATGACTTGAAGCGGTTTACCGGGGCCTTGGGTTGGAGACGCGCCCCGCGGTTGCGCCAGGAGTCCCGGAGCGGTTCCAGGGCCTCGGTGGCCTTCACGCCGAAGTCGCCGACGAGGTAGATGCTCTCGATCTCGGTGCCGTAGCGCTCCGTGGCGTCGTAGCTGGCGATCACCGCTGAGCGGAAGTCGAGCGAGAGGATGATCTCATTCTCCCCGGGTTTTAAAAGTGCGGTGACGGCCTGTTTCCGAAAACTCCGGTCGAGCCAGAAGTCGCTGTTGGAAAAATCGACCTCCGTTCCGTTGACCCGGATGGAGTTGTAGATGCGGGGCTGTTCCACCACCAGGGAGGCGTTTTGGGGCGGGGTGTCTACTTGCACGGTGTAACGAATTTGGAGGGGGCCGTTGTAGGGCTCTTTGTGGGCCGTCCGGTCGGAGAAGGCCAGCACCGGCTCCTCGGGGTTCCAGCTGCGCCCGCCGTCGGTGGAGAAGCAAGCGCAGTCGAGCGTGATGGCGTTGGGGTCGAGCCTCCGTCCGTCCCACTCGCCGCCGAGCGCCAGCACGCTTTCGCGCTGCCGGGGCAGGCTGTACTGGCCGTCGTAGTTCGCCTTCCGGGCGCTCTTGCCCGTGGTGACGATCCAGCTCTGGGCCGGGGCGAATTGCAGGGTGAAGCCTCCCGAGGCCTCGGGTGTCAGCCGCAGGCATTCCCCGTTGATGGGGTTCCAGAGGGCCACCGGGCTTTTTTCGGAAAAATTCAATGTAAGCGTCCGGGTCTCGGTCCGCGAAGTGTTCGACAGTTGCAGGGCCAGGCCGTTGCTATTTTCGCGCAGCAGGCTCCATATCTCCCCGGCGCCCGGGCCCGAGAGCGAGAAGCGGGGGGCGAGCGCTTGCTCCAATGCCTCAGACAGTTTTTCGACACTGACCTGTTGCGAGCAGGAGCGCAGGGAAGAGAGCGCCGCCTCGTCCCTCTCCCCGTCCACAAAGGCCGGGTAGTCGCCGCACAGGAGGACCTTACCCCCGGCGAGGGCGAATTTGGAGAGCAGGGCGATCGTCGCCGGGCGGATGGTTTTCAGAGGCGGGATCACCACCGCGCCGTAGTTCATTTCGCCCACCGACAGCCGTCCATTTTTCACATGCCCGATCTCGGAGAGGATCTGCTCGTCGCCGAAGTCGAAATTGCGGTGGGCCTCCAGCAAGGTTTCCAGAATCGGCTCCTGAACGCCCGTGGGGGTGATCATATCGGTCTGAAAATCCAGGTAAGAAGATTCCTGGGGATGGATCACGCAGACTTCGGCCACGGTCCTTCCCACGCTGCCGAAGTAGCACAGTCGGGCCGAGTAGTCCTCGAAGAGTTTATTTTCGCTCCAGTAGGGCTGCTGGTGGCTGATCGCGGGCGGGTAGTCGCGTTTGCGCTCGCCGCGCATGCTGTACAGGTAGAGGTGGGGGCACATGAAGTTGATCCCCATGATGCTGTTCCAGGCTGTGATCCAGATGCGGTCCTCGAAGCTCATGTTGTGGCCGCCGATGCCGAACAGCTCGCACAGCCGTCGCTGCCGGCCGTACTGGTTGGCCACCGAGGTGACCCCTTTGGCGCTGTAGATCGTGTTGAAGCGCAGGGCCAGGGCGTCGAGGCCCGGCTGCTGCATGTGGCGCAGCTGCTGCATCAGGTTGCCCGTGTTGCGCATCGTCAGCGCGGGGGTGTCCTCGCCGTTGTAGTGGCCCGTCCAGATCCAGCCCTGTTCGGCGCAGTAGGCGCCGATGGGTTTGCTGAAGGCTTCCTCGAAGCAATGGGCCACCGTGCGGTAGTAGTCGAGCCTTACCTTCCTCCAGTCGTCTACCGTATCGAAGAGCGCCGGAATAATCGGAGTCAAAGCATACCCGCAGCGGGCCTCGAAAACCGAGTCCAGCACCGGGGAATAGCTGATCGCCCCGTCGTGTGCCCGCTCGGGGCGGGGAAAGACGTTCGGCTCGTCGGTGAACATGCCCCGCACCCCGGGTTGGCCCTTGAAGCGCTCCACGTAGGGCACATAGCTGCTCTCGATAAACAGCTCCGTGACGGCGGGATTCAGCAGGTCCACCCAGCTGGTGCCGTTGTAGCGGGGCTGGCCCATCGGGTTGACGCGGCAGACGTAGACCCAGTTTTGGTCCTCGCAGAGGATCGTGTCGGGGGCCTGCGGAAGAAAACCTTTGGGCAGGCGGATCAGGCTGCGGGCCTGGAAATCGGGGTTGGCCCGGGGGACGATCCCCCCGGCGAATCCGCTCGGCCACTTGTCCTCGTCGTAGTACCAGACGTCCATCCCGTTGGCCTGCAGGGCGCGGGTCCCGGCCTCCATCATCTCGAACCACTCCTGCCCGAGGTAGGGTGTCAGCAGCCCGATGCGGCTGTGCAGAAAAGCGCCGCCGTAGCCCGCCTCTTTCATCAGGCCGATCTGCCGGGTGATCTCCCCGGCCTCCAGGCGGTCGTTCAGCGAGTAGAAGGGCACGGCCCGGAAGGTGTTCGAGGGGTTTTTGAATTCATCCTGCTTGAACGCGGATAGGGAGCTCTCCCCGGAATGGCAACCCGCCAGCAGCAGGCCGATTCCCAGCAGGGAGGCGAGGCGGAAGCGGCGGGTGGAGTCGGTAGATCGGTTCATCCTGGACATGTTAGCTGCATCAAAGATAGTAAATCTCGATCATCCCGGGGTATGTTTCTGTGAAAATCCGGCAAATGGCTGCGGGTGAATGGGTTTTCGGGTGCACAAAGACTGACTGCCGAAAAATTCACAATCCGGAGGGTAAAAAAACGATAATTATCGCCATATTTACATAACCCGTTTTACGGACGAATGCCCGCGCTGGCGAAAAAAGGGCTTATGAACCAGGATTTTGAACAACTATTCGGACCGGCCATCGGACAAGGCTCCCAGGCTACGGTCTACGCCCGGGGAGATTTTGCCGTCAAGTTGTACCGTGAAGGCTACCCCAAGCGGAATGTTTTCTGCGAAGCGTACATTATGGCGAACCTGGAGCAGGTGGATTTTCCCAGCCCCCGGGTGTACGAGGTGCTGCAGGCGGAAGGGCGGTACGGGCTGCGCATGGACCGGGTGAAAGGGACCCTGATGTCGGAATACCTGGACGTGACCGATCCCGAAAAATTCAAAACGGCCATGGATTCCCTGGTGGACCTCCAATGCCGCCTGCAGAAGGCGGATCATGTCGCGATGTGGGCCGTGGACCTCAAAGTACGGCTTCGCAACGATCTGGAAAATAACAAAATGCTTCCGTCGGACCTTAGAAAGGCGCTGACCGGAAGGCTCGAAGAACTGCCGGAGGGGAAGGCCCTGTGCCATTGTGATTTTCACGCGGGGAACGTTTTCTTCGACGGGGAGGCTTACACGATCATCGATCTGCTGCAAATCTGCGTGGGAGACCCGGCGGCGGATGCCGTCTGCTCGTATGTATCCTACTGTTTCACGGATCTGGATCTGGGGGAATACTACTTAAACCGCTATTGCGAGGTCTCCGGGATTTCCCGGGAACGCGTCCTGCAGTGGCTTCCGGTATACGCCGGAACGCTGCTGGGAGAAGTGCCGGAACGGTTTACGCCGCTCATCGAGCGATTTATCGCAGCGGAAGGGATAACGAAATAACGCGGCATCGGCCGCACGGCAATAGAGGCGAATGATGGAACTGAAAAAGATCGGCCTGCCCTACATCGACAACGCCAAGGCGGTATTGATTACGGTGGTGGTCAACCTGGGGGCGGTACTGCTGTTCAACTGGCCGGGCGGGATCACCTTCGGGGGTGTCGTGTGGGATTCGTTGCTCTGTGCGGCCATCACGACGGCGGTCGATCTGTGGATCGTGTATCCCCGCATGAAACGCATGCGGGCGGGGGGAGCCATGCCCGCGGAGGTGCCTGTGAGAAAATTTATGCAACGCTTGCCGCAAAACCCCTGGGCCCTGGGGGTGCTGTATGCCGCCGGATTCGGGGTGCTGACGGTGGGCCTCAATGCCCTCATTCTTTGGTTCTTCGGCATTCGGGAAATGGCTTTCTGGCCGTGGATGGTCTATAAGCTCATCTATGCCACGCTGTTGAGCATAAAAATCACCGAGTACTGTATTTTCCGCTATGTGCAGCCGGATTGGGCGAACACAACGGGGACGGAAGTTTCCTCTGTTCCCGCGCGGCCTGTCAAAAATCCCTTGCCGAAGGTCAGTGTTTTTCAGGAAATGTTCGGCAGCGTCACCGGAAACATCGCCTTGAATATCCTCATCGGGACCGCCTTGGGCGGCGTCGTGCTCGGTCCGGACAGTTCGGTCGTGATCCGTCCGACGACCGTCGAAGGGATTCCCATCACGGGACTTATTTTCGGGCTCATTACCGGCATCCTGGTGACCAACGGCGTCGCCAGGGAGATCAACGCGATCATCCTTTCCTCCGGCCCCGCGATCCTGGAGGGGGCTACTAAGGATAAGCGTTTTTCCTGGATGCCCCTCCGCAGAGGCTCTCTGATGGGCCTTGTCTGCGTTTGCACCATGCTCTTCTCCGCCGTGGCGCTGTGGGCCGTTATGAGGCTTTTCGGCATCGCGGTCATGAATTTTTACCAATACGTCGTCTTTATGACGGTCTACGCCACGCTGCTCAGCAAACCGCTTTCCTACGTGCTGATCCGGCGCTGCATGCAGCCGGACTATATGCGTCGGCAACTTTCTAAAGTGGGACTAATTCCCTGATTTTTTCAAATTTATCTGAACCCGGGAGGTCGAAAATTTACAGTTCGATCCGTCCGGAAACCGTTGCGGTGACCCGGGTCCCCAGGTCGATGGAGACCGCGCCCTCGTGGTTCTCGCCGATCTTGGCGTACCCCACCCGGGCGTATCCCACCTGCTTTTCGACGGTGGTCTTGACGGAGAGTTCCCCCAGCGCCCCGCGGCGCCGGGCCTCCTGCGAGGCTGCGTCGATGGCCGACTTTTCGGCCGCCGCGAGCGCCTCTTCGAGGGTTTTGTAGCTCTCGTTGCCCAGCTCGCTGTAGACGGTGTAGTCCGAGATGCCGAAGGTGCCCCAGACGGGCTGGACCTTGACCTCGGCGCGGGCCGAGACGTCGGCGATGATGGCCCCCACGGCGTTGGCCACCTCGGCGTGCTCCGGGATCAGGCACTCGGTGCCCAGGGCCTCGGCCACCCGGGGCAGGAAGATGTGGGTCGGGGCTCCGATGCCCACCAGGGGGGCCGCCGAGCGGAAATCGTAGGCGAAAAAGGGGGCCTTTTTGCGGTCGTGGCGCTGGGTCCAACTCTCTGAAATCAGGAAATCGAGTTGCTCTCCCATCCCGCTTTCCAGCAAGTTGGGGTAGCGGTGGCCGAGGTGGATGCGCACGATGTTTTCGTACAGTTTCTGGCACACCTTGTCGTACACCTCCTCGCAAAAGGCCTCCAGGGAGCGTTCGTCGTCCTCGTACCGGGGGTGGATGCTCAGCAGGTAGCGCACGGCCAGGCGCGAGGCCTCGGTGTCGAAGCGCGAAAAATCCCCCCGGAGGTGCATGATGTCCGTCGGGGTCAGGCCGCAGCGCATCACGACACCTTCCGTCTCGAGGCGCTCGCAGGTCAGGTTGTAGACGTCCACCCGGTTGCCGCCCAGCATCACGGGGCCCTTGCGCAGCTCCCCGATCAGGTCGAGTTCCGAAGGGGTGTAGCGGCCCGTCCCGGCGGGCTCCCGCAGCAGGTAGAGGAACTCGTACAGCGGCTGGTGGTGGGTGCGTCCCCGCTTGAGCAGGGCCTCCAACTGCCCCTTGATCTCGGGCCAGCGGCTGGCGGCCGCGCACAGGGGCATCACCCGGCGTTCGTCCAGGGAGACCTTACCTTCGCACACGAGCACGCGGCTGTCGCCCCCTAAGCCGAAAGTATGGATCAGCACGCCCTTGATCTGGGTTTTCCAGCCGCCGATGCGGATGCTGGACGTCATTGCGGGAAGGTTTTCCTCCACGATGGAGATGTCGGTGGTCGTTCCGCCCATGTCCACGATCAGGCAGTCCGGGCTGTCGACCAGGCCCCGTCCCCCCAGCACGCTGGAGGCCGGGCCGCTGAGGATGGTCTCCACGGGGCGGATCTGCGAAAGCCGGTCCACCATCAGGCTGCCGTCGGAGCGCACCACCATGGCCTTCACGTCGAGTCCCCGCTCGGCCATGGCCTGCTCCACGGCCGCCATAAATTCCGCGATCACGGGCAGCAAGCGGGCGTTGAGTTGGGCCGTGGCCCCGCGCTCCATCAGGTTGAGCCCCGCGGCCAGTTCGTGGGCCGTCACCACCGGGAGGCCCAGTTTTTCCTCGAGGATCGTCCGGGCGTTCTTCTCGCAGACGGCCCCGTTGCGCAGGGCGGCGAATTCGGCCACGCTCAGCGCCGAGGCGTCGGCCAACCAGGGGCCGTGCTCGGCGAGGATCTGGGCCCAGTCGGGCTCGTCGATCACCTGGCCGTCGAAACTGCAACGAGTATCCAGGCAGAGGATGTCCTCGCGGTTGAGGCCGTAGCTTTTCTTGGAGTCCAGCCACTCGAGCACCCCGTCGGAGGTGCCCATCAGGATCAGTTTGGCCCGGCCCCCCTTGTTTTCCACGCAGGCGTTCGTGGCCAGGGTGGTCGAGAGGGCCACCAGGCCGACCCCCCCGAAGAGCTCCCGCGGCAGGGCGTCGAGGGCCTGGCCGATGCCGATGGAGAGGTTTTCCTTGGTCGTCGGCGCCTTGCCTTTGGCCAGGACGCTGCGGGTTTCAAAATCATAGATGACGGCGTCGGTGTAGGTGCCGCCGGTGTCGATGCCGATTCCGAGAGACATAGTTTATATTGAAGCGTTTGTAAAAAATTCATCGAGGGCGGCGGGGTCGGCGCCCGGCGCCAGGTCGCAGCCGGAAGAAAGAATGAAATTTTCCTGTCCGGCATACTTTTCCCGCAAAGCCCGGGTGATTCTTCCCACCTGTCCGGGCTCGGGAGTGAGAAAAAGGCGCGGGTCCACATTCCCCATCACGAAACGGTCGGCGGGGATGCACGCCAGGGCCCGGCCGAGGTCCACGTCGCTGCCGAAGTGGAAGCCCGCGGCGGAGAGCCCGGCGATAACGTCCAGATGGGGGCTCACCGCGCCGCAGTTGTGGTAGATCACGGCAAACGCCTCGTCCTGAACTTTTTCGATGATCCGCTCGATGTACCGGTTGGAAAATTCTTCCGACATTTCCGGGGAGAGCATGGCCACCGAAGGCTCGCAAAGCATAACGCCCCGCGCCCCGGCGGCTTTGTAGGTCCCGATGTACCCGGTCAGAAACCCGGTGAGGCGTTCGAGCAGGCGGTGGGCCGCTTGAGGGTTCACCAGACAAGCCACCATAAAATCCTCCGACCCGTTCAGCACCGAAGCCAATGTATAGGGGGCGGTGGCCCCCACGATCAGCGGTTTCTCCAGCTCCGGCACGGCCAGCTCCACGGCCTCGACCAGCGGGGCCGTGACGGGGTTGATCGCTTCGGGTAGCGGGAGGTCCGCCAGCTTTTCGATGTCGCATTCGAGCGCTCCGCCCAATTGCGGAAAACCCTCCCCGGAGAGGTCGCACGCCATCCCCAGTGAGGCGGCCTCGCACCACAGCTCCGTCATCCGGATCACGGCTCCCGAGGGATATTCCTGCAAGCGCAGCAGGGCCTCGGCTTGCAGCCGTGCGTCCGAGAGCAACTCCTTCACGGAGATGCCCATGCGGCGGGCCATGGGATAGAACAGGCAAGGGGAGGCGGCAGGGATCATGGGGCTATTTTTTCAGACAAAATCCCTCCTGCAATTCCATCGAAACCGGAATGACCGCGGGCTTCTTCCCGAATTTCATTTTCGAATAAGCGGTTTTGTAGTTTTTCTGGAAGTCGCGCACCTCGGCATACAGGTAGTACGTTTTGGAGGGGTCGACGCAGGAGCGGGGAATCTCGACGGTCGCTTTCAGGCAGTCGGCGACGTTCGCGGTCCAGGCGGGTACCGTCCCGTTGTAGGGGTACCCGGCCTCGACGAGTTGCAGGCTGATGTAGGGCGGCCTCCGGTACAGCGAATCGACCAGGGTGTCGTTGAAAAACACGTCCCCGGTCAACTCGACTGCGACGACGTGGTTTTTCTGAAAATCGGGATGCTCTACTTTCAGCTCCTTGACCGCGCTTTTCGCGTAGGCAAAGCTGACCCGGGGTTTTTCCCCGCGCCACCGGAGGCCGAAATCGGTGCTGGTGAATTTGCCGATATCCGTCACCAGGACCAGCTCTTTCCGGACCTCGTCAAAGTAGAGGTCGTTCCCCATTTTCACGCTGTCTTCGGCCAGCAACCAGCTGACGGACATCCAGTTGCTGCCCGGGGATTTTCGGAACACGAAGGGGTAGCGCTCCGAGAGGGCGAACTCGAACTCCTCGTCACCCGATTGCACCTGGATGGTCTTCTTGATGGCCGCTTCGGACAATCCGACGTTGATGGCCGACCAGCTTTTTCCGGAGTCGGTCGATTTGTAGAGTCCGATGTTCGACCCGGCGTAGACGATCTCGGGACGAAGCGGATCGACCGCCATGCCCCGGACGAACTCGCAGGTGAGCGTGTTGCCCATCTCGAACCAATGCTCGCCCCCGTCCACGGATTTCCAGTTTGAATAATCTGACCCTGAATAGAAAATATCCGGATTCGTGGGGTCGGCGGCGAAGCCCGAGATCAGGTAGGCCCCGTAGTGGGGCAGGCGGATCTGGGGGCCCAGGCCGTCGCTCAGGGGCGTCCAGCTTTTGCCGAAGTTGTAGGTTTTGAACATACCCTGGTGGTGGGTGGCGACGTAGAAAACATCCGGCTCGGTCGGGTGAAAGTGGATGACGTCGACCCGCCGGAAAATCCCGGAGAGGGATTCGTGCTTCCAGGTCGCGCCCCCGTCGTCGCTGCGGAAGAAGCCCGACTCCCAGCCCGCGCCCACGACGATGGTGTTGGGCCGCAGCGGGCTCATGGCGATCTTGTTAAAGCGGCCGTAGCTGCCCGGCCGCCAGTACCTGGCAAAGCGCTTCATCCGCGCATCCTTCAACAGGTCCGTCGAATCGCGCAGGTATTGATCGTGGTCGAAGCACAGCACCCAGGGCTCCGTATCGATGTTCTGGTTGGAATAGACGCCCTGTCCGGCCAGCACGAAAAGCCGCCGGGGGTTGGTCTTGTCGATGGCGATGTCGTTGATGGAGAGGCTGTCCAGACCGATCACCCGCCAGCTCTCGCCCTTGTCCGTGGAAAGCAGCAGGCCGCTCTGCTGGCCCCCGGCGAAGACCCGTTCGGGTGATTCGGGGTCCAGCACGACCACGTTGAAGTGGCCGCCGGTGGCCGCCTCGCATTTGCGCACCCAGGATTCCCCGGCATTGACGCTTTTAAAAATTCCCTGACCGCGCGAGGCGGCGTAGACGATGTCCGGCTCCGAGTAATCGACCGCGATGGATTGGATGTAACCGACGGCGGGGCGGTCCTGGGAACGGAGCGTCCCGTAACACAATAAGAAAGCGAAGATCAATACGATACGTGTCTTCATTTCGGGCTATTTTTCGTGGATAGGTTAGTGGTTTATCAACTAAAAGTAAGACTTAACGGTGGAATCACCAAATTCCGGGGAACAAAAAGCCGCCGGAAAAATTTTCAGCAAGTCATTTCTAAAAGCAGGTTCAAGGCTCCGGGATTTTGTTATCTTTGTCAAAATTGGACCATTCCCAACCCCTAACCCACTTAAGTCCGCAACCATGAAGAAACGATTTTTTGCCGTTTGTATCTCTATTTTATCGGTCTGGCTGTGCATCTGTCCGGCGCAGGCGCAGACCGGCGCTCTCGAAGTGAGCCAGCTGAAAACGGAGTACCTGGTCGATCCGGTCGGAATCGACGAAACTTCCCCCCGCTTGAGCTGGAAGTTGTCTTCCAAGGCCAGCGCCGAAAAACAAACGGCCTACCGCATCCTGGTGGCCTCCTCGGCGGAAAAACTCTCCCAGGGGGTCGGCGACCTGTGGGATAGCGGGAAAGTGAACGCCGACCAGACCCTGAATGTGGTCTATGCCGGAAAAAACCTCACCTCGCGCCTCGAAGCCTTTTGGAAGGTGATGGTCTGGGACAAGGGCGGAAACCCTTCCGCCTGGAGCGCCCCGGCCTCCTGGAGCATGGGGCTGCTCAACGAGCGGGACTGGCAGGCCCGCTGGATCGCCGACAGCACGGCCATGAAAACGGAGATCGTGCAGAACCCCAAGCTGAACGGCTTTTGCAGCCTCCTGGCCAAACGGGCCGACACGACCCAGCGGGTGGTCATCGACCTGGGGGGCGAAAAAACCTTTGATGCGGTGAAACTGTTTCCCGCCCGCCCGTTCAATTTCCGGGCCGACGTCCCGGGATTCCTGTTCCCCGTCCGCTTCCTGATCGAGACGGCCGACAAGGCCGATTTCGCGGACGCCCGGACGGTGGCCGATTACACGAAAACCGACATCGCCAACCCGGGAGAGACCCCCCAATTGTATAACTTCCCGGCCGCCACGGGCCGCTTCGTCCGCCTGAGCGTGACCCGCCTGGCCCAGCGTGAAGCCGATAACCACGCCTTCGCCCTGGCCGAGATGCAGGTGCTCTCCGGAGGGGAAAACCTGGCCGAAAAAGCCGAGGTGATTTCCGACGACGCGGTCAAACGCTGGGACTGGAATCCCGCCTACCTGACCGACGGCATTTTAATCTCCACCCCGCAGGGGCTCGAAATGTACGGGGCCCTGCCCGCCACCTATGCCCGCAAAGCGTTTACCGTGAATAAGCCCGTCAAAAAGGCCACGGCATACGTGACGGCCAAGGGGATCTACAACTTCCGGGTCAACGGGCAGAAGCCCGGCGAGCAGCTGCTGGCCCCGGAATGGACCGATTACCACAAGCGCCTGAGCTACCAGACCTACGATGTGACCTCCTGGATACGCCCCGGCGAGAACGTCGCCGCGGCGACCGTCGCCGAAGGCTGGTACGCCGGGGAGCTGTGGGGTACGGGCCGTTTGACCTACGGGAAATACCCCGAATTGATGGCCCAGATCGAGATCGAGTTCGCCGACGGCTCGCGCCAGGTGATCGCCACCGACGCCAGCTGGAAAACGACCGTACAGGGCCCGGTGACCGCCGCGGGCATTTACCGGGGCGAAATGTACGACGCCCGCCTGGAATGGACGGGCTGGGATTCTCCCGGCTTCGACGACGGCAAGTGGTCGCCCGCGGGTGCCTTTACGCCGGGTGCCCTGAAACTGGTCTCCCTGCGCAACGAGCCGATCAAGGTGGAGATGGAAGTGAGGCCCAAGTCGATTACCGAGCAGAGCCCGGGGGTCTATGTCATCGACTTCGGGCAGAACCTGGTCGGCTGGTGCAAGTACCGCCTCAAAGGCAAGGCCGGGCAGACCGTCACCATGCGCCACACGGAGGCGATCTACGACGACGGCTCGCTCTACACGATCAGCATCCGGCACGCCCCGCAGGTCGACCGCTATACGCCCACCCGGGACGGCGTCTTCGAGTACGAGCCCACGTTCACCTACCACGGCTTCCGCTACGCCGAGGTCTCGGGCGTGGAGCAGGCCCCCACGGCGGACGATATCGTCGCCAAGGTCTTTCATTCGTCTTCGGCGCTGACGGGAACGTTCGCTTGTTCCGATCCGTCGCTCAATCAGTTGATGAGCAACATCCTCTGGACCCAGCGCGGCAACCTGATGAGTACGCCCAACGACTGCCCGCAGCGCGACGAGCGCATGGGGTGGATGGGCGACATCCAGGCCTTCGGCCAGACGGCCATCTTCAACATGGACATGGCCGCCTTTATCACGAAATTCGCCCAGGACATCCGCGACGGACAGGCCGATGACGGCCGCTTCCCGGATTACGCCCCGCATCCCGGTGCCGTGAACGATCCCCGCAAAGGGGTCCCGGCCTGGGGCGACGCCGGGGTGTTCGTTCCCTGGTACGCTTACGTCAACTACGGCGACAAGCGCCTGATGCAGGAGCAATTCCCGGCCGCCAAGGCCTGGGTCGAATACATCCTGCGCAACAACCCCGACCTGATCTGGCGCAACGGGCGCAACAACGACTACAGCGACTGGATGAACGGCGACCAGATCATCACCCCGGGCTGGCCCCGAAAGGGAGCCACGGTGCCCAAGGAGCTCTTCGCCACCGCCTTTTTCGCTCGGTCGACACAGATATTGGCCCAGATGGCCGAAGTGATCGGCTATCCGGCCGAGGCGCAGCACTACCGCTGGTTGGCCGAAGAGATCAAGGCCGCCTTTAACAAGGAATTTGTCCAGGCCGACGGGAAACTGACGGACGACACCCAGGCGGGCTACGCCATCGCTCTGCATTTCAATCTGTTGCCCGATGATCTGAGGCCCAAGGCCGCCGCCCACATGGTGGACAACATCCGCAATAAGTACAAGGGCCGCCTCTCGACCGGCATCCAGACTTCCCACCGCATGATGATGGAACTCGTCCGCGAGGGCTACGCCGACGTCGCCTGGCAGCTGATGACCAGCCGCACCTTCCCCTCCTGGCTGTACATGGTGGACAACGGGGCCACCACGATCTGGGAGCGCTGGGACGGCTACGTGATCGGGCGGGGATTCTACCAGGAATCCAACACCAATTCCCTGAACCATTGGGCCTTCGGATCGGTCGGCGAATGGATGTGGCGCTTTATCGCCGGGCTCAACCCCGACGAGGCGCACCCCGGCTGGGAGCACTTCTTCATCACCCCGGTTTCCGGCGGCGGCCTCACCTGGGCCAATGCCTCGTACGAAAGCATCCGGGGAAAGATCGGCAGCAGCTGGAAGCTGGAAAAAGGCAAGTTTATCCTGGAGGTCGAAATCCCCGTCGGCACCTCGGCCACCGTCCGCGTGCCCTCCACCAAGGCGACCGGCATCACCTTGAACGGTCAAGATGTTCAGCCTCTCTCCTTCGCCAAAGGCACGGCGGAATTTGAATTGCAATCCGGGGCATATCAGATTATTACCGGGTTCAAACAGAAATAGTTGCGGCTATTTTCAAAACAAAGGGGATGCAATACTGCATCCCCTTATTCGTTTTCAGTGATTGGAAGCGGTTACTTGGCCGGATCGTCGTAGACGGTCACCGGACCGACCAGCCCCATGGACTTGTCTTCCTGGAAGTGGGTGCCGTTCAGCAGGAAGGTGTAGAAACACTTGTTGTCCGGCATGGTTTTGAAGTAGTTCCCCATGGTCGTGATCACGTGCACCTCGATAAGGTTGCCCGAATCGTAGTCGTTCAGGTAAGGCGAAATGTCGTAAATACGGTTCCCGAACCATTTGGTTTCAAGCTGTTTGCCGTTGATGTACACCTCGCACACGTTCCACACCTTCCCCAGGTTGAGGTATTTGGGGGTGAATTTCCAGGGCAGGGTCTTTTTGTAAACGGCCGTCCCGCAGAACTGGGCGTAGTTGGTCTTGAGCAAGTCCGTCAGTTCGTTCATGTGCATCGTCTTGACGCCATACGCCGGGTCCACGAAGTGGTGGAATTCGACATCCCAGCGTTCGCTGATGTTCAGGTAGTTGCTCCCGGTCTTGGGCAGCGGGTTCCAGGCTTCTCCCTGGGCGTTGCCGTCGAAGACGATCAGGAGGGATTCGGCGGGACCCAGATTGAGCTGGAAGCCGCCCTGGGAGTCCAGTTCGATGCGGTAGCGTTTCCCGGTGTTGATGTCCCAGATCCAGGGATAGCGCCCTTTGGAGATTTCCGGCTTGAACACGATGCGGCTCGCGCGCGGTTCGTGCAGGTGGACGTTGGCGAACAGGAAGACCTCGTTGCCGTCGTCGTCCCGGTAGCGGTTCTGCATCAGGTAGCGGTCGGGCGTCTCGATGGTCAGGTAAGCGGGCAGGGCGACCCGTTTCTGGAGGTCGGAATACCACTCCATGAAGTGGTCGTCGTAGGGCTCGGGCTCCACCAGGAAGCGGTCGGTGAACCATTCCATGTCTTTGAGCCAATTCTTGACATAGTTGTCGTTGGAGGCCTTGTCCATCAACTGAAGCGATTTCGAGGGTGGGTTGTTGATGCAGATGACGGTCCCTCCCGCGTTTAAGAAATCGTAGAGCTTGTGCATGCTGGGGGGGAAGATGCCCTTGATGGCCACCAGGAAGATTACGCTGTACTCTTTGTTGTTGTAGACCAGCTTGTTACCCTTGATCTCGGCGTCGCGCAGGATGATCTCGGTGATGTAGTCGGCACCCCCGCCGTGCTTGTGGATCGCTTCCCACACCAGGGAGGTGTAGGGGATGTTCAGCCTCACGGGGAAGGGCTCGGTCTGGACGCCCATCTCCCCCCACATGTCGTAGATGGGGGTGAGGATGGCGATGTCGGTGTACATGTCCATGTTCTTCAACTGCGAACTCAGCCGGGCCTTGTAGTCGTTGAGCAGTTTGGCGTACTTCCACCAGATGTTCTTCTCGTTGTGCCAGGTCCCGTACATGACCCAACCCGGGTAGGGAGCGTTGGGCGGCGAGTAGTTGAACCCGTGCCACACCGAGTGGGTCACCCCCGAGATGGCGCTCATGTCGGAGCCGATCTTCAGGAATTCGAGCGTGGTGTTGAACACGGTGTAGGTGTTGGTCATCTCCTCGCAGCTCATCTCGCGTTTGCCCTGCAGGTGGCAGGCCGAGGAGACATATTTGTTGATCATGGTGTAGCCTCTCCCGCGGCGGTAGTCGAAGTCGCCCATCTCTTCGCCCAGGCGGTGCTTGAGCCAGTTGGTGGTCCAGGATTCCCCTTCGGGGATGTCGATCAGCAGACTGCTTTCCAGGGGGAAGAAGCCGCGGCCGTAGGCCTGGGCCCGGGTGAGGAAGCCGTTGTCGCGGGCCCACTGCATGCAGGTCGTGGTGAAGTTGTTGAAGAGCATTTCGGCGCGCACCTGCTCGAAATCGAAGCGCACCCGGGTCAGTTCTTTCTTAAAGTCATCCGTTTTGGGCACGCCGTAGTTTTCGTCCTGCACGTCGCCCAGGCGGCCTACCTTGTAGAGCAAATAAGGCAGATACCGTTTCAGGTCGTAGCCGTACCTCACCTTGAAATGGAAGTCCATGTCGCTGGACCAGTTGCTTCCCTCCAGCTCGAGGCTGTCGGTGAACACGGCCCGGATGTATTGCGAAAGCGGGCCGATGCGCTTCTCGATGGTCGAAGACATGTTGTCGAGGAACTTGCGCACCGCGGCGCCGTTGTAGTGGTTGAGCATGGTGCCCGAGGCGCCCGGGGCGCCGTTGATCACGCTGGCGAAGGCCTGGATCCGGACCGTGGCGTAGAACCAATGGGTCCCCTCGGGAATGTCGGCGACGATATCCTTATGGCCCACCTGGTCGGGCAGGTCGGTCACCACGGTGATATCGTACATCGGCTCGGGGACGTATTGCAGCTGCATCACTTCGAATTTCCGGTCGGGGTTGGGATCGCTCACCTCGGGGTCGATGGCCTTGAAAATCTCGTCCTCCGTGATCGTGAAATGGGTGGGCCCTTCCACTTTCTGGGCATAGACGAACACGGCCTGGGCCTGTTCGTCCCCCTTGAGGTTTTCCATCCCGAAGGGCCATCCCGAGCCGATCAGCAGGTCGCAGGTCATGTCGAGCCGCTTGGCTTCGTCGAATACGACCTTGATCATGTCGATCCACTCGGGGCTCAGCCAGGTCAGCGAAGGGATGCCCATGTCGTCGGCGCGCGAGGAGGGAAAAGCGATGGGGTTGATCTCCACGCCCCCGATTCCGGCTACCTTCATCAGGTTCAACTCGCGCTTGAGTTCATCGGCGTTCACCTTGTCGCCGTTCCACCACCAGCGGACAAAGGGACGGTAGAGCGAATCCGGATTCTGGAACTGCTCGAACGTCCGTTTGGGCCGGGCGATGCCGCTCGGTGGCACGTAACCACCCTGGTAGGCGATGTCCGGAGAAACCCATTGGATGTCGGATTTTTCAGGTTCTTTACTCATAACGGTTGGATTTTAGGTTAGCTAAAATACCCGGAGCAACAGATCCGGGCACAGGTCAGAAATTCTTACTTGAATATAATCACTAAATGCTTATGTTCAATGCGATAGGCTGAAAAGTGGCATAATAAAACCTTTTTGTTTTAAGGCAAAAGCCGGGTGTGCAAAAAATGATGAAGAAACATCCAACCGCAGGGACCCGGACAGCCTCTGAAGCCTGCCCGGGTCCCTGCGGGTGAATCTGTATTTACCGGTATTTGTTTATCGCCTCGATCAGGGCCCGCACGTTCTCGAAGGGGGCGTCGTTCTCGATCTCCACGTAAAAAATGGCGCCTCCGCCGAGGCGGCGGTAGCGGTCGGCCATCGCCCGGATGTAGTCGTCGATCTGGCGGGGGGTGCCCAGGGGGATCAACCGCTGGCGGTCGGGGTGGATGTAGATGGCGACTTTGCGATCGATGCATTTTTGCAGGAAAAGCTCGTCCCGGTCGTATAAATTGAGTTGGGGCCACAGGCCCCGGATGCCCAGGTCTAAAAATTCGTCGAGCAATTCGCCCATATAGCCGCAGCAATGCAGGAAGACCAGCCCGCCGTACCGGCGCACGCGTTCGAACAAAATTTCGTACCGGGGCCGGAAGATTTCGCGGAACAGCGCGGGCGAGATCAAGGTCGTTTTTTGCATGCCCCAGTCGTCGCCGAAGACGAACACATCGGTCCCCAGGCCCGCGAGCTGATCGATCGTCTCCAGCCAATACTCCACCAGCCTATCCAGAAAGGCCAGCAGGTCGGGATTTCTGGATTCCAGGTCCACCAGCAGCTCTTCGAACGGACGCAGGGCGTGCAGTTTTTCGAAGATCGAAATCCATCCGTTGAACAGCAAGTACTCCTGCCGCTGCCTGTCGGCCTTGGCTTTCAGGTGGCCGTATTCAAAACTCCCCGGCTCCGGGAGGGTGGGAAAAGAGTACGACCGCAGCCCCTCGCCCCAGCTTTCGAAGGGGTAGGTTTTCGGGTGCCCGGCGATGCCGTAGATGCGGTACTCCCAGCCGGTGCCCCAGTCGTCGGTCAGGATTTGATGGTAGTCGCCCCGGGCGTCGAAAGCCTCCGGCCCCAGGGTGGGGACCCGGTCGAAGACGATGGGATTGTCGGGAGGATAGCGGTTGAACAGTTCGAGCAGCTTTTCCCCGTGCACGTACAGCCCGGCCGTGGACGGATGGTAGACGACGGGAATCCGGTCGGGCGCCCTGTAGTCGAAGGCGGCCTGCATGCGCTCCCGGGAGCTCGGGCTTGGGTTCATGAGTTGTTTTTCTAAATTATGGGACGGTCACATCGTAGACGAATTCATTGCGGACGATGTCCCTTTCGGAAACTTTCCGCCCGTTGATCACGACGTTTTCGACCCGTACCCCGTTCACGCTGTGTTCCGGATCGAAGCCGAGGAACTCCATCCCCTTTTCCAATTCCCCCGGGTTGTTCACCGTGATGTCTTTGAACACGACGTTCTCGATCCGCCCCCGCTGGGGGTCGGTCGACCAGTGGGCCCGGTCGATCCAGAGCGAGGCGAATTTCACACATTCCTCGATGCGGATGTTTTCGAAGCGCACGTTGCGAATCGTTCCGCGGTCCGTCTGGTAGATCCTCAGGGCCCATTCGCGCCCGTGGTCGCCGATGATGTCGCAGTCCCGGAACAGGACGCCGTCCACGTCGCGGGTCAATTCCGCGCCCAGGCTCAGGGCGTGGGCCACTTCGTTCCACAGGACGCACTTCTGCACCGTGATGCGCCCGGCTTCCCCCATGCCTTGCAGGGTTTTTATGACGATCAGGTCGTCGAGCGTCCTCAGGAAGCAATTTTCGATCAGCACGTCGAAGCTCGAACAGATGTCGATGCCGTCGGAATTGGCCCGGTGCCCGAAAATCTTGATGTTGTCGAGGCGGGCGTCGCGGCAGCCTTGCAGGGTCAGGGTCCACAAAGCGGAATTGCAGAAGATCATCCCCTCCATGCGTAGATTTTTCCCGCTGGCGTACAGTAATTTGCGGTTGTGCGTGGGCACGGGTTCCTGGTCGATGATCCCCCGGCCGCGCAGCGTGATGTTATCCCCTTCGAGCCGGAACGTGGCGCGGCTAAGGTCCCTCTTTTGCGCCAGCGTCTGCTTGACGTAGCCCGCGCCATCCTCCGTCACGCAGCGCAGCACGGCTCCTCCGGCCACATAGACCGTCTTTCCCGGTCCGACGGCCAGCGTCGACAGCTCGTGGATGCCGGGGCCGAAATAGATCACATTCGGATCGTCGGGATCGGGAATGTCCCGCTCTTCAGGATTGACAAACAGGTGGAGCGAGCGGATGTGTTCCCCGTTGATTTCCACGGTCAGGCTGCCGGGTTTTCGAACTGGAAACGAGAGAGTTTTGCCCTGGATCTTGGGGGTGATCCCGCAGGAAGAAGGAAGTATCTTCGCCTCCCGGATCTCCTCCCCGACAGTCACCGTCACCTCCACCGGCCCCTGCAGCAGGTCGAACGAGGCGAATCCGGCCAGGTCGAAGTATTTTTCGGACTCGGCGACCCGGTCCATGGCCCGTTCGCGCTGCGTCCGGTCCTCCATCCCGATCTTGGCCGGGTATACCGGGATCTCTTTCCCGGCCACGGCCACGCGGTAAGTTTCGTGCAGAGCGATGCCGTCCGGAGCCGGATATACCATTACCCGGGCGTCGCCCGGCCGGCAGGCCGCGAAGGCCGCGCAGAATAGATACAGAAAGAGTTTTTTCATAAGGAGATGGGATTTCTTCGGGTTAGCACAAAGAGGGGTTATGGCTACCTCACGTTTATAAAAGTACGTTTTAGAAACGGGATACCCAAATCCCTAATCGAAAAACCGACGTAGGATCCGAAAAAATTCGTTTTCGAAAATTTCCCCTATCTTTGAAAAACTCCAACTTGACCTGACTATGAAAAAACTGGGTATCCTCCTGGGACTGCTCCTGGCGGCGGGACTGATGGTCTCCTGCGGCGGGGACGAACACTACGCCCTCACCTATCATGTCGCCCCCGGCGGCGATGACGCCAACCCCGGCACCAAACGCCGGCCCTTTGCCACCCTCGAACGGGCCCGCGATGAGATCCGCCTGCTCAAAACCACGGAAGGCCTGCCCCAGGGCGGCATCCGGGTGCTGCTCGCCGACGGTACCTACCGGCGCACGGGCACCTTCACCCTCACGGCCGAGGACTCCGGCTCCGAAGCCTGCCCCATCGTCTACGGCGGGGGGTCGAAAGAGAGCGTCGTTTTTCTGGGCGGGGCCCTGCTGAGCGGCTGGGAACCAGCCACCGGGGCGGGCATGGGCGCCCGGATTGAGCCTCGGCTGCGCGACAGTATTTTTCAGATCGACCTCAAAAAGGCCGGGATCACCGACCTGGGCGCCGTCACGGCTCCCTATGACTCGACCCTGCGGGCCGACCTGTTTTGCGACGGACAATACATGGCCCTGGCCCGCTGGCCCAACGAGGGCGAGTGGGCGCTGATCAAGGACGTGCCCATGTTCGGTCCCAACCGCTACCACTACGACCTGGTCACCCACTACGGCCGCTTCGTCTACGACAACGACCGCCCCTCGCGCTGGAAAGACCAGTCCGACCTCTGGGCGCAGGGATTCTGGGTGTACGACTGGGCCAACGAGACCAAACGCATCGACCGGATCGACACCCTCATCCACGAAATCTTCCCCGAGCTGCCCCACCACCACTACGGCTACCGCACGGGCCAGCGCTATTTCTACCTGAATATTCCCGAGGAGCTCGACGCCCCCGGTGAATTCTACGTGGACCGCACCTCGGGCATGCTCTACTTCTATCCTCCGGGCGACATCGCCGCCTCGCGCATCGTCTTCCCCGACCTGCGCGTGCCGATGATCTCCCTGGATGAGGCCAGCCACGTCACCGTCGAACGGATCACCTTCGAAGGCTCCCGCCATGGCGGCATCATCATAACAGGCGGCACGGCCAACCGGGTCGCCGGCTGCGAATTTTTCAACCTGGGCCAGTGGTCGGTGGAGATCCTCGGGGGGACCGACAACGGCATCCTCAGCTGCGACTTCCACGACATCGCCCGCAGCGCCATCCATGTCACCGGGGGCGACCGGACGACGCTCACCCCCTGCGGCCACTTCATCGAAAACTGCGACATCCACCACAACGGCCGCGTCTTCCGCAGCCACAACCCGGCCATCGAGATGGACGGCGTGGGCATCCGCGTGGCCCACTGCAAGCTGCACCACACGGCCCACACGGGGCTGTTCTACTACGGGAACGACCACCTGTTCGAATACAACGAATTCTCGCACATCGGCATGCTCACCGGCGACGTGGGCTGCATCAACACGGGCTTCGACTGGACCTTCCTGGGCCACGTCGTGCGCTACAACTACTTCCACGACATCCACAGCCCCGGCCACCTGGGCTGCTTCACGATCTACCCCGACCTGCCCTGCGGAGGCATCCACCTCCACGGCAACATTTTCTATGAAGTGGACTGGGTTTTTAACACCAACAGCGGCCGCGGCATGCTCATCGAGAACAACCTGATGCTCTCCTCGCGCGGCATCAGCTACAAGGTATGGCCCCGCCGGGAAAAGTTCGCGCTGGGGGGCAGCTGGCAGATGATCGAGCGCCTGGCCGCGGTGCCCTACGACGGGCCGCTCTACCTCTCGCGCTACCCGGTGCTCAAGGGCCTGGTCGAAGACCTCAAAACGGCCGATTCCACCCTCCGTCCCGGCGTGATGGACATCCAGCTGTGCAAGGACAACCTGGTGCGCAACAACATCGCCACGGGCCCGGTCTTCCTGCGCTTTATCGGCGAGGTCGACTTGAAGCAAGTCCGTACCGAAGGCAACCTGATTTGCACCGAAGTGGCCTATTCCCATTCGCCGATCAGCCTCTGGGACGACTTCGATTCCTACACCGACAACGATCCCGCGGTCATCAAGCAGTTGGAAGAGGCGGGCAACATCCTCCGCCCGGGCCAAGACCCCGGCATCGCCGACCCGGCCCGGGGGGATTTCAGCTTCGTGAGCGGTTCCCCGGCCGCCGGGATGTCGTCGTTCGAGCCCATCCCCTTCGAGCAGATCGGCCTCAAAGCCGACAAATACCGCAAGAGCGTCCGGTAACGGCGCGCCTTTTATAACGAAACCCCCGCAGGCATCGGCCTGCGGGGGTTCTTTCGTACCCGGCATACCTCCACGCCCTAATTCATTCCCGGCAGGCTTCCACAAAAGCCCGGATATTGGCCTCGGGGGTGATGGGCGGCAGGGCGCACCCGGCATTGAAGATCAGGCGGGGATTTCCCTCGTACACCCGTATCAGTTCACGCACTTTTTCCTTCACCTGGCCGGGCGTCCCGAGGGCCATCACTCCGCTGGGGTCTATCGTGCCGCAAAGCGTCGTGTGGGCGCCCATCACATCGTGGATGCGCTGCACCGGCGTCAGGTAATCCAGGTCCACTCCGTCCAGGCCCAGCGAGGCCATGCGTTCGAGGATCAGATCGGCGTTGCCGCAAATATGCAGGATATAGGGCAGTCCGGCTTTGTGGGCCGCATCCACCAACATTTTTTCATAGGGCACGGCGTAGCGGACGTACATCTCGGGAGAGATCATGCTGGGACCGGCCGGGCTGTCGCCGTTGGAGAGCATATCGGCCCCCGTCTGGGCCATCAGGTGGATGTACTGCACCGTAATGGCTGCGCAGAGCTCCAGCAGCCGGACCGCGCGCGAGGCGTCCGTCATCAGGTCCATCATAAAAACGGAGGGGGTACGCAGGCTGCAGGCCAGCGAAAAAGCCGCCTGGTCGCAATTCCCGCGGACAAAAATATCATTCCCCACCGCCTCTTTCAGCAACCGGACCGCCTCCAGACTGTGCCGGATGCGCGGGTCGTCGGCAAGCCGGACCTTTTCCAATGGGCCGAGTTCTTCGTCCGAGAGCGAATGGAGCAGGGGTTCGTGCGTACGGGCCGGTTCATCCTCCGGAAAATCGACCGGCACCCCGCAGGCGCCCGCCGTCAGGGCCGTATCCACATCGAACAGCACGCCGTCGGTGCCGTATTTTTCCACAAAGCGCAGGTGGCACTCGGCGGCGATGTGCGGATCCTCCCGGTACTGCCTCATCGTGTAGCCCGCCTCCCGGGCCGCCACCATAAAACTGTGCAGCATCACGGGCCGGCGATCGGGCATCCGCCCCTCGAGGGCCGATTTTACGCGTTCATATCCAGTCATTTTTTCCAGATTTTTTCGATTTCTTCCAGGGTGCGGCCTTTGGTCTCGGGCACCCGTTTCCAGACGAACCAGAAAGAGAGCAGGGCCATCAACCCGAATATCCCGAACGAGACGGAGTGGTTAAAGGTTTCCACCAGGAAGGCGTTGCGGTCCAGCAACGGGAAGGTGGAAGAGACGGTATAATTGGTAATCCACTGCGCCGCCACGGCCACGGCCATCGCCTTGCTGCGGATGGGGTTGGGGAACATCTCCGAGAGCAGCACCCAGGTCACCGGCCCCCACGACATGGCGAACGAAGCCACAAAACCCAGTACGCCGATCAGGGCCGCCCAACCGATCTGGTGCGTGTAAAAACTGATGAACAGTACCGCCATGAACAGAGCCATGGAGGCCGACCCCACCAACAACAGGGGTTTGCGGCCGAAGCGGTCGATGGTGTAGATGGCCACCACGGTGAAGATCAGATTCACGGCCCCCACCAGCACCGCCTGGAACAGGGCCATGTCGTTGGCGTACCCCATGTTTTTGAATATCTCGGGCGCATAATAGATCATCACCTGGATGCCCACCAATTGCTGGAACATGGAGACCAGAACGCCCGTAACGATCACCGCCACGCCATACGCAAACAGTTTCCCCCCGGCCGTGTTCAACGAAAGCGCCGATTTGATCGCGGCAATTTCCTGCCCGGCCATCTGTTGCCCCACCAAGCGGTCCAATATGCCCCGGGCCTGTCGTTCCCGTCCCCGGATCATCAGCCAGCGGGGGCTTTCGGGAACAAACCACAACAGCGTAAAAAAGAGCAAGGCCGGAATGGCCGACGAAGCGAACATCCAGCGCCAGCCGTAGAGGTCATTCCAGAGTTGGTCGCCCCGCGAGGCGATAAAATAGTTGACGAAATAGACGATCAAGATGCCGGCCACGACAGCCAGCTGGTTCCACGAAACCAGCCGTCCGCGAATCTCCGGCGGGGCGATCTCGGCAATGTACATCGGCGAAAGAACCGAGGCCAGACCGATTCCCATGCCGCCCAGGAGCCGGTAGAAAATGAACGGCGCCAAATAGGTATGGTCTCCCGTTCCGACCGGAGCGAATCCCAGTTCGGGGGCCGCAGAGCCCACCCCGGAAAACAACAGCATAAAAGCCGCCAGCAAAAGCGTCTTTTTCCGGCCGAGCCACTGGCTGAAATAACCGCCCAGCAGGCTGCCTATCACACAGCCGATCAACGCTCCCGACACGATAAAGCCGAGCAGCATATTGGCTGATGCGGGAGACAGGCCCCGGGGCGTAACAAAGAACGTGTTGAGTGAACTGACGGCGCCCGAAATCACCGCCGTATCGTAGCCGAACAAAAAGCCGCCCAGTGTGGCGATCAATGAAATGGCGTAAATATGCGCACGGCTGAAGGCAGGGGAGAATGGCATTTTTTACGTGTTAGCGATCCGGTTTTATCGGTAGGCAATCGGCTCCCGGATGTTTCCGGTCCAGTTTTTACAAAGATATCATTTCCGGCGAAAATACGATACACCCCAAAAGAAAAACAGTCTGCCAATCATTGATCAGTAGACTGCTTTAGTACCCCCGACGGCTATAAAACCCGAAAAACAAAGGAAATCAAAAACAGGGTAATGCCTGAAAATCAGGGATGATTATTATCTGGCGAGCCTACGTATTTTCCATTATTTTCCGATGTTTTGTTAAATAGTACACTTTTGCCTTTGATTTTATGGGCTCACATCATAACGAGAATGCCAAGAACGATCTGTTGGCCCGCTTTGACTCCGGTTCCAGGGAGAGTCCCGGAAATCGTCTGAACGGTTAATCTGGGTTAAAAAATCCCGAAAAAAGGGGATTGCAGGAGACGGTGTTTAGCTGTTATTTTGTCTTTAATAAAGAATAGCGTTCCCTAAAATGAAGGTGCTTAAAGAGAGCATATCCGATGCGATCCTGCAATCCGCCCGCAAGGAGTTTATCCGCAGTGGGTTCAAAGACGCCTCCATGCGTACCATCTCCAAGAATGCGGGTGTGGGACTAAGCAACATGTACAATTACTTTAAAAATAAGGACGAAATCTACCGGGCGATCGTAAAACCCGCCAAGGAGGATTTGTATGCCTTCATTACCCGGCAGCACACCGAAGAAACCTATGACCCCTACCGGACAAGGGCATTCGGGCACGGGGAAGAAGCCGTCGAGGAATACATAACCCTCGTCGATAAATACCGACAGGAACTCCGTCTGCTGCTTTTCCGTTCGGACGGCTCTTCCCAAGGGAATTTCCGGGAAGAATTTACCGATTACCTAACCCGGATCGGCACCGGTTACCTGGAAATCGAGGCGCGGCATCATCCCGGTGTGAAGCCGATTTCCCCTTTTTTTATTCATGCGATGTCATCCTGGATGGTCAGCGTCGTGGGAGAGATCGTCACGCACGATTTGGGTAAACCAACAATCCGGGACTTTTTCAGGGAATATTTCCGGTTTGAGTTCGCCGGATGGAAAGAATTGACCGGTACATGAAGGGAGGAAGAAGAAGCCTCCCTTCTATTTTTGACCCAAATGGAATCATGTTCTCTATTAAAAACACTAACAGATTGACGGATGAATACATTAAAACGACTGGGAAAGTATGCGGGCAGACGCAAAGTGCTGTTGCCCGTATCCATGGCACTGTCCGTGCTGAGCGCATTGGCGGGCATGCTGCCCTTTATTTTTATCTGGCTGATCGTCCGGGAGCTACTGGCTTCGGAAGGCCTGCCCTCTGCTTCGGGTGAGGTGGCGGGCGTGCTGTTGTATTTCGCCACGCTGATGTGCTCGCACCTGGCGGCATTCCGGGTCGAATCGAATATGCGGCGTGTGGCGATGCGCAAGATCGTGGCGATGCCGCTCGGCTTTTTCGACGGCACTACCAGCGGCCGCATCCGCAAAATCATCGACGAGAATGCCAGCGTTACGCATCTATTCCTGGCTCACCAGATGCCCGACCTGGCCGCTACGATCCTGGCCCCCTTGGCGGCTGCGGTACTGATCGTCGCGGTCGATTGGCGTCTGGGACTGGCCTGCCTGCTGCCCTTGGTCGCCGCGCTCGGGATGATGGCGCTGATGATGGGAGGCAAGTCGAGGCAGTTCATGAAGGAGTACATGACTTCGCTCGAGGAGATGAACACCGAGGCGGTCGAATACGTGCGCGGCATTCCCGTGGTCAAAGTCTTCCAGCAGACCATCTACTCATTTAAAAATTTTCACCGGAGCATTCTCAATTACAACAAGATGTGCCAGGCCTACACCCGCAGTTGGGAGAAGCCCATGTCGGCCTACACGGTGCTGATCAACAGCTTCGTCTTCGTGCTGGCCCCCGTGGCGATCCTGCTGATCGGCCGCTCGGGGGATTACGCCGGGGTGCTGCTCAATTTTTTGCTCTTCGTGCTGGTTACGCCGCTTTTCTCGCAGAGCATTATGAAAAGCATGTACCTCGACCAGGCGCTGGGCCAGGCCTCCGAAGCGGTTAAACGGCTGGACCGGCTGACCGACTTCCCGGAACTGTCTGTGGCCGCGGAGCCGAAGCCGGTGACGGGATTCGACGTTCGTTTCGAAGAGGTGTATTTCCGCTATCCGGGGGCAGGAGAAAATGCCGTGGACGGGGTGAGTTTTTCGATTTCCAGGGGAGAAACGGTGGCCTTGGTCGGCCCTTCGGGAGGCGGGAAAAGTTCCATCGCCCGCCTGGTGCCGCGATTCTGGGACGTGACCGCGGGCCGGGTGACCATCGGCGGGACCGATGTGCGGGAGATCGCCCCCGGGGAGTTGATGAAACACATCTCTTTCGTCTTCCAGAACACCCGACTGTTCAAGACCTCCCTGCTCGAAAACATCACTTACGGCAACCCAGAAGCCACGAAGGAGCAGGTGGAACGGGCCGTTGACCTGGCGCAGTGCCGCGAGATCATCGACAAACAACCACTCGGGTTGGATACCAAGATAGGGGTGGACGGGACTTACCTCTCCGGCGGCGAGCAGCAGCGCATCGTCCTGGCGCGCGCCATCCTCAAGGACGCGCCCATCGTGGTACTGGACGAGGCGACCGCCTTCGCCGATCCCGAGAACGAACACCTGATCCACCAGGCACTCAGGGAACTGACCCGGGGCAAAACGGTGCTGGTGATCGCCCACCGCCTGACGAGCGTGGCGGATGCCGACCAGATCCTGGTCATCGACCGGGGCCGCATCGCCGAGCGGGGATCACACGACGAATTAATTCAACGAAACGGAATCTATACCAACATGTGGAACGAATACCGGCGGTCGGTCCGCTGGACGATCAAAAAGGAGGTACGCCATGCTTAAAACGATTCAACGGCGCTTCGCGCTCTCGGCCCAGGGGGCCAAGGATTTCTGCAAAGGAGTGTTTTTCACCACACTGCTCGACCTGGCGCTGATCCTGCCGGCAGTGTATGTGTTTTTCTTCCTGGGGGACTACCTGCGTCCGGTATTCGATCCGAGGGTATCGCCCGCTCATGGGATGCTTTATTACCTCCTTCTCGGCCCGGCCTTTATGGCCGTTATGTTCGTGATCGCCGTGGCGCAATACCGCAGCACCTTCACCGCGGTGTACGACGAGAGCGCCGTGCGCCGCATCGGGTTGGCCGAGAAACTGCGTCGCCTGCCGCTGGCCTTCTTCGGAGAAAGGAACCTCTCGGACCTGACCTCCACCATCATGGAGGATTCCACCGAACTGGAGCACACTTTCTCGCACGCCGTACCCCAATTGTTCGCCTCGCTGATCGGCATCACGCTGATGGCTGCCGGGATGGCCCTCTACGATTGGCGGTTGACCTTGGCGCTGTTCTGGGTGGTGCCCCTGGCCCTGGGGATCGTCTTGCTCTCCCGGAGGATCATGCGCCGCAATTTCGGCAGTCACTACGCGATCAAACGCGACATGACCGAGTGCATCCAGGAGGGGCTCGACACGGTCCGGGAGATCAAGTCCTACAACCGGGAGGAAGATTACCTCGCGGGGCTGGACCGGGCGGTCAAGCGGCATGAAAAGGCCTTGGTAAGCGGAGAGTTGCTGGCCGGGGTGTTGGTCAACAGCGCACAGAGCCTGCTCAAACTCGGACTGCCCAGCGTCATCGTCGCAGGCGCCTGGCTGCTCTCCGCCGGGCGGATCGAGCTGTTTCCCTACCTGATCTTCCTGGTCATCGGCTCGCGCATTTACGCTCCCGTGGACGAGGTGCTCAACAACCTGGCGGCGCTGACCCTGTTGGATGTGCGCATCGACCGCATGAACGAGATGGAAGCCTTGCCCGTGCAACAAGGGCGCACCGAGTTGGCGCCTGCCGGGTACGACATCGAATTCCGGGGCGTGGATTTTGCCTACGAGAGGGGCAAACAGGTGCTCCGGGATGTCTCCTTCACGGCCCGGCAGGGGGAGATCACGGCCCTGGTCGGGCCCTCGGGCAGCGGCAAGAGCACGGCGGCCAAGCTGGCCGCCCGCTTCTGGGACATCCAGGGCGGTACCATCCGGCTCGGCGGTGAGGATATTTCCCGAATCGAGCCGGAAACCCTTTTGAAAAACTATTCGGTCGTCTTCCAGGACGTGGTGCTGTTCAACGCCTCGATCCGGGAGAATATCCGCATCGGCCGCCGCGACGCCACGGACGAGGAGGTGCTGCGCGCCGCCCGCCTGGCTTGCTGCGACGAGTTTGTCCTAAGGATGCCGCAGGGCTACGACACGGTGATCGGCGAGAACGGCGAGACCCTCTCGGGCGGCGAGCGCCAGCGGGTCTCCATAGCCCGCGCCCTGCTCAAGGACGCGCCCGTCGTCCTGCTCGATGAGGCTACCGCCTCGCTCGATGTGGAGAACGAGACCAGGATCCAGGCGGGCATTTCGGAATTGGTCCGCGACAAGACGGTGCTCCTCATCGCTCACCGCATGCGCACCGTGGCCAACGCCGACAAGATCGTGGTGCTCGACGAGGGGCGGGTGGCCGAAAGCGGATCGCCCGGAAAACTCCGGGAGCGCGCCGGCATCTTCGCCCGGATGCTCCGGCGGCAGGCTGGAGAGGAGGAAGGGGAGATGGGATCATAAACGGTCATACCGCTTCGCATTCCCACAAAAAAGCCGGGCAAGGTCATCCTTGCCCGGCTTTTTTATTCAGGTCCCGGAAAGCGGTTACAGCAGCAGTAAAAAAGCCACCGGGATCAGCAGCCCGGCCAGGAACTCGATCCCGCCCCGACCCCAAAAACCTTTGGGCCCCCGGAGCATCACCAGCCCCGTAAGGGTGATGACCACCAGCGAGAGGATAAAGATATCCGAAAAAACGGTCCACCAGCGTCCGGGATTGTAGTGCAGCCGGTTGAGCCCGCTCCACAAGGCGCGCTTGCGCACCGATTCGTACAGCGCTTCTCCGCTGGCGAGGTCGACCACCAGCGAAGAGCCTCCTTTGAGAAAAACCTTGAGACGGCCCTCCTCCGGAAAATAATGCTTGGTGTAATTGTCCTGCTCGCCCACCGGAGAGAGCAACTCCAGCACCCGGCCCTTGTCCCAGGCCGACCGGTCGGTGGGCAGGCTTTCGAACTGCAACGATTCGCGCCGGATGTCGTAATCCGAGTTGAAGTCGTTCTTGTGGTTGAGCATAAAGCCCGAAAGAGCGTAGATCAGGATTACCCCGCCGAAAAAGAACGAGAGTTCACGATGGATGTTCCGGCTCCAGCGGCGCAGGGAGGACGCGATGTTGCTGCGGACGGGCATTTACTCGACGATTTCGTAGCTGTCGGCCGTCAGGCTGTAGAAGGAGAGGTAGTTTTTTCCTTCGCTCTGCTGCCGCTCGGCGATCCGGGCGCGGAAGTTGTCGATGCGCTGCTGGAGGCTGTTGACCGGCGCTTCGCCCCGGGCCTGCTGGTCGCTCTCGCAGCCTGCGCCGCCCTCGCCGTGCTCCATGCCCGCGGCTTTCAGTTCGCTTTCCCATTGGTCGAGGAAGGCTTCGTCGATGCGCTCTTCGCACACTTCTCCCGTTACACGCACTACGCTATTCACGGTCTCGGGTTTGAATTTGCCCACCTTTTCCCCGGCATCTATACGGATCGTCTGGGTGTCGTCGCTGCCCAGCAGGAAAATCTTTCCCCCGCCGTGCTTGCAGATGTGGGTGCAGACCCCTTCCAACAGGACCGTTTGTCCGGCCAATTGGTCGGCGTGCCGGAGCAGCGAATCCACTTCGAGCACCTGGCTCGAAGACGCCGTGCGGGTGTCGCCGGATTTCGGGCTGCCCTGGCCGCAACCCGTCAGGGAAGTTAAAGCGATGGAGAGCAGAAGGGCTCCCGCCAAAGAATGCATTTTCATAGGATGTTTTTTTAAGAGGATTCGGCCACAAAAATAGTGGCTCCGCTCCTGGGCGGCAATCCTGAAAAATAAGGGAAATAAACGCCGGGGATCGCAAAAACAAGTGACATTATTTGTGAGGACGGCGGCGGAAAAATTTACCGAAATGCGGGGATTTTAAGCTTCCGGAAGGGGGTCTAATTTTGTCGGGTCAAAAATTCCAACGCCATTGAACCGTTTCCGAATCATTCTCGCAGTGCTTTTTTTGCTGGCAGTCCCGGAGGTACGCCTGCGGGCGGAAGTTCCCCCAAAGGGCTACTCCTGCACCGTGAGCGTGCGGGACGCGGCCACCGGGGAACCCCTGGGGTATGCCGTGGTATCGGCCAAGGCGAGGCAGGGAACGTTCGAGCGCGCCGACGCGGCCAATGGGGCCGGAATCTGCACGCTACACGGATTGCCCGCGGGTACCTATACCCTGCGGGTGACTTTTCTGGGCTATTTGCCCTCCGTTTCCGAAGTGGAAATCACCCGGAACCTCTCCCTGGATATCTCGTTGCGGGTCAACGTCGTGGAGATCGGGGAAGTGGTGGTGACCGCCTCCGAGTCGCGGGGCATGACCAGCGCCTCGCTCATCGACCGCAAGGCCATGGAGCACCTCCAACCCTCGAGTTTCACCGACCTGCTGGAGTTGCTGCCCGGCGGGCGCGCCTTGCCTCCCGACCTGAATGAACCCAATCAGATCCGGCTGCGCGAGGCCGGGGGGACGGGCAAGCTGACGAACAGCTATTACGAAAACACCTCCTTTGGCACCTCTTTCCTGATGGACGGCGCCCCCATCGCTTCGCGGGCCAACCTCCAACTCCTGTCCGGGGCGAGCAACGATGAGCGGGACTTTGTGGGCGAGGGCGTGGACATGCGCAGCATCTCCACCGACGAGATCGAACACGTCGAGATCGTCCGCGGCATCCCCTCGGTCGAGTACGGCGAGCTGACCAGCGGCCTGGTGAAGATCACCCGGCGCCGGGGCGGGAACGACCTCAGGGCCCGCTTCAAGGCCGATGCCGAGAGCAAACTGTTTTCAGTGGGCAAGGGCTTCGAATGGGAGCGCCGCAGATTGACGCTGAACGCCGGGTTGGACTTACTCAACGCGAAGGCCGACCCCCGCAACACCCTTGAAAACTACAAGCGCCTGACCGGTTCGCTGCGCCTCTCCAAAGGATGGGACATCCGGGAGGGCCTCCTGACCTACGAATCCAACCTCGATTACAGCGGTTCGTTCGACAACGAAAAGATCGACCCCGAGATCAATTTCCACAAAGAAGACCGCTACAAATCGAGCTACAACCGCTACGCCTGGGCCAACAACCTGCGCTGGAAGGGAGGCCCCGAAGGAGTGTTGCGCTCGCTGGATCTCTACACCTCGCTGAGCCTGCAAAAAGACCTGATCGAGCGTACCCGTCAGGTGCAACTGAGCCGCGACACGCCCGCCCCGCTGCACGACCATGTGGGCGTCTACGACGGCCTTTATCTCCCGTACAACTACGTGGCCTCTCATCAGGTCGACGGACGTCCGCTGAACGCCTTCGTCAAACTGGTGAGTGTCCTGCGGGCCGACATCGGGAAGGTGTTCAACGAGATCAAGGCCGGGGCCGACTGGACGATGGACAAGAACCTCGGCCGGGGCCAGATTTACGACCCCTACCGTCCGGTCTACGCCGATGTGACGACCCGCCCGCGGCCTTACCGGGACATTCCCGCGGAGCATACCCTCGCGTTCTTCGCCGAAGACCACACCCTCGTTCCGGTGGGAAACCACAAGCTCGAACTGCTGGCCGGACTGCGGGCCTCCACCCTGCTCAACCTGCCCCGGAATTACGCCATGCGCGGGCAATTCTCTTTCGACCCCCGGGTCAACCTCAAATGGATCTTCCCCACGCTGACTTTGGCCGGGCGGCCCCTGGTGTTCGAACTGGGCGGGGGCATCGGCTGGCTCTCCCAGGCTCCCTCCATCTCCGACCTCTATCCCAACCTTTCCTACTACGACCTCATCCAGCTCAATTATTACCATCCCAACCCCGATTACCGGCGGCTGAACCTCAAAACCACCGTCCGCGATCATTCCAACCCCAACCTGGCCCCGGCCCGCAACCGCAAGTGGGAGGTCCGAGCCGACATCTCCTGGGGCGGCAACCGCCTCTCGGTGGACTATTTCCGGGAAAAGAGCGACGACTGGTTCCGGAGCGAAAGACGTTTCATGACCATCGACTACCGCAAGTACGACCCCAACTCGATCGATTACAATACCCTGACCGGCCCGCCCCGGCTCGAAGAGATGACTTACACGGCCGATACGGCCCTGATCGTCTATGCGGTCTCCGGCAACGGCACCCTGATCGCCAAGGAGGGGGTCGAGTTCCAGTTCACCAGCGTGCGCATCCCCTCGATCCGGACCCGGGTGACCGTCAACGGGGCCTGGCTGCGCACGACCTACTGCAACAGCCTGCCTTACTACAAAGCTTCGAGCAAGATCGTCAACAACAAGGATATTCCTTACCTGGGCCTGTACGAGGACCCCGACGGGAACGCCTCCAACTGGCTGACCACCAACTTCACCTTCGACACGGACATCCCCTCCCTGAAGCTGGGCTTTTCGCTTTCGGCCCAATGCCTCTGGTACTACTACACCACGCCCTTGTACCAAAGCGGCATCCCGGTCGCCTACGTGGACAAGCAGGGCCTCACCCATCCCTACACGGAAGCCTCGAAGCAGGACCCCTACCTCAAATTCCTGATGATCCCCCACAACGACGAATACTACAAGCGGAACCTGCACGAGCCGTTCAACATCAATTTCAACCTCAAGGTGACCAAACGGCTCTACCGCGAGCGGATCAACCTGGCGTTTTTCGTCAACCGGCTTTTTGTCTGGAAACCCGATTACTGGGACTCCGGGGTGAAGATACGCACCAGCACTCCGGCCCCCTATTTCGGGATGGAACTGAATTTCTCCTTATAACAAACCATTAAAACTCAAAAAACGATGAAACGATTTCAACACTTTCTCTCCACGATGCTCGTGGTTGCCGTGGCGCTCTCCCTGGGCGCCTGCTCGAACGACAATCCCCCCATTCCCCAAAGCCAGGTGAGCTGGACGCTGACCTTGCCCGACGAGGCCCAGAACGGAAGCCTGTCGGAACTGAAAGCCACTTTTACAAACATCAATTCCGGCGAAGTCTTCAACAATGCCACGGTCACCTCGACCCGCACCGCACCCACCGTCAGCGTCTCGATCACCGTCCCCGAAGGGCTTTACCGCATCGCGGTGGAAGGCAAACTGCTCTACACCCTCGATGGGGTGGACGTTAACACCGGCGTGCGGGCTTACCGCGAATCGGTGACCATCTCCGGGGAAACGGCCTCCGTGCCCGCCCTTGAAATGGCCTTTTACAGCCCCTCGACCGGCTTCGTGATCGAAGAGATCTTCTTTACCGGCACGCTTACCCCCGGCGGAGACCAGTATTACCAGGACCGCTACTTCAAGATCTACAACAACTCGGATCAGGTGCTCTACGCCGATGGGCTGGCCCTACTTGAATCGGTGTTCCTAACGGTCAAGAAAGAAGACTACACCCCCGACCTGATGAAGTCGGCCTTCACGACCAACGCCATCTATGTAGTCCCCGGTTCGGGCACGGAGCATCCGGTGCAGCCCGGCGAGTCGTTCGTCCTGTGCGACGTGGCCATCGACCACCGTTCGGCCAACCCCAACTCCTTCGACCTGAGTGGAGCCGATTTCGAATGGTACGACGAATCGACGAACTGGGTAACGGATGTGGACAACCCTGCCGTCCCCAACATGGACAAATGGTACTGCTACACGGCCAGCATCTGGGGTCCGCATAACCGGGGTTTCCAATCGTACGCCATCGCCAAGATCGGCGTTGATAAGGAAACTTTCCTGCGTGATTATTACTACGAGTTCGAATACACCTTCGTGTTCGAGGAATACTCCTTCCCGATGTCGGACGAAGGATTCAAAGTCCCTAACAGCTGGATCGTCGACGCCGTGAACCTGAGCATCGCCCCAATGTTCGAATGGATCGTGACCGATCCCTCGCTGGACGCCGGTTGGAGCTACTGCGGACAGGTAGACAAGGACCCCAACCGCTACGGTAAATCGGTGCGCCGAAAAACGGAATCCACCGCCGCCGACGGCCGCCGCATCCTGATGGATACCAACAACTCGACCAACGACTTTACGCCCGAGGCCACGCCCTCGCTGAAACAGTAACTTTTTTGTCTATTCCGGCAGACCCGGATGCCTGTGAAGGCATCCGGGCCGCCCGGATAGATCATTTCATGCAAAAACAACCCTGCCTTATGAAAGGATATCTACTCGCCTTATTGGGAATCTGTCTGCTGACGGGCCTGGACTTTCCGCTCTGGGCCCAATCGGGCACCATGGCCAAGCATTTCCCCCCGGCCGACTCCGGCAAACGGATCGTCGTCCGGGCCGAATTGATCTCCTGGGACGACAAACCCGTGCCGGGACGGGAAGTCATGATCGCCGGGGAAACGATGATTGCGGCCGAAAAGATCCAACTTTCGCCGGATGAGAAATTCTACCGGATCGCCATCTCCCGGAGGGCCGATTGCAAGACCCTGATTACCCTCCAGGATAAATGCGTGGGCTATCCCACCATCCGGCTCGGCTCCTCGCCGGACGGCCAGTTGACGGTCACCTCGGGGGAACTCGAAGCCCGGGGCAATATCCGGATCGACACGGAAGACCCCGTTTGGATCGCCTTTTTCCGATCACTGGCCAACCTGGATCCCTCCAATTCGATCACGATTACCAAACTATGACCTTCCGCCGCCTGCTACTTTCGTTGTCTCTGCTGGGTTCTCTCACCGGGGTCCGGGCCGCCGGAGGGGACTCCACCCGGGTGTTGGAGCGTCTGCGCGAACACCTCTCCCCGGGGGGAGCCTCCTTCGCCGGGGCGGTATACGCCAATCCGGCCGCCATGCCCTATGCCTACGCCTCTTCGCTGAGTACCCTCGACCTGAAGGGCGAGTACAACCAGGCGCAGCGCAGCGGGGTGATGCAACTGGGCGAGGGCGCGCGCTACGGCAGCTTCGAGGCCACTTCCTACCTGCATCCCGACGAGCGGAATACGGTCTGGGGCGGAGCTGGCTACCGCTTCGGGCGGACGATGGATGTGCAGTGGAACGAAACGGCGGACTTCGAACTGCTCTACCCCTATGTGATGGCCGACTCGGTGGGGGGCAACCTCACGGGTGAGCGCTACACCTTCGCGGGAGGCTATGCCCGGCGGGAAAAGGGCTTCAGTTGGGGGGTCCACGGTGACTACCGGGCCCTGCTCGAGTACCGCACGGCCGATCCCCGGCCCCACAACTCGGTCTCGGACCTGAAACTTTCGGGTGGCGTGGCCCTCGACCTGGGCCACCGCTACGCCCTGGGACTGGGCCTTTACGGCCGCCTTTACCGGCAGACAAACATCATCGGCTTTTACAACAACCAGGGCGTTTCCAAAGTCTACCAGATGAGCGGCCTGGGGATGTACAGCATCCGCTTTTCGAACGGGATGACCGACGTCCGCTACAAGGCAAGCGGCTACGGGGTGAGCCTTGACCTGGTTCCCCGCACAGGCCGGGGATTTTACGCCTCGGCCAAGTATGAAGTGTTCTCTTTCCGAAGAATCCTCTCCGGGCTTAGCAATTTGCCGCTCAATCGTTTGCAGGAAAATACCCTGAGGGGAGAAGCGGGCTGGACCGCCCGCAGCGGCCGCCATCGGTGGGGTGTGAAACTAGCCGGGAGCCACCGCAAACGCACCGGAACCGAATACCTCTACGGGGAATCGGGCGGTGCCAGCAACTACCCCAAGATCGGGCAGGTCGATGTCTACCGCAACCAGCGTACCGAGGCCTCCCTGTCGGGGCTCTGGGGAATGGAAGCCGCCCGTGGATACGCTCTTTACATCGAGCCCCGGGCCGTGTGGCAGCGTTTTGAATCGACTTATCTCAGTCCCCAGAGGGCCATGAGCCTCGATCACCCCGGAGCGGGGGCTGCCATGACCCTGCTCCGGGAGAAGGGGCGCTCGCTCTGGCAGGCCTCCCTTTCGGGCGACTGGCTCGGGGCCACGGGCGGGGAGCTGCTACTTACGGGCCTCGATACAAGCACCGCACTGGGAACTTCCACGGTGGAGGGCTACGAGCGGATGACCCGTTCGGCGGGAGTCTACGGCGCCTCTCTGCGCTGGAACTACCGGATCAGCCGCAGTGTAGCCCTCTGTTTGGGAGCCTCTTGGCAGCATGTCCGCTGGCAGGACCACACCCACGGCGACAGCGTCCGGATAACGGGCGGAATCGCCTTTTAACCGATTAAACCATTTCGCATGAGCGACTCAATCATTCAGTGCCGGAACCTGACCCATTGCTACGGGAACCGGACGATCTACGAAAACCTCTCCTTCGAGGTACCCCGGGGCCGCATCCTGGGGCTGCTGGGCAAGAACGGCACCGGCAAGACCACCACGATCAACCTCCTCAACGGCTACCTCGAGCCCCGCAGCGGGGAGTGCCGGATCTTCGGCGAAGACATCCGGAGGATGAGCCCGCTGACCCGGCGGCGCATCGCCCTGCTGATCGAAGGCCATGTCCAGTACGCCTTTATGACCATCGACGAGATCGAACGCTACTACAGCGCCTTCTACCCGGCCTGGAACCGCGAGGCCTACTACGAGCTGATGCGCAAATTGGACGTGGCGCCCCGGCAGCGCATCGCCCGCATGTCCTGCGGCCAGCGCTCGCAGGTGGCCTTGGGGCTGATCCTGGCCCAGAACGCCGAACTGCTGATCCTGGACGACTTCTCGCTGGGACTCGACCCGGGCTACCGCCGCCTGTTTATCGATTACCTGCGCGAGTACGCCCGCTCCGAAGCTAAAACGATCTTTCTGACCTCCCACATCATCCAGGATATGGAACGCTTGATCGACGACTGCATCATCCTCGACTACGGCAGCATCCTGATCCAGAAGCCCGTGCGCGAGCTGATGGAGACCTTTATCCGCTACACCTTCACGACGGGGGCTCCCACCGAGGCCCTGCTGCCCGATCCGGATATCTACCATCCCGGGGTGATCCGGGAGCGGGGCGAGGCGTATTCCTTCCGGGACGAAACCTATGTAAAAGAGTGGTTGGAACGCTGCGGAATCGCTTACCGGGATATGAACACCGAGCGGATGAACCTCGAAGACGTATTTATCGGACTCACAGGAAAATACTAAGATGAAAAAAGCGATATTCTACAAGGAATGGATCAAAACCCGCCTCTGCTTCTGGTTGCTGCTGGGCGGGACGATGGCTTTCGTGGCCTACTGCCTGCTGCAGTTGCAGCGGGTGATCGGATTTAAGGGGGTGGGCCACCTCTGGGAAATACTACTCTCGCGCGACGTGGTTTTTATCGACGCGTTGACCTATGTGCCCGCCGCGGCGGGACTGCTGCTGGGCCTGGCCCAGTTCGTACCCGAAATGCAGCAGAAACGGCTCAAGCTGACCCTTCACCTGCCCTTTCCACGGCAGCGGATGATCTTTCTGATGCTGGGCGCCGGCCTGGCGCAACTGGGTGCCATTTTCGCGCTCAACCTGCTCTGCCTATGGGTTTATCTGCAAAACATCCTGGCTCCGGAGCTGATTGGCCGCATCCTGTTGACGGCCCTGCCCTGGTACCTCTGTGGGATCACGGCCTACCTGCTGACGGCTTGGGTCTGCCTGGAGCCCACCTGGCGCCGCCGGATCATCGACCTGCTGATGGCGGCGGGCATCGTGCGGATATTCTTCCTTACCACCGCTCCCCAGGCCTACGACGGATTCCTGCCTGGTATGCTGGTGTTTACCCTGGCCCTGCTCGTACTGCCCCAACTTTCGGTCGCCCGTTTCAAAGCGGGAAAACAAGATTAATCTTCCAGCCATGATACGTACCGCGAAATTATTCCTATACTTTACCGCCACGGCCCTGACGGCCTGGCTGCTGCCCTGGTTCTACCATTTCGTCACCGACTCCTCGCACAATACCCCCTTCACCCTGTATAGCTGCGTGACGGAGAACTTCGTCTCGATCGGCTATAGCGAAGAGCACGGCCTGCGCCGCCAGGATGCCTCCGGGAAAAGCTATTCGGACCGGGAGTTCGACAGCATCCTGCCGTTTTTCTATTACCGCCAGTTGCTCTCCGACGACCGCCTGCCCGACACCATCGCGGGCGTGCCCGTTACGCCCCGGGAGATCGGGCTGCGCAATTTCATGTTCCGAAAAAACCCCTCGGACCTCAACAAGAAAAAACCGGCGTTGTACCCCCTGCTCGAAGCGATGTCGGGCCGCGTTGACCTGGCCATGCCGGAGGATGTTTTCCGGATCAACCACCGCATCGAATTCGTCGATATGGCGACCAACAGCGTGAACGAAGAGAAAAGCGAACGTTTCACTAAGGCTCTTGCGGCCAAGGGGTTTGAATTTCCGGCCCGCTACGTCGAAGGAAATCCCACCACCCACAAAGAATACGACGAAGGGTATTTCCTGCTCGATAAGGGCGGGAAACTCTTCCACCTCAAACAATTGCGTGGCCGGCCCTATGTACGCCACATCCCGCTCCCGGAGGGGGTGGTGGTCGGAGATATTTTCATCACCGAATTTTCCGATAGGGCCTTTTACGCCCTGCTCACCGACACCGGGGGCGGTTTCTACGTGATGGGAAACCCTGGATACGAACTCCGCAAGCTGCCCGTCGAAAACTTCAATCCCCGCACTGAAGACATTGTCGTTATCGGGGATATGCTCCACTGGACGGTCAAGATCAGCGGGTCGGCCGGGGAGCGCCTCTATGCCGTCGATGCGCGGGATTATTTGCTGGTGGACACGTTGAGTTATCCCTCGGAGGAAAGCACCGGACGGAAAATCGGCCGCTGGCTCTTCCCATTCGAGCTGAAGTTTACCTCCTACGACGATGGATATGTGTTTCCCCGGCTGAAGGATTTCTCCTGGGCGGCCCTGGGAGTGAACGCCATTCTGGCTGTGGTTTTGTTAATTATTCGCCGCCGTCGGAACCGAAAAGCCCTGATGGGCGTCGCGGCCGGGGTGCTGCTGTTTGGAAGTTTTCTCTTTATCCCGCTGCTGTTCATCCGTGAGTAAGCGGAATAATTACCCCACCTGGAATGTCTGATTCATCCTTTTTAGAATTGGGCGGATATATGCTTCGGTCTTCAACTGCGATCTAACAATAAAACGCGAAGCTCATATTACGAAGAAATTGATTCATTGATATCCAGCCTATAATTTTTTATAGCTGATATTTTTATACCCGATAGGTGATATCATCTATCGGGTATTTTATTATATTTTAAGTACTTATAATTTTATCCCGGAAGTATAAAACAACCAATATAGATATGGAGCAATTGGATAAGAACATCCCTTTATGATGGATACGACTACATTCGAGATCAAACAGTACCCGGACTACAGCATCACGTCGCAGGGTGTCCTAAAGGTGAATAGCATAGGCGGCACGAATACGATGAACTTACGTTATGTCAACCGGACCGAAGCGATCAACTTCTGGAGTGGTTCATTCCGAGATCTGCCCGACTGGTGCGAAGACGCTACGGCTTCTTCGACGGGCCTGGTGACGATTGTCTCTAAGCCCAACCTAAGCAACGAACGCCGCGAAAAAGCGGTCATAGTAAGCTACGCCACTCCCCACTACGGCCAACCCCGTACCGAACACACATTCACCCTCTCCCAGGAGCCCGCGGCCTACGACATCCGGCTATCCCCCGCCGTCCTGTCGGTACCGGCCGAAAGTGGCGAGAAATCCCTGACCGTCTCCTACGGAAGTCGACGCGGAAGCTCGTTGCAGGGCTCTCCCTCGTTTGAAGGTCTCCCCTCCTGGGCCAGGCTCACCGACCTGGGCGATGGCCTGCTGCGTCTCTCTTACGAGGCCAATCCCGTATCCCAGGACCGCAACGCGACCATAACCATCTCTTACCCCAATCCCCTCGGGCCTCCGGAGCAGGTTTCCACGACCCTCTCCTTCACCCAGCGGGGCATCGATTATTCGCTCAAAGCGACGGTCGACTACCTGGATTTCTCCCACCATGCGGAGCCGTTCGATTTCTCGGTGGTCTACAGTTCGATCAAGCGCCCGTTCGATCTCGTGTATGAACGTTGCGAAGATCTTCCCTCCTGGCTTACGCTGACCCACCTGGGGGACAATGCCTTCCGGGCCAACGCCGCCGCCAACCCCGGCTCCGGCGACCGCCAGGAAAGGCTCACCCTCTGGTTCACCGATCCGGCCGACGCCTCGGTACGCCGTTCGGTCCAGGTGACCGCCAAGCAGACAGCCAAAGGGACGGGCATCTATTTCAATCCCTACAACCTGACGATCCCCGCCACGGGCGGCATGGCCGCGTTCGCGGGCGAGTACATCCATTACCGCACGGACACCATCGTCTCTTCCGAGCCCAGGTATCTGAGCGCCACCGGCCTTCCCTCGGGCGCCAAGCTGTCCTGCACGTTCAATACCTCCGCGCTGACCCTGCCCATCAACTCCTCGGGCGCCACCCGCTCGGGCAAAGTGACGGTCACCTTCAGCGATCCCGAAGACGCTTCAGGCACAGGCACCCTCACGGCCTCCTTCCGCTACACCCAGCCTTCGATCTTGATCGAAGCCTCCGCGGGCAGCCTCACCCGCCACAGCTACACCGAAGCCGGGGGCGCCGCCCGCAACTCCTCGGTCACCTACTACGACGGCCTGGGGCGCGCCAGCCAGCAGATCCTCGTCGCGGCGGCACCCGGCGGCAAGGACCTTGTCACCTTCGCCGAATACGACTGCATGGGCCGCGCCGACTCGGTCACGTATCTGCCTTTCACAGCGAATTCGCAAAGCGGAGTCCGCCTGGCAAATCCCCGCGCTGCACAAGTCAGCTACTACGGAAACGACGGGGCTTACGCCAATTCGAAGATCGTTTACGACCGCACCCCCCTGGGACTGGCCCTGATGAGCAACTCCCCGGGACAGGCCTACAACCTCGAAACCGGCTACCGCCAAACCCTCGAGCAACGGCCCAACGCAACCACCGACCTCCCCGTACGCCGCTATTCCGTCGACGACAGCAACAACCTGCGCTACGAGGCCGACTACGCTCCCGGGCAGCTCTGGGTATCGCACACCAAAGCCGGAAAAGCCGACGGAACTTCGCCCGAAGACCAGCAGCGAGACATCTACGAGTACACCGACGCCCAGGGCCTCGTGGTAGCCAAAGAAGTACGCATTTCAGCAACTGACCGCCGTATGACCTACTACGTCTACGACGAGATGGGACGGGAACGCTTTATCTTGCCCCCGCCCCTAAACACGCTTCTGACCGCAGGTACGGCCTATCCCCCCGACAACACCAACCTCAAGCTGTACGCCTACTACACGGCCTACAACACCGAGGGCCTGCCCTGCCTGCAACGCAATCCGGGAGCCGACGAGACCAAAACGCTTTACGACAAGCGCGACCGTCCCGTACTCACCCAGGACGGCAATCTGCGAGCCCAAGGGCAGTGGCTCTTCGTCAAGTACGATATCCTCAGCCGGCCCATTCTCACGGGAACGACCTCCGGCACCGAAGCCAGCCACAAAACGGGCCTTGCAGGACAAACGGTCTTCTTCGAAAAAACCGGGGGTAAAGTCGTTAAATATAGAGGGTGTTGAGTACGCGAGTGCGATGCATGAAGGTGGTACTAATTATGCATTCTTTGATGAAGCTAAATTTAGATTCATACAGAAAGAAACAATGACCGTGGAAAACATTAATATTACGATTGGCCAGCCTTGATTTTTGCCAGTACTTTGCCAGTAAAACAAATAAAAAAGCCCTGAATCAATTAAGATTCAGGGCTTTTCTTCTGTAGAACTGTACCCCCGACGGGAATCGAACCCATATCAACAGAACCGGAATCTGCCATTCTATCCATTGAACTACAGGGGCGGGAAAAATCCGGGAACAAAGGTGCAACTTTTTCGCGGTTAATACAAATTTTTTCGCTCCGCGCCCCGATTCCGCTCCCGGCGGCCGCGAAAGAAGGGGGCTCGGAAGGGGGTTGAAATGAATAAATTCTTGGAACACCGGGGTTTTTCCCATTCGGTCTTTTTCTTTTTAGGATAAAACTTTGCCTGATCCGACAATTTTTTCCCGCTTTAATTCTGAAAATTACAATGAAAGCGAAAAATTTTGTATCAAGTATTGCAGATATCGGAGAAAAGTGTATTTTTGCAAAAATCCATTATTCCTATGTTAGACAACTGGCAACGATTAGAACGAGTGGTGAAGTGGACCGGCCTGTCGGTCAACGCTTTCGCTATGACCATCGGGTTGAAGCGAAGCGAGAACCTTTACCAGATTAAAAAAGGAAACAACGGGATCAGCCGCGATTTGGCGGAGCTGATCGCCAAGAAGTACCCCTCCATCAGCCGGGGCTGGCTCCTGAGCGGGGAGGGCGATATGTTTATCGGATCGCGGGGCGCCGCGACGGGAGTCCCCTTCTACAGCATGGACGCCATCGACGCCGTCCGGGGCAAGACCAAGCTTCCCGACCCCCGCTTTTTGATCGACCTGCCCATCTTCGCCGAGTGCGACCTGGCCGCCGCTTGCGTCTCTGCGGCCATGCAGCCCGACATTCCCTCCGGGAGCATCGTCATGCTCAAGGAGACCTCCGTGGCCAACCTGATCCCCGGGGAGACCTACGTCATCATCTCGCCCCGCTTCAACGGCATCCGGGTGGTCCGCCAGACCAACAACGCCGGGCAACTGCTGCTGCTGCCCCGCAACACGGCCGAGTACGACCCCTTCCTGATCGAACAGAACAAGATCACCAAGCTGTACCAGGTGTGCGGCGTGATCCACAAAGTAACGGTATAGAACCATGTTTTCGGGAATCGTAGAATCGATGGCCACCGTCGTGGCCATCCGCGAGGAGGGGGGCAACAAGCACTTCTCGCTCAGTTGCCCGTTCCTCTCCGAATTGAGCATCGACCAGAGCATCGCCCACAACGGGGTCTGCCTGACGGTGGTCTCCCTGGCGGAGGACCATTACACGGTGACGGCCATCGCCGAGACCCTGCTCAAGTCCAATCTGGGCTCCTTGCAGGTGGGCGACTCCGTCAACGTGGAGCGCAGCATGCGCCCCGAGGCCCTGCTGGACGGACATATCGTCCAGGGGCACGTCGACCAGACGGCCCGCTGCACTGCCGTGCAGGAGGCCGACGGCAGTTGGTACTACACCTTCGAATACGACCCCTCGACGGGCAACGTCACCGTCGAGAAGGGCTCCGTGGCCGTCAACGGCGTCAGCCTGACGGTGGTGGGTTCCCGCGAGGGTTCCTTCCAGGTGGCCATCATTCCCTATACCTGGGAGCACACCAATTTCCACACGTTCCGCCCGGGGACCCGGGTGAACCTGGAGTTCGACATCGTCGGCAAGTACATCGCCCGGCTGATGGAGCGCTACATGCAGAAGTAATCCGGTCTTCGAACAAAATGAAGGGCCGCCCCACCGGGGCGGCCCTGCTTGTATCTGGATCGGATGAAGATTTAATAATCCAGCGGATCGATGATTTTTCCGGCGGCATCTTCGAAGATCGTCCCCGAATCGGCGAATTTGATCTTCATAAAGTCTTCGCCGCTGGGCGTCAGTTTGTACCAGTCGGTTTTGTTATTGTGGCAGACTCCCGAATTCCAGTACAGGTGGGAGTCCTGCAACTCCAGCGTCGCCTTGAAGCGGACGTTCACCGTGTTGTCGGTCGTGTAGTAGAGGGCTGAGGCCTGGGGGGCCATGTTGTGGAAACCCACCGGGAAGCGCGAACTCGAAAAGTCCTTGAAAACGTCGGGCGTTTTCCCGGCCGCTATATTGCTGTACCGAATCTGTTTCACATCCAGTGAGCTCGATGTGTTGTCGTCCTCAAAAGCCTTTTCATCGAACCAGGTGCGCGGGATGGTTTTCCAGAAAACCGTATATCCCGTGTTCGTGGGCTGGATGGAGTTGTTCATTTCGAAGTCCGCCTGGGAATAGGCGACCGTGGAAGACCAGTTGTACTTGTAGCCGAAGTCGCCGCCGCCGGATACCCCGTCTTTGCTTCCGCCGATATTCCCCGCAATATTGATCTCGTGACTCTTGGTGGATGAGATCGTCATGTCCTTGATCTCATTTTCCGGCAAACGTTCGATGAGGTTGACATTGGAACCTTCCACCGTGCTCTCGAGGGTGAAACAGCGGATCAGGTTGCCAACGTAAGCCCGGCCGGTGTGGACGGTCTTGTTGAGGACATAGCCGTCGTCGTCGCCGCGTTTGCCCACCCGGGTCTGGATGTTGGTCTTATAACCGCCTCCCTTGGCCAGCACCGAGATCCAGCGGTCCTTGGAACCGGTGGCCGAATAGATGTCATAGAAAAGCGTCAGGTCCACCACGGCCGAACGGTATTCGACATCCGAGGCAGGGTATCCCGCGCGGAGAGTCCCGTCTTTGATATCGAACGGATCGTTCCGTTCGAAGTGGAACTGGATGTTGCGCAACACCGACTTTTTGCACTCCGAGGGCATCTCCTCCGAGCGGGTCCCGGAATCGTCCTGGAAGATGTAGTCGGTGAGGCTGCGCAGCCCCAATTCGGCCAGGGAGATGTCCGCCGCGTCCACATAGGTCAGGGCGTCGCTCCGGGTCCCGAACACGTAGGTCCCGGCCCCCACGTCGAAACCGGCCAGGTGCTCGGCCAGCGGCGCCGATTCCCCGATGCGCAGCACGCACAGCGTCCGGTCCTTTTTCGTGTTGAGCCCGGCGTCCCACAACTTCTTGATGTTCTGGAGCACTTCGACGCGCTGCTCGTCCGAGGTGGCTTTCGTGGCGTCGATGTAGAGCAGGATGAACTTGGCTTTGGCGACCGCTGCGAGGGTCTTGTTCAGGTCGCGGTTCTCGTAGCGGAAGGCCTGTTGGATGAAGTCGGATTCCTTTTGGAAATCTTCGATCTCCGAGGTTCCCACCCCGAAAGTCAGGGCGATGCGGTCCTCGCCGGTGACCGCATCGTAGTCCGGCGAGTCGTCTTTGGCGCAGGAGGAGAATCCGAGGGCGGCGGCCAGGATCAGGATCGCCGGGAGGTAGATTAGACGTAAATTTTTCATGATTTTTAATGATATAAGATTATTGGATGTGAAGCTAAACTATATATAGTGCAAAGGTAAGGGCGCAAAGCAGAATCGGCAAAGAGGCGGTTTGTCCCTTTGTAAAAATGTTTTGCCGAAAGATAAAATTAAGCCCCCGCCCGGTATTTTTTCGGGGTCTGGCCGTATTTTTTCACAAAAGTACGGTTGAAGGTGCTGGGCGATTGGAAGCCGCACTGCCGGGCGATTTGGCCGACGTTCAGATCGGTGTCGCCCTTCAGCAGCCGGGAAGCCTCTTCGAGGCGGGCGTTGAGGATCACCTGGCTGAACGACTCCCCGAAGCCCTCGTTGAAGACCCGGGAGAGGTAAGTCCGGTTCAGGGGCAGCACCTCCCTGACGTCCATCAGCTTGATCCCGCTGCGCAGGAAGGGTTTGGAGTGGAGGAACCACTCCTCCAGGCGGGCTTTGTATTCGGGGATGCGTTTTTTGAAGAGGTCTTCTTCGCCGGTGGCGGGGAGGGCTTCCTCGGGCTTGGAGTCCCCCTGGAAAAATCCTTCGGGATAGGGATTTTCGTGGAAGAGGACCTTGTAGATCGAAAAGCCCGCCAGAACGATGAAAACGCATTGGTGGATCACGAAGTTGATGGGCTTGCCCGTGAAGATCAGCACCATGAAGCTGATCGTCAGGCAGAACAGGGCGATGTTGATGTAGTACAACCACGACACCTCGTAGTCCTGGGGGTTGGAGTAGTTGTCCAGGCACCAGGCCTTGTATTTTGCTTCGTTGCGCAGCAGCAGACCGTGCATGGCGACGATGTACCCGAGGATGACGAGGAAGAACACGAACCGGAACCAAACGTTGAATTGGGGCAGGTTTTCCTGCAGGTGGGCCGGGCCGGTCAGTTTGAGGATCGGTTCGTGCAGGATCCACAGCACCAGGAAGTACAATCCCACGCAACCCAGAAAAGGCAGGGCCGCCAGCAGGCCCCGCCGCCAGGTGAGCCATCCGGGTTTGAGCACTTCGATGGTGTAGGGCAGGATGACCAGGGCGACGATGTTGCCGATAATAAGCGATGAGGGCGAGAAAAAATCCCGCCTCAGGAACAACGGCCTGTTTAACGTCTGGTTGACCACCTGGAACAGGAAGAAAACGGCGGCCATCAACAGGGCCCACGCCAGCATGCGCCGGGCCCGGTTGCCCCGGATGCGGCAGAACAACAACACGGCCCCCAGGGAGAGCATGCCCAGTACGGCCGGTGTCAGGGTTTTTAAGATATTTTCCATGGGAGAGCGGGGAGTCTCGTACAAAAATAGAGAAGAATTGGGAAAATCCTTATCTTTGTCGAAATCGTTTTCCGCATGAAGGCTTTATTGCCCCTTTTCGTTACCTGGGACGTCGACCCCAACCTCTTTACGCTCGGTTCGTTCGAAGTGCGCTACTACGGCCTGCTCTGGGTGATCGGGCTGGGGATCAGCGCCCTGTTGTTCAACTACATGATGAAACGCGAGGGGTATAGCATCAAGATGTTCGACTCGATCTTCTACTACGGCATCTTCGCCACGATCATCGGCGCGCGCCTGGGACACTGCCTCTTCTACGACCCGGGCTATTACCTGACCCACCCGATCGAAATCCTCAACATCCGCCAGGGGGGCCTGGCCAGCCACGGGGCGGCCCTGGGCCTGCTCGTGGGCCTGTGGCTCTGGTCGCGCAAGTGGCATATGCCCTATATGTGGTCGCTGGACCGCATCAGCATCGCCGTGGCCATCGCCGGGGCGCTGGTAAGAGTGGGCAATTTGATGAATTCCGAGATTTACGGCCACGTTACCGACCTGCCCTGGGGCTTCATCTTCGTGCGCGAGGGGGAGACCCTGCCCAAGCACCCCACCCAGATCTACGAGGCGCTGTGCTACCTGGCGCTCTTTTTCGTGCTCTGGTGGATGTACCGCTACAAGGACACGGCGCGCCGCCGGCCCGGGGTGATGTTCGGGCTCTTTCTGATCGTGCTGTTCGGGGTACGGATTTTGATAGAATTTGTGAAAAATCCCCAGGAAGACTTCGAGGTGGGCATGCTGCTCAACATGGGCCAGCTGCTGAGCATTCCCTTCGTGATCGCCGGAATTGTTATTCTTTGGCAGGCCCTGCGCAAAAGAGCCCTCACTCCGGCTCCGATCGGGGAAATGGCCCCGCAAAAAACGGTGCAGAAGCCTGTGGCAAAAAAGAAAAAATAGTTTGAAAATAAAGCATTTCATATATCTTCTCCTGGGGGCCGGGGCCTTCTTCTCCTGCCAGCGCATGGGGCAGAAGAGCGTCGCTCCCCGTCCGTTCGCCATCGAAAACCTCATGGGCCCCGAGGCCGTCCCCCTTTTTTACACCGAGGGACTCAAAGCCCTGATGATGGGGGCCGACACTTCCCTGGCGGCGGGCTATTTCCGGCACGCGCTGCGCCTCGACTCGACCCACGCCCCCAGTTGGTACGAACTGGCCACGCTGAGAGCCTCCGATCCCGCGGAGGCCATCCCCTACAGCCGCCGGGCCTGCCTGCTGGACACGACCAACACCTGGTACAAGGCCCAGTTGGGGCAGTTGATGATAGGGGCCAAAGAGTACGACTCGGCCCTGACCGTCTACGAATCGCTTCTGAAACTTTCGCCGGAGAATCCCGAGCTCTACTACCGCCTGGGGGCTCTCTACGAGATCCAGGGCCGCCCGTTCCAGGCCATCGCCCTGCTCGATTCGGCCGAGACCCGCTTCGGGCTGATGGAGCAGCTCTCGGGCCTCAAGCGCCAATTGCTCATCAACGTCAAACTCTACGATAGGGCCCTCTCCGAGGCCAAAGCCCTGGTGGACAACTTCCCCTACGAGGAGGAAAACTACGTGGCCCTGGGCGAACTCTACGGCCACATGAACAAGGACTCCCTGGCCCGCGACGCCTACCGCACGGCCCTGGCGCTCAATCCCTCGAACGTGCAGACGCTCATCGTCGCCAACGAGTTCTACAAGCGCACGGGCGACAACACGGGCTTCCTCTCCACGGCCCGCAGCCTGATGCTCAACGACGACCTGCCGACGGAGACCAAAAAACTCTTTTTCGGAGAGATCACCTCCTCGCGGGATTTCTACCGGGACTATTACTTCCAGATCGGCGAGCTGGCCTCGGCCCTGCTGCTCAAGTACCCCGACGACTATTCCATCACGGAGCTCTACACGTCCCACCTGATCGCGGGGGGGAAACTCGACGAGGCCCTGCGCATTTTCAAAGAGCACCTCGTCCAGGGCGGCCAGCCCAACCGCAAGGCCTTCAACGAAGTGCTCAGCATCGAGGCCTACCTCAACCACCCCGATTCGGTGGCCCGTTACAGCGACCTGGCCCTGGGGTACTGGCCCTCGGACCCCGACCTCTACATGCGCAAGGGGGCGGTGATGTCCTACTACATGAAGGATTACACGGGGGCCGAGAGCGAATACCTCCAGGCGCTCAAATACGCCGGGACCGACTCGCTGCGCAGCGCCATCTACGGGGCCCTGGGCGACAACCGCCACCAGATGGGGGACACCAAAAACTCGTTCCGCTACTACGAACGCTCGGTGCGCGCGGATACGACCAACTCGATGGCCCTTAACAACTTTAGCTACTACCTCAGCGAGCGGGGCGAACGCCTCGACCTGGCCGAGCAGATGGCCGTGCGGGCCAACCGCCTCTCCCCGGCCAACCCCACCTACCTGGACACCCAGGCCTGGGTCTACTACAAGCAGGGCCGCTACGAGGAGGCCAAGGCCATCCTGCAACAGGCCCTGGGGCTCGATTCGAACGCCAGCGCCGAGTTGCTGATCCACTACGGGGACGTGCTGTACGCCCTGGGGGATAATTTCATGGCCGCGTTCTACTGGAAAAAGGCCCGCGAGAAGGGCTACGATCCCGATTCGGAGATCGAAACCCGCCTAAAAGAAATCGAAGGAAAATGATGCGCCGTCTGTTGTCTCTGGGATTGCTCGGGGCGCTGCTGTTCGCGGCGGCTCCGGATGCCTCGGCCCAGGGCAAAAGCCTCGACAAACTGCGCGAGGAGGCCCGCGCCGCCGAGGCCGACATCGCCGCCACCAACCAGCTGCTCTCCAAGATCCGCAAGGACCAGAAAACCACCCAGAGCGAGCTGAAGCTCATCCAGAACAAGATCCGCAACCGCCGCAACATCCTCTCCAACCTCGAGCAGCAATCCCAGGTGATCGGCCGCGACATCGGGTCCAAGAACGACACCGTCTCGGGGCTGCGCTCGGAGCTCGACCAACTGCGGGCCGACTACGGCGCCATGGTCTACGAGGCCTACAAAAACTACAAGCTCAACAATTTCCTGATCTTCCTGTTCGCCTCCCGCGACTTCAACGACGCCACCCGCCGCATCGCCTACATGCGCCGCTACAACCGGCTCCGGCAGGAGAAGGCCGCGCAGATCGACTCGGTGGCCGTCTCGCTCTCCGTGCAGATCTCCGAGCTGCAGGGCAAAAAAATAGAGCTCGACCAGGTCAAGGACTCCCGCACCCGGGAGATCGACGCCCTGGGCAAGGACGAAACCCAATACCGCACCTCGGCGGATAAACTCAAGAGCCAGGCCGGGCAGGCCTCGGCCTCGCTGAAAAAGCAACAGGCCCGCCTCAGCGGCCTCCAGCAGCAGATCCAGCGGATCATCGCTGAGGAGGCCCGGAAGAACCGCGCCGAGGGCCGCACGGCCGCCGAGGAGGAATACATCGCCGCCCTCTCGGGCCGCTTCGACCAGAACCGCGGCAAGCTGCCCTACCCGGTGCGGGGAGGGGTGATCGTCGACCGCTATGGGGTACACGCCCATCCGACCCAAAAGGGACTGATGGTCAACAACAAGGGGGTCAATATCGCCGCCGAGAGCGCCGCCGAGGTGCGGGCCGTCTTCGAGGGCGAGGTGAGCCGCATTTTCTTTTTCCAGGGCCTCAACAATAGCGTCATCATCCGCCACGGGAATTACCTGACGGTTTATTCCAACCTTGAAAGCGTCACGGTCAAAAACGGCGAGAAAGTAAGCCTGAATCAAACTCTCGGCCGGCTGTCGGCAAGCGGGGACGAGGACGCCTGCGTGCTCCACTTCGAAATCTGGCAAGAGACGACGAATCTCAATCCGGAATCCTGGTTACGCCGATAATCTCAACAATCCTATGAAGAAATTTTTTGTTTCAATCGCTTTGCTGCTGGCGTGCACGTCACTCAGGGCGGACGAAGGCATGTGGCTGCTGCTCTGGTTGCAGCAGATGAATCTGGGCGACATGAAGGAGCGGGGCCTGAAACTCTCCGCCAAGGACATCTACGACATCAACGGCCGCTCGCTCAAGGACGCCGTGGTGCTCTTCGGCGGCGGTTGCACCGGGGAGATCGTCTCCGCCGAGGGCCTCTTGCTGACCAACCACCACTGCGGTTACGGCACCATCCAGCGCCTCAGCAGCGTCGAGCACGACTACCTCCAGAATGGCTACTGGGCCATGAACCGCGCCGAGGAGCTGCCCTGCCCGGGCATGTCGGTGACCTTCATCCGGCGCATCGAGGACGTTTCCCAACGGGTACTCTCGGCCGTGAACGACGGGATGGACGAACAGACCCGCCTGGACGCCATCCAGCGCCGGATCGAGGAAATCCAGAAGGAGGCCCTGCCCGAGGGAAGCACCTGCAAGGCAATGGTGCGCGACTTTTTCGGGGGCAACCAATACCTGCTGTTTATCACCGAACGCTACAGCGACCTGCGCTTCGTGGGGGCTCCGCCCTCGTCCATCGGCAAGTTCGGGGGCGACACCGACAACTGGATGTGGCCGCGGCACACGGGCGATTTCTCGGTCTTCCGGGTCTATGCCGACTCGGAGGGGCGTCCGGCCGAATACAGCTCCGAAAACGTGCCCTACCAGGCGCCCGTGCACCTGAAAATATCCCTGAAGGGCATCGAGCCGGGGGATTTTGCCATGATCCTCGGTTTCCCGGGCTCGACCGAGCGCTACGCGACTTCGTATGAAGTGGAGGAGACCTACCGGGTCGAAAATCCCATTCGCATCTTGGTGCGGGGGGCGCGGCAGGAGGCGATGATGGAGGACATGGTCGCCGACCCGAAGGTCCGCCTGCAGTACGCCAACAAGTTCGCCGGCTCGTCCAACTACTGGAAAAACTCGATCGGCATGAACCGCGGCATCGAAAAACTGGGTGTCTTGGCCAAAAAAGAGGCGCTCGAAGCCCGTTTCACCGCCTGGCTGCAGGCCGATCCCGGCCGCAAGGCGACCTACGGGAACGTGCTGCCGGAAATTCAAAAAATCGTCGCCGAACGGACGGCTGCGGACCGGCAGGGGCTTTACATCTCGGAAAGTCTGCTGCGGGGCGTGGAGCTGGTCGGCATGGCCGCTCCCTGGGTCCGGCTGTTGAATAAGGACGAGGCGGGGCAGATTGCGGCGCCCGATTCGGCCCGGGTGGAAGCCTTCCGCAAGGGGGCTGCCGGGATGTATAAGGACTACAATCCCCCCACCGACCGCAAGGCCTCGGCGCGGATGTTCCGCATTCTGCACGACTCGCTCGCTCGGGCCGAGCAACCCGCTTACCTGGGGCGCATCGACAGCCTGTTCAAGGGGGACGTGGAGGCCTTTACGAACGATTTTTTCGAGCATTCGCTGTTCGCCTCCCAGGCGAGCTACGAGGCATTTTTAGAAAATCCCGATTGGGAAAAAGCCTGGAGCGATCCCGTCCTGGCGCTCTACCGCAGCATCGTGGAGCTGCTGCAGAAGCGCGATCCGGAACAGGAGCGGGAGTGGGAATTGCGCTTCCGCCAGGCCCACCGGCTCTACGTCAAAGGGCTGATGGAGATGGACCCCGGCGGGAAATTCTACCCGGACGCCAACCTCACCATGCGCCTCACCTACGGGCAGGTGCTGCCCTACCGTCCGGCCGACGGGGTGATCTACGACTACTACACCTCCCTGAGCGGGGTGATCGCCAAGGAGGACCCCAAGAACGCCTATGAATTTACGGTGCCCGACCGCCTCAAGGATCTCTACACGGCCAAGGATTTCGGTCCCTACGCCCAGGATGGGGATATCCGGGTCAATTTTCTGTCCAGCAACGACATTACGGGCGGGAACTCCGGCTCCCCGGTGCTCAACGGCCGCGGGGAACTGCTCGGCCTGGCCTTCGACGGCAACTGGGAGGCCATGAGTGGGGACATTGTTTTTGAACCGGCGCTGCAACGGACTATCAGCGTGGATATTCGGTATGTGCTTTTCATCATTGACAAATACGCTGGCGCGGGACATCTAATTAACGAGATGACCTTAGTCCGATAATCTTCCAGCTATAAAAAGAAGGCCGCCGAAATTGTTCCGGCGGCCTTCTTTTATGCAGTGAACGAGGCTTACGCGCCAGCGTAAATTAGGAGGCCGAGTCCGATTAAAAAGAGAATAAACATCCCGGCGTTCAGGCGGTTAGAGGCCGCGGGAGCATCCTTAAATTCCTTCCAGATCAGGATGCCCCAGAGGGCCGAGATCAGCGTGGCGCCCTGTCCTAGCCCATAAGAAATCGCGGCTCCGGCCTTGCCCGAGGCGATCAGGCTGAAGGACTGCCCGAGGCACCAGATCATCCCACCGAGCACTCCCACCATATGGGTTTTGAAATTGCCCTTGAAGTAGCCCGAGATCGAGACCGCTTCCCCCTGCACGGGTTTTTTCATGGCGATGGTGTTGAAGATAAAGTTGCTGGCGAAGACCCCCAGGGCGAAGATAAAGACGGCCGTGTAGGGCGTCAGTTTTCCGGGAGCGGGATCGGCGAAGTTCGACAGGTCCATGGCCGAGGCCACGAAGCGGTAGAAGAAGGCCATGATGATCCCGGCGGCCACGGCCAGGTAGATCCCTTTCTGGGGACTTTCCGAATTGGAAGAGAGAGCCTTTTTGTAAGCTAAGCCGTTGAGGATAATGGCTACGGTGATCAGCGCCACGCCCAGGAAAATAAAGAGCGGGTTGCCCGACGCCTGGCCGAAGTAGTTGATCAGCACGCCCAGCACCAGGGCCAGGCCCACGCCCACGGGGAAGGCCACCGACATGCCGCACAGGGCGATCGAGGCCGAAAGCAGGATGTTGGCGGCGTTGAAGATCACCCCGCCCAGGAAAGCGCTCCCCAGGTTGCCCCAGTCGGCCTGGGCCAGGTCGGGAAGAAAACTGCGGCCTTCGGAGCCGATGCTGCCCAGCGTGAAGGCCGAGATCAGCGAGAAGATCAGGATGCCGATGACGTAGTCCCAGTAGAAGAACTCGTAGCGCCAGGTCTTGGCGGCCAGTTTTTGGGTGTTGCCCCAGGAGCCCCAGCAGAGCATGGTGATGAAGCAGAAGATGACCGCCAGGGTGTAGTCGTGTACGATAAACATGGCTGTGGTTTTTTTAGTGGTGGATGATGGGTTTTGGAGCGTCGGAGTAGATCAGCAGGTCCTCGATGCGGAGGGTCGCGTCGGGTCGGGGGTTTTTCCAGTGGAACCGCAGGTTGTGTTTTCCTTTGGGCAGTTGGTAGTTCCAGCAGAGGTCGATCCGGCGATGGAGGGGGTTGGCGGGCAGCAGGGCCGTTTCGGCCAGCTCCCCGTCGACGTAGCATTCCAGCTCGGCCACGTAGCTGCGGTCCCCGCAGCGGATGCCGCCCATGGCCACGAAGCCCGTCCCCTCGAAGCTTACGGTGTCGGGGATCGACTTCTGGAAGCGCATCCGGACGTTGGAGACGGGATAAAGGCCCTCGAAGGCCTTTTCGTACCCGACCGGAGTGGGCTTCTGGCAGCGGATGGTCACCTGTTCTCCCTCGATCTTTCCGCCTTCTCCCTCGATCATCTGCAGGGCCTGGCGCATCCCCATCGCATAGGTTTTGTTGAGGGAAACGTCGCCGTAGGCGAAGGGCATGTCTTCCACTTCCCGCAGGTTTTTCATCCAGTATTCGGGGATGCGGCTGTAGCCGATCATCGTCCCGAGTATCCCGGCGGCCGAGGCGGGGTTGCAGTCCGAGTCCTGGCCGCAGCGGGTGGAGATGTCCATCGTCCGGTAGAAGTCGCCCTCTCCGTAGAGCAGCCCGATGATCACGTAGGCGCTGTTGATCACCGCGTCGATGTTGTAGGCGTGGAGCGTGCCCTCGGGGCAGCCGTAGTCCTCGTCCCATTTGCGCTCGCATTCGAACCAGGTGCGTTTCCAGTCGCCGGGAAACTCGTTGTGCCAGCGGATCACGTCGCTCATGCACCGGTAGAAGCGGCTCTGGGCGGGGATGGTTTTCAGGGCTTCGGTCACGACGAACTCCAGGTCGCCCGAGACGAAGGCCAGCGAGTACATCGCCGCCATATAGACCCCGCCGTACCAGCCGTCTCCGCAGTTCATGATGTGGCCGATCTTGTCCGAGACTTCCGAGGCGCTGTTAGGCATTCCCGGGGACATCAACCCGGCGAAGTCCGCTTCGATCTGGAAGTCGATGTCGTCCGCGTGGGGGTTGTTGAGCCAGTGGCCCGAGGCGGGGGGCATGATCCCGTGCAGGATGTTGTAGCGGGCCGCCTGGTTGGCGTGCCAGAGCTCGTAATCCGCCGTGGCGAAGGCCATGGCCAGCGAGTCCACCGGGGCGTCCAGGCCCAGGCGGTCGAACACGGTCACGAAGGTGAGGTCCATGTAGACATCGTCGTAGAGCCAGGGACCCTTTTCGAACCATTGTTTGATGTAGCCGTCGGGCCAGGGCATCTGGGTGTAATCGGCGATCATGCTTCCGGCGTAGCGGAATTCGGTCGGCCCCCCGTAGGTGCAGCCGATGGTCTGTCCGGCCCAGCCGCCCTTGATCTTGTCGAGCAGCACCTCTTTGCTCAGGGTGACTTCTTCGGGCAGGCTTTTTTGGCCCGGTCCCGAGCAGGCTATCGCGAAGAAGGCCCCCAGGAGGCATACGATCCGTTTCATTTTTTGATGGGTAATTCGGTTACGTCCAATTCGTTGCGGTAGGGAACGGAAGCTTGGGCGCCCACCCGGCTCACCGACAGGGCCGAAGCCTTGCAGGCGAAGCGGGCCGCCTCCTCGAGGGTATGCCCCTCGGAGAGGGCCACGCAGAGGGCCCCATTGAAAACGTCTCCGGCGGCGGTGGTGTCCACGGCTTCGATCTCGAAGGCGGGCACCAGGGAACTTTTCCCGGAGGAGTAGACCAGGGCCCCTTTGGAGCCCAGGGTGATGATGACGTCGCGGGGCCCCATTTCGGAGAGCCGGCGGGCGGCCTCCTCGGCCGACGTGCGGTCGGTGACGGTGATGCCGGTGATGATCTCCGCCTCGGTTTCGTTGGGGGTGATCAGGTCGAGGTGGCTCAGTAGTTCTTTGGAGAGGGTCTGGGCCGGAGCGGGGTTCAGGATCACCTGCTTGCCCTTGGCCTGGGCGATCCGCGAGACATGCTCCACGGTGGCCATGGGCACCTCCAGTTGCATCAGCACGATCTGGGCGTCGTCGATGGCCTGCTCGGTCTTGGAGAGGTCCCCCGGCAGGAGGTTGGCGTTGGCCCCCGAGGCGACCACGATGCAGTTCTCGCCCGCGGAGTCCACGGTAATCAGGGCCACGCCCGAGGGGTTGCTCGGGTCCGTGAAGACGTGGGTGGTGTCGATGCCCTCCTCCTCGAACAACTGGACGGCCTGGTGGCCGAAGATGTCGTTGCCCACCTTGGCTACGAAGGCGACCTGGCCGCCCAGCCGGGCCACGGCCACAGCCTGGTTGGCCCCCTTGCCGCCGGGATTCATGAAGAAGGTGCCCCCCAGCACCGTCTCCCCCGGACGGGGAAGACGGGCCGATTGGACCACCATATCGGTGTTGCTGCTGCCCACCACGAGAATCTGGCGGGGGCTGCTGTTTTTAGCGTTCATAGGGCTCTTGACCGGTATAAAGTCCTACTTGCGGGTGACGGTCGCCTGGCCGTGAACATGCTCGGCGTAGGGGTCGCGGGGGGTGTCGGAGTAGACCACCGCGTCGCGCAGTTCCAGGGTGGCGTCCTTGCGCGGGTTGAGCCACTTGAAGGTCAGTTCGTGGCGGCCTTTGGGCAGCTGGTAGCGGAAGTAGGGCTCCAGTTTGCGGTCGTGGAAGAGGGCGGGAAGTTCCACCGTCTGGTCCAGTTGGCCGTCGATGTAGCACTCCACCCGGGCGACGTACTTGGTGTCGGCGCAGGTCAGCCCGCCCCGGAAGGCGATGCCGATCCCGTCGAACACGCAGGGAGGCATGGTGTCGAGCAGGCCCCGGAAGGTCATGTTCTGGACGGGGTAGTGGCCCTCGAAGGCTTTTTCATAGCGCACGGCTACGGGCTCCTGGTATTTGATGGTCACCTGGTCGCCGTCGATGCTCCCGCCGCCGCGTTCGATCATCTGCAGGGCGTGGCCCAGGCCGATCTCGTAGGCCTTGTTGAGCGAGATGTTGGTGAAGGTGAAGTTGCGGTGCTCGACTTCGCGGATGTTGTTCATCCAGTAGTCGGGAATCTTGCTGTAGCCGATCATGGTGCCCAGGATACCGCCCGCCGAAGCCGGGTTGCAGTCCGAGTCCTGGCCGCAGCGCGTCGAGATGTCGAGGGTCTTGAAGTAGTCGCCCTCGCCGTAGAGCAGGCCGATGATGATGTAGGCGCAGTTGATCGTGGCGTCGATGTTGGTCGAAGCGAAGACGCTGCCGGGGCAGCCCACGTCGTGGTTCCATTTGCGTTCGCATTCGAACCAGGTCCGCTTCCAGTCCGTGGGGTATTGCTTCCACCAGCCGATCACGTCGCTCATGCACTGGTAGAAGTCGCTCTGGGCGGGGATGGTCTTGAGGGCTTCGGTGACGACGAATTCCATGTCGTCCGAGACGAAGGCCAGCGAGTACATCGCGCCCACGTAAACGCCTCCGTACCAGCCGTCGCCGTAGCTCATGATGTGGCCGATCTTATCCGAGATCTCGGAGGCCGAGTTGGGCATCCCGGGAGACATCAACCCCGAGTAGTCGGATTCGATCATGTAGTCCAGGTCGAGGCAGTGGGGGTTGTTGGTCCAGTGGCCCGAAGCGGGAGGCATCACCCCGTGCAGGATGTTGTAGCGGGCGGCCTGGTTGCCGTGCCAGAGGCGGTACTCGGCCGTGGCGAAGGCCATGGCGAACGAATCCACCGGGGCGTCGAGGCCCAAGCGTTCGAAGACGTCCACGAAGGTGAGGTCCATGTAGATGTCGTCATAGAGGCCCGTGGAGTGGTCGAACCACCATTTTACCCAGCCATCCTCCCATTCGATGGGGGTGTAGTCGGGGATGATCCCGCCGTTGTAGCGGAACTCGGTCACCGAGCCGTAGGTGCAGCCGATGGTCTGGCCGGCCCAGCCGCCTTTGATTTTGTCGAGCAGCACCTCCTTGGTGAGGGTGACCTCGGCGGGCATTTGGGTGGTGGCGCCTTTCGGCGCGCAGGAGGCTGCCAGCAGCAGAACACTCAGAGAAAAGATCAGTTTTTTCATGGATTATGGTTGGTTTGAGTTTTTTTCCCAAACAAAAATAATCATTCGTTTCTCAAAGAAAATACTAAAAATATCTATTTTTAAACAATCTCAAATTTTTCAAAATTTTGGGTTAGCGCGATTTTTCCTATCTTTGAGAGGGTATTTCTCTTCGAAAAACGTTCCGAAATGAATAAGGCTATCTCTCTTTTCATCCTCGTCCACTCCCTCTCCAAGTCCGAAAAGCGCTATTTCCGGCTCGCCTCCCGCCTGCAGGCGGGCGAAAAACTCTACCTGGCCCTGTTCGACCTCTTCGAACGGGAGGAGTCGGTAGAGCGAGCCCAGGAGGCCTTCGCACAGAGCCACCCCGGCCGCAACTACACCGTGGCCGTAGGGCACCTCTACGAGCTGCTGCTGGAAACGCTGCTCCATCTGCGCGAAGGCCAGGACGTGCAAACCCGCCTCTTCAACATGATCTCCAAAGCCGACATCCTCTTCGAACGCGGCATGCCCACAGAGGCGTTAGCAGAGCTCACCCGGGCCCGAAAACTGGCCGAAATCTACCGGAAAGAAGCCCTGCTGCTGATCATCCGCCGGGCCGAACTGCGCTACCTGGCCGCCCGCGATTTCGAAGGAGTGGACGAAAAACGCCTGGTAAGCAAGCAAATGAAGATCACCGAGGTCATGAAATCCCTGAGAAGCTCCAACCTCCACACCCAGCTCTACGATATCCTCGTCCACCGCTTTATCCGCCGCGGATACGCCCGCTCCAAGCAGCAAAAGAAAGCTTTGGACGACCTGCTGCTCCAGGAGCTGAACCTCGTGGCCAACACTTCTTATAAGAGCTTCGAAACCGAAAAACTTCACCTTCTCTTCCAGGCCACCTACTTCCTGCAAAGCGGCCACGACGACTCCGCCCTGCGCTACTACCGCCGCCTGATAGAGCTCTTCGACGAAAACCTGCACCTGTTACAAAACCCGCCCATCCACTACCGAAACGCCCTCACAGGCATTTTAGACACCTTAGAAAGGGCCGGCTTAGACCCCCAGATGGACTACTTCTTAGAGAAACTAAGACAATTGGAAAAAGAAAAATACCCCGCCGAATTTCTCTTAGGTCTAAGGGCCCAACGCTACCTATACGAATCATCGGCCCTGCTGCGCCAGGAAAAGTACCAAGAAGCCCTCCGGCTAAGGGAACAATTCGAAGCCGACCGCCCCGGACGAGGACTACTCCCCGGCCTGGAAATGCAACTCCGCCTACACCTACACGCCTGCGTCCTAGCCGTCTGGACCGAAGACTGGGAAAAAGCCAGGGAACAAATGAGAAAAATCCTGTCCGCCGGAAAACTACTCTACGCCTTCCCCCTATACCGCGTAGCCCGCCTCATAAACCTAATCCTGCAAGCCGAACGGGGAGAATACGACTTCGTAGAATCCGAAACCAAAGCCCTACGGAGAGAAATCCGCCTGGACAAACGACAAAGCCTATACGCCACCGAAAAACTGGTCTTCCAATTCGTCCGAACCTACCCCCTACCCACCCAGCAAACCCAACGGGAAAAACTCCACCAAAAATACAAAACCCAAACCACCCCCCTCTACACCGACAAATACGAACGACCCCTCCTCCAACTCTTCGACATCCCCAAATGGATCCTCCGGAGACTACAGGACGGAGTGGCTTAGACGGGCCAGAAACTGGCGCTTTTGTAAAAGCGCCGCAAAACTTTAGGGCGATACTCCGTATCGCATGACTGACTTCGATCAGTTTTATATAGGTTATAAATAGAGACCCCGCTATCTTCAGATCGCGGGGTCTCTATTTATAACCTACTTAGGCTAACCAAGCTAACCATGGGAAACGAAGTTTCCCCTAAAAGTTTTTGGGGCCCCTTTTTACAAAAAGGGGCAGTCCCCAGGCTTGTTTAAGATGCTCTGTCCTATGGCTTCTGGAGGACCCGTTCGGGGTAGTTGTCGGTTCGGAAGGGGGTGGCTGGGAGGTTGGCTGAGTTGTATAGGTTTCCGTCGGGGGTGTCTTCGAAGTTGTAGCGGACGGCGACTGGGTTTTGGATTTTTTCGTTGGATACTATGACTTGGTTTCCTTGGATTTTGGCTTGGGCCGGGGTGAATTTTTGGTCTGGTCCGGCTATTTGGAATCCTCTCAGGTATCCGTAGGGGTCTTGGGCTACGAGGCCTGATGCTATGTTATCGAAGGTTAGTATGGCTTGGTTTCCTTTCAGTTGCATTTCTTTGAAGGTGGGGCCGGTGTAGATCAGGTTGCTTTGTCCGTAGTCTTTGTTTAGGGCTATCAGGGCCAGTCTTCTTCCCACTTCCTGTTTGTTGGTGGGGTGGATGTCGCGGGGGGTCCCTATGTCTATGGTCAGGGCTTCTCCGGTTTTGGGGAGGGCGAGGGCCATGGTTTGGGCCTCTCTCAGCATGGGGCGGGCTTCGGGGCGGGGGACTGTTCCGGCGTCTACGAAGTTGGCTATCTGGACCCAGTAGAAAGGGAATTCATCTCCCCAGGCTTCTCTCCAGTTGGTGATCATGGCGGGGAAGAGGCTTTGGTAGGCGATGGGCTGGGAGACGTTGCTTTCTCCCTGGTACCAGATGGCTCCTTTGATCTTGTAGTTCAGGAGGGGGTTGATCATTCCCAGGTAGAGGAGGCTGGGGTAAGTGTTGGGGTTGAGGAGAGTCCCGTAGTAGTCGGCGCTGGTCAGCGAGAGGCGGCTTAGCCACTCTCCCTGGAGGGAGTACTTTATGCCTGCGGATTCGATGTAGATTGGCTCCGTGGGGTTGATGCCTCCGTTTCCGGCGTGGTTGGTGTTTCTTATAACGATCTGGTTTTTACCCTCTTTCAGTACTCCGTAGGGGAGGGTGTAAGCTTGTTCGGTGCGGTGTCCGCGGCCTTCTCCGACCTTGATGCCGTTGATCCAGACGATGTTCTGGTCATCGACTTTGGAGAGGAAGATGCGGGCGGGCTGGGCGGCCACTCCGGCGGGCAGTTCCAGCGTGAAGGCGAGGTAGAGGTGTCCGTTGACGCCGTCCACGCCGGGGATGTCTCTCCACCGCTGGGGAAAGTCGATGGTTGTCCAGGTCGAGCGGTCGTAGTTTTCGGCGTACCATTTTTCGGTCTGGCCCTTGTCCTCTCCGTTGTCCAGGTCATTTCGGAAGCGGGCCACGGCCTGGGTCTGCTCCTGGTATTGCCGGTCGATCTGGGGGGAGGGGAAGGGGATGTCGCGGCCGGTGGAGGCGTAGTAGTCCCGGGCTTCGGGGCTCTGGGCGCGGAAGGTCGCGGGGGCCATCCAGGCTTCGACTCGGGTTCCTCCCCAGGAGGAGTTGATCAGGCCGATGGGAATCCCGGTTTGGGTGTTCAGCTCGCGGCCGAAGAAGTAGCCCACGCCCGAGAATCCGGGCACCGTTTCGGGCGTGCAGACTTTCCAGGTGCCCTCCACATCCTGCACCTCGACCCCCCGGGCTACGGGCGGTACCGTGAAGAGGCGGATGCCGGGGTGGTTGGCGGCGGCGATTTCGGCGGCGCCGTTGTCCGAGTCGATCAGCTTCCACTGCATGTTGGACTGGCCGCTGCAGACCCAGACGTCTCCCAGAAGGATGTCTTCCAGGGTGATGGTGTTTTTCTGACCGGAGATCACCAGGGTGTAGGGTCCTCCGTGGGGCATGGCTTTGAGGGTGACGCTCCAGGCGCCTTGGGCGTCGGCCTTGGTTTTGAGGAGTTGGCCTTCGAAGGCGACCTGCACCCGTTCGCCGGGATCGGCCCAGCCCCAGATTTCGAGGGGTTTTTCGCGTTGGAGCACCATGTGGGAGCTGAGCAGGTTGGGGATGCGCACTTCGGCTTGCAGGGGCAGGGCGGCGCAGAGGGCCAGCGCGAAAAGCAGGGCCCGCGAGAGAATGTTTGTCATGGGTTAGTTATTTTTCTCCTTAAATAATCCGTTCAGGAAATCGAGGTAAAGCATTTTCATCGTTTCGTGGTAGGGGAACTGCTCCCGGAATCCCCAGCCGTGCCAGCCGTTGGGGAAGAGGTAGAGGGCGCCCGGGACGCCGTTGGCCCGGAGGGCTTCGTAGAAGAGCGTGCCGTTGCGGGGGTCGACCGTCTTGTCGGCGTCCGAGAAGAAGATCAGCGTGGGCGGGGTCTGCGGAGTGACCTGCTTTTCGTTGGAGTAGTAGTCGCGCAACTCTTGGGAGGGGTTTTCGCCCAACAAGCTGCGCACCGTGCCCCGGTGGGTGAGGCTGTCGATGAAGGTGACCACCGGGTAGACCAGCACCCCGAAGTCGGGCCGCGAGCCCTCGTCGAAGTGGGTCAGCAGGGTCGAGGCCAGGTGTCCCCCGGCCGAGGAGCCCATCACGCCCACCTTGGAGGGGTCGATCCCCCAGTCGGCGGCGTTGGAGCGGATCACCCGCATGGCTTGCTGGGCGTCCTCGAGGGGGATGAGGCGGTGGCGGTTGGGCAGGCGGTATTTCAGAACTACCCCGGCGACGCCGTTCTCGGCGAGCCAGGTGGCGAAATCGCGCCCTTCGTGCCAGGAGGCTTCGGCCCCGTAGCCCCCGCCGGGGGCGATCAGCACGGCCATGCCGGTGTTTTTGGCGTCGTCGGCCGGGTAGACCGTGATCGCGGGAGAGGAGATATTGGTGATAAAGCCTTTTTCGTCGATCTTTTCGGGACCGCTCAGGCCGTTGCTGTCGGGAAGCGTGTTCCACAGCGGTTTTTCGATGGGGGCCTGTTGGGCGTGGAGACCCCCGGTTAGCAGGGCCAGGCAAAGCGTCAGGGCGGTTTTTTTCATGGTTTTGTGCGGTAAAGGATTCCGGGGGCGTTGCTAAGTTAGTAATTTTGACGGGGAATCGGGCCGCCCGGGGAGGATAAATTTGGGCGCGCCCGGAATTATCCCTATATTCGCTCTATCTTAATCTTAGCCCGGATACCTATGAAAAAAGTTCTGCGCCTTGCTTTTCTGCTGACTCTTCTCTGGCCCCTGGCCGCCTGCGGGCCCGCCCATACGACCGGCTCGATCGACCGCCGCGCGGTGGTGCGGCGCCACAACGTGGTTACCACCGAGACCAACCCCAAAAGCCCGGCCCAGGTGGGCAACGGCGAGTTCGCCATCGGCGTGGACATCACCGGGTTACAGACCTTCGTGCCCTTCAACATCCTCTCCCACTGGAGCTGGCACACCTTCCCGCTGCCCGAGAGCGTGGCCATCGAGGATTACCAGGGCCACATCATCGAGACCCACGGACGGCCCATCCGCTACGAGATGGCCGACGAAGCCCACCCCGAGATATCGCAGTGGTTGGCCGGAAATCCCCACCGCTTCACGCTCGGACGCCTCGGCTTCGAAATCCTCAAAGCCGACGGCACCCCGGCCCGGGAATCCGATCTGAAGGCGGCCCACCAGGAGACCGACCTCTGGAGCGGGATCATCACCAGTACCTTCGTCCTGGAGGGCGTCCCGGTGCAGGTGCAGACCGCCTGCCATCCCGACCGCGACATCGTGGCGGTGAAAGTGGTCTCCGACCTGGTCCGCGAAGGCCGCTTGTCGGTCTTCCTCGATTTCCCCTATCCCACCGCCGAACAATTCGCCGACTACCTGGGCGATTACACCCAGCCCGAACGGCACCAGGCGACCCTGGTGAAGAGCAGCGCCCAGGAGGCCCTGATCGAGCGGATGCTCGATACGACGGGCTACTTCACCTCCCTCAAGTGGAACTCCGAGGGCCGCTTCGAAGAGGCTCCCTCGGGCGAGACGCCCCACCGCTTTTATTTCCGTCCGGGGGAGACCGACAAGATCGCCCTGAGCTGCGGCTTTTCGGAGCAGCAGCCCACGGCCTCGCCGGATATGGCCTCCGACGTCTTCACCCGCAGCAGCCATGCCTGGGTGGAATTCTGGAATTCGGGCGCGGCCATCGACCTTTCCGCAAGCGCAGACCCCCGTTGGGAGGAACTCGAGCGGCGCATCGTGCTTTCGCAGTACGTCATGCGGGTGAACGAGGCGGGCAGCCTGCCGCCCCAGGAGAGTGGGCTGGTCAACAACGGCTGGTACGGCCGTTTCCACTTCGAGATGATCTGGTGGCACGGCGTGCACTACGGCCTGTGGAACCGCTGGCCCCTGTTCGAGAAGAGTTTGCATGTTTTCCAGGATTACCTGCCCACTTCTGTCCAGCGCGCCCAGCGCAAGGACCGCAGCGGGGCCAAGTGGCCCAAATGCACGGCCGACTTCGACCGCGAATGGCCCTGCGGCGCCCACGGCCTGCTGATCTGGCAGCAACCCCACCCGATCTACTTCGCCGAGCAGGACTACCGCCTGCACCCCACGCAGGCGACGCTCGACAAGTGGAAAGAAATCGTCTTCGCCACGGCCGACTACATGGCCGACTACGCCTATTTCGATGAAACCCGGGGCGAGTACGTGCTGGGGCCCCCGGTGATCGTGGTCTCCGAAAACACCGACCCGTACACCACCACCAACCCCGTCTTCGAATTGGGTTACTGGCGCTACGGCCTGCGCGTGGCCCGGGAATGGCGCGAGAGGCTGGGGCTGCCCGACGTCGAAAAATGGGCCGACGTCCAGGAAAAACTCGCCCCCCTGCCCGTGCAGGAGGATGTCTACGTGACCTACGAGGGCATTCCCGACATGTGGACCCGCTACACCTTCGAGCACCCGGGCCTGACCGGAACGCTGGGCATGCTGCCCGGGGACGGGGTGGACACGACGACCTTCGTGCGCACGTTGGACAAGGTGATGGAAAAATGGAATTTCAACTGCACCTGGGGCTGGGACTTCCCGATGATGGCCATGGCGGCAGCCCGCACGGGCCGACCCGAACTGGCGATCGACCTGCTGCTCACCTCCGGCAAAAGCACATTCCATCCCGGCAACAATTTTCATTTTGACGAGCACGGCTTAGCTACCGGCGGCCCCTTCCCCTATTTCCCGTCGAACGGGGCGCTACTGACGGCCGTCGCCATGATGGCGGGAGGCTGGGACGGCTCCGAGGGAGAAGCCCCCGGTTTCCCGAAAAACGGACAGTGGACCGTGAAGTACGAGGGTTTTGTCCCGATGCAGTGAGGCTGCACATATCGCACGCCATCTTTTATCCATCCTCCTCTCTGCGGTGCTCACGTACCTTAAGTACGCTCTGCTCCTCGAACAGGGCGATGAATAAAAGCTGACGTACGCTACGCACAGCCTTGTTGGACGGTTTGGATGCTACTATAAGAGCGCGGGACGCACAATGCGTCCCGCGCTCTCTGTTTGTGTGGCCTACAACCGCTTGATGGCGAAGCGGGCCGTGTACTCTTCCGGCTCCCGTTCGACTTCTTTGAGGTCGTAGAGTCGGTATTTGTTTCTGCTCCGGGGCTCCACCCGGTAGCGGTCGTCGAGGCAGATCGAGCAAAAGCCGTCCGGTTCGTAGGCCGAGCGGTCGATGAATAATAGGCGGGTGCCCGAATAATAGGCGTACCGGGTGGCCTCCGGACATCGGCCCGGGATATGTTCCGTCAATTTCCCTTCGAACACCGGCGCCCCGGATGCCGACGCCCACCGCAGCTCTTCTTCGAACTCCCAGACCATACCCCCCGGAGCATGATGCCTGCGCCGCTTCCAGCTTTTTCCCCGGACGCACTCGTAAAGGTCTCCGACTTTCCATTGGCCCCTAAACGGGTTTTGTGGGTGATCTGTTTTTTTCATTATAGGCAAGTGCTAGGATTCCTGAGCACAAAGATAGGTGATTTCAATTACTTCGCAATACTAAGCGGAGTTTATGAGAACTAAAATAGATAGTGCGATCATCAAAACTGTCAAAGAGATGCGCAAAAAGCAGGATGTTTCCCAGCGCGTCCTGGCTGAAGTATTGAATACGACACGCGGTTTTATTGGTCAGGTAGAGAGTGATAAGTGCGAAATCAAATATTCTGCCTACCAAATTTACCTGCTCGCCAAATTTTTCGAATGCGAGGTCTCCGATATTTATCCTCCGATAGACCGGCTGGAGCCATAAAGATAAAAAATAGAGCGGGAATCCCACATAGGATTCCCGCTTTTTCGTTGCTTTGCCGTCCGGCGGATCAGTGAAATTGCATATTTACGCCGGTAAACACCTGGAAGCGTGGAGCGTTGTCGTAGCGGTAGTTGATCGCCGAATACTGCGGTTCGACAAAAATATTAAAGACCGTCTTGTTCACTTTAAAGACCTTGCCGATCCCCACCGAGAAGGGGATGTTGATCTCGCCGTGCGAGAGCCCGAAGGTCCAGAAGGAGGCGCTGCGCAGGTAGAGCCCGTTTCCCAGTTGCCACATCCCGAAGGGCTGGAAAACCATTTTGTTCACGTCCGTGCGGTCGGAATTACCGGCGAAGGACATCTGCCAGGTCACGAGTGAGCCCCATTGGAACTGGGGATTGCTCGTGACGAAAGCGATAAACGAAAGTCCGCCCTGCCACTTGCCTTCGCCCAGGTAAGTGTCCGTGGCGGTGGGCATGATCAGCATCGGACCGACGGCCAGCTCCAGGCCCCCCTTGTTGTGGAAGGCATAGGCCCCGAAAATCTGGACGTCGCCCAGGCCCGTCACGTACTTGCTGCCGGTTCCGGTGGCCAGGTATTCGGGATTGGTCGTGGTGGCGAAAGGCAGGGTAGCGCGGATCAGCCACTTGCCGATCGGTTGGGCGTAGCGCATCAGCAGTTGGTTGGAATGGACCTCGTCGTCGGCGAAGACCGACGGGGCATAATAGTCGTGGACGTTGAAGGCCCGCACCTTGGCCAACGGGTTGTTGGCCTGCTTGAGGGTTTCTTCGTCGAGCGTATTGCTGTGCTGGGCCACGGCCGCCAGGGGCAGCAGGGAGGCGGCGAGAAGCAGGAGGCGGAAAGATGTTTTCATGGTACAGTCTATTTTGTGAAGGTTCATTCTAAAAAGGTGTCTTTCGGGAGAAAACAAATTCCGTGCCGTCCGGAAAGCGGGTATGGGCGGGAGGATGAGTATTTTCCCGAATTTTTCGTATCTTTGAATAAGGCGGGCGCCCCGGGCGACTTTGGCACCGCTTTTGGAGGCATTTCAGTATCCTAGTAATTGAACCTGTAAAAATACAAGCCATGAAAAATCAAGCGTTTGTTGCATTCTTGGGTGGCGCCCTGCTGGGGGCCGCCGCCGCTCTGTTGCTGGCTCCCGAGAAGGGGACCGTGACCCGCAAAAAGATCAAAAAGGCGATCCGCGAGGAGAAGGAAAAACTCGAGGACCTGATCGACGACATCCGGGACGAGGTGCCCGAAATCAAAGAAAAACTGCGCGCCCTCTGCGGAAAAAAAGTCGAAGAGGACACGCTCATTCCGTAATGTAATCCCCCTACCCGGATGGAAGACGAAAGCATGGGAACCCGCGTCGAAGAGACCGCGGCCCACACGGCATATTACCTGCAGTTGCAGCTCGACAGGCTGAAATTAAGGCTGTTGGATAATTTCTCAAACCTGTTCAACACCGTTTTCGGGGTGTTGCTGGTGGTGATCCTGGCCAGCTTCGCCGGGTTGTTCCTGGCCGTGGCCCTGGTGTGGGCCATCGGCCTGTGGATCGGCTCCATGCTGTGGGCGCTGCTGATCATGGCCGGGGTGTTCGCCATCGCGGCCGTCGTGGTGTACTACAAGCGCAAGAACCTGATCATCGATCCGGTGATCCAGATGTTGAGCAAGTTGATGTTTGAAAAAGAAACCGATACCGACGACCATGAGTAGCCCCATTCGATACGACCGCCTGAAAACCTTGGCCGACGTACGCGCCCAGCGGCAGCACGTCTACCGGGAATTGGTCCGCACCAAAGCCCGGTTAGGAGAAGATTACGACCGCCTGGGGGATATTTTCTCCGTGGAATACTGGACCGGGATGCTCAGCCGCCGCCTGGGAGCGATGGTCCCCTCGGCCACCTGGGTGACGATGGGTTACGAACTGATCTCCATGTGGATGTCCCGCCGGAAGAAGAAGAGAAAAGGCAAGCATTAGAGTTGGCTGCACATATCGTACGCCATCTTTTCCTTATCCTCCTCTCTGCGGTGCTCACGTACTTCAAGTACGCTCCGCTCCTCGAACCGGACGATAAGCAAAATCTGATGCACGCTATGCACAGCTGTGGGACGGTAGAGGCGCTTCTATTTGATGGATGACCCCTATTCTGAAAGGCTGCGACCGTTCTAACGGCCGCAGCTTTTTTTATTTCCAAGACCCTAAAAATTTGTTATTTTTGTAAGGAAATAACCCCGCTCCTTCTATGACCCGACTCGAATACGCCCTCGCCGCGGCGAGCGAAACCAAAGCCCTGCGCATCGGCAGCGGCATCCTCTCCCAGGTGGCCGATCTGTTCCGCGAGCAATTTTCCGACGCCCCGGCCCTCGTCGTGGCCGACCGCAATACCTTCGCCGCCGCGGGGGAGGCCGTGCACGGCTTTCTGAGTGCCGCGGGCATTCCCTGCGAGAGTCCTTTTGTATTCGACGATCCGGATATTTACGCCGAGTATTCCTACGTCGACTCCCTGGTCGCCCGGCTCCGAGAGACCGCCGCGATCCCGGTGGCCGTGGGCTCGGGCACGATCAACGACCTCTCGAAACTTTCGGCTCATCTCTGTGGACGGTCGTACCTGTGCGTGGGCACGGCGGCCTCCATGGACGGCTATACCGCCTACGGGGCCTCGATCACCGCCCAGGGGGCCAAGCAGACCTTCACCTGTCCCGCGCCCCGGGCCGTGCTGGCCGACCTGGAGGTGATGCGCCGCGTGCCCGCCGAGATGACCGCCTCGGGCTACGCCGACCTCTTCGCCAAGGTGCCCGCCGGGGCCGACTGGATTCTGGCCGACGCCCTGGGCATCGAGCCCATCGACGCTCAGGCCTGGGAAATCGTCCAGGGGGGCCTCTCGGAGGCCCTCTGCGATCCCGCCGGGATTCGAAAAGGCGAGCCCGGACCGCTGGGCGCCTTTGTCGAGGGGCTGATGCTGGGCGGATTCGCCATGCAGTGGACCCGCACGAGCCGCCCGGCCTCGGGGGCCGAGCACCAGTTCAGCCACCTGTGGAACATGGAGCACCACACCTACCGGGGCGAGCCCGTCTCGCACGGATTCCAGGTGGCCGTCGCCACGCTGACCATGACCCTGCTGTACGAGCAACTGCTGAAAAGTTCCATTGATACCCTCGATGTGGAGGCGTGTTGTGAGCGCTGGCCCTCGGAAAGCGAGATGGCCGCCGAGGTCGAAAAAGTCTTTGCCGGGAGCGAATTTTTAGAAGTTCCTTTGCGGGAAACCCTCGTCAAATACATCCCCGCCGGGGAGTTGCGCGTGCAGCTCAACCTGCTCAAAGACCGCTGGGGAGACATTCAGAACCGCCTGCGGGCCCAGTTGGTCCCCTCGGAGGAAGTTGTCCGCCGCTTCATGGAAGTGGGGGCCCCCATTTCGCCCGAGCAGATCGGGCTCACGCGCGAGGCCCTGCGCGACACGGTTGTCCGGGCCCAGTACCTTCGCCGCCGCTTCACCCTGCTGGACGTGGGGGTGCGCACCGGGCTGCTCGAGGAGTGGCTCGACGCCATTTTCGGCGAAAAAGGTCCCTGGAAAACCGCCTAACCCGATCCGATGAAACCCGAATCCATTCCCACCACCGTCCCGATGGACGAGGCCACCACCAAGAAGTTCAAGTACTGGCAGAACCGCACCCTGATCGCCACGATCATCGGCTACGCCATGTTCTACTTCGTACGCAAAAACCTGAGCATGGCCATGCCCGCCATGCAGGACGACCTGGGCATCACGAAGGCCGATCTGGGGATTTTTCTGACCCTGCACGGGCTGGTCTACGGCCTTTCGAAATTCGCCAACGGCTTTATCGGCGATAGGGTCAACGCCCGCTACTTTATGGTCGGGGGCCTGGTGCTTTCGGCCTTGTGCAACATCCTGTTCGGCTTTTCGTCGGCCGTGCTGATGCTGGGCCTCGTGTGGATTTTCAACGGCTGGTTCCAGGGCATGGGCTTTCCTCCCTGCGCCCGGCTGCTGACCCACTGGATACCCCCTCGGCAACTGGCTACCAAGATGTCCGTCTGGAATACTTCCCATTCCTTGGGGGCCGGGCTGGTGGTGGTCATTTGCGGCTATGTGGTGGTGATGGGCTGGCGCTGGTGTTTTTATATTCCGGCCGCCATCGCCCTCTGCGGGGCGGTTTACCTCTGGTTCACGCTGCGCGATACGCCCTCCTCGGTGGGCCTGCCCGAGATTTCGGTGCACAAGGAGGGGGAACCCAAGAGTGAGCGGGAGTTGCTCGAACACAAGGCTTTCCTGCGCAAGCACGTCTTCGGCAATCCGGCCATCTGGATTCTGGCCATAGCTAATTTTTTCGTCTACACCCTGCGCTACGGCATCCTCGACTGGGGCCCCACCCTGCTCAGCGAGTGGAAGGGGGTGACCATCCAGAGCGCCGGATGGATGGTGGCGGGTTTCGAGGTCGCCGGGATCGTGGGGATGCTGCTGGCCGGCTGGGCCACCGACCGCTTTTTCGGGGGCCGCTCTCCGCGCACCTGCCTGATCTGCATGGCCGGGGCTTCGTTGTTTGCCTTCCTGTTCTGGCAACTGGAAGAGCCTCCCGTCTGGCTGGCTACGGTGACCCTGGCCCTGGCGGGCTTCTTTATCTACGGGCCCCAGGCCCTGGTGGGCATCGCCGCGGCCAACCTGGCCACCAAGCGGGCCGCCGCCACGGCCGTGGGCCTGACGGGCCTTTTCGGCTACGCCAGCGCCATCGTCTCGGGCTGGGGGTTGGGCTACCTTTCGCAGCACATGGGTTGGAGCTACGCCTTCGGGGCCCTGGTGGGCGCCGGGGTGACCGGGATGCTGATCTTTTTGCTGATCTGGCGGACGAAAGCGCACGGGTACGAATAGTTTATGGCAGGGACTTACAAGGCGCGCGGGATTGTGCTGCACACCCTCAAGTACGGCGAGAGCGCCCTGGTGGCCTACCTGCTGACCGACGAGGGGGGCCGCCGCACCTATATGCTGCCTGGAGCTTGCAGCAGGCGTTCCAAGGGCAACCTGGCCGCCCTGTTCCAGCCGATGTTCCTACTCGAGTTCGAGGGCTTCGAGCCGCCCAAGGGCGAAATGCACCGGATGAAGGAGGTGCGCAGCCTGGAGCCTTTGCGCAGCCTGCCGTTCGACGTGCGCAAAAGCACCATCTCGCTCTTTATGGCCGAGGTGTTGTACCGCCTGGTGCGGGAGGTGGAGGCCAACGGACCGCTCTTTGATTTTGTTCAACAAGCTGTGCTGCAATTGGATGCACTGGAGGAGGGGATCGCCAATTACCACCTCTGGTTTCTGGTGCAACTCTCGTTCCACCTGGGGTTTTACCCGGGTAACGAATACGTTCCGGGGAGTTATTTCGATATTCCGGGCGGAGAGTTCACTCCTGAGATGCCGTTCCACGGACAGGCGATGGGGCCCGCTGCGGCGCGGTTGTTGGGGAATTTGATGGAGCTGGAGGCCGGGGAACTCGGGTCCCTGAAACTGGGACGGGGCGAACGGAGCGAGTTTTTGGAAGCTATGCTGGCCTTTTTCGGCTACCACTTCGATGCCATCCACGCCGTACGTTCGGTCAATATTTTGAAAGAGGTTTTCTTATAGAAAGAGTATGGAAAAATTTATGACGGCGGCAGGGACGGCCCTGCGCATCAGCGACAGCGGGGGGACGGGGACGCCCGTCGTGCTGTTGCACGGCTACCTGGAAACGCTCGACGTCTGGGAGGATTTTTCGACGTTTTTCACTCCCCGCTACCGGGTCGTGGCCATCGATATCCCCGGCCACGGTATTTCCCAGGTTATGGGCGAAGTCCACACCATGGAATTCGTGGCCGACGTGCTCGCGGGGGTACTCGACAAGCAGGGCATCGACCGCTGCTTCGTGGTGGGCCACTCGATGGGGGGTTACGTGGCCGAGGCCTTCGCCGCCCGCTACCCCGAACGCCTGCTGGGGCTGGTGCTCTTCCACTCGACGGCCGACCCCGACACCGAGGCCAAAAAAGAGGACCGCCGCCGGGAGATCGAACTGATCCGGGCGGGAAAAAAGGAGACCATCGCGGCCCTGTTCGCCCCCAAAGGTTTTTCGAAGGAAAACCGCCGCCGGATGCGCGAGCAGATCCAGCGGCAGGAGGAACTCATCTGCCTGAGCGACGACGAGGGGATCATCGCCCTGCTCCAGGGGCTGATCGCCCGGGCGGACCAGAACGAGATGCTGCGTAAACTTCCTGTCCCCGAGTTATTTATCTTCGGACGCGAGGACGAATTCATCCCCGCCGAGGCCGGCGAGCAGATCGCCGAAGCCCACCCCCAGGCCCAGGTCGCCTGGCTGGAACACTCTGGCCACATGGGATTTCTGGAGGAGCCCGAGCGCTCGGCCGAGATTTTGCTGGATTTTTTCGAACGGCACGCCTGACGCCTACGCGCTATGATCCCCCTGCAAAACAGAACCAAGCATAAAGAGACCATCCTGGAGCGCCTAAACGCGATCCCTTTGAATACGTTATTCGCTAAGGATGTCGTTGAAGGGAAGGCTGGCGGCGAAATTTTTGTGGATGACCCCGAGCACCCGAGTACCTTCTACATCCTGCATCCGTATGGCATGTCCCTGCTGCTGGGAGAAAGCGGTAACGATGGCTTTAACCGCCGCTTTAAAGACTATGTGCGAAATGCCGGTCGGGTTGCCTGGATGCAGGCCTATCCCGATAGCTGGCACCCCTTTTTGAACGAGTTGTTTCCGGATGCGGTGGACGCGAGGGTCAATTTCAGGTTTAATCCGGCGGCCTACGCCCGAAACCGGCAACCGGAGTCCGACGATCCCGCCATAAAGGTTATTCCTGCCGATGCAACGGATTTCCAACGGATGAAAGGAACGGTGATCCCGTCTAGATTCTGGAACAGTCCGGAGGAATTTATGGCCAATGGGAAGGGTTACAGCCTGCATTGCGGGGACACCCTGGCCTCGATGGCCTTTTCGGCCTACGTCGAGCCCGGGAAGTTGGAGCTGGGCATAGAGACCGATGGCCGGTTCCAGGGAAAAGGGTTTGCGTATCGGGTTTGTTCCGCCTTGATCGATTATTGCCTGCAGAACGGGCTGGAACCGATCTGGGCCTGCCGGTTCACCAATACGGGCTCCTATAAACTGGCTCAGAAACTGGGCTTTGAAGAAGCGTTGAGGGTTCCGTTTTATAAGATCGGATAGCAATCTAGAAAAAGGCCGCCCGGCAAAGGGCGGCCTTTCGTATGTCATATAGGCATCTGAAAGCTAGGCGCTTTCCTCTTCTTCCTCTTCTTCTTCCTCCTCCCACTCTTCTTCCTCGTCCTCTTCCCACTCCTCCTCTTCGAGTTCGTCTTCGTCCTCGTCGTCGTAGTAGTCCAGGATGGACTCTTTTTTCGTTACGGTGTACTCTTCCAGATCGTCGTCGTCTTCAACTTGGCTGTACAGGGAGTGGCGCTCTTTGCCGCTTTTTTTGATGGGATCGAGTTTTGCGGCCCGCCGGAGCGAATCTTCGGAGTCGGAATTACTGTTCCGGTTCCGGAAATCGGTTGTCGCTTTCATGAAATGATAGAGATAGACTGACTTTTTTACAGGTAAGGAATTGCCCCTAAGCGGGGTTACGCTGCAATTTTAAGGATTATTTTTGAATTTGCGCACGCCGGGGCGCCGATTTTTCAAAAAAATCACAAGACGTAGGTACCGTCAAAGACTTTCCGGGCCGCTCCGGTCAGTATAATTTGCCCGAACGAGCCCCCTTCCCGCGGGATGAATTGGACTTCTAAAAGGCCGCCCGCCACCTCCACTTTCCAGTTCCACAGGGAGCTGCCCGTGCGCTGCCAGGTGGCCAGGGCCGAGGCCACGGCTCCCGTGCCACAGGCCAGGGTCTCGTCCTCGACGCCCCGCTCGAAGGTCCTCACGCGGATGTGCCCGTCCGAAACGAGCTCGACGAAGTTGACGTTGGTGCCGCCCCCTGCCGCGAAACGCTCGTCGTGGCGCAGGCGGGCCCCCTCGGTGCGCACGTCCAGGGCCTCCAGGCCGTTTACGAAGGCCACATAGTGGGGCGATCCGGTATTCAGGAAGGATGCTCCTTCGGACAGGGATTCTATCCGTTCGACGTCGGACATGCTCAGGGCCACCCTGGCCTCGGGGCCCGTCTCGGAGAGAATGTCGGCCCGGTGCTCCCCGTCGGGGGCCTGGAAGCGGAGGGAGCCCTGTCCGATGCCCAGGTGGTGGGCGTACAGGGCGATGCAGCGGCCCCCGTTCCCGCACATGGTCGACTCGCCCCCGTCGGCGTTGAAGTAGCGCATCCTGAAGTCCAGCCCCTGCTGCCGCTCGAGCGCCATCAGGCCGTCGGCGCCGATGCCCCGCCTCCGGTCGCAGAGGGCGGCGATGGTGGCCCGGTCGGGCACCTGGCCGCCCGCGCGCAGGTCGATCAGGATGAAATCGTTTCCGGCGCCTTCGTATTTGTTGAATGGGAGCATTGGTTTTGTCATTTTTGCAAATATCGGGATTTTTCGAAAAAGGTTTTATGCTTTGGAAAAAATAACGGATATTTGTAACTTGTGTGAATTGTAAAGAGTTCAGCCGCTATGGCTGTAAGTTATTGAAAACTATGATCCGGGAAATCGCCGAACACCGTTCCATCCGCCGCTACAAATCCGATCCCGTGCCCGAAGAGGTACTCGAGCGGGTGTTGCTCTCCGGGGTGCGGGCTTCGAACACCGGCAATATGCAGGTTTACAGCCTGATCGTTACCACCGATGCCGCCTTGCGCGCACAGTTGGCCCCCCTGCATTTCAACCAACCCGCCTCCCAGGCCCCGGTGTTGATCACCTGCTGCGCCGACATCCGCCGCTTCTCGCTCTGGTGCCGCCAGCGGGGGGCCTCTCCGAGGTACGACAATTTCCTGTGGTTCGTCAACGCCGTGATCGACAGCACACTCTGTTCGCAGAATCTGGCCCTGGCCGCCGAGCACGAGGGCCTCGGCATTTGCTACCTGGGGACGACGGTCTACAACGCCCCGAAAATCGGAGAAGTGTTGGGCCTGCCCGAGGGGGTGCTCCCCGTGACCACACTCAGCCTGGGCTACCCCGACGGCACGGCGCCGCTGACCGACCGCCTGCCCCTCGAAGGGGTGGTGCACCGCGAACGTTACCAGGATTATACCCCAGAGCAGATCGACCGCATCTGGGCTTCCCGGGAAAACTCGGAGGAGACCGCCCGGCTGCTCGAGGAAAACCAACTGCCCAACCTGGCCCGCATTTTCACCGAGCGCCGCTACACGGAGAAGGACAATCTCGCCATATCGCGCGACTATTTCGAAGCCCTCCGCAAGCAGGGATTTTTTAACCAATAAGCACACTCTCTCCTATGGGCGAAAAGGACTACGATCCCCGGATGCACTCGGCCGAGCACCTGCTCAACGGCACGATTTCCCGGATGCTGGGCTGCCCCCGCGCCTTCTCGACCCACATTGAGAAGAAGAAATCCAAGTGCGACTACCGCTTCACCCGCGACATGACCCCCGGGGAACGGCAGCGGGCTGAGGAGACCGTCAACGCCCAGATCGCCGCGGGCCTCGATGTCCGGGACGAGCTGCTGACGCCCGAAGAGGCCGCCGCCCGCTACAACCTCTCGCGCCTGCCCGAGGGCGAGACCCGGGTGCGCATCGTGCACATCGGTGACTACGATGCCTGCCCCTGCATCGGCACCCATGTCGAAAACACCCGCGAACTCGATCCGGTGCGCATCATCTCGAGCGACTGGAACGAGGGGGTCCTGAGGGTCCGCTTCAAATTCGCCCCGGCGGAAATTTTCTAAAAACATGGTCGGTCCGATCTCTCTCAGAAAGATACTGCTATGGAGCGCCGGAGCACTCTGCGCCGGGCTGTTGGCTTCGTGCAGCGTCACCAAGCACCTCGCCGAAGGGGAGTACCTGCTGGACAAATCGACCATCGAGATCGAAAAGGCCCCCGGCCTGGAGAAAAAAGAGCTGATCGGGGAAGCCGACCTCGACAAGTACGTCCGCCAGCACCCGGCCACCCGCTTCCTGGGCACCAACCTCCCCGCCGGGATCTACTCCCACGGGGACCGTTCCGTGCGCCGCTACACGGGTTGGAACCGCCTCAAACGCCGCATAGGCAACGAGCCGGTGATCCTCGACACGATGCAGACGATCGCCTCGGCCGAGGGGATGAAGATCTACATGGACAGCCGGGGCTTCCTCAATTCGAGCAGCTCGTTCAGCATCGACACCGCCCGGCAGAAGGCCCGGGTCACCTACTACGTCAGCCAGGGCGAGCCCTACCGCCTGGGCACGATCCGCTACCGCTTCCGGGACGATTTCGTCCGGTCGGTGATCCTCTCCGACACGGCCCGCAGCCTGCTTAAGACCGGCAACATCTTCGACGTCAACGTGCTGGACAGCGAGCGCGCCCGGATCGCGGGCAGCCTCAAGAACAAAGGTTACTACAACTTCTCGGTCAACGACATCACCTACGTCGCCGACTCGCTGCCCGGCGAGCGGACGATCAACCTGCTGATGGTCGTGCGCCGCTACCAGGCCGGGTACGACGCCCAGGGCGAGGCCATCCTCGAGAACAACCGCGTCTACCGCCTGCGCAATATCTACGTCCACTCGGGCTACAACCCCACCGCCGCCACCGCCGACTCGCTCTACGAGCGGCGGCTCGACACGGTGGAGTACAAGGGTCTGCAGATCGTCTACGACGCCCGGGAGAACGTGCGTTCGGAGATTTTGAGAAGGGCCATCAGCCTCTCCTCCAACAACCTCTACGACGCCCGCAGCGTCCAGCGCACCTACGACAACCTGCTCCGCCTGGGCTATTACCGCACGGCCAACATCCTCTTCACGGAGGTGCCCGGGGAGGCTGGGCAGGACAACCTGATCACCTACGTCGGCGGGGAAGAAGCCCTTCCCGACACCACGGCCTACACCCGCGAGCGCTACCTCGACTGCCAGATCCTCTGCACCCCGGCCACCCGTCAGGGCTATTCGTTCGACATCGAGGGCACCTTCACGGACGACTACTACGGCCTGCTGGCCAAGATCAACTACCGCAACCGCAACATGCTGCGGGGCGCGGGCCTCTTCGACGCCAGCCTCTTCGGGAGCTACGAATTCATGCGCAAGAACAACAACGCCTTCGAGGTGGGGGCCTCGGTCTCGCTCTCCTTCCCCAAGCTGATCACCCCCTTTAGGGTCGACCCCTACAACCGGGCCTTCTCGCCCCGGACGCGCGTCGAGCTTTCGTACAGCATCCAGCGCCGGCCCTATTACCACCGCACCCTCTCGAACCTCTCCTGGGGCTACCAGTGGGGCAATGGCAAGCGCTCGACCTTTACGCTGAAGCCCGTCGACATCAGCATCGTCAAGCTGCAATCCATCGACTCGGCCTTTTACGCCGATTTGCAGAATCCCTACCTCAAGCGCAGCTACCGCTCGCAGATGATCGCCGGGATGTCGGGTTCTTATGTGTATAGTACCCAGAAGCGGGACGTGCGAAATTCCTACTTCAACCTGCGGCTCAACTACGAGACCAACGGCAACCTGCTCGACGGGATATATGCGATGGTGGGGGCCAAAAAGAAAGAGGTGAGCTCCAACGCCATCGACCCGGACGACCCCTCGTCGGTGCCGGACAAGGCCTACCAGATTTTCGGCATCCCCTTCGCCCAGTATTTCCGCGTGGACGGGAGCCTCTCCAAGCAGTTCGTGCTGGGCGCGAAAACCAGCCTCGTCTACCGGTTTTATGCAGGCTGGGGCTTTGCTTATGGAAACTCGGTGGCCATTCCCTTCGAGCGGATGTTCTACGCCGGGGGGGTCAACAGCATGCGCGGCTGGGTCGCCCGCACCCTGGGCCCCGGCAATGCCGTGCCCCTGCCCACGGAGGAAGGAGCGGCCCCCACGCCGACCTACTCCTACCCCAGCCAGTTGGGGAACTTTAAGCTGGAGACCAACCTCGAATTCCGGTTTCCGGTCTGGGGCATGCTCCAGGGGGGCGTTTTCTGCGACGTGGGCAACATCTGGTTCGCCCGCCAGGGCCTCTCGAATCCCAGCGAGGTCTTCCACTTCAACACTTTTTATAAGCAACTGGGCTTCAACACGGGCCTCGGCCTGCGCTTCGACTTCAATTTCTTCGTCTTCCGCGTCGACTGGGGCGTCCAGCTCCACGATCCCAATCATCCTCCCGGAGAGCGCTGGGTGATCCGGCACTTCCGGTGGGAAAACTCGGCCTTGAATTTCGGGGTGGGGTATCCGTTCTAAGGATTTGTATCGATTGTGGGTTGGCTGCACATATCGCACGCCATCTTTCACTTATCCTCCTCGTTCCAACCGACGAAGGAGCGAGAGCAAAGCCAAGCTTGCTTGAACTTTGCCGAGCGAGGAGGAGGAAAACGGGCGTCTTTTTGTCCGTTAGTCCTCACGTACATTAAGTACGCTTCAGACGATAAGCAAAATCTGACGCACGCTATGCACAGCTGCGTGCCCTATCGTCGGGGTGCTACCACTTTTATCCGGCCCGGTTATTGCTCGGTTCTCAGAAACTTAACGCCTCTGTGCGGCGAGGGGATGGAAATTTGAGTATCTTTGCCCCGACTAATGAGAAAGAAATGGTAAAGAAGAAAAACCAAAAGAGCTCCAAGGGGAACTCTACCCGGGGCGAATTGGCTGCCCTGGTCACCGAACTGTTCCGGGCCATGCCCGACAAACGCTACTCCATCAAGAACCTGATCTCGGCCACGGCCGCCTCCACCCGCGAGGAAAAGGACGAAGTGCGCGCCGTGGTGCGCTCGCTCTGGGAGTCGGGCACCATCGAACTGGTCGCCGAAGGCAAGTACCGCCTGGGCCGCTCGAGCCGTCCCACCCTCGAAGGGGTGGTGGACATGACCTCCTCGGGCTCGATGTACGTGATCGTCGAGGGCCTCGACAAGGACGTTCACGTCAGCGCCCGCAACGGCTTCCACGCCATGCACGGCGATCGGGTGCGCGTGGCCATCACCCGCAAGCGCAAGGGCGCGATGAGCAACCCCGAAGGGGAGATCGTCGAGATCGTCCAGCGCTCGCCCCAGCGCTACGTGGGCGTGGTGGACCTGTCGCCCAACTACGCCTTCGTCAAGGTCGACAGCCGCAAGATGGGCCTGGATATTTTCGTCCCGCTGCGCAGTTTGAACGGCGCCAAGGACGGGGAAAAAGTCGTCGTGAAGATCACCGACTGGCCCGAAACGATGAAGAACCCCCAGGGGGAGATCGTCGACGTGCTGGGCACCCCGGGGGACAACAACACCGAAATGCACGCCATCCTGGCCGAATTCGACCTGCCCTACGGCTACCCCTCTGAGATCGAAAAGGCCGCCAACCGCATTCCCGATAAGATCACCGAGGCCGAGATCGCCAAACGGCGCGACTTCCGGGGCATCACGACCTTTACGATCGACCCCGACGACGCCAAGGATTTTGATGATGCCCTTTCGATGCGCCGACTTGAAAACGGCCTGATTGAGGTGGGGGTCCATATTGCCGACGTGACCCATTACGTGCGTCCGGGCGACGTGATCGACGCCGAGGGTCAGAACCGCGCCACGTCGGTCTACCTGGTCGACCGCACCATCCCCATGCTGCCCGAGCACCTTTCCAACGGGCTGTGCTCGCTGCGCCCCAATGAGGAAAAACTCTGCTTTTCGGCCGTCTTCGAACTCGACGAGGAAGGCCAGATCCAGAGCGAATGGTTCGGCCGCACGGTCATCTACTCCGACCGCCGCTTTACCTATAAAGAGGCCCAGGATGTGATCGAGACCGGAGAGGGCGACTACAAGGAAGAGGTGCTCTCGCTGAACGCCCTGGCCCGCAAGCTGCGCGCGGCGCGCTTCCAGAACGGCTCGGTGAGCTTCGAGCGCGAGGAAGCCAAGTTCGACCTGGACCCCAACGGCAAGCCCCTGGGGGTGTACTTCAAGGAGATGAAGGAGTCGAATCAACTCATCGAAGAATTCATGCTGCTGGCCAACCGCCGCGTGGCCGAGCATATCGGCCGCCACGCCAAGGGCGAGGCCGAGCGCACCTTCGTCTACCGCATCCACGACAAACCCAACGAGGAGAAACTCACCTCCCTGCGCAGCTTCGTCACCCGCTTCGGCTACCACATGAAGCCCGAGGCCACGGGAAAAAGCCTGTCGCGTGACCTCAATAAGCTGATGGCCTCCGTGCACGGCAAGCAGGAGGAGAACCTGATCTCCACGCTGGCCATCCGCACCATGGCCAAGGCCGTTTACTCGACCCACAACATCGGTCACTACGGGCTGGCCTTCCCCTTCTACACCCACTTCACCTCCCCCATCCGGCGCTACCCCGACATGATGGTCCACCGCCTGCTGGCCCACTACCTCGCCGGAGGCAAGAGCGAGGACGCCGATTACTACGAGGAGCTCTGCGAACACTCTTCGGCCATGGAGCAGCGGGCCTCGGACGCCGAACGGGCCTCGATCAAGTACAAGATGGTGGAATTCATGCTCGACAAGCTGGGCCAGGAGTTCGACGGCCACATCTCGGGCTGCACCGAGTGGGGCATCTACGTGGAACTGAGCGACACCCACATCGAGGGTATGGTCTCGGTGAGAGAGCTCACCGACGACTACTATTACTTCGACGAGAACCGCTACGCCATCGTGGGCCGCACCAGCGGGAGGGCCTATACCCTGGGCGACGAGGTGCGGGTGAGGGTGCTGCGCGCCGACCTGGCCCGCAAGCAGCTCGACTTCGGCCTGACCGCCACGTATGACTTTCATACGAAGGAGGCTACCCCTGCGGGCGACGAAATCCAATAGCCTGAAAAACAGCGCAAAATGCCCCCCGCCGAACACCCGGCGGGGGGCATTTCTGTTAAGTTTGCATCTTGTCAGCAAATAATCGTGAAAAAATTCTTTTGCTCGATTATTTTCTTTATCTTTGCACCCGATTTGCCCCTTCGCCAGACTGGCGGAACGAAAGAAGGTTTTCCTGGAATCGGCATGGTACCACGATTTTTTGATAAGCCCGGCTTGCTTATTAAGAAAATATCCGTACTTTTGCCCTCCCTGGAATTGCCACCTTTTCGCCGATGTAGCTCAGTTGGCCAGAGCAGCTGATTTGTAATCAGCTGGTCGGGGGTTCGAATCCCTCCATCGGCTCAAAGCAAAAAAGCCGGCCCGAAGGGCTCGAGTCACGGCAAGACCGGAGACCAAGCCCGCTTGAGGAAACGGTCTTGCCGTGACTCGAAAAATCTCCGAAGGAGATTCGGATTTTTTGCGGTGAAAGCCTCCCCCAAAGGGAAAAACGAGGCCTGCAAAGCAGGCCGAAGTTAATCCCGGAGACAGAAGGAGGTGTTGACCAAAAAATCTCCGAAGGAGATTCGGATTTTTTGCGGTGAAAGCCTCCCCCAAAGGGAAAAACGAGGCCTGCAAAGCAGGCCGAAGTTAATCCCGGGGCCCGAGCAACAAAAGAAGTTCTTAGAATTAGGGGAGATACCAAAGCGGCCAACTGGGGCAGACTGTAAATCTGCTGACTTTCGTCTTCGTAGGTTCGAATCCTGCTCTCCCCACCCGGCCGGACATAAAGAAGCAACGCTCTTTATTATAAGGTACAAGCGGAAATAGCTCAGTTGGTAGAGCATTAGCTTCCCAAGCTAAGGGTCGCGAGTTCGAGTCTCGTTTTCCGCTCAGAGACGAGAAAGGCAAGACGTTCATTGTAAGAAGAAATATTTGCGGAAGTAGCTCAGTTGGTAGAGCATTAGCCTTCCAACCGAGGTCGTCCTGAAGGACGGCCGAGCTCACCGACCGGAGCCCGCTGTCACGCGAAGCGTGGTGCGGGAAAAGCGTAGGGAGGTAACAGGAAACGAGACGTTCTTTTAAGAAGCAACAACATTTTGCGGAAGTAGCTCAGTTGGTAGAGCATTAGCCTTCCAAGCTAAGGGTCGCGAGTTCGAACCTCGTCTTCCGCTCCAAGAGAGGCCAAAAAGAATTACAAAATAATTGACAACTAATCTTAAATAATTTTCAACCATGGCAAAAGAAAAATTTGACCGGTCCAAACCGCACGTGAACGTCGGTACCATCGGACACGTAGACCACGGTAAGACCACCCTTACCGCTGCAATCACCACCGTACTGGCTAAGAGAGGCCTCTCCGAGCTCCGTTCGTTCGACTCGATCGACAACGCTCCCGAAGAAAAGGAACGCGGTATCACCATCAACACCTCTCACGTAGAGTACCAGACCGCCAACCGCCACTACGCCCACGTCGACTGCCCGGGTCACGCCGACTATGTGAAGAACATGGTAACGGGTGCCGCCCAGATGGACGGTGCTATCCTGGTGGTTGCCGCTACGGACGGTCCCATGCCCCAGACCAACGAGCACGTGCTGCTGGCCCGCCAGGTGAACGTACCGAAGATCGTTGTGTTCCTGAACAAGTGCGACATGGTCGACGACCCCGAAATGCTCGACCTGGTTGAACTCGAAGTACGCGACCTGCTCAGCAAGTACAACTTCGACGGCGACAACGCCCCCATCATCCGCGGTTCCGCCCTCGGCGGCCTCAACGGCGAAGCCACCTGGGAAGACAAGATCATGGAGCTCATGGACGCTGTGGATACCTACATTCCGCTGCCCCCCCGCGAAAACGAAAAACCCTTCCTGATGCCCGTCGAGGACGTATTCTCGATCACCGGCCGCGGTACCGTTGTTACGGGCCGTATCGAAACCGGTGTCATCAAAGTAGGTGAGCCCGTTGAAATCGTAGGTCTGCAGGAAAAAGGCGAAAAGCCCATCACCTCGACCTGTACCGGTGTGGAAATGTTCCGCAAGCTGCTCGACTCGGGCGAAGCCGGCGACAACGTAGGTCTGCTGATGCGCGGTCTGGACAAGAAGGACGTAAAACGCGGTATGGTTGTGGCCAAACCCGGTTCGATCACCCCGCACACCAAGTTCGAAGCCGAAGTCTACATCCTGAAGAAGGAAGAAGGCGGCCGCCACACTCCCTTCCACAACAAGTACCGTCCGCAGTTCTACCTGCGCACGCTGGACGTGACCGGGGAAATGACCCTGCCCGCCGGTGTGGACATGGTAATGCCCGGTGACAACATCACCATCACCGTGGAACTGATCTACCCGGTGGCCCTGAACGTGGGTCTGCGCTTCGCCATCCGCGAAGGCGGCCGTACCGTAGGTGCCGGTCAGATCACCAAGATCGTCGAATAAGACTTATCTATTTTCAGCAGTGCGCCCTCTGTGCGCACTGCTTTTTACGAGTGTAGTTCAAGGGTAGAATAGCGGTCTCCAAAACCGTTGATGGGAGTTCGAATCTCTCCACTCGTGCCAGGGCCGGGCCGGAAACTCCGGGCCGCGCAAGGAAAAGGTGCCGCAAGGCTCTTTCGAAAAATCCCCGCCGCTTAAGGAAGGCGGGGTAGATGCAAGACAATAGAAAAACATCCGGATATGAAAATCGTCAATTACGCCAAGGAAGCTTATTCCGAACTCGTGCACAAGGTCTCGTGGCCTTCGATGAACCAACTTTCCTCGTCGGCGGTGATCGTGATGGTCACTTCGCTGATCTTTGCGATCGTGGTGCTGGTGATGGACCTGGCTTTCGAGAACGTGATGAAAGCGATATACAGCATTCTTTACTAATTCCTCAGCTTTAGAATTCTATAAAGATGAGCGAAAAAGAGCAGAAACAGTGGTACGTCGTGCGTGCCATCGGAGGTAAGGAAAAAAAGGTGAAGGAGTACATCGAATCCGAAGTACGCAACCGCCACCTCGAAGACTATATCTCCCAAGTTCTGATCCCTACCGAGAAAATTTACCAGATACGCAACGGTAAAAAAATCAGTAAGGAGAAGGTCTCTTTCCCGGGATACGTCCTCGTTGAGGCGGCCCTGGTCGGAGAAATCCCGTTTATCCTCCGCAACACTCCCAACGTCTTAGGCTTCCTCGGAGACACCAAAGCGTCTTCCATGCAGGCGACCCCTCTACGCCCGCAGGAAATCAGCCGCATTTTAGGCCGTGTCGACGAACTGAGCGAGAGTGAAGAGCAGAACGAAGTTCCTTTCTTCGTCGGAGAAACCGTCAAAGTTACCGATGGCCCGTTCTCAAGCTTCTCGGGCACCATCGAGGCGGTGGACAACGAACGCAAGAAACTGACCGTTTCGGTGAAGATATTCGGGCGCAAGACTCCTATGGAGTTGAGCTTCATGCAAGTTGAAAAAGAATAAAAACCAAGGAAAATTATGGCAAAAGAGGTTGCTGCATTAATCAAATTGCAGATCAAAGGTGGTGCCGCCAATCCTTCGCCCCCGGTAGGTCCCGCGTTAGGTGCCAAGGGAGTCAATATCATGGACTTCTGCAAGCAGTTCAACGCGCGCACCCAGGACAAGGCAGGGAAAGTGTTGCCGGTGATTATCACCGTCTACGGCGATAAGTCGTTCGACTTCATCATCAAACAACCGCCCGTAGCCGTACAACTCAAAGACGCCGCCAAGGTACAGTCAGGATCAGCCGAACCCAACCGCAAAAAGGTAGGGGAAGTCACGTGGGATCAGGTCAAAGCGATCGCCCAGGACAAGATGCCCGATATGAACTGTTTTACCCTGGAGGCCGCGATGCGTATGGTTGCTGGCACGGCCCGGAGCATGGGGATCCATGTCGTTGGTGAATTTCCTAATGTGTAATTGCCGAAAAAATTACTGAACATGAGTAAGCTGACCAAAAACAGAAAAATAGCACTGGCTAAGGTTGAACCCAACAAGGTATACAAGCTCAGCGAGGCGGCAGCACTTCTGAAGGAAATTACCTTTACGAAATTCGATGCTTCCGTTGATCTGGACGTGCGCCTTGGGGTTGACCCGCGCAAAGCCAACCAGATGGTCCGGGGGGTGGTAACCCTTCCCCACGGTACCGGTAAGGTGGCCCGCGTGTTGGTGCTCTGTACTCCCGAAAAGGAGACCGAAGCCAAAGAGGCCGGCGCCGATTTTGTAGGTCTGGACGACTACATCGAAAAAATCAAAGGCGGCTGGACGGATGTGGACGTGATCATCACCACGCCCAATGTCATGGCTAAGGTGGGTGCCCTCGGGCGCATCCTGGGTCCTCGTGGCCTGATGCCCAACCCCAAAACGGGTACGGTAACTATGGAAGTCGGAAAAGCGGTCACGGAAGTGAAAGCCGGGAAGATCGACTTTAAAGTCGATAAGTTCGGTATCGTTCACTCCCGCATCGGTATGGTAAGCTTCACGGCTGACCAGATCACCGAAAACGCCAAAGAGTTTATGAACATGATCAATAAACTCAAACCGACGGCTGCTAAAGGAACGTATGTGAAAAGCATTTTCGTTTCGACTACAATGAGCCCCGGCTTAGCGGTAGATCCCAAATCGGTTGATAACAAATAACAATTCGAACCATGAACAGGGAAGAAAAAACAGTTATTATTAACACGTTAGCCGATAAGCTGCAGGAATTCTCTCACTTCTACCTCACGGATACCTCCTCCTTGAACGCAGAGCAGACCGCCCGTCTGCGCCGTCTGTGCTTCGAGCAGAACGTAAGCCTGATGGTGGTAAAGAATACCCTTTTCATCAAAGCGCTTGAACAGGTTGGCAAAGCCGACGAAGAACTCATGCCCGCCCTCAAAGGGGTGACGGCCGTGATGTTCTCCAACGCCGGTAAAGCTCCTGCCAAGTTGATCGAGGAATTCCGCAAGAAAGCGGACCGCCCCACCTTGAAGGCCGCCTACGTAGAACAATGCGTCTACCTGGGTGACAATGCCTTGAAGGATCTGGTCAACATCAAGTCTCGTGAAGAGCTTATTGGCGACAGCGTCGGGCTGCTGCAGTCTCCGGCGAAGAATGTCATCTCGGCGCTGCAAGCGTCCGGGGGACAGAAGATCGCGGGTTTGGTCAAGACCCTCGAATCGAGAAACGCCTAAATCGCGTCCGGCTCCCCGGAGTTTTCTTAAGTGGCCCCGGATCGGAACGAGTTTTAGGATTGACCCCAAACAAACGTCTAACAAACACTTTAAAATCTTTACATAATCATGGCCGATATCAAAAAATTAGCTGAAGAGTTGGTAAACCTGACAGTTAAAGAAGTAAACGAACTTGCTGGTATTCTGAAAGACGAATACGGAATTGAGCCCGCTGCTGCTGCTGTTGCCGTTGCCGCTGCTCCCGCTGCCGGTGGCGAAACCGCCGCTGCTGAAAAATCGACTTTCGATGTGATTCTTACTTCCGCCGGTCAGGCCAAACTGCAGGTGGTTAAGGTCGTCAAAGACATCACCGCCCTGGGCCTCAAAGAAGCCAAGGACCTGGTGGACGGCGCCCCCAAAGCCATCAAAGAAGGCGTATCCAAAGAAGAAGCCGAACAGATCAAATCTCAGCTCGAAGAAGCTGGTGCTGACGTTGAGCTTAAGTAATCCCACTTAGCTTCAACCCCTAACAGGTGTAGAGCCTACGCGGTAGGCTCTATACCTTTTCTTCGTTTAGAATCGGGAAACTGGGCCTCCATGCGACATGGGGGCGTTTTTGCCCCGGTTCTGCCATACGGGAAGGCCCGCCCGCAACAGGGCCGCACCCGGGTGCCGGAAGCGACAAGTCGTTTTCGGGGCCTAAGGCCGGGGGAGGAGAGAAGTGCCGGGACAAGTTCTGAGAAGAAACTTGTCGAAAACCGTTCCTCTTTCTAAAAATCCGGTAGCAACACCATTCCGGTCTTCACCTTAATCATTGGATCCAATGTCCGAAAAAAGAGATAATCAACGCATTAGCTTCTCCTCGGTAACCAACAGGATGCCCTATCCCGATCTGTTGGAGGTACAGCTCAAATCATTCCAAGACTTCTTCCAACTGGACACTACGGCCGAAAACCGTAAAAACGAAGGGTTGTATAAGGTATTCATGGAGAATTTTCCGATTACCGATACGCGGAATAACTTCGTCCTCGAATTCATCGATTATTATGTGGACCCTCCCCGCTACTCCATCGAAGAGTGCCTGGAGCGGGGCCTCACCTACAGCGTACCGCTGAAGGCCAAACTCAAATTATACTGTACCGACCCCGAGCACGAGGATTTCGACACCGTCGTGCAGGACGTCTATTTCGGTACCATCCCCTATATGACCCCCCGGGGTACCTTCGTCATCAACGGTGCCGAACGCGTGATCGTCTCGCAGCTGCACCGTTCGCCCGGCGTCTTCTTCGGCCAGAGCATCCACACCAACGGCACGAAGCTCTACTCGGCCCGCATCATCCCCTTCAAGGGATCGTGGATCGAGTTCGCCACGGACATCAACAACGTGATGTACGCCTACATCGACCGCAAGAAGAAGCTGCCCGTGACGACGCTGCTGCGCGCCATCGGCTTCGAAAGCGACCGCGAGATCCTGGAGATCTTCGACCTGGCCGAAGAGGTGAAGGTGAGCAAAACCAACCTCAAGAAGGTGGTGGGCCAGCGCCTGGCCGCCCGCGTGCTGAAGACCTGGGTGGAAGACTTCGTGGACGAGGACACCGGCGAGGTGGTCTCGATCGAACGTAACGAGATCATCATCGACCGCGAAACCGTGCTCGAGGAACGCCACATCGACGAGATCGCCGAATCGGGCGCCAAGAGCATCCTGATCCACAAGGAGAGCCAGAACAGCGTCGACTTCTCGATCGTTTACAACACCCTCCAGAAAGACCCCTGCAACTCCGAAAAGGAGGCAGTCGTTTATATTTACCGCCAGCTGCGCAACTCCGAGCCGCCCGATGAGGCCACGGCCCGCGACGTGATCGAGAAGTTGTTCTTCTCGGACAAGCGCTACGACCTGGGCGATGTGGGCCGCTTCCGCATCAACAAGAAGCTGGGCCTGGACATCTCCTCGGAGGTGCGTATCCTCACCCGCGAGGACATGATCCACATCATCAAGTACCTGATCTCGCTGATCAACTCCAAGACCGACGTGGATGACATCGACCACCTCTCGAACCGCCGTGTGCGCACGGTGGGCGAGCAGTTGGCCAACCAGTTCAGCGTGGGCTTCGTGCGCATGGCCCGGACGATCCGCGAGCGGATGAACGTCCGCGACAACGAGGTCTTCACCCCGGTGGATCTGATCAACGCCAAGACCCTCTCGTCGGTGATCAACTCGTTCTTCGGGACCAACCAGCTCTCGCAGTTCATGGACCAGACCAACCCGCTGGCCGAAATGACCCACAAGCGCCGCCTCTCGGCCCTGGGCCCGGGCGGTCTCTCCCGCGAGCGGGCCGGCTTCGAGGTGCGTGACGTGCACTACACCCACTACGGACGGCTCTGCCCGATCGAAACGCCGGAAGGCCCCAACATCGGTCTGATCAGCTCGCTGTGCGTGTTCGCCAAGATCAGCGAAATGGGCTTTATCGAGACCCCCTACCGCAAGGTAACGGAGGGGATCGTGGACCTCAAGAACGACGACATCGAATACTACAGCGCCGAGGAGGAGGAAGACCTGGTGGTGGCTCAGGCCAACGCCCCGCTGGACGACAAGGGCAACTTCCTGCGCCCCGACAAGATCAAGTCGCGCTACGAAGCCGACTACCCGGTGGTCACCTCCAAGGAGGTCGACCTGATGGACGTGGCCCCGAACCAGATCGCCGCGATCGCGGCCAGCCTGATCCCTTTCCTCGAGCACGACGACGCCAACCGCGCGCTGATGGGCTCGAACATGATGCGTCAGGCCGTGCCCCTGGTGACTCCCGAGTCGCCCATCGTGGGAACCGGCCTGGAAAAGGACATGATCCAGGACAGCCGCATCCAGATCACCGCCGAAGGCGAAGGGGAAGTGGTTTTCTCGGACGCCCAGCAGATACAGATCAAATACGAACTCTCGGAGGAGGAAAAACTGGTGAGCTTCGATCCCGAAGTGACCACCTACACCCTCCCCCGCTACCGCAAGACCAACCAGAGCACCTCGATGACCCTCATGCCGGTGGTTCGCCAGGGCGACCGGGTCACCCGCGGGCAGATCCTCACCGAGGGCTATTCGACCCAGGCCGGGGAACTGGCCCTGGGACGCAACCTCAAGGTGGCCTTCATGCCCTGGAAAGGGTATAACTTCGAGGACGCCATCGTGATCTCGGAACGCCTGCTGCGTGACGACGTCTTCACTTCGGTGCACGTCGACGAGTACATCATGGAGGTGCGCGACACCAAACGCGGGGTCGAGGAACTCACCTCGGACATCCCCAACGTCAGCGAGGAGGCCACCAAGGACCTCGACGAGAACGGGATCATCCGCATCGGCGCCAACGTCATCCCGGGGGACATCCTCATCGGGAAGATCACCCCGAAAGGGGAGAGCGATCCCTCGCCCGAGGAGAAACTCCTGCGGGCCATCTTCGGCGACAAGGCCGGGGACGTCAAGGACGCTTCGCTCAAGGCACAGCCCTCGCTCTTCGGGGTGGTGGTCGACAAGAAACTCTTCAGCCGGGCCGGAAAGGACTCCAAGAAGAGCAAGTCGGCCGAAAAAGCCCAGCTCGAGAAGATGGACAACGCCTTCGCCCAGCAAGCCTCGGAGCTGCGCCAGAAGCTGATCGAAAAGCTCTGGGTGCTCATCAAGGAGAAAACCGCCGCCGGCGTGCGCGACTACTTCGGCGTGGAGATCGTCACCAAGGGGACCCGCTTCACCCAGAAACTCCTGGGCGAACTGGACTTTTTGAATATTACGACCGACAAATGGACCGGTGACGCCCACCGCGACGCGCTGATCGAACGTGCCATCAACAACTACACGATCAAGTACAAAGAGGCCGACGCGGCGCTCAAACGCGAGAAATACAACCTCACCAACGGGGACGAACTGCCCACGGGCATCATCCAGCTGGCCAAGGTCTACATCGCCAAGAAACGCAAGTTGCGTGTGGGCGACAAGATGGCCGGACGCCACGGGAACAAGGGGATCGTGGCCAAGGTCGTCCGCGACGAGGACATGCCCTTCCTCGAGGACGGGTCCATCGTGGACATCGTGCTCAACCCGCTGGGCGTGCCTTCGCGTATGAACCTGGGTCAGATCTACGAGACCGTGCTGGGTTGGGCCGGCAAGGAGCTGGGCATGAAATTCGCCACTCCGATCTTCGACGGCGCCACGCTCGACCAGATCAACGACTACGCCGCCCAGGCCAAGATCCCGCACAGCGGCCGTACCTACCTCTACGACGGGGGTACCGGCGAGCGGTTCCACCAGCCGGCTACGGTGGGTGTGATCTACATGCTCAAGTTGGGCCACATGGTCGACGACAAGATGCACGCCCGTTCGATCGGTCCGTACTCGCTGATCACCCAGCAGCCGCTGGGCGGTAAGGCGCAGTTCGGGGGCCAGCGCTTCGGGGAAATGGAAGTGTGGGCGCTCGAAGCCTTCGGGGCCGCCAACATCCTCCAGGAGATCCTGACCATCAAGTCCGACGACGTGATGGGCCGCGCCAAGGCCTACGAAGCCATCGTCAAGGGCGACAACATGCCCGCGCCGGGGATTCCCGAATCGCTCAACGTGCTGCTGCACGAGCTGCGGGGTCTGGCCATCAGCATCAAGCTGAACTAGGGGCCGGGGGGCCGTAGAGGTGGGAGACTGGCACAAGTCGGTCGAAATTTCTAAAAAGCGGTCCTGTCTCGAAAAACGCCGGGAATTAGATCCGGCACTGGTGAAGATTTAGTAAAAAGGAAAAAATATGTCATTCAAGAAAGACAACAAGGCACAGAGCAGCTTCTCCAAAATCTCGATCGGTCTGGCCTCTCCGGAGGAAATTCTCGAAAATTCGAGCGGCGAAGTGCTCAAACCCGAGACCATTAACTACCGGACCTACAAACCCGAACGCGACGGCTTGTTCTGCGAACGGATTTTCGGCCCGGTCAAGGACTTCGAATGCCATTGCGGGAAGTACAAGCGCATCCGCTACAAGGGGATCGTCTGCGACCGCTGCGGGGTGGAAGTGACCGAGAAGAAGGTGCGCCGCGAACGCACCGGGCACATCTCCCTGGTGGTTCCCGTGGCCCACATCTGGTACTTCCGCTCGCTGCCCAGCAAGATCGGTTACCTGTTGGGTATCCCGACCAAGAAGCTCGAAGCGGTCGTCTACTACGAACGCTACGTGGTCGTTCAGGCCGGTGCGGCCGCCGTCAGCGGCGTTTCGGACCTGGACCTGCTGGCCGAAAAGGAATACCTCGACCTGCTGGCCGAACTGCCCAAGGGCAACCAGCAACTGGACGATTCGGACCCCAACAAGTTCATCGCCCAGATGGGTGCCGAGGCCATCTACACCCTGCTCCAGCGGGTGGACCTGGACGAACTCTCCTACTCGCTGCGCCACAAGGCCGGCACCGAGACTTCGCAGCAGCGTAAGGCCGAAGCGCTCAAGCGTCTGCACGTGGTGGAAGCCTTCCGCGACTCGCGCGAGGTGAACAAGCCCGAATGGATGATCCTCAAGGTGATCCCCGTGATCCCGCCCGAGCTGCGTCCGCTGGTACCCCTGGACGGGGGCCGCTTCGCCACCTCGGACCTCAACGACCTCTACCGCCGGGTGATCATCCGCAACAACCGCCTCAAACGACTCATCGAGATCAAGGCCCCGGACGTGATCCTGCGCAACGAAAAGCGCATGCTCCAGGAGGCCGTCGACTCGCTGTTCGACAACTCGCGCAAGAGCAACGCCGTCAAGACCGAATCGAACCGCCCCCTGAAGTCCCTCTCGGACAGTCTCAAGGGGAAACAGGGCCGCTTCCGCCAGAACCTGCTGGGCAAGCGCGTCGACTACTCGGCCCGTTCGGTAATCGTCGTGGGCCCCGAGCTCAGGATGCACGAAATGGGGATTCCGAAGGACATGGCCGCCGAGCTGTTCAAGCCCTTCGTGATCCGCAAGCTGATCGAACGCGGGATCGTCAAGACCGTCAAGTCGGCCAAGAAGATCATCGACCGCAAGGACCCCGTCATCTGGGACATCCTCGAAAACGTCATCAAGGGCCACCCCGTGCTGATGAACCGCGCCCCGACCCTGCACCGCCTCGGGATCCAGGCTTTCCAGCCCAAGCTCATCGAGGGCAAGGCCCTGCAGCTGCACCCGCTGGCCTGTACCGCCTTCAACGCCGACTTCGACGGCGACCAGATGGCCGTCCACTTGCCCCTGGGCAACGCCGCCATCCTGGAAGCCCAGTTGCTGATGCTCGGCTCGCACAACATCCTCAACCCGGCCAACGGGGCCCCCATCACGGTGCCCTCGCAGGACATGGTCCTCGGGTTGTATTACATCACCAAGGAACGCAAGGGCGCCCAGGGCGAAGGCCTTAATTTCTACGGTCCCGAGGAGGCGATCATCGCCTACAACGAGAACCGCGCCGACCTGCACGCCAAGGTGAAGGTGATGGTCGACACGATCGACGAGAACGACGCCCCCGTGCGCAAGCTCGTGGACACGACCATCGGCCGCATCCTCTTCAACCAGGTCGTTCCCGCCGAGGTGGGCTACCTGAACGAAGTGCTCACCAAGCGTTCGCTGCGCGACATCATCTCCCTGGTGATGAAGAAGGCCGGGGCCGACAAAGCCGCCGCTTTCCTCGACGACATCAAGTCGCTGGGCTACAACATGGCCTTCAAGGGCGGTCTGTCGTTCAACCTGGACGCCGTGATCGTGCCCGCCGAGAAGGACAAGCTGGTCCAGGAGGGCTACGAGCGCGTGGACGAGGTGATGGAGAGCTACAACATGGGGCTTATCACCAACAACGAACGCTACAACCAGATCATCGACATCTGGACCAATATCAACATGAAGCTCACCAAGACGGTGCTGGATCACCTGACCTCCGACATGGACGGCTTCAACCCGGTCTACATGATGCTCGACTCGGGGGCCCGCGGTTCGAAAGAACAGATCCGCCAGCTCTCCGGGATGCGTGGTCTGATGGCCAAACCGCAGAAATCGGGGGCCGAAGGGGGCCAGGTCATCGAGAACCCCATCCTCTCGAACTTCAAGGAGGGCCTCTCGGTACTCGAGTACTTCATCTCCACCCACGGTGCCCGTAAGGGTCTGGCCGATACGGCCCTCAAGACCGCCGACGCCGGGTACCTCACCCGCCGTCTGGTGGACGTGGCCCAGGACGTGGTCATCAACGAACCCGACTGCGGCACTCTGCGCGGACTGACGGCTACGGCCATCAAGCGCAACGAGGACGTGGTACAGACCCTCTACGAACGCATCCTGGGCCGCACGGCGGTGCACGATGTGATCCACCCCCACACGGGCGACGTGATCGTTCCCGCGGGCGGAGAGATTTCGGAATCGGTCGCCGCGGCCATCGAAACCTCGGGCCTGGAATCGGTTGAAATCCGTTCGGTGCTTACCTGCGAATCCCGCAAAGGGGTTTGCGCCAAGTGCTACGGCCGCAACCTGGCCACGGGCCGCATGGTCCAGAAGGGCGAAGTGGTCGGCGTGATCGCCGCCCAGTCCATCGGTGAACCGGGTACCCAGCTGACCCTGCGGACGTTCCACGTCGGGGGGGTTGCCGGGGGCGTCACGACCGACAACAGCGTCATCTCGCGCTACGACGGCCGCCTGGAGATCGACGACCTGCGCGTGGTCAAGAGCAAGGACGAGACCGGCCGGGAGATCAACGTGGTCATCAGCCGCCTCTCGGAAATGCGCATCATCGACCCCAACACCGACGCGGTGCTCTACACGCATAACCTCCAGTACGGCTCGACGCTCTACAAAGCGGACGGCGATACGGTCGCCAAGGGCGATATGATCTGCGAGTGGGACCCCTACAACGCGGTCATCATCTCCGAATACGACGGGAAGATCGGCTTCGAGAACGTGCTCGAGAACATCACCTACCGCGAGGAATTCGACGAACAGACCGGCTTCCGCGAAAAGGTGATCATCGACTCGAAGGACAAGACCAAGAACCCGGTCATCAAGGTCCTCGACAAGAAGGGCGAAGAGCAGAAGCAATACAACCTGCCCGTGGGCGCCCACATCGTGGTCAAGGAGAACGCCGCCATCAAGGCCGGGGAAATCCTCATTAAGATTCCGCGTGCCATCGGCAGCGCCGGGGACAGCACCGGGGGTCTGCCCCGCGTCACGGAGCTCTTCGAGGCCCGCAACCCGTCCAACCCGGCCGTGGTGTCGGAAATCGACGGTGAAGTATCCTTCGGCAAGATCAAGCGCGGGAACCGCGAGATCATCATCACCTCCAAGCTGGGCGATGAAAAACGCTACCTGGTCCCCCTCTCGCGCCAGATCCTGGTGCAGGAGAACGACTACGTGCGCGCCGGGATGCCGCTTTCGGACGGCGCCATCACCCCCAACGACATCCTCTCGATCCAGGGCCCCACGAAGGTCCAGGAGTACATCGTCAACGAGGTCCAGGAGGTGTACCGCATGCAGGGCGTGAAGATCAACGACAAGCACTTCGAAGTGATCGTGCGCCAGATGATGAACAAGGTGCAGATCCAGGATCCGGGCGACACCCGCTTCCTCGAGGAGCAGGTGGTCGACAAGTGGGAATTCATGGAGGTCAACGACGACCTGTACGACAAGGTGGTGGTGACCGAGGCCGGCGATTCGGCCAGCCTGAAGGCCGGTATGATCGTCACCGTGCGCCGCTTGAGGGACGAGAACTCGATCCTCAAACGCAAGGACCAGCGCCTGGTGGAAACCCGCGACGTGATCCCCGCCACCTCCAACCAGGTGTTGCAGGGTATTACCCGCGCCGCGCTGCAAACCAGCAGCTTCATGGCGGCCGCCTCGTTCCAGGAAACCACCAAGGTGCTGAACGAAGCCACCATCATGGGCAAGACCGACCCCTTGGAAAAACTCAAGGAAAACATCATCTGCGGCCACCTGATCCCGGCCGGTACGGGTTCGCGCGACTACGCGAACATGCTGGTGGGCTCGCTCGAAAGCTACAACGAGATGATGGCTAAGGCGTCTCAGAGCGAAGCCGCCGCTGAATAGGCGCTTCCGGTATATATCAAAAGGAACAGCCCGCAATTGCGGGCTGTTCCTTTTGATATATACCTACCTCTTGGGTCGGCTGCACATATCGCACGCCATATTTCACTTATCCTCCTGCGCTCAAATCCTCACATACTTCAAGTATGCTCCGGTTTGATGCTCGGACGATAAGCAAAATCTGACGCACGCTATGCACAGCTGCGTTGTGCACGGTAGGGGTGCTAATAAGATTGCGGACAGGACGGTTATTTTTTCCCCATCGCCTCGATCCTGGCGGCGACCCGCTGCATCAACCACTTGGGCGTGGAGGTGGCGCCGCAGATGCCCACCGAGCGGGCTCCGGCGAACCACTCGGGCCGCAATTCCTGCTCGTCCTCGATGTTGTAGCTGTGGGGGTTGGCCTCCAGGCAGTTCTGGTAGAGAACTTTGCCGTTCGAGCTTTTTTTGCCCGAGACGAAGACCACCACGTCGAAGCGTGCGGCGAAGGCCTTGAGGTGGGGCGTGCGGTTGGAGACCTGGCGGCAGATGGTGTCGTGGAGCGTGACGGCCCCCGGGTTGGAGGCTCTTTCCAGGATGATTTTTCCGATCTTTTCGAAAAGGGCGAGGCTCTGGGTGGTCTGCGAAAGCAGGTAAATGGGTCTCGTAAAATCGATCGAATCGAGGTCTTCGGGCTCTTCTACTACCAGGGCGTCCCCGTCCACTTGGCCGGTCAGGCCCACCACCTCGGCGTGGCCTCGCTTGCCCAGGATCACTACCTGGCCCCCGCAGGCTTTCATTTTCTCGTGGGCTTCGACCACCAGACGCTGAAGCTTGGCCACCACGGGGCAGGTGGCGTCGATGATTCGGATGCCGTATTGCTCGGCCGTGGCGTAGGTCGAAGGAGGTTCCCCGTGGGCGCGGATCAGCACCGTGCGTCCTGAGAGCGAGGGGAGGGCCTCCCGGGAGACGGTCTCCAAGCCCAGTTCGCCCAGCCGCTGCACCTCCACCCGGTTGTGCACGATGTCGCCCAGGGAAAAAACTTTTTCCCCCTGGCGGAGCGATTCCTCGGCTTTGGTGATGGCCTTGACCACCCCGAAGCAGAATCCCGATTGGTCGTCGATCTCGATGCGCATGTGTCAAAAGTAATAAAAAAGAGAGGTCCAGCAAAAGGACCTCTCTTGTGAAAATGATTGGCACCCCAACGGTCGGGGTCGCGACCGGCTGTGCATAGCGTGCGTCAGATTTTGCTTATCGTCCGAGCATCAAACCGGAGCGTACTTAATGTACGTGAGGATTTGAGCGCAGGAGGATGAGGAAAATATGGCGTGCGATATGTGCAGCCTATTGGAAGAAGCGTTTGTATAGGCCCTGAAAACCTGCCCCGTGGCGGGCTTCGTCTTTGCACATTTCGTGCACCGTGTCGTGGATGGCGTCCAGGTTGTGCTGCTTGGCCAGGGTGGCGATGCGCTTTTTGTCCTCGCAGGCGCCGCACTCGGCTTCCATACGGGCCTTGACGTTGGTGCGGGTGTCCCAGACCACTTCGCCCAGCAGTTCGGCGAACTTGGCGGCGTGCTCGGCCTCTTCCCAGGCGTAGCGCTTAAACGCCTCGGCGATCTCGGGATAGCCTTCGCGGTCGGCCTGGCGGCTCATGGCCAGGTACATGCCCACTTCGGTGCATTCGCCCATAAAGTGGGCCTTGAGTCCGTCCAGCACTTCGGCGTCCACGCCCTGGGCCACGCCCAGGCGGTGTTCGTCGGCCCAGGCCATCGCCCCGGCCGCAGGAGCTTCGTATTCTTTGAATTTCGAACGGGGTTGTTTGCACTGGGGGCAGGCTTCGGGGGCTTCCGGGCCTTCGTGGATGTAACCGCAGACGGTACAGATGAATTTCTTGTTCATGTTTTTCAGTATTTTAAGTAAAGGTTTTTAGGCGTTTTCCCGGCATGCAGGGCAGTTGCCCTGGTAGTAAACGTGCACCGAAGAGACCTCGTACCCTTCCGGATAAAGTTCCTCGGGCAGGGAGTCGAGGGGGATGTCGATGATCTTTTTGCATTCGATGCACAGGAAGTGCCCGTGCAGCGACACGTCCCCGTCGTAGTGCGACATCCGCGGGTCGATGGTGATGTGTTGCACCGCCCCTTTTGCGGCCAGCAGGTCCAGGGTGTTGTAGACCGTGGTTCGCGAGAGGGTGGGCATCTGCGGGTGGAGGGCTTCGTAAATTTCCTCCACGGTGGGGTGGGTGCGGTGCGTAAGCAGGTACTCCATAATCTCCAAACGCTGCACCGAAGGGCGGATGCCGTGCTCGAGCAGGTGTGTGCGGGGATCGACCGATGGATTTTTCATAATAATGTATTTATTCCATTATTGGAATTATTACAAATGTAAGGCAAAAATTTTTTGCGGCCAAATTTTGCGGTTGTTTTTCTTTTCGGGGGCCTGTCAATAGGCAGACATTCAGACTTATAAATGGAGCATTTTTATTTCCCGGAAAAAATCGCTATTTTTGCGGCACGAAAAAATAAACCGGAGAATATATGGCTACGACAGCAGATTTGAAAAACGGCATGTGCATCGAGTTCAACGGCAAGACCTTTGTGGTCGTCGAATTCCAGCACGTCAAACCCGGCAAGGGTCCCGCCTTTGTCCGCACCCGCCTCAAGAACCTCGAGAACGGGCGTACCATCGACAATACCTTCACCGCCGGAGTCTCGATCGAGCCCGTGCGCGTGGAGCGCCGCCCCTACCAGTACCTCTACGAGGACGACATGGGCTGCAACTTCATGCACACGGAGACCTTCGAGCAGATCGTCATCAACAAAGACATGATCGAGAACGCCGACCTGATGCGCGAAGGCCAGGTGGTGGAAGTGATGTTCCACACCGAGAAGGAGCAGGTCCTGTCGGCCGAGCTGCCCCCGATCATCGACATGGAGGTGACCTATACCGAGCCCGGCATCAAGGGCGACACCGCCTCGACCAACTCGCTCAAGCCCGCCACGGTGGACACCGGCGCCACGGTCAAGGTTCCCCTCTTTATTCAGACGGGCGAAAAAATCCGGGTCGACACCCGCACGCGCGAGTACTATGAACGCATCAAATAAGTTTTCCGAAAAGGAATACTTGCCAAACAGAACGGAGCCTGAAATATTTCAGGCTCCGTTTGCGTTTTTATGGGGTCGTTCTACAGTTCTATGGGTGGCAGGCGGTTCATGATGCCCCGTACGCGGGCGGCGCGGGAGACCATGTAAGAAGAGGGGTTTTCCAGGCGCATGCGCAGCGGGTTGGGCAGCACCGTGGCGATCATCGAGGCTTCGTGGGGATTCAGCTCGGCGGCCGTTTTGCCGTAGACCCTGCGGGCCGGGGCTTCCACGCCGTACATCCCGGGGCCGGTCTCGATCACGTTGAGGTAGACCTCCATGATCCGGCGCTTGCCCCAGGCCAGCTCGATCAGCACGGTGTAATAGGCTTCGACCCCCTTGCGCAGCCAGGTGCGGGCCGGGAGGCAGAAGACGTTTTTGGCGGTTTGCTGAGAGATGGTGCTTCCCCCGCGCAGGCGGTCGCTTTCGCGGTTGCGCTCCATGGCCTGCTGGATGGCTTCCCAGTCGAAGCCGCGGTGCTCGGCGAAGCGGTTGTCCTCGGTGGCGACCACGGCGCGGATCATCGAGGGGCTGATCTCCTCCAGCGGCACCCAGTTGGAACGCACGGCCAGCCCCCCGGGAAAGGTCTCGAACAGGCGCAGCACCTTGAGCGGGGTGACGGTGACGGGAATAAAGCGCAGCAACAGCACCGATCCCACCGAAAAGGTGAGCAGGAAAATGCCCAGGTAGACGACAAGCCGCAGGAGGTAACGCATGGAACAAAATTACACAATGCCGGGAATTTCGCCAATTTATTAGGGGTGTTTTTCCCGGTTTTCCGGGAATAAATCGTATCTTTGCATGGAATACCCTATTTGTGGGGATTGTTTTGCGGAGAAAAACGAAACAAAACACATAAAAACCTTTTCTTATTTTTTGAAGATGGCACAGAAAAAATTCATTACCTGCGACGGTAACTACGCGGCCGCCCACATCGCCTACATGTTCAGCGAAGTAGCCGCCATTTACCCGATCACCCCCTCTTCGACCATGGCCGAATACGTGGACGAATGGGCGGCCAAGGGGCGCAAGAACGCCTTCGGCGAAATTGTCAAAGTGGTGGAAATGCAGTCCGAGGCCGGCGCCGCCGGTGCGCTGCACGGCTCGCTCCAGAGCGGGGCGCTGACCACGACCTTCACCGCATCGCAGGGCTTGCTGCTGATGGTTCCCAACATGTACAAGATCGCCGGCGAACTGCTGCCGGGTGTCTTCCACGTGTCGGCCCGTGCCCTGGCGGCCCAGGCCCTCTCGATCTTCGGCGACCACCAGGACGTGATGGCCACCCGCCAGACGGGCTTCGCCATGCTGGCTACCGGGGGTGTGCAGGAGGTAATGGACCTGGCCGGTCTGGCCCACATCCTCTCGATCAAGTCGCGGGTGCCTTTCCTGCACTTCTTCGACGGCTTCCGTACCTCGCACGAGATCCAGAAGATCGAGGAGATCGACGCCGACGCCCTGCTGGGTATGTTGGATAAAAAGGAACTGGCCGCCTTCCGCCGCCGGGCCCTCAATCCGGATGCTCCCGTGACCCGCGGGACGGCCCAGAACCCGGACATCTACTTCCAGAGCCGCGAGGCTTCGAATCGCTTCTACGACGCCATCCCCGACATGGCCGCCGAAGCCATGAAGCAGATCAGCGCCATCACCGGCCGCGAGTACAAGCCCTTCACCTACTACGGTCCCGCCGATGCCGACAAGGTGGTCGTGGCCATGGGCTCCGTGACCGAAACCATCAAGGAAACGATCGACTACCTCTCCGCCAAAGGCGAAAAGATGGGCCTGATCACCGTACACCTCTACCGTCCCTTCTCGGCCAAGTACCTCCTGGAGGTGCTGCCCAAAAGCGTCAAGCGCATCTGCGTGCTCGACCGCACGAAGGAACCCGGCGCGGGCGGCGATCCCCTCTACCTGGATGTCAAGGACGTGTTCTACGGCCAGGCCAACGAGCCGCTGATCATCGGCGGACGCTACGGCCTCTCGTCGAAGGACACCACCCCGGCCCAGATCGTGGCCGTGTACGAAAACCTCAAGGCCAACGAGCCCAAGAACCAGTTCACGGTGGGCATCGTCGACGACGTGACCTTCAAGTCGCTGAACGTGGGCGCCGAGATCTCCCTGGCCAAGCCGGGCACCTTCGAAGCCGTCTTCTACGGGCTGGGCTCGGACGGTACCGTGGGCGCCAACAAGAACTCGATCAAGATCATCGGCGAAACGACCGACAAATACTGCCAGGCCTATTTCTCCTACGACTCCAAGAAGTCGGGGGGCTATACTTCCTCGCACCTGCGCTTCGGCGACAGCCGCATCACGTCGCCTTACCTGGTCACCACGCCTGACTTCGTCGCCTGCCACGTGCCTTCGTACGTCGACAAATACGACGTGCTCAAGGGCCTCAAGCCGGGCGGGAGCTTCCTGCTCAACAGCGTGCACGACGCCCAGACGACTCTCGCCTCGCTGCCCGACGCCATGAAGAAATTCCTGGCCGAAAACAAGATCAATTTCTACATCATCAACGCCACGAAGATCGCCGAAGACCTCGGCCTGGGCACCCGCACGAACACCATCATGCAGAGCGCCTTCTTCAAAATCGCCAATGTCATTCCCTTCGACAAGGCTGTCGATCAGATGAAGAAAGCCATCCTGAAATCCTACGGAGCCAAAGGCGAGGACATCATCAAGATGAACAACGCCGCCGTGGACAAGGGGGGCGCCGAAGTGATCAAGGTCGAGATTCCCGCCGAGTGGGCATCGCTGACCGTCAAAGCCGACGCAGCCGCCAGCACCGCCGGAGTACCCGAATTCGTGAGCAAAGTGGTCGCCCCGATCAACGCCCTGGCGGGCGACAGCCTGCCCGTGAGCGCCTTCCTGGGCCGCGAAGACGGCACCTGGGACAACGGCACCACGGCCTACGAAAAACGCGGCATCGCCGTCAACGTGCCCCATTGGCTGCCCGAAAACTGTATCCAGTGTAACCAGTGCGCCTATGTCTGCCCCCATGCCGTGATCCGTCCCTTCCTGCTGACCGATGCGGAAGCCGCCGGGACCGACGCCGCAACCCTGCAAGGGGTGGCCCAGACTAAGGAATACAAGTTCCGCATCCAGATTTCCCCGCTCGACTGTACCGGTTGCAGCAACTGCGCCGACGTCTGCCCCGCGCAGACCAAGGCCCTGGAGATGAAACCCCTGGAAAGCCAGCTGGGCGAACAGAAACACTGGGACTACATGACCACCAAGGTAGGCTACAAGGACACCGTGGTGGAAAAGACCAAGAGCATGAAGAACAGCCAGTTCGCACAGCCCCTCTTCGAATTCTCGGGCGCCTGCGGCGGTTGCGGCGAAACCCCCTACATCAAGGCGATCACCCAGCTCTTCGGCGAACGCATGATGGTGGCCAACGCCACGGGTTGTAGCTCGATCTACGGCGGCTCGGCCCCCTCGACCCCCTACTGCACCAACGCGGCAGGCCAGGGTCCCGCCTGGGCCAACTCCCTCTTCGAGGACAACGCCGAGTTCGGCCTGGGGATGCACCTGGGCAGCGAAAAGCTGCGCGAACGCATCGCCATGCTGATGACGCAGTGCATCGCCGAGTGCAAGGACTGCTCCGCGGAAGTGAAGGCCGCCATGCAGGAGTGGCTCGACGGCAAGGACGACAGCACGCTAAGCGCCGCTGCCACGGCCAAGGTCGTGCCCCTGATGGAAGCCTGCGGCTGCGAGCTCTGCAAAGAGATCCTCGCCTTGAAACAATACCTGGTCAAACGCTCGCAGTGGATCTTCGGGGGCGACGGCTGGGCCTACGACATCGGCTTCGGCGGTCTGGACCATGTGCTGGCCTCGGGCGAGAACGTGAACGTCCTGGTGCTCGACACCGAGGTGTACTCCAACACCGGCGGCCAGTCCTCCAAGTCGACCCCCGTGGGCGCCGTGGCCAAGTTCGCCACCGCCGGCAAGCGCGTCCGCAAGAAAGATCTCGGCGCGATCGCCATGACCTACGGTTACGTTTATGTAGCGCAGGTTTCCATCGGCGCCAGCCAGAACCAGCTCTTCAACGTCCTCAAGGAAGCTGAGGCCTACCCCGGTCCCTCGCTGGTGATCGCTTACGCACCCTGTATCAACCACGGCATCAAGGGCGGCATGACCCGCACCCAGACCGTGGGCAAGGATGCCGTCGCCTGCGGGTACTGGCAGCTGTGGCGCTACAACCCCACGCTGGCCGACCAAGGCAAGAATCCCTTCTCGCTCGACTCGAAAGAGCCGGATTGGAGCAAGTTCCAGGACTTCCTGATGCGCGAAGTGCGTTACACTTCGCTGCTGAAATCCTTCCCGGCCGAAGCCAAGGAACTCTTCGCCGCTTCGGAAGAGAACGCCAAATGGCGCTACAACACCTACAAGCGGTTTGCCGCCATGGATTACACGCCTGAAACGAAGGAGTAATTCCAGATATACCCAAAGGAGGGGCGGCTGATTTCAGCCGCCCCTCTTATTGTATTGGGAGTAAAAGCTTAAGGCAATTTCCGCAACTCGGCCTCGATCACCTCCGGGAAATGGGCGTGCTCCAGGGCATGAATTTTGGAGGCCAATGTCTCGGGGGTATCCCCGGGGGCGACCGGCACGGTGAATTGGGCCAGGATGGCCCCGCTGTCGTAGACCTCGTTGACCAGGTGGATGGTGATGCCGCTCTCGGGCTCCCCCGCCTCGATCACCGCCCGGTGGACGCGGTCGCCGTACATGCCTTTGCCGCCGTAGTTGGGCAGCAGGGCGGGGTGGATGTTGACGATCCGGCCCCGGTAGGCTTCGATGAGCGAGGAGGGCACCAGCCAGAGGAATCCGGCCAGCACCACGTAGTCGATCCCCCGCTCGCGCAGCAGGGTCACGATGCGGTCGCTGTCATAAAAGGCGTCCCGGTCGAAAAGCACCGTTTCGACCCCCAGGCTTTCGGCCCGGGCGATCACCCCGGCCCCGGGGCGGTTGCAAAGAACGAGCCCGACGCGGGCCAGCTCTCCGGTGGCAAAATGGCGGATGATCTCTTCGGCATTGCTTCCCGAACCCGAGGCGAAAATAGCTATCTTGTGCATTATCAGTCGATTGTTGGTGTTCCGCCCGGATTTTCAGGCCTCATTCGCGGGATGTCGGCGGAAGTGTTGGCAAAATTTCGATCAAAAATTCAAAATTAATGGAAATTGTATTACTTTTGCAACAAATTGCCTAAAGAAATTTTTTCGCAAGAAACCATACAAAGGAAACAATTGTTAAACTTTAAATTTTAGTATTATGTCTGACGTTTCATCAAAAGTAGTAGAAATCATCGTTGACAAACTCGGCGTTGATGCTGCCGAAGTAGTACCCGCAGCCAGCTTCACCAACGACCTGGGCGCTGACTCGCTCGACACCGTTGAGCTGATCATGGAATTCGAAAAGGAATTCGAAATCTCGATCCCCGACGAAGACGCTGAAAAAATCGGTACCGTAGGCGACGCTATTTCCTACATTTCGGCCAAGAAATAAATTGAGAACCGACGGGTTCTCGCAGGCCCGTTTTGTTAAATGAATTTTACCTGTTTTATGGAACAAAGAAGAGTTGTTGTAACCGGCATCGGTACGATCAATCCCTTGGGAAACAGCATTGAAGAGTACTTCTCCAATCTCGAAAAAGGCGTGAGCGGTGCAGGACCCATTACACATTTCGACCCTTCGAATTTCAAGACAAAATTCGCCTGCGAACTCAAAGGTTACGACTCGAATAACTTCTTCGACCGAAAGGAAGTACGCAAGTACGACCTCTACTCTCAGTATGCCCTGATCGCCGCCGAACAGGCCATGACCGACTCGGGTCTCGACCTGGAGTCGATCGACAAAGAGATGGCCGGAGTTATTTGGGCTTCCGGTATAGGTGGATTGGAAACTTTCTACCAAGAAGTAAAGAGCTATGTCGAGGGAGGCTTAATCCCCCGATATAGCCCTTTCTTCATACCGAAAATGATCGCTGACATGGCCGCCGGGCACATCTCCATGCGTTACGGCCTGCGCGGTCCCAACTACTGCACCGTGTCGGCCTGCGCCTCGGCCAACCACGCCATGATCGACGCCCTGACCTACATCCGTCTGGGCCGCGCCGACATCATCGTGACCGGGGGCTCCGAAGCCGCCATCAACCCTCCGGGGGTGGGCGGGTTCAACTCCATGCAGGCCCTTTCGACCCGCAATGACGAGCCGACCAAGGCTTCGCGTCCCTTCGACGTGGACCGCGACGGATTCGTGATCGGCGAAGGCGCCGGAGCCCTCATCCTCGAAGAGTATGAGCACGCCAAGGCCCGCGGCGCCAAGATCTACGCCGAACTCGTGGGCGGCGGCATGAGCGCCGACGCTTACCACCTCACCGCCCCCCATCCCGAAGGCCTGGGGGCCCGCAAGGCGATGACCGACGCCATCAAGGACGCCGGCCTCGAAATTTCCGGCATCGACTACGTCAACACGCACGGGACCTCTACCCCCGTGGGCGACGTGGCCGAGATCAACGGCATCCTGGCCACCTTCGGGGAGCACGCCTACAAGCTCAACATCAGCGCCACCAAGTCGATGACCGGCCACCTGCTGGGTGCCGCCGGGGCCATCGAAGCGCTGGCCTGCATCATGGCCGTCACCCGGGGCATCATCCCCCCCACGATCAACAACGAGAACCTCGACCCGGCCATCGACTCCAAGCTCAACCTGACGCTCAACAAGGCCCAGAAACGGGACATCCAAACGGCCCTGAGCAACACCTTCGGCTTCGGGGGACACAACTCGTCGGTGGTTTTCAAAAAGCTGTAAACGAACGTGTTCGAACGATTTCAGGCGCTTTTCGGACGGCAAAACCCGTCCGATCGGGCCTTTTCGAAAGCACTCCGATCCCTGTTCGGCCTCCGGCCGAATAACCTGGAACTATACAAGCTGGCCATGATCCACCGGTCAGCTTCTTTGTTGTTGCCCGACGGCAGCCCCATCAACAACGAGCGGCTCGAATTCCTGGGCGACGCGGTGATGGAGGCCATCGTCTCGGACTTTTTGTTCATCGAATTTCCGCACAAGGACGAGGGTTTTTTGACTCAGCTCCGTTCCAAGATCGTCAGTCGCAGTACGTTAAACGACCTGGCCGTGCGTCTGGGGTTGGACCGGCACATCGTCGCCCAGGGCGGGGTGAGCCTCAATCAGAAGCACCTCTACGGCGACGCCCTCGAGGCCCTCATCGGGGCCATCTACCTGGACAAGGGCTACGATTACATCAACCGCCTGCTGATCAACACCGTGTTTCGGCAGTACATCGACCTGGCCGACATGACCCACACCGAGACCGACTTCAAGAGCCGCCTGATCGAGTGGAGCCAGAAGAACAAGTGCGAGCTGGAGTTCGTGACCGAGCCCAGTGCCCGCTACACGTCCCAGAATCCTCATTTTCAGAGTGTCGTGATGCTCAACAAAGAGCCCCGGGGCCAGGGTGAGAGCGATTCGAAGAAGACGGCCGAGCAGGCTGCCGCCAGAAATCTATTTCAAGAACTCGGATTAAACGGCGAGTGAGCTGCACCTGTCGCAGGCTTCATTTTCCAGAGGTAGACCGGCTTTTCCAGCCGGTCTTTTATTTTTCTTCCTGTTCAAGTTCCTCGAAAAATCCCGTACTTCGAAAACTGTGGCAGCGGCCCGCTGTCACGATGACGTGGTCGAGCACCCGGATGTCGAAAAGGGCCGCCCCCCGGTGAAGGCGCTGCGTGATCCGGCGATCGGAGTCGCTGGGGGCGGGGTTGCCCGAGGGGTGGTTGTGTACCAGCACGATGGAGGAGGCCAGTTGTTCGAGGGCCCGCTTGACGATCAGCTTGAAATCGACGACCGTGCCCGAGACTCCTCCCTGGCTGATGCGGACTTTTTCGAGGATGCGGTTGGCGGCGTTGAGGTAGACAACCCAGAATTCCTCGTGGGGAAGGCCGGATAGCTGGGGTTGGAAAATTCCGATCACATCCTGGTCACTGAGGATCGCCTCCCGCGCCGAAGACTCCTCCGAGCGGTAGCGGCGCCCCAGTTCCAGCGCGGTCAGGAGGCTGACGGCCCGATTGACGCCGAGGTTTTCACGCAGGCGCAACTCCTTGAGCGGGCAGAGTCCCAGGGCCACCAGGCTGCCCCCTGTGCCCTCCAGCAGCCGTTCGGCCAGACCCAGGGCCGAGAGCCCTCCCTCGCCCCGGGCGAGCAGGATGCTCAGCAATTCGGCGTCGGAGAGCGTGGCGGCTCCCTGGTGCACCAGTTTTTCGCGGACCTGGGCGTCGCTCAGGGAGGTCGAAATGCCGAATTTGGGGGATTTCATGGTGCAAAGCGTTTTTAGGGATACAGCAAGATACGGGTTTTTTGTCAATTTCAGACTCTTTCTTTTCCTTCGCTTGTCCGGAGGGAGCTTGTCTGCGGAAGCCTCCGGACAAATAGATACGATATGCGAGGATTAGCCGTTGGATACTAAAAAATTAATTAACTTTGGACAAATCCCAGCCTCTTTGTCCTATGACACTTCTTTCATCGATGAAGCCACTCGGCGATTTCGGTTTCGGAGAATCGGCTTCCTCCTGTTTACCGCCCTTGTTTTCGGCCCACCGGGTCGCCTTGTGGGAGTATGATCCGCAGAAGCGGGAAGTGGCGTTTTCCCAGGACTATACCCTCTCGCTGGGCCTGGACCGGATCGGCTTGCAGATGAAAGACCTCGACGGCTCGCTCTCCAGCGTCCATGCCGAGGACCGGCCGGCTTTCGAGGAGCGTCTCCGGGCCGCCCTGGCCTCTCCCGGAGTCCAGCCCCCCGTGATCTACCGCCGGGTGGGGCCCCAGGGCGAGGTGTGGCTCGAGGATCATTTGTTTTCCTGCCCGACGCAGGGGCCCGGCACTCCCGTCCGGCTTATCTCCTTCACCTCCCGGGCGGACCTCCTGCACCAGCAGCAGGAGCGGATCGAGGCCCTCGAGACCCAGTACCGCAAGCTGGTCAACACCCTGCCCGACTTTATCTTCGTCTTCGACGAGAATTTCATCTTCCAGGACATCATCATGCCCGAGGGCATGTCGCTGTTGCACCCCCGCGAGGAGTTGCTGGGCACCAGCGGACGGGCAATCTTCACCCAGGAAGTCAGCGACCTCTATGTGGCCAACATCCGGGAGTGCCTGCACACCGGGCAGATGAAGGTCATCGAGTATTACCTGCTTATCGGCGAGATCAAATACTACTTCGAGGCGCGCATCGTGCCCTTCGAAGACAACAAGATTTTCGCCCTGATCCACGACATCGGCGACCGCGTGCGCCGCATGGGCGAGCTGGTCGACGCGAGGCACCGGGCCGAGGAGGCCGACCGCATGAAATCGGCTTTCCTGGCCAACATGAGCCACGAGATCCGGACCCCGCTCAATGCCATCGTGGGTTTTGCCGAGGTGCTCTCCACGGAGGAGGACCCCGCGGCCCGAATGGAGTACATGGACATCATCCGCTCCAACAGCGAGCTGCTGCTCCAGCTCATCAACGACATCCTCGACCTCTCGCGCATTGAGTCGGGCCGCTACGAGATGAATTTCCAGAACACCGAGATCAACCTCCTGATGCGGGAGGTGGAGCAGTCCAACCGCTTTAAGGTGCAGGAGGGGGTCGAGCTGAGGGTCGAGTTCCCCTCCCGCCCGATCTGGGTACTCACCGACCCAAAGCGGGTTACCCAGGTGCTCTTTAACCTGCTTTCCAACGCCGTCAAAAACACCTCCCGGGGCAGCATCACGCTGCGCGTGGAAGAGCAGGAGGAGTACCTGCGTTTCTCGGTCATCGACACCGGCTGCGGCATCCCGCCCGAACGGGTCAGGACGATCTTCCAGCGCTTCGAGAAACTCAACGACTTCGTGCAGGGCACGGGCCTGGGGCTGGCCATCAGCCAGGGCCTGGTCGAACGCCTCGGAGGGAATATTTCCGTCGAATCCACCTTGGGAGAGGGGAGCGCTTTCTCCTTTACGATCCCCTACCGCCAGGACGCTCCCCCGGCCTCCGCGGAGGACGTGCCGGGCGAGGCGGCGGGCCCCCGCCGCAAGAAAATCCTGGTGGCCGACGACAGCGAGGAGAATTTTGAGTTTATCCGGGAGCATCTCGCCAAAAACCATGACGTGGAGTTCCTCTGGGCCGCCGACGGCGAACAGGCCGTGGGCCGCTTCGTGCTCGAAAAGCCCGACCTGATTCTGATGAACATCCAGTTGCCGGTGCTCTCGGGCCTCGAGGCCACCCAGAAGATCCGAGCCATGTCCGCCTCGGTGCCCATCATCGGCATTACCACCAACGCGTTCTACATGGAGCAACAGTGGGCCCTGGAGAGCGGCTGCAACGACATTATTTCCAAACCCTACTCCGTTACTCGCCTCGAAGAAGTGGTATTGGCATTTCTATAGACCAAACTGCAATTCATAAAAAGGGCGCCCCTCGGGGCGCCCTTTCTGTTTGGTTGTATCTTATTCTATTTAATCTGCTCGATCTCGAACAGGCGTCCGGCATACCGCTCGGGAATATGCACCTCGAATCCCCGTTCGGCCAATTCGCGGCCCGTAAGGTAGACCGTCTGGAAATCCGGGGACGAAGGGTCGCCCTTGACCGCGTAGCGGGCCCCGGGCGTCAGGCCGGGGATCAGCACCGTGCGCCGGTCGTCGGGGGCTCCCTGGCGGAAAATGCCCACCAGGCCGCCGCGGCGGGTGTCGGTGTTGAGGCGCGCGTAGGCGTCCCAAGCCCCCTCGGTCGGTTCGCCGAAGCCGGGCAGGTCGTTGCGGTAGATGTCGTATTCGTATTGCTCCTTGAGGTGGGTGATCCACTCGCTCCAGCGCTTGATCTCGGCGCGCTTTTCGGGAGCGATCGCCCGTAGGTCGCCCAGCAGGATGGGGAAGGTGCCCAGCATGGTGCGCAGTTCGTTGATCGCCTCGGGGGTATCCAGCCGGCGGTTGCCGATGAGCATCGAGGAGGCGGGCATGGCTGGCGAGCGCCACCAGGCCAGGTTGCGGATGCGGAAATTCCCGACCGGGTAGGGTTCCTCGAAGTTGGTCAGCCAGTTGCCTTCGGCGTGGCGGCGGAAAGCGTAGTCGATGGCCTGCATCTTGCCTTCGGTTTCGTAGGTGCAGTCGATGTACAGGTCGGGGAATTCGCGGTGCAGTTCATCGAAGAGCCCGAACAGCGCTTCATAGATGGCGATGTAGGATTCTGCGTGGTCCTTGTGCCCCGGATGGTCCGTGGCGTAGCAGCCGCTGCGGGAGGTCTCGTTGACGTAGGCGCTGGTCACCGCGGCCAGGTCGAGTTTGAGGTAGCGGACGCCCCACTCCCGGGCGATAAAGGTCAGCTTTTCCCGGATGTACTCTTTCCAATCGGTCCCGAAACACATGGTGCGCAGGTTTTTACTGCGGTCGTGCAGGTTGGTGGGCTTTCCCTGCGGATCCTGAACGTGCCATCCGGGATGGCTGCGGAAGACCTCGGCCCACTCCGAGGCCGAGGCCACGCTCACCCAGAGCCCGGGCTTGAGACCCAGGGCGCGGATGCTCTCGAAGACCGGCTTCATGCCGTCGGGAAATTTACCGGGGTGGGGGATCCAGTCGCCGCAATTGTTGATCCAGAAGGTTTTCGGGTCGGCATGCAGGCAGGTGTGCCAGCCGCAGTCGATGGTGAATTCCCGCAGGCCGCACTCCGCGGCCGCTTCGGCCACTTCGAGGATCAGTCCCGCATCGTACTTGTCGTTGAACGGGACGTAGTTGTTGTACATAAACGTCAGCCGCCGCTCGGGGTGGGTGTAGATCGTATAGCCCGAATAGTTGAGCTGGAACTCGGCGAAGGGGCCGTTCATGGCCACCCCGGGATCGGGACTGTGCAGGTAGGGCATCGTGATCACGGAGGGGGTTTCCCACTGGGCTCCGGCGGCGAGGTATTTTCGGAAAGGGTACTGCGAGCGCTCCCCGGACAGTCCCATCGAGATATCCTGGTAGGTGGTGTTGAATGAAACGCCTTTCAACACGCCGGGAGCTTCGTTGGCCAGCAGGACTCCTCCTTCGAGGGTGTAGTCATGCATCATCACCAGGGCGTCGTCGCAGTCGCCCCAATAGGTGTTCAAGTGTTTCTGGCGGCCGTAGCTCGAAAAAAGGACGTTATTGTTGCTGGTGAAGCGCAGTTTCTCGACTTCCACGGCTTCGAGCGTCACTTCGCTTTGCGAAACGTTCACGAAACGGATGCTTTTGCGCATGGCCGGGCTGCCGGGGTAGAGCGTGTAGGCCAGCACCACGTCCAGGGGAGAGCCTGCGGTGGAGCGCAGGCGGATCTCCGTGCGCTCTCCTCCCTGCGCATCCTTTGTCCGGCGTGCTTCTCCCTGCTGGCTCCAGCCCGAATTGCCGTCGTAGACGATTCCCCCGGCCCGGAAGGAAAATTCGCGGGCGTCGCGGGCGGTGAAATTGCATTTCTCCCCGTGCAGGGCCAAGCTGTCGGTGTAGACTTTCCCCTCTTTGAGGGTGACGTTGCGGTACACAGTGCCGTTGTCGAGCTGCACGCCCCCGGCGAGGGCCTGGTTGGCCGGGCCGAGCAAGAGGCAGCCCAGGGCCCAGAGAAGGATCCGTTTCATATTTATTCAGGTTAGGTAGTTGAAAAAGGCAATCAAAAAATTAGCACCCCTACCAGCGGGGGTCGTGGCTGTGCATAGCGTGCGTCAGCGTTAACGGGCAAAAAGACTGCCCGTTTTCCTCCTCCTCGTTCAGCAAAGTCCAAGCGGTTGACCTTCGGTCTTCCTCCTCCTGGCAGGGCAAAGACCGCAAGCGCTCTCTGCTCCTGC
>JAVBNV010000013.1:0-16817 GCA_031551325.1 Alistipes sp.
TGCCTTTTCGGCACGAAGGTCTTGACCCCGGGCGCGGGCAGGCTGTCCACTTGCAACTCGACGCCCCGGCTCCATTGCCGTTCGTTGGCCCCCTGGAAGTGGAAAGTCGTGCTGTCGGGGAACTCGAGGCCCTCGACCTTGAACTCGCTCTTTTTGTCTTCCAGGGCGTAGCTTCTGATAAAGCCGCTTTGTAGCGAGAAGACGTTCAGGGTCGGGTTCTTGACCGCGTTGCCGAAGGCTCCGATGATCTTGCCCGTAAAGTCCTGGCTCCATTCCACCGGGTAAGTGATCTTCGGGTAGTTGCTTTGCAGCAACTCGGGCAGGTTGTAGCGGGTCCACCCTTGCGTGAGCAATAAGAGGTCCAGGTGGGCCGCGACCTCTTCATCGGGTTCTTCCGGGAAGTAATACCCCGGGTCCTCGATGTAGCCCTTGAGCTCGGAGGTCAGTTGCAGGTTAGATAGGATGTTGTCCGCCTGGGGATTCTGTTGCACCAGGCGTCCGTTGGTCACCGAGAGGGCGAAGTTGCCCGTTACGGGACGCCCTTCGGCATCCTGCACCACCAATTTGCCTTCGACCTTTTCGCGTTTGCGGTAGTTCTCCCGGTCGGTCTCGATCTCTCCGAAGGCTGCATCCAGGTAGCGGGTGAAGATCAACCGCTCACACACTACTCTTCCCTGAACTGTATCCACCAGGGCCACTTGAGCCAAGCCTGCGGGCAGCGCGTCGAGTGGAATGCGTTTGGTGGTCTGGTGCGAGGCAATAGTTTCCCGCACAAGTATCTTTCCCCGGGACTGGACCACCAGCCTCCAGGACGAGGGGCTCAGGTTGGGGGTCGCCGAGACCGTGCAGAGCAAAGCGTCCTCCTGCCGCTCCACTTTCAAGGCCGCCCCGATGCTTTCCACCGCCGGCAACTCTTTGCGCAGGCTCTTGCCGTCGGCCGTCACTTCGGCCGTGTAACGCTCTCCGGATTTCGGGGTGAAGCTAAAGCTACCCATCCCCTTGTGGACCGATTGGAACGAGGTCATTTCCTCTCCCCGGCTGTCGAAGAGTTTTCCTTCGACCTCTATCCCCAGTCCTCCCGCGGCAATCGCCTTGAAGGCCACCGTCTGCTCACCCAGGGAGAGCAGGTGTCCGCTCTCGGGGAAGAACTGCACGTCGAACTCCTTCGAAAAGGTCGGCAGAAAGAGGGAAGTTTCGTAGACCAGGCCCGGTTCGTTGATGTCCAGGTGGAGGCGGTTCGTGGAATTGTCCTGGCCGGGAGCGGCGAAGCGAATCAGGAGCTGTCCGTTGTCGTCCGTGCGCACGACCTGCTTGCGGGATTTCCCGTCGGCATAGAGCGTATAGGTGAGCCGTTGGGCGGGCAGCGGATCGCCGTTCATGTTCTTCAACTGGAGCGTGGCCAGCACGTCCGAGCCTTCGTCCCGGCTGTAGGTGATCGTGGAGACCACCCTGTCGTCGATGAGGTTGCCGATGGGGATCAGCTTGCGGAAGAAGTAGTCCGGTCCGACGTTCTCCATCCAGCGGGTGTAGGCCCTCAGGGTGTAGGTCCCCTCGGGGGTGGCCGGATCGAGTTCCAGGCAGTTCTGGAAGCCGTTCTCGTCTTCGAGGACCTTGATCCGGCGGTGGATCGAGTCCTGCTGATCGACCAGCTCGACGTAGATGTAGCGGCTGACCAGGTCGCGCTTGAGGGTCGCGGCATCCAGCAGGAAGCCCTTGAACCAGAGTTTTTCCCCGGCGCTATAGTAGGGCTTGTCGGTGACCAGATAGAGCTTTTCGGTCGTGTGCTTGTGGTAGAAATCCGCCAGGTGGCGGTAGAGCTCCTCGCCGAAAATCGTGCTGTCGGGCAGCAAGGAAACGATCTCGGGACTCAGGTTGGCGGGGAGCTCCGGCATTACGCGCGGGGTGGCTTCCTGGGCCTGCAAAGATACGGAGGCCGAAAAAAACAATACCCACAACAGATGCTTCATGTAATTTGATAGTTAAAGGATTATGATTTCTATGTATCTAAATTAAAGAAAAAAAACGAACTATCCAAAATAAAGTAAAAATAAACCGAAAGGGCCAAATCGTATAAAAAACAAACGCCCCCTCCGGATCGCCTATTATCCAGGCGGATCCACACCCTCCGGCCCCGCCGGAAAAGCCCTGCGGGAAAAGGGGGCGAAAAAATGCCGGAAATTTTTCTTTTCCGGGAATATTCCCTATCTTTGCACGCCCATAAGTGCATGGGTAACGGATCACAGTTTTAACAGTATTAATCCTAAATCAAACAAAGTGGAGTCATTAAGCTACAAGACAATTTCCGCCAACGCGGCCACGGTCACCAAGAATTGGGTGGTGATCGACGCCACGGACGCGGTATTGGGTCGTCTTGCTTCCCAGGCTGCCAAGATCCTGCGTGGCAAGAACAAGCCCGGCTACACCCCCCACGTTGATTGCGGTGACAACGTCATCATCATCAACGCCGACAAGGTGAAGCTCACGGGCGCCAAGCTGACGGACAAAGTTTACGTTCGTCACACGGGCTACCCCGGCGGTCAGCGTTTCGCTACCCCGGCCGATTACCTCAAGAAGAAGCCCGAGTTTATCATTGAGAAAGCGGTGAAAGGTATGTTGCCGCGTACGCGCCTGGGGGCCGCCATCTTGAAGAACCTCAAGGTGTACGTCGGAGACGAGCATCCCCATGCCGCCCAGTCGCCCCAAACAATCAAATTAAACGAGATTAAGTAATGAGTATGGAAGTGGTAAACACCGTTGGACGTAGAAAAGCAGCTGTCGCTCGCGTTTACGTGAAAGCCGGTAAAGGGAACATCACGATCAACCAGAAGCCCCTGGCTACTTATTTCCCGTTGGAGATTTTCCAGTTCGTGGTCAAACAGCCTTTGATGGTGACCTCGACCGAAGAGTCTTACGACATCACCATCAACCTTGCTGGTGGAGGGATTAAGGGTCAGGCCGAAGCCGCCCGCCTGGGCATTGCCCGCGCCTTGTGCGAAATCGACGCCGAAATGCGTCCCGAGCTCAAGAAGAACGGCTTCCTGACCCGCGACTCGCGCGAGGTTGAACGTAAGAAACCCGGTCAGCCCGGCGCACGTCGCAAGTTCCAGTTCAGCAAGCGTTAATACTTGCGGAAAAAGCTTGTCCGAGCACGAAGCGGGACCCAAATAGCGAAGACCACCAAGAGGTGCTACTTGCGTTATTGCCCCTTCGCGGAAAACTCCGGGGATTGTCCAGGACACTACCGCCGGAGTTGATGAAAAGAGAATTAAAAACAGCAAACACACAAACCAATGCCAAGAACTGATTTTAATCAATTGTTAGAAGCCGGGGTGCACTTCGGTCACCTCAAGCGCAAATGGAATCCCAAAATGGCTCCTTATATCTTCATGGAGAAAAACGGGATCCACATCATCGACCTTCACAAAACGGTGGTGAAGATCGACGAGGCTGCTTCCGCCCTCAAACAAATAGCCAAAAGCGGCCGCCGCGTTCTTTTCGTGGCCACGAAGAAACAGGCCAAAGACATCGTCGCCGAAACGGTAGCCGCTGTCGGGATGCCTTACGTGACCGAACGCTGGCCGGGTGGGATGTTGACCAACGTCCCCACGATCCGCAAGGCGGTCAAGAAAATGTCCATGATCGACAAAATGAACACGGACGGTACCGCCGACAATTTCTCCAAACGCGAAAAACTCCAGATCGCCCGCCAGAGAGCCAAGCTGGAAAAGAACCTCGGTTCGATCGCCGACCTCACCCGCCTGCCCGCCGCCCTGTTCGTGGTGGACGTGCAGAAGGAAGCCAACGCCGTCAGAGAGGCCAAGCGCCTCAGCATCCCCGTCTTTGCCATGGTTGATACTTGCTGTGATCCGACAGATATCGATTATGTGATTCCGGCAAACGACGATGCTACCAAGTCGGTGGCTGTGGTCATCGAAGCCGTTACGGCCGCGATCGCCGAAGGTCTTTCCGAACGCAAGCTGGAAAAGGAAAAGGAAGCTTCGGAAGCTCCCGCCGCCACGGAAAAAACGGCTAAACCCCGTGTCAAGAAAGCCGTGAAGGAAGAGTCCGCCAAGGCCTCCGCCGAAGAAGCTCCCGTAGCCGAAGAGGCTGCCGTGGAAGCCGCTCCGGTAGAAGAAGCTCCCAAGAAGAAAGCCGCTCCCAAGAAGAAGGCCGAAGCCACTGAAGAGGCTCCCGCCGAAGAAGCCGCTGCCGAGTAATTCAAACAGAAAAGACGAAGAGAATATGGAAATTAAAGCAGCAGATGTAGCCAAGCTCCGGGCCATGACCGGGGCGGGCATGATGGACTGTAAGAACGCGCTCAAAGAAGCCGAAGGCGACTTCGAACGCGCCAAGGATATTATCCGCGAAAAAGGCAAACTGGTCGCCGCCAAGCGCTCCGACCGCACCGCCACCCAGGGTGTCGTCACCTCGAAGATCGTAGGCACGAAGGCCTACATGATCTGCCTGGCCTGCGAAACCGACTTCGTGGCCCAGAACGGCGCTTTCATCGCTTCGGCCGCCGAGATCCTGGACATCGCCGTCAAGGCCGATGCCGCCGACATCGACGCCCTGAACGCCTACGTGGCCGGGGGTAAGACCGTCGCCGAGATCGTGACCGAAAAATCGGGCCAGACGGGCGAAAAGGTCGAACTGGCTTACTACGGCAAGATCGAAGCCCCGATGTGCTCGACCTACATCCACATGAACAACAAGCTGGGCACGCTGATCGGTTTCAACAAGGAGATTTCGGCCGAGGTGGCCAAGGACGTGGCCATGCAGGCCGCCGCCATGGCTCCCGTGTCGATCGACACGGCCGACTGCGATCCCCAGGTGATCGAGCACGAACGCGCCATCGGCCGCGAACAGGCCCGCCAGGACGGCAAGCCCGAAGCCATGCTCGACAAGATCGCCGAAGGCAAGGTCAACAAGTTCCTTTCGGAAAACACCCTCCTTAATCAGACCCTGGTCAAGGACGGCAAGCTGAGCGTCCGCGCCTATATCCAGGCAGCTGACAAGGAAGCGACTGTAGTAGCCTACAAGCGTTTTTCGCTCAACGACTAAACGATACATAATGTATAGAAAAAGGCTCCTGTCGGGAGCCTTTTTTGTGTTTAGAGCGGACGGTTGTAAATATTAGCGCCCCTACCGTTCGGAACCTGGCTGTGCATAGCGTACGTCAGGACTGGAACAAGGAGGATGGATTAAATGTGGCGTGCGATATGTGCAGCCTTACCTCCGGCAGATTTCTTTGTAATCACAATAGCGGCAAGTGCTTGTATCCTCGCAGGGGGAGAACGGGATAGTCGTGTCGAACAACCCCGAAAGCGCCGCGGAGAGTTCCTCCTCGAACCCCTCCGCATAATCCGAGTAGCGAAGCAGGGGAGTGTTCTTCTCCCGCAACAGGGGAGAGTAGTCCGCCCGGTTCATTTCCCGGACGTAGTAGAGCGCGGGCTGAATATCCCGCCCCGTTTGGCGGCTGAGGGCCAAACTGTACAAAAGCGTCTGGAAGGCCGCCGGGCGGCGTTCGGCGCTGCGGACGGAGAAAAGCGCGGGGATGTCGCCGAAGGGCAGCGTCCCCTTCCCGGTTTTGTAATCAACCACCCTTAGCAAGCCATTATCGAGCGAGTCGATCCGGTCGGCCATGCCTCCGAAGCGCACCCGGGCCGTCCCTTCCCCGAGGGAAAAGGAAAAAGGGGCTTCGACCTCCTGTTCCAGCGCCTGGATGCTGAATCCGCTCTGGGCGGCGTCATAAGGCAGGATGCTCCCCCGGATGTAGCGGCACACCGTGTCACGCACCAGCAGCACGCTGCCGGGAACCTCCTCTCCAGCGGCAAGCGGATTCTCCTTGAAATATTCGCTGTCGAGGGCCACCGCCACCGCTTGCGGGACCGCTTCCGAAGCCGTCAGGGCGGCGATGCGTTCCCCGGGCGAAGCCTCTCCACAGAGGGGGGCGTAGAGAATTTCCATCGCTTTATGTAAAATCGTCCCGAAAAGCGGCAGGTCGATCTCCTCGCTGATCTCCTCGGTGGGGCGCAAGCCTGCGATGCGGCGGAAATAGAACTTCAGCGGGCACTCGATGTAGGCGTAAAACCCGGTGGGGGAGAGTTTCGGCCCGTTGTCTCCCAGGTAAGTGCGCAGGGCCTCGGCCACCGCCCCGGTTTTGGGCACCGAGAGGGGCGGGTTGCCCGGCAGGTTGACGCTCAGGGGAATGTTTCGCACCGCAGGCACATGCGGCGATTCGTACTGCAACTGGTAGAGGTAGCGGCTCGGCTCCCCGCTGCGCCGCTCGTCGCTGCGCGAGCAGTAGGCCAGGTGCACCCGCTGCGCCCGTTGCAACAAGCGGTAAAAGTAGTAGGCGTAAACTCCCTCGTGATGTAGGGGCGTGGGCAGCCCGTAGGCCAGGCGCAGGTTGTGGGGCACGAAGGAGGAACTGATGGCCCGGTTGCCCGGAAAGGTGTCGTCGTTGAGCGAGAGCACCAGCACGTTCTCGAAGTCGATGTTGCGGGTCTCGAGAATCCCCATGATCTGGATGCCCGCCAGCGGCTCCCCTTGATAAGGAATGCGGATCTGTTGCAGGATCTTTCGGAGTAGCGAACAGAATACCGACTCGCTCAGTTCCAACCCGCTGTCCGACAATGCGGTTTCAAGTTGGACAAGCCGGTCGATGATCGTGCTGAAAAACTCCCGCCGCCTGGCCCGGTCCTCCTCGGGGGCCTCCCGGGCCCCGATCTCCGAAAGAATAGTTCGCAAGTAAACACCGAGGTTCCGCCACCCCTCGACAGGCCGGAAAATCGCTTCGATCACCCCCGGGATATGAAACCGGTCGGCCCTGATATAAACGCTCTGCGCCTTGCGCAGGCCCGAGAGTACCTCGGAGGCCGCCGCGGCGTTCTGTTCGAGGATATAGGGATGCCCCAACAAACCCGTCACATCGCTGTGGTAGAACTGCACGCCGCCCGAACGCCGCCGTTTGCGCCGCTGCAACTCGATCAGCCGTTCGACGAAGGAGTAGGCGGTCGTCTGGCGCAGGGGATACCCCATGGTGATGTTGACCGCCTCGATCCCCGAGGGAATGCTGTAAAGCACCTGTGGCAGCAGCGTCTCGTCGGTCAGCACGATGGCCGTCTCCTGCCCCGGACTGAGGTCCCGGTCCAGCAACTCCTGCAGAAAGGTGTGGACATACTTGCATTGCAGGCTGTCCGAGGGGGCGGCCACGGAGACCATCTCTTTCGGAGCGTCGAAATGATTCGACCCGACCACCCCTTCCGGAGCGGGAAAGTCCCGGAGGTTGGACCGCAGGAAAAGCCCCGCCTCGTAGTCGGGATTTTTTTCTACATAATAGTGGTCGTAGTCCCAGTAAAATTCGGTGGTCCCCCGCTTTTGCAGCCAGCGCAGCAGTTGCTTCTCACAGGTCGAGAGGGCGTTGAAGCCCACCACCACGAAACGCTCGCCGGGGTCTATATCCACGGCCTTCCCGGAGCGCAACCGTTCCGCGGAGAGGCGGTGTACCATGCCCTCGTAGGCCAGGCCCTGGGCCGAAAGGCTCTCCCGGAAGGCATGGTAGATGCTCCCGAGGCTCTCCCAGATGCGGATAAATTGCTGTTGTTCGGGGGAATAGTTGGCCTGTTGCCGGAAATGGCTCCAGAAGCGGCGGATCAGTTCGACCTGCTCGGGGGTCAGGTAGCCGAAGTGGTCTTCTAACCGGTGCAGGTCGCCGATGTTGGCGAACAGCATGTCGGCCTGGATCTCGTACTTGTCGATCTGGTCGAAGTCCGAGAGCAGCATTTCGCCCCAAAAATAAAAGGCGTCGAACGTTTCGGAGTGGTGGCGCGAGTAGATTTTGTAAAGTTCCGTGAGCAGCTTGACGGGCTCGCTGCGCCGGACCCCCGCGATCCGTTCCATCAGCTCGTCCACGCTCGCGAAACGCGGCTGCCACAGGGGGCGCCGCGCGATCCGCGAGAGGGCGTCCGAAAAGAACAGCCGGGCCCGCCGGCTGGGAAACACCAGCGTCAGCGACGAGACCTCATCCCCGTAACGGTCGTATAGAGAGGTAGCTATTTCAGAAAGAAAGCTCCTCATAAGACAAAATTATTGCCCGATATTATTGATCGTCCCCATCATGGAGGTGGTGCCCCGGAAGATGGAGGGAGCGCCCTTGTAGTAGACCGCCCCGCCCGAATCGGCCGAGACCTGGAGGCGTTCCTGCGACCAGACGTACACCTCGGCCGAGGTGGCTGCCGTGGCGTGCACGTCGGTGCACTCCATGTCGCGGGCGTTGACCTTGGACTTGCCGGAGGCCGCCAGGTTGAAGTACTTGACGTTGCCCGTCAGGTTCGAAGCCGAGTTGCCCGTCACCTTGAGGGCCAGGTCGGTGGCGTCGATCCGGCCGCCGAAAATACCCCCGGCCTGCACGCTGACGTCCAGCATCAGGGCCTGCAGGGTATCCCGCACCGAGACGCTGGCCCGGGACACTTTCAGGTCGTCGATCGCCTCGTAGTATATTTTCACTTCGGCGTTGCCGTTGTTGGCCCCGCCGGGCTTGAGCCTAATGGAGAGTACGCCGTCCTTGACGCCCCAGGCCAGCTTGTCGATGGTGGTGGCGTTGAGGCGGATGTCCACCCCGGCCGTATCCGAGCGGATCAGTTCGACGCTCATGTCTCCCGTCAGGTCGATTTTGTGGAAAGGATCGACGTTGCGGCTGTTGATGGTTTGCTGGGCGAAAGCGCCCACGCTCATCAGCAGGGCCGCTGTCAGGAAGAGAAGTTTTTTCATGCGTCGAGAAATGGGTTTTTACCTTCACAAATATAAGAGTTTGGGTTAGGAATCGCAATCTTTTGTCGTAACTTTAGCGATGAAATCAGGGAATTTGAACATGGGTAGCGTCAACATCGTCAAAGCCTCGGCCGGATCGGGCAAAACCTACCGGCTGGCTTACGAATACATCCTCCGGGTCATCCGCGACCCGAACCTCTATCGCCGCATCCTGGCCGTCACCTTCACCAACAAGGCCACCGAGGAGATGAAGCGCCGCATCGTCGCCCAGATCGACGCCTTGGCCGAGGGCCACCCCTGCGACTACCTCTCCGATCTGCAACGCGACCTGGGATTTACCTCCGAACAGATCCGCGACCGCGCCCTCCGGGTACGCACCCGCATCCTGCACGATTACAGCCACTTCACGGTGCTGACCATCGACAAGTTTTTCCAGCGCATTCTCCGCTCCTTTATCAAGGAGCTGGGCCTGGACCTCAATTTCACCCTCGAACTGCAAACCGAATCCCTGCTGGAAGGGGCCGCCGACCGCCTGGTCGACGAGATCTCCGGGGACGAGCGCCTGCGCGCCTGGGTGATGCGCTTCGTCGAGGACCGCATCGAAAGCGGAAAAGCCTGGGATGTGCGCGGCGAGATCGTCAAGCTGGGCCGCGAACTCTTCTCGGAGCACTACAAAACCCGACGCGAAGCCCCCTTGCCCAAGGAGGAGCTCGCCCGCCTGGCCGCCGAGACCGGGGGGCGCAGCCGCGCCATCCTCGGAGAGATGAAACTCCTCGCCGGAGAGGCTCTCCAATGGGTCGCGGAGAACGGCCTGACGGTCGCGGACTTCGCCTACGGCAGCTCGGGCGTGATGAGCTACTTCGTAAAGATGCACAAAGGCATCGTCGAGCCTTACGGGAAGCGGGTCCAGGATGCCCTGACCTCCCCCGAAAAATGGTTTGCGAAAACTTCTCCCCATGCCGCCACGATCCGGGCCCTCGTCCCCCGCTTGCAGGAACGTTTGAAGGAATTGTGCGACAGCTACGACCAGAACATCCGCTTCCTGAAAACCGCCGCCCTGGTGCAGGAGAATTTCCGGAGTTACGCCCTCCTGGAAGACCTTTCGGAGCGGATAGAAGCCCTCTGCGCCGAGCAGAGCATCCTGCCCATCTCCGAGACCAACGCCCTGTTGGGGCAATTGATCGCGGGCAACGACACCCCCTTTATCTACGAAAAGGCGGGCAACACCTACTCCCATTTCATGATCGACGAGTTTCAGGACACCTCTTCCGGGCAGTGGGAGAATTTCGTCCCGCTGTTGGACAACGCCCTGGCGCAGGAAGCCGATTCACCGGTGCTGCTGGTGGGCGACGTCAAGCAGTCGATCTACCGCTGGCGGGGCGGCGACTGGCGCATCCTGGGAGAGCGTGCCGCCGGGCGCTTTTCGGGAGCCCGGACCGAAACTCTGGAGGCCAACTACCGCAGCGAGGGAACCGTCGTGCAGTTCAACAATATTCTGGTGGGCCGCTGTGTCGAGTTGGACAACGAACTGCTCAACGGCACCCTCGAAGAAGCCCGCGAAGCCGGACTGATCGACGCCGGGACCCGGAACGAACTCGCGGACCTGCTCGCCAAGGCCTACGAAGACCACGCCCAGCAGCCCCGGCGATCGGATAACGGGGGCTACGTGCAGGTGGATCTGCTGCCCGCCCGAGAGGACCCCGAGCAAAAGCCCGCCCTGGTCGAACGGGTGGAAGAGTTGCAGCGGCGGGGATTTTCGCCCGACCAGATCGCCATCCTGGTCCGCCGCAAGGCCGAGGGGGTGGCCATCGCCGGCCAACTGTTAGATTACAAGGCCGCCCACCCCGAGTCGCCCTGGTGCTACGACCTGGTCACCCAGGAGGCCCTGATGATCGGGGGCGCCCCGGTCAGCGGCTTCGTGGCCGCCGTGCTGACCCTCTCGTCCAACCCCGCGGACGCCATCCAGCGCGCCATCTACAACCGCTTTCGAAAATTTCCGCCCGAGAAACCGCTTTCGGAGGAGGAGCAGACCTTTATCCTCTCCCTGCGCCTGCAACCTCTCGAAGAAGCCTTCGAAGAATTGCTGCTCCACTACCGCCTGCACGAGACGCCCGACCACATCGCCTACCTGCAGGCCATGCAGGACCAGATCCACACCTTCTCCACCTCCCGCGTGGCCGACATCCCCCTCTTTTTGCAATGGTGGCAGGAGACCGGGCGCGAGCAGTCGATCAGCCTGCCCGAGCGCAGCCGGGCGCTGACCGTGCTGACCATCCACAAGTCCAAGGGACTCGAGTACGAGGCCGTGATCCTGCCCGATTGCGGCTGGGAAATGACCCCTCCGGCCAACCGCGCCCTGGTCTGGGCCCGGGCCTCCGAAGAACCGTTCGACGCGTTGGGAGAAATGCCCCTGCGCTGGAAGGGGGATATCGGGCAATCCTATTTTTCCCCGCAGTATTACCGCGAAAATGTCCTTTCGCACGTCGACAACCTGAACCTGTTCTACGTGGCCGCCACCCGCGCCCGCGAGGAACTCCATATTTTCCTGCGCGGAACGTCCTCCGCGGCGACCATCAACCGCCTGATCCGCCAGGCCCTGCCCGCCGCGGGGACAGACGGTCCGGTGAACCTCGGAACCCTCGGCGGCGAGCAAATCACCCGGGGCGAGCACATTTCCTACCGCTTCGGCACACCCGTGCAGAAGCAGCCCCTCCCGGCCCCGGAGGTCGCCCCGGCAGCCTATCCCGTCAGCCGGGGCGATTCGAAACTCCGCCTGCGCTTCGATTCCCAACGCTATTTCCCGGAGGGGGAAGAGGCCCCGCAAAAGCTCACTCCCCGCGGCTATGGGATGCTGATGCACCGCCTGTTCGAACAGATCGACGACCACAGCCAGATCGAAGAGCGTCTCGAAGCCTGGCGGCGCGAGGGCCTGATCGCCGAAGAAGAGGCCGTCCCGCTGCGCGAACAGATCCGCCGGGCCCTCTCCGACGAGCGGATCGCCTCCTGGTTCGATCCCACCTGGGAAGTGGTACGCAACGAGCAGGCGATCATCGTGCCGGGTTCCCCCTCGGTGCGCCGCCCCGACCGGGTGCTGACCAAAGGCGCGCGCGCCGTGGTGGTCGATTACAAATTCGGAACCGCCCAAAAAAACGCCTACACCGCCCAGTTGCGAGAATACATGGACCTGTTAAAAAGGATGGGCTATCGCGATGTCTCCGGCTACCTCTGGTACGTCCAACAAAATGAAGTACAGGAAATCGCATAAAAAATCCGGGACTCAAAACGAGCCCCGGATTTTTTTATTAGCTACTTAGCACCTCTACCGTGCGGTGAAGGTGTGCATAGCGTGCGTCAGATTTTTCTTATCGTCCGCAGGTCCAGCCCGGAGCGTACTAAAGTACGTGAGGACTGGAACAAGGAGGATGAGGAAAATATGGCGTGCGATATGCGCAGCTTCGTTAGTTGATTGACATCATCTCTCGGTATTTGGGCAGCGGCCAAAGTTCATCGTCTACGATCAATTCCAGCTTATCGATCTCATACCGAATCGTATCCAGGAAAGGCGTAACCTCCGAATAATACCCCACGGCCTTCTCGATCGGGTCCTCCAGGGCGTTGAGCCGCTTGCGGACATTGATCATCTGCCGCGTATTCTCGCGGATCGACTTGACGTACCCCGCGATCTTGGAGATCGTGCGCAACTCTTCCGAGGCCAACTCCTTGTATTCGTCGGGCATGATGTCCTTGAGGCCCTGCACGCTCTGGATCAGGATGCGCTGGTAGCGGATGGCCGTGGGCACGATGTGGTTGGAGGCCATGTCGGCCAGCACCCGCGATTCGATCTGGATCTTCTTGGTCATGATCTCCATGTTGATCTCGTAGCGGGCCTCCAATTCCGAGGCACTGTATACCCCGTGGCGGGCGAACAGGGCGGCGTGGTCCGCGCGGTGGAAGATGCCGAAGGCGTCGGTGAGGTGGTTGATGCTCTCCAGGCCGCGCTTGCCGGCTTCCGTGCGCCAGTCTTCGCTGTAGCCGTTGCCTTCGAAACGCACTTTCTTCGAAGCGATGATAAACTGGCGGATCACCTGCAGGATGGCTTCGTCCTTCTTGATCCCCTTGGCGATCAGCGCTTCCGCCTCGCGCTTGAATTCGACCAGCGACTCGGCGATGGCCGTGTTGAGCACCGTCAGCGGGGCCCCGCAGTTGCAGGACGAACCCGGAGCGCGGAACTCGAAGCGGTTGCCCGTGAAGGCGAAGGGCGAGGTGCGGTTGCGGTCGGTGTTGTCCAGCAGGATTTCGGGAATCTTGCCGATGTCCAGCTTGATCTCCGTCTTTTCGTTGGGGGTCATCTTCTTGTCGCTAAGGCGTTTTTCCAGCGAATCGAGGGCCTCCGTGAGGGTCGAGCCTGCGAAGACCGACATGATGGCCGGGGGGGCTTCGTTGGCGCCCAGGCGGTGGGAATTGGACTGCGAGGCGATCGAGGCCATGAACAGCGAGCCGTAGTCGTGGGCGGCCTTGATGGCGCAGACGAAGAAGGCCAGGAACTGCATGTTGGTCTTGGGCGTCTTGCCGGGGCCCAGCAGGTTGACCCCGGTGTCGGTCATCAGCGACCAGTTGCAGTGCTTGCCCGAGCCGTTCACGCCCGAGAAGGGCTTTTCGTGGAAGAGCACGCGCAGTTTATGCTTCTCGGCGATGCGGCGCATGAGGGTCATCAACAGGGTGTTGTGATCCACGGCGATGTTGGCTTCCTCGAACATGGGGGCGCACTCGAACTGGTTGGGGGCCACCTCGTTGTGGCGCGTCTTGAGCGGAATGCCCAGGCGGTAGGCCTGTTCCTCGAAGTCCTTCATGTACTCGAGCACCCGCGAGGGGATGGCCCCGAAGTAGTGGTCCTCCAACTGTTGGTCCTTGGCGGCGATGTGGCCCATGAGCGTGCGGCCGGTCTGCATCAGGTCGGGGCGCGCCAGGTAGAGGGCCTCGTCCACCAGGAAGTATTCCTGCTCCCAGCCCAGGGTGACGCTCACCTTATTAACATCCTTGTCGAAGTATTGGCACACTTCCTCGGCGGCCCGGCTCACCGCCTGCAGCGACTTGAGCAGGGGGGTCTTGAAGTCGAGGGCTTCGCCCGTGTAGGCGATGAAGATGCTGGGGATGCAAAGTGTCTTGTCTAAGATAAAGGCGGGTGACGAAGGGTCCCAGGCCGAGTAGCCGCGGGCCTCGAAGGTGTTGCGCAGGCCGCCGTTGGGAAAACTCGAGGCGTCGGGCTCCTGCTGCACGAGCAGCTCGCCCTTGAAGGTCTCGAACGAGCCCACGCCCCACATCGGCTCGAAGAAGGCGTCGTGCTTCTCGGCCGTGGAGTCGTTCAGGGGCTGGAACCAGTGGGAGTAGTGGGTGGCGCCGCGTTCGACGGCCCAGGATTTCATCCCTTCGGCGATCTGGTTGGCGTAGCGGCGGTCGATGCGGCGGCCTTCGTCGATGGCCGTGCAGAGACTTTCGTAGGCGTCTTTGGCGATGTAGTGCCGCATGGTCTCGCGGTCGAAGACATCGGCTTGGAAATAGCTGGAGATTTTTTCGTCGGGCAGGCGGGTCTTTTTCAGTTCCCGCCGGGAAATTTCATCCAAAGCTTTGAAACGCAGCGTCGTCATAATGTTTTCGTTTTAGATTACGCTGCAAAAATACATTTTTTCACGTGAACCACCAAAAAATTAGGGGGGGTCTCCGTGAAAAAATGATATTTTTCTCGATTTAGTCGAAAGATTGCATGCCCGATTGGGCAATTTTGATAATTTTCTCGTACTGGTTGTAATTCAGCTCCAGGAAGAAATAGTGCACCGGATCGACCCGCATCCCGTTGTGCCGCACCTCATAATGGAGGTGGGGAGCCAGCGAGAGGCCCGTGTTGCCCGACTGGGCGATGATGTCGCCCCGGCGCACGGCCTGTCCGCGGCGGACGTAGATTTTGTCGAGGTGGCTGTAGACGGTCTCGTAGCCGATGCCGTGGTCGATGACCACCGTGTTGCCCGAGGTGGTGCGCCGCGTGGAGACCTCCGAGACCCAACCGTCGGCCGTGGCGAAGACCCGCGAGCCCTCGGCCACCGTGAAGTCCACGCCCTGGTGGGCGGCGAGACTCTTATAAAAGGGGTGGATGCGCATGCCGTAGGAGGCCGTCAGCAGGGTCAGGTCCGGGTTGAGCACCGGCTGGATGGCCGGCAGGTAGTTCATGATCTCGCCCAGCGAGTCCATCTTGGCGTCCAGGGCCCCCCGGGCGTTCTGCTCGCGGGTGATGTCCCGTTGGAAGGTACCCAGCTTGGCGAAGAAATCCTGGGCGAGGTTCTTGTTCGATTTTTTGAGCATCGCCTCGTGGGACTCCCAGCGGCGGCGCTGCGCCTCGGCTCCGAAGTCGTAGGGGTCGGACTCGAACAGGGCGCGGAAGACGCCCCGGTCGCGTTCGACGACGCTCTTCATGACTACCTGCAGGGAGTCGTAGCGGCGGTCGAGGCGGTTGTATTCCTGCCGCAGCTGGCGGGTGGTTTGCTTCATGCGGTACTCCACCGGGGTGTCGAAGAAGAACGAGAAGCCCACGTAATAGATCATGGCCAGTCCCACCCAGGCGAACAGCGTGATCCCCGAGCGCAGCAGTTTCTTGCGCAGGGGCACCGGGGGCTTCCGCTCGCGGGGCACCGCGTTTTTATAATGGGTATGGGGATCGGGCTGTTGTGCCATATTATTCTTGTTCATAGGTGGTGGTGCGGGCCGAGGCGATGATGCGTTCGAATTCCTCTTCGCTCATGTCGCGGCTGAAGTAGTTGAGCGGATCGACCGGCACGCCCCGGTAGATCACCTCGTAGTGGAGGTGGGGCCCGGTGGAGCGGCCCGTGTTGCCCAGCTCGCCGATCTTCTCGCCCCGCTTGACCTTCTGCCCGGCGACGACATCTATTTTGCTCAGGTGGGCGTAGCGGGTTTTGTAGCCGAATCCGTGGTTGAGCAGAATCTGCTTGCCGTAGCCGCCCTCTCCCTCGTGGTCGAAGGCCACTTCACCGTCCCCCGTGGCGTAGACCGGTTCGCCGATCTTGCCCCCCAGGTCGATGCCCTTGTGTCCGAGAATGGTCTTCAGCACGGGATTGACCCGCGAGCCGAAGGCCCCGATGTGCCCCTTGAGGCCTCGCTTGTCGATGGGCCAGATGGCGGGGATGGCCTCGGCCATCTTTTCCTTGCTGCGGGCCAGCACTTCCAGCTCGTCCAGGGACTTCGACTCGAGGTAGAGCTGCCGGGCCACGGCGTCCATCTGCAGCCAGGTGGCCGTCATCAACGAGGAGTAGAGATCATTCTGCAGGGGGGCGTATTTGCTCTCGGGGTAGGGGGTGTAGACGCCCGGCATATCGAGGGTGTCCGCCCCGAAGAGCGAGCGGTAGACCTGGTAGTCGCGGTGACGGATTTCGCGCAGGCGGGTCTCGGCGGCGGCGAGCTTGTTGCCCAGCAGGTGGTACTGGAGCACCAGTTCATAGTTGCGCTGCGTGATGCGGTACATCTTGGGGGTGTAAAAGAAGAAGGAGAAGAGCAGGTTGACGATCGAGGCCAGGATAAAGGCGATCAGCAACTTGCGCAGCAGCCGGTAGAATTTGATCCGGAACGGGATGGCGATCACCTCGAAGGTAAGGGTTTGCGGATTGAATTTGTAGCGTTTTTGGGCCATCGGATCACTTTGTGCGGATGCGTAGGGCAAAATTAACCGAAATTGATTAATTTTGCAACCTGTTTATAGGAACGTAACAAGTAGCCCCAAATTGTATATGCAAACCATGACTTCCAACCAGGTCCGCCAGACCTTCCTCGATTTCTTCCGGGACAAACAGCACCAGATCGTGCCTTCGGCGCCCATGGTGGTCAAGAACGACCCCACGCTGATGTTCACCAACGCCGGGATGAACCAGTTCAAGGACCTTTTCCTGGGCAACTCCCCCATCAAATACCCCCGGGTGGCCGACTCCCAGAAATGCCTGCGGGTATCGGGCAAGCACAACGACCTGGAGGAAGTGGGCCACGAC
>JAVBNV010000024.1:0-45044 GCA_031551325.1 Alistipes sp.
GACGAGATGGACAACGGGGAGCTGGCCCGGCGCATCTGCAACGATGCCGTGCGCTACCTCCAGCGCTACGATCCCGATTACGCCCCGGTCTTGCGCCGCAGCACGGTGCTGCCGCTGATGCGGGGGGCGGGGATGTGGTACTACGATTTCGGGCTGCGCGAGAGCGTGGGCTGGTTCGACGACGAGGCCTATTTCTCGGCGATTCGGGAAGAACGGGCGCTGCTCGAGCGGCAGATGCAGCGGCCCTTCCGTTCCGAGGCCGATGTGCTCTATGTGTGGAACCAGGAGAGTTTTTATTATGTGCAACCCAAGGGTACTCCTATTTCCTCTTACGTGACGGACCAGTCTGTCGAGGAGGCGATGCGCAGCGGGACGGTGGGCGACCATATTTATGACTTCGACCTGGATAAGGTAAACCTGGGCCAGTACCGGGCCGTCGTCTTTATGAACACTTACGCCCTCGACGAGCGGATGCGGCGGTTGATCCGCGAACGGGTGGCCCGCGAGGGACGCACCGTGATCTACAACTACCTCTCGGGAGTGATCGACTCCCGGCGCTATGATCTATCGCTGAGCGGGAAGCTGGCCGGGATTTCGCTGCGGGAGATCGAAGTGACCGAGGCCCAGACCCTGCATTTTACCAGCCCGGCCCATGACTTTACTTTTAAAGGGATCGTCTCTCCCGCCGTGGTGATCGACGACCCACGGGCGGAAACCCTGGCCACGCTGGGAGGCACGTCTGAGAGTGTCGTAGCCCGGAAGCAATTTTCCGACCACACGGTCGTCTATGCCACCCTGCCCTTGGGCGGGACAGAAGTATTCCGGGAGCTATTCCGCACGGCAGGCTGCCACGTCTACAACGAGACCGCCGATTTCACCTACGTCCACACGGGCCTGATGCTGATCCACACCGCCGAAGGCGGCCCGCGGACGATCCTTCTGAAAAACGGCCGGGAGGTGGCCCTCACCCTACCCCCGAAATCGAATACCTTGCTGGATGCCGGGACGGGCGAACTCTTATTACAAGACAAGGTCAAGGAGATCCCGGTGATCCGGTAAAGAAAAAGCCTTCGGAAAATTTCCGAAGGCTTTTTTTAAAGGGGATGAGCAGCATGACCGTGCAGAGAGGCTGTGCATAGCGTGCGTCGATTTTTGCTTATCGTCCGGTTCGAGGAGCGGAGCGTACTTAATGTACGTGAGCACCGCAGAGAGGAGGATAAGTGAAAAAAGGCGTGCGATATGTGCAGCCTGCTTCTACATTAGGCTGTATGCTACCGTTAGGCCTGCTACTACGATCGAGACCATGCTCATCAGTTTGATCAGAATATTGAGCGACGGCCCCGACGTATCCTTAAAGGGATCACCCACGGTATCACCCACGACAGTAGCCTTGTGGCAGGGAGAGCCCTTGCCGCCGTGGTTACCCTCTTCGACAAACTTCTTGGCATTGTCCCAGGCCCCGCCGGCGTTGGCCATAAAGACCGCCAGCACGAAGCCCGACGAGAGACCGCCCACCAGCAGGCCCATCACCCCGGAAACCCCGAAGATAAAGCCCGTAGCCACGGGAACGATGATCGCCAGCAGCGAGGGCATCAGCATTTCGCGCTGGGCGCCCCGGGTGGAAATTTCCACGCAGCGGGCGTAGTCGGGCGTGCCCGTGCCGTCGAGAATTCCCTTGATCTCGCGGAACTGGCGGCGCACTTCCTCCACCATGCTCTGGGCGGCGCGGCCCACGGCGTTCATGGTCAGCCCGCAGAACATAAAGGCCATCATCGAGCCGATGAAGATACCGATCAGCACCTTGGGATTCATCAGCGTGATCTGGTAGTAGTCCATAAAGTCGGGGATGGTCATCTCCGAGACGGCCTTGCTCATGCCGTTGGAAAGCGTCATCGCCTTGGTGCCGATGTGCTCGAGGCCGATCTTCACCTCCTCGATGTAGGAGGCCAGCAGGGCCAGGGCCGTCAGGGCGGCCGAGCCGATGGCGAAGCCCTTGCCCGTGGCGGCGGTGGTGTTGCCCAGGGCGTCCAGGGCGTCGGTGCGTTTGCGCACTTCGGGGTCGAGGCCGCTCATCTCGGCATTCCCGCCCGCGTTGTCGGCGATGGGGCCGTAGGCGTCCGTGGCCAGGGTGATCCCCAGGGTGGAGAGCATTCCCACGGCGGCGATGCCGATGCCGTAGAGCCCCTGTCCGAGGCTCTGGGCAGTGAGCATGTTGGCGAAATCGAAGCCCGTGGCACAGAGGAAGGCCAGGATGATGGCCACCGAGACGGTCAGCACGGGGATGGCCGTCGAGATAAGGCCCATGCCGATGCCCGAGATGATCACCGTGGCGGGACCGGTCTCGGCGCTGCCGGCGATGCACTTCGTGGGTTTGTAGGAGTGGGAGGTGTCGTATTCGGTCGACTGGCCGATGATGATCCCGGCAACCAGGCCCGTGATGACCGAGAAGGAAAGCCCCACCCAGTTTTCGATCTGCAGGAGATAGAGTATTCCGAAGGTCAGCAAGGCGATCAGCAGCGAGGAGACGTTGACCCCCAGGCCCAGCGAGCGGAGCAGTTGCTTCATCCCGGCGCCCTCCTTGGTACGCACCAGGAAAATCCCCAGGATCGACAGCACGATCCCCACGGCGGCGATCAGCATGGGAGCCATCACGGCCCGGAGCTGCATGTCACCCGCGAAGGCGGCGGCGCCCAGGGCGGCGGTGGCCAGGATCGAACCGCAGTAGCTTTCGTAGAGGTCGGCGCCCATACCGGCGACGTCGCCCACGTTGTCGCCCACGTTGTCGGCGATGGTGGCCGGGTTGCGGGGGTCGTCCTCGGGAATCCCGGCTTCGACCTTACCCACCAGGTCGGCGCCCACATCGGCCGCTTTGGTGTAGATACCGCCCCCGACACGGGCGAAGAGCGCCTGGGTCGAGGCCCCCATGCCGAAGGTCAGCATGGTGGTGGTGATGATGACCAGCTTCTGGGCGTCGGTGGCCGCGTCCACAAAGTAATTCAGGATGACGAACCAGATCGAGATGTCGAGCAGGCCGAGCCCCACGACCACCAGGCCCATAACGGCCCCGCTGCGGAAAGCCACCCGCAGGCCGCTGTTGAGCGAGTTGCTGGCCGCCTGGGCCGTGCGGGCCGAGGCGTAGGTCGCCGTGCGCATGCCGATAAAGCCCGCCAGGCCCGAGAAAAGGCCCCCGGTGAGGAAGGCGAAGGGCACCCATTTATTCTGGACTTCGAGCCCGTAGGCCAGGAAGACGAAGAACAGGGCCAGGACCAGGAAGACGACCCCGACCACTTTGTATTGCTGCTTGAGGTAGGCCATGGCCCCCTGGCGGACGTGGCCCGCGATCTCGATCATGCGGGGCGTGCCCTCGGAATAACGGAACATCTGCCGGAAGAAATACCAGGCGAAAAGCAGGGCCAACACCGATGCCGCTGGGATCAGCCAAAAGAGAGAAGGAACATTCATAAGGGTTAAGTTTGGGTTTTCCGGACACCCGGACGGGGAGGCCGATTGTTCAAATATAGCATATTCTTTTCAGAAATAGTACCTTTGTCGGAGTCATTTTAGTGCTATGCGAAAAATCCCAAACGTCGAACTGGGCCGTCCCAGCCCCGAAATCTTCGCCTCCCAGGAGAAATACCCCCTGGTGGTGGTGCTCGATAACATCCGGAGCGCCAACAACGTAGGATCGTTTTTCCGCACGGCCGACGCCTTCGCACTCGAGCGGATCGTGCTGTGCGGCATCTCGGCCACGCCCCCCTCGCGGGACATCCACAAAACGGCCCTGGGGGCCGAGTTGACCGTACCCTGGAGCTACGAAGCCTCGGGCGTGGAGGCCGCTGAAAAGTTGCGGACCGAAGGTTACACGCTTCTGGCCGTGGAGCAGGTCGAGGGGGCCGTTCCGCTGGATAAATTCCTTCTGGAGGGGGGCCGCAAATACGCACTTATCTTCGGCAACGAAGTGGACGGCGTCTCCCAGGAAGTGGCGGATTGCTGCGACGGGGGGATCGAAATTCCCCAGGCGGGTACCAAGCACTCGCTGAACGTCTCCGTGGCGGGAGGTATGGTGCTGTGGGAGTTCTTCCGGCAGTGGCGGGCGTAGAATTGCGGAGAGCGGTTTGGTTTTGATTGGGAAATAATTATACCTTTGGCGACGTCTTTATTAAAGAGAATCCTATTATGTCGACAGATAGCAAAACCCGGGTCGTAACGACCTTCCGCCTCTCGGAAATGAAAGCCCGGGGCGAGAAAATCTCCATGCTCACGGCCTACGACTACTCGATGGCCCGCATCCTCGACTCGGCCGGGGTGGACGTGATCCTGGTTGGAGACTCGGCCGCCAACGTCATGGCCGGGCACACCACCACGGTGCCCATCACCCTCGACCAGATGATCTACCACGGCCGCAGCGTCACCCGTGCCGTACACCGCGCCCTGGTCATCGTCGACCTGCCCTTCGGGACCTACCAGGGCAACTCCAAACAGGCGCTGGCTTCGGCCATCCGCATCATGAAAGAGACCGAAGCCGACGCCGTCAAACTCGAGGGCGGCTCGGAGGTGCTCGACTCCGTGGAGCGCATCCTCAGCGCGGGCATTCCCGTGATGGGGCACCTGGGCCTGACGCCCCAGTCGATCCACAAATACGGCACCTACTCGGTGCGGGCCAAGGAGGAAGCCGAGGCCGAGAAACTCCTCAGCGACGCGCACCTGCTCGAAGAGGCGGGCTGCTTCGGGATCGTTCTCGAAAAGATTCCCGCCGAACTGGGCAGCCGGGTCTCCGGGGAACTGAAAATCCCGATCATCGGCATCGGGGCGGGCGGCGGCGCCGACGGCCAGGTGCTGGTTATCCACGATATGCTGGGGATTACCCAGGAGTTTTCTCCGCGTTTTCTTCGCCGCTATGCAGACCTTTATACCACCATGTTCGAAGGGGTTCAACACTATATCGCAGACGTCAAGAGCGGAGACTTTCCGAACGAGAAAGAGCAGTATTGACCGGATATATCCTTATAAAAAGAGTGGCGCACCTGGTATCGGGTGCGCCACTTTTTCATAAGGGTCTATGACTATTTGAGTGTTTTAATACGAATATTCCTAAACCACAGTTCCGAGCCGTGCCCCAGAAATCCTATGTGGCCCGTCTTGTTGAGCAGGCCCGGGTGGGATTTCCCGTCGGCGGTGGCTTTGCCGTTCTGGCTGGCCTTGGCGATGTCCCCGTCCACGATCACTTCTCCGTTGAGCGTGATCTTGATGTGGTTGCCGTCGGCGATCACTTCCTGATAGTTCCACTCGCCCACCGGCTTGAGGGCGCCGCGCTTGGAGGCGATCACCCCGTAGACCGAGCCGTGGTACTGGTAGGGCTCCAACTGGCTGTAGATGGGGGCCGTGTCGTCCAGGATCTGGAGCTCCATGCCCACGTAGGCGGCGTCGCCCTCCATGGGGGTGCGGATGCCCAGGCCGTTGTTGGCGCCGGGGGTCAGCTTGAACTCGAAGCGGAAACAGAAGTTGGCAAATTCATCCTTGGTGTAGAGGTTGCCCCCGTGGCCCTGGCCCGGGTGGAGGGCCATCACCCCGTTCTCGATCACATAGTCCTCGGTATTGCCCGTCCATTCGTGCATGTTCTGGCCGTCGAACAGGACCTTAAATCCTTCTTTCTGTTCCTCGGCCGAGAGTTTGAAGGGCTCGGGGCGTTCCAGTTCGTTGATGTAGAGATTGCGGTAGGCCACGCGGGTGCCGTGGGCCTGCAGCTCGATCTGCTCGATGGCGGGAATCGGCAGCTTGCGGTCCCAGTAGTTTTCGAGCATCACGTTGTCGACCACCTTGACGCCGTTGAGAATGACCGTCACCCGGTCTCCGACCATCTTGATGTAGAAGGTGTTCCAATGGCCCAGGGCGTTGTCGGCCACGGCGAGCGGTTTGCTGGGGTTGACCTTGTTGTTGTAGAGGCCGCCGGAGCCCACCTCGGCCCCGGCATCGCGGCGGGCGGTGTCCCACATCTGCACCTGGGGCGTGCCGCGCAGGTAGATGCCGCCGTCGGCGTCGGGAGAGTCCGGGTAGAGCAGCCAGTCGACGTACATCTCGAAGTCGCCGTATTGCTTCTGGGTGCAGATGTTGTCGTAGCCCTTGCCCGTGAAGGTCAGCAGGCCGTCGACCACTTCCCAATCGCGGCGCATGGTCTCATCGGCCTCTTTTTGTTTGGCGGCCAGCTCCTGCGGAGTCATGGCGGCGCGCTTGATCGGGTTTTCGACCAGGCCTTTCCAGCCGGTGAGGTCCTTGCCGTTGAACAGCGAGACGTATCCGCCGGCCGTGGGCATGGCTTTCAGGCGGTCGAGCATGGCCGGGCGGCTGTAGTCGCCCAGGTTGTCCTTCTGCGCTTCCAGGGCCTTTTCGGAAAGTTCGCGCACGACGGGACCATAGAGGTCCTGACGGCTCAACACCACCGTGTAGATGGCGTTCGAGGCTTCGCGCCGGACGGCTTCGTCGGGATCGCCGAGGTACTTCCCGGCGGTGACCATGGCCTGGAAGGTCTGGGTGGAGGCCATGCCTTGCAGGATCGCGCGTTTTTGCTCCGCCGTGGTGGCGATGGCCAGGGCCTCGTCGAGCATGATCTGTTTCATCTCGGGGGTCCTATTCGAACGGCCCACGCGGCTGATGTAGCCTGAAAGGGCCTCGGCCGAAAAGAGCCGGTCCCCGGCCTTGGCGATGTCGAGCAGGTAGGGCGCCGATTCGGAGCCTTTCCAGCCCATCAGGGCCTGCAGGGACAAGACACGGGCCGTGGCGTCGCCCGAGGTGTAGCCCTCGGCGATGGTCCCCAGTACGGCGGGCTCCCCGGTGGCGGAGAGCACACCGTAATAATAGGACTTCTTATCCCCGGCCCGGGCCATTTGCTGCTGCACGGCGGCGACCTGCTCGGCAGCGGGCAGCGAGCGCAGAGCGGCACTCACCCCCTTCTGGGCGGCGAAGAGATTTTCGGGCGAAGCCTTTTCCAGCAAGGCGTACAGGGCGGGCAACTGCGCGGGGGCGGCTACCGACTGCAGGGCTTCGTAAGCGGCGGTCTGGACCGTGGGATCGGTGCTTTCGGCGGCCGAAAGGACCAGGGCGGCTTTATCCTTGGCCTGCTTGGCGGCCAGGATCGAGAGGGCGGCGGCCCGGCCTTCCGAAGAACCGGTAGTAGCTACCGTAGCCACGGCGTCGGTGCTGAGGCCTTTGGCCGAGAGCAGGCAGTTGCGGGCGGCCGTGCGCACCTTCACGGGCGTAGCGGCGTCCGAAAGCACGCTGAGCAGGCGTTCGTTGACGCCCGTTCCGCCCAGGCGGGTGGCGGCCCACATCGAGGCGATGCTCAGTTCCTCGTCGGCGCTGCCGATGCTTGCCATCACGGCGGGGAGGGCTTGCTTCACGCCCTGATTGCCCAGGTAGGTGACCAGGTCGGTTTTCACCTCGGGCTTGGCCTTGGGCAACTTGGCGATCAGGTCTTTATAGAAGCCGTCATTCGCATAAGGAGTGGCGAAGCGCAGGGCGGCGTTGCGGTAGTTGCGGTCCGGGTCGGTGGCCGCTTTGAGCAGTTGGGGCATGGCGGCGGCGCCGCGGCTCTCGACCAGGTCGTAGAGTTTGCCCATGCGGGTTACCGGGGCCCCGGCGTAGACGACCGGGAAGCCGTCCTTGGCGTCGGTGATCGCTTCGAGGGCGCAGCGGGCCGGGTCGCCCAGGCGCTTGTCGTCGAGCAGGTCCGTTAGCGTCTTGACGCTTTCCTGGCCCCCGCACTGTTGCAGCAGGCGGATGTAGAAGGCCTTGATTTCGGGATCGGTGCTCTTTTGCAGGGCGCGGACCAGGCCCGAGGCGAAGGCCTGGCGGGCCTCCTCGCGACCGGGCTCGGAGACGTAGGCCGACCAGCCGCTCAGGGCGTAGACGACGGGAACGTTGTTCGTGTTATCGAACATCGAGGTGAGCATGTCCACCCCCTCGGCGCCCGAGGAGGCCAGGTCGCCCATCAGGCGGTTGTACTCGGTGCCTTGCTCGGCAGGGAGCAGGGCCAAGGCATCCGACACCTTGGTGCGGGGCGTGCGGTTGGCGGCCGTCTGGGCCTGCGTGGCCACGACCGTCAGGGCCAGAGCTAATATGAAGAATATTCTTTTCATCTTTTTTTCGATTTTAAATCTTTTTTCCTTTGGGCCAAAGCCATCGGCTTTGGCAAAGTCCCCCTTCTCAAAGGGGGATTTAGGGGGATTGTCTGTGCGTGCGGGGCATCGCAGATGCCCTTAATGTGAGTTTTACGAATTCAAACTCCCTGATAAAGGGATGAATCTCCTGATAACGATCAGGTTTGAATTTGTAGAACTCACATTAAATGGTCCAGGGACCCCGCATCGGTTGGTCGATCAGTTTGTTGGCGGCATCGTCGCCGACGAACATCAGTTTCTCGGGATCGAACCGCAGGTTGCGGCCCAGGCGCAGGGCCACGGCGCCCATGTTGACGATGGTGGCGCTGCGGAAAGCGTTCTGCTCGTTGAGGGCGAACTTCTGGCGGGTGCGCACGCACTCCACGAAGTCGGTCTGCTGGGGCAGCGGGTCGGGCAGTTCGGCCAGCTTGCGCTCCCAGTCGGGAACGTCGCAGACGAAGTTGGGGTAGAGTTTTCCCTTGGGGCCCTCGATGTAGGCGTCGTCCGGAGAGCCGTTCTGCTCGCCGTAGAGGATGATCTGGCAGCCGTCGTCGTAGGTGTAGGCCACCTTGCGCCAGGTGCCCACGGCGTCGGGGTGCTGCTGGGGGGCGTCGATCTCCACCGAGACGGGCGAGGTGTCGTCCTTGCCCAGGAAGTACTGCACGGGGTCGATGTAGTGCTGGCCCATGTCGCCCAGGCCGCCCGCGTCGTAGTCCCAGTAGCCGCGGAAGGTGGCGTGCACGCGGTGGGAGTTATAAGGCTTGTAGGGCGCCGGGCCCAGCCACATGTCGTAGTCGAGGTCGGCGGGGACCTGCTGCTCGGGCAGCACGTCGCGGCCCACCCAGAAGAATTTCCAGTTGAAGCCCGTGTGGGCGCTGATGGTCACCTTCAAGGGCCAGCCCAGCAGGCCGCTGTCGACCAACTTCTTGATCTTGGCCACGGTGGTGTTCATGCCGTAGAAGTTGTCCGTGAAGCGGAACCAGGTGTTCAGGCGGAAGATGTTGCCGTTCTGCTTGACGGCCTCCATCACCCGGCGGCCTTCGCCGATGGTGCGGGTCATGGGTTTTTCGCACCAGATGTCCTTGCCGGCGCGGGCGGCGTCGGCCGACATGATGCCGTGCCAGTGGGGCGGCGTGGCGATGTGCACGATGTCCACGTTGGGATCGGCGATCAGCTCCCGGTAGTCGTGGTAGGCGGCAATCTTGGTCCCGGCCAGTTGCAGCCCGGCGTCGAGGTGGTTCTTGTCCACGTCGCAGATGGCCACCAGGCGGGTGCCCGCGTAGCCGTAGTGGCCGCGGCCCATGCCCCCGACCCCGATGATCCCTTTGGTGAGTTGGTCGCTGGGGGCCGTGTAGCCCGTCCCGCCCAACACATGCCGGGGCACGACGGTCAGCGCCGCCATCCCCGCGAAGGTTTTCAGAAAGTCTCTCCTTTTCATGAGTGGTTTTTATTTAATAAGTGATTGTTGTTTGGTTAGTTGCTCTTGCACCCAGCGGGTCAATTCCACGAATTCGGCCACGCCCAGGGTCTCGGGGCGGCGTTCGAAAAAGGGATGCTCCTCTGTACCGAGGCCCGGGAAGGCCGAGCGCAGGGAGTTGCGGATCATCTTGCGGCGCTGGTTGAAGGTTCCCTTGACGACCTTCATAAAAAGGGCCTCGTCGCAATCGAGTTTTTCCACACGGTTGCGCGTCAGGCGGATCACCCCGCTCTTGACCTTGGGCGGAGGATTGAAAACGCTCTCGCTGACGGTGAAAAGGTACTCGATGTCGTAAAACGCCTGCAAAAAGACGCTCAAGATGCCGTAGTCGCGGCTGCCCGGCGGCTCGGCCAAGCGCACGGCCACCTCCCTCTGCAACATGCCCACCACCTCGGGGACCAAGTCGCGGAACTCCAGGACCTTGAAAAAGATCTGGGAGGAAATGTTGTACGGGAAATTGCCGATGATGCTCACGCCCTGGGGAAAAAGCTTGCCCAGGTCCATCTGCAAAAAATCCCCGTCCAGAAGCCGGGGAGTGAGCTGGGGATAGTGTTGGCGGAGGTATTCGACGCTTTCGGGGTCGACCTCGGCGGCGTGCAGGGTGATCTCCCCGCGCTGCAGGAGGTAGGCGGTCAGCACCCCCATGCCGGGGCCCACTTCGAGCACCGTCGGGCAGCGGTCGGCACGCAGGGACTCGACGATGCGCCGGGCGATGCTTTGGTCGGTCAGAAAATGTTGGCCTAATTGTTTTTTGGGTCTAACAGACATTAACGTAAGTTTGGATAAGGATTTCGGTTACTCATACCATTAAAAATCCGTTAGCGTGAAATCCTTATCCAAACTTACGCTAACGTCTTTTTTCAAAAGCCGTAAGGCCTGCCACCCCACCTAACGGTACGTGAGTTTCGTAAACGAAACTCACAATTATATTTAAACTCCCCGGGGGCAAGGAGGTTAGTTCCCCATTTCGCTCATAAATTTGGCCCTCACCAGGCGGATCTCCTCCTCGGAGTAGTCCCCGCCCAGTTCCTTGACGGCCTCCTCGAGCGAGTCGCTCTGGGCGTCCTCTTTAAAATAGAGGTAGATGTCCTCGGACTTTTCCTCGTCCACCGCCTGGTCGACGTAGTAGGCGATGTTGAGCTTGGTGCCCGAGTGGACGATGGCCTCGATCTCGGTCAACAGTTCGTCGAAGTCCATGTCCCGGGCCCGGGCGATGTCCTCGAAGTCCATCTGGCGGTCGATGCTCTGGATGATGAAGACCTTGTTGCCGCTCTTGTTGACCACGCTCTTGACCACCAGGTCCTGCGGGCGGGTGATGCTCTTCTCGTCGACGTAGCGCCGGATCAGGTCCAGGAAGGGTTGGCCGAACTTGCGGGCCTTGCCGGAGCCCACCCCCGTGATGGTCTGCAACTCCTCCTGGGTGATGGGGTACTGGATGGACATGTCCTCGAGCGAGGGGTCCTGGAAGACCACGAAGGGCGGCAGCTCCATTTTGCGGGCCACCTGCTTGCGCAGATCCTTGAGCATGCCGAAAAGCTCCTCGTCGGCGGCCCCGCCCCGGCCCGCGACGGGGCCCACGGCGTCGTCCTCCTCGGAACTTCCGTACTCGTGGTCGGCGGTCATCATCACCGAGTAAGGCGCTTCGATGTAGTTCTCCCCGGCCTCGTTGATCGACAGCAGGCCGTAGTTTTCGATGTTCTTGTCCACCAGGCCCAGGATCAGGATCTGGCGGATGACAGCCCCCCAGAAGCGGTCGTCGTGGTCGCTGCCCTCGCCGAACCACTGGCTGCGGTTGTGGTTGTAGGACTTGATCAGGGCGTTGTTGCGGCCCACCAGCATGTTGACCAGGTAGTCGGCCTTGAACTTGTCGCCGATGGACTTGAGCACCTTGAGTGCCAGGACCAGGTGGTCGCGGCCCTCGAAACGGGGCTTGGGGTGGAGGCAGTTGTCGCAGCACTCGCAGTTCTCGGGGGTGTACTCCTCGCCGAAGTAGTGCAGTAGGGTCTTGCGCCGGCAGATCGAGCTCTCGGCGTAGGAAACGGTTTCCTGCAGCAGCAGCCGTCCGATTTCCTGTTCGGCCACGGGCTTGCCCTGCATGAATTTTTCGAGTTTTTGAATATCTCGGTAACTGTAAAAAGTAATGCAGTGGCCTCCTCCGCCGTCGCGTCCGGCGCGGCCCGTCTCCTGGTAGTAGCCCTCCAGGCTCTTGGGAATGTCGTAGTGGATCACGTAGCGCACGTCGGGCTTGTCGATGCCCATGCCGAAGGCGATCGTGGCCACGATCACGTCCACATTCTCGTGCAGGAAGGCGTCCTGGTTGCCCGCCCGGGTGGAGGCGTCCATTCCGGCGTGGTACGGAGCTACCTTGATGTTATTGGCCGCCAGCAATTCGGACAATTCCTCGACTTTTTTGCGGCTGAGGCAGTAGATGATACCCGACTCGCCGGTGTGCCCCTTGATGTACTTGATGATCTCGGTGGAGGTGTTGACCTTGGGCCGGATGTCGTAGAGCAGGTTGGGGCGGTTGAACGAGGACTTGAAGACCGCGGCGTCCAGCATCCCCAGGTTCTTCTGGATATCCATCTGCACCTTGGGCGTGGCGGTAGCCGTCAGGGCGATCAGCGGGGCGTGGCCGATCTCGTTGATGATGGGGCGAATGCGCCGGTACTCCGGGCGGAAATCGTGGCCCCATTCCGAGATGCAGTGGGCCTCGTCGATGGCGTAGAACGATACTTTTATCTTGCGCAAAAACGAGATATTGTCTTCCTTGGTCAAGGACTCGGGGGCGAAGTAGAGCAGCTTGGTCTTGCCGGAGAGCACATCTTCCTTGACCTGGGTGATGGCGGCTTTGTTGAGCGAAGAGTTAAGGAAGTGGGCCACGCCCTCCTCCATGCTGAAGGTGCGCATGGCATCGACCTGATTTTTCATCAGGGCGATCAGGGGGGAGATGACGATGGCCACCCCGTCCATAACCAAGGCGGGAAGCTGGTAGCACAAGGACTTACCGCCTCCCGTAGGCATCAGGACAAAGGTATCCCTACCCGCTAAAAGATTTTGGATGACTGCCTCCTGGTTGCCTTTGAAACTCGAAAAACCGAAATAGTCTTTGAGGTGCTTACGCAACAGAGCGCTTTCTTTATCAGGCATGTATAGTGGTGAATTGCGAATTAATCGTTTCTCTTTTGAAATTTAAAGATAAGCATATATCTCGAATAACCTCGACTTTCTGACAAAAAAACGATAACTTTGCCGAAAATCGACTCCTTTCAAACGAAAATGACTACGGAGAGTTACAACAGCGAATCGTCCGGCATGGAGAAAAAGCGCATGCGCCTATATACCAGCGAGCTGGTAAAGCGTTACAAGACCCGCACGGTGGTGGATCACGTCTCCATCGACGTCAACCAGGGCGAGATCGTGGGCCTGCTGGGGCCCAACGGAGCCGGGAAGACCACCACGTTCTACATGATCGTGGGCCTCATCAAACCCAACGAGGGGGACATCTTCCTCGACACCGGGGAGCAGACCATCAACCTGACCAAGGAACCGGTCTACAAACGCGCCCAGAAGGGGGTGGGCTACCTGGCCCAGGAAGCCTCCGTGTTCCGCCGCCTGTCGGTGGAGGACAACATCCGGGCGGTGCTGCAGATGACCGACTTCACCAAAGAATACCAGCGCGAACGGCTCGAGACGCTGATCGAGGAATTCCGCCTGCAAAAAGTACGCAAGAGCCTCGGCATCCAGCTCTCGGGGGGCGAACGCCGCCGCACGGAGATCGCCCGGGCCGTGGCCATCAACCCCAAGTTCATCCTGTTGGACGAACCCTTCGCGGGGGTGGACCCCATCGCCGTGGAAGACATCCAGAGCATCGTGGCCACCCTCAAGGGCAAGGACATCGGGGTGATCATCACCGACCACAACGTACACGAAACGCTCACGATCACCGACCGCACCTACCTGCTCTTCGAGGGCAAGATCCTCAAGGCCGGCTCGGCCGAAGACCTGGCCAACGACGAAATGGTGCGCAAGGTCTACCTGGGCCAGGATTTTAAATTGCGATAAGCGGCTCCCTCGCCCGACCCAAGTCACACGCTCACAAGCATCCATGAACGACTCCGAAATAATCTCCCCCTCCCCCATCGACGGGACCCTCACGGCCCCGGCCTCCAAAAGTTTTGCCCAACGGGCCGTTGCCGCCGCCCTGCTCGCGCGGGGCCGCAGCACGCTGACCAATCTGGGGCTGAGCAAAGACACCGAAGCGGCCCTGGACGTGGCCCACAAGCTGGGCGCGCAGATCGCCCGGGAAGCTGACACCGACACGTATACCATAGAGGGCGGCCTCAATCCCCGCTCGGGCCAGCTGAACATCGGCGAATCGGGTCTCTCGGCCCGGCTCTTCGTGCCGATCGCCTCGCTCAGCCCCATGCGCATCGTCACCACCGGGGTGGGCTCGATCCTGCGCCGCCCCATCGCCCTGATGGAAGAGCCGTTGGAGGCCCTGGGCGCCGAAGTGCACACCAACGGCGGCTACCTGCCCATCGAGGTGACGGGTCCCCTGCGCGGGGGTGAGATCACCGTGGACGGCTCGCTCAGTTCGCAGTTTATCACGGGCCTGCTGATGGCCCTGCCCCTGGCCGCCGAGGACAGCGTCCTGCAAGTGAACGGGCTCAAAAGCCGTCCCTACGTGGACATGACGCTTTCGCTGCTGGAAGCCTTCGGGATCGAGATCAAGCACGAAAACCACGAACGCTTTTTTATCGCCGGGGGGCAAAGCTACACCCCCACCCGCTACAACATCGAGGGGGACTGGAGCGGAGCCTCCTGCCTGCTGGTGGCCGGAGCCACCGCCGGGGAGGTGACCATCCGCAACCTCAATCCCGTCTCGACCCAGGCCGACCTGGCCATCGTCGACGCCCTGGCCAAGGCCGGGGCCCAGATCAGCACCAGCCAGCGAGCCGTGACGGTCAAGCGGGGCGAGGAGCTCTACGGCTTCGACTTCGACGCCACCCACTGCCCCGACCTCTTTCCGGCCCTGGTGGCCCTGGGAGCGGCCTGCCGGGGCGTGACCACCCTGAGGGGTACCTCGCGCCTACTCCACAAAGAGAGCAACCGGGCCGAGACCCTGGCCGAAGTCTTCGGCGCCCTGGGCATCGACATCGACCTTTCGGAGGAAGATACCATGTACATCACGGGCGGCACGATCCGCAGCGCCACCGTCAGCAGCCACAACGACCACCGCATCGCCATGGCCGCCGCCGTGGCCGCCCTGCGGGCCGACGGCCCCGTCACCGTCACGGGGGCCGGAGCGGTCGAGAAATCCTACCCTGAATTCTGGAACGACCTGAAAAAAATACAAGTATGAATCAGTTCGGAAAATTATTCACCCTCTCCATTTTCGGTGAGTCGCACGGCGAGGCGGTCGGAGTGACCCTGGACGGAGTCCCGGCAGGTCTCGCCTTGAGCGAAAAATCGTTCGCCGCCGATCTGGCCCGCCGCAAGAGCGGCGCCCGGGGCACCACGCCCCGTAAGGAGAGCGACCGACCGCAGATCCTCTCGGGCCTCTACAACGGACGCACGACGGGGGCCCCGCTAACGATTATTTTCCGCAACGAGAACACCCGTTCGGGGGACTACGCCTCCCTGACGACCCACCCCCGCCCCTCGCACGCCGACTGGGTGGCCGGGGAGAAATTCCGGGGATTTCAGGACCCGCGCGGAGGAGGGCATTTTTCGGGCCGGTTGACCCTGGCGCTGGTCGCCGCGGGAGTCGTGGCCAAGAAGATTTTGAAACGCAAAGCGCGCGGCTTCAGCCTGGAGGCGTCACTGACGGCGGTAGGAAAATGCACCGATCGCGCCGGATTCGACTCCGAGATCGAGCAGGCGCTGAAAGCGGGCGATTCCGTGGGCGGGCTGATCGAATGCCGCGCCTCGGGTATTCCCGTGGGCTGGGGCGAGCCCTTTTTCGACTCGGCCGAAAGCCTGATCGCCCATGCACTCTTTTCCATCCCGGCGGTAAAAGGCGTTGAATTCGGCGCGGGCTTCGGGGCCGCCTGCATGCGGGGCAGCTCTCACAACGACCCCATTATTTCGATGGACGGAACGACGGCCACCAACCACGCCGGGGGCATCGTCGGGGGCATCACCAACGGCAACGAAATCATTGTCCGCGCGGCCGTCAAACCCACGCCCAGCATCGCCTTCGAGCAGGTCACGCTGGACAAGCGAAGCGGCCGTCCCGAGCCCCTCACCATCCGGGGCCGCCACGACGCCTGCATCGCCCTGAGGGCTCCGGTGGTGGTGGAAGCCGCCGTGGCCGTGGCCCTGTGTGACCTGGCCCTGAGAGCCAAAGCCGGAAGGTTGTAAGAGAGGGGGCAACTTTCGGGGTGGTTTTTTGTATTTCGTCGAAAAATGTATACATTTGTGGGCTGTTTTCCGCTGAAAGAATGGATATCCTGAAGAAATACTCCATCCCCTACAAAGGCTTGGGTATTGGTAGTCACCAATTTGAATTCGAGGTGGACGACCGGTTTTTCCAGGCGTTCGAGGCTTCGGAGATTCGCCGCGGGCACGCCCGGGTGGAGATCGACCTCGACAAGCAGAGCCGCCTGATGGCCTTGAATTTCAAGATCGAAGGCCAAGTGGAAGTCCCCTGCGACCGCTGCCTGGAAGAATTTCCGCTGCCGGTTTCCTACGAAGGGACCCTGCAAGTGCGCTTCTCGGAGACCGAACAGGAGAGCGACGGCGAGATCATGTGGATCAGCCCGAACGAACCGCAACTGGAACTGGCCCAGTATATTTACGAAAGCATCAACCTGAGCCTACCCTACCAACGGGTGCATCCCGAGGATGGGCAAGGGAGGAGCCTCTGCGATCCCGACATGCTCTCGCGCTTTCGGATCGTCTCCGAAGAGGAGTTCGAGCAGATCGCCTCGGAGAGCGCTCCCCAGCAAGGCGGGGCCCTGCCCCGGGAGGCCCTCGAAAAAGCGAAGAAAGAATTGACCAAGAAATAGTAATTCATTAACTACACTAGCAATAATGGCACATCCTAAGCACAAAGTCTCCAGCACGAGACGAGACAAAAGAAGAACCCATTACACCGCAGCCGTCCCCACGGTAAGCACCTGCCCCAACTGCGGCGCAGCCGTCCTCTACCACCGGGTATGCCCCGAGTGCGGTTTCTACCGCGGGCGGATCGCTATCGAAAAGAAAGCCGAATAATTAAGCGTCACGTTCCTTCGAACAAGCCTATGATCCGAATAGGAATTGACGCGATGGGCGGAGATTACGCTCCCGAAGCCACGGTTTTGGGAGCGATTGCTGCTTTACCCAAAATAAAGAAAAACAGCCGGATCATCCTCTTCGGCGACCAGATCCGCATCCGCGAGATCTTGGAACGCGAACAGACCCCTGTGGACAACTTCGAGATCGTGCACACGAGCGAAGTGATCGAAATGGGCGACCACCCCACCCAGGCCTTCACCAAAAAGACCGACTCGAGCATCACCGTGGGATTCCGCTACCTCATGGAGGGCCGTGTCGACGGATTCGCCAGCGCCGGAAGCACCGGGGCCATGATGGTGGGCTGCATGTATACCGTCAAGCAGATCGACGGCGTCACCCGCCCGGCCATCTCCACGCTGATCCCCTGCGTCGACGGCGGCGAAATGCTGCTGCTGGACGTGGGCCTGAACGCGGATTGCAAACCCGACGTGCTGTACCAGTACGGTATCATCGGCAGCACCTACGCCAAGAGCGTCCTCGGGAAAGAGAATCCCCGGGTGGCCCTGCTCAACATCGGCGAGGAAAAGGAAAAAGGAAACATCCAGACCAAGGCCGCCTACGAGCTGATGGAAGGAAGCAAGGATTTCAACTTCGTGGGCAACCTGGAGGCCAAGCACCTCTACGACGGCACCATCGCCGACGTGGCCGTATGCGACGGATTCGTGGGCAACACCATCCTCAAGCAGAGCGAAGGCATCTACGAGATCGCCAAGCAGCAAGGCCTGGAACACACATTTTTCGACAAATTCAATTACGAGCACGTGGGCGGGACTCCGGTCCTGGGCATCAACTCCACCGTCCTGATCGGACACGGTTGCTCCAGCCCCCTGGCCATCACCAACATGATCCTGCAGACCGAAATGACGGTCCAGGCAGGCGTGGCCGGCAAACTCCGAGAAATATTCAAACGATGACGAAAAAAATTACCGCAGCGATCACCGGAACGGGCGGCTACCTGCCCGATTACATCCTCGATAATTTCGAAATCAGCCGCATGGTCGACACTTCCGACGAATGGATCATGTCGCGCATCGGAATCAAGACCCGCCACATCCTCAAAGGCGAAGGCCTGGGCACCTCCTACATGGGCGAAAAAGCCGTCCGGGAGCTGCTCGAGAAGACTTCTACCGATCCCATGGACATCGACCTGGTCATCTGCGCCACCACCACCCCCGACATGTTCTTCCCCTCGACGGCCAACCTGATCTGCTACAAGGCCGGGATGATGAAGGCCTTCGGCTTCGACCTGTCGGCCGCCTGCAGCGGGTTCCTGTTCGCCCTCTTCACGGGTGCGAAGTACATCGAATCGAGTACCTACAAGAAAGTGATCGTCGTGGGAGCGGACAAAATGTCCTCGATCGTCAACTACAAAGACCGCAACACCTGCCCCATCTTCGGCGACGGCGCGGCAGCCGTACTGCTGGAACCCTCCGCCGAAGGCCTGGGCGTCATCGACGCCGACCTCCACTCGGACGGCGGCGGAGCCCCCCACCTCTTTATGAAAGGGGGCGGCTCGGCCTATCCAGCCACCCACGAGACCCTCGACGCCGACTGGCACTACGTCCAGCAGGACGGCAAGCTGGTCTTCAAAGCCGCCGTCTCCCACATGGCCGACACGGCCGTGGAGGTGATGGAACGCAACCACCTCTCTCCCGACGACATCCGCTACCTGGTTCCCCACCAGGCCAACCTGCGCATCATCGATGCCACGGCCGCCCGCATGGGCCTGCCCCGGGAGAAATGCATGATCAACATCGACAAATTCGGCAATACCACCGCTGCCACCCTTCCCCTGTGCCTCTGGGACTACGAAAGCCGCCTGCAAAAAGGCGACAATCTGATCCTGGCCGCATTCGGCGGAGGATACACCTGGGGCGCCCTCTATCTGAAATGGGCGTACGACGGTGGTAACTTTTCCAAAAAATAATCGTTATACAGTTAACGAACCGAGATTCTCTCCATCCGGTTGGTTCTATAGTTCAAGGGATAGAACGTTGGTTTCCTAAACCGAAAATCCGCGTTCGAGTCGCGGTAGAACCACCTCCGGGAGCGATCCAGGCTTGTGTTCTGGGCATTTCTTTCATTTATTTATGTAAATCTTCACCCCGTTTGCATAAAATATCGTAAGATGTAACTATATTTGCCCCCGAATTTTACCAAAAAAAGTCTTATTTATTCCTGATTTACCTACCAGATAAAATTCGTTTTTCGGCAGAGAAATCAACTTGATTCGCATCTTGTATAAAACCGAACTAACTTCATACATTTTATTATTTACCAACCATCATTCATTATGAAAAAAATTCTTCTCGCAGCAGTTATGGTAGCCATGACGACAGTCGCCATGGCTCAGGAAAACGGCAACCGGGATGCCAACAACAAAATCGTTCGCGGTCCCTACGAAACCAACAAATTTTTTGACAACTGGTTCATCGGTGTTGCCGGTGGTGTAAACCAATACCACGGTGAATACGACTACGCCGGTACGTTGGGTGAAAACCTGGGCACCGCCATCGACGTATCGCTGGGTAAATGGATCACTCCCAGCACGGGGGTACGCTTGCAGTGGACCGGCATCCAGGCCCGCGGCCTGAGCCCCTACCTGAGCCCCTACGCTACCGGTTCGACCAACAGCGACGGTGCTTACAAAGAAAAGTTCAACCTCTGGAACCTGCACGGTGACTTCCTGTGGAACATCTCCAACGCCATCGGCGGTTACAAGGAAACCCGCACCTGGAGCTTCGTGCCCTTCATGGGTATCGGCCTGGCCCGTTCCGGCAAGAACGGCATCTGCCAGAACGAAGTAGCCGCTACGGTCGGTCTGTTGAACATCATCCGTCTGGGCAACCGCGTCGACCTGACCCTGGAAGCCCGCCAGATGTTTGTCAACGAACGCCTGGACAAGGTTGTCGGTGGCAAAAAGAGCGAAAGCATGACCAGCCTGACCGCCGGTATCTCGTTCAAACTCGGCAAGACCAACTTCAAACGCGTGGTTGCTCCCGATTACACCTCGTACAACAACCGCATCAAGGCTCTGGAAGCCGAAAAGGATCAGCTCAACGGCCGCAACAAGCAGCTCGCTGACGAACTCGACGCTTGCAAGAACAAGCCCGCTGCCGCTCCGGTTGTCGTAGAAAAAGCTTCTTCTTCGGTGAAAGCTTCGCCCGTAGCCCTCTTCTTCGGTCTGGGCAAAGCCACCCTCGACAAGAAGGAACTGGCCAACCTCGAATTCTCTGTGAAGACCGCCATGGAAGTCGACAAGGACAAGACCTTCACGCTGACCGGCTCGGCCGACAAGGCTACCGGCAACGCCGCCATCAACCAGCGTCTGAGCGAACAGCGCATGCAGTACGTCTACGACATCCTGGTGACCAAGTACGGTGTTAACCCCAGCCGCCTGGTTAAGAAAGCCGCCGGTGACACCAACAACCGCTTCGAAGAACCGGAATTGAACCGCGCCGTCTTCATCGAATAAGCGTTACGAATCACTTTATAGAAAAGCCCGCCGGCATTCCGGCGGGCTTTTTTCATCTCCCCCTTTCCCGGATTTTCCATGCAAAAGATTAAGGGATTATGGTTATATTTGTAGAATTAGGTTACATCCATCACGGATGCTCTTGTGCATATATGAATAGAAACACTATCTTAAAAATAGCCATTGCGGTGTCATTGATTCTTCTGATACCCAGGCCACTATTTGCACAAAACATAGCTACTAACCAGGCAAGCCCCACTCCCCTTAAACCGGCAAGGCTATATCCCGGAGATAAAATCGGATTGGTCGCTCCGGCCTGGGCAATCACCGAGAACGATCTGCGGGTATCGATAGAGCGGATAACGCAATTGGGATTCCAGCCTGTATATTCCGACCGGATTCTCGGCAAGTACGGGTACTTCAGCGGCACGGACCAGGAACGTGCCGAGGAATTCAACAACCTGATTAAGATCCCCGAAATAAAGGCGATTATTTGTGTCAATGGCGGCTACGGCTGCACACGCATTCTCGATCGGCTGGACTATGCGGCCATTCGGAAAAACCCCAAGATCATTATGGGGTATAGCGATGCCACGGCTCTCCTGAATGCGGTGCACGACCAGACCGGACTGGTTACATTTCATGGCCCGATCAGCCGGACGATACACCGGGAGTATAGTCGGCGACAATTTGAACATGTCGCGATTCATCCGACCGACCGGTACGTCATCGAAAGTTCCGATGCCGATCTGAAAAAATCCACAGATAATCCAACCTTCGAGAGGTATGTCATCACTCCGGGTAAAGCGCAGGGAGTGTTGGCAGGTGGAAATTTGACCTTGATCTGTTCCATGCTGGGAACGCCCTACCAAATCGATTTAAAGGGCAAGATCGTCCTGATCGAAGATATCGGGGAAGAGCCGTATCGGGTCGATAGGATGCTGACACAGCTGATCGCTTCCGGAGAATTGGCCCAAGCGGCCGGGATCGCGTTTGGGACCTGCAAAGGCTGCGATAAATCCGACAAATCGATTGCTCCGAATTCATTTACATTAAGGCAAGTGATCGAAGAGCGGATTAAACCCCTGGATATTCCGGCGGTATATGGCCTTTCATTCGGGCACAATGAAAACAATTTTACATTTCCGATCGGACTGAACGCTGAATTGGATACCGAGACTATGACAATAACCTTGATCGAAAAGCCTGTTCTATAAATTTATGCCGAAAATACAACGCTCTATGGCTGCCTTTGCAGACACCAAACCCCACTACAACATACTCGACGGACTGCGCGGCGTGGCGGCCATTACCGTGGTTTGTTTCCATATTTTCGAAGCGTTTGCCACCAGCCACCTCGACCAACGGATCAACCACGGGTATCTGGCGGTCGATTTTTTCTTTATCCTTTCGGGCTTTGTCGTGGGATACGCCTACGACGACCGTTGGGGGAGGATGACGACCCGAGAGTTTATCAAGCGCCGGATCATCCGGCTGCATCCGATGGTGGTGATGGGGGCGCTGATCGGGGCGGCCCTGTTCTACACGCAGGGGTGCCCCGTGTGGGACGTCACGAAGGTGGGCGTCGGGGCCCTGGTGCTGGCCACGCTGTTGAACGCGCTGCTGATCCCGGCCACTCCCGGGACCGAAGTCCGGGGCTTGGGCGAAATGTTTCCGTTGAACGGTCCGAGCTGGTCGCTGTTTTTCGAGTACATCGGCAATATCCTCTATGCCCTGTTTATCCGCAAGCTGCCGACCCGGGCGCTGGCGGGGCTGACGCTGGCCGCCGGATGCGCTCTGGCGGCCTTCGCCATATTGGGGCCCCTGGGCGATCTTTGTGTGGGCTATTCGCTGACCGGAACGGAATTTGCCGGGGGTTCTTTGCGGCTGTTGTTCTCGTTTTCCGCCGGATTGTTGCTTTCCCGGATTTTCAAGCCTGCCGCCCAGGTAAAGGGGGCTTTCTGGATCTGCTCGCTCGGGGTCGTCGCCCTGCTGGGGGTGCCGCGCATCGGTGGGGCCGAACACCTGTGGATGAACGGCATCTATGACACGCTGTGCTGCGTGGCGTTTTTTCCGCTGCTGGTCTACCTCGGGGCTTCGGGGAAGACGACGGACAAGTATACGACCCGGATTTGCACTTTCCTGGGGGATATTTCCTACCCGCTGTACATGGTCCATTATCCGTTTATTTACCTGTACTATGCCTGGGTGAAAAACGAAAATCTCACCTTCGGGGAGTCGCTGCCCGGCGCGGCGGGCGTGGTCGTCGGAAGCATCCTGCTGGCCTATATCTGCCTGAAGTTCTATGACATTCCGGTTCGGAAATACCTGACGGAACGGTTTTTGAATAACAAGAGCTGACTTGATTCAATAGAAAAATCCATGAAAAAAACTCTCTTTTTCATCTTAATCACCCTATCGTCCGCCGCATATGCTCAGAAAAAAGAGTATTCCAGCAAGGAACGCGACATATACCAGCAAGAACGGTTAGAAATGTTCCGTTTGCGCCAACTCCCTTCCTCGGAAGAGGTATTGAATTTCTCTTCCAAGTATTGCGCGATATCATCGATCGAGGATTATTCGGTTTATGTGGACAATCTTGTGTGGAGAACACCCTATCGGGACAGCATATTGAAAGTGGAATTGGAAGAGATGACGGATGAAAACGTTGACATGTGGCAAATGCGAGAACCAGACACATTGGGTGGAATTGACAAATTCTTTATCCTTAAACACGAAAAGAAAGGGCGATTTGAAGCATTTATTTATACAAATACCGAATACACGGATATTGTCTATGCTGATCTCAGTATTTGGATCGCCACATCGCATGACAACGGAAGAAGCTGGGCGCACTATTATACCGGACTATATGACAAACAACCAATCTCCCTAAAGTGGTATTCAAAAGTGCCGCTTATAGTCAATGAACATATCCTTCAGATCGAAGCTGCGTTAGTAAAACAAACAGATGAGCATTCGCACCCGATCCCCACTGAAAACTATGAATTAGTCAGAGACGGTATTATCGTAACCTTTGACCTAAATACAATCACTTTGGATTCGGACAACGATAAACTAACCGATATCGTTGAAGAAAAATTCAGGACAGATCCGAACAATCCGGATACCAATGGGAACGGTATCCCTGACAACATCGACATCAACCCCAAACAAAACGTCAAACGCACAGAGAACACAGTCGTATTTGAATACATTATTGACCAGTTGTTCAAGCTCCCCGATATGGAGGAAATAGATCGGATAATGGCCCTTCCCCAGCGCCTTCTAAAGAAAGAAGGCCGCCGGAAATGGGATTGGATCGACATCCCTCCCCATGAACCGGTGTTGAGTTATGCCAGCGATTCGATGTCAAGTGTGTTGATCATTACAGACGACCCCGGCATCATGGCCATGCAGCCCAAACATGCAAGAGTGATCATTATCTCCTCCGAAGAGTTTGCAAAAACCAGCAATTCCAGATTTAAAACTGAACTGGACATTCTCTCGCTCTATCCTATGCACAAAGTCGATGGAAAAGAGAATCTTTATATAATTCACGAGGCGTACATGACGAGCGACAGTACTTACCTCGTTCAAAAAACGAAGAAAGGATGGCGCATAAAGCTGCTATCCATGGGTATCAGTTAGTTTTAACTGCAAAAGCCGCACTATGGAAATAGCCATTATCGTCGCCCTGATCCTGCTCAACGGCCTGTTCTCGATGTCCGAGATCGCCCTGGTCTCGGCCCGCCGGACCCGCCTGGAAGCCGACGCCAAGAAGGGGAAGAAGGCCGCCCGGGCGGCCCTGAATCTCGCGCAGGAACCCAACCGCTTCCTCTCCACGGTGCAGATCGGCATCACGCTGATCGGCATCCTGACGGGGCTCTACTCGGGGGAAGCGTTTGCCAAAGATTTTGCCGGAGTCATCGCCCGGGTCGATGCGCTGGCCCCCTATGCATTGGGGATCGCCACCACCCTCATCGTACTTGTAGTTACTTACCTGACCATCGTGTTCGGGGAGTTGGTCCCCAAGCGGCTGGGCATCAGCAAGGCCGAACGCCTCTCTAAAGCCGTGGCGCGTCCCATGGCCCTGCTCTCGCGCGTGATGACGCCCTTCGTGTGGCTGCTATCGCACAGCACCACCCTGGTGCTCAAAGTGCTCGGGGTGCGGGACGACGAAAGCAAAGTCACCGAGGAGGAGATCCGCACCCTGGTCAAAGAGGGGCTCGAGGCGGGCGAGGTGCAGGAGGTCGAGCACGACATCGTGGGCCGCGTCTTCTACCTGGGCGACCGCCATGTGGACTCGATCATGACCCACCGCAGCGACTTCGTCTGGCTGGACCCCGCCGACGACAAGGAGCGCATCCGCGAAATCGTGCTGGCCGATATGCACGACGCCTATCCCGTCAAGTCCGGCGACCGGGGCGAGGTCGAGGGCATCGTCTACCTGAGGGAGCTGTTCGGGCAGATCGATTCGCCCGACTTCTCCCTGCAGCAACTGATCCGCCCTCCGCTCTACCTGGTGGAAAACATGAGCGTCTACGGCGCCCTGGAATATTTCAAACAGAAGGGCATCAAGTACGGCTTCGTGGCCGACGAATTCGGCGAGGTGCAGGGCGTGGTCACCCTGACGGACATCATGGACGCCCTGGTGGGCGAGGTGTTCGAGGAAGGCGAACAGAGCCCCATCCTCCCGCGCTCCGACGGCTCCTACCTGGTGGACGGGCAGTGTTCGTTCTACGATTTTCTGGAGTACTTCGACCAGGAGGAACTCTACGCCGAATTCGACTACAACACGCTCAGCGGCCTGATCCTCGAGTTGCTGGAGCACGTCCCGCAGGAGGGAGAGAAGCTTTCCTGGCAGCGCTTCGCCCTGGAGATCGTGGACATGGACGGGGCGCGCATCGACAAGGTGCTGGTCACGCCGCACAAAGTAGCATAGTCCGGAACAAACCGGACGCTGTTATCGCATCAAACAGGAGGCATTTCGTCCTCAATGAAAATAAAATATTCGGATTTATTTATGAAATCTTTTGTTTTTTAGGCAAAATTACAGGAATTAATTTGCAATTTTAAAGACACCTTTAAAAATAAGCCTATGAAAAAATTGATTTTATGCCTGGCTTGCGTAGTGGGACTATGCGGTTATGGGTATGCTGCGTCGGCGGCATCGGATGGGGCCGAAACAACGGTCTCGGCTGAAGCCAGCAATGAATACCACATCACTATGCGGATGGTAGATTATGGAGATTATTTTGCTGTGGATCTATCGTGCAGTCATGATTGGAGTGGTGTCATTGCTTATGTTTATACGAACGGCCAGTTGTATCCGATTGAATTTTTCTCAGCCACTTCCGATGTTCACTACTTGGATAAGCCATTGGGAGGCATCGAACGGTTAACCAAAGATGGAGTGAATATTCCTTTTACCTGGAGTTATTATTAACCCACTATCCAGATAAATCCAATCTGGATATTTATACAGTACAAGAGAGGCCCCGACGGGGCCTCTCTTGCATTTTATGCATCAAGCTACAATCAAATAACCCCCAGCCGAATCCACTCCATCAGAAGCAACACCCCCATCCCGGCCAGGTAGCCCGACATGGCGATCAGGGAGATATTCTTAAAATACCAGCCGAAGTTGATCTTTTCGATCCCCATGACCACGACCCCGGCCACCGAGCCGATGATGAGCATGCTGCCCCCCACCCCGGCGCAGTAGGCCAGCGAGAGCCAGAACGATCCGTCCGCCACGAAGTGCTGCATAAAGGCGGGATCGGCCATCCCCGCCAGGGCCGCCGGATCGACCTGGGGGTACATCCCGATCGCCCCGGCCACCAGCGGCACGTTGTCGACGACCGAAGAGAGGAAGCCGATCACCAGGTTGATGGCGTAGACGTTGTGGATCTTCTCGTTCAGGAAGGCTCCCACCGAATTGAGCACCCCGGTTCCCTGCAGGGCCGAGACGGCCATCAGAATCCCCAGGAAGAAGAGGATGGTGGGGGTATCTATGCGCCGGATCACGGAAGTCACGCGGTGTTTGTCGCGCTCCTGCACGTCCACCTTGCGGCGGTAAAGAATTTCGGTGTAAATCCACATGATCGACAGCCCGACCAGCACCCCCATGAAGGGCGGCAGGTGGGTGACCGACTTGAAGACCGGCACCATCAGCAGGCAGAAGACCCCCAGGAAAAAGAGGATGGTCCGTTCGCGGTCGGTGAGCACCTGTTCGATGTTGGTCGACACCGGGTCGATGGTGTCGTTGGGCTCGATCGACCCCTTCAGCAGGCGCGCGGCCAGGAAGGTGGGAATGAGCATCGAAACCAGCGAAGGCAGGAACAGGGTGGACAAGAGCGGCCCGGTGGTGACGTTGCCTTTGACCCAGAGCATGATCGTGGTGACGTCCCCGATGGGCGACCAGGCACCCCCGCTGTTGGCGGCGATGACGATCAGGCTGGCGAAGATCCAGCGCTCCTTGTAGTTGGGGACGATGCGCCGGATGAGCATCACCATCACGATGGCGGTGGTCATGTTGTCCAGTACGGCCGACATAAAGAAGGTAATGACCGACACCAGCCACAGCAGTTTCTTCTTATCGCGGGTCTTGATGCGGTTGGTGATGATGGCGAAGCCCCCGTGGACGTCGATCAGTTCGACGATGGTCATGGCCCCGATCAGGAAAAAGAGGGTCTCGGAAATTTCGCCCAGCTGCTCGATGATCTGGCTGCCGACGATAAACTTGACGCACTGCTGCACAAAGGGCAGGTCGGCCAGCGAGGGGTTGGCCGCCAGGAAATCGGAGAAGGCCATCGGGCTGACCTCGGCGGAGAGGGTCGGCAGGGCCAGGGTGTAGATTGTCCAGAGAATCCCGGCGGTCATCAGGGCCGTTGCGGCCTTGTTAATCTGGAGCTTATGCTCCATGGCAATGCAGAGGTAACCCACCACAAAGACCAAAATCAATACTTCCAACATAGCTTGTCTATTTAATATATCGTATCTCTCGAAAGGCTATGCAAATGTAATCTCTTCCGCCCCGCTGACCAAAAGTTCCCCCTTTTCCATTGGGATATGCGCCCGAATGGACAGAAAAACGGACCGTTTCTCCCGAAAAAAAGAGAAAAATATTTCAACTATTCATTTAGTTTTATATCTTTGTTTTCGTAAACTAAATTTTTAGTCATGAAAAAACTCCTTTCCCTGCTTATTCCGGTCCTCGGTCTGGCCTCCTGCGGCGGCCCCGAGGGGTACACCATCAAAGCCTATCTGAGCGGCATTCCCGACAGCACGATGTTCTACCTCGACAGCTTCGACGCCGAAGAGACCATCGACAGCGTCCGGCTTCTGAACGGCAAACTCAAACTGCGGGGGACGATGGCCGCTCCCCCCGAACTGCTCCGCCTCCGGGCCCAGCTCGGCGAGGAATACCTCGGCGTCCAGCTATTGATCGGCAACGAGAAAGTCACCATCCGGGGCGACCGGGCCGACTTCCCGTTTGAGCTGAAGGTCAGCGGCTCGAAATTCGAGGACGAACGGCAAATCCTCGTCAACACCACCAAAGCCATCTCCTTGGAGCGGGATTCCCTGTGCGATATTTACCTGGCCGCCTCTACCGAAGAACAGGACGCGATGTTTGGAAAGATATGGGGAAAGACCGGCAGAATCACGGAGATAGACAAAATGAACGAGAGCCTGCACAAAACCTTCATTCTATCCCACATCAACACCTACGCCGCACTGAGCGAGTTGGGCTGGATGCAAGCCCGGATGCCCCGCGACACGGTAGAAATGCTCTACAAGAGCCTTTCCCCGGAGATGCAGCAAAGCCGCTACGGCAAAGCCGTCGAGGTTTTTCTGAATGTCAAACGCGTCCAGATCGGCGAACCCTATTATGACATCCAGGGCCTGGACGCCTCGGGAAAAGAGATGAAACTCTCGGACATCAAAACCGACTACCTTCTGCTCGATCTAACCAGCATCGGTTGCGGCCCCTGCCGCAAATCGACTCCCGAACTCCGGGAAATCGACTCGCTCTACCGGGGACGGCTGACCGTGGTGAGCATCAGCATGGACAAATCCAAAAACTCCTGGCAGGAGATGATCCGCGAGGACAAGATCACCTGGCCCTACCTCTGGAACGGCGAAGGAGACCGCGGAGCGACGGGCGCCGCTTACGGGCGCGGTACCCCGCACTTCTTGCTGATCGGCCCCCGGCGGACTCTGCTCGACCAATGGCGTGGCTATAGCACGACTACCTACGGAGAACTGATCGAACGCATCAACAAAACCCTTGTGCCATGAAAAAACTTCTGACCCTGCTTCTGCTCGCCCTGCCCTTTTGCGCAAATGCCAAAGGGTACACCATCTCCGCCACGCTGAGCGGCATCCCCGACGGCACGCTGTTCTACCTCACAGACCCCTTTACGAGGGAGAACGTCGACAGCGCCCGGATTCGGGGCGGCAAACTCGAATTGCGGGGGAGTGTGGACTCTCCCCCCGAACTGTTCAGCCTGCACGCGCAGATCGAGGAGAAAACCATCCTCACCCAACTGTTGATCGGCAACGAGAAAATTACGATCCGGGGCGACCGGAGCGATTTCCCGAACAACCTGGCGATCAGCGGCTCTAAATTCCAGGCCGAATACCAGATCAGCGTCGACGCGACCATAGCCTATGGCCGGGAGGCGGATTCCCTGCTGCAAGTTTTCTTCGCCGCCTCGCCGGCCGCTCAAAAAGAGATGGCCGGTATGATGATAAAGGTCAAGCAGCTTATCGACACGATGAACATGCGCAGAGAGTCTTTTGTCCGCTCCCGCCCCGACACCTATGCCGCCCTGCTCGATCTGGAGCACATCAAACACAACCTGCCCCGCGACACGGTCGACAAACTCTACAACGCCTTTTCGCCCGAAATGCAACAAAGCCGCTACGGCAAGCCCATCTACCTGTTCCTGCATGTCGAACGCCTCCGGATCGGCGAGCGGTATTATGACATCCAGGGCCTGGATGCCTCGGGAAAAGAGATGACGCTCTCGGAGCTGAAAACGGACTACATCCTGCTCGACTTCACCAGCATGGGTTGCGGGGTCTGCCACCAGTCGACCCCAGAACTCCGGACGATCGACTCGCTCTACCGGGGAACACTTACCCTGGTAAGCGTCAGCATGGACAAACAGAAAAGTAACTGGCAGAAAATGATCCGCAAGGACCGCATTACCTGGCCCTTCCTCTGGAACGGCGAAGGGACCGACAGTGTGACGGGCGTCGCCTACGGCGTCCAGGGTTTCCCGCATTTTGTGCTGATCGGACCCAAACGGACCCTGCTCGACCAATGGGGCGGCTATAACCCGAACAAATCGGGGCTTCTGATCGAACGGATCGAAAAGCACCTCGGAAAAACACAATAGAGAAATTTACCTATCTTGTAGTACACAATCCCAAATCCTCCCCCTATGAAAAAATTCCTTGCCCTGCTTATTCCCATTCTGGCCCTGGCCTCCTGCACCAGCCCCAAAGGATACACGATCAAGGCCTCGCTGAGCGGTATTCCCGACAGCACGATGTTCTACCTCTACAGCTCCGAAGCCGGAGAGACAATCGACAGTGTCCGGCTGCTGGACGGCAAACTCGAACTGAGGGGGACGATGGCCGCCCCTCCCGAAATGTTCCACCTCAGTGCCCGCATCGGCAAGGAATCCATCTACGTTCCGCTATTGATCGGCAACGAGAAACTCACCATCCGGGGCGACCGGGCTGACTTTCCGTTTGACCTGAGCTTCAGTGGATCGAAATTCCAGGCGCAGAACCAAACCTGCATCGACCTCACCAAAGCCTACGACAAAGAGCGGGATTCCCTGGTAAAGATTTTCTTTTTCGCTTCTCCAGAAGCACAGAAAGAAATGGATGAGGCAATGTGGGGGAAAGAGGGTAGAATCCGGAAGATTGACGAAACGACCGACAGCCTGCGCAAACTTTTTGTCAAATCCCACATCGACACCTACATCGGACTGATCCAGTTGGGCTACCTGAAAGGCCAGATGCCCCGCGATACGGTCGAAAAACTCTACAACAGCCTTACTCCTCAGATGCAGCAAAGCCGCTACGGGAAAAGTATCGAGATTTTCCTGAACGTCAAACGCGTCAAAACGGGTGAACCTTATTACGATATCGAAGGCCTGGATGCCTCGGGGAAAGAGATGAAGCTCTCGGACCTGCAAACAGAGTACATCCTGCTCGATTTCACCAGCATCGGTTGTGGTCCCTGCCGAAAATCGACCCCCGAACTCCGGGAGATCGACTCGCTCTACCCGGGAAAGCTGACCCTGGTGAGCATCAGTATGGACAAATCCAAAAATCATTGGCAAGATATGATCCGGGAAGATAACATCACCTGGCCCTATCTCTGGAACGGCGAAGGATTCGACGGGGCGACGGCCATGGCTTACGGCATCCGCGGCATCCCGAACTTCGTGCTGATCGGCCCCGAGCGGACGCTGATCGACCAATGGGGCGGCTACGACATGCAGAATTACGGAAAGTTGATCGAACGGATCGACAAGAACCTGGGGATCACCCGGTAGGTTTTTCTCCCTCGCAAAACGAGCGGCCTTTTCGGGTCGCTCGTTTGTTTTAGGGCAGGTAATCCAGTTGCCAAGACAATTCCCCGGCAAGTTCCCGGAGGGCAGGGCTCTCCGAGGCCGCGTAGCCCTTGCAGAGGGTGCGGATGCGGGAGAGTAACGCGTCGGAGACGGTAGCACAGCGGCATAGGGCCCCCGAAGCGGCACGCAGCAGGTAGGCCGGAAGTGTTTCCAGTTCTTGGAGCGCCCGGTCGATGGCTGCGGTGAACTGCTCCGCTTGGGAGGTTTCCAGGGGCAGCGAGGCGGTTGCGTGCTTGGAGACGATCAGCAAGGCGGCGTAGAGCCGGTAGGGATCGTCCTGAGAGAGCCATTCGAGGGCCTGTTCCAGGGCCTCCGGGGCCCCGGCGAAGAGCCCGGTGGCGGTCTGCTCGGCCAGTTCGGTGTTGGTCAGCGAGCGGCCCCAGTCGCGCATTTGTTCGCGCGTTACCCACTCCGGGCGATCGATGTAAATGGCCGCGAGCATCAACTCGCGCACTTGCTGGGGGAATAAAAAGAGAGCCAGGGAGTGGCTCGGTGCGCACTCCCTGGCGATGTCGCGGATCGTGGGAATCGAGACCCCGTAGCTGAGCGGGTAACGAATTCCCCGCTCCTCCATGGCTCCCACCACGGCGCCGTTCATCTCCACCTTGAGGCGGCGGAGCAGAGCGATCATCCGGGTGGTATTGTCCTCCACGGCGCTTATTTCAACGAGGTGGCCGGCATTTCGACCACCAGACCGAACTGGTAGACCGGCACGCGGCGCTGATCCAGTTCCTGCTTGCCATTCACGAGGCGGCAGGCAGCTACATCGGCGATGCGGTAGAAGACCATTCCGCGGGTATCCTTGGCCGTGCGGCGGGCCCAGGGGGAGTTGGCCAGTTTATTTTCGGGGGTCATCTCCACCGTCACCGGGGCCCCGGTCAGATCGGCAGGCGACAGGACGCCCGAGAGTTCGGAAAAGCGGCAGACGACGGCCGAATTCTTGCCCTGTTCGGGGATCACGTCGAAGGTCCGGACGATGCGCACCTTGTACTGCTTGCCCAGGAAAAGGGCCGTGTACTCCTGCTCCAGGCGGTCGATCTCCTTGAGGGCCACTTTCAGGCCTTCGCCGAAGACGTTCTCGCCGAATTCCCCGGTCACCAGGTCCATCCGGCGCTTGCGCAGGTTGAAGATGGTGTTGGCGGCCTGCTGGGCCATCGACTCGGGGCTCTGTTCGATGGAAGAGCGTTTGTCTACCGGGACTTTCAGGAAGCTGGTGTCGCTCTCCACGTAGGAGATCGGCTCGATGCCGCCCCCCTTGTGGAAGCGGTGGCCTCCGGCGGGACGGCCGTCGGCTTCGGGAGCGGGAGCCCCTTCCATCGGGGCGGCCAGCAGGCCCTCGGGGGTCACTTCGTAGATGCGCCCGGCGCTCTTGTCGGGATTATCCAGCACGTAGACCTGGGTGGGATCGGCCTCGGCCACGTAGGCGATCTGGCCGCCGGCGATCGAGTAGATGTCCTTGTCCACCGTGGGGGCCATCACCCCCAGAAATTTCTGGGCGTAGCGGGCGTAGGGACCTTTGCGGACACTCTCCTTCTCGATGACCAGAGTCACCTTGAGCGTGGTGCGGGGCAGCGAGTAAGCCACCGAATTGCCCGTGGGCATAACGTCCGAGCGGTAGGCCTTCACCTGGGCCGAAGCTCCCGCCGAAACGAGCAGCAGAGTGGCCAGCGAAAAAATTGTCTTTTTCATATTCTGATACGATTTAGATTGAGCGGTGGTATTTTTCCGGTACTTCTTAAAACGAAGCCCCGACTCACAAAGTTACACTTTTCTGGATACTCTCAAAAATAGAGGTAAAAATCGCGGGTCAGCGCCCGGTACTCCGCCCCGTACTCCGGCGTCCCGCCGGGATGGATCAGCAGTCGCTCCGGGGGCAGGGGCTGCTCCGGGGGTTGAAAACCCCACTCCATCAACAGCCGCACCACGCCCGAGCGGGGGGTCGTGCAGATCTCCAGGCTCCGTTGCAGGAAAAGCCCGTAGCCGTCAGCCTCGGCACTAAACCGCAGACTCTCTTCGGCAGGCAGGATCAGCGAAAAAACGCCCTCCGGGGAGAGCAAAGCTTGCACTCCCCGCAAGAGATCAGCATAAGAGAGCCTCTCGGCGTGGCGGGCCCGGCCGCGCGAGGGATCGGGCGGCTGGAGTGAATCGACGAAATAGGGGGGATTGGAGACGATGCTGTCGTATTTTTGACGGGGCCCGGCGGCGTATTCCTGCAAGGTGGTCCGGTACAGATGTAGCCTTTCGGGCCAGGGCGAAGCGGCAAAATTGGCCGCGGCATCCCGGCAGGCATCCACCTCGGGTTCCAGCGCGTCGATCTGCGCCCCGGGAGCCCGCTGGGAAAGCATCAGGGCGATCAGTCCCGTGCCTGTCCCGATGTCCAACAGACGGCACTCCGCCGTCCCCGGCAGCGAACACCAGGCCCCCAGCAGCACCCCGTCCGTGCCGACCTTCATGGCCGAGCGGGACTGGCGGACGGTAAATCGCTTGAAGGAAAAATAGGTATTCGACATGGCTCCGGGCGGGTGAAAAACCAAGGGCGAAGTCTATTGCTTCGCCCCGGCTCTCTATTGTACATCCACCTTATAAACGGTCTTAAACGCCCTCAAATTGACAAGACCCCGGGCGCCCTTGTACGTAGCGATGTCCCCGTAGTATTTTGTCCTCGTGCTGTACCTGAACGTGTTGTCCACCGGATTGAGTTCATCCTGCTGCAACTGGGTCGCCAACTGGATGGGGATGCAATAGCGGTAATCCCCCACGGAGGTAGCGTTGGAAATCATGACGTTATCGCGCACATCGGTGTCGGGCTTATACCCATACGCCCACTCGCTCACATCGTCTCCCGTCACTATCCCCATCGAGTAACCGACCACCCAGACGCCCTGCTCGTCCACCGTGCTTTGCTGAATGGCCTCGATGTCGTAGGGGAATTCAGAGGTGCCGTTCCCGTGCCGGGGAGCGGACCACACCTCGAAAATAACCGGAGTGTAGGGAGGAAATGAGGCGGAGGAAGTGCTGAACAAGCCCTCCTTCCCGTACAAACTGTTCGAAGTGAAAGTCGCTATCCCATGCTCGCCGTAGTACATATGCAGGAAGGCGGAGTCCAGCCCCGACACGACCCTCATGTTATCGCTCGAAGTACTTTCATCTTTACTTGCACCGGCTCTGGCTTTATCCGGAAGGTCATAGAAGGTAGAGATATTATACTGGGCCAGGTTGTATTTGTCAGCGGTGTCCTTAACGTTGGTGTCGAAGACGAAGCCGTCGAAGAAGCGGCCCACGTAATAATATTGCACGATAGAGTCGTCCTTGATCTTGATCCGGTCCTCCGTCACGAAATCGACCGATTTGTAGTAGATGCATGAATCCATCTCATCGGCAAAACTCAACCCAAGGGTGGAAATGGCATACTCGCGGACCTGCTCCTTTTCAAGAGCCTCCGGGTCCTCGACCAACTCCACGAATTCCAGGTCCACAATCACGGGAGTATTGGAAGCCAGGGAGTTCTGCCCACTAAAGCTACTCTCCGTATTGGTATACCCGTTCAATCCGTAAGCCAAATCCGACGGGATGTACAAGCGCCAGATGTCCCCCTCTTTCATCTGACCCAGGGCCAGGTAAAATCCCTGGGGCATATAGTAGTTATCCGCTCCGACGGCCGCGATCGGGTAGTACGCCAGGTAGTCGGGAGTGTAGTGGATGAAATCTTCGAAGGTCCCCTGGTGCTTGGCCACTTCGGGATCGCGGGAAACGTAGATGTCGCCCGTGAGCAGGGCCCGTCCGGTGTAGTTGATCCGTACCCATTGGTCCTCGTTGGTCGGGGTTTTGGCTCCGGGCTTGGTGCTGTTGACCAGCTTTTTGACGTACATGCCTGATCCTTGGCGTTCGGCACCGTCGCCGTAGAGGCTCATCCAGGCGTCGAAAGAAGCGCGTTGGAGGGTCTGTTCGTCCGGCGTCTTTTCTTTGGCGCACGAAGCCAGCAATAAGAGGGCGGCGGCAAGGAACCCGAATGAAACTATTTTTCTCATAATCCTGAATTAGCTAAACATGGTTAATAAACCTCCACGATCCCCAGGTTCCACACCAGAGAGGTGTTGGCCCCAAGCGTCGAGAAAGGATGGGAGCCGTAGGCCTTGTCCGAACTCATGAACAACTGGAGGGTATCCCCCTGCCTGCATCCGGGCAGGCCGAGGTTCAATCCCGCGATCAGTTTGGTTTGACCCAGCACGATCGTGTCGGAGCTCTGCGGCCAGAAAGCGGGATTGAGTCCTTGCTCTGCGGCCGCCTCCTGCAGGTCGGGGTTGTTCGTATAGAGCAGCGTGCCTTCCCCCGTCGTCGCAGTGGCTAAGAAGGTGTATAGCGTGTAGTTGAGCACCACGTGTTTTCCCTTCTCCACCTCGGGAGCCTGGCCCCGGTCCGGGCGGTCGCTGTTGATGATATAGCGGTAGACCCCGCCCAGGGAATCCACCCCCTCGTAGCCTTTGCTCACGATGAATTTTTCGATGGCGGTGCGCTCGTCGGCCACCGTCGTATCGGTGGAGGAGCAGGCCCCCAGCAAAACCGGCAACAAAAAGAGCGCTATAAACAGCCGTAACCGCATAAAATCCAACTTTCAGATCCGAACAAAGGTATGCTTTTTTGCCCGCAATTCAAATTTTAAGAACCTCCGCAGGAGCCGCTTGTGCAGAAGCGTTTCTCTTGTAACGGAACAATCGGAAATTTATTTCGGCTCCGCGAAACAAAATCTGCCCTACTCCTCCGCGGCGAACGAGCGCTGCGACTTGAGCAGGTTGCGCGTCTGCAGGAGCATCGTCTTGGTTTCGTTGATAATGGTCAGGTAGAGGATGCTGTTGCGTGTCTTGGAGGTCTTGCTCTTGACCCGCTTGATCTGGTTCTTGACCGCCCCGTCGAGCATATCGAAGAGCTTGTCGCGCATGTGCAGGATCTCCTCCAGGGCCGAGTAGTCTCCCGAGGAGAGCATCTCGTCGATCAGGCGGTAGATCTCGCTCACCTGGCTGTTCACGTGGCGCAGATCGTGCATCTGATCCGCGTTCAGGCCTTCGTGGTTGTTGTTGATGTGCTCGAAGCTGGGTCGTGTGATGTGCACCAGGGCCTTGGTCACTTCGTTCATGTAGTCGACCACCTGCACGTAATAATAGCCCGTTTCGAGGTAATTTTCCTTGAGCTTGAGCAGCGTGGGCAACACCTCGTGCTTGCGTTCGTGGGCCGCGGCGTAGAGGTCTTCCGACTCACGGACCATGTTCTTGAGCAGCTTGCGGTCCTCGTTGAAAAGGCCCTCGAGGGTCTGGTTGTAGACATGGGTCACTTGGGACATGGTCTGCGATATCTCCTGCACGCTGCGACCGAGGATACTCTCGCCTTGGGCAGGCACGTTGCACTGCGCCTGCTTGGCGGCCGATTTCTTCACCTTACGGCCGTGCAGGATCGAACTTTGGATCAGCAGGTAGGCGCACAAAACGGTAACGCCGATCAGGGAGATCGTCCCGCCCCACATCAGCAACAAGGCGATTCCCAGCGCGATCACGAAGGCGACCAGGCCCGTAACGAACCACCCGGCGATCACCACCAGCACCCCGGTGATGCGGTACACGGCGCTTTCGCGCCCCCAGGCCCGGTCGGCGAGCGAAGAGCCCATGGCGACCATAAACGTCACGTAGGTGGTCGAGAGAGGCAAGGTCATGGTGGTGGCCAGCGTAATGAGAATCGAGGCCACCGTCAGGTTGACCGTCGCACGGATCAGATCGAAGGGCGCCCGGTCCTTCTCGGGCTGGTAGACCGGAATGAAGCGGCTGTCGACGAAGCGACGCAGGCGGTCGGGCATCATCTGCTCGTACTTGCGGCTGAAATTGACGGCGCTGCGCACCAGGGCGCGCGAGAAGGTGGTCGAACCGAAGCGTTCCTCGCCGGCGTCCTGCCGGGCCAGGCTCAGCTCGGTGTCGCTGACGGTCTGGGCCTTCTTCGAAAACCACAGGGTGATGGTCATGATGACCCCCGAGGCGAAAAGAATACCCACATTGGCCACCACGGGTTTATTGAGGTCCCCCATCAGCATGCCGATGTCCCCGGTCGCCTGGGCGATGTTGTAGGAATCGTACCCGGCCACGAACACCCCGATGAAGTTCACCAGGTCGTTCCCGGCGAAAGCCAGCGCCAGCGAAAGGGTCCCGGCCAGCACGGTGATCTTCAGGATCGGCACTTTGAGCATCGCCAGCAGCGACATGACCAGGGTCCACCCCACGACCATCATCCCCACCAGCAGCAGGCCGTGGGTCTCCATCCAGGCCATGGCCTCGGGCGAAATGAGCGAGGTACTCTTGAGTCCTTTGAAAACAGCGAAATAGGAGATGGCCGTCAGGGCGATCCCACACCACAGGGCGCCGACGGTCTTCATCCGGCGCTGGTAGCGGAACGAGAAGATCAGCCGCGTGACGTACATGATGACGGTCCCGAAAACGAACGCGATCACCACCGAGAGCAGAATCCCCGAGATGATCGCCAGCGCCTTGCCTGTATTGATGTATTTTCCCAGTTCGGCATAAGTCTCCGCACTGTGGGAGATTTTGTAGAGGGAGACCCCCACGGCCGCCCCCAGCAAGCCGAAGACCAGCGAAACGGTGGTGGAGGTGGGCATGCCCAGGGAGTTGAAGATGTCCAGCAGGATGACGTTCATGAACATCACCGAGAGGAAAAGCATCATCACCTCGGCGAAGGTGAAGTAGGCCGGGCGGAACACCCCGCTGCGGGCCACCTCCATCATGCCGCTGGAAGTGAGCGCCCCGACGATGATCCCCACCGAGGCGACGATCATGATGACGTACCGGGGAGCCACCTTGGAGCCGAGGGCCGAATTGAGAAAGTTCACAGCATCATTGGCCACCCCGACGACCAGGCCCAGAACGGCCAGAACCATCATAACTCCAATGACAATCAAGTACATGTCCATATAGTCGGATTTTTGTTTTTGCGGTTTTTCGGGAACAAAAATAATCAATCCCTCGAAATATCATAGAAAAACCTGCTCGTCAACCAGGTGCCGGGCAGGTTCTTTCGGATTACATTTTTTTGAGCGTCAGCCTGATAAGGTCCTCGACAGAGGCGCCGGAATTTTCCCGGGAGACGCTTTGCAGGGCTTTTTCCGAGGCCGTACGCGTGAAGCCCAGCATGACCAGGGCCGAAAGGGCCTCCTGGTAGGTGGCGTCGCCCGCCCCCTGGGCCGAAAGGGCCGGGGAAAATTCGCCGGAGACGCTGCCGATCTTGTCGCGCAGTTCGACGATGATCTTCTGGGCGGTCTTGATCCCCAATCCCTTCACCGACTTGAGCACGTCGGCCTGCCCGGTGGCCACCAGGGTGCGCACCTCCTCGGCCGTGAAACTAGAGAGGATCATCCGGGCCGTGTTTCCGCCCACGCCCGAGACCCCGATCAGCAGGCGGAAGACCTCGCGTTCGGTGCGGGTGAAAAAGCCGTACAGCAACTGGGCATCCTCGCGGACGACGTAATGGGTGTAGAGTTTGGCTTGGGGAGCGGAACCGATCTGAGAGAAAGTTTGCAGGGAGATGATGAGGTAGTAGCCGACGCCGCCCGCGTCGATGACCGCGCCGGTGGGGGTCAACTCTGCGACGGGGCCTTGGATATATTCGTACATGAAGCCGGGGTTTTACAAAATAGATTCGGCAGTAAAGTTAGCGAAACAAAAAGAATATTTCTTATATTTGCCCAATATTAAATCCAAAACAACCCTTAAATCGCATGAAAAAACTTCTGTTCGCCGTTTGCGCCGTGGCTCTGTTGGCCGTCGGTTGCACCAGCAAAAACGCTCCGGCCGGCTCGGCCGACAGCACCGCCACCAAGACCGCCTCTTCGGGCGCCATCGCCTTTGTCCGCATCGACTCGCTGATCAACAACTATACTATGTACACCGATCTGCGCACTTCCTACGAAGAGAAAGCACAGAAGGCCGACACCGAACTGACCGCCAAGGGCCGTTCGTTCGAACGCGAAATGCGCGACTACCAGGAAAAGATCCAGAACGGCCTCGTCACCCGCGCCCAGGCTCAGACGATGGAGGAAAACCTGACCCGCAAACAGCAGAACCTCATGCAGCAGCGCGACCGCGTGATGGGCGAACTGGCCGAAGAGGAGCAGGTCATGCTCAACCAGATCCAATTCAGCATCACCGAATACCTCAAGGAATTCAACGCCGGCTTCCGCTACGACGTGATCCTGAGCACCTCGGGTCCCTCGACCGTCCTCTCGGGCAACCCCGAATTGGACATCACGATGGATGTACTGGACGGCCTCAACAAGAAATACGCCGCCGAAAAGCCCAAAACGACGACGACCAAGACTCCGGCCGCCGCCCAGGAATAAATTCTCGGTATAAGTAATAGGAGCAGAGGTCCCCCGGGGCCTCTGCTTTTTTGTGGTGTTCCGATTGTGAAAAATTTTCCGTTACTTTGCTTTCGGTAATGGTCAATGCTCATCCTGTCGGATGTTGACACACCCGGACCGTGCCATCGCTGTACATAGCGTGCGGTATGCGCAGCCAACCCGACAACGATTATGTCCCTACACAAAGTACTGATATACCTTAAAGCCTCGTTCAGGCGTTTCAGCAACCCGATCTTTTTCATGTTGTTGCTGATGTCCTTTATCCTGTGGTATATCATCAAGCTGAGTTACACCTACACCACCCAGATCAACATCCCGGTGAAGATCGACAGCACCTACTACTCGGTGCGCTGCGGCGTGGAGGGGGTCGGCTACCAGATCCTGGTGCACCGGATCGCCCCCCGCAAAAACCTGGTCAAGCTCTCCAGCGACAACGTCACCATCACCCCCTCGTCCATCACGCCGGGGGCCTACGAAATCTCCTCCTTCTCGCTGCAAAACAGCATCTCCACCAAGGTCTCCGACCTGAAAATCATCTCGGTCGAGGCCCCCGTCCAGATTGAATTCCGCAACAAAAAAGAAGATGATTAAGGTTGGACTCACCGGCGGAATCGGCAGCGGAAAAAGCACCGTATGCCGGTTTTTCGCTCTATTGGGCATTCCCTGCTACGACTCGGACGCCGAAGCCAAGCGGCTGATGGACACCGATGCGCAGTTGCGCGAGCGCATCACCGAACTTTTCGGAGAGCAGGCTTATACTTCCGCCGGGCCGCTCGATAGGGCTTACCTGGCCTCGCGGGTGTTCGGCGACGCGCTGCTGCTCGGGGCCCTCAACGCCGCGGTCCATCCGGCCGTGGCCGCCGATTTCGTGCGCTGGGCCGAGCGCCAGAAAGCCCCCTATGTGATCGAGGAGAGCGCCATCCTGTTCGAAAGCGGAGCTGACAAGCATGTCGACCGCAGCGTAGCTGTCATCGCTCCCGAAGAACTTCGCCTCGAGCGGGTCTGCCGACGCGACGGCCGGAGCCCGGAGCAGGTGCGCGCCCGCATGGCCCACCAACTGAGCGACGAGCAGCGCGCGAGCCGCTCCGATTACGTGCTGCGCTCCGACGACCGGGAGCTGCTGATTCCCCAGATCCTCGCCCTGCACCAAACCCTGCTGAGCTTATGAACACCCTGCACCTCGGCGAGCAGAGCATCGACCTCTCCCGTCCGCGGGTGATGGCCATCCTCAACGTCACCCCCGATTCGTTCTACGCCGGGAGCCGCACCGACGGCCCCGAGGCCATCCGGGCCCGCGTGGCCCAGGCCGTGGAAGGGGGCGCCGATCTGCTCGACGTGGGGGGCTACTCCTCCCGCCCCGGCGCCGCGGACGTTTCCCCGGAGGAAGAAATCCGGCGGTTGGACAACGCGTTGGAGATCATCCGCCGGGATTTTTCGAACTTGCCTGTTTCTCTCGATACCTTCCGGGGAGAGGTGGCCGTGGAGATCGTCCGCCGCCACGGCCCCTGCCTGATCAACGACATCACGGGCGGCAGCGACCCGGACCTGGTGGCCCTGGCTGCCGAGCAGGACCTGCCCTACATCGCCATGCACATGCGGGGCACGCCGCAAACCATGCAGCAGATGACCGAATACGGGGATTTCGTGCCGGAAGTGTTGGAATCCATGCACGGCACGCGCGACCGACTACACGCGGCCGGGGTGCGGCAGGTGGTCCTGGACCCCGGATTCGGGTTTTCGAAAACCCTCTCCCAGAATTATGAACTGCTCGCGGCCATGCACCGCCTCTCCGAACTGGATTGCCCCGTTTTGGCCGGGATCTCGCGCAAGAGCATGATCTACAAACCGCTCGGGATCACTCCCGGGGAAGCTCTGAGCGCCACCTGCGCTCTGCATTGGGAGTGCCTGCGCCAGGGGGCCTCGATCCTGCGGGTGCACGACGCCCGGGAGGCTTCGGAGGTGATCCGGCTCTACGGCCTGTTTCGGAGTGCGGAATAAATTCGTTATCTTCGCGCTGTATGAAAATGATTCTAACAAGAGGTATTCATAAAAGTTTCGGGACGCTGGAAGTACTCAAAGGCATCGACCTGGAGGTCGATGCCGGAGAAGTGGTCTCGATCGTGGGGCCCAGCGGGGCGGGCAAGACCACCCTACTGCAAATCCTGGGCACCCTGAGCCGTCCCTCTTCGGGCGAAATTTTGCTCGACGGCGAGGCGGTCCACACGCTCTCCGATTCGGCGCTCTCGAAGTTCCGCAACGAGCGGATCGGCTTCGTGTTCCAGTTCCACCACCTGCTGCCCGAATTCACCGCCTTCGAGAACGTCTGCATCCCGGGCTATATCGCCAGCCGCCCGCGCGAACAGGTCGAGGCCCGCGCCCGCGAACTGCTCGAACTGCTCTCGATGGGCCACCGCCTCGAACACAAGCCCGCCGAACTTTCCGGGGGCGAACAGCAGCGCGTGGCCATCGCCCGGGCCCTGATCAACGCCCCGGCCGTGCTGCTGGCCGACGAGCCCTCGGGCAACCTCGACACGAAAAACAAAGAAGAGATCCACCGGCTGTTCTTCCAACTGCGGGACCAGTTGGGCCAGACCGTGGTGATCGTCACCCACGACGAACAACTGGCCGCCATGTCGGACCGACGGATAGAAATGATTGATGGTATAATCTGTCGGTAGGCTGCACATATCGCACGCCATCTTTTATCCATCCTCCTCTCTGCGGTGCTCACGTACTTCAAGTACGCTCCGTTCCTCGAACCGGACGATGAATAAAACCTGACATACGCTATGCACAGCTCGCGTTCCCGACTGTCGGGATGCTAATAACTGAAAAAAACTCGATAGCTATGAAAAAAATCGGACTGTTGACTTTGCTCTTCGCGCTGGGCGCGATGGCATGCCAGGGCCCGTCCACAACGACGAGCGCTCCCGGGACCAAGACCTCGGATTCGCTGACGGCGGGACTCCGGGAAACCAAAGTGAGCAACGAGGAGTTGCTGGACTGGACCTTTACGGGCATCGGCAAATTCTACAACGAGGCCGGCCGCCAGGTCTGCCTGATGGAGGGCGAAAACTCACAGGGCGTGGGCATCTTCACCCCGCGCGCTTACATGGGCGACGTGGTGCTGCGCTACAAGATCATGCCCCTGAACGCCGCCACGGTACTGGTCAACCTGCTCTGCATGGGCGACGACCAGAATCCCACCCAACTGACCCTGCCCGCGGGCTACGACGGCAGCATGGGTCCGATCCTCAATAAGGACAACTACTTCGTGGCCTTCCGTAACTCGCCCCACGCCACGGCCCCCTTTATCAACAAAAACCCGAAGTCGCAACGCCTGGCCATCGCCGAGCGCGACGAGATGATCCCGGGCGTCTACTACGACGTGGAAGTGGGACGGACGGGCAACAAAATCTGGTTGAACGTGGACGGAGAGGAGGTCGTATCGGCCGAAGACCCCGACATTCTGCCGGGGGGATTTTTGGCCATCCGCCTGCGGGGCCTGGTGGGCCACCCGGCCGCCTGCGTGATCCGCGACGTCTCTATTCTGGAAAAATAATCTCAGAAGGCATAGGCGCCATGCACGCCGATCATGGCGTGCGAATCGCCGCTTGAGACCGAGAAATCGACGGCCGGGCCGAGGTGGAATTTCTTCCAGTGGAACAGGTCGTAAACCAATTCGATGTGGGTGGAAAACAGCGCCTTGCGAGATGTGTGGCCATGGTCGTCATGATCTGCGTCCCCGTCGTGCCGGAGGAAGGTGACGCCCGGCAACAGGCCGATGCTGAAGCGGGGGAAAGGTTCGAATTTGGCGCCCGCGCCGATCGAAAAATGCCCTCCGTGCAGCCAGACCTCTTCGACCATCCCGCCCACGGACCATTTGCTGTGGGGGCCCAGCGTGCGGAAATAGTGCAGGTGCAGCCCCCCGCCCCAGGCCTTGTGATCGAAGGAGTAGATCGCTCCGCCGCTCAACCCGATCTCGTTCCTCGGGTGGGCGTGTTCGGCATGCTCCTGGGCGCAAACCGGAAATGCAAGACCGGTCAGCAGCAAAACGAAAAGTATCCGCTTTATTCCATTCATTGTATTCGGCTTTTGGGAATACCTCCCTCAATAGGAGTGCAAAAATAGAAAATGGGTGGGGATTTTCGTATCTTTCCGGATAGAAAAAGGATAACCGATGAGACAGGAAGAGTGTAAGGTGACGATTATCAACCTGGAAAAAAATGCTTTAGCGCTATGGAACCAGGGAAATCCGGATGGATTCCTGGAATTGAGCTCCGAGGAGGTCGTCTATTTCGATCCGGCCCTCGAACAGAAACTCAAGGGCAAGGAAGCGCTGAGGGCCTATTACGATACCATCCGGGGACAGGTGAACATCCCGGTGTACACCATCATCAACCCCACGGTGCAGGCATCCGCGGATACGGCCGTGCTGACCTACGATTACGAGGCGCACCGGGACGGACAGGTATTCCGGATGCATTGCACGGAGGTGTACCGGGCTCAGGCGCCGGACGACTGGAAGATCATCCATACGCATTGGTCTTTTGTTAAATAATCAGGTTGTTCAGAATAAAGAGAGGCGATCCCCGTTTGGGATCGCCTCTCCTTTTGGTTGCCGGCATCAGTAAATAGACCGGGCTGCGTGCAGCTTATTTGTCCGAGCAAATATGTACATCCATCTGCGGATACGGAATATTGAGCCCTTTTGCGGCGAAGGTCTTGTAGACTTTTTCGTTCATGTCGAAATAGACGCCCCAATAGTCCGGCGCGCTGACCCAGGCCCGGACGACCAGGTCCACCGAATGGGGGCCCAGGTTCGTGATGGCGATGAAGGCGGCCGGATCGGTCATGATGCGCTCGTCGGCGGCGATCAAATCGAGGAGCGTCTGCCGGGCCAGTTCGTAGCTGTCGCCGTAGCCGATGCCGAAGGTCCAGTCCACACGGCGGTTTTTTTCGCGGGAGTAGTTGTTGATGATGCCCGTCGAGAGCGAGCCGTTGGGGATCATGATGGTCTTGTTGTCCGCGGTGTTGATGACCGTGTTGAACAGCTGGATTTCCTTGACGGTCCCGGCCTGCCCCTGGGCTTCGATGACGTCACCGACGTGGTAGGGCTTGAAAATCAAGACCATCACCCCGCCCGCAAAGTTCTGCAAGGTCCCGCTTAGGGCCATCCCGACGGCCAGACCGGCCGAAGCGAAGACAGCGATGAAGGAGGTGGTGTCGATGCCGAGGATGCCGACGATGATCACCAGCAGGAGAACGGTCAGCGAGACCGTCACCAGGCTGATGATAAACGAGCGCAGCGAAAGATCGGTGTGACGCTTGCTGAGGATGGCGCCGAGGAACTTTTTGGTGTAGCGGATCAGCCAATGCCCGACGAGGTAGATAAGCAGGGCGACGAGCAGGTTTTTACCGAAGTGCAGGCCCCAGGTGGTCAGCTGGGATACGATGTCCTCCACTGGCATGTGGGAGATCTTGTCGATGTCCTGTTCGAGGGTTTTTTCGAGGTTCACCGCCGTGCTGTCGGGAATGGTCTGGGCCGCGGCGGAAAGGAAGGATAAAAGTGTCATGGGGAGATAAT
>JAVBNV010000025.1:0-10321 GCA_031551325.1 Alistipes sp.
CTTATCCGAAATACACGTTAATTTACGGCTTTTTTCAAAAGCCGTAAGGCCTGCCCCCCCTCCTAAATCCTCCCCTGATAGGGGAGGACTTTGCCAAAGGCTCTATAGAGCCATTGACTCAACGGTATGTGAGTTTCTTAAACGAAACTCACGTTAATCTTATCTTTTTAAATTCTTTTCCACTTCGTCGGCGCTCAGGCCCTCCACCTTGAGCAGCTTGCCCAGCAGCGCGTCGGCCTGAGAGGCGCGGATCACGAGCCGCATCCGGCAGGTATTGTCGAAGGACTGCTCCTGCACGCGGGGCTGCTGTTCCTTGACAATGCGCATCACATCGTTCATCACCCCGTAGCCGAAAGTCACCTCGAACGTGCGGTCCACCGTCCGTTCGATGACCTGCGCGGCGTCCAGCACCGCGGCGGCCGATTCCTTGTAGGCCGTCACCAGTCCCCCTACCCCCAGTTTGGTGCCTCCGAAGTAACGCACCACCACGATTAAGGTGTCCGTCAGCTCCCTGGAAAGCAGTTGCCCCAGGATCGGGCGCCCCGCCGTGGAGGAGGGTTCGCCGTCGTCGTTGGCCCGGAAAGCTTCCCCTGCGGGGCCCAGGCGCCAGGCGTAGCAATGGTGCGTGGCGTCGTAGTAACGTTTGCGCAGGGCCTCCAGGTGGAGGCGGATCTGCTCCTCGTCTGACACCGGATAGGCGTAAGCCAGAAATTTACTGGATTTCTCCTTATAAATAGCTTCCGCCGCTTCCGATAGGGTCAGATAGGTATCGTCCACCATTTATGTTAGTGTACTCCCCGGAACATCCTCTTCCAACGGATATTGGCCGGGAACGATTTGTCTTTGTCCAGCGACAGCCACACGAACGAAGCCTTACCGACCACATGGTCCTCGGGCACAAAGCCCCAGAAGCGTGAGTCGGCCGAGTTGTGGCGGTTGTCCCCCATCATGAAGTAGTAGTCCATGGCGAAGGTGTAGCTCGTGGCCTCCTGCCCGTCGATCCGGATACGCTCTCCGTCCACCTCGAGCGAGTGGCCTTCGTAAACCTCGATGATGCGGCGGTAGAAGGGCAGGCTTTCGGGCGTCAGGGCCACGGTATCCCCCTTGGCGGGAACCCATACCGGCCCGAAGTTGTCCTCGTTCCAGTCGTAGGCTTCCGTGTGCGGGAAGATGGCTGCGTTGCGGCCCTGGGCCTCGTAGCGGACTGCTTCGGTCACGTTGCGCAAACCCCGGATGTGCTCCACGCCCTCGGTTGTCAGCGGCAGGGTGTAGCTCTGATCGAGGTTATTGTAGGAAATATCGTCCTTGGCCACGCCCAGCTGCTCGAAGGTGGAGGCGGGAATGGGAGTGCCGTTGGTGCGCACGAAATAGACGTACTGCATGCCTGGGAAAGAAAGTTGGCCCTCGCCATTGAGGTAGACCTGGCCGTGGCGGACCGCCAGCGAGTCGCCCGGCATGCCGATGCAGCGCTTGATGTAATTCTCGCGGCGGTCGACGGGCCGGTCGATGATCGTCCCGGCCTCCCACAGGCGGCGGCGTCCCTCCCGGGCGCCGTACATGTTCTGGTACTGGCGCAGCACCTCATAGTAGCTCACAGCCTGGTTCTCGAGGATCACCGTGTCGCCCTCCGGGAAGTTGAACACCACGGCGTCGTAGCGCGTCACCTCGCCGAAGCCCGCGATGCGGTGGTAGGGCCGGGTGATCCATTCCGAGAAGGATTTTTTGGTCTGTGAGAAAGGCATCGTGTTGTGCACGAAGGGGAAGGAAATGGGCGTATTGGGCATCTGGGGCCCGTAGGCCAGCTTACTCACGCAGAGGTAATCGCCTACCAAGAGGGTTTTCTCCATCGAGGAGCTGGGGATCACGTACATGGCGAAGATGAAAATGCGGATCAGCGAGGCGGCCACCACGGCGAAAAGGATACTCTCGATCCATTCCGCCGTGCGGCGGTAGTTGGGGTTTTCTTTTTTGAGCCCCTGGTGCCGCTTCCAGAAGAGGCGGTACATGAACTTCGAAATGTAGATGTCGTAGATGACCGGCACGCCCAGCAGCATCCAGGGGCTTTCCATCCAGACCACGAACCACAGGACGTAGATCAGCGAGACCCCGCCGAAACGGAGCCACTTGTTTTTCCAGATTGTCTTAAGCATCTCCGTCCGTGTTCATAAGATCCGACATCGTGTAGATTCCTTGTTTTCCGGTCAAGAATTCCGCGGCCATCACCGCGCCCAGGGCCAGGCCCCGGCGGCTTTTGGCCGTGTGGGTGATCTGGATCTGATCCACCTCGGATTCGTAGGTGACGGTGTGCGTGCCAGGGACGACACTGCGGCGGATGGCGGCGATCTCCAGTTCTTCGGGCACCGTGGTGGTGCCGCAGATCCAGGTTTTCTTGCGGTCGAGCTCTTCGAGGATGCCTTCGGCCAGGGTAACGGCCGTGCCGCTGGGGGCGTCTTTTTTCTGGGTATGGTGGACTTCTTCCAGCGTCACGTCATATTCCCCAAAACGGTTCATCAACTGGGCCAGGCGGCGGTTCAGCTCGAAAAAGAGGTTGACCCCGACGCTGTAGTTGGAAGCGTAGAAAAAGCCCCCGCCCAACTCCCGGCAGAGTGCCTCGGCCTCAGTGAAGCGATTCATCCAACCCGTCGTTCCGGCCACCACGGGCACTCCGAGGCGCAGGCAGGCGGCGATGTTGTCGAAAGCCGTCCCGGGCGTGGTGAATTCGATGGCCACGTCGATGCCCTGCATTTTCTCGGCGCAGAGGTCCGCGCGGTTGTCTATATCTATGATTAAGGGGACGCTATGGCCGCGAGAGAGGAGAATCTGCTCGATCTCCTTGCCCATCTTGCCATACCCTATGAGTGCTATTTTCATCTGTCTGAACGTTTTATCTCCAAGCCGGACAAGTTTCTCCATCCCGGCTTATCCCAACAAAAGTACGCTAAATTTCCTGAAAAACGAACAATACGGCATAGAACTTTCCCGTCGGGCACAGGAGGGAATTTCCGGGAAAAATGTATCTTTGTTAGAAATTATCTCGCGTGCGCTATTTTTTGGAACTCTCCTATTCGGGAAAGGCTTACAACGGCTGGCAGATCCAGACCAACGCCCCTTCGGTGCAGCAAGCGCTTCAGGAGGGGCTTTCGCTGATCCTGCGCACGCCCACCGAGGTGGTCGGGGCCGGGCGCACCGACACGGGGGTGCACGCCGCCTTCTACGTGGCCCACTTCGACTGCGAGCAGCCTATTGTGGATCGGGAAGACTTCTGCTACCACCTCAACGCCGTGCTGCCCCCGGACATCGCCGTGAGCGCCCTGCGCCCGGTGCGCGAGGAGGCCCACGCCCGCTTCGACGCCCGCGAGCGGGAGTACAAGTACCGGGTCTCTCCGCACAAAAACCCCTTTACCCGCGATACGGCCCACACCCTCACCTTCCCGCTCGACATGGAGTCCATGAACCGGGCCGCCGCTCTGCTGCTCGAATACGAAGATTTCACCAGTTTCGCCAAACTCCATTCGGACAACAAGACCAACCGCTGCCGGGTCACCCGGGCCTGCTGGGTACGCGAGGAGGGCCTGCTGGTGTTCACCATCGCCGCCGACCGTTTCCTGCGCAACATGGTGCGGGCCGTGGTGGGCACCCTGTTGGAAGTTGGGCGCGGGAAGATGGATACCGAGGGCTTCCGGAGGGTGATCGAAGGGGCCGACCGGGCCCTGGCGGGCACCTCCGCCCCACCCCAGGGATTGTTCCTGACCCGGGTGGACTATCCCGCGGAAATCTATTTGGACTAAAACCTACTAAAAACCTATAAATCATTATGAAAACTAAACTGCAAGAACAATTCGCGGCGCGCTTCGGCACCGGAGCCGCCCTCTACGCCTCCCCCGGCCGCGTCAACCTGATCGGCGAGCACACCGACTACAACATGGGCTTCGTGATGCCCGGCGCCATCGACAAGGCGATCTACGTGGCCCTCAAACCCAACGGGGGCAAGGTCTGCCGCCTCTACTCCCTGGACTACAACGAGGCCATCGACATGGACACCACGGCCGAAAAACCCGCCCAGCAATGGGCCTGCTACATCTACGGCGTGGTCAAAGAGATGGAAAAACGGGGCGCCAAGGTGCCCGCCTTCGACCTGGCTTTCGGCGGCGACGTGCCCCTGGGTGCGGGACTTTCCTCCTCGGCTGCCCTGGAGAGCGCCGTGGGCTTCGCCCTCAACGACACCTTCTCGCTGGGCTTCACCCGCGAGGAGCTGGCCAAGATCGGCCAGATGACCGAGCACAACTACGTGGGCGTGCGCTGCGGGATTATGGACCAGTTCGCCTCCCTCTTCGGCGAAAGAGGCAAGATCATCCGCCTCGACTGCCGTTCGCTGGAGTACAAGCTCGAGCCCTTCGACCCCGAAGCGGCGGGCTGCAAGGTGGTCCTGTTCGACACCGGCGTCAAGCACACCCTGGCCTCCTCGGAGTACAACGTCCGCCGCGAACAGTGTGAAAAGGGCGTGGCCATCGTCGCCTCCCACGAAAAAGGAATCGAGTCGCTGCGCGACGTGACCCTCGAGATGCTGGACAAGTACAAAGCCGAGATGGACCCCATCGTCTACCGCCGTTGCAGCTTCGTGATCAACGAGAACCAGCGCCTGCTGGACGCCTGCACGGCCCTTGAAAAGGGCGACTACATCACCTTCGGGCAGAAGATGAACGGCTCGCATGAGGGCCTGAGCCAGTGGTACGAGGTGAGCTGCCCCGAGCTGGATTTTCTGGCCGGGATCGGCCACGCCAACCCCGGCGTGCTGGGGGCCCGGATGATGGGCGGCGGCTTCGGCGGTTGCACGATCAACCTGGTTCGCGCCGAGGCTTATGATGCCTACCTGAAAGAAATTCAAGAGAAATACCTGGCGAAATTCGGCCGCCAGCCGCGTCTGATCGAGGTGGTAATCTCTCAAGGAGCGCACAAGATCGCCTAACTGTCGCTATCTGAAACAGCGTCGCCCCGGAGAAGATTCCGGGGCGACGTTATTTTTCGTACCTTTGCGGCATCTGAATGTATAACCATGTTGCAGCGGCTCAACTCTTTCTTCCTTGAACGCCTCAAACCCTGGACCTTACCCATCGCCATGATCCTCGGGGCGCTTTTTCACGAATTTTTCGCGTCGCTGAGTCCCATCATCCCTTACATGGTCTTTTTCATGCTGCTGGCCCCCTACTCCCGGTTGACCTTCCACCGGCTGCGCATGGGCGGACTCTACCTGCGGCTGCTGGGGGTCCAGGTGCTGGGGTCGCTGCTGCTGTACGCCGGGGTGAGCCTGTTCGATCCTTTGGTCGCCCAAGGGGTTTTCGTCTGCGTGTTCGTCCCCACGGCCACCTCGGCGGCCGTGATCGCCGGGATGCTCGGAGGCAGCATCACCACCCTGGCCACCTACTGCTTGCTGAGCAACTGTACCGTGGCCCTGATCGCCCCCTTCGTCTTCTCCTGGGTCGGGGGCAGCGTCGCCGGATCCTTCTGGGAATCGTTTCTACTGATCGGGCGGCAGATGTTTCCCCTGTTGGTTTTTCCTTTATTGATCGCCCTGTTGTTGAGGCGTTTCGCCCCCGGGGTGCAGAAAAAACTGCAGAACAGCCAGCAGGTTGCGTTTTACCTCTGGGCCATCGCCCTGACCATCGTCATGGGCAACACCGTCTCCTTCCTACTCAAGCAGGAGGCCGCCAACTACAGCCGCGAAATCTGGATGGCCGCCCTGGCCCTGGTGGTCTGCATCCTGCAATTCCTGACCGGGCGCCGCATCGGAGCCCGCTACGCCAACCGCATCGCCGGAGGACAGGGCCTCGGACAGAAAAACACCGTGCTGGCCATCTGGATGGCCCAAAGCTACCTCAACCCCATCACCTCCATCGCCCCGGCCTCCTATGTGCTGTGGCAAAACCTATTCAATTCCTGGCAGCTGTGGCGGAAACGGCGTCAGGACAGCGCGGGTTCTTAACAAGCCAATCTACATTTATAACCCGTCGATAATCTCATCGATTCGGGCATTCTTTTGATTGATCTCCTCTTCGAATTCCGACGTATCGTTCAAAATCGCTTTTGACATCAGTTCGTATGTTTCTATCCTGAGTTTCGTATATTCCAGAAGCAATTTATTTTGTTTTTGGTATTCTTCCGGCATGTTTTCAAGGCCGGATATTTTGTTTACAATCTCTATATTTTCTTCCCATTTGGGGATTCCCGTTCGCTCTATAAAATCTACCAGTTTATGTTTTGAGGTATAATCTGGCATAGTATAGATCTTCATGGCCTCCTCTTCATTCTTGGCGAATTTTTCCAGTTCTATATTGTATATTTCAGCATCCCAATCATCCAGGAAAGAATAAGCCCCGGCAAAAATTCCCCCCAATAGGATAGCCGCACAGATCGCACCAATCCCCGTCGCTCTCCAGGCGGAATAAAACACTCCCCGTTCCTCTTTGTGTTCCCTGAGTTTTTGTCCTTGTATCTTTTCAACAATCAAGTAAATAATCCCGGTATAAATAGCAGGGATTATGACGTTCGGTATTTTGTCTATGATCGGTTCGGGGATCTGAAAAATTCCCCAAAACAGTAAAATTGTCGTAATGATCCCGACAATCAGGGCGATCGCACCGTCTTTTTCCCTCCCGAGATTTAAGGAGTTTCTACGAATCAGAACTCCTGCGGCCAACGGCCCTCCAAAAAAGGTCGCGATGGCGATGGCTCGCTGGGAATAGAGTTTTAGATTTTCTTCCATTTTCACACTGTATTAACGGGTTTCATTACCGCAAAAAACGGTAATAGACGCCCAGGGGAAGGGTTTTTCCGAATGTGTCAGCGAAACCCAATTCACCCATTTGTTCCCCGGAAGGCGTGCCGAGGATACTTCTTGCGGCCGTGCGGGCGACCAGGGCGGATAGGCCCATCGAGTAGAGGTTTAAGATGAGGAAGCTGTGCTCCTTTTCGAGAAGCTGGCCGCAGAGGGCGAGCAGTTCGCCGAGGTTTTCCTCCAGGATCCAGCGTTCGCCGTCGGGGCCGCGGCCGTAGGCGGGGGGGTCGAGCAGGATGGCGTGGTAGGTGTTGCCTCGCTTGGCTTCGCGGCGGGCGAATTTGAGGGCGTCTTCGACCATCCAGCGTACTCCATCGAGGCCCGAGGCTTCCATGTTTTCGCGGGCCCAGAAGACCACCGGCTTGACCGAGTCGACGTGGGTCACGGCGGCCCCTGCGCTGCGGGCGGCCAGGGTGGCCCCGCCCGTGTAGGCGAAGAGGTTTAACACCCGGGGCGCCTCCCCGCCCAGGAGCGGGCGGATGCGGGAGAGCTGGTCGTAGATAAAGTCCCAGTTGTCGGCCTGTTCGGGGAAAAGGCCCACGTGTTTGAACGAAGTCAGCCCCAGGCGCATGCGCAGGGCCATGTTTTCATAGTTGTAGTTCACCCACCATTGCTGGGGCATTCCGGGGCGCAGGGACCATTGTCCGCGCTCTTCTCCGGACCCACCCGATTTCTGGTTTTCGCGGCGGAAGTAGGCATCGGCGCGCTGCTCCCACTCCTTCGGCGAGAGGCTGCGGGGCCAGAGGGCCTGGGGCTCGGGCCGCGAGAGGACGTAATCTCCGAAGCGTTCGAGTTTTTCGAAATCGCCACTGTCGAGCAGTTCGTAATCGGCCCAGCGGGCGGGGCGTATGATATCTATTTTCTCCATAATCATATCGGTCTCACGTTTGGGTAGGCTGCGCATATCGCACGCCATCTTTCACTTATCCTCCTTGTTCCAGTCCTCACGTACACAAGTACGCTCCGGGCTGAAACTTCAGACGATAAGCGAAACCTGACGCACGCTATGCACAGCTGCGTTGTGGACGGTAGGGGTGCCAATTATTTTTTATATAGTATGCTCATTTCGCAGCGAGCGCAGTCGAATTGCAGTTCGTAGCGGTGGGTGCCGTGGCAGAGGGTGAGTTTTCCGCGGTAGGTGGCTCCCTCTTGCAGGCACCAGCCCAGTTCGCGGCGCAGGCAGTAGCGGCTGCGCAGCACCGTGCGACCCTCCTGGGAAGCGTCCAGGTCGTAGCCGGGGGTGATCTCCCCCACCCCGTGCTCGCGGTAGAAGCGTTCGGCCAAGGCGTTGGTCACGTTTTCGGCCCCGGAGAGGGTTGTTTCCGGGAAGGGAATTTCTTTGTTTTCCTGGCGGCGGGAGCGGCGGATATAGGCCTTCCCGCGCGCTTCATCCAACTTCGAAAACGCCTCGCGGCGCAGGTCGCCCAGTAGGGAGGCGGGGACGAAGCGCATGGGGTCGCTCTGGATTTCCAGATTCTCCAGGCAGTAGACGGTCTCTCCCGTGCGGGAGAGCTGGGTGCGCAGGTTCTGCCCGGCTTGCTCCGGTTGGTGGGCGGGTTCGAAAAGGCCCTTCCGGCTTACCGAGGCGCTCGCTTCCCCGCAGTGCAGGGTAAGGGTCAGGCTTTCGGCCTCCAGGATCAGGCGGCCCTGCACCGGAATCTCGCGGCGGAGGCGGGCCCTATTGAGTGTCGTGACGAAGCGGTGGTCGTAGTTGCGGTAGAGGGCCAGGCCGGGGCGCAGGCCCTCCATGCGGTTGGGGTAGAGGCGCAGGCCCTCGGCGCGGTTTAGGTTGGTGCCCTGCAGCACGCCCGCTTCGTCCAGGAAGCAGATGCCGTCCCCGGCAGCCAGCGGCGTCGGCGCGGTTTCCAGTTCTATAAAATCGCGGCCCAGGCGGGCTACCCTCCCGAGAGGTTCGCCCAGGGACTTGGGGGTATCGAAAGAGGCCACCCCGGGAGCAAGGCCGTGCATATAATAAGGAGTGGCCCCGCGGGAAAAGCTCTTGGCCGGGTCGGGGGTGAATTCCAATTTCGACACTCCCTGGGAAGCCCTTCGGAGATCGTCCCGGCGGAAAATAATTTCGTCCAGGGCGCGGCGGTAGGCCCCAACCACGTTGCGGACGTAGGCCATGTCCTTGAGGCGGCCCTCGATCTTGAAGGAGCTGACCCCGGCGTCGATCATCGCCTCGAGGGAGTCCGTGAGGTTCATGTCGCGCACCGAGAGCAGGTGTTTGTCCCGCAGCAGGGGGCGGTCGTTCTCGTCCAGCAGCGTGTAGGGCAGGCGGCAGAGTTGCGAGCAGTCGCCCCGGTTGCCGCTGCGGGCGCTCATCGTGCGGCTCAGGTAGCAGCGGCCGCTGTAGCCCACGCAGATGGCCCCGTGCACGAAGGCTTCCAACTCGACCCCGGGAGCGGCGGCGGCGATGCGCCGGATCTCCTCCAGGCCCAGCGCCCGCTCGAGGATCACCCGGCTGAAGCCCGCTTCTCCCCAAAAAGCCACCCGCGAGGGGTCCATGTTGAAAACCTGGGTGGAGGCGTGCAGCTCGATGGGCGGCAGCTCCAGGCGCAGAAAGGCTATGTCCTGCACGATGAGGGCGTCGGCCCCGCCCTCCCAGAGGCGGGCGGCCAGGCGTTCGGCCTCCCGCAACTCATTGTCATAGAGCAAGGTATTCATCGCCACATAGACCCGCGCGCCATAGCCGTGGGCGAAGGCGCAGAGCCCGGCGATCTCTTTTTCGGTCACGGCGGCCCCGGCCCGGGCCCCGAAGCGGGGCCCTCCCACATAGAGGGCGTCGGCCCCGCAAAGGATGGCCGCGCGGCCCTGTTCCAGGTCGCGGGCGGGAGCCAATAACTCGAGGGGCGGGCTTACGTTTTTTAACACTTCCTGTGATTTTTTAACGAAAATGCGTACCTTGTGGCCTCAAAAGCCGTTTTCAACGGACAAAGATAGCGAAAAAGAAGTGATAGTATGGGAAAAAGAGGATCATTCAGCAGCCGCTTCGGCACAGTAGCCGCCGTGGGCGGGTCGGTCATCGGCCTGGGGAACATCTGGCGCTTCCCCTATGTGGCCGGAGAAAACGGCGGGGCCGCCTTTATCCTGATCTACATCGCGGTCAGCCTGCTGATCTCCATTCCCATCATGCTCTCCGAATTCAGCCTGGGCCGCAGCACCAAGCGCAACAGCAAGCGGGCCTTCCAGAAACTGGCGCCCGGCACCCGCTGGAAATGGGTGGGCGGCATGGGCATCCTCTGCTCGTTCATCATCCTCTCGTTCTACAGCGTGATCGCCGGGTGGGCCCTGAACTTCCTCAAGGATGCGGTGCTCAACCACTTCCACGGGAGAACCCCCGAGCAGATCAACGGCGCCTTCACGGCCTTCGTCGACAGCGGCTGGCAGCCCATCCTCTGGGCCCTGCTTTTCGTCGCGGGGACGGCCACCATCGTACTTTCGGGCATCGAAAAAGGGATCGAACGCTACAGCAAGATCATGATGCCG
>JAVBNV010000011.1:0-103520 GCA_031551325.1 Alistipes sp.
ACAGATGGTCTTCTACCAACCCAAATACGACGTGCCCGATGAGCTGAAAAGCCCGATGAGAGACATCCGGACCACAATCTACTGGGACCCCGTCGTGCGGACCGACCCCACAGGAAAAGCCTTCGTCAGCTTCTACACCGCCGACCAGGCCACACGGTATAACGTCGTGCTGGAAGGCATCTCCGACAACGGGAAGATCTGCCGGTATACCACCACCTTTGAACGGACAAAAGAATAATCCGCCCTGTATTACTAAAAGAAGTCCGGCCTGACAGCCGGACTTCTTTGATCTAAGGGATACGAAGTTTTTTACTCCTCCAGCCGGTTGAGGGCCTGGGCGATTTTTCCGGCCACCAGGTTGAAGTAGCGGGTGCGTTCATAGGCGCCGAAGCTGGTGAGGCCCTGTACCGTGGGGGCGAAGGCTTCGTCGCAGACGGAGAGCATTTCGCGGCGCAGGGGTGTTTCCTCGTAGTTTATTTTTTCGGCCTGGCAGGCGCGCAGAACAAGGCGGCGCATGACGCTGTCGGTGGCTCCTTCGTGCAGGGGGGTGCTCAGTACCCGGTCGCCGCAGACCAGGAAAAGGGGTTCGTCCTCCACGTTGGTCAGCACTCCGTCCATGGTCTCGATCACGGCGGCTCCGGCTCCACGGCGGCGGGAGAGGGTGCGGCCGTAGCGGGCCACCTGCCGGGCCACGAGCGTGGGGTAGCCCATCAGCAGGTATTCGCAGGGCATCACCGTGAGCGTGGGGCGCTGGTGCCAGAGGGTGTATTCGTTGTAATAGAGGGGACCGGAACTTTCCAGCAGGTAGGCCGCCTCCGAGGGGGTTTCCCGCAGGCCCTCGGGGTAGAAGAGCAGCATCACCCCGTTGCCGCCCAGGGGCGCGCGATTGGCCTCCAGGAGTGTGGCGACCTGCTTGCACAGGGCTTCGGCTTCGAGCGGGAGGGTGCAGCCGTAGGCTGCCTGGGAGGCGGCATTGAGGATTTCAAGGTGCATGGCCGCGTGCAACACGCGGTGGCCGCGGGTGTGCAGGTGTTGGTACAGAAACGGGGCCTCGGAGAGCCTGGGAGAGCCGAGCCCGGCTTCTTCCGGGCGGCAGAGGGTCCCGTTATGGATGATCTTGTCCACGTTATTCCCCAAAGAGACTGTCGACAAATTCGCGGCGGTCGAAGACCTGCAACTGGTCGATGCCCTCGCCCACCCCGATGTAGCGGACGGGGATCTTGAACTGGTCGCTGATGCCGATCACCACCCCGCCCTTGGCCGTGCCATCGAGCTTGGTGACGGCCAGCGAAGTGACCTGGGTGGCCTGGGTGAACTGCTTGGCCTGTTCGAAGGCGTTCTGGCCCGTGGAGCCGTCCAGCACCAGCATCACCTCGTGGGGGGCGTCGGGGATCACCTTGGCCATGACGTTGCGGATCTTGGTGAGCTCGTTCATCAGGCCCACCTTGTTGTGGAGGCGTCCGGCGGTGTCGATCAGCACCACGTCGGCGCCCGCGGTGACGGCACTGCGCAGGGTGTCGAAGGCCACCGAGGCCGGGTCGGAGCCCATGTCCTGACGGATCATCTTCACCCCGGCCCGCTCGGCCCAGACGGCCAACTGGTCGATGGCCGCGGCCCGGAAGGTGTCGGCGGCACCGATAAATACCGTCTTGCCCGCCTTTTTGAACTGGGCGGCCAGCTTGCCGATGGTGGTGGTCTTGCCCACCCCGTTGACGCCCACCACCATGATTACGAGCGGGAAGCCGTCGCGTTTCTCGGGCGAAAAACCCTCGTCGCCCGAGGCGGCGTTTTCTTCCAGCAGGGCGGTGATCTCCTCGCGCAGGATAGCGTTGAGCTCCGAGGCATCCATGTATTTGTCGCGAGAGACGCGCTTTTCGATGCGTTCGATGATGCGCAGGGTGGTGTCCACGCCCACATCGGAGGTGATCAAAACCTCCTCGAGGTTGTCGAGGACCTCGTCGTCCACCTTCGATTTACCGGCTACGGCCCGGGCCAGTTTGGAAAAGACCCCTTCCTTGGTTTTTTCGAGGCCCTTGTCGAGGTCCTGCTTGTTTTCCTTTTTGGAGAAAATATTAAAGAATGCCATGATGGTACGGTTTGAGAACCCAAAGATAGTGCGAAAAGAGGGAATCCGAAAATTTTCACGCGAGACCGTCCAGTACGCCCGGGGCTGTACATAGAGTATGGTAGTTTTTGCGTATCGTCCGGTTCGAGGAGCGGAGCGTACTTGAAGTACGTGAGCACCGCAGAGAGGAGGATGCGTGAAAAATGCCATGCTATATGCGCAGCCCCTAACAGAAAAAGCCCCTGACAAGCAGGGGCTTTTTCTGTTAAGAAGAGGAAAGATTACTTCTTAGCAAAAAAATCTTTGACCTGTTCATTGGGCAGGACTTCGGTCTTGAAGGCGTAAGCGCCGGTCTTTTCGGAGCGGACCATCTTGATGCATTTGGTGAATGCCTTGCCGGTTCCGGTCTTCAGCGTTGCAACTACTTTCTTTGCCATGGTTCAGCTTATTTGATTTCGCGGTGAACGGTTACTTTTTTGAGAATCGGATTGTATTTTTTACGCTCCATCCGATCGGGCGTGTTCTTCTTGTTCTTGGTGGTGATGTAGCGGGACATGCCGGGCATGCCGCTTTCCTTGTGCTCGGTGCACTCCAGGATCACCTGAACGCGGTTACCTTTTTTTGCCATTGCGTCAGTGAATTATTAGTATACCTTTTTAGGAGCGACGGCTTCTTTGAGGGCAACGGCCAGTCCTTTTTTGTTGATGGTTTTCATGCCGGCGGCACTCACCTTGAGCGTTACCCAGCGACCTTCTTCCTCGTTCCAGAAACGTTTGGTTTTCAGGTTGGGGTTAAAACGCCTTTTGGTCTTCTTGTTCGAGTGAGAGACGTTGTTGCCCACCTGCGCCGTCTTACCCGTAATTTCACACATTCTCATAACAGATCTTGCTTTTAGCGTTTGGTTATTCCAAAAGGAGCGACAAAAATAGGTTTTTTAATTTGGATTCGCAAACATTTTTAGAAACGCTGCGCGAAAAAACCATTTTTCAAAGAAAAGAAAACCGAAATCGAAGCGACGGCGCTAGGCATGGCACCCTTATGAGTCTCCCTTTTTCGAGATTATATATGCGCCCTCCATCGGCTCATTGTCTGAGAGAAGTAGGAGGAGGTCTCCCGGCTGAAGAACCGTCTTTCCCGTCGGCACAAAGTAGTGGTCATCCCGCTGGACCATCACCACCAGGGTATTCTCGGGAATATCCAGGTGCATGACCGTGTCGCCCCCGGAGAGCATATCGGGGGTCACTTCCAGCTCGCACATGGTCGACTTGATCCGTTCGGGTAGCTCGAACATCCCGAAGGATTTGCGCTTGGGGTCGTTCTGGATGCCCAGGCCCAGCAGCTTGGCGAAGAAGTTGATCGTCGTGCCCTGCAGCAGCAGCGAGAGGATGGTGATGAAAAAAACGACGTTGAACATCATCTGGGCGTGTTCGACGCCCGCGATCAGGGGGTAGGTGGCGAAAATGATCGGCACGGCCCCGCGCAGGCCCACCCAGGAGACGAACAATTTGGCCTTGGGAGTCATCTTACGGAAGGGCAGCAGGCTGATCCACACGCTGATCGGGCGGGTGAACAGGATCAGGGCGGCCCCGATCAGCAGGCCCGAGCCGGCCACGGATATCATCTGCTTGGGGCTGACCAACAGCCCCAGGGTGAGGAACATAATCAACTGGCTGAGCCAGGCGAATCCGTCGAAGAAGATGGTGACGCTCTTTTTGTGCACGATGCGGTGGTTGCCCACCACCAGCCCGGCGATGTAGACGGCCAGGTAGCCGTTGCCCTTGACCAGGTCGGTGATCGAAAAGACGAAGAAGACGTAGGCCAGCAGCAGGATCGGATAGAGGGCCTGGTTGTCGAGGTTGATGCGGTTGAGCACCCGGATGGCCAGCAGGCCCAGCAGGTAACCCGCCACGGCCCCCACCGAGAGTTGGATCACCAGCATCAGGGCCGACTGCCCGAAGCTCATGTCGCCCGACTGGATGATCTGGATCAGCAGGATGGTGAGCATGTAGGCCATGGGGTCGTTACTCCCGCTCTCGAGTTCGAGCATCGGCCGGAGGTTCTGCTTGAGCCTAAGGCCTTTGGAACGAAGGATCGAGAAGACGGAGGCCGAGTCGGTCGAGGACATCACCGAAGCCAGCAGCAGAGACTGGGCGAAGGTAAGGTTGGGAATCCCGCGCAGAAATTGCGAGAGGTAATAGATAAACGTCCCGGTGAGCAGGGCGGTGAGGATCACCCCCACCGTGGCCAGCACGATCCCCTGGCCCAGGACGGGCTTGATCTCGGCGTATTTGGTGTCCATCCCCCCCGAGAACAGGATGATACTCAGGGCCATCATGCCGATAAACTGGGCGATGGCGGGACTGTTGAACTGGATCCCCAGGCCGTCACCGCCGAAGACCATCCCCACGCCCAGGAAGAGCAGCAGCATGGGGACGCCGAACTTGTAGCCCGTCTTCCCGGCCAGGATGCTCATAAAAAGCAGCAGGGAGCCTACCAGTAATATATTTCCCGTGTTGAGAACCATGTGATCCGGCGATGAATGGATGGAGAAATCGTTTCGATTTCCGACTGCCCCAAAGGTACGAAAAAACAGGGGCAACACAAGTGCCGTACCGAAAAAGGAGGGACAAACTGATTTTCAGTTTCCTGAAAATCTATTTCCCGTTCAGATGCAACCTTAATTGATTGATAACAAAGGACGAAGCCCGTTCGACGATTTCAGGGCGCAGGGAGCCGAAATTTTTCTGCCAGGAGAGCACGCCTTCGGGCGTGGCGAGGGCCATCCAGACCGTGCCGACCGGTTTTTCGGGCGTTCCCCCGTCCGGTCCGGCCACGCCCGTGGTCGAGAGACCGTAGGTGGCTCCGGTGGCCCGGCGCGCGCCCTGGGCCATCTGTTCGGCCACGGTACGGCTGACGGCTCCCTCGCTCTCGAGGGCCCCGGGCTCTACCCCCAGCAGGGCGGTTTTCACTTCGTTGGCATAGGCCACCACCGACCCCTTGAACCAGGCCGAAGCACCGGGCAGTGCCGTCAGGCGGAGGGCGACGTTGCCCCCGGTGCAGGACTCGGCCGTGGCGACCCATTCGCCGCGTTTTTTAAGGGCTTCTGCCAAGGCTTCCTCCAGGGAAATCGTGCCGTAGCCGACCAGGCAGCCGGGGATCAGTTTTTTTAAGGCGGCAAAGCGCTCGTCGATGGCCGCGCGGGCCTTTTGCGCGTCCGTTTCGTAGGCGGAAAGGCGCAGGCGGACGCCTCCCGCCCCCGGCAGGTAGGCCAGGTGCAGGCTCTCCGGCAGGGACTCTTCCCAGGGGGCGATGCGCTCGGCCAGGACCGACTCGGCCAGGCCGAAGGTGACGGCGGTTTTGTGGGTGATGCCCGAGAGGGCGAAATGAGCCTTCACGCGGGGCAGGACCTCGTCCCTGACCAGCTCCTTCATCTCGAAGGGCACCCCCGGCAGGCTTACCAGGACGTGCCCGTTCAGTGGGAACCACATGCCCGGGGCGGTACCGTTGCGGTTGGGCAGCACGGTGCAGCCTTCGGGCAGCAGGGCCTGGCTTTGGTTGAGGGCGTTGAACTCCACGCCGCGGGCGGCCAGCAGGGCCCGGATGTGTTCGTAGACCTGTTCGTTGCGCGCGAGGGGCATGCCGAAGAGTTCGGCAAGGGTGTGTTTGGTGATGTCGTCCTTGGTGGGGCCCAGGCCGCCCGTGGTCAATACCAGCGCCGCGCGGGAGAGGGCTTCGGTGACGGAAGCGGCGATCTCGTCCGCCTCATCGCGCACGGAGGTGATCCTCCCGATTCGGATGCCAGCCTCGCCCAACACCTGGCCCAGCCAGGCCGAGTTGGTGTCGACGATCTGGCCGATCAGGATTTCGTCGCCGATGGTAATTATTTCTGCCAGCATGATCTTATTTAGCCCACAGTTTTACCAGATTAATCAGCGTGCGGACTGATTTTTCCATCGTGTCGAGCGAGCAATATTCGAATTTTCCGTGGAAATTCATCCCTCCGGTAAAGAGATTGGGGCACGGCAGGCCCATGTAGCTCAGGCGCGAGCCGTCGGTGCCCCCGCGGATGGGGCGTACCTGGGGCTCGACTCCCGAGAGGCGCATCGCCTCGCAGGCCTTGTCGATCAGTTCGGGATGGGGCTCGACCATCTCGCGCATGTTGTAGTACTGGTCCTTGAGCGTGAGCGTCAGAACGCCCTGGCCGTAGCGTTGGTTGAGAGAGTCCACCGCTTTCTGCAAAAAAGCCTTGCGGGCCTCGAAGCGGGCGCGGTCGTGGTCACGGATGATGTATTCCGACTTCGCCTGCTCGACCGTCCCGTTGAGGGCGATCAGGTGGTAAAATCCCTCATACCCATCCGTGTGCTCGGGGCGTTCGGCCGGCGGCAACAGGGCGTCCAGTTCCGAAGCCACGTGCAGGGCGTTGATCATCTTGTCCTTGGCGTAGCCCGGGTGGATGTTGCGGCCCTGGATGGCGATCTTGGCCCCGGCGGCGTTGAAGTTTTCGTATTCGATCTCCCCTTCGAATCCCGCGTCCACCGTGTAGGCGAACTGCGCTCCGAAGGCCTTGACGTCGAAGAAATCGACGCCCCGGCCGATCTCCTCGTCGGGGGTGAAGGCGATGCGGATCGTTCCGTGCGGGGCCTCCGGGTGGGCCATCAGGTAGGCGGCCAGCGTCATGATCTCGGCCACGCCCGCCTTGTCGTCGGCCCCCAGCAGGGTGGTCCCGTCGGTGGTAATGAGCGTATGGCCCTTAAAAAATGAGAGTTCCGGAAAATCCTCCGGGCTCAGGGTCCAGCGGTCGTTCAGGGCGATGTCGCCGCCGCCGTAATTCTCGACGATCTGCGGCCGGACATCCTTGCCGCTCATGTCGGGGCTGGTGTCGACGTGGGAGATAAATCCGATGACCGGTTTGTCCTCCAGGCCGGGGCTCGCGGGAATGGTCCCGGTGACATAGCCGTTAGGGTCGATCTCCACCTCACTGAGACCCAGGGAGATCATTTCTTCAAGCAACAGATTCAAAAGGGTAAGCTGCTTGGCTGTCGAAGGATAGGTTTCGCTCGCGGGGTCGCTGGCCGTATCGAGGGCCACGTAGCCCAAAAATCGTTTCAGAAGTTCCTCTTTCATAGCGTTATTCCGTTTCGGGTTTGGCCCGCAGGCTGTCCCAGATAAAGTAGGCGATCAGGGCGACGTAGACGGCCACGCCCAGGACTTCGGCCCAGGTCGTACCGTTCCAGGAGGCGGCGAACCAGTCGGCCCCGAAGTATTTCAGTAGCGCGCTCAGCACGCCCATCAGAGCGCCCCCGGCGATAAAGCCCGAGGCGATCAGCGTGCCCCGTTCGCGGCGGGTCTTGTTGACGGCTTCGTCCTGGCTGCGGGTCGAGACCCACCAGCTGACCAGCCCGCCCACCAGCAGGGGCGTGTTGAGTTCCAGAGGAATGAACATCCCCAGGGCGAAGGCCAGGGCCGGGACCCCGATCATGGTGAGGATCAGCGCCAGGGCCGCCCCCGCGAAGTAGAGCATCCAGGGCGTGGCGCCCCCTTCCATCAGGGGCTTGATGACCGCCGCCATGGCATTGGCCTGGGGCGCCACCAGAGCCCCCTCGCCCACGAAGCCGTAGGTACGGTTGAGGATCATCATCACCCCGGCCACGGTAGCCGCCGAAACGGCCGTGCCCAGAAATTTCCAACCCTCCTGCTTGGCCGGGGTAGTACCCAGCCAATACCCGATCTTGAGGTCAGTTATGAAACCCCCGGCCATGGCCAGGGCCGTGCAGACCACCCCGCCGATGATCAGGGCGGCCATCATGCCGCTGGTGCCGCTCAGCCCTACGCTTACCAGGACCAGCGAGCTGAGGATCAAGGTCATCAGCGTCATGCCCGAGACCGGGTTGGTGCCCACGATGGCGATGGCGTTGGCCGCCACGGTGGTAAACAGGAACGAGATCACGAAGACGATCAGCGCGGCCACCAAGGTATGAAACCAGTTTCCGAGTACCCCGAACTGGAAGAAAACGACGATCGTGGCCAGGACGGCGATCAGAATACTCAGAATCAGGCGCATGGAAAGATCCCGCTGGGTGCGGGGCGCAACCTCTTCGCTCTTTTTGCGTCCGCCCAGTTCACTCACGGCCAGGCCCAGGGCTTGGCGGATGATCTTCGAGGAGCGGATAATGCCGATCACCCCGGCCATGGCGATGCCGCCGATGCCGATGTGGCGGGCGTAATGCCGGAAAATTTCCTCGGGGCTCATCTGTCCCAGCAGGGCCCCCACCCCCTCGCCCACGGCAATGGTCTGGCCCGGCGCGAAGTGGCTGATAAAGGGGATCAACACGAACCAGACCGTGAACGACCCGGCGCAGATGATGGCGGCATACTTCAGCCCGATAATATAGCCCAGGCCCAGCACCGCGGCGCCGGTATTGACCTTGAAGACCACCTTGGCCTTGTCGGCCAGGGCCTCCCCCCAGGGCAGCAGGCGGGTCGAGACGGTCTCGGTCCACCAGCCGAAGGTGCTGACGATAAAGTCGTAGAGCCCTCCGATCAGTCCGCTGACGGCCAGCAGCTTGGCCTGCGTGCCCTTCTTCTCGCCCGAGACCAGCACCTCGGTGGTGGCGGTGGCTTCGGGGAAGGGGTACTTGCCCTGCATGTCCTTGACGAAGTATTTGCGGAAGGGGATCAGCAGCAGAATGCCCAAAAATCCGCCCAGCAGGGAGGAAAGGAAGATCTGGTAGAATTTCGCCTCCAGGCCCAGGATGTAGAGCGCCGGGAGGGTGAAGATGGCCCCGGCGACGATGACGCCCGAGCTGGCGCCGATGGACTGGATAATGACGTTCTCGCCCAGGCGGTTCTTGCGCCCGGAGAGGCTGCCCACCCCGACGGCGATGATGGCGATGGGAATGGCCGCTTCGAAGACCTGCCCCACGCGCAGGCCCAGGTAGGCCGCCGCGGCGGAGAAAATGACAGCCATCAGCACCCCCAGGCCCACCGAATAGGGGGTCACTTCGCGGGGGGAGCTTTCAGGGGGCATCACGGGATGGTACTCTTCGCCCGGGGCCAGTTCGCGGTAGGCGTTCTCGGGGAGGCCCGAAGGTTGTGTCTCTGTATTTTGCATAGGGTAGTTTTATAATCTTTCAAAAATAGGGATTTTTCGCCTGAAACACAAAAAGAGAGGCCGCCCGGTCGGGGCGGCCTCGTGTGGGTGGATTAAGCGTTTCCGTCGCCGGAATTGCCCGAGGGAACGGGGGCGGGAGCCGGGGCGGCGGGCGATTCGTTGCCCGAGCTTTCAGAGCCGGTTTTTGCTTCGCCGGAGGCGTTGCCGGAAGCACCGCCGCTGCGCGAGCGCGAACGGCCGCCGCGGGAACGCGAACGGGAGCGCGAAGCGCCCTCGGAAGAGCCTTCGGAGGAACCGCCGGAGGCATTGCCGCCACCGCTGCGGGAACCTTCACCGCCGCGGCCGCGGGTGCCCTGGGTCTTGGTGGCTTCGCCCGAGGCGCCGCCGCCCAACGACGAGGCGTCGGTGTAGGTGGCCCGGGGACGCGGGGGCGTGAGCCCGGCCGGAGCGGCGCTGCCCGCCGGATTGGCGTTCGAGCTGCGCGAAGCATTGCCGCTGCGCGAGCGCGAGCGGCGCGAGGGAGTGTCGGCCACGGAGCCCGGGGTCGGACGGCCGAACGAGCGTTCGGGAGCCGCGGGCTTCATGTGGTCGAGGTAGACGTCCAGCGCCTGGACCGAGATGACCACCTCGCGGATCGAGATCCAGAGCGAAATGACCAACAGCACCAAGGCCAGGGCGAAGGTGTAGAGGGCGGCCGTCTGCATCCCGACGTAGATCAGGAAGGTACACAGCACGCACAGCAGCAGGCTCACCAACCCGAAGATCTGCATGGCCCGCGAGAGGCGCAGGCGGCGGCGGAGGTTGTCGATCTGCCGCTGGGTCATCGGGGTGGGGTTCTTGTCGTGTTCGGCCTTGAGGTTGCGGATCACCTGGGCGTAGGCCAGGAAGCGGTTGGTGTAAGCCAACATGATCAGCGAAACGGCCGAAAAGAGAATGGAAGGAGTTGTTAGTGTTAATTCTTCAAACATATTGATTCGTTGTTTAGGAAACGGTCTCTGGGATCGCAAAATGCAAAGATAGAGAGTTTCTTAGATTTTCTTGTTCTGCCAGCGGGCTTTTTTCAAATAAAGCCAGGAGAACGTGAGCATGCTCAGCGCGTAGACATGCTCCGAAGTCCAGCAGAGCGCCACATCCGACTGCCGGAAGATAATGATCCAGAGTACATAGAACACATACACCCCCAGGGCGGCGAACTCCAGCAGCATGGCGCTACGGGTGTTGCCCGTGCCCGAGACGGCGTTGAACAGCACGAAGGCGGGGGCGGTGAAGAGGTAGGCCGAGGCCATCACCCGGGTCGAGGCGACCGAAGCGGCGATCAGGTCCGGTTGGTCGGTGTAGATGCGCAGCAACCACTCCGGGAAGATCAGCATCACGAGGAGCAGGGGCAGCAGCACCGGGGCGCAGAGGCGAAGCACCCGGCCGCAGGTGGGCAGCACCTCCTCCGGGGCGCGGGCCCCCATGAGGTTGCTCACCAGCGAGCTGGTCGTGGAAGCGAAGCCGTGCGCCACCAGGAAGCCCAGGCCCGAGACGTTGCGCACGATGTTGCTGACGGCCAGCTCCCGCTCGCCGAGGTGTTCGACGGCCACGAAAAAGAGGAACCAGGTGCCCACCGAGACCGCCGACTGCATCATCGTCCAGAAGGACACCCGCAGCATGCGGGCGAGCAAGGGCCGCGAGAAACCGATGAAATTGAAGAGGCGGTAACGGCGCCAATCCACCCGCCAGTAGGTGTAGAGCACGAAGAACAGGGCCGAAATCCCCTCGGCCAGGGCCGAGCCCAGGGCCGCCCCGGCGATGCCCATGGCCGGGCAGCCCAGCTTCCCGAAAACGAGCGCGTAGTTCAGCACGACGTTGGAGATGACCATCACCACCGCGTTGAGCGTCAACATGCGGGTGTGGGTGATACCGACGTAGAATGCCCGGAACATCAGCGAGATAAAGGCGAAAAAGAAGCCGTAGACCCGCCAGCCCAGGTACTCCAGGGTCGCGTCGTAAACCGCTTCGGAGCCGATGACCCCCTGAAGGATGCGCCCCGAAAAGAGTTTGGAAAAGAGGAACAATCCCGCGGCCAGCAGCAGCAGGAAAAAGACGCCCTGCTGGAACAGGGCCCCGATCTCGCGCCACTTGCCCTCGCCGTTGCGCCGGGCGGTGAGGATCTGGGCCCCGATGCTGAAGCCGAAGGCCACCATGTAGAAGATCATGAAAAAGATCCCGCCCAGGGCCGAGGCACCCAGCTCGACCTCCCCGACCCGCCCCATAAAGGCCGTGTCGGTCATACCGATCAGGCTCTCCATCAGCAGGCTGATGAGCACCGGATAGACGGTTTGCCAGATGTGTTTGTCGGTGAAGCGGGTCATGTTCTATTTTTTCAGGGGGGCACAAAGATAGAAAAATTTCGGTGGTTCTAACCATAAAAAACTAAGGCGGATGAGTTTTCCACTCATCCGCCCTCGAGGTCCGCGACAAGGCTGTGCATAGTGTGCGTCGGATTTCGCTTATCGTCCGAGCATCCAACCGGAGCGTACTAAAAGTACGTGAGGATTGGAGCACAGGAGGATAAGTGAAAGGCGGCGTGCAATATGTGCAGCCTCTTAGATCATTGCGCTGATCAGATATACGGAAGCTACGCCTAAGATAGCGTACAATTCCGGGTAGGCGGCCAGGATCAGGGTGTTCCCCAGAACGTTGTGACCGTTGCCGATGGCGGCGATCCCCTGGGCGCAGACCTTGGACTGCATGTAACTGCTGAGGATCGAGACGACGCCCAGGATCAGACCGGCGCCGAAAATGGCCGCGGCCTGGACCATGCTGATCTCGGGGGTAATGGAGGGAGTCAAAAAGTCCTTCACCATGAAGAACCCTACGAAACCATACAGGCCCTGGGACCCAGGAAGTGCGCAAAGAATCAGGTAATTACCAAATGCCCCGGCGTTCTTTTTCATGGCGCCCACGGCGGCCATACCCGTGATGGAGGTACCGATCGAGCTGGCCAAACCGCTGCCCCCTACCATGATGGCGACCCCAATGTAGGCCAATAAAATAGCTGTCATAACGTGTGAAATTTTAGTTTAACTTGAATTATTTTGGTCTTTATCTTTTTACTCTTCCGAGGCCGTGCGCCTGAGCGGGTTGAAACTCCGCTGGGTCGACTCGAATCCGGCGGCCTTGTAGAATTCCACGAAGGTCAGACGCATCGGATGGACGAAGGAACTGAGCGTGGACATGAACAGGTTGATGCCGTGCCCGATCAACAGGATCAGCACCATGACGACCTGCTTGACCCCGGGGATGTCAGGGCTCAGCCCGTCGGCCAACTGGTTGAACACCAGGGCCAGGATCCCCCCCGAGAGGCCGATGGCGAACAGGCGGATGTAGCTGAGCACGTCGCCCACCAGGCCCACCACGTCATTGTAGGTGTTCCACAGACCCGCCCCGAAGTTGACCAGCGGGTTCTTGCCCGGGGAGTTCATGAAGAACATCAGGAAAGCCCCCACCCCGGCGCAAACCAGGTAAGGCACCGACTTCATCGTAAATCCCTGTACCCCAGCATCGGGCAGCAACACGGCCGCCAGCGTGGAGACGATCACGATCATCCAGCCCAGCGTCGAGAGGGTGTACTTGAAGCCGCTCTGGCGGGTGGTGTTGATCACCTTGAGCGTCATCCCGAACAGCAACTGGACGATCCCCACACCCAGGGCCAACGTGAAGAGATTATCCGTGCTAAGGAAATAATCGTGGATGCCCGAGAATATCGACCATTCCTTGATTTCTATGCCGAAGAAGCCCCCCACCATAAAGCCGAAGACAACGGTCGCCGCGCCGCACAGCATGCTCAACTTGGCGACGGTCTGGACCGTCCCCGTGCTCTTTTTCAGCAGGTACCAGCCGCCCAGCAACAGCAGCAGGCCGTACCCGGCGTCGGCCAGGCAGAAGCCGAAGAAAAGCATGTAGAAGGGCGCGAAGTAGCGCGTCAGGTCCATGCTCCCGTACTGGGGCAGGGCGTAGAAGTTGCCGATCCACTCGAAGATGCCGGAGAACTTGCCGTTCTTGAGCAGCACGGGCACCTGGTCCTCGGGCGTGGGGCGCTCCTTGAGGTAGAAGGCGCCGGTTTCGTCGAGGGCCTTGTCGACCTCGGCTTCGTGCTCGCGGGGAGCCCACCCTTCCAGCAGGATCAGCGTATCCTCGGCCTGGCGCTCTCCGCTTAGCGAAGCTTTTTCGAAGTGGAGCCTATCGGAGAGGAGTTTCTGCTCCTGCTCGAAGTCCGGCAGGTAGGGAATGCAGGAAGCGACGATCTCCCCCTGGGAGGCCATCTGCTCGAGCACCTGCTGGGCCTCGGCGTTCTTGACCCGGTAATCGGCCGTGGGGGTCTTGATCGGCTGGGCCTCGATTTCGGGCATCTCGTCCGCGGGCGTGGCCACGATAAAGTAGGTCTTGAGCGTATCGCGGCCGATCACCTCCAGGGCGTAGCGCGCAGACCAGTCGGCTTCCAGCGCGTCGAATTCCTTGCTGAAGAGGGTGTAGAAATGCAACACGACCCCTCTCTGGCGCAGCGCTTCCACCTGCCGGACATCGAAGGCGCCCCAGGGCGTGAGTTCCTCGATCTCCTTGGTGAGTTTCGACAGCTCGCCGGTCAGCTCTTCGAGGCGGCTGTGAGCCTGACTGTAAGCCTTGTAGGCCGCCTCCGCGTTTTTATAGAGCCGTTCCTTGCGGATGGATGTCGCCCCGGCGTCGCCGGCCTTGGCCGCCGCACTCTTGAGCTCTTCCTTCTCCAACTCCTTGAGCCGGGCGATGGCCTGGCGGTAGTTGTCGATGCCGTTGATCAGCGTGCGCTGCTCCTCGGTGGATTCCAGGTTTCCCAGGGTAATGTCCACCAGGCCCAGGTGCTGGAGGCGTTCGAGGAACGGCTGGTAATCGCGGTGGTAGAGCACCAGCGAGTATTTCATCATGGGCGTAATCATAGCGAGGCCCTCCTTTCCATTTCGGCTTCCCGCTCGTGGCGGTCCTTGACGATCTTCTGGGAGGATTTTGAGAGATTCTCCTCATCCTCCAGGAAGCGTTTGATCTTTCGGATCGCATCCTCGTAGCCCGGAATCTGCACCTTCTCGTAGAGGTTCACCTTCTGGGTGGTCTTCTTGCGGGCGTGGTCCAGCAACTCCATCTTGCGGATGCCGAATTCGCGCTCGAGTCCCAGCTGGGCCATCTCCTGCAACAGGGCGATGCCGTCGGTGATCCACAGTGGGGAGCTGAAGAGGTTCATCGCCTGCCGTTCGTAGAGGATCTCGTCCATCACCGGGATGCGCACCCCGGCGATCTTGCGCACCGAGAGCCGCACGTCCTTGACCCGGATCAGGGCCGGATCGAACTCGCTCCACAACGCGGTCATGTAGTCGTACCGCGCCACCAGGGCGTCGAACTTCTCGGCGAAGCGGGCCGAGTCGTCCTTGGCCTTCTTGACCTCCATGCGCAGGGCCGACTCCTTGCTCTTGATCGTGGGCAAGGCGCGGGTGCGGACCTTGAGTTGCTTGTCGAGGTCCCCGAGCGAGGTTTTATTGTATTGAAATTTAATTGCCATCTTCAGAGTTTGTCTAGAGATTTCACTCTCGTTCTTTCAGGCCTCCCGGGTTCATTGCGCCCCGGGGTAAGTCCGGATCAGGATTCCTTGGGCCAGTATTTTTCCATCAGCGACTCCTTGATGGCCACTTCGGTGCGGGAGAAATACTTGGCGAAAAGTTCCCAGGCGCAGTCCAGCATCTCGGTGATGTCGATGTTCACGTCGATGGCCAGCAGGCGCTCGGAATACTCTTTGGCGAAGGAGAGCGTCCGGTTGTCGTAGTCCGAGAGGTCGAAGCCGTTCTCGAGCTTGGTCTTGGCCCCCGCGGCGTCGGCGTAGAGGCGTACGGCGGCGTTCATCACCTGGGGATGGTCCTCGCGGGTCTTCTCCCCGATGACCAACTGCTTCAAACGCGAGAGGCTGCGGAAGGGGTCGACGATGGTCTTGCCCGTGTCCGAGTCGTTGCGCAGGAAGAGCTGGCCTTCCGTAATATACCCCGTGTTGTCGGGCACGGCGTGGGTGATGTCCCCGCCCGAGAGGGTGGTCACGGCGATGATCGTGATCGAGCCGCCGTTGGGCAGCTGCACCGCCTTTTCGTAGATCTTGGCCAGGTCCGAGTAGAGCGAGCCGGGCATCGAATCCTTCGAGGGAATCTGGTCCATGCGGTTGGAGACGATGGCCAGGGCGTCGGAGTAGAGGGTCATGTCGGTGAGTAGCACCAGCACCTTCTCGCCCTTATCCACGGCGAAGTACTCGGCCGCCGTGAGGGCCATGTCCGGCACCAGCAGGCGCTCGACGGGCGGGTTCTCGGTGGTGTTGACGAAGCTGACGATGCGGTCCAGGGCCCCGGCGTTCTCGAAGACGTTCTTAAAAAACAGGAAGTCGTCGTTGGTGAGGCCCATGCCCCCCAGGATGATCTTGTCGGCCTTGGCCCTGAGGGCCACCATGGCCATCACCGAGTTATAGGGCTGGTCGGGGTCGGCGAAGAAGGGGATCTTCTGCCCCGAAACGATGGTGTTGTTGAGGTCGATCCCGGCGATCCCCGTGGCAATCAGCTCCGAAGGCTGCAGGCGCTTGAATGGGTTGACCGTCGGGCCCCCGATCTCACGCGCCTCGCCCGTGGTCACGGCACCCCCTTCGAGGGGTTCGCCGTAGGCGTTGAAGAAACGTCCGGCCAGGGCGTCGCTCACGCGCAACTTGGGGGGCTCGCCGTGGAAGATCACCTCCGAGTCGGTGGCGATGCCGTCGGTGCCCGCGAAGACCTGCAGGGTCACCGTGTCGCCGTTCAACTTCACCACCTGGGCCAGCTTGCCGCCCACGGTGGCCAACTCGTCGTTGCCCACGCCCGGGGCCCGCAGGCTCACGGTCGCCTTGGTGATGTTCTCTATCTTGGTGTATATTTTCTGAAATGCTTTGGTTTCCATGGCTTATGCGTTTTCTTTTTCGCGTTGCTGCTTGAGGATGTCCTCGATATCCTTGCGGTACCCCTTGAACTTGTCGCTCTCGAACTCGGCGTAGTTCATCTGGCGGAAGGCGTTGATCATGCACTTGTAGAAGTCCGTGCAGGCCTCGAAGTCCTTGTGGGTGAACTCCTCGGAGCAGATGTCCAGCACCAGGTTGTACATGTAGCGCTGGCGTTCGAGGGGGCAGTTGGCGTCGATCTTATCGAAGGCGTCCTGCTGCAGGATCACGAAGTCGATGAGTTCCGACTTCCAGAAACGGTCGTGGTACTCCACCGGCACGCCGTCGTCCCCCAGAATGTTGATCTGCTCGGCGGCCTCCTTGCCGCGTTGCACCAGGGTTTTCCCCCGGCGCACCTTGTCCACCCAACCCGGCTCGACGCGCTGGTCGAGGTAGTCGACGATCTCGGGGTACTCCAGGTACTTCGAGTAGCTGTCCAGGGGGTCCACCGCCGGGTAGCGCTTGCTGTCGGCGCGGCCCTGGGCCAGGGCGTAGAAGCAGCGGGCCACCTTCTTGGTGGACTCCGTCACCGGCTCCTTGAGGTTCCCCCCGGCCGGGGAGACGGTCCCGATGAAGGTCACCGAGCCGGTCTGGCCGTTGTTGAGGTAGACCGATCCCGAGCGGGCGTAGAAGTTGGCGATCACCGCCGAGAGGTCCATCGGGAAGGCGTCCTGCCCGGGCAGCTCCTCGAGGCGGTTGCTCATCTCGCGCAGCGCCTGGGCCCAGCGCGAGGTGGAGTCGGCCAGGATCAGCACCTTGAGGCCCATGGCCCGGTAGTACTCCCCGAGGGTCATCCCCGTGTAGACGGAGGCTTCGCGGGCGGCCACCGGCATATTGGACGTGTTGCAGATGATCGTCGTGCGCTCCATGAGCTTGTGCCCCGTGCGGGGGTCGTCCAGGCGGGGGAATTCGGTGAAGATCTCCACCACCTCGTTGGCGCGCTCGCCGCAGGCGATCATGATGATGATGTCGGCCTCGGCCTGCTTGGCGATGGCGTGCTGGAGCACGGTCTTGCCGGCCCCGAAAGGTCCCGGCACGAAGCCCGTCCCCCCCTCGGCCAGCGGGTTGAAAGTGTCCATCACCCGTACCCCGGTCTCGAGGACGCGGAAGGGCCGCGGCTTGGATTTGTACTGCGTGATGGCCTGCTTGACGGGCCATTTCTGGATCATGTTCACCGGATGCTCCACTCCTTCCTTGTCGGCGAGCACGGCCACCGTGTCGGTGATCTTGTAGTTGCCCGCCGGGACGATGCTCTTAACGGTGTACTCACCCTTGAAAACGAAGGGGACCATGATCTTGTGCTTGACCCAATTCTCGGGCACCTCACCCAGCCAGTCGCCGGCCTGCACGCGGTCGCCCGCCTGGGCCAGGGGGGTGAAATTCCAGGAACTCTGGTAATCCAGCGGGTCGGTCTTCGAGCCGCGTTCGATGAAGAGGCCATCCATCTGGGCCAGGTCGTTCTGCAGGCCGTCGTAGTTGCGCGAAAGGATGCCGGGGCCCAGGGTCGCTTCGAGCATGTGTCCCTCGAACTCGACTCCGTCGCCCACCTTGAGGCCGCGGGTGCTGTCGTAGACCTGGACAAAAGCCCGCTGGCCCGTTACCTTGATGACCTCGGCCATCATCCGGGTCTCTCCCTGGGTCACATAGCAGATTTCGTTCTGGCCCACGGGGCCGTCCGCAAGCACGGTGACGATGTTGGAGATGATCCCTTCTACTTTTCCGGTTGTTTTCATATTCGGTTGTTTCTTTTTGTTGTTTCGTCTTTATTGCTGGGCTTCGGCGCGTCCGACGATGGACTTGTCGGAGAGCTCGCTCAGCAGGCGGCGCAGCATCTGCTCGCCCCGGGCGCGGTCGAGGACGCTCCAGCGGTGGATGATATTGGCTTTGACCAGGTAGGCCAGCAGCACATTGACGTTGAAGTAGTCGAATGTGGTCAGCTCCTCGGCCCGGGCCCAGCGGATCTGGTCCAAGCGCTGCTCCTTCTCGAGCATGTTCTTCATCTCCAGCATGGCCACGATCGAATCGACGTAGTCCACCTCGCCCCGCAGCCCGAAGTCGGCCGCCGAACTCTGCGCGAGGGCGTGGGTGATGTCGTTCTCACCCACCAGTTGCTCGCCCACGGGCCACTTGTTGCCCCGGGCGATGTAGGCCGCCGAGATGTTGCGCAGCGTCTGGTCGAAGGCGAACCAGCCCCGCAGGAAGGGGTTTTTCGAGTCGGAGACCCGGCGGTAAAAAGCCTCCCAGAGGATGTTCTCCAGGGGCGCCCCGTTGGTGTCGGAGGCCGTGTCGTCCTGGTTCTTGTAGGCGGCGATGGGCTCCCTCAGCCACTCGGGCAGGGGGAGGTCCGTCTCCCGGTCCGAGGCGGCGGCGTCGAGGGCTTCGGCGATCTGTTCAACGGTGTAGTTGCCCAGGGCGTTGCGGGCCGGTTTGCCGCCGAGCAGGGCGATCAGGTTCTCCATGTCGTAGAAGGCATAGAGCGTCCTGAAGGCCTCGCGGTCGCGCTCCGAGAGCTCCGCGGCGATCTCCTCGCGCAGGGCCATCGCGTCGAAGCCCCGGTGGTCGGCCTCCAGGCTCAACTCGGCGAGCCCGGCGACCAGGCTGTAATATTGTTTGGCCATTTCTTTGTGAATTAGTAGCCCCCCTCCGGGGCGATCCTGTTACTCCTCACCGAAGAGGATGCGGGCGACCTGCGGACGCAGGAAGTCGCTGAGCAGCCCTTCGAAATCGGCGTCCGAGAAGCTCACGTAGTAGCCCCCGTCCTTGGGCCCGATCTTGAAGCCCGACTTGACCTTGTTGTCGAAGGTGATCTCCAGCCCCCCGGCGAGATTCCCGGCGGCGGTACCGCCCAGGACCTTTTCGAGTTCGGCCTGCTTGGCGGCGCTGAGCACCGCCTTGAGGTCGATGCTGCCCGAAGAGCCGCCGCACCAGTTGGAGGCGATCTCCAGCAGGAGCTTCTTGATGAACTCGGGGTCGGCGTTGGCCGCCTGGATGCCCGGGGCGAGGCTCCGGGTCAGGATCAGGCCCTCGATCTGAGCCTTGAGCGTGTCGATGGTCTGGCGCCCGGCCAGGCTGAGTTCCGTGAGGGTGTTCTTGCGGAGGTCTTCGGCCGCCTGCTGGGCCTTCTTGGTCGTTTGCTCGGCCTCTTTGCGGGCCTCGGCGACGATCCCGGCCGCTTCCTTCTTGGCTTTGGCGAGCAGTTCGTCGGCCTCCTGTTTTCCTTTCGAAAGGCCTTCGTCGTACAACTTCCGGGTGAGTTCCTGTAATTTGTTTTCCATGGGTATATGGGTCTTTTAAATTATTCCTGGTGTTGGGGGCGCAGCAGGTCGTTGACGGTCTTGACCGGGGTGAAGAGCCCCGCGGGGACTTCCGTGAAGACCGTGTTCCAACGCGCCATGGAGCCGTTCCAGAGTCCGGGCAGTTCCTGGGCCCGCAGCGGGCGGCCGTTTTTGGATTTTTCGGAGATGAAGCCCGTGGCCGGGTCGGTGTAGCGGCTCAGGTCGAAGCGCTCGCCGCGGTAGTCGCGCGTGGAGCAGACCAGATCGACCGGGTTGAAGTGGGTGGCCGTGGCCATCAGACCCCGTTTCCCGGGAGCGATCTGGGACGATTCGGCGATCTGGAGGCTCTGGCTGCCGTCGGCCTCCTTCACCCAGAAGGGCCCTCCGCCCTGTTCACCCTCGTTGGGAACCATGCCGCAAACGCGGATGGGCCTATTGAGGCGCTCGTACAGCCAGGCGCGCTTGCGGGCGTCGGCCCACTGAGCGTATCCGGCGGGCAGGCGCTGGCAGAAATCCTGTTCGAGGAAGCGGGCCATCTCGGCGGTGTCGCCCTTGCCGGCATCCAGCGCGCGCAGGTAGGCGAAGCAGCGCTGGCGCAGGTCGAGCAGTTGCCCGGCCAATACCTCTTTATAATGCACGGTCTCCCCCTTGCGGGAATCCGTGGTGACGTTGTCGATGTTCTTGATGAAGATCACTTCGGCATCGATGGCCCCCAGGTTCTCCAGCAGGGCGCCGTGTCCGGCCGGGCGGAAGAGCAACGAGCCGTCTGCCTCGCGGAAGGGTTCATTCTCCGGGGTGACGGCGATGGTGTCGGTGGCGGGAAGCTGCTGCGAGTAGGTGATCGCGTAGGTCACGCCGTACTTGGCTTCGTAGCGGGGCTGCACCTCGGAGACCAGCTGCTCGAAGGCGGCCTGGTGCTCGGGCGAGACGGTGAAGTGGATGTTCACCCGCCCCCCTTCACCGGCGGCGTAGAGCGCCCCCTCGCAGAGGTGTTCTTCGAGGGCCGTGCGGCTGCCGTCGGCGTAGCGGTGGAAAAGAATCAGCGCCTTGGGGGCGCTGCCGTAGCCCAGCCCTTCGGGCGAAAGGATGGCTTCGATCAGGGCCTGGGGGGTGTCGAAGGATGTTGAGAGTTGACCGGCAAAAGCGAACAGTTCGATGCGCTCGGCCACTTCACGGGCGGTCTTGGACTCCTCCCCGCCGACAAAGGCGAACAGGTCCTTGAACATCCGGGTGGCAGCCCCCGAGGCGGGGACGAACTTTTCGATTCTCAGGCCGTCCCGGTTGCGCCGGAAGTTTTCGGCATAGGCTTCCTGCTGCACGGGGTCCAGGCGAAATATCCCATCTCCGGCCACCGCGGCCCGGTCGATGTCCAAAAAAGGAAATCCCCGGCGGAAATTTTCCAATTGCACCTCGACGATTTCGGGTGTCAGGTCACGGGAATGTATTTGCGACAAATCTTTCTCTGTAAACATATTACATCAACTTATCGTTCCGGAAAACTGTGCAAAAAATCTTTAGCAAGTTATAAAAAAAAATCGTTAAGTCCGAATATTTTGGCCGGAAAATGGAATTTTTCGGGATTGAAACACGAAAAAAGAGATAATGGACACCCGGGGCTGGAATTCACCACAAAGACCCGCGAATTTGTTAAATTTCGTACCCCATTTCCCGGATTTTTCCGAATAAACCGGAAACGCCGACCAAAAACACTAAAATCTCAAAAAATCCCTACCTTTGTTTTCCCTATGTATCCGCTCACCAAACATACCTCCTTGCGAGAGCTCAACAGCTTCGGCGTCGAAGCCACGGCCCGGCGCTACGCCGAGTTCGCCGACGCGGAATCCCTGCGGACGTTTTTCGTCCGCCGCGATCCCGCCGAGGAGTGGTACCTGCTCAGCGGGGGCAACAACGTGCTCTTTACCAGGGACTATCCGGGAGTGATCCTGCATCCCGTCTCCCGGGGCATCGAGATCCTCGAAGAGCATCCCGAAAGTGTGCTGCTGCGTGCGGCCGGGGGCGAGGAGTGGGACGACCTGGTGGACGGGGCCGTGCAGCGCGGCTACGGGGGCCTCGAGAACCTCTCGCTGATCCCCGGTTACGTCGGGGCCGCCCCGGTGCAGAACATCGGGGCCTATGGGGCCGAGGCGGGCGATACGATCCGCGAGGTGGAGGTCTACCTGCCCGAACGGGACGAGATCGTGCGGTTTTCTCAGAGAGAGTGCCGCTTCGGCTACCGCGACAGCATTTTCAAGCGGGAGCTCAAGGGGCGCTGCGTGATCCTCTCCGTGATCTTCGAACTTTCCCGGGAGCCTCAACTCTGCCTGGGATACGGCGATCTGAAGGCCCGGGTGGAGGCGGCCGGAGAGCCGACTCTTCAACGCGTGCGCGAGGCAGTGATCGCCATCCGGCGCGAAAAATTGCCCGACCCGGCGGAACTGGGCAATGCGGGCAGTTTCTTTAAAAATCCTGTTGTCCCGGCGGACGTGCTGGAACGTTTGCGGGAGCAATACCCCGACATCCCCTCCTACCCGGTGGATGAAGGCCACGTCAAACTGGCCGCGGGCTGGCTGATCGACCGCGCGGGCTGGAAAGGCCGCCGCCTGGGGCCCGTGGGCGTGCACGAAAAGCAGGCCCTGGTGCTGGTCAACTACGGCGGGGCCACGGGCTCCGAGGTGCTCTTCCTCGCCCGGCAGGTGCAGGAGGCGGTCAAAGCCACCTTCGGCGTCGAAATCGAAACGGAAGTAAATATCTTATAGCCATGCTACTCGAACGGTTTGAACAATACATCGCCCGGCAGGAGATGTTTTCCCGGGAGGAAAAGGTCCTGTTGGCCGTCAGCGGCGGGGTCGACTCCATGGTGATGCTCTCGCTTATGGCCCAGGCGGGTTACTCCGCGGGCGTGGCCCACTGCAACTTCCAGCTGCGGGGCCCCGAGGCCGAGGAGGACGAGCTGCTGGTCGAGGAGGCCGCCCGGAAATACGGGATGCCCTTCTACAACCAACGTTTCGACACGCTCTCCGAAATGGAGGCCACGGGCGAATCGGTGCAAATGGCCGCCCGCCGCCTGCGCTACGACTGGTTCGAGCAGCTCTGCCGCGAGGAGGGCTACACCCGCATCGCCATCGCCCACCAGGCGGACGACTCGGCCGAAACGTTCTTCATCAACCTGATCCGGGGCACCGGCCTGAGGGGACTGACCGGCATCAACGTCATCAACGGGCGGGTCGTGCGCCCGCTGCTGTTCGCCACCCGCAAAGAGATCGCCGAGTACGCCCTGGCCCAGAAGGTCCCTTACCGCGAAGATTCTTCGAACACCTCCACCAAATACATCCGCAACAAGATCCGCCTGGGGGTGATCCCCCGCATCCGCGAGATCCTGCCCCAGTTCACCGCCACGATGACGGCCACGGTCGAACGGCTGACCGCCGCCCAGGCCTTCGTGGACCGCGGCATGGCCCACATCCGCCGGGAGGCGGTGCTACACGAGGGCCAGACCGACATCATCGAGCTGGAACGCATCGACCGGGAGCTGCCGTTGAAGTTCGTGCTGTTCGAGCTGATGCGCTCCTACGGCTTCCACGGCGAAGTGATCGACCAGCTCTACCAGTCGATGGAGCAAGGCAACACCGGCAAGAGGTTCTACGCCCGGGAGCGGGTGGCCTACATCGACCGGGGCCGCATCCTGCTGGAGCCCATCGCCCCGGAGGACGACTGCGCCGTGGAGGTGAGCTCCGAGACCCGCCGCCGCTTCGTGAGCGGGGGGATGATCCTCTTCGAGCACCTGAGCATCGACGACATCGACGTCCTGCAACAGCCCGACAACGTGGCCCTGGTGGACGAGGACAAACTCTCCTGGCCCCTGGTGCTGCGCCGCTGGCGCGAGGGCGATTCCTTCCAGCCCTTCGGCATGGAGGGACACAAGAAGGTGAGCGATTTCCTGGTGGACGCCAAGGTCTCGCTGCCGGACAAGGGGCGGCAATTCGTGCTCACCTCGAATGATCGGATCGTCTGGCTGGTGGGCCGCCGCCTGGACGAGCGCTTCCGGGTGGATTCCTCGACGGAAAACGTCCTGCGGCTGACGCGGGAGGTGGATGCGATGTTGTAGGAGTGACCTTTTTTTATACCTTTGTGGTCTCTGATGCGGATGCGATTAGCATGACTGCCGTTCAGAACGAGGCTGTGCATAGCGTGCGTCAGATTGCGCTTATCGTCCGAAGTTACAGCCCGGAGCGTACTCGAAGTACGTGAGGACTGGAACAAGGAGGATAAGTGAAATATGATGTGCGATATGTGCAGCGCCTTCCAAGAAGTACAACCTAAAACATACCAAATGAAAGATGTAACTACTATGGCCGCGGATAATATCCGCATTTTGGCGGCCTCTATGGTGGAACAGTCCAAGTCGGGCCACCCGGGCGGCGCCATGGGCGGCGCCGACTTCGTCAACGTCCTCTACAGCGAGTACCTGAGTTACGACCCCGACAACACGGCGTATCCCCACCGCGACCGCTTCTTCCTCGATCCGGGCCACATGTCGCCCATGCTCTACTCGGTGCTTTCGCTCTCCGGGTATTTCAACATGGACGAGCTGAAAGCCTTCCGCCAGTGGGACAGCCCCACCCCGGGCCACCCCGAACGCGACCTGAAGCGCGCCATCGAAAACACCTCCGGGCCCCTGGGCCAGGGTCACGCCATGGCCCTGGGCGCCGCCATCGCCGAACGCATGCTGGTGGCCCGCTTCGGCGAGTGGATGGCCCACAAGACCTACGCCTTCATCTCCGACGGGGGCATCCAGGAAGAAGTTTCGCAAGCCGTGGGCCGCATCGCCGGACACCTGGGCCTCTCGAACTTCGTCATGTTCTACGACTCGAACAACGTCCAGCTCTCGACCACGGTCGAAGAGGTGAACACCGAGGACATCGCCGCCAAGTACCGCGCCTGGGACTGGAACGTGGTGAGCATCGACGGCAACGATGCCGCAGCCATCCGCAAGGCCCTCGACGGCGCCCTGAAAGAGACCGGCAAACCCACCCTGATCATCGGCAACACCGTCATGGGCAAGGGCGCCCTGGGCAAGGAAGGCGAATGCTACGAAAACAAAGTGTCCACCCACGGCCAACCCCTGACCGCCGCCGGCGGCTGCATCGAAAAGACGGTCGAAAACCTGGGCGGCGACCCGAAGAACCCCTTCGTGATCTTCGAACCCGTCAAGAAACTCTACGCCGAGCGCGCCGAGACCCTGCGCAAGGAGACGGCCAAGCGCCGCGAGGAAGAAGCCGCCTGGCGCAAGGCCAACCCGGCCCTGGGGGCCAAGCTGGACGAATTCCTCAGCGGTAAGCTCCCCGCCATCGACTACACCAAGATCGCCGTGGGCGACAACGTGGCCACCCGCGCCGCCTCGGCCGCCGTGCTGAGCGTCTTCGGCGAACAGCTCGACAACATGGTCGTGGCTTCGGCCGACCTGAGCAACTCCGACAAAACGGACGGTTTCCTGAAGAAGACCCGTGCCCTGACCAAGGAGGATTTCGGGGGCCGCTTCCTCCAGCCGGGGGTATGCGAGTTCACGATGGCCTGCGTGATGAACGGGATCGCCCTGCACGGGGGCCTGATCCCCGCCTGCGGGACCTTCTTCGTCTTCTCGGACTACATGAAACCCGCCCTGCGCCTGTCGGCCCTGATGCGCCTGCCGGTGAAGTTCATCTGGACACACGACTCGTTCCGCGTGGGCGAGGACGGCCCCACCCACCAGCCGGTGGAACACGAGGCCCAGCTGCGCCTGATGGAACAGCTGCGCAACCACCACGGCGAACGCTCGACGGTGGTCCTGCGTCCGGCCGACGGCTACGAGACCGCCGCCGCCTGGAAGATCGCCATGGAAGAAGAACGTCCCGTGGCCCTGATCCTCTCGCGCCAGAACATCAAGAACCTGCCCACGCTGAAAGGCAACCGCGCCGAAGAGGCCATGCAGGCCGCCAAGGGCGCTTACGTGGTGGTGGACTGCGCCGGGACGCCCGACGTGATCCTAGTAGCCAGCGGCTCGGAAGTGGCTACGCTGGTGGCCGGGGCCGAAAAGCTCGTGGCCGAAGGCTTGAAAGTGCGCGTGGTATCGGCTCCCTCGGAAGGGCTGTTCCGCGATCAGAGCAAAGAGTACCAGCAGAGCGTGCTGCCTTGCGGCGTGCCCAAGTTCGGGTTGACCTCGGGCCTGCCCGTGACCCTCTCGGGTCTGGTGGGCGCCGACGGCGAGACCTTCGGGCTGGACCACTTCGGTTACTCGGCTCCCGCGGGAGTGCTGGATGAGAAATTCGGTTTCTCAGGAGAAAACGTATATGTACAGGTTAAGCAAATGTTGAAGAAGTAATTTTCCCCTGTTGTAAATAATCGGGCCGCTCCTACTCCAGGGAGCGGCCCTTTTTTGTGCGGGGGATTTTTGTATCTTTGCCTCATGGCTAAAACCACGGGCAAAAAGAATTTTCGCGACAGCGTCGAGCAGCACGGCAGCCTGAGCCGTCAGATCGCTGGGCGGCAGTTCGCCCCCCTTTATCTTTTGATGGGAGAAGAGCCCTATTTCATCGACTCGCTCAGCACGCAGCTCGCCGAGGGCATCCTCACCGAGGCCGAACGTTCGTTCAGCCAACTGGTCGTCTACGGCAAGGAGAGCGAGGTGGGAGGCGTGATCAACCTCTGCCGCCAGGTGCCCATGATGGGCTCTTACCAGGTGGTGATCGTCAAGGAGGCCCAGCAACTGCGCAACATCGAAAAACTCTCTTTATACACCCAAAAACCCTCGCCGACGACCATCCTGATCCTCTGCCACAAGGAGAAAAACATCGACAAGCGCAGCCAGCTCTACAAGCAGATCGAGGCCGCCGGGACGGTGTTCGAATCGGTGCGCCCGCGCGACTACGAGATCTCGGGCTGGTTGACCGACTACGTCCGCTCCCAGGGCTGCACGATCGACCCCAAGGCCGTTTCGATGCTCACCGACCACCTGGGGGCCGACATCGGCAAGATCACCAACGAGCTGGGAAAACTGCTCACCTACCTGCCCGAAGGCACCAAGGCCATCACCGCCGAGGAGATCGAGCAGAACATCGGCATCAGCAAGGATTTTAATAATTTCGAGTTGACGCGGGCCCTGTCCGAGAAAAATATGACCCGGGCGATGCTCATCGCCGACCACTTCGCCCGCAATCCCAAGGAAAACCCGCTGCTGGTGACCATCAGCTCGCTGTTCACCCACTTCCAGCGCATCTTTATCTACAACTACCAGCGCTGGCTCTCCAAAAAACAGGGGCGCCCCATGCCCGCCGAGATGGAACTGGCGCGGATGCTCAAACTGCCCACCGCGTTTTTCCTCAAGGAATACGTGCAGGCTTCGGCACTCTACCCCAACAACAAGGTCTTTACCATTCTGGGCCTGCTGCGCGAGTACGACCTCAAGAGCAAGGGGATGAACACGGGGCAGGCTTCGGACGGAGAACTGCTCAAGGAATTGCTGCTGAAAATCTTTATCCTCTAAATGACCTATATCCTTATTTTTATCACGATCGTCGTCTCGATCACCTGTTTTCGCGACCGGGCCTGGTTCGACCGCCTGGCGCTGTCGCCCTACCGGGTGGTGCGCCACCGGGAGTGGTACCGGGTGTTGAGCCACGTTTTCGTGCACGGGGATTACGTCCACCTGGGGGTCAATATGTTCGTGCTGCTTTCGTTCGGGACCTACCTCGAACGGGTGCTGAAGGCTTACGAGCAGATGGGGCAGATCGGCAGCGCCTACCTCAGCTATGCGCTGCTCTACTTCGGGGCGGCCGTCGTCTCCTCGGTGCCCGACCTGATCACCCGCCGCCGGGACCCGAATTACCGCTCCATCGGGGCCTCGGGGGCCGTGTCGGCCGTGATCTTTACGACCATCTTCTTCAGCCCCTGGAACAAACTCTACCTGATGGGGGTGGTGCCTATCCCCGGCATTATTTTCGGGGTGCTCTACCTGATTTATTCGCAGTACATGGACCGCCGGGGAGGGGACAATGTCAACCACCGGGCGCACCTTTACGGGGCGCTGTTCGGCTTCCTGTTTCCCATTTTGATGGACCCCCATTCGTTACAAGTCTTCTGGAAAAACCTGACTAATATTTAGGCAGGCTCTTTGCAGGTTCGCTTCCCTTAAAAGCTGCAACATGACAGTCAAAAAACAATTCCCCGTGCTCGAAATGAGTTGCGCGGCCTGTGCGGCCAATGTCGCTAAGGCGGCCAGTGCATTGCCGGGCGTGGAAGAAGCCTCCGTCAACTTCGCCTCCAGCCGCCTGGAGATCAGCTATGATCCCGCGCACCTCTCGCCCGAAGCGATCCGGGCGGCCGTGCGGGCAGCCGGGTACGACCTGATCATCGAGGAAGACAACGTGGAGTCGCTCCACGAACAGGCGCAGCAATCCCACTACCGTCACCTGAAGCGCTCCGTGCTGGGTGCCTGGGCCTGCTCGCTGCCGGTGGCCGCGATCGGAATGTTCTGGATGGAGCTTCCGGGAGCGGGCTGGATCATGCTAGCGCTGACGCTGCCCGTGCTGGGAATTTTCGGGCGGTCATTCTACGTGAACGCCGTCAAGCAACTGCGCCACGGGGCGGCGGGGATGGATACGCTGGTGGCCCTGAGCACCTCGATCGCCTTTCTGTTCAGCCTGTTCAACACCCTTTTCCCGCACTTCTGGACCGCGCGAGGGCTCCATCCCCATGTCTATTACGAAGCCTCCTGCGTGATCATCGCCTTCGTTTTACTGGGCCGCCTGTTGGAGGAACGGGCCAAGGGCGACACCACCTCGGCGCTCAAAAAACTGATCGGCCTTCAGGCCCGCACGGCCCGCGTGCTGCGCGAAGGCCGGGAGCAGGACGTGCCCATCGCCTCGTTGCAAAGCGGAGAAATCGTGCGGGTGCGCCCCGGGGAGCGGATTCCCGTGGACGGCATCCTGCACGAGGGGAGTTCCTTTGTGGACGAAAGCATGATCACGGGCGAGCCGATGCCCGTGGAGAAAAAGCCGGGCGACAAGCTCACCGCCGGGACCCTCAACCAGCGGGGGGCGCTACAACTCGAAGCCACCCGCGTGGGCGACGAGACCCTGCTCGCCCAGATCATCCGCCGGGTGCAGCAGGCCCAGGGCAGCCGGGCCCCGGTGCAGCGGATCGCCGACCGCATCGCCGCCGTCTTCGTGCCCGTGGTGATCGGCCTGGCCGTGCTGACCCTGGTGTTGTGGCTGATTTTCGGGGGAAAGGAAGCCTTTTTCCCCGGCCTGCTCTCGATGGTCTCGGTACTGGTGATCGCCTGCCCCTGCGCCCTGGGGTTGGCCACGCCCACGGCCTTGATGGTGGGCATCGGGCGGGGCGCTTCGCAGGGCATCCTGATCCGGGACGCCGAGGCACTCGAAACGATGTGCGGCGTGAACACCGTGGTGCTCGACAAGACGGGCACCCTGACCCTGGGACGTCCCGCCGTGACCGACTGGCGCTGGGTAGTGCCCGAAAGCGACCTTTATAAGAATTTGATCTACACCGCCGAATCGCGGTCCGAACACCCCCTGGGCGAAGCCGTCAGCACCTACCTGCACGAGGCCGGGGCCCAAGCCGTGGAAATCTCCGGCTTCGAAAGCCTTCCGGGCCGGGGCGTGGTGTTTTCGTCCGAAAACGCCTCCTACTGGATCGGCAACCGGCGGTTGATGGAAGAACAAGGGGCATCGGAAAAAGAGAGCACGGAAGATTGGCAGGCCGCGGGCAAAAGCCTGCTGCTGTTTGGCTGCGGAGGGCAGTTGATCGCCTCCATCGGCGTGAGCGACCCCGTAAAACCCACCACCCCCGAAGCGCTCGAACAGATGCGCCGCCTGGGTCTGGAGGTGTGCATGTGCACGGGAGACAGCCTCCCGGCCGCCACGGCGCTGGCCGCGGAACTGGGGATCACCCGCTTCGAGGCCGAAGCCCTGCCCCAGGACAAGGAGGATTTCGTGGCCCGGCTGCAAGCCGAAGGGGCCCGGGTGGCCATGGTCGGGGACGGCATCAACGATTCGCAGGCCCTCTCCCGCGCCCAGGTAAGCGTCGCCATGGGCTCCGGGACCGACATCGCCATGGAGGTGGCCGGAGTGACCCTCGTGGGCTCCGACCTGCGGGCCCTGCCGGAGGCCTACCGCCTCTCGCAGCAAACCGTGCGGGCCATCCGGCAGAACCTCTTCTGGGCCTTTATCTACAACCTGGTGGGCATTCCGATCGCCGCCGGGGCGCTCTACCCCGTCTGGGGCATCCTGCTGAGTCCGATGTTGGCCAGTGCGGCGATGGCCTTCAGTTCGGTCTCGGTAGTATTGAACAGTTTACGATTAAAATTTAAAAAATAACAGTATGGAAACAAAACTCTTTAAGACCAACGCAAAATGCGGCGGCTGCGTAGCCGACATCGGCAGCGAACTCGACAAATTCCTCGCCACCGACCAGTGGCGCATCGACCTCTCCACACCGGACAGGCTGCTGTACGTGACAGCCGACGTCCCCGACGAGCGGATCATCGCCGCGGTGGAGCAAGCCGGCTTTAAGGCCGAGCGGAAATAATGAAAAGGGCGGGAAAAATTCCCGCCCTTTTACAAGGAAAACCACTCCGCAAACAAATTAGTATCCCAACAAAACTAATTCTCCCAACCCTGTGGCCGGATTCCTCCGGCCTTGCTGTGCGAAGGGGTTTCCTTTGAGACAAAGGTACGGCGGTTTTCGGCGCCGTTCTCTATCGTTTGGCCCGTGAAAATGTTCATAAAGTTGAAATTTTCGGGGATTTACACTTCTCTGCCCGATATTTATGTCTACATTTGCTTCTAAATTGCCTGAGAGATGGGAAAAAACGATATTTTCGAAAAGCTAAACCAACTGTGGGACGAGGAGCAGGAGGACCTGTTCTTCCGGATATTCACCCTGACGAGTAAAAACACGGACACCTGGGAGACCTCCTCCTATCCCCACCGGATCGACGGGGTGGCCGTGTGCATCTGCCTGGCCGGGGAGGCTCAGATTTTCATCGACCACAAAGGCTACCTGGTCAAGCAAAACGAGATGTTCCTGCTCTTTCCCGGGGCGGTCTTCCAGACGGCCTCGCGCAGCGAGGATTTCGTGGGCTACATGGTGGGGGCCGGGATCGAACACACCGGCCAACTCGACTTCGCCGCGGCCCTGCCGCTCTACTTCCACATCCGCGAAAACCCCTGCATCACCCTCGACCCCGAAGACGTGGACGTGGTGGTCGAACTGGGCGACACGATCAAAAAGAAAGTGCGCCGCCTGGAACACCCCTACCGCAAGGAGATCGCCCACCACCTCATCCTGTCGCTCTTCTACGAGATCAGCTCGATCTACCAACGCGGCCAGCCCACCATCCAGAAAAGCCGCAAGCGGGACGACGAACTCTTCGAGCAGTTCCTCTTCCTGGTCACCCAGCACTGCCGCAGGGAGCGCCGCCTGGAATTCTACGCCCAGCAGATGTTCCTGACCCCCAAATACCTCTCCTCGGTGGTCAAGCAGGTCTCGGGCCAAAGCGCCTCGCAATGGATCTCGCAGGTCCTGATCGTGGCCGCCAAAGGCATGCTCCACACCTCGGGCCTGACCGTGCAGCAGATTTCCAATGAGTTGAACTTCCCGAATCCCTCGTTCTTCGGGCAGTATTTTAAGAAATACACGGGACTTACTCCTAAGGCCTACCGGCAGAACCGGTAAATGCGCTCCTGTATAAAAAACCGTGCACGGAATGATCCCGGGCACGGATTTTTGTTTGAAACCGGGCGGTCAATCCGCTCTTCCCGGAAGGGTTACGGGCTCGGTAGTGGTGCTCAGTTCCAGGCCCTCCACGTTGCGGTAAGTGACTGTGAAGGTGTGCGTGGAAGGCCGGGTCGGTGCCATCGGCGCTGCGGGTGGCCGCGGGAAGCAGGGTGGAGAGGGGCTCGATGCTGCCGATCATCCGGCGGTCGCCCGAACGGATCTGGGGGCTTTCGCCGAACAGATCGGGGAGTTTGACCGCCAGCTTTTGCAGGGAATCCATCGAGATCAGGTGGGAGCGGGTCGGAATTCTTTCTTCCTGAGCTAGTTCCTGTTCCGGGGACGCATCCTTGGCGCATCCGCACAGCAAGGCGATGCTTACTGCAAACAGGAGAATTTTTCCCATAGGCGTATCTTTATTTAAAGTTGAGTTTTTGTAAGATACCCTTTTTGCCTCCGATAAACAAATTTTCCTTGTAAAAATCGCACCTTTTTTTCCTTTTTTCTGCAATAATCAACCTATTTTTCTTATTTTTCAAGGATCAGATAGACCGGCAGGTGATCGCTGTAACCATCCGTGTAGGCGCCGCGTTCGAAGGTGCGGCGGGGGTAGCCCCTTCCGGGGCCTTCGTCTTGCAAGAGAAAATCCGGAGCGAAGATTCCGCAGCGGCCTTTGAATTGCCAGCGGGTGTCCAGGGCCTCCGCCGTCTCCGGCAGCCAGGCAGGGCTGAGGGCCATGTAATCGTAGAGGTACCAGCGGTCCCGGTAGGCGTAGCTGCCATAGCCCCGGCGGGCGAGCGCCGCAAAGGGGGTGTAGAACGGCGGGGCCTGTGTCCGGCGGGCGGCCTCGGGCGTCTCCCCGGTCTTGCCGGGCCAGGGGGCCAGGCCCAGGGATTCGCGGGCGAGGGTCGAGGCGGGACTCATATTGAAATCGCCCATCAGGATGATCCTCTCGCGGGGGTTGTGTTCCAGCATGTCGTCCAGCGCGGAGCGCAGGCTTTGCGCAGCCTCCTGCCGCCGCTTCGTTTTGTTCAGCAGCGAGGGCAGGTGGCCCACCAGCAGGGTCACCGTGTCCTCCCCCAGCCTACCCTTTACCGAGAGCACCGGGCGGGTGAGGGACGCGGAAGAGATGGTGCGAACCTGCAGCGGCGAAAAGAGCGAGCCCCGGTAGAGCAGGGCCACGTGGATGCCGCGGCCGCTGGCGGTGGGCCGGAAAATGTAGTTGTAATCGACCCTCAACGCCGAGACCAGATCGCGCAGCACCGCCTCGCTCTCCACCTCGGCCAACCCCACGACGTCGGCCCTCAGGCTGTCCAGCACCCGGGCGATGCGGGCGATCTTCTGAGTGTAGCGCTCGGAGGTCCAGCGCCGGGCGCCGAGGGGGGTGTACTCCTCGTCCCCTCCCCGGGATGCGGGCAGGGTGTCGAAAAAATTCTCCGTATTGTAAAACGCCAGCACGAGGCTCCTCTGCGCGGTGTGCGCCCCAAGCTGTGGCCCGGAGAACAAGCCCGTGACACAGAGGAAGATCAAAAAGAAAAACGGCCGTTTCATTCCGTTAAAGGTAGGAAGAAATCGGCTGTTTTTTACTACCTTTGGAGTAGAATCCGGGACTCCGCCCCCAATACGCTGAAAGGGAGGGTAAATACGCAGGAAAAATCGCCCCCCGTTTGGCAGTTATCAAAAATATGAGTACTTTAGCGGGATCATTTTTAGCAACACAAATATGGCTGAAGGAGAAAGAATAATCAAGATCAACATAGAGGAAGAGATGAAGAGCGCCTACATCGACTATTCGATGTCGGTGATCGTGTCGCGGGCCCTGCCCGACGTGCGCGACGGTCTCAAACCCGTACACCGCCGCATCCTGTACGACATGAGCAACGAACTGAACCTCTACTCCGATAAACCGCACCGCAAATCGGCCCGTATCGTGGGGGACGTCCTGGGGAAATTCCACCCCCACGGCGACAGCTCGGTCTACGAAGCCATGGTACGCATGGCCCAGGAATGGAACATGCGCTACCAACTGGTGGACGGACAGGGTAACTTCGGCTCGGTGGACGGCGACAGCGCCGCCGCCATGCGTTACACCGAAGCCCGCATGCGCAAGATCGCCGACGAGGTGATGGCCGACATCGAAAAGGACACGGTGGACTTCCGACCCAACTTCGACGAGACCATGGCCGAGCCCACGGTGCTGCCCACCAAAATCCCCCTGCTGCTGGTCAACGGCGCCTCGGGGATCGCCGTGGGGATGGCCACCAACATGGCCCCGCACAACCTCTCGGAAGTGCTCGACGCCACCTGCGCCTACATCGACAACCCGGAGATCGAAATCTCCGAGTTGCTGCAATACGTCAAGGCCCCCGACTTTCCCACCGGCGGGATCATCTACGGCTACGAAGGCGTGCGCGAAGCCTATGAAACGGGCCGCGGACGCGTGATGATGCGCTCCAAGACCGAGATCGAGCACACCTCCTCGGGCCGCGAATGCATCGTGGTGACGGAGATCCCCTACCAGGTCAACAAGGCCGAAATGATCCGCAAGATCGCGGACATGATCAACGACAAGAAGATCGAGGGCATCTCGTACATCAACGACGAGAGCGACCGCCAGGGGATGCGCATCGTCATGATCCTCAAGCACGACGCTGTCGCCAGCGTGGTACTCAACAACCTCTACAAGCACACCCCCCTGCAGAGCTCCTTCCCGGTGAACAACATCGCCCTGGTGGACGGACGGCCCATGCTGCTCAACCTCAGGGACCTGATCAAATACTTCGTCCAGCACCGCCACGACGTGGTGCTGCGCCGCACGCGCTACGATTTGACCCAGGCCGAAAAAAGGGCACATATTTTGGAGGGTCTGCTCATTGCGGTGGACAACATCGACGAGGTGATCCGCATCATCCGCGCCGCCCAGAGTCCCGACGAGGCCAAGGCCGGGTTGATCGAACGCTTCGAACTCAGCGAGTTGCAGGCCGCGGCGATCATCGACATGCGCCTGCGCGCGCTGACCGGCCTCGAACGCGGCAAGCTCAAGGCCGAGTACGACGAGGTGTGCAAGTGGATCGCCTACCTCAAGGAAGTACTCGAAAGCGAAGCCCTGCAGCTGAAAGTGGTGCGGGACGAGCTGGTCGAGATCAAGGAAAAATACGGCGACGCACGCCGGAGCGAAGTGGTGCTGAGCGCCGAAGAGTTCAACCCCGAGGATTTCTACGCCGATGAAGAGATGGTCATCACCATCTCGCACATGGGCTACATCAAGCGCACCCCGCTGACCGAATACCGCACCCAGAACCGGGGCGGCGTCGGGATGAAGGGCAGCTCGACCCGGGACGAAGACTTCATCGAGCACATCTACGTGACCACGATGCACAACACGATGCTCTTCTTCACCGAAAAAGGGCGTTGCTACTGGCTCAAGGTATACAACATCCCCGAAGGGGCCCGCGCCTCGAAGGGACGCGCCATCCAGAACGTCATCCAGATCGAACCGGACGACAAGGTGCGCGCCTACATCAACGTACGCCGCCTGGACGACAAGGAGTATGTGGAAAACAACTATATCATCCTCTGTACCAAGGACGGCACCGTCAAGAAGACCCGCCTGGAAGCCTACTCGCGGCCCCGCCAGAACGGGGTGATCGCCATCACCGTGCGCGAGGGCGACCAGCTCATCGAGGCCAAGCTCACCAGCGGCAGCAGTGAAGTGATCATCGCCGCCAAGGAGGGCAAGGCCATCCGCTTCAACGAAAGCACCGTGAGGGCCATCGGCCGCACCGGAGCCGGGGTACGCGGCATCTCGATCGAAGACGACGACGAAGTGATCGGCATGATCTGCGTCGAGCCCGGCAGCGAGGAGAGCATCCTGGTGGTTTCCGAGAACGGCTACGGCAAGCGGACCGACCTGGACGACTACCGCATCACCAACCGCGGCGGCAAAGGGGTCAAGACCCTGCAAATCACCGAGAAAACCGGCAAGTTGATCGCCATCAAGGCCGTCACCGACGAGAACGACCTGATGATCATCAACCGCTCGGGCCTGACCATCCGCATCCCGGTGGGCGATGTCCGCCTCTCGGGCCGCGCCACCCAAGGCGTCAAGGTGATCAACCTCCGCGAAACAGACGCCATCGCCTCGGTAAGCCCTGTGCCCAAGAGCGAGGACGAGGAGGAAACCACGGAGGAAGGCCTCCAAACCGAAGAAGGAACCGCCGCCCCGGCCGCCGAAGGAGCGACCCCTGCGGAAGAAAACCAATAAACTGAAACTAAAAACTGTAAAATTATGAAACGCCTGATTGTTTTAATCTCGGTTGTGCTGCTGGGGACCACGGGTTTTGCCCACGCGCAGAAGGTCAACGAAGCGGCCCTGAGCAAGAAGATCGCCACTGCGGAAACCGCCAGCAAAGACCCCAAGAAAAACACGAAACCGGCCGCCTGGCTCGCCCTGGGCTCGGCCTACCTCGAAGCGGCTACGGCCACCACGACCGCCGTCTTCCCGGGCATGGACGAGATGACCGCCCAGCTGACCATCGGGAAAACCGACGGCAAGCCGGCCTCCGTCAAGGGTGTGGACTACAAAGTGCTCACCTACCCCTACATGGAACTCTACTACAAGACCGACGGCCTGCTGGACCACTGGATCGTCACCAAGCAAGTCTTCACCGGGGACCTGGACAAAGCCGCCGACGCCTTTGCGAAAGCCTACTCGCTGGACAAATCCAACAACACGGTCAAAACGGCCACCGAAGGGACCAAAGCCGTCGTGGACGCTTATAAGAAATGGGCCAACAACGAATACACCCAGAGCAACTACAAAGCCGCCGCCGGTTATTTCGGTAAGGCCTTCGACGTGTCCAAAGGCCCGGTCCTGAACATGATCGACTCGGTGGCCTGCTACAACGTGGGCGTACTGTCGAAAGTGGCCGGGGACTACGAGACGGGGGCCAAATACCTCGAACAGTCCATCGCCCAGGGTTATGTGGTGGGCGGCGACGCCTTCCACCACCTGGCCGCCTGCTACAACCAGACGGGCAAATCCGAACAAGCCAAACAACTGCTGATGGACGCCCTGACCAAGTATCCCCAGAACACCGGGATCATCGAGAGCCTCCTGAACGTATACGCCACCACGGGTGAAGACCCCACGGAGATCATCCCCTCGGTGAACGCCGCCATCGCCGCCAACCCCACCAACCCCGACCTGTACGTGGGCCTGGGCCGGGTGTACGAAAAGATGGGCCGCTACGACGACGCCATCCAGGCTTTCCAGAAGACGGTCGAGCTGCTGCCCGACAACTTCATCGTCAACCGCAACCTGGGGTATGCCTACACCCAGAAAGCCGACGACCTGGCCACCCAGCTCAACGCCAAGCGCTTCACCAGCCAGTCCGCTTACGACACCGAACTGAAGAAGGTGTACGAAGTGTACCAGAGCTCGCTCGCCCCGCTGGAAAAAGCCTACAAGCTCGACCCGAAGGACGTAGCCACGGTCGAACTGCTCAAGAACGTCTACTTCCGCCTCCGGGACGAAGCCCCCGAAATGATGGCCAAATACAACGAATACAACACTTTGTATAAATCCATGCAGGAATAATCCGGCGAACCGGTATAGGCAGCCGCCCCTAAAATGGGGCGGCTGCTTTATTTTGGTGCTTTGTTTGCAGTATCGATCCCGAACGCTTAACTTTGCAAAACGGAAGTTTTGAAAAGGAGGCAAAAACAATTAGCCCCCGACCTTGCAGGACGAGGCTGTGCATAGCGTACGTCAGATTTTGCTTATCGTCCGAAGGTTCAGCCCGGAGCGTACTTAAGGTACGTGAGGACTGAAGCAAGGAGGATAAGGAAAATATGGCGTGCGATATGTGTAGCCACCCTGAATTTCCGCCAACCGATCTATGTTCTCATGGCAGATTCAGATAAAATACTTGATTCCCTAACCGGCTCGGACTACAAGTACGGCTTCGTCACCGAGATCGACACCGAGACCATCCCCAAGGGCCTCAGCGAGGATGTCGTGCGCCTGATCTCCGAGAAAAAAGGGGAGCCGGAGTGGATGACCCGCTTCCGGTTGCAGGCTTACCGCCACTGGTTGACGATGAGCATGCCCCGCTGGGCGCACCTCGACATCCCGGAGATCGACTTCCAGGAGATCATCTACTACGCCGCCCCCCGCACCAGCCCCAAGTACGAGAGCCTGGACGAGGTGGACCCCGAGCTGCTGGCCACCTTCGAGAAACTGGGCGTGCCCATCGAGGAGCGGATGATGCTGGCTGGAGTGGCCGTGGACGCCGTGATGGACTCGGTTTCCGTGAAGACTACATTTAAAGAAACCCTGGCCGAAAAGGGCATTATCTTCTGCTCGATCTCCGAGGCCCTGCGCGATTATCCGGAGCTGGTGCGCAAGTACCTGGGCAGCGTCGTGCCCCATACCGATAATTTCTTCGCCGCCCTCAACGCCGCGGTCTTCTCCGACGGCTCCTTCTGCTACATCCCCCCGGGGGTGCGCTGCCCGATGGAGCTCTCGACTTATTTCCGCATCAACGCCGCCGGGACGGGCCAGTTCGAACGCACGCTGCTGGTGGCCGACGAGGGGGCCTACGTGAGCTACCTGGAAGGCTGCACCGCCCCCATCCGGGACGAAAACCAGCTGCACGCCGCGGTGGTCGAGATCGTCGTGATGAAGGACGCCGAGGTGAAATATTCCACCGTGCAAAACTGGTACCCGGGCGACAAAAATGGCCGGGGCGGGGTCTACAACTTCGTCACCAAACGGGGCTTCTGCCGGGGCGAGAACGCCCGCCTCTCCTGGACCCAGGTCGAGACCGGCTCGGCCATCACCTGGAAGTACCCCAGCTGCATCCTGGCGGGCAAAAATTCGGTGGGCGAATTCTACTCCGTAGCCCTGACCAACAACTACCAGCAGGCCGACACGGGCACCAAGATGATCCACCTGGGGGAAGGTTCCCGCAGTAGGATCGTCTCGAAGGGCATCTCGGCCGGGCACAGCCAGAACAGCTACCGGGGCCTGGTGAAAGTTTCTCCAAAAGCCATGGGGGCGCGCAACTACTCGCAGTGCGACTCGCTGCTGATCGGGGATCAATGCGGGGCCCACACGTTTCCTTATCTGGAAGTGGAAAACCCCTCGGCGGTGGTCGAGCACGAGGCCACGACCTCCAAAATCGGCGAGGACCAACTCTTCTACTGCAACCAGCGGGGCATCGCCACCGAGGATGCCGTGGGGCTGATCGTCAACGGCTACGCCAAGGAGGTGCTCAACAAGCTGCCGATGGAATTTGCCATCGAAGCACAGAAATTGCTCGCCATCTCCCTGGAGGGCAGCGTGGGATAAGACTACATTAAAAAGAAAAATATGCTGAAAGTCACAAACTTGCACGCCTCGGTCGAGGACAAGGAGATCCTCCGGGGCATCGACCTGGAGGTCCGCGCGGGCGAGGTGCACGCCATCATGGGCCCCAACGGCTCGGGCAAGAGCACCCTGGCCTCGGTGCTGGCCGGCAACGAACGCTTCGAAGTGACCTCGGGCGAGGTGCTGTTCGAAGGGCGCAACCTGCTGGAGATGCCCGTCGAGGAGCGGGCCCGGGCGGGCATCTTCCTGGGTTTCCAATATCCGGTGGAGATTCCGGGGGTGAGCATGGCCAACTTTATGCGCGCCGCCCTGAACGAAAAGCGCAAGTACCAGGGGCTCGAGCCCCTTTCGGCGGGCGAGTTCCTGCAGATGATGCGCCAGAAGGCCGCCGTGGTCGAACTGGACAGCAAGCTCACCTCGCGGGCCGTGAACGAAGGGTTTTCGGGCGGTGAGAAGAAGAAGAACGAGATCTTCCAGATGGCCATGTTGGAGCCCAAGCTGGCGATCCTGGACGAGACGGACTCGGGCCTGGACATCGACGCCCTGCGCATCGTCGGCACGGGGGTCACCCGTCTCAAGCGGCCCGACAGCGCCACGATCGTCATCACCCACTACCAGCGCCTGCTGGACTACATCGTCCCCGACCGGGTGCACGTCCTCTACCGGGGACGGATCATCTACTCGGGCGACAAAGACCTGGCCCTGAAGCTAGAAAGCGAGGGTTACGACTGGCTCATTAACCAATACGACTGATGCAGCGGGACGTGGACAAAAAATGGGTGGAGCTCTACCTGTCGAATCTCGACCTGACGGAGGAGAACACGCCGGGGGTGATGAACCGTCCCCGCAGCGCGGCGTTGGAGTCGCTCAACCTTTCGGGCCTGCCCACCAAGGGAACAGGCGAGGGCGACCGCTACCACTATACGGGCTTGCGCGAAGCCTTTACCGGGGAGTACGAGACCTACTTCACGCCCTCCTACCCGGCGGTGAGACCGGAGCCCCTGGCCCTGGACGGGCACCGCATCGGCCTGGTCAACGGGTTTTACCGGGGCGGGCAGCGGCTTACGATCCTGGCCAACGGGGTGATTTTCGGCTCGTTGGCCGAAGCGGCCTGGCAATATTCGGACCTTATCGGAGGCTACTACCATACCCTGGCCGGAGAGTCCACCAGGGCCGCCACCTCCCTCCCGACGATGTTCGCCCAGGACGGAGCGTTCATCTATGTCCCCGCCGGGGTGCGCGAGGAGCTGCCTTTCGTGGTGCAAAGCGCCCTCTGCGGAGAAGGGGAGGCCGTGGCCTCGTTTGCCCGCCACCTCTTTATTTTCGAAGAAAACAGCTCGGCGAGCGTGATCCTGGATTACCAAACCCTCGGAGAGGAACGCCTGCTGGGCAACCACGGCCGGGAAATTTTCCTGGGCGAGGGAGCTTCGGTGGAATGCACCGAATTGTTCCGGCTCAACGGCCTCTCGAACATGGTCACGGCCGGATTCGCCCGGCAGCAGCGCCAGAGCCGCCTGCACACCCTTTCGGTCGTCCTGGGCGGAGCGCTGGTCTGCGCCGACCAACAGGTCGAACTGGCGGGCCCCGAAGCCGAAAACCTCACCGACGGATTGTTGATTCCCGCCGCGGGCGAGCACTTCGACCTGGCCACCGACATCCGCCACGCGGCCCCCGACTGCACGAGCCACCAGCGGATCAAGGGCATCGCCGCCGGGGAGGGAACGAGCGTCTTCAGCGGCCGCATCTACGTGTCCCCCGGCGCCCAACGCACCCGGGCCTTCCAGCAGAACAACAACCTGGCGCTCAGCGAACGGGCCCGGATCTACACCAAACCCCAACTCGAGATCTACGCCGACGACGTCAAGTGCAGCCACGGGGCCACCGTGGGCCAACTGGATGCCGAGGCGCTCTACTACATGCGCCAGCGGGGCCTCTCGCCGGAGGAAGCCCGCCGGTTGCAGCTCTACGGCTTCGCCCGGGAGGTGCTCGATCTGAAGACCGAGGGCCTTTCCGGGGTACTGGATTCCCTGGCGATTGACAAAATTGACAGCCTCTAAGGATTTGAAAAAGATTAATGTTATTACTCTCGGTTGCTCGAAAAACCGGGTCGACTCGGAACATTTGATGGCCCAGTTGGCGGCCGAAGGCTTCGAATTGACCTGGGACGACGACGCTCCGGGGGCCGATATCGTGGTGGTCAACACCTGCGGATTTATCGGCGACGCCAAGGAGGAGTCCGTGGACACCATCCTCAATCTGGTGAGGGCCAAGGAGGAAGGATTGATCGGAGAAGTGTTCGTGATGGGCTGTCTCTCCGAGCGTTACAAAAAAGAACTGGAGGCGGAGATTCCCGAGGTGGACCGGTATTTCGGGGTGAACGACCTGCTCGGGATCGTCCGCCAGGCCGGAGCCTCCTACCGCGAGGAGCTGAAAACGGCCCGCACGCTGACCACACCCGCCCACTACGCCTACCTGAAAATCTCGGAGGGCTGCAACTGGGGCTGCGGCTACTGCGCCATTCCGCTGATCCGGGACCGCCACGTCTCGGTACCCATGGAGGAGCTGCTGGAAGAAGCCCGGACGCTGGCCGCGCAGGGCGTGCGCGAGTTGATCGTCATCGCCCAGGACACCACCTACTACGGCCTCGACCTCTACGGGGAACGACGTTTGGGCGAGTTGCTGCAAAAGTTAGGAGAAGTGGAGGGCATCCGCTGGGTCCGCCTGCACTACGCCTACCCCGCGCAATTCCCCCGCGACGTGATCGCCCAACTGAGCGACAACCCCAAGGTGTGCCGTTACCTCGACATCCCCTTCCAGCACATCAGCGACGCCCAGCTGAAAAGCATGCGCCGCGGCCTGACCAAGGCCCAGACCTACGCCCTCTGCGAGGAACTGCGTCGCGAAGTGCCGGGCCTGGCCCTGAGAACCACCCTATTAGTGGGCTATCCGGGAGAAACGGAGGCCGATTTCGAAGAATTGCTGGAGTTCGTCCAAAAGATGCGCTTCGAACGCCTGGGAGTTTTTCCCTACAGCGAAGAAGAAGGAACCTATTCGGCCAACAGCCTGCAAGACGACGTGCCCGACGAAGTCAAACAAGAGCGGGTGGCCCGGATCATGGAGCTGCAACAGGAAATTTCCCTGGAACAAAACCAAACCCGCGTGGGCCGGATCGAAGAAGCGATCATCGACCGCCGCGAAGGAGACTTCTGGGTGGGAAGAACCCAATTCGACTCCCCCGAAGTGGACACCGAACTACTGATAAGCTCGGACAAACCCCTGAAAACAGGCCACATCTACCCCGTCCAAATCACCGGAGCCGAAGCCTACGACCTATACGCCAAATACGAATCAACCACCAAAAAGTAGCACCCCAACGGTCGGGAACGCCGCTGTGCATAGTGTGCGTCGATTTAACGGGCAAAAAGACGCCCGTTTTCCTCCTCCTCGCTCGGCAAAGTTCAAGCAAGCTTGACTTTGCTCTCACTCCTTCGTCGGTTTATTCATCGTCCGGTTCGAGGAGCGGAGCGTACTTAAGTACGTGAGCACCGAAGAGAGGAGGATAAGGAAAAAGCGGCGTGCAATATGCGCAGCCGCTAGGGATTTTGATTGTTGGGATTTTTTTATTACTTTTGGATGGTTAAAGCTACTTACGGCATGAAAGATAACCTCGCGATCAATAGTCTCCGGGAAAAGGTCTCTCGTCTGATCGAAGACAACCGGATGTTGCGCGCGGAGTTGAAAAAAGCGGACGCCGAACGCCAGAAAAGCGTTCTGCAAAAACGCAAGGCCGAAGAAAAAAGCCTGGAACTCGAGAAACGCCTCCGCAAGCTGGAAACGGCCGGGGCGCTGGGAGGCCAGGCGGGCGACACCCGGGCGGCACGCCAGCGGATCAATAAACTGTTGCGGGAAATTGACCGTTGCATCGCCCTGATGAACCGATAAGAGACACGAAGATAGTTAAGTAGGACATGTCCCAGACCCGAAGAATAACGGTCAAGATCGCCGGCAAGGATTACGCGATGACCGTGCCACAGGCCGACGAGGAGAAATACCGCCGGGCGGCCCGGGACATCAACAGCCTCATTTCGAGTTACCGCAGCACCTTCGCCGCGCAACCCGAAGACTACCTGGCCATGGCAGCCATGCAGATGGCCGTCGACAAAGTGGGCCTGGAAATGGACCGCACGCTGGGCGATCAGGTCGGCGCGATCGAGGAGCTTGGCGCGGAAATTGATACTTACCTTAACGACATCAAGTCCTAGTAACACACGATTCCCCCGGAATCAGACGTTCTTAACATAAGACACAGGAACAAGCCCGCATGGATTCCTTTTTCACTTTGCGAAACTCAACAGTTTAACGATTGGGGTCAAGCTCAGGTACTCAAAAACAGGCCTTACCCTCCCCCTCCGGGAGGTTTTCCCACTGAGGAAACGTTGGAAGTTTGCGATTTTCGGCAGCCCCACACATGACGATTTAGGAGCTTCGTCAATCAAAAAAGAGGAAATCCCATGCGGGTATTTTTATACGAACACCAGATAAACAATTAACAAACAACCCCTTTAACACCACACACTATGGTAACCGGAATTGTCGCCGTCATAACGGCCGCGGTTGTCGGTTTTGTCTCATATTTTATTATCTCTAAAGCTACGCACGCGCGTAGGGTCAACATAATAAAAGAGGCCGAAGCCGAAGCCGAAATGATCAAGAAGGAGCGAATCCTTCAAGCAAAAGAAAAATTCATCCAGCTCAAGAGCGAACACGACCACCAGGTGGCCGAGCGCAACCAGAAGGTAGCCCAGAGCGAACAGCGGGCCAAGCAGTTGGAAAGCACCCTCCACGGACAACAGGAGGAACTGGGCAAAAAGATCAAGGAACAGAACCTGCTGCGCGAGCAACTCGAAGGCCAGTTACAGGGCATCGAACGCAAGAAAGAGGAGATCGACCGCAAACTCAAGGAGCAGAACACCCGGCTCGAGCAGATCGGGGGCCTGAGCAGCGAGGACGCCAAGAACATCCTCATCGAGAACATGAAGGCCGAAGCCAAGAGCGACGCCATCGCCTACGTCAACGAGGTGATGGAGGAGGCCAAGATGACCGCCACCAAGGAGGCCAAGAAGATCGTCGTCCAGAGCATCCAGCGCGTGGCTACGGAAGCGGCCATCGAGAACTCGGTGACCGTCTTCAACATCGACTCCGACGAGGTCAAGGGACGCATCATCGGCCGCGAAGGGCGCAACATCCGGGCCCTGGAAGCCGCCACGGGCGTCGAGATCATCGTCGACGACACCCCCGAGGCGATCATCCTCTCGGGCTTCGACCCCGTACGCCGCGAGATCGCGCGCCTGGCCCTGCACCAACTGGTCACCGACGGTCGCATCCACCCCGCCCGCATCGAGGAGGTGGTCTCCAAGGTCCAGAAGCAGATCGAGGAAGAGATCATCGAGGCGGGCAAGCGCACCACCATCGACCTGGGGATTCACGGACTGCACCCCGAACTGGTGCGCCTGATCGGGAAGATGAAGTACCGCTCCTCCTACGGGCAGAACCTGCTGCAACACTCCCGCGAGACGGCCAACCTCTGCGGCGTGATGGCCTCCGAACTGGGCCTCAACGCCAAGCTGGCCCGGCGCGCCGGTCTGCTGCACGACATCGGCAAGGTGCCCGACGACGAGCCCGAATTGCCGCACGCCATCATCGGGATGAAGCTCGCCGAGCGCTACAAGGAGAAACCCGAGGTGATCAACGCCATCGGCGCCCACCACGAGGAGATGGAGATGACCAACCTCATCTCGCCCATCGTGCAGGTGTGCGACGCCATTTCGGGGGCCCGCCCCGGCGCCCGCCGCGAGGTGGTGGAATCCTACATCAAGCGCCTCAAGGAGATGGAAGACCTGGCCCTGAACTACCCCGGCGTGATGAAGACCTACGCCATCCAGGCCGGCCGCGAGCTGCGCGTGATCGTGGGCAGCGAAAAGATCTCGGATCAGGATGCCGACCTGCTTTCGCACGATATTGCCAAGAAGATCCAGGATGAGATGACTTATCCGGGACAAGTCAAGATCACAGTTATTCGCGAGACTCGTTCTATTAGTTACGCTAAGTAACTTATCTTATATCTGCATAAAGGAGGGGAAGCCAATGGCTTCCCCTCCTTTTTTACGATACACCCCAGAGTTTCGCCTCCGGCGACCTACTTTTGGCGTCGCCCAAAAGTAGGCAAAAAGCTACGGGCCCGCCTCAGAGCGGCACCCACTAAGGCCCTCTTTTGCCGCGAGACCAATAGATTTGGTCTCGCCAGGCTCAGACAGCCCAAGTGGGGCCCACCGCTCCTGAGACGATTGGCCCGACCTGCCGGAAGCCCATAACCGAAACGGGGTCCAGTTTTGAATTATTGGTGTAATATTGCAGTAACACTTCAGAATTACACCAGTATGAAAAACAAAGCATATCTATATAACAGGGGGAAGCCAATGGCTTCCCCCTGTTTTTTTCTATTAGGACCCCGACCGTCCGGGGTGAAGCTGCGCACAGTGTGCGTCAGATTTTTCTTATCGCCCGAAGTTACAGCCCGGAGCGTACTTAAGTACGTGAGGACTGGAACGAGGGGGATGAGGAAAATATGGCGTGCAATATGCGCAGCTTATAAGCTGTCTCCAAAATCTTTTCTGAACTTCAGCATGAGGCGTTCGGGCCAGTCGCTCGTGGCGTCCATCTTACCCATGAAGAAACGCAGCACGGGCGGTTCGTAGACGAAGCGCAGGCCGCCGATCATCTCGCGGTTTTCGTAGAGCCATACCAGCCTATCGATCACGTACTTGATCTGCGAAAGCGTGAACACGCGGCGGGGTACGGCCAGGCGCAACAGTTCGACGTCGGCCAGGATTTCCACGCCGTTTTCGTCGCGCACGCTCGACATCGTCCCGCGTTCCATCCCTCGGATGCCCGAGATCAGGTAGAAGGCCGCGGCCAGGGCTCCGGCCGGGTATTCGTTCTGGGGAATGTGCTTGCAAAAGTCCATGGCGTTGACGTGGGCGCCCAGGACCCCCGGAGGCGTCACCATCGGAACGCCTTTGGCTTCGAGGTTTTCGACCAGGTACTTGATGTAAGTGGGGCTCTGGCTGATCATTGTTTCGTCCAGGGTTTCGTAGAGACCCACGGCCATGGCTTCGATCTCGCGCACCGAGATACCCCCGTAGGTCAGGAAGCCTTCGTAGAGGGGAATCAGGGCTTCCATCTTGCCGTAGAGGTCCTTGCGGTTGGTGCAAATGCCGCCCCCGCGCGAGGAGCTGAGCTTACGGGCCGAGAAGTAGACCAGGTCGGCCAGGCCGGTCATCATCTTGATGATGTCGCCCATGGTGTTTTCCTTCCACTGGGCCTCGCGCTGCTGCACCAGGTAGGCGTTTTCACCCAACAGACTGGCGTCCAGAACCAGCATGATGCCGTACTTGTCGGCCACGCGGCGCACGTCCATCATGTTGCTGATCGAGAAGGGCTGGCCGCCGATGAGGTTTGTCGAGGCCTCCATGCGGATGAAGGGGATGTTTTCGACCCCGTTCTCCTGGATGCACTTTTCGAGCTTGTCGATGTCGATGTTGCCCTTGAAGGGGTGGTCGGACTTGAGTTCGAGGGCGTGGTCGCAGAGCAGTTCCTCGATCCGGCCGCCCTTGTCGGTGATGTGGGCCAGGGCGGTGGTGAAGTGGTAGTTCATGGGAACGACCTGTCCGGGCTTGAGGAAGGCGTTGCAGATGACGTTCTCGGCGGCGCGGCCCTGGTGCACGGGCAGCAGGAATTTCTTGCCCAGCACGTCCTCGACGGCCTTCTGGAGGCGGACGAAGCTCTGCGATCCGGCGTAGGCGTCGTCGGCCTGGAACATGGCGGCGATCTGGTTGTCGCTCATGGCGTTGGTGCCGCTGTCGGTGAGCATGTCCAGGAAGACGTCCTTGGTGCTCAGCAGGAAGGTGTTGAAACCGGCTTCCTTGATGGCGTCCAGGCGGCGTTCGATGGGGACCAGGTGCAGCTTCTGCACCACGCGCACTTTGTGCAGTTCCAGGGGAATGTCTTCGCCCAGGTAAAATTTCACGTTACTCATGGTATCTCGATTTAATATTTGTTCGGGGTATAGATTGCAAAATTAAACATTTTGCACGGGCTGCAAAATAATTCTGAGGCCCGCCCCTGTTTTTGAACAAGAGTTCATCGTTTTGGTGGTTTTTTAACGCAGCGGGGCGGTTTATTTCTCCGCCAAAAAAGGTATCTTTGTCCGACATGAAAGCTCTCCGGGACCTCATCGACTCTCTCAGCCGCTGGCAAACCACCGCCGCGCTGCTGGGATTTTACGCCCTGGCCCTGGGGGCGGCTACCTGGATCGAAGCGGCTCTGAGCACCGAGGCCGCGCGGGCGGCCATCTACCACGCCTGGTGGATGTATGTGCTCTACGGGGCGCTGATCGCAAATTTCGTTTTGATCTCCAGGAAGATGCAGCTTCTCAAGCGCAGGCGCTGGGGGGTCCTGCTGCTCCACTACGGCTTCGTGGCGATCCTGCTGGGGGCCGCGCTCACCCACGCCTTCGGCTACGAGGGCACGCTGCACCTGCGCGAGGGGGATTCCTCGGACCGCCTGACGGTCACGCACACCGACCGCCGGGAGTTGCCTTTCAGGGTCACGCTGCGGGATTTCCGCCTGCTGCGCTACCCAGGCTCGCACACCCCCTCCTCCTACGAGAGCGACGTGACGATCCACGCCGGGGCCCGGAGCCGGGAGGCGACCATCGCCATGAACCGCATCGCCCGCGTGGAGGGCTTTCGCCTCTACCAGTCTTCCTACGACACCGACGAACAGGGCTCGGTGCTGAGCGTGAGCTACGATCCGCTGGGCACGCCGGTCACCTACGCCGGATACGCCCTGCTGCTATTCGGGCTGGTCGTCTCGCTGGGCCAGCGGGGCTCGCGCTTCCGGACCCTGCTCCACCGCCTCTCAACCCCCGAGCATGAAAGCGGTCTATAAGCGTCTGATATTCTGGGTCGGCCTGACCCTGTTGGGAGGCACCGCCTGCCGCATCTACACCCTCTCCCACCCCGCCTCCGCCGCGGCCGATCCCCTGCCCCCGGCCCTCAACCAACTGCTGAGCAACGCCGACTCGGAGCTCTCCGAGACCCGGAATCTGGAGCGCACCCTCACCCGTTTCCTGGAGCAGTGGGAGATCGAGGGGGCCTCGCTGGCCATTATGAAAGACGGCAAACTCTTGTACAGCAAAGGATTCGGAAAGGCAGACCGGCAGACCGGCGAGGCGGTCGAGGTGCGCCACATCTTCCGGATCGCTTCTCTTTCTAAACTAATCACCGCCACGGGCATTCTGAAGCTCTGCGATGCGGGGCGCCTGCGCCTCGACGACAAGGTGTTCGGCCCACAGGGCATCCTGAATGACTCGATTTTTTCCGGCATCCGGGACAAACGCATCCTGGAAATCACCGTCGAGCACCTGCTGCGCCACCAGGCGGGCTACTCGATCCGGGCCGGGGACCCGCTCTTCAACATGCCCAGCGTGGCCCGGCAGTTGGGCAAATCCCTGCCCCTGACCCTCGACGACCTGGTCGCTTACGCGGCCTCCACCCGGCTGCGCTGGCGGCCGGGCGACAGCAACAACTATTCCAACCTGGGCTACGTGGTGCTGAGCAAGGTGATCGAGAAAGTGAGCGGAGAGCCCTACGAGGCCTTTATCCGAGAACAGATTCTCCAGCCCGTCGGCTGCCGGGACATGCACATCGGCTACTCGGACCCGGCCAGGCGTTTCGCCAACGAGGTGCACTACTACGAGCCCGAGGACGAGGAGTGGGTCGAATCCGCCCTGGAGCCGGGCCACATGGTGCCCCGCTGCTACGGGGGCTGCGACCTGCAGGTACTCAGCGGGGCCGGCGGCTGGGTGGCCTCGCCCACGGAGCTGATGCGCTTCATCACGGCCATCGACGACCAGGATTCCAAGCCCGACATCCTGCGCCCCGAGACGATCGCCCTGATGACCGAGCGGGACGAGAGGCGCTACCCCATCGGCTGGATGCGCACCACCGAGGGCCGCGACTGGACCCGCACGGGTACACTGGCCGGATCGAGCGCCCTGATCAAACGCCAGCACAACGGCTACACCTGGGTGCTGGTCACCAACACCAGCTCCTGGTCGGGCTCGCGCTTCCCGCGCAAGATCGAGGCGATGATGCGCCAGGCCCTCGAGAAGGTGCATGCCTGGCCCGAGCGGGACCTCTTTGAGCGGGACAGCCTGATGCGCCCGCAGGTCGAAGGCGGTTCCAAAGCGGAATAAAAAGGTGTGAAAAATTCCAAAAAAGCGTTATCTTTGCCTCTCTTTTTCCTTTTATAAGCGGATATGGCGTAATTGGTAGCCGCGCCAGACTTAGGATCTGGTGTCTTAACCGACGTGGGGGTTCGAGTCCCTTTATCCGCACTGAAATAATTTAACTAGCAGAGAATGAACATCGTAAGAGAAGATCTCAAAGACCGGACCACGCTACTGAAAGTCACCGTGGTCGAAGCCGACTACCGGGAAGCCGTCGAGAAGGCGCTCCAGGGCTACAAACGCAAAGCCAATATCCCGGGCTTCCGCCCCGGCATGGTGCCCATGGGCGTCATCAACAAAATGTACCGCAAGGGCGCCATCGCCGAAGAGGCCTACCGCACCGCCTCGACCTCGGCCTTCGACTACCTCGAGAAGGAAAACCTCGACATCGTGGGCGACATGATCCCCAGCGAGCAGCAGCAGCCCCTGGACTTCGACAAGAACGTCGACCACGAGTTCATCTTCGAAGTGGGCATCGCCCCGGCCGTGGCCATCTCCCTGGGCCCCAAGGACAAGGTCAAGAAGTACGAGATCAAGATCGACGACACCATGCGCGAAGGCTACCGCAGCAACTTCCTGCGCCGCTTCGGCCGCCTGGTGGACACCGAAGTCGTCGAAAAGGACGAAGCCCTGACCGTGACCCTCGACCAGGAAGAAATGCAGGTCCAGGAAGCCTACGTGGGCCTGATCTCCATGAACGACAAGCAGCGCAAGCCCTTCCTGGGCAAGAAAGTGGGCGATGCACTGAAGGTAGACATCAACGAACTCGACCCCACCCCCGCCCAGCGCGCCTCGATCCTCCAGGTCAAAGAAGAGGAACTCGAGGGCATTAACCCCAAATTCACGCTGACCATCAACAACATCAAGAAGTTCGCCGAGCCGGAGCTGGACGAAGAGTTCTTCAAGAGCGCCTTCCCCGACGGGAGCGTCACCGACGCCAAAGGCTTCGCCACCTACATCGACGCGCAGATCGCCTCCGACCTGGGCCGCGAATCGGACTACATGTTCGTCCTCGATATGCGCAACTTCCTGTTGGACAAGGCCGACCTGACCATGCCCGACGCCTTCCTCAAACGCTGGCTGTTCACCGTCAACGAAGGCAAGTTTCCGATGGAAGAGATCGAAAAGGATTTCGATAAGTTCCTGGAAATGATGCGCTGGAACCTGATCCAGAAGCATTACACCAACGAGCTGAAGCTCGAGATCACCCCCGACGAGGCCATGAACGAGGCCAAGGGACTGGCCCGCCAGCAGTTCGCCTACTACGGCATGAATCAGGTGGCCGACGAAATGCTCGAAAACTACGCCAAGAGCATACTCTCGAACAAGGAGGAAGGCCGCAAGATCTACGAAAAGCTGATCGAACGTAAGGTGATCGACGCCCTCGAGCCGATGGTGACCGTGAGCGCTACGAAGATTTCGGCCGAGGAGTTTGGCAAACTGGTCGAAAAAGCCCAGTAATTTTCCATCCCCTTATAAAAACGGCTATTTGGAATTTTCCGGATAGCCGTTTTTAAGACAGCCTCTTAATCCATGAAAAAGCTATTACTCGTTCTTGCGGCCTGTTGCCTGCTGGGAGCCTGCTCCCGGACAGAACAACCCGTAACGCTGCGGGTGATGACCTACAACATCGCCGCCGCACGGCTCTCCTCGCTCGAGGAGCTGGGAGCCTACATCCTCAGCCGGGACTGCGACCTGGTGCTGTTGCAGGAGGTCGACTCGATGACCCGACGCGAGGGCTACGAGTGGTTGCACGACAAGAACTTCATGGACACCCTCGCCCGCCTGACGGGGCTCCATCCCCTCTATGGCCAGGCGATCGACTTCGCCGGGGGCAAGTACGGGGTGGGCATGTTGAGCCGCTGGCCCTACGGGAAGGTCCGCAAGACCTTCCTGCCCAAAGCGGACCCCCAGGAAGAAACCCGGGTGCTGCTCGAGGCCCAGATCCCCCTCAGCGAGCGGGACACCCTCGTGCTGGCCTGCACCCACATCGAGTACAGCTCGCCGGAGACCCGCGTGCCGCAGATCGCCACGGTGGACCGCCTGGCGCGGGAAAACCGCCATCCGGTGCTGCTGGGAGGCGACTTCAACGCCCTGGCCGACTCGCCCGAAATGGCCCCGATGAGCGCCTGGCAGCGCCTCAGCGGCAGCGACTTCACCTACAACGCCGAGGAACCCTCCTTCACCATCGACTACCTGCTGGGCTTCCCTGCCGGGCGGTGGACGCTGCTGCAGACCGAGGTGGACGGGCAAACGCTCTCCGACCACCGGCCCGTGATTTCGACCGTACAGCTGACGAATTTGCAGCAAAATTGAAAAAGGCCCGTTATTTGTATAACTCTCTGTTAACACTCCCTAAAATTCCCCCCATGAGTAACTCGGAATTCGAAAAATTCGCCCGTTCCCGCGCCGGGATCAGCAGCCTCAAGCTGCACCAGTTCGGAAAAATCACCAGCGACTACATCTCGCCGACGATCATCGAGGAACGCCAGATGAACGTCGCCACCATGGACGTCTTCTCGCGCCTGATGATGGACCGGATCATCTTCCTGGGCGTGCCCATCTACGACGACGCGGCCAACATCATCCAGGCCCAGTTGCTGTTCCTCGAATCGACCGATCCCGAGAAGGACATCCAGCTCTACATCAACTCCCCCGGGGGTTCGGTCTCGGCCGGACTGGGCATCTACGACACCATGCAGCTCATTTCGTCGGACGTGGCCACCATCTGCACGGGCCTGGCCGCCAGCATGGGAGCCATCCTGCTGACCGCCGGAGCTGCCGGCAAGCGCTCGGCCCTGCCCCACGCCCGGGTGATGATCCACCAGCCCCTGGGCGGCGTGGAAGGCCAGGCCTCGGACATCGAGATCACCGCCCGGCAGATCCTGCGCACCAAAAAGGAACTTTATGAAATTCTGGCCCTGCACAGCGGAGCCACTTATAAAAAAATCGAAAAAGACGCCGACCGCGATTACTGGATGAGCGCCCCCGAAGCCAAGCAGTACGGCCTGATCGACGAGGTGCTGACCAAACGCATGGCGACCAAAAAATAAGCCCCATGGCAAAGAAAGACTCTCACGGACACACCACCGACCTGTGTTCGTTCTGCGGACTCTCCCGCAACGAAGTGGACACGATGTTTTCGGGCACGGACGGCGCCTTCATCTGCGACCAGTGCATCGAACACGGATACCGGCTGCTGGAAGGCAACGAGATGCAGTTCAAGCGTGCGGCTCCCGAGATCAAACGGGACCAACTGCTCAAACCGGCCCAGATCAAGGAGGCCCTGGACGAATACGTGATCGGGCAGGAAGCGGCCAAACGCTACCTGTCGGTGGCCGTATACAACCACTACAAACGCCTGATCCACAACGACAAAAAAGAATCCGAGTCCGACATCGACAAGTCGAACATCATCCTCGTGGGCGAAACGGGCACCGGCAAGACCCTGCTGGCCCGGACCATCGCCAAGCGCCTGCAGGTGCCCTTCACCATCGTGGACGCCACGGCGCTCACCGAGGCGGGCTACGTGGGCGAGGACGTCGAGGGCATCCTGAGCCGCCTGCTGCAGGTGGCCGACTACAACGTCGCGCTGGCCGAGCGGGGCATCGTCTTCATCGACGAGATCGACAAGATCGCCCGCAAGGGGGACAACCCCTCGATCACCCGGGACGTCTCGGGAGAAGGGGTGCAGCAAGCCCTGCTGAAAATCCTCGAGGGGGCCATCGTCAACGTGCCGCCCCAAGGCGGGCGCAAGCACCCCGACCAAAAATACATCCAGATCAACACGGCCAACATCCTCTTTATCTGCGGGGGAGCCTTCGACGGCATCCAGAAAAAGATCGCCCAGAGGCTCAACACCCAGGCCGTGGGCTACGGCCAGCTCAAGCGCGAACGCGTCGACAAGGAGAACCTGCTGAGCTACATCCAACCCCAGGACCTCAAGGCCTTCGGCCTGATCCCCGAGCTGATCGGCCGCCTGCCGGTGCTGACCTACCTCGAGCCGCTCGACCGGGAGGCCCTGCGCCGCATCCTCACCGAGCCCAAGAACTCCATCACGAGGCAGTACGTCAGCCTCTTCGAGATGGACGGCATCAAACTGGCGTTCGACTCAGCGGTGCTGGACTACATCGTCGACAAGGCCATCGAGTACAAGCTGGGGGCCCGCGGGCTGCGTTCGATCTGCGAGAACATCATGATGGACGCCATGTTCGAGCTGCCGGGACAGCCCAACCGGAAAATGTTCCGGGTGACGCTGGACTACGCCAAGAAAAGAACGGAAAACACCAATATAGAAAAACTGAAGGCTGTCGGATAGACCGGCCCTTGGGGTGCTCATTTTCAAAAACAGAGGGGATCGCTCGGATGAGCGATCCCCTCTGTTTTTGTTTGGCGGGCCGGTTATTTCAAAACGGCATCGATCGTCTTCTGATCCAGCCGGACGGGATTCCCGTACCAGCACACCTTCCCCTTAGCGTCCAGCAACACCGAAAAAGGCACGTACTCGACCCCGAAACTCTGAAAGGTCTTCCCCTCCTCGTCCAGGCCCACGGCGAACGCGTACTCTTTTCCCCGGATCAGCGGCTCGACCTGGTCGGCCGCCTCGCGGGAAAGCGCCACCACCTGCAAACGACCCTCATACCTGCGGGCCAACTCGTCGAGCGCCGGCAAGCGGTCGAGGGAGGGTTTCCCGGCCGAGTAGAAAAACTCGATCCACAGGGGCACGTCCTCCAGCACCGGGCCGCCCGAAAGGTATTGGCCCACCCGCAGGTCCGGAGCCCGCTGCCCGATCACCAGTTTCTGGGCCGAAGCGGACACACTCATCCCCAACAGGAAAACCACTATCCAACCGTATTTTTTCATGGCCGTAATTTGAGCTTTTGCATTTTTATCCAGTAAGTAACCAGGAGGATCACAAGTAGACACAACCAAGCAGCGATAACGAAAGCGCTCATCCTCATACCCTTCCCGACAGCGACAGCGAACGTAACATGGCCCGTGTAGGCAAAAAGAAGGGTTAAAAGCAATTTCAATCCCCTCACCAAATCCATGCCCAGTGCATATAACCCTTTTGCATTATCCGGGGTAACCTTGACCGGATAGTTCAACACTCCGGGGTATTTCTGAAGCGCCGACAGAAGCAGGTACACCAGCAGGGCAAGCACGGAGGAGGTCCACAGAGAAGAGGGCTCTCCCCAGCGGGTGACCTCTCCGGTGATGTCGTAATGAAGAGGTACGGGCATCGTTTCATCCAAGGTATGATAAAAAAGCAACGGCCATAAAGCCCAGACCAAAGCCCCCAAGGAGAGGGCTTCGATGATCCAGCGACAGACATTCTTCTTTATCCGGTTTTCCATTTACTTGATCGGGCGGCGGGCGGAGGCAGGAGGCAGCGTGGGGAACGGGGCGTGCGGCTCGCGCTGGTACCAGTAGGCCACCGAAGCGATGTCGTCGTCGAGCTTGCGGTAGCCCTGGCGGGGAGAGCGCCACCAGCCCAGAGCCTGGACGGTGATGCTCAGGTCCTCGGAGAAGGCCACCGGGTCCTGGGTGTGCCAACGGTAGAGGCTCCAGTAATTAGGCAGGCTGTCGGTCTCGTGATCGGAGAGCGTGGTGCCCGAGTAGAGGCCCGAGAAGGAGCTCGGAAAGCCGTAGCTGCCCAGGAAGTAGTCCTCGGTGCCCGTGCCGCAGATCGTGGGAAACTCCTTGTCTCCGTCGATGAAGAACTTCACTTCGCCCTCGCCGAACCAGTTGTTGTCGGTGAGCTGGGTCCAGGCCAGGAAGGTGCCCACGTATTTGCCCTCTCCCTTGACACCGTCCAGGATCACGTAGGGATTCTGCTCGGAGGTGTTGCCCCTGCGCCACTGGGCGTGGAAGTAGCCCGCCTTGCGGGGCACCTTGCCCAGGGAGTAGGTGATCTGGTAGGCCAGCAGCCGGAGGTCCTTGTCACTCTCGTTGGTAAAGGTCACCTTGGCGTGGCGGCGGAAGGGCATCGGCCAGAAGCAGTTGACGGCGTTGGCCGGGTTGACGGCCACCATCAGCGAGTTGACCGTGGCCATGCGTTCGTGGCCCACGGCGAAGAAGTCCGGCGCCGGGACCTCCACCGAGGGGGTCGCTTCGTTGTCCCAGTAGAAGCGCAGGACGTGGTTGCGGCTCAGCCCCTCGACCATCCAGATGTGGCGGATCGTGCCGGGCCCGTCGACGTCCATCAGGGTGACGGTCTCGCCCGCTCCCACGAAGAGGAAGGGCATCACCTTCCAACCCTGGCCGAGGCTGTCGGCGCAGCGGGCGTTGGTGAAGCGGTAGGCTCCCGTGGTATCGGGGTCCGCCGTGCCTCCGCGGCCTTTTTCGCCCGTGGGGTTTTCGGCGCAGACCGAGCGGGTCTGGCTCCCGTCCATCAGGGGCAGGCCCGCGAGGTGATCGTAGGAAGCGTTGTCGGCACAGGCGCCCAGCAGGAGCGAGAGTGTACCCAGGAATGCAAAGGGTTTCAGAGCTAAGTTTTTCATCATTATTCGGCTATGGTATAATGCAACAAGGAGGAACCCGGGGCGTGCGGAATCTCGAGGTAGAAGCCGTCGATCAACTGGCTGCCCGGCATCCGGATGGTTTGTTTGGTGATATCGTTGTAAACATTGTAGATTTTATCGCGGTCGATCTCCAGCAGGTGGGTGCGCATGCGGGTCATGTCGCTATCCTTGCGACGGAAGGCCAAGACGATGCCCGAGCCGTCCGAGGGGCGGTGCATCTGATAGGCCAGCCAGATGTTCTCCTGGAGGATGTTGGGAGCGATGCTCGTTATGGGGTAGTAGTCCTCGTAGAAATAGGGTCGGTACTTCTTCCAGGTCTCGAGCACCCGTTTCATGTCGGGCACGCTCTGGCTCACCCCGGCCATGTCGAAATGGGCCAGCAGGGCCGTTCCCAGGCAGCAGTGCAGCGTATAGTCGTCGAGCGGGAAATACATGCCCGAGCCGTGCTGGGCGAGGAAGTAGTTCAGGGCGTAGGAATGGCCCTGCTTGCCGGTCGGCTCATGGTATATGTAGTCGGAGCGCCAGAGGGGGGCGCTGCGCGACATGGTCTCGAGGTCAATGCGGCGGCCGCCAGAGGCGCAGTTGTCGATCAACAGGCGCGGAAAGCGTTCCAGGAGGTAATCCCAGAATTTATAGAGGCCCTCGATGTGGCGGATCTCCATCATCCCGATGCGGTCGGGGGCCTCGTGGGTTTCCCAGAAAGGCTGGGGCCGTTGGTTGAAGTCCTGGCGGTAGATGTCCAGGCCGATCTCCTCGACCATGTTGCCGATGTGGTTGCAGAGCCAGTCCAGGGCCTCGGGCTTGCCCAGGTCCAGCAAACCGTACACTTCGCCTGGACTCTTCAAGACCCACTCGGGGTGGTTCTTGCCCAGCCAGGAATCGAACACCACCCGTTCGGGCTCGAACCACAGCAGAAATTTGGCCCCCAGGCGGTGGGCCTCATCGACCACGGGCTTCAGTCCCCGCGGGTAGCGGGTCGAGTCGGGGAACCAGTTGCCCACGCCGTTGATCCAGAAATAATCCGGCGCCCCGCATCCGGCATACCAGCCCGCGTCGAGCCAGAAGGCCTCGGGCATCACGTCGAACTGCTTGTAACGGCGCATCAGCGTGGTGAGCATCGCCTCGTCCAGACACTCGCCCTCGTGGCAGGGCCGGGGGCCCTGGCCGGTGTGGAAGCCGCCGGCGATGGGGTACTCGGCGAACTTGCCGTCGATCTTGCGGCTGTGGTGGGCCAACTGGAAGCGGCGGAAGCGGTTCTGGCCGTCCATCAGGCTGTTGCCCTTCCAGCCCAGCAGGCAGATGGAGGGGGTGCGGATGGTCTCTCCGGGATGCAGGCTCAGGTGGAAGCGCTGCATACCGGCTTGCAGAGAGAGGTTCTGGCGGTCGAGGGCCTTGACCTCGGCCTGCCAGCCGCCGCTCCATCCGATGGCCACGATCAGGCCCTCCTGCTCGTCGCCGTCGACGATGTTGAAGAACGGGAAGGCCGTCTCATCCGAGGAGCGGCCTCCCTGGGGAGCCATCACCAGGGAGGTGTCCCCGGGGGAGAGCTGGGAGTTGCGGATAAAAAAGTCGTAGCGCCCTCCCTCGCTGCCGTCCAGGTGAAGCACCGAGGGCGTGGCCGGAAGGCGCTGCCGGAAGGCCTGGTCCACGACCAGGAAACGGTCGAGGATGGGGGTGTTCTTAGAGCCGGTATTGGTCAGGCGCATCACCCATTCCACGGCGTGGAACTCGCTAAATCCCGTCACATCGCACTCGATGCTCAGGCCCGTACCCGGATCGCGGTAGGTGTAGCGGTGCTTTTCGATGGAAGGGTCGTCGCTCGAGAGCTTCTGGGCCTTGTAGGCCCAGCGCGTGATGAACTTCGAGGAGGGTACATCGTTGTAGTAGAACGAGAAGGGAGGTTGCTTTCCCTTGCCGAAACGGGCCTCGATCCAGGTACGCACGTCGGGGATGTCCCCCATGCGGGCGCGCTCCTGGGCGCGGGCGGGAAGGAGCAACAGGGCTAACAGGAGCCATGCGGGAAGAAAACGGAGGAAGAAGGTTTTCATAGTCGTCGGGTTATTGGGCTAAGGTGTAATGCAACAACAGGGAGCCTCGTCTCTGGGAAATATTCAGGTAAATTCCGTCGATAAGCTGGCTGCCCGAAATCTGCTGGGACATCTTGGTATTGTCGTCGTAGAGGGTGTACTCCTTGCGGGGGTCGACACCCCCGAGCGATACCCGGATGCGGTCCACCCGGGATTCTTCGCGGCGGAAGGCCACAACGATGCCCGAATTGTCCGAGGGGCGGTGCATCTGGTAGGCCAGCCAGATGTCGTCGGGCTGGGTGTCGATGCCGACGCCCGTCAGGGGGTAGTAATCTTCGTAGTAATAAGGCTGATACTTGTTGAACGTCGCGATGGCGTGCTGGATATCGCTCACTTTCAGGCGGTCGGGACCGTTGCTGGTGATATCGAACAGGGTCGTCACGCAGGCGCTCAGCGAGGAACGCACGGCGTAGTCGTTCACCTCGTAGCTGCCTGTGCCGTGCTGGGGCAACCAGAAATTGAGCCCGTAGGCATGGCTCTGCTTGCCGGTCACCTCCGAGTAGGGGTAGTCGGTGCGCCAGAGGGGCACGCTGCGCGACATCATCTCGATGTCGATGCGACGTCCGCCTGCCGCGCAGTTGTCCAGCAGAATCCGCGGAAACCGTTCCAGGAGATAATCCCAAAATTTGTAAAGGCCTTCGATGTGGCGGATCTCGAGCATGCCGATGCGGCCCGGCTCGTCATTTTCCTCCCAGAAAGGTCCGGCCGGATGATTAAAATCCTGGCGGTAGATGTCGATGCCCACCTCTTCGATCATGTCGCCCACGTGGTTGCAGAGCCAGTCGAGGGCCTCGGCGTTGCCCAGGTCGAGCAGGGCCGAGTTGCGGACCTTGGAGTGCAACAGCCAAGGCTGGTGCTCGCGCGCGAGCCACGATCCGCGGCTGACCCGTTCGGGCTCGAACCACAGCAGGAACTTGGCCCCCAGGCGGTGGGCCTCGTCGGCCACGGGCTTGATACCCCGCGGGTAGCGGGTGGTGTCGGGGGTCCAGGAGCCCACGATGTCGCACCAGTCGTAGACCGGGGCCCCGCTGTCGGTGTACCAGCCCGCGTCTAGCCAGAAGATGCCGGGCACGATGTCGAACATCTTCATGCGGCGCATCAGGGCGATGTCCATCTCTTCGGTGAGGCAGCCCCCTTCGGTGCAGGGCGCGGGACCGAAGGCCGGGAAACCACTGGCGTAGGGGTATTTGGCAAACTCGCCGTCGATCTGGCGGCTGTGGTGCGAGAGCAGGAAGCGGCGGAATTTATTCTGTCCCGCCATCAGGTCCTCACCCTCCCAAGAGACCAGGCAGATCATCGGCGTGCGGATCGTCTCGCCCGGCTTGAGGTAGAGGCTGAAGCGGTCCATGCCCGATTGCAGGGAGATGCTCCGTCCGTCCGCGGCGCTCAGGTCGGCCTGCCAGCCGCCGGTCCAACCCACGGCGGCCACGATGCCCTGTTGGCCGCTGGCCGACAAGAGGCTGAAAAACGGGAAGGCCGTGCCGTCCGAGGAGCGGCCGCCCTGGGGGGCCATGTGCAGCAGGGTGTCGGGGGTGAGCTCGGTTTTCGAGACCATAAAGTCGAAGCGGCCGCCCACGCTGCCCAGGGCGTGGAGCACGGAGGGCGTCCCGGCGGATTTCTGCTCGTAGGCTTGGTCGACGACCATAAAGCGGTCGAGCATGGGGGTGTTCTCCGGGCCGGTATTGGTCAGGCGCATCACCCACTCCACGGCGTTGTAATCGCGCCATCCGGTCACCGTGCACTCGATCTTGAGGCCCGAAGCGGGGTCCTTATACGTATAGAGGTATTTCCCGCTTTCGAGTTTTTCCCCGGTGTAGTTCCAGCGGGTGATGAATTGCCGGGAGGGGACGCTGTCGTAGAGGAAAGAGAAAGGGGGAACTTTGCCTTTGGCAAAATGCGTGGTGATCCATTTATCCACGTCGGGAATGGCTTCGAGGCGGGCCTTGCCCTGGCCGTGGACCCGGAAGGCTCCTGAGAGCGGCAGCGTCAGCAGGGCGATCAGCAGGACGCGGCGCAGGGTCGGGAAAAGAAGTCGGGTTTTCATCGTAGTCGTTATTTTATGGATTGACGGCTTTGTAATGCAGAATGGCGGAGCCCCGCATCGGAATGTTATAGATGTAATAATAGTCCCTCAACTGGGCCCCGGTGACTTTCTCGGAGACCCCGGTATCCTCGTTGCGGACCTCGTAGGTTTTCGCCGGATCGACCCCCTGCAGGTTCAGCCGGATGCGGTCCCGCGGATTGCCCTCGCGCCGGAAGGCCAGCACGATGCCCGACTCGTCCGAGGGGCGGTGAAACTGGTAGGCTATCCAGGTGTTCTGGGTCGAGGTGTTGAGGGTCAGGCCCGTCATGGGGTAGTAGTCCTCGAAGTAATACTCCCGGTATTTCTTGACCGTCTCGATGGCCGCCTTCATGTCGCTGACGCGCTGGCTTTGGCCCATGACGTCAAAACCGAAAACCACCGAGGAGGTCATCCCTGCGCGTGTCGTGTAGGGATCGGGCGAAAAGACCCCCGTGGCGTGCTGGGGCAGGAAGAGGCTCAGGGTGTAGGTATTGCTGTTCTTCATCTCGGCGTCGTGCACCCCATGGTCGGTACGCCAGAGGGGCACGCTGCGCGACATGGTCTCGAGGTCGATGCGGCGTCCCCCCGAGGCGCAGTTGTCGATCAGCAGATTCGGGAAGCGCGCGAGCAGATAGTCCCAAAATTTATAGAGGCCCTCGATGTGGCGGATTTCGTGGATGCCCACCCGGTCGGGGGCGTCGTTCTGCCGCCAGAACACGTCGACCGGATGATTGAAGTCCTGGCGGTAGATGTCGATGCCCACCTCCTCGATCATGTCGCCGATGTGGGTGCAGACCCACTCCAGGGCCTCGGGGTTGCCCAGATCGAGCTGGCCGTACTCGCTTCCTTTGGCGAACAACTGCCACTCGGGGTGGTTTTTTCCCAACCAGGAATTTTTGCCGACCCGCTCGGGCTCGAACCACAGCAGGAACTTGCAGCCCATGCGGTGAGCCTCGTCGGCCACGGGCTTGATGCCGCGGGGATAGCGGACCGTGTCGGGCGTCCAGGTGCCCACGGATTCATACCAATCCGAGGGGGCGCTGCCCTCGTACCAGCCCGCGTCGAGCCAGAAGGCCTCGGGCACGACGCCGAAGTCCTTCATCCGCCGCATCCACAGCAAATCGACCTCTTCGGTCAGGCACCCCCCTTCGGCACAGGGCAGCGGACCGGAGAGCAGGAAGCCGCTGGCAATGGGATAGCGGGCCGGGGCGCCGTCCTGGTGGTGGCTGTGGTGGGCCAACTGGAAGCGGCGGAAGCGGTTCTGCCCGTCGAGTAGCGACTCCCCTTTCCAGCTCACCAGGCAGACCAGCGGCGTGCGGATCGTCTCACCCGGCTCGAGGTAGAGCCTCATGTGCTTCATCCCGCTCTGTAGAGAAACGTTTTTGGCGTCGGTGGCCTTCAACTCGGCCTCCCAGGTGCCTGTCCAGCCAATGGCCACCACGATCCCCTCACGCTCGTCGGCGCGCATCAGGTTGAAGAACGGGAAGGCGTCCCCGTCGGAGGAGCGGCCGTTGATGGGCGACATATAGACGGTGGTGTCGGAGGTCAGCGGGGTGTGGAACACCCGGAAATCGTCGCGGCGGGAGTTGCTGCCCCAGAGGTGCAACAGCGAGGCGATCCCGGCGTCGTACTGGGCGTACTGCTGGTCCACCACGCGGAAGCGCTCGAGGATGGGGGTATTGCTTTTGCCCGTGTTGGTCAGGTTAATCACCCACTCCACGGTGTGGAACTGCGGGAAGCCCTTGACCTGGCACTCGAGCTTCAGGCCCGTGCGGGGGTCCTGGTAAGTATACAGGTAACGTTCGACCCCTTGCTCGGAGTCATCCGGCCGGGAGGCGGAGTATTTCCAGCCGGTGATAAAGGATGCGGAGGGTTTCCCTCCGTAGACGAACGAAAAAGGCGGGACCTTGCCCTTGGCGAACTGGGTGGTAATCCATTTGTCGACATCGGGAATTTCTCCGAGAGCGGCCCGGCCCTGGGCCCGGGAAGCGACGGAAAGGGAGAGCATCAGGACACAAAGGAGTAGAACACGGAAGCTGGGGTAGCAGGGTCGCAGGTTCATAAGATAAAGGGGTTCGTTTGGGTATTTTCCGGTTACGAAGAATGGTAACGAAAATAAACAAAAGAATCGACTATTCCAAGCCCCAGACGCAGCAAATGCCCGCTTCGAAGAAGTAATGCATAGCCAGGCGGCGGCCCCGGATCGTCCCGGAAAGGGTACCGGCCTGAGAACTGAGGGTCTCGATGCCTATCTCGCGCAACCCGTCGACCCCGGACTGCCGGGCCCATTTGTAGAGGGTCTCCTCGGCGCACCAATGCAGGACGGGGGGCGCTTCGCGAAACAGGCTTTGCTCTTCAGCAGAGGCGTAGCGGGAGAATGTCTTCGAAAAATCGCGGTCCGCACGTTCGATGTCCACGGCGCAGGGGGTTTTCGAAAGGATCACGGCGGCATAGCCGGTGGTGTGGCTGACGCCGATGTGGGAATACTCCCCCACTCCGGTCAGCACGGGGCCGCCCTGGTCGTCGTATCCGGCTTGGGCCCCGGGCTCGAGAGCCTGCAGGAGCGCCCGCCAGGCGAAAAACTCCGGTTTGCGTTTTTCGGAGAGCGTCGACGCATAAGTCCGGTCCGCAGGCAGGCAAAGGCGTGCCAACTCCTCGATCGGCTCTTCGATCTTCCAGAGTCCCAGTACGCCACCTCCTATGTCCCGCGAAAAAACCACCGGCATGGCCCTATTGTTTATCGAGATTTTGGAAATACAATTCGAGTAGTTCGCGGGCGGCGACGAAGGAGCTTTTGCGGTCCTCGAGCACCAGTTTTTCGTACTCCCCGATGCGGGCCTCGACGGCCGGATTGTGGTAAAATCCCTCGCGCAGGGCCTCGTTGATCGTTTCGTACATCCAGTATTTGGCCTGGCGGTTGCGATTTTTCCCGTAATAGTTATTCTGCTTGGTAAAGGTCAAAAAATCTTCGATGCCGGTCCAGATGTCCTTCAGGCCCGTGCCCTCGACCGCCGAGCAGGTGTAGACCTGGGGCTTCCAACCCGAATCGGGCATCGGGAAAAGGCGCAGGGCATTCACAAAATGGCTCTTGGCCAGGGCGGCCCGCTGCTCGTTGCCGCGATCGGCCTTGTTGACGGCGATCATGTCGGCCATCTCCATGATGCCGCGCTTGATGCCCTGCAACTCGTCCCCGGCCCCGGCGATCTGGATCAACAGGAAGAGGTCGACCATCGAGTGGACGGCCGTCTCGCTCTGGCCCACCCCCACGGTCTCGATAAAAATGACGTCGAAGCCCGCCGCCTCGCACAGGATGATGCTCTCGCGGGTCTTGCGGGCCACGCCGCCCAGCGAGCCCGCCGAGGGCGAAGGGCGGATAAAGGCCGCGGGGTTGTGCACGAGCTGTTCCATGCGGGTCTTGTCGCCCAGGATCGAGCCCCCGCTGCGTTCGGAGCTGGGATCGATGGCCAGCACCGAGAGGCGGTGGCCCAGGCCCGTGACCAGCATGCCCATCGCCTCGATAAAGGTGGATTTCCCGGCCCCCGGCACCCCCGTGATGCCGATGCGCACCGAGCGGCCGCTGTGGGGCAGGCAGCGCTCGATGATCTCCTGGGCCTGGGCGTAATGCTCGGGCAGGAGGCTTTCGACCAGGGTGATGGCCTGGGAGAGGACGGTGATATTGCCCGCAAGGATGCCCTCCATGTACTCGTCGGTGGTCAGTTGGCGGCGCTTGCGGCGTTGCAGGTAGGGGTTGACGATGGGGGGCTGTTCGATCCCGGCGTTCACGGTCAGGGCGCTGTCGTGCTCGAGGGCGTGTTGTTCTTCGTAGTGTTTCATGGCGGTGAGGTGTTCGAATTCGAAATGTACGAATTTTAATGCAAAAACCGTGAAAAATCGCGACCTTTGCGGCTTGCCGACTTTTCCCATGAACAAGAAGATTCTTTCTTTAGCCATACCTAACATGCTCACGGCTCTGACCATTCCCCTGCTGGGGATGGTCGACACGGCCATCGTGGGGCGCCTGGCGGAGGAGTGGTTGATCGGGGCCCTTTCGATCGGCACCACCATCTTCAACTTCATCTACTGGAACTTCGCCTTCCTGCGCATGGGCACCTCCGGGCTGGTGGCCCAGGCCTACGGGGCCCGCGACCGCCACGAGATCACCACGGTGCTGGTGCGCTCCCTGGCCGCCGCGCTGGCCATCGGGGGGCTGCTGGTGATCGCCCAACGGGGGGTCGGCATCCTCTGCCTGGGAATGATGCAGGGCTCGGAGCGGGTGATGGGGGCGGCGGCCGAGTACTTCTACGCCCGGGTGTGGGCGGCTCCGGCGGCCCTGGCGCTGTTCGTCTTCCAGGGCTGGTTTATCGGGATGCAGAACGCCCGCTTCCCGATGTACATCGCCATTGTGATCAACGTCCTGAACATAGGCTTCAGCCTCTGGTTCGTCTTCGGACTGAAGATGGGCATGGTGGGGGTGGCCTGGGGCACGGTGGTGGCCCAGTACGGCTCGCTGGCCCTGGCCGTGTGGCTCTGCGGGCGCTACTACGGGCGCTTCCTGCAACGCATTTCGCTGCGAGAGGCCCTGGACATGAAGCCCATGCTGCACTTCCTGAGGGTCAACCGCGACATCTTCCTGCGCACGCTCTGCATCGTGGCCGTCTACACCTTCTTCACGGCGGCCTCCTCGGGCATGGGTGAGAACCTGCTGGCGGTCAACAGCCTGCTGATGCAACTTTTCACGATCTTCTCCTACATGATGGACGGCTTCGCCTTCGCGGCCGAATCGCTGATCGGCAAATACGTCGGGGCCCGCAACCGGGTGATGCTGCTGCGCACGCTGCGCGCCCTGCTGTTCTGGGCCGGAGGTGTGGCCCTGCTCAACATCGTGGGCTACCTCTTTTTCTGGCGCGACCTGCTGGGCATCTTCACGCACAGCGCCGAGATCCTCAACGAGGCGGGCCGCTACATCGGCTGGGTGGTGCTGGTGCCCCTGCTGGGCTTCGGGCCCTTCCTCGTCGACGGGGCGCTGATCGGCGCCACGGCCACCCGCGTCATGCGCAACTCGGTCTTCTGGTCGATGGCCGCCTTCTTCGGGGCCTATTATTTATTGGTGACCTGGCTGGGCAACGATGCGCTTTGGCTGGCCTTTATGCTGTTCCTGGTGTTGCGGGGGATTTTGCAGTATACGATGACCGGCGGACTTAAACGATGGTTCTAACAACAAAGACCTGCACTGCGTGCAGGTCTTTGTTCATAACCTAATATTAGGAGCGAGACACGGCTGTGCATAGCGTGCGTCGATTTTTGCTTATCGTCCGAGCATCACACCGGAGCGTACTTGAAGTACGTGAGGATGTGAGCGCAGGAGGATGAGTGAAAAGCGGCGTGCGATATGTGCAGCCGCGTTATTTCAGGGGGATTTTCTGTACTCTGGCCAAATGGCGGCCTCCTTCGAACTCCGTATTCAGAAATTGTTCGACGATCTGTACCGCCTCGTCGTTGGTGAGGTAGCGGGCGGGCAGGGTGCAGATGTTGGCGTCGTTGTGCTCTCGGGCCAGGGTGGCGATCTCGGGCATCCAGCAGAGGGCGGCGCGGATTCCCTGGTGCTTGTTGAGGGTGATGTTGATGCCGTTGCCGCTGCCGCACATGGCCAGCCCCCGGGGCAGCTGGCCGCTCTCGACGGCCGCGGCCAGCGGGTGGGCGTAGTCGGGGTAGTCGACGCTTTCGGGGCTGTGGGTGCCGAAGTCGTGTACGTCGAAGCCCAGGGCGCCGAGGTAGCCGGTCAGGAATTCTTTGAGTTCGTAGCCGGCGTGGTCGCAGGCGATGCCGATTTTCTTGGTTTCAGTCATGGTTTATTCGGATAATTCTACTTTGTAAACGTATACGGGGGTCTCGGGACGGTACTTCGCGGGAAATTCCAGACTCAGGCCGTTGCCCTGCTGTTCGTAGCCGATCTTGCCGGGGTAGCCCAGCAGGCTTACCCTCAGGATCTTTTGCTCGGGGGTCAGGTAGAGGTCCCGGACCGTCACTCGCGGGGCCTTCCAACTGCGGGCGATCACATAAACCGTGCCCGGGCGGCTGGTGAAGCGGATGTCCGGCTCGGTGTCTTTCGAAATTTCGTCCTTGATCGTGTCGGGCATCCCGGCGTCGGTCTGTCCGGTCGTTTTCGCCTCCACGGCGGCCTCCTCGCCGTAGACCCGCCAGGGGACGGTGCCGTCGATGGCTTCGCGGTTGACCTTCATCCAGCGGCCGATGGCCTCCATGCGGTCCTGGCCCAGGGCGGTGAGCTCGCCCAGGTGGTTGGGCGGCAGGCTCAGCAGCAGATTGCCGCCCTTGGCGACGATGTCCGTGAACATGCGGGTGAGCACCTCGGTGGACTTATAAATAGTGTCTGCCTTGGTGTAGCTCCACACCCGTCCGGCGGTCACGCAGGACTCCCAGGGCTCGCGGCAGATGCCCTTGAGCACGGTCTGTTCGGGGGTGAAGTAGTCTCCGTAACTATTGCCGACGCGGTCGTTCACCAGGCAGCCCGGGGACAATTCCTCGATCATCTTCATCAGCTCGAGCGACTGGCCCGGCGAGCAGAAGCCCGCGACGTCAAACCATAGCCCATCTACGTGGTATTGGGTGAGTATCTCGCGCAACTGGGGCTTGAGCTTGCGTTCGAAGTAGCGCTCGAAGCGTTTGTTCCACTCGTCCGGAAAGTCCCAGTCGTTGCTGCGCCCCCCGATGCGGGGCCAGTTGGAGGGCACGTCCGGGTCCTCGAAATCACGGCCCAGGGAGTAGTAGACCACGAATTTGACGTCGTGCTTCTGGCAAGCATCGGACAATTCTTTGAGCGGATCACGCCCCCAGGGCGACATCTTGACGATGTTGAAATCGCTGCAGGGCGAGTCGTACATCACGAAGCCCTCCTGGTGCTTGGCCGTGATCACGACATAGCCCATCCCGGCGGCCTTGGCATCGCGCACGATCTTGTCGGCGTCGAAGTTCACGGGATTCATCTCCGTGGCCAGTTGCTTCATCTCGCTCAGGGGCATCTTGACCTGCAACTGGATAAACTCGGTGTAACCCGACTTGCCCTTCCACTCGCCCTGGGTCTGGGTATAGAGGCCCCAGACCAGGAACAAGCCAAGCTTGCGCTCGCGGAACCAACTCATGTCCACTTCTCGTCCAGGCACCGTCAACAGCGGTACCGGGTGCTCGATCTGGGCGGCCAGGGAACACACACAGGAGAGGGCCGCGGCCAACAAAAAGATTTTTCGCTTCATAGTCTCTATTCGTTTAGCTCCAGTTTATAAACATAGAGGGGAATATCGGGGCGGTACTTGGCAGGCAATTCCATATCGATCCCATTGCCCTGGCGCTGCCAGTCCACCTTGCCTTTGTAACCCAAGAGGCTTACGTGGCGGATCTGCTGTTCGGGGGTCAGCAGCAGGTCCTTGACCTGCACGCGGGCCTCCTTCCAGGAGCGGGCGATCACATAGAGCACTCCCGGCTTGGCCGTGAAGCGGATGTCGGGCTCGGTGCCCTTGGCCGTTTCGTCCTTGTTCTGGTCCTGCATGCCCTCGGCGGCCTTTTCGATGAGTTTCACCGGGGCGGCGTGGGTCTCGCCGTAGACCAGCCAGGGGCGGGTGCCGTAGATGGCTTCGCCGTTGACTTTCAGCCAGCCCCCTACCCGCTCGAGGTAGTCGATGGCCTTGGGTTGAAAAGTGCCCCAGGGGGTGGGACCGATGTTGAAGAGCAGGTTGCCCCCCTTGGCGGTGATGTCCGTCAGCAGGCGGGCGATCACCTCGGGCGATTTGTAGACCGTGTCGCTCTTGACGTGGCCCCAGTTCGATCCGATGGTGATGCAGGACTCCCAGGGCGAGCGGTTGATGCCGTCGATGACGGTCTGCTCGGGCGTCGTGAAATCGCCCAGGGCGTTGCCCACGCGGTCGTTCACGAGGCAGCCGGGACGGTACTGCTGCACCAGGTCGATCAGCTCCTGGGACTGGGCCACGGAACAGGCGCCCTCGGTGTCGAACCACATCACGTGGACGTTGTAATTGGTCAGCAGCTCGATCAACTGGGGCTTGAGCTTGCGCTCGAAGTAGCGGTCGAACTCCTTGACGGATTCGTCCGGGAAATCCCAGTCGTTGCTGCGTCCCCCGACCCGGGGCCAGTTGGAGGGCACGTCGGGGTCCTCCCAGTCGCGGCCCAGCGAGTAGTAGACGCAGAATTTGAGGCCGTATTTGTCGCAGGCGTCCGAAAGCTCCTTCAGCGGATCGCGCTTGAAGGGGGTGGCGTCCACGATGTTGAATTGGCTGGCCGCGGAGTGGTACATCGCGAAGCCTTCGTGGTGCTTGGAGGTGATGACCATGTACTTCATTCCGGCGTCCACGGCGCACTTGACCCATTTGTCGGCGTCGAACTCCGTGGGGTTGAAGGTCCCGGCCAACTCCCACATTTCCTTAACGGGGATCTTGGCCTGCAGCATCAGGAACTCGCCATAGCCGGCCTTGCCTTTCCACTCGCCCCCGGCGATGGAATAGAGGCCCCAGTGCATAAAGAGGCCGTACTTGCTGTCCTGCCACCAGGTCATGTCGACGCGGGGTTTTTCGGGCGCGGCGGCGCGGGTGAGGGCGGGCAGTAGGAGCAGGGCACCCAGAAGCAAGGCGGGTATCAGGCTGAGATTTTTTTTCATTTTTCCGGGTTAGGGCGTGTTAATATAAATGGTTATGTTCGATTTTGCTGCTGTTTTTGTTTCCTGCGAGCCGCTTTTTTGAAGGAATATCGAGAATATTTCAAGAAAAAGCGGGGAAGCAGGGGGCGAAAAGAGTAGTGAAAGCGGGCGTAAGCATTTATGTTAACACGCCCTTAAGGGTTTGATCGAGTATCTCTACTATTCCGTCGATGTCGGTCGTCAGGGTGTCGATGGCCCGGGAGCCGGGGTTGTAGGGCTCGTAGCGGGCGATGGGGGTCACCGAGAAAAGACCCAGCGTGGGGGCCGGAGCGGCCGCCGCGAGATGCATGATGCCGCTGTCGGAGAGCAGGAAGACTTCCGTGTGGGCGATCAGGGCGGCCATCTCTCGGATGTCCTTGCTGTAGTAGCTCGGGGCGGCGAAGTCGATCTGGGAAACGTTCTCCACGGGCAGCACTTCGAGGATGTTGTACCGCTCGACGTAGCGTTCGAACATTTTTCCGTAGAGCTCTCCCCACCACTGCGGACCGTAGCACTTGGCCCCCGTGGCGAAGGTGTAGATGGCGATCGTCTTGCGCGAGGGGTCCACGATACTGTCCAGCCGGGCCTTGCCGCGGGAAAGCTCCTCGGCGCTCAATCTCAGATCGAGCGTGGGGGCGGGCCGGACGGGCACTTCCACCCCGTCGGGGGCGATAAATTCGCGGAAGTTGTAGACCGGCATCTTGGCGATGTGCTCGTAGTCGGGGTATTTGGCCCGCAGTTCTTCCGACACGTCGCCGAAGCATTTGTAGGTACCCCGGGCCCGGGCCGTGGCCAGGCGGCCGGAGGAAGAGCCGGAGATGGCATTGAAAACCAGGTCGTAGTGGTATTTTCGCAGCGTTTTCCAGACGCCCAGGTACTTCATCGGCTCCTTGAAAGGCTCCTTGGGCAGTTTGATGATGCGGTCCACCTGGGGATAATTTTCGAAGATCACGTGCGAGACCCCGCCCTTGACGAAGAGGTCGATCTTGCAGTCGGGATAGGTTTCCACGATCTCCCGCACCAGGGGTGTCAGCAACAGCTGGTTGCCCAGGCGGCCGTTGGGACGGACGACCAGCACGCGGCGCACGGGCTCTTCGGGGTCGATTCCGCCCGGGGTGCTTTTGCCCTTGCCCACGGAGCCCGTGAGCAGGCCCATGGCCCGGCGGCGAAAATTATTGATGCTAGGAGGAATATTCATTTTTCGCGGTATTCTATTTCCACTTTATACACATACAAAGGCACTTCGGGCCGGTAGCCCGCGGGCAGCTCCAGGCTGATCCCGTTGCCCCGCATCTCCCAGGCCACCGCGCGCGGGTAGCCCAGCAGGCTCACCCGGCGAATGCGCTCCCGGGGGCTCAGCAGCAGATCCTCCACCCCGACCCGCGGGGCGGTCCAACTGCGAGCGATCACATAGACCACCCCCGGCCGCGAAGTAAAGCGCACGTCGGGCGGAGTGCCCTTTGCCGTGGCGTCCCGGGCCTGGTCGTGCATGGCGCCCCCGTCGGCAGAAGCAAGCGCGACCGCCTCAACCGTCCGGGGCTCTTCCCCGAAGACCCGCCAGGGCTGCGTGCCATAAATGGCCTCGCCGTTGACTTTCATCCACTCCCCGACCGTTTCGAGCCGGGAGACGGCTTTCGGAGGAAAAGTCCCGCGCGGAGTGGGCCCCACGTTCAACAGCAGGTTGCCCCCCTTGGAGACGATGTCGGTGAGCAGGCGGGCGACCACCTCGGGCGATTTGTAGACCGAGTCGCGCCGCAGATAGCCCCAGTTGGTGCCCAGGGTGATGCAGGACTCCCAGGGCTCGCGCGAGATCACCTCGGGCACCTCCTGTTCGGGGGTGAAAAAATCCCCCAGGGTGTTTCCGATGCGGTCGTTCACCAGGCAGCCCGGCGAGAGTTCCTCGATCAGATCGAGCAGTTCCTGCGACTGGGCGGGCGTGCAGAAGCCGTGCACGTCGAACCACAGCATCTTCACGTCGTACTGGGTCAGAATTTCGCGGATCTGGGGCTTGACCTTGCGTTCGAAATAGCGTTCGTAGCGTTTGGCCCACTCGTCCGGGAAATCCCAGTCGTTGCTGCGGCCCCCGATGTAGGGCCAGTTGGAGGGCACGTCCGGGTCGGCCCAGTCGCGCCCCAGGGAGTAGTAGACGCAAAAGGCGATGCCCTGCCGCTTGCACTCGTCCGAGAGTTCCTTGAGCGGATCGCGTCCGAACGGCGTTTTCTTTACGATGTTGTAGTCGCTCGAAGGGGAGTCGAACATCGAGAAGCCCTCGCTGTGCTTGGAGGTGATCACCAGGTACTTCATCCCGGCGTCCACGGCGTATTGCACCCACTGCCGGGCGTCGAACTCCACCGGGTTGAAGCCTCCGGCGAAGGCCTCCATCTCGGCGACGGGGATTTTCATCTGCCACTGGAAAAACTCGCCCACGGGCGTCCCTTTCCAATCGCCTTCGGTCAATGAATAGAGCCCCCAATGGATAAACAGGCCGTAGCGGGCCTCGGTGAACCAGCCCGTGTCCATTCCGCGGGGTTTTTGCGCAGGGGAAGCCGTGACCCAGAGGGTCAGCGCGAAAAGCAGGGCCAGTGTCCGCCGTTTCATGGGATTAGGGCGTGTTAACATAAATGGTTATGTTCGATTTTGCTGCTATTTTTGTTTCCTGCAAGCCGGTTTTTTTCACAGGAATATCGAAACTATTTCAAGAAAAAGCGGGGAAGCAGGGGACGAAAAGAGTAGTGAAAGCGGGCGTAAGCGTTTATGTTAACACGCCCTAGTCGCCGTAAAAGTAGCGCACCGTCTGCACCGTGTCCGGATGCAGGCTCTTGGCCACGGGGCAGGTGGCGGCGGCGCGTTCGAGGATCGCCCGTTGCTTGGGGGTGTAGTCGGCCGAAGGGAGGTGGACGTCGATGACGATTTCGCCGATGCGGCGCGGGTCGGAAGCCATGATTTTGGTGGTCTCGACCCGGGTGCCCACGATGTCGAAGCCCCCGGTCTGGGCTGCCTGGCCCATGATGGTCAGCATGCAGGCCCCCAGGGCCGTGGCCACCAGGTCGGTGGGCGAAAAGGCTTCTCCCCGGCCGTGGTTGTCGGTGGGGGCGTCGGTGAGTATCTTGGTTCCCGATTGCAGGTGGGTGGCCTCGGAGCGGAACTCGCCGAGGTAAACGGTTTTTACAGTAGGCATGATTTCTTTGGTTTCTGGATTTACAGAAACAAATATAAGAAAAGCCGAGAGCATAACAAAGAGAAAACTGAGTTTTTCCTTTATGTTACGCCGGGGCGCATCCCATCTGCCAAAACCGGCCTTTCGTTCTATCGGTCTAAGAAAGAAACCCTTCCCGCCGTAATATCATAAACGGCCCCGACAATTTCGATTTTCCCTTCCTTGAAAAAGGCCGACAGGACGGGGTCCGACTCTTTCAATTGTTTTACGCCATGCTTCACATTGGCGCAAATGGCGTCATGATAATGATCCCCATCCGTCCGGAAGACTTCCACCATCTCCTCTTCTCCGCCCAATTTGTCGAGAATCGACTGGACATATCCTGTCGGAGCGCCGTGTTCGTCAGGGGACGCCGCCGAGGCCTCCAGATAGGCTTTGATCGCGCCGCAGGAAGTATGCCCCAGCACAATGATCAAGCGCGTATTCAAATGCTCCACGGCATATTCCACGCTGCCGACCTCCAAATCTCCCATCACATTACCGGCCGTCCGGATAACGAATAAATCACCCAATCCCTGGTCAAAAATAACTTCCGGAGAGACTCGGGAATCCGAACAACAGACCACCACGGCAAACGGATTTTGACCCGCCGAAAGTTGCCGGAGAGTCACCGTATCCTGATGCGGGAAAATCATTCGACTGGCATAAAATCGCTGATTCCCCTCCTTAAGCACTTCCAAATCCGCAACACATCCACCGGCCCCCTGTGCAAAAACATTCATTGTCCCCCATGCAAGAGCAATGATTCCTCCGATGATTTTTTTCATTATTAATTCAATAAGAAGTGAAATTACACAAAGCTAAGGTTTTAAATCGACAGAATGTCAATCTCATCCGAAAAGAGGGGGCTACCGGAATTTCCGGTTGGAAGTAGCGGGAAGCGCAATGTTGATAACGCGTCGGCAGAATGTCGATAACCGCCTCCGGGGTGTCGATAAGTTGTCAGCAGGGAGTGGATAATTTCAGAATTATGTTCATAAAAAAAGGAAACCCGCAGGCTTCCCCATCAGATTTTCGCTCCGGGCTTATCCCCCGGGGGCTCCCTTCCGCCGCCATTCCAGCCAGAGGATCAACCCCAGAGCCACCGCCAGGTCGATAACCAGCAGCAAAGTGGGATCGAGGTGGGGCGCCAGCGAGAAATTCCCCGCGATGTAGACCGCCTGGAGCAGCAGGATCCAGGCCGTGCTTTGCAAGTGGGTATAGCCCAGGTGCAGGAATTTGTGGTGGACGTGGTTCTTGTCGGGGGCGAAGGGCGAGCGTCCCGTGCGGACGCGGTCGATAAACAGCCGCAGCATGTCGAAGAGCGGAACGAACAGCAGGCCGACCATCGACACCGGGGTAATGTCTTCCACGGGCGGAGTGTGCGCCTGGCCCAGGAGCAACAGCTTGAGGCAAAGGAAGGCGGCGATGTAGCCCAGGGTCTGGGAGCCGCTGTCGCCCATGAAAATCTTGAGCCGCTTGCCGAAGGCGTTGTACAGGAAGAACGCCAGCGCGATCCCCAGGGCGCACAGGGAGAGCAGGGCCCAGAAATAGTGCCCCAAGACCACGAAACGAACCCCCAGCGTTCCGAAAATCAGCACGCACAGGCCCGAACAAAGGCCGTCCACGCCGTCGATGAGGTTGAAGGCGTTGATGACCGAGACGATCAGGAAAAGAGTCAGCGGGCAGGCCACCCAGCACGGCAGGGCGTGCAGGCCGAAAAGCCCCTGCATATCGATCAGGCAGGGCGTGCCGAGAATGATCAGCCCCCCGGAGAGGAATTGGAAAAGCAGCTTGTAGCGCCAGGAAATTTCGGCAATGTCGTCCCAGATGCCGATGGCGTAGATGATGATCAGCCCGGCACAAAAAAAGAAGACCTCCTGGGCCTCCGAAGCGGCGATGGTGACCCCGGCGTAGCGCCAGAGCAAGCCTCCGAAGAGGGTGAAACTGATCATCAGGGCCGGGAAGAACGATACGCCCCCCAGGCGGGAAACGGCCCCGGTATGCGCCTTGCGGTCGTTGGGTTCGTCGAAAATCCGGCGGCGCTTCGAGATCAGGATGATGCGCGGGATGCACACCCGACCGATCGCCAGCGACAGCAGAAATCCGCCGATTAGACAGAGTATTGGTATGAGCATAGAACCCTCAATAAGGTGTATGTTACCCGGTTACAAAACACATCGTGCCGGATGCCGTGGCTACTGTATTTCTGTTAAAAGTAAAGATTATTTATCAGTTTCCCAATTTTTCCCCTGAAATTTACCGAAAATAAAAAAAAAGGCCGGGACACGACGCCCGACCTTTTGAGGTGCAAAATACCCCGGGTTACTTATCCGCACCCAGGTAGTTGCCCTTCTTGTCGAAGACCAGTTCGAGGTCCTTGCCCAGGAAGCCCAGTTTGATCCCCTTGCCGTCCCGTTCGACGGAAGTGATCACGGCGTCGGGGTAGTTGTCCTTGAGGTAGGCGGTCACGCCGGCCGGGAAAGTGGCGGCGACGCTGGCCGGGAGCTTGGAGCCCGCGCCCACTTCGAGGTCTTTGAATTTACCGGCCTGGTCGAATTCGATCTGGGTGCCGTCCTTGAGCAGCACCTCGTAGTCCTTGTCCTTGTCGATGTCCTTCTGCACCGAGAGCACCGCCACGGTGGCGTAGTGCGCCGTGAGGAATTTCTGGGCCGAAGGCGGCAGTTTGTCCACCGTGATGAATTTTTCGTCGGGCCCGGCCAGGGCTACGGTAGCGGTAGCCAGGGTGAGCAGGGCCACGGAAAAGAGTCGTTTTAAAAGAGTCGTTTTCATAATCTGTTGAATAGTTAGACGTCGGCTTTCGCCGGACGCGGTTTAACAATAAGCTTTCGCAAAGGGATTTATCAAAAAGCAGACCAGAAAAAGAACGGGACCGTCCGGAGAGTGAAAATTTTAGACAAACTCTTACGCCCGGATTTGCATTCTCAGAGAAAAACACTACTTTTGTGGCTCCCTGCGCGATGATGCGCCGGGTTAACCAGTAAAACAAAGAGAAATGCCTGTAAAAATCAGATTAGCACGACACGGGAAGAAAGGCGCGCCCTTTTACCACATCGTCGTTGCAGACGGCAGGGCGCCACGTGATGGTAAGTTCATCGAAAAGATTGGGACGCACAATCCCAACACGAATCCTGCTACGACTCTCCTGGACTTTGACAAAGCCCTGGCATGGTTGCAAAAAGGCGCTCAACCCACCGACACCTGCCGCTCGATCCTCTCGCGCGAGGGTGTTATGTATAAGAACCACCTGCTGGGTGGCGTGAAGAAAGGGGCTTTCAGCGCCGACGCGGCCGAAGCCAAGTTCATCCAGTGGAAAGAACAGAAAGCCGGCCAGGTAGCCGAGCAAGGCAGCAAGATCGCCAGCGCAAAAGTCGCTGAACAGAAAGCCCGCCACGAAGAAGAAAAGAAAGTAAGCCAGCAGCGCGCCGAAGCCATCGCCGCCAAGAAGGCCGAAGCCGAACAGCAGGCCGTTGCCGCCGAGCAGGAAGCCGTCGAGGAAGCCGCTGCCGCCGAAGGCGCCGCTTCGGAAGAAGCTGCCGACGTCCAGGTGGAGCTGGCCGGTGAAGCCGTCGAAGAAGCTGCCGCTGAAGTGGCTGCCGAAGAGCCTGCCGCCGAAGAAAAGGCTGCCGAATAATTCCCCGGAGCCATGTCCGGACAGCGGGAGATCACCGTGGCGCGCGTCGCCAAACTGTTCGGCCCCCAGGGCCAGCTGACGTTGAACCTGCTGGAGGATTTTCCGAAGAATTTCGATATGAGCGAGCCGCTGTTCGTCCTTTTGGACGGATTGGCGGTTCCTCTGTTTTTGGAGCACTTCCAACGCCGGGGACAGCGGGGCGCGACGGCCCTGTTCGCCGACATCGACACCGAGCGCCGGGCCTCCGAACTGGTGGGCCGCGAACTGTTTATCCGCTCCGGAGGGACCTCTGCAGCCGATGAAGAAGCCCCGGATGGAGAAATCTACATCGAAGACCTGGCGGGATTCGACGCCCTGCTGGGCAGCGGCCTGCGGGGCCGGATCGAGGAGTTCGTGGACGGGGAGAATCCCCTGCTGCGGCTGACCGTCGACGGCAAGGAGGCCTGGATTCCGGCCGTGGAGGAGATGATCGCCGGGATCGACACCGAGGCGCGGACCGTGGAATTCGACTTGCCCGAAGGGTTGTTGGAACTTTACTTAGAGTAAGGTGCTTTTTGATCTGAAAAAAAAGAGGTTAACCCTTGTGGCTAACCTCTTTTTCTATTTGCTATTCTGCAAAAATATAATTGAATCGTCCCCCCGGAGCCGTATCCCCGTTGACATACCAGTCCAACGGGTCCTCCCGCTGCATGTTGTCCGACCACTTGAATTCCAAATTCAGCGGACTCGCGAGGTTTTTCAAACTCCCCCTATCCACGGTCACCATCATGCGGTTGCCCTCCACCGTGCAGGCGACCTGCCCGGCATCCTGCCAGAGCGATCCGTTCCAGGTCTGCAAAATCCGTCCCCGCACCACCCGGTAGTCGTAGCCTTTCCAGCCGGTCGCGGGGTTGCGGTCGGTATCCAGGTAGAGCCTCATCCAGTTGTCGCCCTGGCAGGGAGTGATGGACATCACGGTCTCGGCGTAGAAGTAGAGGTTCTCCCGGTCGCGAGCCACTTTGAGGGTGTGAAAATCGTTGCGCCCGGTGGTGTTGGTGTAGATGATGGCGGGGACGATGGTGCCCGCCGAGTGGTTGCGGGGGGCCGTTTCGCCCACGAAATCGGTGTAGGCGAACTGTACCTCGGTCCATTGGTTCAGTTGGCGGATGCTCTTTTCGGGGCCGGGGGCGGGATTCTTCTCGAGGCCCTTGTAGCGGCGGATGTTGGCCACCAGCTGCATGTAGTAGTTGTCGCCCAGGCCGGCGGTCAGGGTGGGCTCGATGTCGCGGCTGAACTCGGGACTGGCTTCGTCGCAGAACCACGATCCGCTCGGATCGCCGTGGTAGTTGAACTGGCGCACCACCACCCACTCGTTCCAGCCGGTGACGAAGACAAAGGGAGTGTTCTGCGTCAGGGCATAGTCCCACTGCTCCTGGGCATTGTAGCCGTAGGGCAGGTCGGTGGCCGGATTGCCCGGCGATCCGGCCCGGTAGCTGCGGCCCCAGTTGTCGGTGTTGCCGTAGAAGGCCGAGCCGCTCATGCCCGCTCCCGGGTTGGGGTGCTGGCAGACCGAGACGCTGATGATCTCCTTCTCGCCCCGCTCGTTGTAATGCGGGATCTGGGGGCGGGTGAACGAGATCCAGGGCCAGCCGTTGACCTTGGGCTCGTCGAAGGGCCATTGCGACTCGCGGAAGGTGAAGAAATTTTCGTAGTCCTTCCCCCGGGTCTCCTCCCGGACGCCGATGATCAGGGGCTTGCCCTCGTAGTAATACCAGCAACCGGGATAGCGGCAGGGGGCGCCCTCCTTGTAGTAGTGGTCGTAGAGCTCCTGGATCGTCTCGCCCGATTTGGTGTTGGTGTAGAAGACGATCCTGGGGGGCGTCTTGCCCTGGCGGTGCACGGCATCCATGGCCCGGAAAAGGACGGCCATCTGGCTGGGGTAGGTGAAGCGGTTGGTGGCGTCGACCACCACGAAATCCACCCGGGCGTCGGCCAAGAGCTGCATGCTGCGCAGGTTGACCCAGTAATCGTCCCCACGGTAGTAGCCGTAGATGGGCTCGCCCCAGTAGTAGCACTTGCCGAAGGGACCGCCCCAATTGGGATCGTCGGGGTTGGTGAGCACTTCGGGATGCTCCCGGACGAGTTTGTCGAGGTCGAAGTTGTACTCGGCCGTGGGGGCGGCGAAATCTCCGCAGAAGGGGAAGAAAAAGATGCCGACCTGGCGGTTCGGTTTGGGGTCGCCCACCGAATCGTTCTGGGGCAGGGTGCGGCCCAGGTCGTCGGTGCCGGCGAGCACCTGGGAGCGGAGGACGCAGGGAGCGGCCGACAGGAGGCAGAGCAGGGAAAAGAGCAAGAAGTTTTTCATGGAAGGATTCCGGCTTAATTCAATAAAGACACACACTAATGTAAATGTATGCAAATTAAGCCGGAAATCCAACTTTATGCACAGCCTTTAAGAAGCCCGGTTAACACTCAGGCGTATCATCTCCTTGCGGCAAGAAATGTCGATCCGGTCGCCCGCGCGGGCGTGTCCATCCACGATCAGGCCCGCCAGGGGCACTTCGACCCGCTCGAGGATCGTCCGCTTGAGCGAGCGCACCCCGTAGCAGGGCTCGTAGCCCGCCGAGGCCAGCAACCGCTTGACCCGCGGGCTCACGCGGATGCGGTAGCCCAGGGCGGCCAAGCGCCGCGAGAGCCGCGTCAGTTCGAGTTCCACGATCGCGCCCAAATCGTCCTCGGACAAGTAGTTGAAAGCGATGATATCGTCGATGCGGTTAAGAAACTCGGGTGCAAAAGTCCGCTCGAGGCTCTGCCGGTAGACGCCCTGGCGGTTCTGCTGCTCGCGCTGTTCGCCGTGCGAAGTGCCGTAGCCCAGGCTCCGCGGGCGTTGCTGCTGTTCGCGCGAGCCCACGTTGGAAGTCATCACCAGGATGGTATTTCTAAAATCTACCCGGCGGCCCAGCCCATCCGTGAGACGTCCCTCATCGAGCACTTGCAGAAGAAGATTAAACACCTCGGGGTGGGCCTTTTCGATCTCGTCGAGCAGGACCACGCAGTAGGGCCGGCGCCGCACCTTCTCGGTGAGCTGCCCGCCCTCGCCGTAGCCCACGTAGCCCGGGGGCGATCCGATCAGGCGGCTGATGTTGTGTTTTTCGGAGTATTCGCTCATGTCGAGGCGGATCAGAGCCTCCTCGCTGTCGAAAAAATGCTCGGCCAATTGCTTGGCCAGATGGGTTTTGCCGACCCCCGTGGGTCCTGTGAACAGGAACACGCCCAGGGGACGGTCGGGGTCCTGGAGACCCACCCGGCTCCGTTGCAGGGCGCGGGTTACCTTGCCCACGGCCTCGCTCTGGCCCACGACCACCGAATTCATGTAGTCGCAGAGCCCCCGCAGGCGGCCGCGCTCGTCCTCCGAAATCCGCACCGAGGGGATGCCCGTCATGGCCGAGACCACTTCGCGGATTTCCGTCAGGCCCACTTCCACCGGAAGCGGCTCCGGAGCGGGCTCCAAAGCGATGCGCTCGCCGGGCTGGGGCAGGCGGAAGAGATCCCCCACCCCTTCGAGCACCAACTCGGGCTCCTCCATAGCGGGGCTAAGACTCCGCAGCAGGTGGGCGCGGCTGCCCGCTTCATCCAACACGTCGAGGGCCTTATCGGGGAAGAAGCGGTCGTTCATATAACGCCCGGCCAACTCCACGCAAGCTTTGAGGGCCTCGTCGGTGTAGCGGACGCCGTGGTGTTTTTCATAGTTCGCCCGCAGACGCTTGAGAATTTCGAGGGTCTCGGCTTCTGAAGGCTGTTCCACCAGCACGGGCTGGAAGCGGCGTTCGAGGGCCCCGTCGGCTTCGATGTGCTCGCGGTATTCCCTCAGCGTGGTGGCCCCGATGCACTGCAACTCGCCCCGGGAGAGGGCCGGTTTGAGGATGTTGGCCGTGTCGAGCGAGCCCTGGGTGCTGCCCGCGCCCACGATGGTGTGGATCTCGTCGATAAAGAGGATCACCTCGCTGCGGCGCTGCAACTCGCGGAGCAGGGCCCCGAGCCGTTCCTCAAACTCGCCCCGGAACTTGGTCCCCGCCACCAGCGAGGCCACGTCCAGCGAGAAGACCCGTTTGTCCCGGAGCGCCGGGGGCACCTCTCCCTGCACGATGCGCAGGGAGAGGCCCTCCACGACGGCCGACTTGCCCACGCCGGGCTCGCCGATCAGCACGGGGTTGTTCTTCTTGCGGCGGCCCAGGATCTGGACCACCCGTTCGATCTCGTCGCCCCGGCCCACCACGGGGTCGAGCCGCCCCTGGGCGGCGATTCCGGTCAGGTCGGTGGCAAAACGTTCCAACATGCCCTCGGTTTTCCGGGTGGCGGCCACAGAAGGAGAGATTTTTACAGCAGGAGCGGCGGAAAAGTCCGGAGCACCGGCCCCGGCCTGGCCGTCGGAGCAAGCCCGCATCTCTTCGTAATAGTTTTCATCGGGAGGAAGTTCCCTCAGCAATTCGCGCACGGCCTCGGGCGTGACCCGGTAGAGGGTCAGCAGGCGGGAAGCCGCGGATTGCTTGTCGCACAGGATGGCCAACAACAGGTGGCCCGTGTTGAGCAGGGGCCGCTGGGCGTCGCCCGCCTCGGCGATCATGCGCACCAGCACACCCACCTCGAAGGTGAATCCGCGGGGATCGCCCGGGGCCTTCGGGATGTTTTCGATCTCCTCCCGGAGCCGCGATTTGAGTTGTTCGAGTTCCCAGTCGCGGAGCAGACGCCCCAACAGATAGCTGGCGTGCGACGGTCCCGACTCGAGCAGAAGCCGGAAAAGGGAATCGGTACTCACCCGTGCCAACTCCCGCCCGCGGGCCAGGATAGCCGCCCGGGCGAATACTTTTTCCAAGACTTCCGTTTGCCTGAATTGCATAGCGTTTCCCTCCAAAAAATAATGTTCGGAGAGAACGGTTTCAGAAAGAAATTTATTGTGGATCAGCCCCGGGGCCACTCGCCCACCTCGAGTTCCTCGATGCGGCCCTCGCGCAGGACGAAGCGCACGGCGGTGCGCAGCTGGTGGAAGCCGCTGAGCCCGGCGGCTCCGGGATTGATGTGCAGCAGGTCGTACTTTTTGTCGTAGATGACCTTCAGGATGTGGGAGTGTCCGCAGATGAACAGTTTGGGCCTGTGCAGGCCGATCTGCCCGGTCACTCCGGGGGCGTAGTGGCCGGGGTAGCCCCCGATGTGGGTCATCAGCACCCCCACCCCTTCGCAGGCGAAGGAGTCCCAGAGGGGGTAGACCCGGCGGATGGTGCCCCCGTCGATGTTGCCGCTCACGGCCCTGAGGGGCTTGAAAGCCGCGATGCGGTCGGCGGTCTCGAGGCCGCCTATGTCGCCCGCGTGCCAGATCTCGTCGACGTCGGCGAGGAAGGTCATCAACTTGGCGTCGAACGTGCCGTGGGTATCCGAAATGAGTCCTATTTTTTTCACGCGCAAAATCATTACCTTTGTAAAGGTACAAAAATATGACAAGTAATATTCCATTAGCCGAACGGCTGCGCCCCAAAAACCTGGACGAATACATCGGCCAGAGCCACCTGGTGGGTCCGGGCGGCGTGTTCCGCAAGTTCATCGACACGGGCAACGTGCCTTCGTTCATCCTCTGGGGCCCCCCGGGCGTGGGCAAGACCACCCTGGCCAAGCTGGTGGCCACGGCCCTGGACCGCAAGATGTTCACCTTGTCGGCCGTCAACGCCGGGGTCAAGGACGTGCGCGAGGTGATCGAGCTGGCCCGCAAGAGCCAGTTTTTCAACTCGCCCTCCCCCTTCCTGTTTATCGACGAAATCCACCGTTTCAATAAGTCCCAGCAGGATTCTCTTCTGGGGGCTGTAGAGCAGGGCCTTATCACCCTGATCGGGGCCACCACCGAAAACCCCTCCTTCGAGGTGATCTCTCCGCTGCTGTCCCGCTGCCAAGTATACGTACTGAAGGCCATGGAGCCCGCCGAACTACAGCAGTTGCTCGACAGGGCCGTCTCCACCGACGCCTTTCTCCAGGAAAAAGGGGTGGAGGTCGTGGAAACCAACGCCCTGTTCCGCTTCAGCGGCGGCGACGCCCGCAAGCTGCTCAACATCCTGGATATCCTCTCGAACGCCACGGACGGCAAGATTGTGATCAGCGACCAGAACGTCACCGACTGCCTCCAGCAGAACATCGCTCTCTACGACAAGAACGGCGAGCAGCACTACGACGTCATCTCGGCCTTTATCAAGTCGGTGCGGGGCAGCGACCCCAACGCCGCGATCTACTACCTGGCCCGGATGCTCTCCGGGGGCGAGGACCCCAAATTCATCGCCCGGCGGCTGGTGATCCTCGCTTCGGAAGACATTGGCCTGGCTAACCCCAACGGCCTGCTGCTGGCCAACGCCTGCTTCGACACGGTGCACAAGGTCGGCATGCCCGAGGCCCGCATCCCCCTGGCGCAAGCGACCATCTACCTGGCCACCAGCCCCAAGAGCAATGCCGCTTACCTGGCCATCGACCAGGCCCTCGCGCTGGTCAAGGGCGACACCAACGACCGTCCCGTGCCGCTGCACATCCGCAACGCCCCCACCTCCCTGATGAAAAACCTGGGCTACGGGGCCGACTACAAATACGCCCACGACTACTCGGGAAATTTCGCCGAGCTGGAATTTATGCCCGCGGGCCTCGAAGGCAAACGTTTTTACACCCCCGGCAACAATGCCCGCGAAGCGGAGATCGCCAAGCGGATACAGGAACTTTGGAAAGGAAAATACTAAGACTTATGATGAATATACCTCTATTGAAACACACCGACAGCGGCCAGTTTTTCCTCCTGGCCGGGCCCTGCGTGGTGGAAAACGAAGCCGTGATGATGGAAGTGGCCGAGCGGGCCTGCGAGATCACCGACCGCCTGCGCATCCCCTACATTTTCAAGGCCTCCTACCGCAAGGCCAACCGCTCGCGCCTGGATTCGTTCACGGGCATCGGCGACGAGGCGGGCCTCGAACTATTGGCCAAGGTGCGCGAGCGCTTCCGGGTGCCGGTGGTCACCGACATTCACAACCCCGAGGAGGCTGCTCTGGCCGCCCAATACGTGGACGTGTTGCAGATCCCGGCCTTCCTGAGCCGCCAGACCGACCTGCTGCTGGCCGCCGCCCAGACGGGCAAGCCGGTCAACATCAAAAAGGGGCAGTTTATGGCCCCCGAGGCGATGGAATTCGCCGCCGGGAAGGTCGCCGAGGCGGGCAACCCCAACGTGCTGCTCACCGACCGGGGCACGATGTTCGGCTACCACGACCTGATCGTGGACGTGCGCAGCATCCCGGCGATGCAAGCGCTGGGCTACCCGGTAATCATGGACGTCACCCACTCGCTCCAACAGCCCAACACCACCAGCGGGGTGACGGGCGGCCAACCCGCCCTGATCGAGACGATCGCCCGGGCGGCCATCGCCGTGGGCGCCGACGGGCTCTTTATCGAGACCCATCCCGATCCTTCCAAAGCCAAAAGCGACGGGGCCAATATGTTGGCGCTTGACCGGCTGGAGAATCTGCTGGATCACCTGACTCGCATCCGGGCCACCATAAATTCGTTTTGAGACACCTAATATACTAAGGAAGCGGGCGGGAATGTTATATTCCCGCCCGCCTTGTTTTTAGTAAGTTGTCCGAGAGAGTTTCGCCTCCGGCGACCTACTTTTGGCATTGCCCAAAAGTAGGCAAAAAGCTACGGGCCCGCCTCAGAGCGGCACCCACTAAGGCTCTCTTTCGCCGCGAGACCAAGCCTTGGTCTCGCCTGGCTCAGACAGCCTAAGTGGGACCCACCCCTCTTGAGGCGATTGGCCCGACCTGCCGGCAGACAATCTATCGGCTGTCAGTTATGCGTCCGGCAGGCCACCGCCACTCAAAAAAATCGCGTCTCGGAAGGAGTTCTTCTCTTCGGTGGTAAAAAGTTAGTTGCAGTATGCAACTGACTTTTTAAGAACGCCACCTGTCCGAGGAACGTTAGAGGCGGCCCTCGGGGCCGCCTCTATAAGGACGAGTTTGGCGTTCTAACCGAAGAGAGCAACTCCTTCAGCGAGTTTTTTGGGCGGTAGCCTTTTGCTTCCCTTTTGGGCGATGCCAAAAGGAAGTCGCCGCAGGCGAAAAAGCCTACGAAAAATAGAACGGGCGGGAATGCAACATTCCCGCCCGCATATTTTCCGCAGCACCCACCCTATTTTTTGGGCTTGGGCGACAGCATCATAATCATACGTTTGCCTTCCAGCTTGGGCATCTGTTCCACCTTACCCCACTCTTCGAGGTCGGTGGCAAAGCGCAACAAGAGGATTTCGCCCTGGTCCTTGAAGACGATCTGGCGGCCCCGGAAGAAAACATAGGCCTTGACCTTCGAGCCCTCCTTCAAGAAATTCTCGGCGTGCTTGAGCTTGAAGTTGTAGTCGTGGTCGTCGGTGTTGGGACCGAAGCGGATCTCCTTGACCACCACTTTTACCTGATTGGCCTTCAGCTCCTTGGCTTTCTTTTTCTGCTGATAGAGGAACTTCTGGTAATCGACGATGCGGCAGACGGGGGGATCGGCGTTGGGGGAAATTTCCACCAGGTCGAGGGCCATCTCGTCGGCCATCTTCAAGGCGTCGCGCAAGGAGAGGACCACCGGAGCTTCGATGTTCTCACCCACGATACGCACCTGCTGAGCGGTGATCTTGTCGTTGATCTTGTGTGCGGCCTCTTTTTCGGGCATTCTGCCCCGGTAACCGGGCCGCGGACTGAAAGGTCTTTTCGGAATTGCTATAGCTTTGTCCTCCTCTATTTTTCCCGGAGCCCCCTGTGGACCCCGGTCTCTTGTTTATGTACGTTTTACTGGATGGCTTCGACCTCCTTGCGGACACTCTCGGTGACCAGTTGGGCAAAGGCTTCCAGGCTCATAGCGCCCTTGTCCCCCTCGCCCTGCACGCGCAGCGAAACCTCCTGTTGCTCCTGTTCCTTCTCGCCGACGATCAGCAGGAAGGGGATGCGCCGGAGCTCGTTGTCGCGTATCTTTCGGCCGATCTTTTCGTTGCGATCGTCCACTTGAGCGCGAATATCGCAATTATTTAAATATTTTGAAACTTTTTCGGCGTAATCATTGAATTTTTCGCTGATGGGGAGCACCACGGCCTGTTCGGGAGCCAGCCAGAGCGGGAATTTGCCCCCCGTGTGCTCTAACAGCAGGGCCACAAAACGCTCCATCGAGCCGAAGGGCGCCCTATGGATCATCACCGGGCGGTGCAACTGGTCGTCGGCCCCTTTGTAGGTGAGGTCGAAGCGCTCGGGCAGGTTGTAGTCCACCTGGATGGTCCCCAGCTGCCACTTGCGGCCCAGGGCGTCGCGCACCATAAAGTCGAGCTTGGGCCCGTAGAAGGCGGCTTCGCCCAGTTCGACCACGGTCGAGAGTCCTTTTTCGGCGGCCGACTCGATGATGGCGCTTTCGGCGCGGTCCCAGTTCTCGTCCGTGCCGATGTATTTCTCTTTGTTATTCGGATCGCGCAGCGAAATCTGTGCCGTAAAATCTTTGAAATCGAGCGTCTTGAAGATATAGAGCACGATGTCGATCACCTTGTGAAACTCGTCCTTGAGCTGGTCGGGGCGGCAGAAGATGTGGGCGTCGTCCTGGGTAAATCCGCGCACCCGGGTCAGACCGTGCAACTCGCCGCTCTGCTCGTAGCGGTACACCGTGCCGAATTCGGCCAGGCGCAGGGGCAGGTCGCGGTAGGAGCGGGGCTTGAAGCGGTAGATTTCGCAGTGGTGCGGGCAGTTCATCGGCTTGAGCAAAAACTCCTCGTTCGGGTCGGGGGTGTGGATCGGCTGAAAGGAGTCGGCCCCGTACTTGGCGTAGTGGCCCGAGGTGACGTAGAGGTCCTTCATCCCGATGTGGGGGGTGATCACGGGCTGGTAGCCGTGCTGCTTCTGCACGTTGCGCAAGAAGTATTCCAGGCGTTCGCGCAGCGCGGCCCCCTTGGGCAGCCACATGGGCAGGCCCTGGCCCACGCGGGGCGAGAACATGAAGAGCTCCAGTTCGCGGCCCAGCTTGCGGTGGTCGCGCTTCTTGGCCTCCTCGACCATGGCCAGGTAGTCGTCCAGCATCGACTTCTTGGGGAAGGTGATGCCGTAGATGCGGGTGAGCATCTTGTTGTGCTCGTCGCCGCGCCAGTAGGCCCCGGCGATGGAGGTGAGCTTGATGGCCTTGATGGGCTCCATCGTGGGCAGGTGCGGGCCCCGGCAGAGGTCCGTGAAGTTGCCGTTGGTGTAGAAGCTGATGGTGCCGTCTTCGAGGCCCTCGATCAGTTCCACCTTATATTGGTCACCCTTTTTCGTGTAGGTATCCAGCGCCTCGGCCTTCGATACCTCACGGCGCGAGATCGTCTCCTTGCTGCGGGCGATTTCGGTCATCTTGGCCTCGATGGCCGCCAGGTCGGCCTCCACGATGGGGGTCGGGGAGTCCACGTCGTAATAGAATCCGTTTTCGATGGCCGGTCCGATGCCGAACTTGATGCCCGGGTAGAGGGCTTCCAAGGCCTCGGCCAGCAGGTGGGAAGAGGAGTGCCAGAAGGCGTGCTTGCCCTCAGCGTCGTCCCATTTGTAGAGTTTGAAGGCCGCATCGGCTTCGATGGGCACGTTCAGGTCGACCGTGTGGCCGTCCACCGACGCCGCCAGGACCTCCTGCGCCAGGCGCGGGCTGATGCTCTGGGCGATCTGCATCGGGGTGGTTCCTTTGGCGTACTCACGAACGCCGCCGTCAGGAAAAGTAATTTTAATCATGGATGTTGTTATTTAAATGGCACAGTACAAGTTGTGCCCGGTTGTAATCTTTAGATAAACTCTTTCATTCCGCCGGGGTGTTGTCCGGCAGGTCATTGACCGAAACATCGGCCCCGGATTCGCGTTTGAATTTCTGCAGCGGATTGGCCGAGATGCGGGCCCACTGGCGGCGGCTGCGCAGCACGTCCAGGGCCAGGAAGATGGCCGCGCGCATCGGTGCGGCGTCGGCCTTGTCCTGCCCCGCGATGTCGAAGCCCACCCCGTGGGCGGGGCTGGTGCGCACGACGTTAAGACCCGCAGTGAAGTTGACCCCGTCGTGCGAAAGCGCCTTGAAAGGGATCATCCCCTGGTCGTGGTACATGGCCAGCAGGGCGTCGTAGCGGGGCAAATTGCCCGAGGCGAAGAAACCGTCGGCGGCAAAGGGCCCGAAAGCCAGGACCTTCTCGTCGCGCAGGGCGCTCTGGATCGCGGGCAGGATCACCTCCTGCTCCTCGGTACCGATCACCCCGCCCTCCCCGGCGTGGGGATTGAGCGAAAAGACGGCGATGCGCGGTTCATGCACCGAAAAATCCCGGATCAGGCTGTCCCGCAGCTTTCCGAGTGCGGAGACGATCGTCTCTTTGGTGAGGGCGGCGGGCACTTCCGAGACCGGGATGTGGATGGTCGCCAGGCCCACCTTGAGGTTCTCGCCGCACATCAGCATCAGGGGTTGCCCCCCGAACTCGGCGGCCAGGTACTCCGTGTGGCCCATCGAGCCGAAGCCGGCCATCTGGGCGCTCTCCTTGCAGATCGGAGCGGTCACCAGAGCGTCGATCGTCCCGGCCTTGAGGTCGGCCACGGCCGCCTGCAGGGCCTCGACGGCCGCCTGGCCGCCCTCGGCGCTCATCCTCCCGGGCTCGATGGTAAGGCTGTCGTTGCCGCAGCGGACCAGGTTGATCCGCTTGGCCTGGGCTTCGGAGGCCCGAGAGACGGTGGTGAAGTTGAATCCTTCCACTTCGGCGATCCGCTGGCGGTAGAACGTGGCCGCCGCCGCCGAGCCGTACAGCACCGGGGTGCAGAGTTCGAGGATGCGGCTGTCGTCCAGCGCCTTGATGATTACCTCCCAACCGATGCCGTTGGTGTCGCCCTGGGTGATGCCGATCTTTATTTTGGAGTCGCTCATTTTCGATGGATTACAATATACAAAGATAGTAAGAATCCTCCGAAAAATATCACTTCGGGCACCGGATTTGCATACGAAGCGGTATCGGTCTGCAAAATGGGACCTGTTTTCAACAAAAAAACAGTACATTTGTTAGACGACTAAAAATTCTCCTAAAAATAATTTACCATGAAAAAAATCCTTGCACTCGCTCTCCTGGCCGCTTTCGTTTCGACCGCTTCGGCCCAGGATCAGATGACCAAACTCACCCGTTTCGAAGGCTCTGAGATTACCGGCGTCATCGCCTCCACCAACTTCCAGGTCGAGATCATCCCCAGCGCCTCCACCCGCGCCGAGGTCGAGCTGCCCGCCGACGCCCAGGACAAACTCTCGTTCACCCTGGACGCCGACGGAGCCATCAACCTCAAGCTCGACGGCACGATCAAGAAGACCGATGACCTGCACGCCAAGGTCTACGTCAAGGACCTCAAGAAAATCACCGCCTCGGGCAGCAGCCAGATCACCTTCAGCGGCCCGGTCAACGTGCCTGACCTGGTCATCACCCTGAGCGGCGGAGCCACCCTCGAAGGCACGATCACCGCCAGCCACCGCGTGCTCATCGACGCCTCGGGAGCGAGCGAGGTGAAGGGCAAGATCAACACCCGTGTATTCAACGCCATGCTGGCCAGCTCGGCCCAGGCCGACCTCGACGTCCAGGCCGAAACGGCCTCCTGGGAAATGGGCGGAGCCTCCGGGGCCCGCGTCACGGGCCACGCCGGCTCGGCCGTCATCAACACCAAGACCAGCGCCAAGTTCGACAGCCGCGCCTACACCATCGGAACGGCCTCCCTGACGGCCAACACCACCTCGGGAATCTACGTGGGCCAGATCGACGAACTGTCCGCCACGGCCGGGACGATGTCGAAGATTCGCTACGAGGGCACACCTAAAACCAATGGTGTGAAAGCCTCTGGTGGTAGCTCGATCAAGAACTATTAAGCGTTCACTATATAAAAGTAAGGACGCGGTTGCTGAGCAACCGCGTCCTTACTTTTATAATTAGAGGCTATCGCCTCCGGAATTCCGCGCAGACGACGGCGGTGGCTATGGCTACATTCAGGGATTCTGAAGTCGGGGCTCCCGGCGGATAGGAAGGGATGTTCAGGCGGCGGGTGAGCAGGGATTCGACCGGGGGGCTGATCCCTTTTCCTTCGCTGCCCATCACGATCACGCCGCGGGGGGAGAGTTCGGCCGTGTAGATGGACTCCCCGTCCAGGAACGTCCCGTAGAGGGGCACCTCCCGGGCGGCTTCCCGCAAAAACGCATCCAGGGGGGTGTAGTGTACGCGCACGCGGGCAATGGCGCCCATGGTGGCCTGCACGACCTTGGGGTTGAAGCAGTCGGCCGAGGCGGGGGAGCAGACTACGTCGGCGATGCCGAACCAGTCGGCCAGGCGCAAGATGGTGCCCAGGTTGCCGGGGTCCTGCACCCCGTCCAGGGCCAGGCAGAGGCCGCGGCAACATGCGGCCACATCGAGGCTCCGCTCCGGGATGCGCACCAGGGCGGCCACGGCGGTGGGGGTTTTCAGAGCGCTGATGCGGCCCATTTCGGCGGGCGAAATCCGCTCCGCTCCGGGAAATTCCGCCAGGCCCTCTTCCGTGGCCAGCACCTGTTCCACGACCAGTTCCGAGGCGGTCAGTTCACCCACCAGCTTGGCCCCCTCGGCCAGGAAAAGGCCCTCGGCGGCGCGGCCCCGCTTGTCGGCGAGCGAGCGGATTTTTTGTATCTCGTTTTTGGTCATAGATATAAGGTATAGGATCACAAATTTAGCAATTCCCCCCGAAAAAAAATCAAAAAAAACGGCGCGAGATTTGTGAGAAAAACGCCGATACCGTAACTTTGCGGTTTAGAAACTATTCTAAAAGATGCATGAAACGGAGTCTGTTCCGTTTCGAAGGACGGTTTCAGGAAGTTATCAAAAATCTTAACTAACTGAAAACAAGTATGCCTAACCAACCAAAAGCCCGTCTTCTGCTCGAGGACGGCAGCACGTTCGAGGGGTTCTCCTTCGGCGCCCCGGTCCCTGTTTCGGGGGAAGTCGTTTTCAACACCGCCATGACAGGCTATCCGGAAAGTCTCACCGATCCATCGTATTGCGGCCAGATTTTGGTCATCACCTACCCCCTGATCGGCAATTATGGGGTCCCGCAAAAAACATTGGAATACGGTCTGCTCAAGTACTTCGAGTCAGACCGTATTCATGTTCAAGGGGTGGTCATCGCCGACTACTCCTTCGGCTACAGCCACTGGAACGCCGCGCAGAGCCTCTCGCAGTGGCTCAATGAATGCGGCGTGCCGGGCCTCTACGGGGTGGACACCCGGGCCATCACCAAGCTCATCCGCGAGCGGGGGGTGATGCTGGGCAAACTGGGCATCGAGGGCGAGACCGACCCGGAGAGCTTCACTGACCCCAACCTCGAAAACCTGGTCGCCCGGGTGAGCACCAAGAGCGTCGAGACCTACGGCGACGGTCCGCTCAAAATCGTGCTGGTGGACTGCGGCTGCAAGTACAACATCATCCGCAGCCTGGTCTCGCGCGGGGCCACGGTGATCCGCGTGCCCTGGGACTACGACTTCACGCAGATCGACTACGACGGGCTGATGCTCTCCAACGGTCCGGGCGACCCGCAGCAGTGCGGCGCGACGATCGCCAACATCCGCAAGGCCATGGCCCTCGAAAAACCCATCTTCGGCATCTGCCTGGGCAACCAGTTGCTCTCTATCGCCGCCGGGGCCAATACTTTCAAGCTCAAATACGGCCACCGCAGCCACAACCAGCCCGCCCTGCAGGTGGGCACGCCCCGGGCGGTCATCACCTCCCAGAACCACGGCTACGCCGTCGACACGGCCACCCTGCACGAGGGCTGGGAGCCCTACTTCGTCAACCTGAACGACGGCACCAGCGAGGGCATCCGCCACCGCCATCTGCCCTTCTGCTCGGTGCAGTTCCACCCCGAGGCCTCGAGCGGGCCGGTGGACACCGAGTTCCTGTTCGACGATTTTATCCGCAACATCCACCTATACAAGACCGTAAAGAGCAAAGAAAGATGGAAAAAAGAATAGAAAAAGTAATCCTGCTGGGGTCCGGGGCCCTCAAGATCGGCGAGGCCGGGGAGTTCGACTACTCGGGTTCGCAGGCCCTCAAGGCGCTCAAGGAAGAGGGCATCCACACCATCCTCATAAACCCCAACATCGCCACCATCCAGACCTCCGAGGGCATCGCCGACAAGGTCTACTTCCTGCCCGTGACCCCCGAGTACGTCGAGCAGGTGATCGCCAAGGAACGGCCCCAGGGCATCCTGCTGGCCTTCGGGGGGCAGACGGCCCTCAACTGCGGGGTGAAGCTCTACGAAAGCGGCGTGCTGGAAAAATACGGCGTACAGGTGCTGGGTACCCCCGTGCAGGCGATCATCGACACCGAGGACCGCGAGAAATTCGTCGGAAAACTCGACGAGATCGACGTCAAGACGATCAAGAGCGAGGCCGTGACCACCGTGGACGACGCCCGCCGCGTGGCCCGGGAGCTGGGCTACCCGGTCATCCTCCGGGCCGCCTACACCCTCGGCGGGCTCGGCTCGGGCTTCTGCGACAACGACGAACAACTGGACACCCTGGCCGCCAAGGCATTCAGTTACTCTCCCCAGGTGCTGGTCGAAAAGTCCCTGAAAGGATGGAAGGAAGTGGAGTACGAGGTGGTGCGCGACCGCTACGACAACTGCATCACGGTCTGCAACATGGAGAACTTCGACCCGCTGGGCATCCACACCGGCGAGAGCATCGTAGTGGCCCCCTCGCAAACCCTTTCGAATGCAGAATATCACAAGCTCCGGAGGCTGGCCATCCGCATCATCCGCCACATCGGCATCGTGGGCGAGTGCAACGTCCAGTACGCCCTGGACCCCGACTCGGAGGACTACCGGGTCATCGAGGTCAACGCCCGGTTGAGCCGCTCCTCGGCCCTGGCCTCCAAGGCCACGGGCTATCCGCTGGCCTTTGTAGCGGCCAAGCTGGGCCTGGGCTACGGGCTGCACGAGCTGAAAAACTCGGTGACCAAAAGCACCACGGCCTGCTTCGAGCCGGCCCTCGACTACATCGTCTGCAAGATCCCGCGCTGGGACCTGGGCAAGTTCAAGGGCGTCTCGCGCGAGCTGGGCTCGAGCATGAAGTCCGTGGGCGAGGTGATGGCCATCGGCCGCACCTTCGAGGAAGCCATCCAGAAGGGGCTGCGCATGATCGGCCAGGGCATGCACGGCTTCGTGGCCAACCACGCCTTCTCGGAGATCGACATCGACCGGGCCCTGGAACACCCCACCGACCAGCGCGTCTTCGTGATCGCCCACGCCCTCAAGCAGGGCTATACCCTGGAGCGCATCCACGCCCTGACCAAGATCGACTTCTGGTTCCTCGAGAAACTCTCCGGCATCATCTGCCTGGAAGCTCAACTGGAAACCTGCGGGCAGATCCAGAGCGTCCCGGCCGAGCTGCTGCGCGAGGCCAAGGTCCGCGGATTCTCGGACTTCCAGCTGGCCCGCATCCTAAACCGCTCGGGCAGCGAACAGGACATCGACCGGGAGATGCTGCGCGTGCGCGCGCTGCGCAAAGAACTGGGCATCACCCCCGTGGTCAAGCAGATCGACACCCTGGGGGCCGAGTACCCCGCCCAGACCAACTACCTATACCTCACCTACCTGGGCACGGAGCACGACATCGACTTCCCTCGGGACGACCGCTCGGTGGTGGTGCTCGGGTCGGGGGCCTACCGCATCGGCAGCTCCGTGGAGTTCGACTGGTGCTCGGTCAACGCCACGGCCACCATCCGCGAGGAGGGCCTGCGCTCGGTGATGATCAACTACAACCCCGAGACCGTCTCCACGGACTACGACATGTGCGACAGGCTCTACTTCGACGAGCTGACTCTCGAGCGGGTGCTCGACGTGGCCGACCTGGAAGCGCCCCGGGGCATGATCGTCTCGGTGGGAGGCCAAATCCCCAACAACCTGGCCATGCGCCTGGACGCCCAGGGCATCCCCATCCTCGGCACCGGCGCCCAAAACATCGACCGGGCCGAAGACCGCCACAAGTTTTCTGCCATGTTGGACGCCATCGGCGTGGACCAGCCCCGCTGGCGGGAGATGACTTCGCTCGACGACATCTACGCCTTCGCCGACGAGGTGGGCTTCCCGCTGCTGATCCGTCCCTCCTACGTCCTCTCGGGGGCGGCCATGAACGTGGTCTCCAACCGAGACGAGCTCGAACACTTTTTGACACTGGCTACCAGCGTGTCCAAACAGTATCCCGTAGTCGTGACGGAGTTTATCGAAAACGCCAAGGAGATCGAGATCGACGCCGTGGCCCGGGACGGGGAAGTGTTGATCTATGCCATCTCCGAGCACGTCGAGTTCGCCGGGGTGCACTCGGGCGACGCGACGATGGTCTTCCCGCCCCAGAAAATGTACGTCGAGACGATGCGGCGCGTCAAGAAGATCGCCCGCGAGGTGGCCCGAATGCTCGAAATTTCGGGGCCCTTCAACATGCAGTTGATGGCCAAGGACAACGAGATCAAGGTGATCGAGTGCAACCTCCGCGCTTCGCGAAGTTTCCCCTTCGTCTCCAAGGTCCTCAAAGTGAATATGATCCAGATCGCCACCCGGGTGATGCTGGGCGTCGATCCCCGGGTGCCCAGCAAGTCGGCCTTCGAGCTGGACTACGTGGGCATCAAGGCCCCTCAGTTCTCCTTCTCGCGCCTCCAGCAGGCCGACCCCGTGCTGGGGGTCGAGATGGCCTCCACGGGCGAGGTGGGCTGCCTGGGCGAGGATTTCCATGAGGCCATCCTCAAAGCCATGCTCTCTGTGGGGTATACCATCCCGCGCAAAAATATCCTGCTCTCGACGGGGGATTCGCGCTCCAAGATGGACATGCTCTCGGCGGCCCGGCTGCTGCACGAAAAGGGCTACAACCTCTTCGCCACGCGGGGCACGGCCGAATTCCTGGAGAAAAACGGCATCGCGGCCACGGTGCTCCACTGGCCCGACCAGAAAGAGCAGCCCAACACGCTGGAGTACATCCGGGATAAAAAGATCGACCTGGTGGTCAACATCCCGAAAAACCTCTCGAAAACCGAGCTGAACAACGACTACACGATTCGTCGCAGCGCCATCGATTTCAATATTCCCCTGATTACCAACGCCCGGCTGGCGAGCGCCTTTATCACGGCCTTCTGCCGGATGGCGCCGGGAGAGTTGAAGATTAAAAGTTGGAATGAATACTAATCGGCTGACTTTCTAATGCAAAACGCCCCGAGGAAAATCCCCGGGGCGTTTTTTATTTCAGAGCGATAAATTACTCTGTTTCGACCTTGCGGTAAGAAGCGGCGGCTGCCTGAAACTCCGCTTTCAAAGAATCAATGGTTTCTTTGACAGAGGTGATCTTCTTCGACAGGAAGGCGTTGGCCCCGGCGAAAGCGTAGCCGCCCTTGAGGTTCCCCTTGGCGGCGTTGTAGAGCGCCATGATGATGCAGTAGGGGCTGCGGGTGTAGTCGCAGGTCTTGATGCAGTGGAAGGGGCAGCTCTTGGGTTTGGTCAGGCCCGCTCTCACGCGCTTGATAAATTCCCCGGCGATGGCCCTACCCGGCATGCCCACGGGGCTGGCGATGATCTCGATGTCCTGCTCCGAGGAGTCGATGTAGGTCTGTTTGAACGTTTCCGAAGCGTCGCACTCGGTGGTGGTGACGAACTTACTGCCCAACTGGACGCCCGCGGCACCCAGTTCCATGATCCGGTAGATGTCCTCGCCGGTATATAGGCCCCCGGCGGCGATCACAGGAATCCGGCGGCCGTAGAGGTCACCGATGCGGTTGGCCTCGGCCACCACTTCGGGCAGGATGTGTTCCAGGGAGAAATGTTCGTCCCCGATCTGGTCGTGCTTATACCCCAGGTGTCCGCCCGCTTTGGGGCCTTCCACCACCAGGGCGTCGGGCAGGTAGTCGTACTGGCTTTTCCACTTTTCGCAGATCAGCCGGGCGGCCCGGGCCGAGGAGACGATGGGTACCAGTTTGGTGTGGGAATCCTTGTCGAGGTAGGCGGGCATATCGAGCGGCATGCCGGCCCCGGCGAAGAGGATATCGACCTTGGCGGCGATGGACGTCTTGACCATGTCCACGTAGTTGCTCAGGGCCACCATGACGTTGACCCCGATGACGCCGCGGGTCTTTTCGCGGGCCTTGCGGATCTCTTCCTTGAGACCCAGGATGCAGTTGGTGGCGTAATCTTTCGAAAGCTTGGGATAGAGCAGGCCGATGCCTGCGCAGGAAATGACCCCGACGCCCCCTTCGTTGGCGACGGCCGAAGCCAGACCCGAAAGCGAAATCCCGACGCCCATGCCGCCCTGGATAATGGGCAGGTTGATGGTCAGGTCGCCGATATTAAAGCTTTTCATGCAGTTGGTGGGTATTTCGATGCGGCGTAGGTGCCTCATCGGCATAAAAACGTACTAAGAAACGCACAAATATATATAGATAGTATCGATTTTGGTTCAAAGTTTTCAAAAATCTACGATGCCCTCCGCATTTTTTCTTTCAGAGAGGGGTTTCGCGGGGCCATTTTTGAAAAACCGCAGGTACACGCCCCAGTTATTTTCCCAGCCAGTCGGAGATGGCATTGGCGCAACGTTCACCATCTACGGCTGCTGAAATAATTCCTCCGGCATAACCCGCTCCCTCTCCTGCCGGAAAGAGTCCTTCGATCTGCGGATGCATCAGCGTCTCCGGATTTCGCGGAATGCGCACGGGCGACGACGTACGGCTCTCCACCCCGATCACCTGGGCCTCGTTGGTCACGAAGCCGCGCATCTTGCGCCCGAAATCTTCGAAGCCGCCCCGCAGGGTTTCTCCGAGAAAGCCGGGCAGCCAGGCGTGCAGGTCGCTGAGGGCGACGCCCGGAACGTAAGATGTGTCGGGCAGGCTCCGCGAGGAAACCCCTTTCACAAAATCGGCCAGCCGCTGGGCCGGGGCCACCTGGGCCTCCCCCACCTGGGCGTAAGCCAACTCTTCAAACGCCTGCTGGTAGCGCAGCCCGGCCAGGGGGCCGTGCTCGGCGACGAGGTGTTCATAGTCCGCGGGGCGGATCTCGGTGACGATGCCCGAATTGGCGTAGCGGTTGTTGCGCCCCGAGGGCGACATGCCGTTGACCACCAGCTCGCCGGGAGCGGTCATGGCCGGGACGATAAAACCGCCCGGGCACATGCAGAAGGAGTAAACACCCCGCCCGGAGACCTGGCTGACCAGGCTGTAGGCCGCCGCGGGCAGGTACTCGCCCCGGCCGTGGTATTGGATGTGGTCGATCAGCCCCTGGGGGTGTTCCACCCGCACGCCCATGGCGAAGGCCTTGGCCTCGAGGGCCACGCCCCGGCGGTGCAGCAGCTCGTAGATGTCGCGGGCCGAATGCCCGGCGCACAATACCACAGCGGCCCCTTCGACCAGGGTATCGCCCAGGTAGACGCCCTCGATGCGGTTGTCTTTGATTTTCAGGTCGGTCACCCGGGATTCGAAGTGAATCTCTCCCCCGGCCCGGCGGATGCTCTCGCACAGGGCGGCGATGATGCGCGGCAGGCGTTCGGTGCCGATGTGGGGGTGGGCTTCATAGAGAATGGACTCGTCGGCCCCGTGGAAGCGGAAGACCTCCAGGGCCTTGCGGGAGTCGCCCCGCTTTTTGGAACGGGTGAACAGTTTGCCGTCCGAGTAGGTCCCGGCCCCGCCCTCCCCGAAGGCGTAGTTGGAATCGGGATCGACGGCGCCGTTGCGGTTGATCTGGGCGATGTCGCGCTTGCGGGCCGAGACGTCCCGGCCCCGTTCGAGCACGATGGGGCAAAATCCCCGCTCGATCAGGCGCAGGGCGGCGAACAGGCCCGCGGGCCCCGAGCCGACCACCACCACCGGGGTGCGCCCCGTGACGTCGCCGTACTCGAAGTGGATTTCATCGGGCGCGCCCTCGTCGTCCACGTAGACTTCGAGCCCCAGGTTGACCCGGACTTTCCCGCCCCGGGCATCGACCGAGCGGCGCACGGGCCGCACCAGGGCCAGGCGGTCTTGCGTCAGGCCGAGGCGCTGGGCCACCAGGGGCACATAATATTCGGGGGCGGAAGCCTCGCGGGGCGAGAGCACCAGGGAAAGGTCGACAGGCATGATCAGTTCGGGAATTGATGCGGGAATTTCGGTCAAAATTAGTACATTTATAGGATGAAACGAATAGTTCTCGCATTAATCTGCTGCCTCCCCTGCCTGACCGCTGCGGGACAGGCTATTTCACAAACGCCGGAGGCCATCCGCTGGATCGACCCGCTGGCGGCCGGATTCCCGGTCGTGCAGGGACAGGCCTGGACTCAGGAACTCTCGAAAAATTACCAACGGCTTCCGGACCGGATGCAGCCGGACGTGCGGCCGATGGTCTGGAAACTCTCCGGCCATTCGGCGGGCCTGGCCATCCATTTTCGCAGCAACGCCGCCCCGATCCGGGTGCGCTACACCCTCATCCACAGCGACGAACGGGCCATGGAACACATGCCCGCGACAGGCGTTTCGGGCTTGGACCTCTACGCCCGGGACCGTGGCGGCCGCGAGCAATACGTCGCCCGGAGCGCGGACTGGTCTTCTCCGGACACGGTTTACTACCAATTCCGCCCCAGGCCCGACACCGATTTCGCCCGGATCGGGTATGAATTCCAACTCTACCTGCCGCTCTACAACGGGGTCTCCCACCTGGAGATCGGGGTGGACAGCGCCGCGCAGTTCGAGCTGCTTCCGCTGCGCACCGAGAAACCCATCGTCGCCTACGGCACCTCGATCCTGCAGGGGGCCTGCGCCTCGCGGCCCGGCATGGCCTGGACGACCCTTCTCTCCCGGGGGTTGGACTACCCGCTGCTGAATTTCGGGTTTTCGGGCAACGGCACGATGGATTCTGTCATCTTGGCCGAACTGGGGGGCCTCGACGCGAGGCTCTACATCGTGGACTGCCTGCCCAACCTGACGAGGGTGCCGGATTCCGCGGTCACCGAACGTTATAGTAAGGGCATCGCCCTGCTGCGCAAGTACCGGGAAACCCCCATCCTGCTGGTCGAACACGCCGAAGCCGAAGCGGACGGGGGAGACAGCGCCGCCCGCGCCAAAAACGTCCTGCTGCGGAGCTGCTACGAGCGCCTGCTCTCCGAAGGAACGAAAGAACTTTACTACCTGTCGTGCCAGGAAATCGGCCTGCCGGACGACGCCCTGGTGGACGGCATCCACCCGTCGGATTACGGCATGGTGCGCCAGGCGGCGGCCTGCGAAGCGATGATCCGCGAAATTTTCGGAGAGCCCGCGGGCGACCGTTCCACCACCCGCCCGGTCCGGCAGCGGCGCGAAGCCCCCTATTACGAATGGACCGACCGCCACGAAGAAATCCTGGCTCAGAACCGGGCCGAAGCTCCCAAAAACGTTATCCTGGGCAACTCGATCGTCCACTTCTGGGACGGCGACTCCGAGCGCTACGTCCGCTACGGGGGCGCCAACTGGGAGCGGACGATGGCCCCCGAGGGTTTCCGCAACCTGGGCTACGGCTGGGATAGGATCGAAAACGTGCTTTGGCGCGTCTACCACGGCGAGCTGGACGGCTACGAGGCCGGCCGCGTGGTCATTATGATCGGCACGAACAACCTCTCGTGCGACACCGACGAAGACATCGTCCGGGGGATCGCCCACCTGGCGAACGAAGCCCGGGCGCACCAGCCCCGGGCCCGGGTGGAAGTGATCGGCCTGCTGCCCCGCCGGGATATGGAGGAGCGAATCGCCCGGATCAACGACCTGCTGTCCAATAAAATCCAGAAAATGGACCTGACCTTCCGCGATCCCGGGCGGCGGCTACTGGGCCGGGATGGGCGCATCGACGAATCGCTCTTTCGAGACGGATTGCATCCCAACGAAAAGGGGTATGAGAGGATCGCGCCGGAGATTTCCGGAAGAGCGGAATGATTTTACAGCCGTAGAATCGGCCCCGGATGTGGAAAAATAAAACTATTTTATTATTTTTGTTTACTAATTTGCGGAAATAGGTCTTTTTCTCAAACCGGCCTTTTCCGCCACCGCCCGAAACAGTCCCGCATGAAAAACCTGGTCATCATCCCCACATACAACGAGTTGGATAATATCCGGCCGATGATCGAAAAGGTCTTTTCGCTCCCGGAACCTTTCGATCTGCTCGTCATCGACGACGGCTCGCCCGACGGCACGGCTGCGGCGGTCAAGGAAAAACAACTGCTCTTCCCCGAACGCCTCCACCTGATCGAGCGCCCCGGCAAGCTGGGCCTCGGGACGGCCTACCTGGCGGGATTCCGCTGGGCCCTGGAGCGGGGCTACGACCACATCTTCGAGATGGACTGCGACTTCTCGCACAACCCCGACGACCTGCCGCGCCTGCTGCAGGCCGCGCGCGAAGGGGCCGCCCTGGTGATCGGCTCGCGCTACGTGACCGGGGTCAACGTCGTCAACTGGCCCATCCGCCGCGTGCTGCTCTCCTACTTCGCCTCGAAATACGTCCGCGTGGTCACCTCCATGCCGGTGCGAGACGCCACGGCCGGATTCGTCTGCTACTCGGCCGAGTTGCTGCGCGGCATGAACCTCGGGCGCGTGAAAATGAAAGGCTACGGCTTCCAGGTGGAGATGAAATACACGGCCTGGAAATTGGGATTCCCCCTCAAAGAGGTCCCCATCATCTTCACCGAACGCACCCAGGGCGCCTCGAAAATGAGCAAAGGCATCATCTACGAAGCCATCTTCGGCGTGCTGGGCCTGCGTTTCAGGCGTTTCCGGCAGCCTACCGACAGCCCCGTAACCGCATAAGTAACTTGAGTTCGATGAATTCAAAAAACTCACGCGATCAATATACTGCACTACATTTGATTTCATCGAACTCACGTTAATCCCATGAAAAAAACGGTGATCCGGGGCGGCATCCTCGTCAACGAAGGCCGCCGCCACGAGGGCTACCTCGAAATCGAGGGCCAGCGCATCGTCCGCACGGGCGAGGGCCCCTACCCCGGCCCCCGTCCGGGGGAAGAGGTCGACTACATCGAGGCCGCCGGGCAGTGGGTGCTGCCGGGGGTGATCGACGACCAGGTCCATTTTCGCGAGCCGGGCATGACCTACAAGGGCGACATCCACAGCGAATCCCGGGCCGCCGTGGCCGGGGGCGTCACCTCTTTCCTGGAGATGCCCAACACCAAGCCACCCGCGACCACCCGGGCCCTGCTCGAGGAAAAATTCGCTCGGGCCGCCGAGGTTTCTCCGGCCAACTACTCCTTCTACCTGGGCGCCACCAACGACAACCTCGCCGAGATCGAGCGCATTGACCCCCGCCACATCTGCGGCGTGAAGGTTTTTATGGGTTCCTCCACCGGAAATATGCTGGTGGATGACGAAAAGGCCCTGGCCGGTATCTTCGCCTCCTCGCCCGTGCTGATCGCCACCCACTGCGAGGACGAGGCCACGATCCGGGCCAATATGGCCGCCTTCGAAGCGAAATACGGAGATAAGATCGGCGTGGAGATGCACCCCCTGATCCGTTCGGTCGAAGCCTGCTACCGTTCCACCGAACGGGCCGTGGCCCTGGCCGACCGCTACGGCAGCCAGCTGCACGTGCTGCACCTGAGCACGGCGCGCGAACTCGAATTATTCGAAAGTAAACCGCTGGCCGAGAAGAAAATAACCAACGAAGTCTGCGTCCACCACCTCTGGTTCTGCGACGAGGACTACGCCCGCCTGGGCAATCGCATCAAGTGGAATCCGGCCATCAAGACGGCCGCCGACCGCGAGGCCCTGCGAGAGGGCCTGCTCAACGGCAAGGTGGACGTCGTGGCCACCGACCACGCCCCCCACACCCTGGAAGAAAAGCAGCGTCCCTACCTCGAAGCCCCCTCGGGCGGCCCTCTGGTGCAACACTCGCTCCCGGCCATGCTCGAGTTCTGCGCCCAGGGCCTGTTCACGCTCGAACAGGTGGTCGACAAAATGTGCCACGCCCCCGCCCGCCGCTTCCAGGTGGCCCGGCGCGGTTTTTTGCGCGAAGGTTACTTCGCCGATATCGTTCTGGTCGACCCCGAGTCCCCCTGGACGGTCGGCCCCGAGAACATCCTCTACCGTTGTGGCTGGTCGCCCTTCGAAGGTGTGTTGTTCTCCCACCGGATCACCCACACTTTGGTCAACGGCCATGTCGCCTATAAAAACGGGGTTCTCGACGATTCCATACTGGGCGAAGCGCTGACTTTCGAACGCTGACCTGAAGACTGCCCCTTTTTATAAAAAGGGGCCCAAAAATTTTTAAGGGAAACTACGTTTCCCATGATTAGCTTAGTTAGCCTAAGTAGGTTATAAATAGATGCCCCCGCGATCCAAAGATCGCGGGGGCATCTATTTATAATCTATATAAAACTGATCAAAGTCAGTCATGCGATACGGAGTATCGCCCTAAAGTTTTGCGGCGCTTTTACAAAAGCGCCAGTTTCTGGCCGGTTCAGACCAACGCCCGGAGCTCCATAGCCCGTTGTTGGGTTTGAACACAGAGGGAATTCAAGTCTGTATCTATGAGTTTCTTGTTTTGCACGCGGATAATTCCGTCGACGATAACGGTATCTACATCGGAGGACTTGGCGCTGTAAACCAAATTGGCGACCAGGTCATAGTAGGGGCTCAGGTGGGGTTTCGAAAAATCCACGAGGATCAGGTCGGCCTTGGCTCCGGGGGCCACGATGCCCAGTTCCCCGGCCAGGCCGAGGGCGCGGGCGCCGTTTACGGTGGCCATTTGGAGCACCTCGTAGGCCGGGAGGGCGCAGGGGTCGCCGGTGGCGACTTTCTGGAGCAGGGAGCCGGTGCGCAGCTCTTCCCACAGGTCCAGGTCGTTGTTGGAGGAGGGGCCGTCGGTGCCGAAGCCCACCGTCAGGCCGCGCCGGAGCATCCGGGCCACGGGGGCCACGCCGCTGGCGAGTTTCATGTTGCTCTGGGGATTGTGGCTCACGGAGACGCCCTTTTCGAGCAGGATATCAATGTCCGAATCGCTCAGGTGGACGCAGTGGGCCGCCAGGGTCGGAACGTCGAAGACGCCCAGGTCGCGCAGGTACTCGGAGGGGCTTTTGCCGTAGGTCTCGAGGATGATGCGCTGCTCGTCGAGGGTCTCGCTCAGGTGGGTGTGGATGCCCACACCGAAGCGTTCGCACAGGGAGAGGGCTTTGCGCCAGGTCTCGGGCGGGCAGGTGTAGGGGGCGTGGGGGGCTATGCGTACGCGTACACGGTCATTGGTTTTCAGAACCGGATCTTCGAAAATTCCGAGGGCCTCTTGTTCAAAGGCGTCGTAGCTGGCCTCCACGAAGGTGGGGCAGACCACGGCACGGATGCCTCCCTCGCGGGCGGCACGGATCACCTCTCCGGCGTGCCAGTACATGTCCACAAAGGTGGTGGTCCCGCCCAGCAGCATCTCGGCGATCCCGAGCCGGGCGCCCAGGTAGACGTCCCCGGCGGTCATCTTGGCCTCGAAGGGCCAGATTTTTTCGGTCAGCCAGGGCATCAGGGCCATGTCGTCGGCGTAGCCGCGGAGCAGGGTCATCGAGACGTGGTTGTGCAGGTTGACGAGCCCCGGCATGAGCACCTTGCCCGTGCCGTCTATTTCTTGCAGAGTCCCGGCCTGGCTTCGGGCAAAGGCTTCCGCCTGCTCGCGCACCGCTTCGGAAGGGCCGGCGAAGAGGATGCGGCCCCCGGAGATGCCCACGTCGCCGGTGTAGTATTTTTCGGAAGCCTCTTTGGAGGCCGTCATGGGAAGGACAGTGCAGTTGCGAATCAGAATGTTTTTCATGGTATGCTGAATCAAAGGTCTAACAAAGGTAATTAAAAAAAGCCTGCGTCGGCAGGCTCTTGAGAAAAGGGTTTCCGGCTCATTTCACTTCGCCGCGGAAGAGGATCACGCTGCGTCCGGCAGGATCGTTCGAGTAGACCTGGATGGTTTTGTAGACCTGGCCCTCCAACTGCTTGCGGGGGTCGTAGCGGACGATGATCGTGCCGCCCTCTCCGGGCAGGATGGGTTTCTTGGGGTAGGTGACCTTGGTGCAGGAGCAGGTGGTCGCGGCCCCGGTGATCACCAGCGGTTCATCGCCGGTGTTGGTGAAGGCGTACTCGCGCACGACCGCCTCTCCCCGCGCGGGGATCGTCCCGGCGTTCTGCTCGGTCTGCGCGAAATGCAGCGCGGGCTGGGCAGGAAGGGCTGCCACCGAACAAAGAAAGCAAACAAGAAGGATAGCCTTTTTCATGGAATCCAAACTGTTAAGCACGCCAGCCTATTGGAGGCGGAAATTATAGGTGATGGTCCCTCTTTGTGACACGGCCGCGTTCTCATCCACATTAAACCTCGCCTGGCGGGCGGCCTTCAGCGCGGCGTTCACCAAAGTGCTGTTCTGGGTGGTCGAGCCCACCGAGCGGTAGGCCGCGGCGATCACCTTGCCCTGCTGGTCCACGGTGATCTCCACCACCACGCGCCCCTCGTCCCGGGCCCCGTAATCGGGCCGGGGCAGCGCCCCCAGCAGGGAACGTCCGGAGAGCGAGAAGGTCCCCTGTCCGCCGGTCCCGGTGCCCGTACCGTCGTGGCTGCCCGAGGGATCGCCCGCGGGGTCGCCCTGGTTGCCCTGTCCGCTGCCCGTGCCCTCGCTGGTGGAGGTGCTGCCGGCCGTGCGTCCGGGGAAGAGGGCCCGCCGGTTCACTTCCCGCGGCTTTTCGGCGGGGGGCTGGTCGGTGGGTTTGGTGGGGGTCTCGGGCTTGGGTTTCTCCTGGGGTTTGGGCTTCGGCTTGGGCTTGGTGGGCTGCACCGCCGGGGCCTCCTCGTGGTCCTGGGTCAGCACCTCTTCCGTGGATTCGGCCGGGGGCGAAGGCCGCTGGGCGGCATCGGCGATCTCGTCGTTGGCATCCAGGTCCTCGCCCGGAGCGGCCTCAGCGACATTCCCGAAGTTGATCATCAGCCCGTCCCCTTCCTCCTCCGGAAGGGCGATCGAGAAGCGCAGGAACAGCAACAGCAGGGCGATGACCAAGAAGTAGAGAAGCGTAGCTCCCCCTCCCACGATCCGTCCCTGTGTCTTGTCCTCCTGCTGGTAATCGGTCATCGCCGAAAAAGTGCCTTGCGTTAATTCGGGCTGGTGGCCAGAATCAGTTTATACTTGTTGTTCTTGGCGATGTTCATCACCTTGACCACCTCGTCCACGGCCACCGACTTGTCGCAATGCAGCGAGACGGTGGGGTCCTCCTTGCCTTCGAGCTTGGCCTGCAGGGCCGATTCGAGCCGATCGAACGGGACGGGGGTCGTTTCGACGTAATAGTGCAG
>JAVBNV010000002.1:0-126183 GCA_031551325.1 Alistipes sp.
ACCTGCAGTTCGCCCTGCTGGAAGCCCTGGGCCGCAAGTACGACTTCACCCTGGACGACCCCGTGGGCAGCCTGGGCGACGAGGCCCTCAACCCCATCCTCTACGGCGACACTGAGCCCCTGCACATCGACGCCAGGGAGCTGGGCGGCACGGGCAACTACCTGGTATCGTGGAACGGCGTGGCCGACTACATCGAAAAACAACAGGAGGACGAAAACTCGACCAAAGGCAGCAACTGGAAAGAGCAGTTCGTCGTCCGGCGGGTCTGCTCGGCCTGCGGCGGCTCACGGCTCAAGCCCGAGGCGCTGCAATTCCGGATCGACGGGCGCAACATCGCCGAACTTTCGGCCCTGAGCATCGAAGAGTTCGGAGGCTGGATGGAAGGAGTCGAAGAACGGCTCTCCGAACGGCAGCGCAAAATCGGGGGCGAGATACTCAAGGAGATCCGCGAGCGGCTGCATTTCCTGTTGGACGTGGGCCTGGGTTATCTTTCCCTGAGCCGCAGTTCGCGCTCCCTATCGGGGGGCGAGAGCCAGCGCATCCGCCTGGCCACGCAGATCGGCTCGAAGCTGGTCAACGTGCTCTACATCCTCGATGAACCCAGCATCGGGCTCCACCAGAGAGACAACATCAAGCTGATCCGCAGCCTCGAGGCCCTGCGCGACGCGGGCAACTCGGTGATCGTGGTCGAACACGACGAGGAGATGATCCGCAGCGCCGACTGGGTGATCGACGTGGGTCCCCTGGCCGGGGTGCGCGGGGGCGAGATCGTCGCCGTGGGAACGCCCGAAAAGATTTTACATTCGGAAGGCATCACGGCCGACTACCTCAGCGGTCGCCGCCGGATCGAAGTGCCCGCCACACGCCGGGCAGGCAATGGAAAGCATCTTACCGTGCATGGAGCACGAGGGAATAATTTGAAAAACGTAACCGTGGAATTTCCGCTCGGGAAGATGATCTGCATCACGGGCGTGAGCGGCAGCGGCAAGTCGAGCCTGGTGAACGCCACGCTCAAGGCGGCCCTCAACCGCGAATTGTACCGCGCCTACGAGCAACCCCTCGAGCACGACCGCATCGAGGGCATCGAGTTGATCGACAAGCTGGTGGTGGTGGACCAGGCGCCCATCGGGCGCACGCCCCGCAGCAATCCTGCCACCTACTCGAACGTCTTCGGGGACATCCGCAAGCTCTTCGAGGCCACCCCCGACGCCCAGGTGCGCGGCTTCAAGGCCGGGCGTTTCTCCTTCAACGTCAAGGGCGGGCGCTGCGAGACCTGCCGGGGCGCGGGCGTGCAGACCATCGAGATGAACTTCCTCCCGGACGTCTACGTCACCTGTCCGGCCTGCGGGGGCAAGCGTTACAACCGCGAGACCCTGGAAGTCAAGTACAAGGGGAAGAACATCGGCGAGGTCCTCAACATGACCGTCAACCAGGCCGTGGCCTTTTTCGAAGCCCTGCCGACGATCCACATGAAGCTCAAGACGATCCAGGACGTGGGCCTGGGCTACCTGCGCCTGGGCCAGCCCTGCACCACCCTCTCGGGGGGCGAGAGCCAGCGCATCAAGCTCTCGGCCGAACTGGCCAAGCGCGACACGGGCAGCACACTCTACATCCTGGACGAGCCCACCACGGGCCTCCATTTCGAGGACGTGCGGGTGCTGCTGGGCGTGCTCGACAAGCTGGTCGAGAAAGGCAACACGGTGATCGTGATCGAGCACAACCTCGACGTGATCAAGGTCTCCGACCACCTCATCGACATGGGTCCCGAAGGGGGCAGCGCCGGGGGGCAGGTGCTCGCCACCGGAACGCCCGAGGAGATTGCCAAGGTCAAGAAGAGCTATACCGGGCAATTTTTGAAGCCTTTGCTGAAGAAATAACGGAAAAGCATTCCTGTTACTAGAAGTTTCGCCTCCGGCGACCTACTTTCTCGGACAATAAAGTTGGAAATAAACAGCGGCCACCCTCGGGAGAAGGTGGCCGCTGCTCTATTAGTAAGGTACGCCTACTACTTTTTCATCAGCGAAGTTTCTATATAACTGAACAACGTGGCCGAGGCGATCCCGACCACCAAGGCGCAGGGCATAATCCACAGGGCCGTAATATTGAAAATTTCGAAGAAGGCGATCAGCACGGCCGTCAGCATCGAGAGCAGCCCCCCGAAGACGGTGCCCCGGTTGGTGGCGAAGGGGACGAACAGGGCCATGAAGAAGAGCACGAACAGGGGGGCCACCACCAGGTTGACCACCTTGATGACCACGTCGAGCAGGTTGCCCGAGACGTAGGAGATCAGGTAGCAGCAGAGCGCCACGACGATGCCCAGCAGGGCGGAGATGCGGCGGATGCGGCGCAGGTCGCCCGTGGCGTCGGCGGGTTGCCCCTCCTTGCGGCGGCGGCCCAGCACGTCCTGCTGGATGACCACGGCCGAGGAATTGAGCCCCGAGGAGACGCTGGACATGGCCGCCGCCATGATGGCCGCGGCGATCAGGCCCGTGACGCCCGTGGGCAGGCCGATCAAGATAAAGCGCGGGAAAAGCGAGTCGGCATCCCCGAAGAGGGTGGTGCCGGGAGCCATCGTCTCGGGGAACACCGTGAAGTAGGCCATCACCATCAGCCCCACGACGGCCAGCAGTATCTGGATCAGGCAGGAGGTCCCGATGGAAATGCCGTAGGAGCGCACCGCCGCGCGGGTGTCCTTGGTGGCCAGGTAGCGCTGGATGGCCATCTGGTCGGAGCCCGCCGTGCAGACCTGCCAGACGAGGTTCATGATGAAGATGTTGCCCACGGTCATGCGCTGCGTGGCATCGATGCGGAAGCTGATCGGGTCCCAGTGGGCATACAAACTCGGATCGCCGAGGATTTTCAGCGAGCCCAGTTTATAAATGATCACCCCGATGGTCAGCAGCACCCCGAGAAACATCACCACGCTCTGGATCACGTCGGTCATCACGACGGCTTTCAGCCCTCCCATGGTGGTGTAAATCACCGTAATGCCCACCAGGATCAGGCTCAGCAGCGGCACCCAGGCCGAAGATACGCCCAGGATCGGCAGCAGGGCCGTGGAGACGGTGGCGTAGATGATCGTGGACATCCACAGGAAACGCAGCGAGAGAAAAAAGACCGTCGCCAGGGTGCGGGTGCCCTTGCCCAGCTTGATCTCGAGGATTTCGTAGGCGCTGGTGACCCTCAGGCTCATGAACTTGGGGATCAGGAAGCGGCTGACGATCCAGTAGGCCACCGGGAAAGCGGTCAGCCCCAGGGCGCAGACCGGACCGTACTTGATCATCTCGCCCGGGTAGGCCAGGTAGCTGAGCGTGCTGAGCAGCGTGGCGAAGAGCGAGATGCCGATCATCGCCGAGTTCATCGAGCGGCCGCCCAGGGCGTAGTCGTCCCCGGTCTTGGTCTTGCGCGAGGAGGCGTAGCCGATCCAGAGCGAGACCCCCAGGAACAGGGCGATCACCAACCAATCCAGCCAGGTGAAGGTACTCATGAGAGCCAGTCGAAGGTTTTCAGATCGGCTTCCAGCTCTTTCATCTCGGCGGGGGTCAGGTTACGCAGCGGCAGGCGGCAGGGACCGCAGTCGATGCCCATGATCGAGAGGATGGCCTTGATGCTGACCACCGAGTTGACGTACTTGATCATGACCTGGATAAAGCGGTTGGCTTCGCCTTGCAGGGCCTTGGCCTGGGCCATGTCCCCGGCCTTGAAGGCGGCGATGAGGCGGTTGAACAGGGGGGCCGTCACGTTATACGAGGTTCCGATCCCGCCCGTGGCGCCCAGCACCAGACCCATAAGCAGGGTCTCGTCGTGGCCGTGGAGGATGTTGTAGCGCCCGTTTTCGAAGTCGATGCATTCCTGCATCTCCATGGTATTATAAGACGTGTATTTGATCCCGTTGAGGGTGGGAATCTCGCGGGAGGCCAGGCGCAGAAATTCGGCCATGTCGACCGTTACGCCCGAGGTGCCGGGGATGTGGTAGTAGTAGTAAGGCGTGCGGGGAGCCTCGGCGGCGATGAGTTTGTTGAAGGCCACCAGTTCCTCGGCGCGCTTGGGAGGAAGGAAGCAGGGACCCATGGCCGAGATGGCGTGGGCGCCGATCTGCTCGGCGTGGCGGGCGAGTTCTCCCGCCTCCTTGTAACTGACGCTACCCACGTGCACCAGTACGTCCAATTGTCCGGCGTAGGGCATCCAGGCTTCGGCCACGCGCTTGCGCTCGGCGGTATCCAGGTAGAGGCTCTCGCCGGTGGTCCCGCAGAGGAACACGCCCGAGACGCCCCGGTCGATCATAAATTTCGCGTAGCGGTCCAGCACGGCCAGGTCCACGTCGCCTTTGCTATCCATAGGGGTCACCGTCGGAGCGACCAACCCGTGTATTTTTTCTCCCAGGTTCATAGTTGTATGATAATTTCTACAAAATAAGTGTCCCGAAGGTAGAAAATTTTTCGGAAACCGTTGCACTTTGTGATAAAAATCAGAATGGATAGTCGATGGCCAGGTGAAAACCGAGACCATCTTTAAATGACGGAATATTGTAGTAGCCAGGCTTATCCGGATTAGGATAGGGCGTATGGATACCAATCCCCAAGTCGCCGCGCACCACCAGGAAGCCCAGGTCCACGCGCAGGCCCGTCCCGGTGCCCAGGGCGATCTCCTTCCAGAAATTACCCAGGGTCAGTTGCCCGCCCGGACGCTCGGGGTCGTTCTCGAGCAGCCAGATGTTGCCCGCGTCCACGAACAGGGCCCCCGAGAGGATGCCGATGATGCGGAAGCGGAATTCGATGTTGGCCTCCAGCTTGAAATCCCCCGTCTGGTCGTAGTAGCCCGTGGGGTCATCCTCCGGGGCGCGGTAGCTGCCCGGGCCCAGGGAGCGGGAGCTGAAGGCGCGGATGCTGTTCGAGCCCCCCGAGTAAAACTGCTCGCTGTAGGGCATCACCGTCGAATTGCCGTAGGCGTACCCGGCCCCGGCGTAGAGGCGGAAGACCAGGGTGTTCTTCGGCCCGACGTGCTGGTAGAATTTCAGTTCGGTGGTCCCCTTGACGAACTGCGAGAAGGGATTTCCGGCGATCTTCTTCGTCCCTGTCGAGCCGGCCAGGGCGTAGATGCCCGCCAGCAGGTTGCCCGAGGGCTTGAAAGTGGTCTTCCAGACGAAGCGGTTCATGTTGCCCAGTCCCGTGTGGCGGTCGTAGGTGTAGGTGTAGGAGCTGGCCGGAATGAACTGGTTCTCGAAGCTGAGGGCCATGGCCGGGTTGGCCTGCATGGTGGAATCGAAGGCCGAGGTGGTGCGCAGCAGGTCGTTGAAGTTGAAGTCCACCAGGTTGAGCTTGTGGGTGCTGCGGGGCGAGCTCTTGAACTCGTAGCCCATCGAAGCCCCCAGCGAGAGCATGGTGAAGTACTTGGGCCGCTGCAACAAATCGGAGCTCAGGCGGAAGGTTGTGCGCGAGCCGGGGGCCTCGTTGCGCCGCAGGAAGCGGGGCAGCAGCAGGCGCTGGAAGCTGAGCGAGCCGGTCAGGCCGAACTCGTAGGAGTTGACCTTGGAGGAGTTGGCCCCGGAGCTCGAGTTACCCGTCTGCCACTCGTAGCTCCCGTTGAGGTGGACGCCCAGCACCTCCCCGCCCCCGAAGAGGTTCTTGTGCTTGACCCCGAAGATCAGGCCCGGACCGATGAAGCTGTTCGACTCACTCATGAAGTCGGCCTCGAACTCGGCCTGCAGGGGGGCGTCGAAGGTGCCCGAGAGGAACATGTCCAGCGAGTCGGCACCCCGCAGCGAGTCGAGGGGGGTGACGCCGAGGGAGACGTTGCGGAAGATCTCGAGCCGGGTCAGGGCGTCGAGCGTGGCGTTGATCGAGTCGAGCCGGGCCGGGGCCCCGGGGCGGACGAAGAGGCTTTTTTGCAGGACCTTCGGCCGGATCTTCAGCGGCGTTTGGTAGGTGACCCGGATGCCGTTGATTTCCATCGAGTCGAGCGCCCCCCCCAGGGGGTTGGAGAGCGACACGCGCACCTGGCCCGTGCGGTAGGGCCTGAGCGCCGCCTCGGGGGTCCCCTTGGCGAGGATCATGCGCATATCTGTCCGGTAGCGGGCCTCGGTGGTATCGGCCAGATACTCGAGGTAATCGGGTCGAAAATAATAATAGCTTTCGTTGCGCAGGGCGTTGGTGATGCGCACCCGTTCGTTCATCAGCGTGTCGATGTCGTAGCGGCTGCCCACGTGCAGCAGGGAGCCGGGGCGCAGGCTGTCGATGCGCCGGGTGATGGGCCCCGTGGGCTCGGGATAGGTGATCCGGCTGTAATACCAGGGCGGGGCCACCTCGACGCTATAGCGCACCTTGGCTTTTTTCTCCCCCCGGGGCAGGATTTCGGCCGTGGCCGAGGAGTTGAAGTAGCCGTTGTTGTCGAGCACATCGCGCACCATGCCCGCACGCAGGTCGGGCTGCACGTTGGAAATGAGCACCGGAGGCTTGGCGAAGCGCTCGTAGAGCCAATGCTTAAAACCCTTTTCCTTCTCGGTGTAGAAGGCGTTGTAGGCCCACAGCCCGATGGGCAGGGGCGTGCGCAGTCGGGCGCCCCAGAGCGGGTTGTTGGGCTTGACGCTCAGCGGGTCGCGCACGTCGGAGAGCACGTCCGCGGGGATCTTCGGGAGGCTGTCGGCCGTGGTGATCTCGATCTTCTTGATCCCGGTGTAGAGCACCTCGTCCCGGCCCAACCGCTTGGTGGTCGAGCAGGCCGCCAGCGAGAGGCAGGCCAGGGCGCAGAGGATATGTCGGAGGGCCCTATTCATGGCTGGCAGGAGTTAGTTGTGGGAGGGTATCGGCGGCGGGCAGGGAGTCCTGCTGCATCTTAAGCTGCTTCTTGAAGGCCTTTTTCTCCTCACGCTGCTGTTTCTGGTCGGGAGTACGCCTCAGGCGGAAGAGGTGGCCCAGCTTGTTGAGCTGCTTGCGGGCCACGAAGCCCACCCCGGTTTCGGTGACGTCCCCCTCGATGATGCTCGGCTGGGTGGTGTAGCGGTAGATCTTGAGGTAGGTGTTGTCGCCCTTGCTCAGGCGGTATTCCACCGAGACGTCGTCCACGATGTTCTGCCTCAGGTCCTCGCTGGTGGTGGCGTCGCTGCTGACCTTGCCCCCGATGGAGACCGTCACCCGGTCGTTGAAGAGGTCTTTCGAGAATTTGTAGGAATAATCGGTGTGCTCGTTCCCGCCGGTGCTCTTGTCGTCCACGTCCTGGACCCCGAAGGAGAGGTCCACGGAGCGCAGGGTGTTGCGCGCCCACTTGTTCATCTCCTTCTCGATGAAGGCGTTGAGCGGTGTGTTGGCGTCGAGGTGGGCCGAGGTACCGGGGCCCGTGTAGGTGTCGTAAACGAGCAGGGCGATGGCCTGGGTCGAGCGCTGCTCGGGCGAGAGGGCCAGCAGTTGGTTCTGGATGATCAGGTCCTGCGGAGCGGCCAGGTCGAAGGCGATGGCCATGTTCTTGATCGAATTGCGCACCGTGACGGTCACTTCGAAAGTCACCCTCCGGGAGCCCTGGTCGTCGCTCGAGACGCTGGTCTGGACGCTTTCGACGGCCGTGATGTTGAACGTGGGATCGGTCACCGACTCCCGCCAATCGACGTAGCTGCCTTGTTGGACCTGAAACTCCTTCTGGCCCACCACCGGGAAGTTGTAGACCACGGTTCCTTCCGAAAGTGAGTAACGCCCCGTGAAGCGGGTATCCCCCTGGGGATTCATCGAGAAATGGAGGTCCCCGCCACCCTCCAGGGCGATGCGGTTCTCGCCGTCCTCGGAGAGGTTGACCGTCGCCCGGACGCGGTCCTCGATGTGGATGCCCACCTGCACGTCCATCCCCCAGATGCGGGCTCCGGGTTCGTCGTCGAGACGGGCCAAGGCGGCCGAGTCGCTGAACGAGACGAAGGTGACGATGTGCTGCTTCTGGTCCTTCACCTCCACGGGCGACTGGCGCAGGGTGTAGGTCATGTTGGTGCTCGAGAGCAGACGCAGGTCGCCCCGCACGGTCAGGTCGCTGAGTTTTCCACGGGCCTTCAGGTCAATGTCCGCGTCGGTCTTGCCGTAGACCATCGAGTTGTTGTTGCGGGGCGAGTTGACCAGCGGAAAGGCCGAGGCTTTCACACTGAGATCCACCAGCGGCTGCGTCCTATCGCGCAGGTCGAGAGTGCCGTCCAGCGCCAGGCGTTTGCCGCTGGGGGCCACCAGCCCGAAGTTTTTGAAAGTGATCTGGCTGCCCACGATCGAGAACGGCTCCGGCGAGAGGCCGAAGGAGGTGGCGGCAGCCGGGACCCGGAGCGTGGCCGAATCGAGGGAGAGGCTGCCGTCCAACAGCGGATGGAGCTCAGAGCCGCCCACATGCAGCTTACCGCGCAGGGTCCCCGTCAACCGGGCGGCATCGGCGGGCAGGAAGGCATTGAGCGAAGCGAGCGGCAGACCCGGAATGTCGAGCTTCAGGTCGAGCGATTGCTCGGCCCGGGGCGTGTGGGTGCCCCCGGCTGTCAGGACCGGCTTCCCGTCCAGGCGCAGGTCGGCGTCCAGCTTCCGGCCCCGGAGGCTGTCCGTGAGGAAGCCCAGTTGGAGAGCCAGATCACCCACCCGCTGGCGGTTGTAGTGGAGGCTGTCCACCCCCGCGCGGCCCTGGATGGCCATGCCCGTGGAATCCATGCCCAGGGTGAGATCCGTCGAAAGCCGTCCCGCCAGGGGAGGCGTCCCCGGGAAAAGGCCCAGGAGTTCCCCGAGGTCGATCCCGCCCATCTGCACACGCAGGGCCTGCCGGGTGACCTCAGAGAGGGTGGCTTGGCTTAGGCGGACGTACTGGGAACCGTGCGTGAGGTCGAGGTTGCCCTCGATGCGGCGGTCGCGATACAGCAACAAAGAATTGTCGGCGTTCACCGTCCAAGGCAGGTAGCCGAAAAGCGGGTCTGGGCCAAGGGAAAGGCGCAGGGCCGAATCCAGCAGGAGGGCTTCGAGCGAGAAGCGGAAGCCCGTGCTGTCGGTGCGGTCGCGCTGCAGCAAGTCGACCTCCGCCCGGTTCCCCTCCAGGAAGCCCGAAGCGGCGATCAGCGTGACGGGGCTGCTTTCGCGGGGGCGGTTGCCCAGCCTCAGGTGGTAATCCAGGGCCTGCTCGCGGCGGCGCAGCGAAAGCGAGAGGGTGTCTATCAACTGGGCTCCCGCCTGCAAGCCCTCGACCCGGGCCGTAGCCCGGAAGGGGGCGGCGGCGTCGGTGGCCACCGAGGCTTGCAGGGCCTGGAAATTGATGTTCTTTTCTTTCAGCAGGAAGTGGATCAGGTTGTTGCGCCCGGCCGTGGCGTCGAGGCGAAAGGGAGGCATCGCCTCCTGCAAAGAGACCATATCCAAGTGTCCCGAATCGAGTTGGGAGGTGGCCTGCCGACCCAACAGGGTCAGGGCGCCGCCCAGGGAATCGAGCGGGAGGGGAGCCGAGAAATCGACGGCCAGGTCGCCCGAGCGAAGGCTTAAGGCGGTGGAATCCTTCCCGGAGCGGGCCCTCAGGGCCGTCCGCTTGAGCGAGTCGGTCAGGTGGTTGTGCGTCATGCGGATGCTGTCGAAGATCACTTCGGCCCGGTACTCGCTGCCAGGCTTTATTCCCGCGTCCACGCCCAGGTGGAAGGAGCCGTCAAGCGGATCGGGCACGAAGCCCAAGCGCTGCAGATCGAGCCGCCCCACCCGGCCCTCCAGGCGGGCGGCGTACTCGCCGGGGCGGATCGTCCCTTGCAGGCCCAGGTTCAGTTGCAGGGCTTCACTGGCACTGCTGAGTTTTCCGCTCAGGCGGTGGTCCTCAAGAGAAGCGTTCAACGTGATGCTGTCGTAGCTATACCCCCGGTATTCGAATTGCTCGACAAAAGCCTCTATCCGGGCCCCGGCCCCCTCGGCAGCGGGGTCGAAGCCCCGGCCCCGGGCCTCGATGCGGGCCGTCGCCAGCCCCAGGGAGTCCTGCGACAGGAAGGCCCCCAGGGGGAAATCCTGGAGGGAAAGATGACCCTCGTACTCCGTTTTGCGCAGGTCCACTTTCCCGGAAACTTCCATCCGGGCGGTGTCCACGCCCAGGGTCAAATCAGGCGCATAGCGTCCCCCACCCCAAGCGAGGCGGCCAAAGAGGTCCATCCTCGGCGGCAGGGCGATCCTGCGGCGCAGGGCGGTGTCCGGAATCAGCGCTTTCAGAAAATCGAGCTTCGTAAAACGTCCCCGAAGCCTCAGATCACCCCCCAGGCGGGCGGGATCGTCCAGTGAGCGCACCGGGCCGTCGAGGTTTAAGGTGATGTGCCCCGGCATGCCGAGATTGACGCCGTACAGGTCTAACTGCCGCAGGTTTCCATCCAGGGAGCCTTTCAACGTAAGCGTTTGCCCGCGCAGCGTCTGCCGCAGGGAAGGCGTGCCGGGATAAAAGCGGAAGAGGTCGGCGGCAGCCAGCCGGGCGTCCAGTTGCAGGGCCAAGGGAGCCTCGGGCTGCCCCCGCAGCAAGGCCGCGTCCGCCTCCCCGGCAAGCGTCAAGAAGGATTGCGGCGTAGTCAACGAAAAATCATCCAGGCGCAGCTCCGCCGTGTCGAAGGCGAAGCCGCCCGAAGCCCCGCGCACCTCCAGGCCCGAGCGTTCGCGCAGGGCCAGTGTCCGGAGCTGCCCGGAGAGTTCGGCGCCCCGGTTGTAGAGCGAGTCGAGGCGCAGCTCGAGGCTATCCACTTCGATGCGCTGCGGGTCGAAGCGCCCGGTGGGAGAATTTTTCTCGGAATTTCCGTACAGGAGATGGCGAGCGGAGAGGTCCAGGCGCTCCAGCAAAATGGTCCAGGGAAGGTTTTCAGAAGTGTCCGCAACGGCGGTCGTATCGGGGACGGTTCCGGGAGCAGTCAGGTAACGCGCATCGGCCCCTTCGATCCGGAGCCGCCCGAGCGCGACCTGCTGCTCGCCCAGGTCCACCCGCAGGGAGGCCGCCCGGGCGCGGTCCAGCGCTACGCCCAGGTCACTCGTTCCATACATTTCAAAAGCCACCCGGCTGAGGTCGACGGCCCCGGCCGTGATCCGCCAGGCGGGTGTCTCTTTCTGCGCCGTGTCCGGTTCGGGATTCGTCCCCGGCCACAAGCGCACCTCCCCGCCCTCGAGCGAGAGCCGCCGGAGCAGCACCTCCTGCTCCCGCAGGTTCACCCGCACAGGGCCGAGATCCAGGCGCTCGAGGCTCCCGGCCAGGCGCAGGCCCGAAAGCGTATCCCGGTAATCCATCCCCACCCCGTCCAGAACGAGTTGCGGCACCCGCACCTGGCCCCGCAGCAGGGGCCACAGGGCCGCCTGGACCCGGAGGCGGTCGAGACGCAGCAGGGTATCGCCCCCGGCGTCCCGGAGCAGCAGACTATCCACCCGCAGGTTCAGCGGAAAACCCAACCGCAGCCGCCCCAGCTCGAGTTGCAGCCCCAGCTCGCGCCGCGCGTAGGACTCGATCTGCCCCGTAGCCAGGCGTTGCACGGGGGGTAGGTAGAGCGACGCGGCCAGCGGCACGCCCAGCGCGAACAAGCCGAGCAGCAGCCACAAGACATATTTGGATATTTTTTTGAACACGAGAGGGAGTCAGTAGTGTGCAGTTTCCTTTTATCTGCCAGGAAGATACAAAATTGATACCGTTTATCGCTTTACCCCCTTTGAATTCCGCCCGCGAATCGATAAATTTGTTGAAACTTTTCGAACCATGAAGAAATACCTGATTCTGAGCCTGTTGTTGCTGGAGGCCTGCCACCGGGGGCCCACGGAAAAACCCCTGGGCGAGATCATGCTCTGCGGCGACCAGACCCTGCTGATCGTGGACGGAGATGCTTCTCAAGGATATAAAATCAAAGAGTTGTGGAGGTGGGAAGTAAGCGGGGCGGCCGACCAGATCCCGGCCGAAATGCTCCCCCATTTCAGCAACCTGGACGAGTGCAAATTCGTGGATGAGGGCCGCAAAATCCTGATCACCTGCGGAGCGGGCGGCGTGGCCCTGATCGACCGGGCCTCCCGCGACCTGCTCTTTTCGGCCGTCTGCCCCATGTCCCACTCGGCCGACCTGCTGCCGGGAGGCCGCATCGCCGTGGCCCTGTCGACCCACCCCGAGGGCAACAGCATCGAGGTGTACGACCTGCGTGAGCCCGGCCGGGTGCTCTGGCGCGATTCCCTCTACTCGGGACACGGCAGCGTCTGGCTCGAAAAGCGCCAACGCTACTACGCCCTGGGCTTCGACGAGCTGCGCGAATACTCGCTCCGGGACTGGGATGGCCCCAACCCGCAACTCCAGCGGGAGCGCAGTTGGACACTGCCCGCCGAGGGAGGCCACGAACTCAGCGCCGCCTCGAACGACCTGCTGCTGGTCTCCGACCACGAGGGGGTGAGCATGCTGGACCTGGAGAGCGGAGTGTTCGCCCCGCAGGATTCCTTGGTCCGGACGCCCCACGTCAAGTCGGTCAGCTACGACCCCGTCTCCGGCCAAACGGTCTACACCAAGGCCGAGGAGGAGTGGTGGACCTACAACGTCCATTGCCTCTCTCCCGACAAGACGATCACCGTCCCCTGGATCAAAATCTACAAAGCCCGCACCCATCCCCGCCACCTGGGAGCGACGATGGAGTGAAAGTCCGAATATCAAACGATTTTTAAAGGGATAATGTGCCACAGCCTCCAGGAACAGGGCTGTGCATAGCGTGCGGCGATTTAACGGGCAAAAAGACGCCCGTTTTCCTCCTCCTCGCTCGGCAAAGTTCAAGCGGTTGACCTTCGGTCTTCCTCCTCCTGGCAGGGCAGAGACCACAAGCGCTCTCTGCTCCTGCTGCGTTCGTCGGTTGACTTTGCGCTCACTCCTTCGTCGGTTTTGCTTATCGTCCGAGCATCACACCGGAGCGTACTTGAAGTACGTGAGGTAAGTGAGCGCAGGAGGATGAGTGAAAAGCGGTGTGCGATATGTGCAGCCCCTACCAGGGAGAGCTCATCACATCAGGCAAGTAACGAATGTCATACTCGCCCGAAGGGTCTATCTCGATAGCCACCAGATCGAACTGAACGTCCATATCCAGGCGGTGATACTTCATGTAAAACAGCGCCGCACGGCGCAGGGCCTCGAACTTCGCCGGGGTCATCGCCTCTTCCGGAGAAGTGAGCGACCCCGCGCCCCGGGTTTTGACCTCCACAATGTGGAGTACCCCCTCACGCTCGGCCACCAGATCGAGCTCATAGCGCCCCTGCCGCCAGTTGCGGTGCCGCAGGTCGAAGCCCTCGCGCAGCAGGTAACGGGCCGCCAACTCCTCACCCCGGATGCCGGTGCGGTGGGCCGCCGGAGCCGTCGGATCGGGATGTTCGAAGCGGGGCATCAGGCGAAAAATTTGCGCTGGAAAAGAATCAGGTAGATCACCCCGACGCTGATGTAACTGTCGGCCAGGTTGAAAATGGGACTGAAAAAGAGGAAGTGCTCGCCGCCGACCCAAGGGAACCAACGGGGAAAGAAGCCCTCGAAAAGCGGGAAATAGAGCATATCGACCACCTTGCCGTGCAGGAATCCGGCATACCCGCCCCCTTCGGGCAGGAAAGTGGCGGCGCTCGTCAACGTCGATTCCGAGAATAACAAACCATAAAATGCGCTGTCAAGGATATTGCCCAGGGCCCCGGCAAAGATCAACCCGAAGCCCACCAGCACCCCCGCGGGAGCCTTCTTGCGAGCCAGTACCGAGATGTACCACCCCAGGGCCGCCGTGGCCAGGATGCGCACCAGGCTCAGGGTGATTTTCCCGTACTCGCCGCCCAGCTCGAAGCCGAAGGCCGCCCCCGGGTTCTCGATAAAGCGGATGAAAAACCAGTTGGCAAACACGGTGATGCTCTCGTCGAGGGCCATGTGCGTTTTGATCCACACTTTGACGGCCTGGTCGACCAGCAGCAACAGAACTATGATAAGAATGACTTTTTTCTTCGGCATGGAGTGATCAGATGGGCAGCGGAGCCGGAAGAGGCGCCCGCCGCGATTCGATCGCAAAGATCACTATTTTTTGCCAAACGGACAATAGGCCCGGCGGATTGGCCCGGACATAAAAAACGTGAGTTGTGGATAAGAAATCGTTTTGCTGTTTGCTTCTATGATCGTTGTCCCGCGATTTCTTATCCCCAACTCGCGTTAAGCGGCTTTTTCAAAGCCGCAAGGTTCGATCACCCCTCCCTTACCCACCCCTAGGCAGGTGAGTTGTTTAACGCAACTCACATTAAAAAAGGGCAGCCCGGGGCCGCCCTTTCCTAAAGTTGCGCGATGGGGCAACTATTACTTAACGATCGCTCCGAGTTCGGCGCCGGCTTTGAATTTCACGACGTTCTTGGCGGGGATCTTGATGGTAGCACCCGTGCGGGGGTTGCGACCCGTGCGAGCGGGTTTCTTGGTCACGGCGAAAGAACCGAAGCCTACCAGCCCGATTTTGTCACCGGCTTTGAGGGTTTTCCCGGTCACTTTGATAAAAGCGTCCAATGCCTTTTTCGCATCTACTTTGGTGATGCCCGCTTCTTTTGCGATGGCGTCAATCAGTTGAGATTTGTTCATAATTATGATAAATTAGGTTTAAGGGTATCGGTTCGGAGTTTCACAAATATATAATTAATATTCCGAATATTGCAAGTTAAAAAATAATTTTTGAAAAAATAAATCGCCCGTAAAACGCATGCCGGCACATTCTCCCGGTTTTTCTGTTAAAATTTGCCTCGTTTAGCCCACGGAATTCGGGATGACGAACGGGCGAATCCCCCCGATTTTTTGCAGAATCGGTTTTGGATATTACTTTTGCACCCGGAGAGATGGCAGAGTGGTCGATTGCGGCGGTCTTGAAAACCGTTGAACTGCGAGGTTCCGGGGGTTCGAATCCCTCTCTCTCCGCCAAGTACCATTGATTTTTAATCAATTACGTGTGATTACACGCCTTTTAACACACCTTTCCTGATGGAAGGTGTGTTTTTTATGCGTTCCACACACCGTTTGACCTGTCGGTTTGGGGTAAATATAACCCTCTCCCCGTCTTTTCAAACAAGGAGAGTGATGAATTTTTATATCTATTCGCGTTCTCATCTATCTCCGGCCTCCGTTCTTCCTGTTAATCAACTCTAAAGCGTATTCGGAATCAACGATAATTTTTCTACCGATTTGTTTTGTGGCCTTGCAGGGCTTATTTTAATACAAAGGCTGGTCGCTACCAACAGGCAAGGGGATGGTGTGGCAATTGGATTAATGAAATTTCCGAGTATATTTCGGTTTTTGGGGGAATAGGAATGCCTGCCGCGATGTCACTATGCGGCAGGGGAGTTCACTTGTTCAGGGGTTTACCGCACATTCACTTCGGGAAAATTCCAGTCCGAGAAATATTCGTACTGCACCTTGCCTCCCAATGAGACCACCGAGGCCAGCTTACCAAGCAGTCCACCGCCACGTTTATCCAACTGCGGGTGGGCGGTGTGGGTCAGCGAAAAGTGGCGCGAGGCGAAAGGCCAGAAGAAAAGCACCACGTTCGCCTTGCCGCCTTCCTCCCATTCTGCGGAACGGTATTTACCGGGAATAACGTCATAGGTCGCTCCCGTGTCGAGGTCCTTGGCCACAAGCGCTTCGAACGTATGGCCTAACGACTGGTATTTGTAATAATCGTCCGGGGTATCCAAACTCAGGCAGATCATCGTGCAGTCGGGGGTGTAGGCGATGCGCTCCAACGTAACGGTCATTCCCGACTGCGAGAAAGTATCCGTGCCGTTTTTTAAATCCTCCCGCGAAATTCTCATAAAAGGCGTGGTGGCACCCACGCGCACGGATTTTTGAAGCGTCGCAGCGTTAAATTTCTTATCATCCAGATACTTTGGCGTATACTCTTCCGCCTGGCGGTCAATGGGGATCTGGCGAATCAGCGAGCCGTCGCTGCCCATGCGGTCGAACAGCCAGTCGGCGGCTTTTTTCGGAAATGCTCCGCGCTCCACCCAGCCCGTCGTACCGGTGCTGTAAGTGGTAACGTTGAACCACTTTTTATCGAACGTAATACCATTGACCTTCACCCATTGGCCGGGGGTTAGCGCTTCGAGTTCCGCTCCCCCGTACTTGCGCTTTTCGTAGAATTTGGGCATCGAGCCGTCGGGCAGTTTCCACACGTAATCGACGCAGTACACCGAAGGAAAATAACGGCTGTTGTAGATCGCCGCCGCGCCTTTGTAACTCCCGAAAGCGACCAGGCACGCCACGATCAGTGAGGGCCAAAAACGTGCGGTCAGGAAAAACATACCGATCAACGCGGCCAATCCCAACACCAACACGCCCCAGAAGAGCGGGAACTCGATCATAAACAGCCACATATTCCGCAGTATGGCAATCAACGCCAATAGCAGACCAATCCCAAAGCCGATGAGCACAATCGCAATGGCGAGATTTCCTACTCCAACCGCCGAGGCCGCATTTCTCGTATTGGCTTCCTTCGCTTTTCTATGTTCTGTTTTTTCAACCTCATCCATATTATCATAAGTATTATGAAACGGTTTCTCAGCAGCTCTACTTTACATTCACTTCACCGAAATTCCAGTCGAAATAGAATTTGGAGTTTTCGCCGCTCATACTTGTGCCCGAGGAGAGCAAACCCAAAATTCCGCCGTAGCCCGACTTGGTTTTGCCGTCGGGCAGGGGCGACACACCGCCGTGAGTAAGCGAAAACCGGTGCGACGAGAAGGGCGGGAAGAAGAATAACTGGGTGTACTTCCGCTTTTCGACAGAGCCTTCGGAAGTGTATGCATCGGTGTAATCCGCAGGCAGGGTGCGCCACGTGTCGCCGGTGGCCAGGTCGGTCACCGTGAGCGACGATTTCCATGCAGGCGAGTTGCGCTTGCCTCCCTCGGCAAGCCAAATATAGGGGACATTCTTATCCTTGACCACCTCGCCGGGGATGATGGTCAGCGCAATCACCGTGCAGTCGGGTTCGTAGGCCACCCCGTACAGAGTGATTTTCGTTCCGTTATCCACCCACTGTTCGCCATTTTTTGCAGCTTTCGGGGTGAGGTAGACGATGGGCGCTTGGGTCCCGACCCTTGTGAAACGCCCCAATGCGTCGGGTTTGAGGGTGAAATTCTTGTGCTCCACCATATCGTAGCCGCTAATAGGGTCTTTCCCGCCGCCTGTCTGCTCGATGTCGTAGAACCGCCCCATCAGCCGCTCGGTCTGGCGGTCGCGACCGATTTCCCAGGCGTCCACGCCATCCAATCCCACCGACAGGTACAGCATTTCATCGGCATCGTCGGGGAAGGCCTCGCGAGCCACCCAACCCGTTTTGCCGTCGGCGGTGGTAATGTTAAACTCCTGCAAGTTGAATGAGATGCCGTTGACGGTAACTTTCTCGTCCGCAGAGAGAGAGTATTCGGCTCCCCTTTGATTGCGCTTTTCGTGCATTTTCTGCGTTCCCACGATATAATCCGCCGAATATGTCGACGGGAACACGCGGTTGCTGTTATTGTAGTACGAGGTCGCGCCTTTCCATCCGAAGTATCCGACCGCCGCGGCTGCCACTAACGCCAAAAGCCCTTTGAGCGGAATGCGCAAAAAACTCTTCACCATCGCCCAAGCGACGATCGCCGCCAAAATCGCGAGGGGATAGAGCGGTAACGCCTTTGCGAGTATCCACCCGCCGCGCAAACCCGCCGCGATGATCAGGATTATCAATGCGATTAGTGCGCCCAGCATCGCCCAAATGGCCATGCTGCCCAAATTGCCCATCAGGCCTGACGCGACCGCGTTTGTCGCTCCCGACATACGTGCGAACGACGCCTCGGCGTTCGCCAGGTTGTCGTGTACGGAGCCGTTCGCCCCTACATATTTGCCGTCCGTATTTTGTACTGCCATCTCTTTAGGTTTTTATTTGTCCTCGTCTTCTTCGTTTTCGGCCTTTGTTTCTTCGGCTTCTTGCTTGCCGGCCGTCTGTTCGTACCCTTCCTGGTACGCGGCTTTCACTTCCGAGGTCATCTCGTCGAATTTTTTTTTGAGATTGTCTAATAGTCCCATTTCGTTCTGTTTTTTAAGGTTAACTATAATCAGGGGAATGTGCCACGAAAATTAAAAATAGGTTTTCATCCCCACGGACGGTTTTGAGGTCAGTTCCGGGAATCCAGTTATTCCGGCCGGGTTGAAGATCAGTAGCCCCTGGGTGTACTCGTTGCCGCCGCCCAGAATCCACAGGTTGCCGGCGCTGTCGGCGAAAAGCATCTTGGGCGCTGCCCCCACGCCGGCGAATTTGCCTGCCACGGGATTCCCCTGCTGCATGAGCGGGATGGTCGACAGTAACTTAGTGCTGAGGAGCCCTTTGGTCAGGTCGGGCGAATAGGTGCGCAATTCGTAGTTGCCGTAGCCTTTCTGGTAGATCACGTGGACGTTCTCTTTCGAGTCGACTGCCATGTCGACCAGCGTGTGGTCGTAGCTATCCTTGTTGATGCTTTTCCATGTTTTGCCCCCGTCGGTCGAGCGGTGTATCCCGAAATCCGACAGGGCTACTGCATTTCCGGAAGGCGTTACCACAATCTTAAGGATGTTGCGGTATTTTTCGCCCAGGGCGATCTTTACGTCCCCGGCCGTCAGGGTGGCGTTGCCGCCCTCAAGGCCAGATAAACGGTCGATCTTGCCCTGCGCGTACTGGTCGAAACAATATATTATATCACTCCCCGGCAGTATGGCCAGTTTCTTTTTATAGTCGTTAGAGGGGCTGTACGCCAGTTTGTCGGTCTGCGCCTTGACCTGCCCGCTTTCGCGATCCTGGATGACAAGGTCCTTATTGCCGCGGTATACCAGCATCCCGCCGCCGGGCATCGTCCCGATCAGCTCGCTGTTTATCAGTTCGTCCCATTGGCCGCCGGTGCGCAGTTGCAGCTTGGTCGGCGTGGGCTCGTTGAAGCCCTCGCACTGGAAAACTCCCTCTTGCGCGATCTCGACCAGCACCCTGCCGCTACCGTCGCGTACCACCTTGCGGGGGTAATGCGAGCTCTTGTCGGCGGGCGCAGCCTTCACTTTCTTGATCGTACCGGTCTGTTTTTCAATGGCAAGCAGCGAGCGGTCATCGTATCCGGCTGTGGCGATCAGGTAGACGAAACGCGCATCCTCGGCGATGTCCGTAGGGGCGAAATCCTGCAAGGCAACGTAGGGCACCGACGAGGCGCTAAGCACGGGAGCTTTATCGAATTCCACGTCGGGCTTTTTGACCACCGTAGGTTTCGGCGCGGCTTTCGGGGTCGCGGGGCCGATCTTTTCCTTCTCGCCGCGCCCGAAGGTGACGTAGGCCGGCAGCCACACCCTGCGCTCTGTTTTGGCAGGGGCGGTGATGTAGCGGATGATCCGCCACCATTGGCCCGGAACGGTCTCCTTCACCCATTTGCCGGGCGTGCCGGTGGGTTTATCGACCTTTTCGACCACGGTGATGTAATCCTTGACCCACTTGGACGTGGTCTGCTTATCGAGCCAACTGCAATCAACCCGCAGCCCCTGCGTTTCGGTCGTGATCACCTCGCGCAGGGTAATATACTGCTCCACGCTCAGCGAATAGGCGAAGAATTCCTCGATGTCGATCTTCACGACCTGGAAGGTTTTGAACATCTTTTCGACCAGTACGTCCATCGGCGAGAGCAGGTAATCGTCGATATTAATCCCGCAGGCCTTTTTGATGTCGGTGCGGAGTTGGTCCCAGGTCAGCCTTTTGGCGCCTTCTACCCCAGGTTTGTCGTAGCCCAGCGAGTAGAAATAGATGAAATAAGTCGCATCGGAGTGCGCGTCGTAGAATGTGCGCACGTCGAAACGCAGGGTGAGCGGGGTGTAGAGCATCGCGAAAACCATCAGCTCGTCAGTGTAAAAGCGGTATTCGAAGGTGTATTTCTTGGCGGTGTTATCCCCGCAGAAAGAGTAGGTCGTTTCGGTCTCGTGATTGGCCTTGATATAATTGAAAAGCGCCTTGCTTTCGTCACTCGCCTGTGCGAGCGGCACTTTCTTCTCGCCGAAGTCGATCGTGTAGTTGTCTTCGAAGCGCACCGGCGACCAATCCATGTCTTCGCCCACGAACTCGGCGGCAAGGCCTTCATCGAAAAAGCGCAGGTAGTTCTGTTGCAGCAGGGCGCGCGCACGGCGGTCGCGGTCGGCAGTTTCAAGTTTTCCATCGACGGCGATGATATAGCCGTTCTGCGTGTTGTTGAAAAAGTCGGTGGCTAGCGTCTTGATCTCGATGGGCGCGTTTTCGGGCGTAAGCAACTGTTTCTGCCCTGCGGCGGTCGACATGCCGCTGCCCACCCCCAGCATCTCGCACATAGGCCGGATAGCGTCGTAGAACGGGAATTTCTTAGCATAGGTCGAAGTGAATGCGAGGGAATATTCCCGCTGTTCATTGTCCAGTATGGCCTCGTCCACAATGATGATCTCGCCCTCGGGGTTGCCCAGATAAAAATACGAGGTATAGGGATAATTTTTCTCGAAGACCTCCACGTTTATTTCACGTGCGTAGACGAATTTTTCATCTACCACCGTGACTTTTTCGAGGATGGGCGAGCGCGTCTTCTTCTGTGTTTCCTCATATTTCGAGCAGTCTACCTTAACGTACTTCTCATCGTTCACAAGCCTGCTGACGGGAATGGTCTTCGATATTTCGACCGACTTCGCACCCTTTTGGCCCGGGACGTACCGCTCTATTACCTGGTCCGGGTCCTGTACGATCTCGGTCTCTACCCCTACGACCACCTGTTTGTCGGGGTCTTCGCCCTCGACGGTCACATACTGTCCCCATTCAACCGGGACGCGCCGCACCTCGAAGTTGAGATTCCCTATGCGGAACCACACGTCCAGACTCTTGGCGTCCTTAGGGATACCTGGTAGACTGAAAGTTACCCTTACCGCGCTTCCCATGCGAAAATCCGGCAGCGGTATGGCTTCTGTGCTGTTATAGCCTATTTTGGCCGCACCGTCAGCACTGTATGAAGTCCATACGCAGGGCATATTGATTACATCCCCGCCCATGAGCCTGACGATGTTGATATCGACCGAGGCGCGGCCTGCCCCGGCCTCGTCGTCCCACTGCGCGCGGCAGCCGGCGAGCGTCATTTTCCATTCGCCGATGGAGGGATAGACGAAGACCGTACCGTCCGAGGTTTTTATTCCGGTAGTCGATTCGATCCCTTTTTTTATCGAATTAAGGAATCCCTGGGCGCTGACCGCGCCGCATAGCATTACAGCTATCACAAGCAGCAGGCAAGATTTTTTCATATGGGAAAGTGTGTGCTTTTACAAAGATAATCAAAATGATAACAAAACAAAGTGCCGCAGGGAGATAACCTGCGGCACTCTGCCTGCCGTTTATTTCGACGCGTCGTACTCCTCTTTGGAGATGAACTCCACGGCGGTAAGCGTAGCCCTGTCGGGATACTTGCCTAGGTTAAAGCCGTAAGCCACATACGAGTCGATCATCGTTTCGCCCTTCATATACGGCAGCGCGGCACGGTCCAGTTTTACCGGAAGGATCACCGAAGCCGAGCGTTCGAGCGGAGCGCCGTCTTTGCCCACCAGGCGGAAGTAAACGCTGTAATCGGACCCCTTCATCGAGGGGACCGTGAAGTTGTCTTTGGCCGTCAGGCTGATGGCGAGCCGCGGCTCGCCTTTCTGCTCGGCAACCTTCACAACGGGAACGTCGAAGAAAAATTTGTCGGAATTTTTCAGTTCTTCGCTGAAGGTAACGGGGATATCCTTGCCCACGACCTTCTCCATCTCGGCTTTCACGTCGGCCTGGAATTTCTCTTTGAGGGCCTTTTCTTTAATTTTCTGGTCGTCGAATAGCTTTTGCACCTTGTCGTAGTTCTTCTCGCCGCCGGCCATCAGTTTCTCACTCTCCTGTTCGATCTTCTTCTCCATCCCGGTCTTTTCGGCGTTGTAGTTCGTGTATAATGCAGGCAGGTTGCCCAAAAAGTCGTTCTTACGGACTTTACCGCCGCCCTCACCGCCCGAACCCGAACCGCCGCAATTCGACAATACCGCTGCACACATAACAGTGGCCGCGATCAATAATAGGTTCTTCCTCATGATCATTTTTTTTGGTTATTATGTCGATGTATACCGCAAAGTACGGCCATTAACGCCGTATCTTTCTCACGGTTTTCCGTGAGCCACTCGCTTTATTATCGAGGTAATGGTGTGGCAGATCGAATGGTCGTCGACAGGTAGCTGGACGATGTGGTCGACGCCGAGTAACTTGAGAAAATGGTAGTAATTGTCAGGGATGGCTGGCGCCACCACCAGGAGTGGATAGTCCCGGGCGAAGAACCTAACCTTCAACGGCAGCAGGTAATCCGAATCGCTGTCGTGCTGCAGGATCACGATGATATGCGGGTCATACTTCAGTTTGGACGCTATTCCGTCCTGCAACAGATCCGCGTAATGTGTTTCGACGGGAAAAGGCAGTTTTTTGATATTCGCCTCGAACCCTTCCCGTATTTGATGCAGCCCGCAATGAATAAGCAACCTGTATTCTCTATTTTCTTCACCCATATAATGAACTCCTGTGATTTCCACAAAGTTCCGGATTAGAAAAAAAGAGAATATCACGGTTTACCGCGATACGGTCATATTTCGACCGTTATCCACCCTTTGGCCAATGCTTTCATTGTCAGCTCGACGACGTTCCGGACGCCAAATTTCAAGAAAAGCTGCTTGCGGTAGGTTTCTACGGTATTCACGCTGATACCCAGCGCTTGGGCGATTTCGGGAGTGTTGAGCCCCTGGGCGATCGCTTTGAGTACGTCGAATTCACGCTTTGTTGGATTGTCTTCCGGGAGTTCCGAGTTCTTGCCGTTGCGCAACTGGCGGCTGATGTGGTCGAACCGGGGGCAACAATACGATCGGTCGTTGATCACGGCGTGCACCGCTTTTTCGACGACCTGCGACTCCGAGGATTTCAGTATGATGGCGTTGACCTGGCACTTGACCAGCTTGTTGATCATCCACACCTGTTCGTGCATCGTGTTGATGATGATGCGCGCGTCGGAGTCCCTGTCCCGGATCTGTTTGATCAGGTCGAAACCGCTGCCGTCGGGCAACTCGATGTCCAGCATGTAGATATCGAAATGGCGTGATTCGATCAGCCTGCCCGCCTCGTGGCCTGTGGTCGCGGTAAATACCCGGTTGATCTGGGGTATCCTTTCCACGATGCTGCCGATGCCGGCCAACACCAGGCTGTGGTCGTCTACCAACAATATATCCATTTTTTGTTCCATAGCTTATATTTTGAACCGGGCCGCGATGGTCGTCCCGTCCGGCAAAGCGGCGATGTCGAGCGTACCGCCGATGCTTTCGACCCTTTCTCGGATGGTGCGCAGGCCCGCCCCGCGCCTGGCGGCCTTGTCGAATCCCACGCCGTTATCGCGGATCTCCAGGGTCGCCGCGGTGCCGTCCATCGACAACGTGACCCCGATCCGGTCCGCACCGGCGTGTTTGAGGCTGTTAGCCACGGCCTCCTGCGCGACGCGGTATATTTCCAGCGCGGTCTTTTGCGGTAAGGCGCTCCAATCCCCGCCGTCCTGCGTGCAGGTTATATTAACGCCATCCGGGGTGCGCAGGCGGGCGAGGTAGTCGGATAGGATTTCGTCTATCGAGGCGTCCTGGAAAGCCGGGGGCATCAGCTCGTGCGACACGTTGCGGATATTTTCACGCGCCGTTTGCAGCAACGCCGCCTGGCCACTGAGGTCGCCGTCGCCGTTTTTCATCTGCATCTCCACCGCCAGCAGGTCGTTGCAGATACCGTCGTGCAGCTCTTTCGAGATGCGGCCGCGTTCGCTCTCCAACCCGTCGAGGTATTTGCGCATCATCAGCGCCTCGGCCTGCCTCTGGAAGGAAAGCAGTTCGTTCTCTTTTTGCTGCGCATAACGCGCCGCCGCTTCCGCCTTCGCTTTCTGGCGCTGGCGGTTGTAGAGCAGCAACAGCAGGGCGATGGCCGATACAGCCAACCCCGAGATCAACCAGATGCGCAGACGCAGGTTGCGGGCCTGCCGCTCGAAATAATCGCGCTGCAGGATGTCGAACTTCGACTGCGCGTCTTTGGCCTCGATGTCCGACATCAGCTTCTGCATCTTCAGATCCTTAACCGACCCAACCCGGGCGAACGTCTCATGCAGGGCCGCAGAATCGAGCTGCCAGCCCGGGGATAGGATCCCGGCCAAGGCCTCGTCGTGCCTGCCGCTCTTGGACAGGGCGGCAACCAAAGAGCTTTGAACCGCATGGTACAACCGCTCGTTACCCGTCTGCTTATGGATGTCCATTGACTCGCGGAAGGATTCTATCGCCGGGTCATAATTTTCCGACCGGGCATGGATTGCCCCCATCATGGTCAGCGCCAGGGCGTAGTCCGCCTGTTTCTTTTCGGCTTTGGCAAGGTCCCGGGCCCGCTCCAAAAACCGCAGAGCCTTCGCGTGGTCTCCCTGCCTAGAATAGATACCGGCCAAGGCGAGGTATGTGCTGAACACGACCGGGTAATCCCCGAACTTTTCCCCCAACTTATAAGCCGACTCGTAACACTCCACGGCATAATCCGTCTTGCCCAGGCGGTTGTATGCCGTGGCCGTGGAGTACCAGGCGTAAGCCGTGGCCAGCGTATCCTTCATCGCGCGGGCGACCGAGATCGTCTTATGACCGTAAACCGCTGCGGAATCGTTCTGCCCGAGCTCTTCGTAAGAAAGCGTGATGTAGGTGTACGCCAACCGCATGAGCGTATCTCCCCGGGCGCCGAGCAAACCCGCGCCCGGTTTGACCGCCCGGTGCAGATATACGATCGCCGAATCGAACTTGTTCTCCCCGAATAGCCGGATACCCCTGTCCAGGTTGCCTTTGGCCGTGACAAACCCTTCCGGCCGGGCGAAAGAGACCGTAAAAAAACAGACTAAAACAGACAGGGCAACTATAAACCTCATAACCGAAATGTCGACATGGTGCAAAAATAACATTCTATGCTTATTATGCAAACCGGCACTTGGGTTTCGGGCCTTGAAAGGCTTCCCCTGACCCTGTCGACCGCCTCGTAAATCACCTGCCCGACGATCCAGGCCACACTGCATTTATGGCCATAGTTATTCTGAAAAATACCGCTATCTTTGTACTGATAATGAATCGCGCCGCAACCGGCCGCAAGGCGGCCCGGACAAAATCGGTGACAGTCCAGAATCCAGATTTTTGAGATATTGACTATAAGGCGATTACAAAGAGGCACAAAATCCTCTCTCTCCGCCAATACACGAGCAGGATGCGCCCCGAAAGGGGGCGCATTTTTATGAAGTAGAAAGGGACTCCGGAAATGAATTTCCAGGTCCCTTTCTACTTCATAAAAACCGGCCCTCCGGCCGGCCTGCTCGTGTGTTGAGCCGAAACGCCGCCGGCAGGCCTGGGTTCACGGAGCGAAGCGACGTAATCCCTTCATCGCTGTATCTTAAAGCAAACAGCCGTCTTAAAATCCATCGCCTCGGGGCAGGTGATTTGCAGAGCATGCTCCGTTTGCGTCCAGCTCAATTTGCCGGGATGGCCTAACAGTTCGACCGACTTCAGGGGCAAGGTCGGATCCGATTCCAAGCCCAGGGAACGGATCTCCAGAAGCGTCCCCGGCTCGGGAACGGTCATGCAATAGGCATAGATCGCCCCGTCTTGCCCGGCGGTGAAGCGAAAATCGTCCGTCGTGAAGCGGAAGTCGGCGTGCGCCTGGCCGAGTTGTCCCCCGGGCATGGTTTTTACGACGCCGTCTCTACCCTCGCCGAATGTTTTCCAGGTCCGGCTGCCGTAGATGCCGGGACTGTTGATGCGCATCCAGTCGCCTATTTCGCGGAGCATCGTTTCGCATCCGGGGTCGATGCTGCCGTCCGCTTTGAAGGGGATGTTCACGGCGTAGCAGCCTCCCCGCGAGACGATTTCCAACATATAGCGGATCAGGGCGGCGGAGCTGTAGACGATGTCGGGCTTGTAGTACCAGTCCCCCACCGCGTTTTCGCCGATCCAGCTCTGGTCGGATTTTATCCCCTCCGGAATGTGTCCTTCCACGGTGGTAACGGTTTTTTCGGGGGCGTCCTTGCGGAACTTGACGACGCTGAACGCGTCCACCCGGCCGTGCCGCTTGATGCGTTGGTTGTAGTAGGAGGCGATGACCCGCTGCATGGCGTCGGCTTTGTAGCCCGTGCCGGTCTCGATCCCACAGAAAGGTTGCAGGGTGGTGCCGTCGGTGTAGATGAAATCGGGGTCGTATTTGTTGATGGCGTCCAGGATGCGCAGGGCCCAGTTGGTCGCGAACCACTTGGCGTAGGCCTGGTGGCGGGTGAAAATTCCGTTCTCGGGCATCCACTCGAAGGCGTCCATTCCCTTGTATTCATTCAGGTCTATGCCGTAGAGCATGCGGGGATCGTAGCCTTCCCAAGGAGTGCCTACGCCATCCTCAAGCGTCGTCGTGGCCGCGTCGTAGGGAATGCCTTTCAGCGGACCGGAGGTGTCGCTGCGGAAGGCCGTTTGCCACCACCACCAGGTGTACTCGTGGTGGAAGGTGATGCCGTAGTGCAGGTTTTCCTTTCGGATAGCCTCGGCCCACTCGCCGACCAGGTCCCGTTTGGGGCCGATGTTCACGGAGTTCCAGGGCTGGTGCGAAGAATCCCACAGGTCGTAATTGTCGTGGTGCACCCCCTGCACCAGCAGGAAGCGGGCTCCGGCCTCCTTGTAGAGTTTGACGTAATAGGAGGGGTCGAATTTGTCGGGATTCCAGCGCGTCAGCACGTCTTTGTAGCCCACCCGGCTGGGGTGTCCGAAATTTTTGAGGTGGTTGGCATAAGCGTTTTTTTCCTCCCGGTACATATTGCGGGCGTACCAGTCGCCGCTCTCCCCGGAGGCCTGGGGGCCGAAATGGACCCAGATGCCGAATTTGCCCTCGTTCAACCAATCGGGAAGCCCCGCGTAGGTTGCTGTGATCGACTCCCAGGTCGGGGCAAAGGGGCCCTCCATCATCGGGAAATCGAGTTTTTCCTCTTCGTAATCGGCCGGATCGCCCAGCTCTACCGTGTTGGGAGGAAGCGTCACGGGGAGGGCCGGGATGGGAGCCAGGGGCGGGAGGGCGAGGGTATTTTCGGCACTCCGGCGGTTATCCGAACAGGATACTGCGGCGAGGATCAACGAGGAAAGCAAGAGGAATCGGCCTGGGTTCATGGGGTTCGTATGTTAGGAGACGACCTAAAATTACGTCCAATATCCCACATATGCAAAGAGATGGAAGAAAGTGCGTTTCTCTTCCTGCCGATTATCACTATCTTTGCCAGGCATGAATTCACAAGACCTTCTAAAAATACGCCTCCACAACCAACTCCTCTCGGGGAATGCGCTGCGGGAGCCGCAGGAGATCGTTTCGTACATGGGCGCCATGCAGGCGCAGGCTTTCGAGCTGGCCAAATGGGGCGTAGGCGTGCGGTTGCAGGGGGCGAGGATCGGGGAGGTCGAGGAGGCCATCAACACCGGACAGATCATCCGCACGCATATCCTGCGTCCCACCTGGCATTTCGTGGCCGCCGAAGATATCCATTGGATGAGTGAATTGTCCGCGCCGCGCATCCGGCCGGCGTTTATGGGCTACGGCAAAACGCTGGGCTTCGACGAGGGGGTCTACACTCCGGCCAGTCGCCTGGTCGAAAGGCTTTTAGAAAATGGCAATCACCTGACATTAAAAGAGATCAGCGCCTCCCTGATGGCCGAGGGATTGATCTCCGACCACAACACCGCCCACTACATCACGGGCCGCGCCGAGGTCGACGGCATCCTCTGCAACGGGCGGCTCCAGGGGAAAAACACGACCTACGCCCTGCTGCACGAATGGGTGCCCAAACGGGAAAGCCTCTGCCGCGAAGAGGCCCTGGAGCGGCTCGCCCGCCGGTTTTTCACCAGCCACGGCCCCGCCACGCTGCCAGATTTCGTCTGGTGGTCGGGCCTGACGCTCACCGACGCCCGCCGGGCCATCGAAGGGATCCGCCAAGACTTCGTCTGCGAAACGGCCAACGGGCGGGAATTCTGGATGCGGGGCGACATCCCCCTGCCCGCGGACGACACGCCTTCGGCGCTGCTGCTGCCGCCCTTCGACGAGTTCGTGGTCAGCTACAAGGACCGCACGGAGCTGATCGAGGATCGGCATTACGGCAAGGTGATGACCAAAAACGGGCTGTTCAGCCCCACCCTGATGCTGGACGGGGAGATCGTCGGCTCCTGGAAAAAAGTCACCGCCAAGGGGCAGACAGGCGCGAAGCTTTCATTCTTCAAGAAACCCACTAAAAAGGTGGAGAATCTTTTTCGGAAAGCGGTGGAGGAGTTTTCGGGCTTTTACCGGTAAGGCCTACAAAGCCCGGGCGAAGCAAAATCGGGGCGGGACCAAAGGCCGCCCATCATCTGCTATGCCTGCCTTATGCCAGCGTGCTTCCGTCCCGTCGGCCTTAGTTCCGGCAGCATAACTGCATGCCGCAGTGCCAGACAATAAAGAACTCCGCACCCACCCGGGATGCGGAGTCTTTTGTCTTCAGAAAACTACGTTACAGGAACATAAAGCGGCGGCTGAGGACGTCGGCGATCTGAGAATAGAGCTTCTTGGCGTTGACCGGTTTGGCCGTGTAGGCGTCGAAGCCGCTTTGCAGGATGCGTTTTTCGTCCTCGGCGAAGGCGAAGGCCGTCACCGCCACGATGGGCACCTTGGGCGAAATCTCCCGGATGCGCTTCGTGGCCTCGTAGCCGTCCATGACGGGCATGTTGATGTCCATCAGGATCATATGCGGGCGCTGCCGGGTGAACATTTCGACGGCCTGCTGGCCGTCCCAGGCGTGGACGACGTTGAAGTTGTCCTTGAGGATCGACTCGAAGAGCTGGTAGTTGCTCTCGTTGTCCTCGGCCACCAGGATGGTCATCCGTTCGGGCTTGCGGCCGAGGCCCGAGGGGGTTTCCCCGGACAACAAGGGTACGGGCCGCTCCATCGGGCGGTACGGGATGGTGAACCAGAAGGTGGAGCCGACGTTCTCCTCGGACTCGACCCCGATCTGCCCGCCCATGGTTTCGACGATACTGCGGGAGATGGCCAGGCCGAGGCCGGTCCCCTTGGCGAAGTTGTTGAGCTTGATGAAGCGGTCGAAGACCTGGGAGAGTTTGTCCGAGGCGATCCCGCAGCCGGTGTCCTTCACATAGACGTACAACGTCTCGGAGTCCCGGAGGCGGTAGCCGAAGGTGATCTCACCGCGGGAAGTGAATTTGACGGCGTTATTGAGGAAATTGAGCACCACCTGCATCAGGCGGTTGCGGTCCGTTTCCACGTAAGCGTCCCGCATTTCGGGGACGTACTTCAACCGGACCTCCGGCCGGCTCATCGAGGCGCGGGTGCTGGCCTCCATGTCCCGGAAGAGCTCGTCGAGATCGGCGCCCCGGTAGGTGAACTCGAGCGTCCCCGCCTCGATCTTGGAGAGGTCGAGGATGTCGCCGATGAGTTGCAGCAGCAGGTTGTTGTTGTTCTCGATGATGTTCACGTAGTCCTGGCGCTCCTCCTCGGAGGTGGAGTTGGCCAGCAGCTCGGAGAAGCCCACGATGGCGTTGAGCGGCGTGCGGATCTCGTGGCTCATGTTGGCCAGGAAGGCCGACTTGAGGCGGTTCGACTCCTCGGCGCTCTCTTTGGCGGCAAGGAGTTCGCTCTCCAGGCGCTTGTGGGCGGTGATCACCAGGGAGGAGCCGACCAGCACCAGGGGCGTGCCCTGCTCGTCCCGTTTTTCGACGGCGGCCTTCACTTCCACCCACTCCTCGGAGAGGCCCTTTTTCTCGCGGCGGGTGAGGATGCGGTACTCCTCGTGGATCTTCGCCGTTTTGCCGGACAGCAGTTCCTGGTAGGCCGCCTCCACCCTAGGTTTGTCCTCGGGGTGGATGTTGGAGAAATAGTGGGTGTCGGGTACCGAGATCTGCTCCTCGGAAGGGTATTCGCCCTGGGGCATCAGCGCGACCGGGCGGTTCACGTCACAGAGGATCAGGTGCTTCTGGAGGTCCCATTTCCAGGGGGTCAGGTTGGCGATCTCGACGGCCATCGCGAGTTTCTCGTTGACCGAACGCAGGGCTTGCTGCGCCGCGGAGAGCGCCGTGGTATCTATCGCGAAAATATCCATATACCCCTCCTGGGTCGAGGGCGAGAAGATGATGTTCAGGGACATCTGTATCTTTTCGTAGTAGTGCTGCACGCTCACCGGCTTGCCCTTTTCGCAGGCCAGGTTGTACATGTCGAGCAGGTGGTAGAAGACCGAGCCCTCCAGCTCGCTGCCTTTTTCTCCGTCGATCTGGCCCAGGCCGTGTAACACCGTTCTGCAATAGGGGTTGGACTGTTCGATGATGTAATCCACGATCCGCCCGTCCTCGTTGTAGATCAATTTCTCCTTGAGGTAGGCGATGGGCATGGTTTCGATCAGGTTGTTGAATTCCTTCATCATGGCCAACCGCCGGCTGTTGGAGCGGCGCACCCGGCCCAGATAGATGCCCCAGGTTCCCAGGAAGACCATCGCCAGGACGAATCCGATCAGCAGGTAGCGGTGTTCGGCCAGAAAAGAGGGGGGCTTGAGCAAATAGACGGTCCCGGCGGGAAGGTTATCGTCCGAGAGGCCGAAATGGAGCAGGTCGGGGTAGATGATCGTGGGCGGCGGCGGAAGGGTGTCATGGAGCAGCAGGTAATTACCTCCCGTCCCGGCAAGCGCGGCATTGAGCGCGGTGATGATCTGCCCCTTTTTCCAGTCGGCGTCGCGGTAAACCCCGCCGATCAATCCGTCCCGTCCCTGGCTCTCGTCCCCGACCGTAAAGATCGGGATCACGGATTTGTCCCCCAATACTTTGGAGGCCCGGGAGGCGATGATCATTTTGAAATGGGGGTCTTGGACCGTCCAAGAGAGGAACAGGGCCGCGGTCTGGGGAGCCGGGGTCTGGAAGAGGGTCGACAGCGAATCCGTCGTCATGTTCTCCGGATTGAAGTAGTTGATCTTCAGCTCCGGGAATTTCGTCTCCGCCAGGCGGCGCATCTGCTCTTCGGCGTCCAGGGAGGCCGGACGGGCGTCGTAGAGAAAATAAAGTTCCTTGAGGTCCGGCATCAGCCGTTCGATCAGGGCGACGTCCTCCTCGAGGTAGAACGGCAGGTAGATAAACTTCAGGTCGCGTCCCGCGTTGAAACGTTCCACCGGGATGCGTTCCTTCTCGGGGATCGCCCGGTGGCTCAGGTAAGTCTCCGCGCTGCCCACGTAATTGTTTTCGCCGCACAGGATGGCCGGGACATCGGGCCAGTGTCCGGAGAGGGCATCGGTCAACAGCCTCCAGGACATGTTGCCCAGGTAAACGATCGCGGCGGGTTTGGTCTTGGCGTACTTGCCCAGGAGCATGTCCTTGAAATTCTCCACATCCTGGGGCGTGGACATGGTGAGCATCGTCATGTGCTCGGTGCATACCCTCAGGGCGAAGTGCCCTTCGAGGCATTCGTCGTAGATGGCGTTCAGGAAGGGGCGGCTCCAGGGGGTTGATTCGTTGTAAGAGTTGATTATCAGAACATAATCGCGTTCCTGGGCATCGGCCAGCAAGGGGCAGGGCAATAAGAGGAGAAGAAGGGGGAGTTTAACTAAAAAATTCTTTATCATAGGGTCTATTTTCCGGCCCGTGACCATCGGCGGCCGGGCTCGTTCGCATTCATATAAAATAACATGTAGATTAAATAACCCGGGCTTCTTTTGCACTATGACCTTTTCGGAGTCAAATCACCCTCAACGGGCCCGCAGCCTGCTCTGCATCCGGGTGCAATTATAGACACGAGTGTATTGTCAAAATTGCAGAGCAAATTGCATCCGGCTTTACCCGGACACATCGAAATAGAGGGCAAACGTACACATAAAAAACAGAAATTTCATCCCAAAACCGGGCTATTCGGTCCTTTTTCTGTTACGAAAATCGCAATATATTATTTACTGGCTCTGAATTCTTCTGAAAATGAGGCAAAAAGACGAAAAGCCACCCCGGGATTTCCGGGGTGGCTTTTTCAACAAAATCGTGTAGTATGGAACGCTATTTTAACTGAGAAGCGGTATAGACCGCCACCGACAAGGCGGCGTAGTCCCCGATCTGCTCGCCCAGAGAGGCCGGGACCACCCGGCAAACGGCCCGGGCGTGGGAAAGCGACTCGCGGGCGATCACCCGTTCGGCCTCGGGCCAGAGCAGGTCGTGGGCCCGGGCGAAGATGCTGCCGATGACGATGACCTCGGGATTGAGGACGTCGATCAGCAACGAGAGCCCCTCGCCCAACACCTGCCCGCTGGTGCGGTAGACCTCCCGGGCGTCCTCGTCGCCCCTGGCGGCGGCTTCGGCCACGCTCTGGGCCGTGATCCCCTCCAGGGAGGCCGCGTCGGGGCAGTAGCTCGTGCTGCCACCCATCTGCAGGCGTTCCTGAGCCCGGGTGCGGGCCAGTTGGGCGATGCCGCCCCCGCTGCAGAAACCCTCGAACGACCCGGCCTTGCCGTAGCCCACCGGCCCGAAGGAGCGCATGGCCATGTGGCCCACCTCGCCCGCCATGTCGTTGGTGCCGCTGTAGAGGCGGCCGTCGAGGACCAGGCCCGAGCCCATGCCGGTGCCGAAGGTGAGGAAAATAACATTCTGGAAGCCCGCTCCGGCCCCGAACTTCCATTCGGCCAGGGCGCAGGCGTTGGCGTCGTTCTGGATGCCCGTAGGAATCCCGAAGCGTTTTTCGAAAAGCTCGACGATGGGCACGTCGTCCCAACCCGGCAGGTTGGGCGGCGACATGATCACCCCCCGTTTGCTGTCCAGCGGGCCACCGCAACTGATGCCGATGGCGCCCACCTGCACCGGGGCGAGGCTGTGGGCCGCCAGCAGGGCCTCGGTCTGGGCGAAGAACTCGTCGAGCACCTCCCGCCAGGGACGCTGCCCGGTGGGGAAACGGCGCTTTTCGAGGATGTCCACCCCGCCCTCGGGCGTGCATGCGCCCAGGACCACGGCGCACTTGGTGCCGCCGACATCGATTCCGATCATGTATTTCATAAAACCGTATGCTTTAAGGTTACACACCCAATTCTAACTCAATGTAGTGTACTAAGGAATGGATCACCTTTTCGTGAATTTCCTGGGCCCGGTCCGAAAAAAAGGTCTTCGGGGCCCGGATCTCCACGTCGCTCAGCGTGACGGAAGCCAACTCCCCGCCCGTTTTCCCGGTCAGCGAGACCACCTTCATCCCTCCGGTGCGGGCTACCTTGGCGGCGTTGACCACGTTGGGAGAGCTGCCGCTCGTGGAGATGGCCAGCAGCAGGTCGCCCGGACGTCCCAGGGCCTCGACCTGCTTCGAGAAAATGTATTCGTAACCGTAGTCGTTGGCCACGCAGGTGATGTGGGTCACGTCCGAGAGGGCCAGCCCGGAGAGCGGGCGGCGGTTGAGCCGGAAGCGGCCCGAAAGTTCCTCGGCGAAGTGCATGGCGTCGCACATCGAGCCGCCGTTGCCGCAGCAAAGGATTTTACCCCCCGCGCGCAGCGTTTCGACCATCAGGTCGCCCGCCTGCTGAATTTTTTTCCAGGTATCCGGGTCTTTCGAAAATTCTTCCAGCACCCGGGCGGCCTCTTCGAATCCGGCCCGGATTTCGTTCATCGTGTCATTCATGGGACTATTTCTTTTTACTCATAACCAAAGCCACCCCGAGGATATACACCAGGCAGGCGAAAGGCACCAGCAGGCTGGCGAACTGGGTCGAGGCGTCGGCGATCACCCCCATGATGGGCGGAATGATCGCGCCGCCCACGATGCCGGTGACCATCAGCGAGGAGATCTCGTTGGTCTTGGCGGGGTTGTGCTGGATGGCCAGCGAGAAGGCGATGGGGAAAACGTTGGCGGCGGCCAGGCCCACAATGAACAGCCCGGTGTAGATCACCCAGGTGGCGTTGCTGGAAAGCATCAGCGCATAGCCCGCCACGGCGAGGACCATCGTGATCACGAAGAAGCGTTTGGGCGCCATCTTCGAGAGGATGAAAGCCCCCAGGAACATGGCGATGGTACGGGCCGCGAAGTAGCGGGTAATGGAGAGCCCGCCCTCCTGGAGGGGCATATCGCAGCGTTCGAGCAGGTATTTCGGCAGCGCCGTGATCAAGCCCACCTCGTAGCCCACGATCAGCAGGATGACCGTAAAGTAAATCAAGATCTGTTTATCCTTGAGCAGGGCAAAAATCTGCCCCATGGAAGCGTTCTTCTGATCGGGCTCCTTCTCCTCGCGGATGGGAACGAGCAGCAGCCACAGGAATGAGAGGGCCGTGATGGCGGCGTAGACCGGGAAAATCCGTTCCCAGCCCGTGCCGTCGGGCGAGGCCACCCACACGGCGATCAGCGGGGTGACGGTCGAACAGATCGCTTTGACAAACTGCCCGAAGGTGAGGTTGCTGGCGAAGCGGTCCATCGGTACCACGCTCGTGAGCAGGGGAATGAGCGAGACCTGCAGGATGGTGTTGCCGATGCCCAGCAGGGCGAAGGCGAGCAGCACCACGGGGAAGGTGTAGTCCACCAGCGGAAGCAGCAGCCCCACGGTGGTGATCACGGCGCTCAGCAGCACGGTGTTCTTGCGGCCGAGGCGGCCCATCAACACCCCCGTCGGGATGGAGATCAGCAGGAACCAGAGCAGCACCATCACCGAAATGAGGCTGGCCCAGGTGTCGCTCAGGGCGAAATCTTCCTTGACGTGGCTGGTGGCGATGCCCACGATGTCCACGAAGCCCATCACGAAGAAGCTCAGCAGAACGGGCAGCAGTTTCGATACGTTCGATTTTGACATGGTTTTCAATGCGTTGATTGATAAAGGATTTTCAAAGATAGCTTTTTTCACGGGAAAATTCCTCGGGTCCCGCAAAAATCCGTACCTTCGTTACAGTTTGTTAAATTATCCCTGTTATGTTCGATAAAAACCTCTATACCGCCCGCCGGCAGGCCCTGCGGCAGAAACTCTCCGGGGGCCTCGTGCTGCTGCCCGGCAACAGCGAGTCCCCGGCCAACTACCCCAGCAACACCTACCGCTTCCGTCAGGACAGCACCTTCCTCTATTTCTTCGGGCTCAACCACCCCGACTACGCGGGGGTGATCGACCTGGACTCGGGCGAGGAGATGCTTTTCGGGGACGATCTGACCATCGACGACATCATCTGGACCGGGCCCCAGCCTTCGCTCTGTGAACTGGCCGCCGCCGTGGGCGTCACCCGCACCGCTCCCTTGAAAAATGCCGAAGCCCTGCTGCGCAAAGCCGCCTCCCAGGGCCGCCGCATCCACTTCCTGCCCCCCTACCGCGCCGAGACCACCCTGCGCCTGGCCGCCTGGCTGGAGCTCTCCCCCGCCGCCGTGGCCCAGGCCATTTCGGTGGAACTGGCCGTGGCCGTGGTCGCCCTGCGCGAAATCAAGGGTCCCGAGGAGATCGCGGAGATCGAACGGGCCTGCGCCATCGGAACGCGCATGCACACCACCGCCATGAGCCTCTGCCGCCCGGGCGTCGTCGAGCAACGGATCGCCGGGGCCATCGAGGCCGCGGCCCTGCAGGAGGGTGCCGGGGTCTCCTTCCCCTCGATCGTCAGCCAGCACGGCGAGACCCTGCACAACCACGATTACAGCGGGGTCCTGGCCGAAGGCCGCCTGCTGCTGGTGGACGCCGGGGCCGAGACCAACCTCAACTATTGCAGCGATTTTACGCGTACTTTCCCGGTAAGCGGACGCTTTTCCACAAAACAAAAAGAAATCTATGACATCGTGCTCTCGGCCAACGACCGGGCCTTCTCCCTGGCCCGCCCGGACGCCTTCTACTGGGAGATCCACAACGCCTCGGCCCTGGTGTTGGCCGAAGGGCTCAAGTCCCTGGGCCTGATGCGAGGCGACATGAAAGAGGCCGTGGCCGCCGGGGCCCAGGCACTCTTTATGCCCCACGGCCTGGGCCACCTGTTGGGCCTGGACGTGCACGACATGGAAAACATCGGGGAAAAATACGTGGGCTACGACGAGGAGACGCTGCGCAGCAGCACCCCGGGCTTGTCCTCCCTGCGCATGGGCAAGCGCCTGCGGGCCGGGCAGGTGATCACCGTCGAGCCGGGCCTCTACTTTATCCCGGCGCTGATCGACAAGTGGGAGCGCGAAGGACTGGGCGACGGATTTATCGACTTCGCCCGCACGAGAGAATACTTAGACTTCGGCGGTATCCGCATCGAGGACGACCTGCTGGTCACCCCCACGGGCAACCGCCTGCTGGGCAGCCAACGCCCGCCCGTCACCACGGCTCAGATCGAAGAGTTTATGCGGCAGAGCCGGTAAGCGGCACACCTTATATAAGAGAAGAGGGGAAAATCGCTTTTCCCCTCTTCTCTTATTCTGTCTTAGCGGGTTTCGGGCCCCGGAAAGGCTTACGCCCTTTGCCCTTGCGGCGATTCGGATTACCACCGCCTCCTTCGCCCGCTTGTCCCGAGCCACTGCCGCCGGAACGTCCCCCACCCGAGCGTCCGCCGCCGGAACGACCGCCACCCGAGCGGCCTCCGCGGCCCCGGAAACCCGACCCACGGTCGGCCTCGGGGTTGTAGGCCGGGCCCTTGCCCAGGCGTTCGGGCAGCTCCCGGCGGGGAACTTCACGCCCCAGGAACTCCTCGATGCGGTGGAATTTGCCTTGCTCCTTTTCGCTGACGAAGGTGATGGCGGCCCCTTCGGCGCTGGCCCGGGCCGTGCGCCCGATGCGGTGGATGTAGTCCTCGGGATCGTGGGGCACGTCGTAGTTGACCACCGTGCCGATGTCCACGATGTCGATCCCGCGCGAGACGATGTCCGTGGCCACCAGCAGGTCGATCTTCCCGTTCTTGAAATCGAGCATCACCTCCTCGCGCTTGGATTGCTCCAGGTCGGAGTGCATGGCGGCGACGTTGAGCTTCATGCGCTTGAGCGCGAAGGCCAGGTCCTTGACTTTGAGCTTCGAAGAAGCGAATATGATCGTCTTATCTTTTCGGGGGGTGCCGAACAGTTCGCGCACCAGCTCCATTTTCTGGTTTTCGTAGCAGATATACACCGACTGGTCGATGGCCTCGTTGGGCCGCGAGACGGCGATGTTGACCTCGGCGGGGTCGTGCAGGATCTGCCGGGCCATTTCACGGATCTTGGGAGGCAGAGTGGCTGAAAACATCAGGGTCTGCCGCTGGTGCTTGGGCAGGTAGGAGATGATCTTCATGATGTCGTCGTAAAAACCCATGTCGAGCATCCGGTCCGCTTCGTCCAGCACGAAATAGTCGACGTGCGAGAGGTCGATGCCCGTGTCGGTCATGGCCAGGTGGGCCAGCAGGCGGCCCGGCGTGGCCACCACGATGTCCGAGCCCATGGCCATCCCCTGTTTCTGTTGGCTCCAGCCGATGCCGTCGCCGCCGCCGTAGACCACCGTGGTGGAAACGGGCAGGAAGTAGGAAAAACCCTCGAACTGCGTATCGATCTGCTGGGCCAGTTCGCGGGTGGGCACAATAATCAGCGACTTGACTTCGTTATTGGGATTCCCCTGGCGCACCAACTTGTCGAGCAGGGGCAGCACATAGGCGGCCGTTTTGCCGGTGCCGGTCTGGGCGCAGCCGATCAAATCGCGGCCGGACATGATCACCGGCATGGTGTGCTCCTGCACAGGGGTCATTTCCTGGAAGTTCATCGCATCGAGGCCCTGCATAATGTCCTCGTGGAAATCTAGTTCGTCGAATCGCATGTTCTTTTTTTCAATATGCCCGCAAAGTTACTCAAAGTTCCTGGTTTATCACATGCTCAAAAAAGATTTACGTTTTTCAGACTTCCCGAAACACTCCTTAACCAATTATTCAACAACTATTTAATAACGACAAAACGACCCGGAAGGAAATGCCATTGTAAAAAAAAACGAAATGCCGGGAAAATCAATAATTTTTTGTCATTCTTTTTGCAATATCTTTGTTCCGGTATCGTTTCTTAGTACTGATTTACAAATCCCATTTGGCTTTCATATTCATTATATAAAGGGACGGTTCAAAATCATGCGTGCGATCTGGAAAATAGGGTTTCTATTAGTGGCGATCGGTCTGGGGACCGGCTGCCACAAGGAACCCAAGCCTACCCCCGTCATCGACAAAGATGTCAACGTCCACATTTCCAGCATCTATCTGAATCTTACCAGCGAAATTTACCTCATTCCCTACGCCGCCTCCAAGGCCGACCCCTTGAAGATATGCATCCGGCTGGAAGTGTATGAAAACGGGGGACTCGTGGCCGAGGACGACCTGGTGGAAGATATCCGCGAAGACAACACCTACACCACCGACCTGGTGCTGCCTCTGAAAAACCACGCCTACACCCTGGCCGTCTGGGCGGCATATGCCGACGAGGAGGGCCACTGCACCTACTACCACAGCGACCAGTTGACCCGTATCCGCCCCCGCGAGCCCTATTGCGGCAACCTGGACACCAAGGACGCCTTCTCGCTCACCCAGGCCCTCGACCTGAAGGAGTACGAGGGAGACGTCCCCATGAACCTGACCCTCGAGCGCCCCTTCGCCAAGTACCGCATCGTGGCCAACGACCTCGACGCATACAGGGAAGAGACCGGCGCCACCCCCGAGCAGATCCAGGCCATCACGGTCCGCCTCTCCTACGCCGGGTTCTTCCCCTACGGCTACAACGCCCTGACCGGCAAGCCCAACGACGCTCTGACCGGGATCTCCTTTGAAGGCTGCTCCCAGTTGTGCGACGAGGGCCTCACCCTGGCCTTCGACTACGTCTGGGTCAACGGAGCGGCCTCCTCGGTGGACGCCAACCTGGTGATCTACGACCACACCGGAGCGATCATCAACACCGTGGGCGGGATCACCATTCCCTACCAGCGGAACAAGCAGACCACCATCCAGGGGGACTTCCTGACGCGCCGCCCCTCGGGAGGCGTGGTGATCGACCCCCGCTTCAGCGGCGAATTCAACATCGAGATCGACTAAACCATGAGACGCATACTCCCCTATATAATCATCCTGGGCGCCCTGTTCGCCGGAAGCTGCTCGCAGAACGAGCCGGTGACCCCCGGGCCCGTACCCACGCCCGGCCCGGACGAGATGATGACCGTCAACCTGGAGGTGAGCGTCCCCGAGACGCCGGTCAGCCGCGGTGCCACCGACATCATCGACGGCGGAGCCGACGTCAACGCCGACTGGGGCGTATTCGACGTGCGCTACATCATGGAGGTCTGGTCCCGCACCTCGCCCCAGGTCTGTCTGGTGCGCAAGGAAATTTACCGCAACTCGCTGCCCACCGGCTCCGATCCCGATCCCGTTCCGATCGCCTTTGAGGTAACGCTGCCCATGTCGCCCACATACGACTTCCTGTTCTGGTGCGACCTGATTCCCTACCAAAGCTATGGCGAAGGGATCACCAACACCGACTACCACTACAACACCTCGACCTCTTACGGCCTGCGCAACGTGTGGATCATCGACGAGGCCGGAGGCAAGCGCTACACCTGCAACACGCCTTCGCGGGACGCCTACGACTTCCGCCTGCTCGGTAAAACCCTCGCACAAGCCAAGGCTACCACCATCGCCCTCAAACGGCCTTTTGCCAAGGTCGCGTTCCAGGCCCAGAATCTCACCGGCGAGGTCAGCAGTTCCCATAAAGTGAACGTGATCTACAAAAGTGGCATTCCCCAGTTCTACGACGTGGCCTCGGAAACGACAGGCGCCCTGTTCACCCCGCAGTTCGAGGTGGACGCTTACGACGACTACAACGCCACGGCCAAGACCCAGACCCTGATGACGGATTACATTTTCGTAAAAGGCGACATATTGGGAGAGAGCTCCTCGATCTCGGTCTACGCCACGGGGATAGTCGGGGGATACCGCAAGGGGCGCCTGGGCACCGTCCAGATCGCCGAAAACAAAGTAAGCCGGATCAACGCGACACTCAAATCCCCTTACGGCCCCGGGGAAATATACAACGCCAACGGCCTGCAGGGCGTGATCTGCTGGACCGATATGCTGGGGACCGAGGCCCTGTTGCTCAGCCAACAACAATCGTCCCAGACAACTTACGCCGATGTCACCGGCACCTGGCTCCCCTCGCTGGGCTCTTCCCGCTGGGAAATCCCGACGGCAGACGACATCCGGAACATGTTCGCCAACGACCGGGGCATGGGCGACTGGTGGGTGAAGGATATCAAGAATGTCGATGAAACTCTCTCGGGAATACCCGTCCTGAACCAGGCACTCCTGTATAGTGCACCTTGGTATGATCCCAACCCTATGACCGGCGTGGACCTCCGGCTGGATGGGTTCTTTTACTGGACCTCGACCCCTGTTTCCGCCGGAGTAAGCAACCGACTCTATAAATTCGATTCCACCGCCCCTTACCCTATGATTTTCAGCAACGGAGAAGCCGATGAGGGCCTCGGAAACGCCAACTTCGCCCGGGCAATCTGCCGCCTCAACATGGGCAGCGACGCGAACCGGTAAGTTTTGAAAAAGAAAAACCATGCATAAAAACCTGCATATATCCGTTCTCTGCACCGCGCTGCTGCTCCTGGGAGCCTGCTCCCGGCAAGAGACGCCTGTGCCCAGGCCGGATGAGGGAGAGTACACCGAAGTGCTGCTCGAGGCCGGGGGACTGACGCGCGGAGCGACCCGGGCCGAGGAGGATCCCGTACCGCCCGAATTGCCCGCAGGCGTGGATGCCGGGAGCTACCACTGGCGTTACGTGTTCGAAATCCATGATGTCTCGGCAGGGGGAGTCCTGCAAAACATAGGGGTCTCACCCCGGATCAGCATGCGCCTGCTCAAAGGACACCGCTACACGATCTACACCTGGGTGGACATCGTCGCCGACGGAGCGGGGGGAGACAAAACGACTACCGCGAACCTGCATTACGACGTTTCCATCCCCGGTCAGCTTTTGGCCATGGCGGAACTCGTCGACATCAGGACCAATCCCTCGACGGCTTACACCAACGCTCCCACACGCGAAGCCTACGCCGGAATCGGAGAAGCGGACCTCTCCGCCAACCCCGACCTGTCGTCGGTGACGATCACCGCCACACGCCCACACGCCCAGATATGCGTGTACGCCACGGACAAGGACGACTTCACGGCCCTCTGCGCGCTCAGTGAGCGGGAAAAGCCTTACGAAGCCCGGTGTAATTACACACAATTTTACTTCAACTACAACGCGCACAATCCGGCCTCTCCCTTCGTATATTTCGCCTACAACATTCCGTTTACTTCGCTGGTCGAATACCAGGCGGGGACAGCGGTCCTGGCCAACGACGGCCTGGTGGTGAGCGACCTGGTTTTCGCCGCCGACGGCGAAACGACACTGGGCGAACTCACCGTGGACCTCTACACAAAACCCTACGAAGTTTCCCCGGGGGTCATGCAGGGAGCCGTGCAACTCAGTACGAAAAAACTGACCAACATCCCCATCCGGAGGAACTACCGCACCAATGTATATACCCGCCTGCTGACCGAAAGCGGGGAGCTTACCATAACCGTCGAGCCGTTGTTCACGACCCCGGGTATAGAAAACGAAGTAATTTGAAAACCTAATTAAAAATAAAATTAATTCTTTTACGAAAAACGCAACTTGTATGTTGCTAATAATCAATTAAAAAAGATTGAAATTCAAATTTAATCAAGGAAAACTTCTTTCTTAACACAACTATTTTCAATCGACTGTTGTTTATTCTATTTCTTTCCATATCTTTGCCGCATATACTTCTGGTTTTTAAAAGATAACGGACCAGATCGCCATGCATAGAATAAAATAGAATCACAATCGGATATTTGCAACTAATTAATTAACTATCTAAAAACTAACACCTTCATCATCATGAAAAAATTCTTTTATGTAGCTCTCGCAGCTATGTTCGCGTTCTCCTCCTGCGCCAGCGACCAGGAAATCAACAAAATCGACAACGACGAATCGACCACCATCGACGTCCAGGTAACTCCCACCTTGGCAGGCGGCACCCGTGCTGGAATCACCCTGCCGGGAACGAACACCACCCTGCGTTACATCATTCAGGTATTCGATGCTGCGGGAGCCCCCTATACGGGAAAAGCGTTCGACTACGGAGATGAATTGACTGCTCAATTTACGGGAATTCGCGTTCCCAAAAACCAGAACTACACAGTCGTTGCCTGGGCTGACATCGTAGACGCTACGGCAGAAGCCGATGTGTTCTACGACACCAGTAGCGACTTGGATGACATCCAAATTAAATCCTCTTTTTCGGATATCATGACTGAACAGGATGCATCAAATGGTCTGACCGTACTCGACGCATTCAGTGGAACGGCGGATCAGGATGACGTAACAGATGGGGTTATCTCCATCCAAGCCATGAAACGTCCGTTGGCCAAATTTACCCTCACGGTCAATGCTGACGATGCAGCTGCCGTTATCGGCACCTCCGATGCCCCGGACAAAGCCACCGTAACGTTCCCTGTATACTACCAGACCTTCAATGCCCTCGCCCAAGCGGTAGAGAATGATTTCGGCGAAAAGACTTTCACGGTCACCGGAGTGGATTTTGAAGAGACCGATGGCAACAAAATCTACTGGGGCTATCTCCTCTGCGATGACACGAACTCTGGAGCCACCCTCGAGGAAGTTGTGGTTGAATTCCTGAAGGGGACCACTTCAATTGTCGAAAAAGAACTGGGCGCCATTCCTTTCCAGCGCAACTGGGTGACTAATGTTACGGGTACGTTCTTCTCGAGCACAGTAACGGTGAACACCACGATCAGCCCCGACTGGGACGGAACGAGCGATGTGGATGAAGAAGGTGAAGACCTCGACTAATCCCAAGATAGAATCATACTAAGAAACGGAGCCCGATGGGCTCCGTTTTTTCATTTCGATACACCGCCTCCGCAAAAGGCTATTCCAACACCTGTTTCCGGTAGGCGTTCAAATCCAGGGTTTCGGAAAATTTGCGGGCGAAAAGCAGGTAGTGCGTCGCGTCTTCCTGTTTGGCGGCGGCCAATGTCTGAAAATCGTGCTCGTCCAGCTGCCGCGGATGGGCGCCGCCCTGCCAGTCGGCGTAGAGGATTCGCTTGGGGAAAACGCGCCCGGCGAAGGGGCTGTGGCGGATCAGGGTGTGGAAGAAGAGTTCGTCGCCGCAATGCCCTTCCCTGAACGCTTCGACGTAGGAGGGGTGCTCCCGCAGGTAATCGAACAGGTAGTCCCGGAAGGCCGCCGTGACGGTTACCCACATCTCTCCTTTTCCGGGAGGGCCGGGCAGCTCCACGCGCTTGCGGGGCAGCAACTTGTATTTGAGCCTCAGGCGGGTCAGAGAGTCCGGGCCCCCGGGTCCGATCCGCTGGGGGTAGCGGTAGGTGAGGCGCTTGATCAGGCCGGGATCGGCCGAGCCTTCAAAGACAAACTCGGTCCCGGGCGCCTGCCGCCCGAGCCAGTCGGCGATCTGGGTCCCCGGGCGCAGGGGCAGCGTATCGCCCGAGAGCAGCGAGATGTAATCATATGCCCGCCCACGGGTAGCGGCCAGGGCGTTCAGGCAGGCCTCGATCAGCGACCAGCCGCCCCAATAGACCGCCACACGGTCCTCGACGAAGAAGACGTTCCCGCGCCGCCGCAAGGGCTCGAACGGGGCCAGGGCCGACTTGGCGTCCACATGCAGGTAGAGGTCGGAGTCCGGGCTCAGCCACTCCACCAGGGCTTCCAGCACGGGGGTGTAGCGGTGGCAGATGATGCAGTAAGCGATTTTCATAGAGTACATTACAGAATTTCGTACCGAAGAAACAGGTAGTCCGCCGGGCGGTCGATCGCCAGCTCCACACCTCCGTCCCGCAGGGTTTGGACCGTCGAAACGCCCGTGCGTACATCGGTAATCCGGAGGCCGGTACCCTCTTTCAAAAAGCGCAGGCCCAACCGGTGCGACGCCTCCCCGTTGTGCAGCTCGCGGAAGACCATCAGGTAGCCGCTGCGCCGTTCGGGGCGGCAAATCTGGAAACCCGTCCAGGAGGCGTTGTCCGGCTCGGCTCCTACGGCAAAAACATAGCTGTCGAAAATCTCCGCCCGGTGTTTCTTGTAGTCGGAGAGCAGGGAGCGCAACTCGTCCCGTTCGGCGGGTTCGAGCAGTTGGGTGAGCATAAAGCAAGAAGGCGCCCCCACGAGCGAGCCGAGGGCGCAATAGCCCTGGCTGTGCTGCGGAGCGTCGGAGCGGGCCGGGTTGGTGCGGGCGGGGTTCTGCCAGTGGCATTGCAGGGAATTGAGGTTGTAGTACCTGGCCATGTTCCAGTGGTGCCTGAGGGTGATGTAGGGCACGTAGGTGAGGTGGTGCGGCAGGTTGTTCTGGATGTTCTGGAAGTACATGGGGCCGCATTCGCGCACGGCGCTGTACCAGCCGTAGCGTTGGTCGTCGTACTCGGGGCACCAGGAGGTCTGGGTCTTGTAGCCCGTCCAGCGGATAAAATCGCGGATGCTCTTTACCCGGCGGGCAAAGGCGTCGTGGTCGCCGAGCTTGTCGAAATCGAATTTCCAGGTGGCCACCCCGCCCAACTCGGTGTAGTTGGTTTTCATCTCGTCGACGGTGGCGTAGTCGATCGCGATCCACAGGCCGATCTTCACCCCGGTCGATTCGCTCAGGGCGCGCATTTTGGCCCAATGGGGGTCGTAGCCGACGCCGGGGTTGGGATGCCAGACATCCCGCTCCATGGTCCGGCCTGCCTGCCATCCGTCGTCGATGCGCACGATGTCGATCCCCAGATCGGCAGCCGAACGGATTTCGCGCTCGACCACCTTGAAGGCCGAATTTTCGCGTCCGTAGAGTTTGTCGTAATCGCCGCCCTGCCAATCGCTGCCCCAGGTATCGATCAGGATGTGCATGTCCGTTTCTGGGCGAACGGGATAGCGCACGCGGTCGAAGGATTTGAACGCCAGCTCCATCTCATCCTCACCCCCCTGATAGAGAATCGTCCAAGTGGGCCAGCTGCGTTTGAACTCCCCGGAAATTTCGGTCGGGAGCAGGCCCCAGCCGGTGACCTCAGCCCCGCCCCGGGTGCAGTAGAAGGCTCCGGTCTGGTGGCCGTAGCGGTTGACGGTTTTGTTCGATTCCTTGAGCAGGATGATTCCTTCCCCGCCCTGGCGGACGTCCAGGCCGCTGGCCCAGGTATTCTCTTCGTCCTGGAAAAGCGGGAAGCCGGTGACGGTGCGCTCGCAGAGCATCTCCTCGGTATTGACCCGGTTTCCCGGGTCGTTGTACAGGCCCCAGTAGGTGCGGCTGGTCGGGGTCGAAAAATCGACCGGGAGCCATTCGCTGCGGGCGATCTTGAGGGGCTGGCGCGAGCCGTAATAGAGTTGGGTAGAGAGGTCGGCGGGAACGCCTTCGGCGGAGAAACTGTCCGAATAAGAGCGGACTTCGAGGGCTGTCCAGATGCCCGGAGCCCCGGGATAGACCCGCACCAGGTGGCGCACCTCCAGGCCGCAGGGGTAGCGGAAGGTGGTTTCGACCAACAAATGGGCCGAAGTGAACTGCTCGTCGTCCGTTTCGGTGCAACGCACGGAAAGCGCTTGGGCGGGTGTACTGCCGTCGATCCGCTGGGGAAGGTCCCAATCGGCTCCGGTCCCGGGGCGGCCGTTTTCGGGAAGGGTCCACTGCTTGCCCGAGGCCAGGTTGGTCAGGCTCACCGTTCTCAAGCCCTGCGGGTTTAGTTGCCACACCCGTTCGACCCGTCCGGTAGAAACGGTTAGCCGGCCGTTTTCTAATTTGGCACGGGCTTCGCCCAGGCGTTTTTCGGGCAGGTCGATGCCGCTGGCAGGGGCGGCGAAAAGAGAGAGGCAGAGGCACAAGGCCGCCGCACAGAAAAATCGGTTCATGAGGGTCCGGATAAGTGTCCTGTAAATGTAGCAAAATTTCGGATATGTCTCGATTGTGGGTTGGCTGTACATATCGCACGCCATATTTTCCTCATCCTCTTTGTTCCAGTCCTCACGTACTTTAAGTACGCTCCGGGCTGTAACTTCAGACGATAAGAAAAATCTGACGCACGCTATGCACAACTGCGTTGTGCACGGTAGGGGTGCTAATTATGTTCCACCAACCTATATTTCGGACTGATCCAAAATTTCAGGACAACCCCTCCTCATGTCCGGATAACAAAAACAGCGGCCTCCTTTCGGAAACCGCTGCCGGAATCTATGGTGTTGAAATTTTTTAGCCCAAATACGATTTAAGCAACTTGCTGCGCGAGCTATGCCGCAGGCGACGGATCGCTTTCTCCTTGATCTGGCGCACGCGCTCGCGGGTCAGGCCGAATTTCTCGCCGATCTCCTCGAGGGTCATTTCGGCGCCGCCGATGCCGAAGAAATACTTGATGATGTCCCGTTCGCGGTCCGTCAGCGTCGACAGGGCGCGGTCCACTTCCGTACCGAGCGACTCGTTGATCAGGCCGCGGTCGGCGATGGGCGAATCGCTGTTGACCAGCACGTCCAGCAGGGAGTTGTCCTCACCGTCCGAGAAGGGGGCGTCCACCGAGACGTGGCGGCCCGAGACGCGCAGGGTGTCGGTCACCTTCTCCTTGGGGATGTCCAGCTCGATGGCCAGTTCCTCGGGCGAGGGGGTGCGTTCGTGCTCCTGTTCGAAGCGGGCGAAGGCCTTGTTGATCTTGTTGAGCGAGCCCACCTGGTTCAGGGGCAGGCGCACGATGCGGCTCTGCTCGGCCAGGGCCTGGAGGATCGACTGGCGGATCCACCACACGGCGTAGGAAATGAACTTGAAGCCGCGGGTCTCGTCGAATTTTTCGGCCGCCTTGATCAGCCCGAGGTTTCCCTCGTTGATCAGGTCAGGCAGCGAAAGACCCTGGTTCTGGTACTGTTTGGCCACCGAGACCACGAAGCGCAGGTTGGCCCGGGTGAGTTTCTCGAGGGCCTCTTTGTCGCCTTTCTTGATCCGTTGCGCCAAGTCTACTTCTTCCTCGACCGTAATCAAGTCTTCCTTACCGATCTCCTGCAGGTACTTGTCCAAAGAAGCGCTTTCGCGGTTGGTAATGGACTTGGTGATTTTAAGTTGTCTCATCGTATGTTTTCAGTTCGTATTTTCCGTCGTATAAAGAAAGATATAGCGGGAAAATCCCGCTATACCTCTCATTCAGTCTATTTAAAGAACGCTTTTACTTGACCAGCGAGTAGCTCACCGCCCGTCCGTCGGGATACACCCCGTCGATGGACTCGATGGGAGTGGAGATGCGGTTCAGGTCACTAACCGAACGCACCGGGCGGTCGTTGACGTGGGTGATGATGTACCCCGTGCGGACCCGGGCCTTGGCCAGTATCCCGTCCGAGGAGGTAATGGCCAGTACCTGCACCCCTCCATCGACCTTCAACTCCTTCTTGGCCTTGTCGTTGATCTCGCCGAAGCGGCCCCCGAGGGCGTCGTAGGCGGCGGTATCGTCTTTCTTGACCACATCGGTGTTTCCTGCTTTATTACGCAAAGTAACCTCGATTTGTTTCACTTGGCCGCCTCTTTTTACGGTCAGGGTGACTTTATCGTTGGGACGGCGCTTGCCGATTGTCTCCAGGAACTGGCCCATGGTGGCGGGTTTCTGGCCATCGATCTCGGTGATCACGTCGCCTTCCTTGACGCCAGCGGCCCCGGCCCCGCTCTGGGGTTCGACCTTGGCCACGTAGAAGCCGCCGATCTCAGTGATGCCGGTTTCCTTGCCCATTTGCTTGATGAAAGCGTCATCGATCTGGCGGAACTGGATGCCCAGTATGGCGCGCTGCACCACCCCGTATTCCTTGAGGTCGACGACCACTTTTTTGACGATCGAACTGGGCACGGCGAACGAGTAGCCCGCGTAGGAACCCGTGGGCGACTGGATCAGGGTGTTGATGCCCACCAACTCGCCGGCGGTGTTGACCAGGGCGCCCCCGCTGTTGCCGGGATTGACCGCGGCGTCGGTCTGGATAAAGGATTCGATGCTGAAATCCTGTCCAGAGCCCAGGGCACCCAGGTTGCGGGCCTTGGCGCTGATGATCCCGGCGGTGATGGTGTTCTGCAGGCCGTAGGGGCTACCGATGGCCAGCACCCACTCGCCCAGGCGCAGGGCGTCCGAATTGCCGAAGGCGAGGCTCGGCAGGTCCTTGGCGTCCACCTTGATCAGGGCGACGTCGGTGGTGGGGTCGGTGCCCACGAGTGTGGCGGTGAAGGTGCGGTTGTCCTCCAGGGTGACGGTCATCTCGGTGGCCTTGTCCACCACGTGGTTGTTGGTGACGATGTAGCCGTCGGGGCTGATGATGACCCCCGATCCCCCACCCTTGCGCTGGCGGGGTTGTTCGGGCGTGGCGCCGCCCTGCGGAATGCCGAAGAATTCGAGGAAAGGATCGAAGCCCTGGCGGCCCCGGGAGGAGGCGACCTCCTGGCTCACCTCGATATTGACCACGGCCTTGACGCCGTTCTCGGCGGCGTAGGTCAGGTCGGGATAACCCTGTTGTTCGTAGGATGTAAAGTGATTGCCCGCCTGGGCGATGAATCCTTCGGCCGGGGCGTTTTTGCCCTCGGGCGCATTGATCCGTGAAACGGTATAGGCGGTGACACCGCCTGCCAACATAGCGGCGGCCACGACGGCCGCAAATAACGAAACCTTTTTCATAGTAGTTCTCAGTGTTTAAGAAGTTAATAGTAAAAAGGTCGAATTAGGCCATGCAGTCTGCGGTTTTCAGTTTTTGTTTTTGAGAGATAAGTTTCCCGGGAACCCGCGTTCATAAAAGGTTCCCGGGAAACATCAATTAAACGAGGCGGATCGTTCAATTAGTATACGGATCGGGAAGAAAAATGTTTCGTACACCTCGTCAACGTTACAAACTTCATGCCCCGGGAGGTCTCCCGGGCGTTTTTTCTACTCGCCCAGGCCGAACTCACTGCGTATCTGCCCGACGGCGTCGAGTTTTTCCCAGCCGAAGAACTCCACCTCGCGGGTCACCCGGCGTCCCTCCTCGATGAACTCCACCGGAGCGGTGTAGGGACGACCCCCGAAATGGCCGTAGCTGGCCGTGGCTTCAAAAATGGGGTTGCGCAGGCCGAAGCGCGCGACGATTTTGCCGGGGCGCAGGTCGAACAACTTGCCGATGCGCTCGGCGATCACCTCGTCGGGGAGGCCCAATTTGTTGGTCCCGCGGGTGTCGACGTAAATGCTGAGGGGTTCGGCGATGCCGATGGCGTAGGAAAGCTGCACCAGCATCTCGTCCGCCACGCCCGCGGCCACCATGTTCTTGGCGATGTGGCGGGCGGCATAGGCGGCGCTGCGGTCCACCTTCGAAGAGTCCTTGCCCGAGAAGGCGCCGCCCCCGTGAGCTCCGCGGCCCCCGTAGGTGTCGACGATGATCTTGCGCCCCGTGAGGCCCGTGTCGCCGTGAGGTCCGCCGATGACGAACTTGCCGGTGGGGTTGCCGTGCAGGATAAAGTTGTCGCCGATCAACTCGGCCAGGCAGGCCCCGGCGCGCTCCAGGCGGGCCTTGGTGCGGGGGATCAGGATTTCGAGCACGTCGCGGCGGATCTGCTCGCCCATCTTCCGTTCGGCCTCTTTTTCGCTGAGGGTCTCCGTGGGAAGGACGAACTCATCGTGCTGGGTCGAGACCACGATGGTGTGCACCCGGCGGGGGTGGCCGTCCTTATCATATTCTACGGTCACCTGACTCTTGGCGTCGGGACGCAGGTAGGTCATCACCTCGCCCTCGCGGCGGATGTCGGCCAGTTCCTTGAGGAGCACGTGCGAGAGAATCACCGTGGCGGGCATGAATTCCTTGGTTTCGCTGCAAGCGTAGCCGAACATGATGCCCTGGTCGCCCGCCCCTTGTTGCTCCTCGCTCTGGCGCACGACGCCCTGGTTGATGTCGGGCGACTGCTCGTGGATGGCCGAGAGGATGCCGCAGGAGTTGGCGTCGAACTGGTACTCACCCTTGGTGTAGCCGATGCGGCGGATCACCCGGCGCACCACCTGCTGCACGTCCACGTAGGCTTCGCTGCGCACTTCGCCCCCCACGACCACCAGGCCGGTGGTGCAGAGCGTTTCGCAGGCCACCTTGGAGTGGGAGTCCTGGCGCAAAAATTCATCGAGAATGGCGTCGGAAATCTGGTCCGACACCTTGTCGGGATGTCCCTCGGACACCGACTCGGAAGTAAATAGATACCCCATTGCTATTTGGTTTTTAAGAATACAAACGTCGCGGGCAGACACACGGAGTGCCGGCGGCAAAATTAATAAAGTGGAAAATAGCCCGGAGTATTCCCGAAAAGGGAAAGCGAAAGACACGAAGAAGCAAATTTTAGCATTTTTTCGCGTGGTTGCAAGCGGCCAAATCTTTCCACGAATTACTGGCGGCAAAGGTAAGTGTTTTCTCGGTTGCCGCCAAATCGAAAAATTATTTTTCTCCAAAACGGTTTTTCAAGAGAGGATAGTTATACACAAAAAAAGGTTTTCCCGCTCGGGAAAACCTTTTCGATATGAGCGTCTTACGGTTAAGGTTGCGGAGTTCCTATAATAAATGTAGCCCTAACCGCAGGCATGCTCAGCTCGAAGCGGGTGTAGGGCGTTCCATCCCGCTCGACGATGGCCGCACCGGAGAGCGGGCGCACCGTCCCGGTGTAGGGATTCCACTCCTGGAGGCTCAGGCGGCCCTGCAACTCGACGGGGGTCGTAAAGCGGTCGTCCGTGGAGTTGGAGAAGAAGTAGATTTCCTTGCCGTCGCGCTGCTTGTGGATGTAGTTGAACACCCCGTTCCCGCTGGTGCGCGGCGTGGTATCCAGGGTGTAGAGGTCCGCCTGGACACCCAGGGTCTCCATCGCCGCACGCAGGGACGCGTCGTCGGGCTCGGGGACAAACAGGGCCATCCCTCCCCCGGCGCTGCGGCGCACCTGGCCGTCATCGCGGCTGCGCGCCGGACCGAAGACGGCTTCGACCATCGCCTGCAACTCGGCGTCGCGGCCGTATTCGGCCGACTTTTCGGGCAGCAGGGTGGTGGCCAGAATCTTGCCGCCAGCATCGTAGTAGGCCTTGATTTGCTTCATCGTTTCGGCCGAAAGCACCCGCCCGCCCGGCACGATCAGCAGGTCGTACTCCTGGTGGTTGACGGCGTTGTTCAACTTCAGTTGTTTGCCCTCGCGGCTGACCCGCCCGTCGAGGAGCGATTCGGGGTGGACGAAGGTGAAGTCGCGGCGCAGCGAGTTGCTCAGCAGGTCGCTCAGTTTATGAAAATCGGCCTCGGCGGGCACATACTCGCCCCAGGGGCGGTAGACGGCGATGTCGAACTTGTGGTAGCCCTGCAAGGAGGTGATCGGGTACAACAGCGCGATGTTCGAGACCCGGCGCCCGCCCTGCAGCATAAAGCAACTGCGGGCCACGAAGTCGCTGTAACGCGGCAAGGTTTTCGCCAGCAGGGGATTGTAAGGTGAAATCACGGGCGGGATATAGACTTCCTTCGGCGAGTTGTCGTACCACATGCCGTGGGGAATGAGGAAATTGATCCCCCGCGAAAACATATCCATCGCCACCCGGTAGAGCATCAGCGAGTCCATGTCGGCCTTGAAGGCGCCGTTGACCTCGGCCCCCACCATGGGGCGGTCGTAGAGGTCGGCGGCCGAGCTGATCTGCTTGTGGCCGTTGCGGCCGTAGCCGTAATAGAAAATGTAGTCGGCCAGCGGGATCTGGGTGTGGCGGTAGAATTTCAGGATGTCGCCGTGCAGCTCCGTGGTGTTCATGGTGTAGTTGCCGGGCGGGTGGCCGATGCTCTCGACCCCGTGCTGCTCGCACCAGCGGGCCACCAGGCGGGGATAGCCCTCGGCCATCATCTCGCTGCGGATCGTGTGGAAAGCCACGCGGGTGGCCTCGGTCTCGGGCCCGATGTCGTAGAAGAGGGCCGGGTAGTAGAGTGCGGCGTTCTTGCCGGTCTGGGCCTCGAAGCGCTCTGTGATCTCGGCGGTCCAGGTCTTCTCCATGCCGTTGAAGCCGATGTCATCGTAGAAGACCCGCTGGATGACGTTGCCGAAATAGGGGGCGAAGCGGCGGCCGTACTCATCGTAGTTGAGCTCGATGAACTTGTTCACCGCCACGGTGTCCATGTAGTCGACCACGGGCCGGGCCTTGGGCTGCAGCCCGATGAACATCACCCGCCAGGCGCCCAGGGGAACGTCCCAGGTCAGCGTGCCGTCCTTTACCTGATCACGCAGGTCGATCAACTGCAAGGTATTGACGTTCATGGCCGTGACGGCCATCACGCTCTGCACGTCTGCGGCAGGCAATTTCTGGGAAAATTTTTCGGGGCCCGTGACCACATACTCGTCCTTGCGCAGCACCTTGCGGGTCAACTCGGGGTACTCCGCGAGGATCTTTCCGCCCGCCCAGCCGCTCGGGAAATCGATGTCGTCGTAGAGGATCAGCTCCATGCGGTTCTTGCGTGAAAATTCGAGCATGTCGCGGTAGCGGTCGAAGTATTCCTCGCTCAGGTACTTGGGGGTCATGTTGCGCGAGACGGGCAAGATGGTGATCCCGCCGAATCCGGCCTCGCCCTTGGCCCGCCGCATCTGCTTGTCGATGGTATCCTTGGTGAGCGCCCCGTTCAAGTGCCAGAAGGGCATGGGGCGGTACTCGTTGGCCGGTTTGCGGAAAGCCTCCGGCGTGAGGTCGGCGGGTTTTCCCGCGCAGAGCAGTCCGGCGAATGCGGCTAAAAGAAAGTATTTTTTCAGCATAATTTAAGTAATTCTCGGTGGTAGTTCCTGTGATTCCGAATTACCCGGGCGAGTAAGGGCTTCATTTATATCGTTGATAAATTCCGTTTTATTCAATTTTTTGAAAGGAATTTTTTGGTATTTCTCCTTCAAAACTGGCAAAAGATTCATCCATGCCAACATGAACTTTTTAGAAAACCCATAAACCACCTCTTCGATAATATCATACACAATAGGATATTCTTTCATGTTCGTTAGCGGATGCTGCCAAAAATAAGCCTGTTTCAGATCTTGCATTGCATCAGTCTGCTCCTTGAGCAACCCCAAATGAGCAGCAACCCGGTAGTCCATCACAGGAAGCGTCATCAGCAGCATAAATCGCCCATGCGTTTCGGCCTTCATAAATCCATGCAGATCGAGAATATATTTCCCATTGAGATAGAGAGAACCCTCATAGGCAAAGGCATATACCTTGTTCACATCCGGCAACCCTTGGAGGCTGTCACTTTCACTTGGAAGATACTCCAAAACCATTTTGTTCCCAAAAGCAGGTCCCACCTTCTCATACAATATACACTGTAGTGTATAGGTGGTGTCCGGAGTATTGGTAATCACGCTCTCACGCGAAAAATACAAGCGATTTACCAATTTGGGCTCCACCTGCGCCTGGAGAGCGCAGGTGAAGAATAGGGAAAGAATAAAGAGGACTCTTTTCATATCTACCTCAATGGCATGATGGAATAACTACGCCCGCCAGGCATCGTTCGTCTTGGCGGGCCGCTCGCCCCGGACGGTGATCCGCCCGATGCGGTAGCGTTTGTGCCCGTCGCAACCCCCGTAGGGCAGTTCATACAAGGGCGTACCGTCGGCGCGGCCCACCGAAATATAGAGGTCGTAGGTCCCCGCCGGAACGGCCCGGTAGTAATAATAGGGATTCTCCTTGGCCGGATTGTCCGGAAACGAGGGGGCGATGTTGAAGCGCGAAGTGATCGAGCGCGGGGTCGCCTTTTCCGGCTCGGCCACGGGGAGGTCCTTGACATCGAGGGCGGTATCCACCAGCGCGGCGATGATCCCACCCTTTTCGTCCTTGAGGGTAAAACAGGGGTGGCCCCCTTTATAACAAGGCGCCACGGCGGAGTTGCTCCAGTCGGATTCGATCACGAACTCCTGCCCGAAATCGACCTGAACAGGCCACACGGCCCGGCTCATGCGCAGGCGGTAGCCCAGGCGGCGGTTGATCCGCTCGACGGCGTCGCCCAGGTCCTCCCGCTCCTCGCGGGGCCACCAATGGATCGACATGTAGGAGGCGTGGTAGGCCTCGACCGACTCGACCAGCAGGTCGTTGTCCCAGTTGCCGCGCCCCTTCGACAGACCGTAATGCTCGTGCTCGATGATGACCGGCATGGTGGGCCAGAAGAGCTGGGCCATCTCGGCGTGGTACCACTGCTCGGGGGCCTTCGAGACCAGGATGCTGTCGTCGCGCAGGGTCACCCCCCGCGAGAAGGCGTAGTCGGTGATGTCGAAGCGGTCGCCCCGCAGGAAAGGCCCGGCGTAATCGTCCGAGATGCAGAGCTGGGTGGTCTTGAAATGGCGGCAGTAGAGGTCGATCATCTGCTTCTGGACCTCGATCCCCCACTCCTTGCCGTGCTTGGGCGAAGTCATCACCGTGTGGCCCTCGCCCCACATGCCCAGGTGGCCGATGTCCACGAAGCAGACGTTGGGGTTGCTGTCGTAGCGCTCGGCCATCGCCTGGACGAAGTTCTCGACCTTTTCCAGGAAGACCGGATCTCCGTAATCGGGCTCGATGATCCAGCCCTTGTCGACGTCATAGCCCTTGGCTCCGGCGTCGAAGACCCACTTCGGGGTGGCATAATACATCCAGCTCTCGGTGGAAGTCACCCGGATGCAGACCTGGTGCCCCTTCTCGATCCAGCGCTGGGCGGGGGTGTCGAACATCTCCCAGTTGAACTTCCCTTCCTCGGGCTCGAGCATGGACCAGGGCACCCGGAGGTAGACCGAGTGCATGCCGGGAAAATCCTCGGCGGTGTCCGAGGGGGCCAGGCGCGCGCCGTAGGCGTCCGGCTTGTTGGTGTAGTAATAGGCGTTCCAGCCCATGTAGGGGTTGAGCAGGGCACCCCCGTGGTCGACGGGTTTCACCTCAAAGGTTTTCCCGCGCTTGACAGGCACCGGGACGGGATGCGGATTTTTCGGTCCGGGCTGCGGCTGCTCCTCCCCGGCGAGTTCCATGGCCGAGAGGGGGGTATTGAGTCCGGTCGCCAAAGCGGCTGTAGCCAAGGAGGCTGTGCGTAAAAACGAACGGCGGTCTATCTTCTTCATACAAGTTAGTAGTTTTCAGGTCGGAATACAAAGATAAAAATTTATTCCATATTCCGCCGGCAAATCTCCTCCATCGGCTTGCGCGTCTTCGGGCGGGTCGGGCTGTCGGGATAGCCCAGCAGGATCAACAGCGGGACGCGGCGGCCACGGTCGATGGAGAGCAACTTCTTGACTCTCTTCTCGTTGAACCAGCCGAGCATGCAGGTGCCGAGGCCCAGATCGGCCGCCTGGAGGCAGAACTGGTTGGCGACGATGCCCAAATCCAGCAAGGGGTACTCCTTGTCCTGGATCACGCTGGCCATTTTCGACAGCAGGCCGCTCTTTTCCAGCACCAGAGCCACGATCACCGGGGCCTGGGCGGCAAATTTGTTCATGCCCATGGAGACCACGCTCTCGGCCACGGCGTTTTTGAGTTCCGGATCGTCGACCACCACGAAGCGCCAGGGCTGGGCGTTGCTGGCCGAGGGAGAGAGTCGCGCCGTCTCGAGGCATTGCCGGAGTTTTTCTTCTTCGACCGGGCGGTCGAGGTACTTGCGGTCGCTCTGGCGGAGTTTTACCAATTCTGAAAATTCCATCTTGAAATCTTTTATAGGGATTAAAAACGTCTTTGTCGGTAAATGTAGCTATTCCGGCCCAGAGAACAAAGGCCCGGACGGCCGGAAAACAAAAAGGCCCCCGGTTGAAATCCAACCGGAGGTCTCTTGTGTGCCCAGAACAGGAGTCGAACCTGCACGTTATTACTAACACTCGCCCCTGAAACGAGCGCGTCTACCAATTTCGCCATCTGGGCTTTATTTGTTTCTATAAAGCCGGCTGCCTGCAAGCAGCCTTTGTATTACTTAAGAACGTCTTTTGTTGCTTTGGTGCCCAGAACAAGACTCGAACTTGCACACCGTAACCGGCACTACCCCCTCAAAGTAGCGTGTCTACCAATTTCACCATCTGGGCATATCAAAAATTCTATGCTTGAAGAGCGGATCAGGAAGGGAAGAGCTTGTTTTTTCAAAGGAAAACTGCAGCCGGGCCGAGACCCTATGCTACAAATCTTCCTTCTACTAACCTAAAACTAAACCTATAAACCTAATGAATTTTAAGATTCCGGAAAAACCGTCTGTCCAAAAATCCGCCGCAAATATAGAACTTAATCTCGAACTCTCCAAAACCCGGTTAAAAAAAACCGAAAAATTCCGGAGATCAGGAACGTCTCCCCCGCCGCGTGTATCTCCGGCGTAGAGTGGTGCAAAGGTAAGTAATTTTAAGAAACCGCAAAACCCGGGGCGATATTTTGTGGCAAATTTTCGCTTTTTCACCAATTCGTCTTATATTTGCCTCCCGAAACGGACGCCGATGGGGCGCCGGGAGGAGGCCGGAGAAAGAATCCGTGCCGCCGCTCTTGCCCGGAGCTGAGTAGCGTTCAGAGTATAAATCACTTAAAGTAAACACTATGGAAACCCTTCAGATCGCCGCCACCAAACGCGACATCTTTGGTAAGAAAGAGAGCAAAGCCGTACGCCGCCAGGGCCAGGTACCCTGCACCATCTACGGCCGGGGCGAAACCGTTCACTTCTCGATCGACGTGAAAGCCCTCAAACCCCTGATCTACACTCCCCAGTCCTACATCGTCGAATTCGACATCGAAGGCACCAAGGAGATCGGCGTGATGCGCGAAGTGCAGTATCACCCCGTCCACGATACCATCCTGCACGTGGACTTCTACCACGTCGTGGAAGGCAAGCCCGTCACCATCGACGTGCCCGTCAAACTGGTCGGTAACTCCGAAGGCGTCAAGGCCGGGGGTAAACTGACCCTGAGCAAGCGCAAGATCCGCGTGAGCGCCGAAATGAAGCACCTGCCCGACGCCCTGACCGTCGACGTCACCAAGCTGGGCCTGGGCAAGAGCATCTTCGTGGGCGACCTGCAGTTCGACAACATCACCCTGCTGACCTCGGCCTCCACGGCTGTCTGCGCCGTCAAGATGACCCGCGCCGCCCGCGGTGCCGCCGCTGCCGCCGCCGCCGAAACGAAGTAATGTCCGGACTGTTCGGATGTTTTCAACGGCTTTTCCGCAGCGCCCCGGCGCCCGGGAAAGAAACACTTGATACAACTCCCGAAACCGTGAAATACCTGATCGTCGGGCTGGGTAACATCGGGGCCGAATACGCCTCCACCCGGCACAACATAGGATTTGAAGTATTGGACGCTTTTGCCGAAGCGTCCAATACTTCTTTTACCCCTCAACGCTACGGCTCGGTGGCCGAGACCCGCGTCAAGGGGCGCTCGCTCGTGCTGCTGAAGCCCTCGACCTACATGAACCTCAGCGGCAAGGCCGTGCGCTACTGGATGCAGGCCGAAAAAATCCCCCTCGAAAACGTATTTGTCATCGTGGACGACCTGGCCCTGCCCTTCGGCACCCTGCGCCTCAGGGCCAAGGGCAGCGACGGGGGGCACAACGGGCTTAAAAGCATCAACGAGACCGTGGGCAGTGCGGACTATGCCCGGCTGCGCTTCGGCATCGGGGGCGATTTCCCGAAGGGATTTCAGGTGGATCATGTACTGGGAGAGTGGTCCACCGAAGAAAAGACTGCCCTGCCCGAACGGGTGAAGCAGGCCGGCGAGGCCATCCGCTCCTTCGTCACCGTGGGAATCGAGCGCACCATGAACTTCTGCAACACCCGCAAATAGCTATGGAAAGCAGCACCCGCATCGACAAATGGCTCTGGGCCGTGCGCATCTTCAAGACGCGCAGCGACGCCGCCGAAGCCTGCCGTACCAACCGGGTGACGATCGGGGGCGGCTACACCAAGCCTTCGCGGGATGTTAAGCCAGGCGACCTGATCACGGTCCGCAAGACCCTGGTCACTTACAGCTACCGGGTCCTGGCCATCACCTCGAGCCGCCTGGGCGCGCCCCTGGTGCCCGAGTACGCCGAAAACGTCACGCCCCAGGAAGAACTCGACAAGCTGAACGTCCCCAAGGAGACCATCTTTATACAAAGGGACCGCGGAACGGGCCGCCCCACCAAGCGCGAACGGCGAGAGATCGACTCCCTGATGGACACGTTTCTGGACGAAGACGAATAACTAAGGCCCTTACCATGCGCCCCGGAAAATTCCTGAAAGAACTGCTGGGCTCGACACCCCGGGAACGGGCGCGGATCCTGTGGCTGATCCCGCTGCTGGTGGCCCTGTGCCTGCTGTTCGTCTGGCAGGGACAGCCCCGCATCGAGCGCAGCCTGACCTTGTACAGCGACGCGGTGGAAGCGGGATCTGCCAGCGAAAAAACCGCTTCCCCCACCCCGGTGGCCGCTCCTCCCGAGGCTCCCACTACCCTCCCGAAAGAAAAACCCGCCGCCGAAGCCTTCCCCTTCGACCCCAACACCATCGACCTGGAGGGCCTGCAACGCCTGGGCTTTTCACCCCGCCAGGCCCAGGCTATCCTCAACTACCGCAAGGCCGGAGCCGTCTTCCGCAAACCCCGCGACTTCGCCCGCTGCCACACCGTCTCGGAGCAGCAATACGCCCGCCTGGAAAGCTACATCCGCATCGGAAAAGAATTTCAGCAGCCGCCCGCCGGACAGAAAGACACCGCCCGCCGGAGGTGGACCGCGGAGACCCCGCTCCCTGACACCCAGCCCGCGCGGAAATGGATCACCGAAGATTTGCCCGCCCCGCTGACCACCGAGCTCAACGGAGCCGACTCGGCCGCCCTGGTGGCCCTCCGGGGGATCGCTTCCTTAAGCGCCGGACGCATCATCGCCTACCGCACACGCCTCGGGGGATTCGCCCGGGCGGAGCAACTGCGCGAGGTGGTCGGAGTGACGGAGGAGAATTACCAGCTGATTTTGCAACAAATTTTCGTCGACCGTAGTAAAATTCAAAAAATAGATATTAACTTTGCCTCCCCCGAGCGGATGGGTACACACCCGTACCTGCCGCCCCGGACAGTGGACAAAATTCTGAAAAACAGGCAACTGAAAGGAGGTTGGAGCAGCACCCAGGAATTGATCGAACAACATATCCTATCCCGGGAACAAGCCGACAGGCTGGAGCCCTACCTGAGTTTCAGCCCCGAGGATAACTCTCAAACCGAATTTTAATTGTTACTTAATAAAACGTTACGACAATGATCATCATGCCCGTAAAAGAGGGGGAAAACATCGAACGCGCCCTCAAGAAATTCAAACGCAAATACGAAAAGACCGGCGTCCTGAAGGAACTCCGCCGCCGTCAATATTTTTCGAAACCCTCGATCCTCAACCGCGAACAGCGCCGCCACGCCATCTACGTGGAGCACATGGACCGCGGAGAAGAATAGGGAAGACGCCGGAACATCCGGCCGACCGAAACTCGAAAAAGCCTGCTGGAATTCAGCGGGCTTTTTTGTATCTTTACTTCATGAACCTCCTACCCGATTTTCTGAGTTACCTGCTCTCCGAGAGACGCTACTCGGCCCTGACAGTGCGCGCCTATGGCGACGACCTGCGCCAGTTTATGCGTTTCTGCCTGGAGGCCGCCGGGGTGGAGGTAGAAGAAGGGGAGGACCCTGCGGCGAAATTCGATCCGGCGGCGGTGCAGGCCAACGACCTGCGCGAGTGGATCATGGACCTGACCGGCGAGCAGAAGCGCCAGGCCAGCACGGTCAACCGAAAAATCTCCTCCGTCAAAGCCTTTTACCGCTACCTGCGCAAGCGCGAAGTGGTCGGTGACGACCTTTTCCGGCGGATCTCGGCGCTGAAAACGCCCAAGCGGCTGCCCGCCTTCGTGGAGCAGAGCCGCATGAAACGCCTGTCGGAATCCATGCTCTCCCCCACGGACGACTGGCAAACGGAGCGGGATGCGCTGATTATTTTGCTTTTCTACGCGACTGGCATACGGCTTGCAGAGTTACGGGATATCCGGGTGGAGGATTTTTCGGAAGGGTTTACCCGGCTCAAGGTGAGGGGAAAAGGGGACAAGGAGCGGCTGCTGCCCGTGGTGGAGCCGGTGGCCCGGAAAATCGAACGCTATTTGGCCCTGATCCAACATGAAAAAGCTTGCGAAAACGGGATAAATTTTGTATTTTTAACAGGTGAGGGAGATCAGATCGGACGCAGCGAGATCTACCGCATCGTGCAGGAGACCCTGCGGGAGGCGGGGGTGCAGGGCAAGAGCAGCCCGCACGTGTTGCGGCACACGTTCGCCACGCATTTACTGAACAGCGGCATGGACATCCGCACGATCCAGGAGTTGCTAGGACACAGCTCCCTGGGCGCGACGCAGGTCTATACCCACAACAGCATAGAGCAACTCAAACAGGTGTACAATCAGGCCCATCCGCGGGCCAAAAAATAGTAAGATTATGCAAGCGAAGATTCAATCTGTCAAGTTTGACGCCGACAAGCAGCTTGTCGACTTCATCCAAACCAAGGTGGACAAAATGGAACGGTTTATCGAGCGGATGCTCTCCGTGGATGTCATTTTGAAAGTGGACAAAGACCACGAGCAGGGAAATAAACTGGTAACGATCAAATTTGAAATTCCGGGCGGCGAACTGGTCGCCGAACGCCGCAGCAAGACCTTCGAGGAATCGGTGGACCTCTGCCTGGAAGCGATTAAAAAACAAGTTGAAAAATTTAAGGAAAAGCATAAATAACTCACATACGATTACAAAGGGAAGGGATGCCTCGGGGCATCCCTTTTTACATTCAGTTATTTTACCCCGGCAGTCGAAACAAATGCCCATCTTTCGAATTTGATTATCTGCTTTTTAAGATCCTTTTATTCATTCGGAAATGAGCGGTATAAATAAGACCAATTATGCCATTAATAATTGGATTTTGAATTGAAAAATACAATTATTTTGTTTATTTTTGAAATGACAACCAATAAAACCTAAAGCCTATGAAAAAGTTATTTTTTCTGGCAGCCCTGGCCGGGCTGGCCTTGATTGGTTACACCGCGACGGCGGCGGAAACGGACAACAACACGACGGCCAAACCCACCATCGTGCTTTCGGCTTATGGGAGCGCTGCCATGGGCACCATCACGGTAACAGCCTCGGAACCGGTTCCCGAGACCGTGATCTGCGAAGGGGACTCCCCCGCCAGCTTTTGGGCAGCCACCCTGTATACGGGAGAGCGGTCGGTAACCATTCCTGTCTCCGGCATGTCATACGATGCCGCCTGGCTGGACAAAATCGTCGTGAACGGACAGCTCTACCGGATCGAACTCGGCCCGGTAACAACGTCCCTGGCAACTTACGTGCTTTATTAAGTTACCTCATCTTTTCACACAGAAAAGGGATGCCGCTCGGCATCCCTTTTTTATTTGCGTCCAGATTCCGGCTTACCGGAAAAATCCCCGCATCCGCTCAAAAATATTTTCCGAGCCGGGGGCGGCCTTCTTGAAATGTTCGCTGCCGGAGAGTTTTTCCAGGAGGGATTTTTCTTCGGCGTTGACCTTGGCGGGGATGGAGACGTTGACCACGGCCAGGATGTCGCCGCGGCCGTAGCCGTTTACGTCGGGGATCCCTTTGCCCCTCAGGCGCAGGACCTTGCCGGACTGGGTGCCCGGCTCGATCTTGATCTTGGCCTTGGCGTCCACCGTGGGGATTTCGATCGAGGCCCCTAAAACCGCCTGGGGTATGGTGATATTCAGGTTGTAAATCAGGTCGTTGCCGTCGCGTACCAGTTCCTTGTCGGGCACTTCCTCGATCAGCACCAGCAGATCTCCGCTGACCCCTCCGTGGCGGGCGGCGTTGCCTTTTCCGCTGATGGACATCTGCATGCCGTCCCCTACTCCGGGCGGGATCTTCACTTCGATCACCTCTTCGCCGCGTACGGTTCCTTCGCCGTGGCACTTGGTGCAGGGGTTGGTGATGATCTTGCCCTCGCCGTGGCACTGCGGGCAGGGCTGGGTGGTCTGGGTGCGTCCAAAGAAGGTGTTGACCACCTGGGAGACGTAGCCCGAGCCGTTGCAGGTGGGACAGGTGGTGTAGGAATCCTTGTCCTTGGCCCCGTTGCCGCCGCACTGGTCGCAGGCGACCTGCTTGTTTATCTTGAGCTTTTTGGTGGTCCCGTTGACCACTTCCTTGAGCGTGAGCTTCACCTTGATGCGCAGGTCGGAGCCCCGGTTGACCCGGGCCCGGCCGCCTCCCCCCCCGAATCCGCCGAAGGCGCTGCCCCCGAAGTGGCCGCCGAAGATATCGCCGAACTGGCTGAAAATATCTTCCATGGTAAACCCGCCGCCGCTGAATCCGCCGAATCCGCCCGCACCGGAAGAGCCCGCGCCGTTCATGCCGGCGTGGCCGAACTGGTCGTAGCGGGCCTTCTTGTCGGGATTGCTCAGAACGTCGTAGGCCTCGGCGGCCTCCTTGAATTTATCCTCGGCCTCTTTGTCGCCGGGATTCTTGTCTGGGTGGAACTGGAGGGCCGCCTTGCGGTAAGCCTTTTTGATCTCGTCGGCTCCGGCGCTTTTGTCGACCCCCAGGACTTCGTAGTAGTCTCTTTTCTCTGCCATATTATTCACCTACGACAACCTTGGCGTGTCGCGCCACCTTGTCTTTGAGTTTGTAGCCTTTCTGAACGACGTCGACGATCTTGCCCTTGTGGGCGGGATCGGCGGCCGGGATCTTGGCCACCGCCTCGTGGAGGTCGGTGTCCAGGTCGAGGCCCACCGAGTCGATCTCCTCGAGCCCTTTGGAGCGCAGGGCGTCCATCAGCTTGTGGTGGATGAGCATCACGCCCTCCTTCATCGCCTCGAGGTCGGTCGACAGTTCGATGGCGGCCATCGCCCGGTCGATGTCGTCGAGCACCACCAGCAGCGACTTGACGACGTCCTCGCCGCCCGTGGCCACCAGGTCGAGTTTCTCCTTGAGCGTTCGCTTGCGGTAGTTGTCGAATTCGGCCACCAGGCGCATGTATTTATCCTGCCACTGGGCGGCTTCGGCTGCCAGTTTCGCCGAATTGTCACCGTCCTGAGCGGCCCCGTCTGACACGCTGGCAGGCTCAGCGGAGGCTCCCGTAGCGGTATCCGGCTGATCACCCAAAGTAACAGTCTCGTTATCAGGTATTTTATCTGTATTCTGATCCATATATATAGAGGTATGTTTTTATTCCTGTGGATAGATTCGCAAAAGGCATACCAATGCGGGAGGCAAAGATAGACATTCTTCCCCGGATTTTTCCCGGCCGGGACCGCTCTTTCGGGTGTAACTTTCCACTAATTCAAGCGACTAATTATTAGGTATGAATTTTTTTGAAAAATTTTTCAATTATTTTAATTCATACAAAACAATGATAATCAATATATAATGAATATTTAGTGATCCTTTTTGAAAAATATTTGCAGAAAAATAAATACCATGTATTGCATAGTACTAAAATCATTTCTATATTTGCAGTACCAAAGAACATCTGTTTTAAAGGTACCGCTACAAACTAACCACTTAAAACCTTTTACTGCCTGGATGTAGAGTCAACGGAAAACGGCGAGAATGATTTGACCCAAACTTCAAAACCTCTCCCCCAACCTTTCCGGAAAAAATAATCATAGGCGCATCCGGAAACCGACCCCGCATTCAGGCAGTTTTTCAGAGACTTATACTAAACAAAATACCTCACACGTTAAACGGCTCAACAGAAACAAATCATTCATAAAAATAATTCCTAAAAGCCTTCCCCAACGATGAAAACTTTTCTGAAAAAATCCTCTCTCTTTGCCCTGGCCCTGATGGTTTCGGCGAGCGCTTGGGGCCAGAACGGCCGCCTGAGCATCAAAGGTCGCACCACGTCGACCGACGGATCGGCCGTAGGCTACGCCACGGTCGTTCTGCTGGACAACGCCGACTCGACCCACACCTACGGGGCCGCCTCCGACGAGCAGGGCCGCTTCGAGGTCAAAGCCCCCAAGGGCGACTACCTGCTCCGGGCCTCCTTCCTGGGGTACAAGTCCCACACCCAGCAGATCAAGTTGACCCAGAGCGCCGAGATCGGCGACCTGAAGCTCGAGCCCTCGTCCACCAACATCGAAGAGGTGGTCGTCAAGGCCGAGGCGATCGTCCGCGAAGCCGACCGCTTCGTGGTCAACGTAGCCAACACCCCCCAGGCCATCGGTCAGACGGCCAAGGAGATGCTCGCAATCTCCCCCGGCGTGTGGGTGGACGAGAAGAACGGCATCTCGATCAACGGCAAGGCCAATCCCCAGGTCTACATCAACGACCGCCTGGTGCGCGAAACGGGCGAGGACCTGGTGACCTACCTCACCACGATCAAGGCCGAGGACATCCAAAAAATCGAGGTGATCCCCACCTCGGGCGTGGAATTCGACGCCGATTCCCAGGGCGGGGTCATCAAGATCACGCTCAAGAAACAACGCGAAAACGGGATCGAGGGATCGGTGACCATGCGCTACGGCCATTCGATCGCCGGGGAAAACACCCAGTACATCCAGCCCTCGGTGGACTTCAACTACATGCACAACAAGGTGCGCTTTTACACCACCCTGTCCGAGAACAACTACCTGGGCAACAACCGCTCGACCTACACCACCCAGTATGACAACGGGGACCAGGTGAACATCCGCGAAAAGCGCAAGCAGACCAACGACTGGCCGTCGATCCGCGTGGGGGGGATCTACGACATCAACAAGAAACACAGCGTGGGTCTGGAAGCCAACGTGCGCGGTTTCTTCCCGGGCAAAGGCGACGTCTCCGCCAAGACGGACCAAACCTTCTCTGGCAACGAATCCTTCATCGACAACAATTCCGAGAACTACTGGAAACGCAAGACCATGAACCTCTCGGCCAACTACATCGCCAAGATAGACACCGTGGGTTCGACCTTCAAGCTCGTGGCCGACTACTACTACCAGAACGGCTGGGACGGGAGCGATTTCAACAGCCTCTACAGCGGATTCATCGTCAAGGACTCCATCTACTCGAGCCGTTCGAACAGCCGCAACAATCTCTACGCCCTGACCGGGGACTTCGACATCAAAGTCGGTAAAATGTCCCGCATCTCGGCCGGCGCCAAATACAGCCGCCGCGACGTGGAGGCCACCAGTGCCTGGACATACGAGGACGAGAACAAGCAATGGCACGAGATTCCCGACCCCAACCTGAACTTCACCAACAGCTACGCCGAGAACATCGCCGCCCTCTACGGCAGCTACTCGGTCACCTTCAAGAACAAGTGGTCGCTCAAAGCGGGCCTGAGGGGGGAATACACCTACGCCACGCCGGAACACTCCGAGGCCGAAAACATTCCCAAGCAGAATTACTTTTCGCTCTTCCCCAACGCCAACCTGTCGATGCCGCTGAACGAGAAGATGTCGCACATGCTGATCGTCAACTACGCCCGCAAGATCAACCGTCCCTGGTACGGCAACCTGATCCCGGTGCGCCAGGCGATCAACGACAACATGGTCTTCGTGGGAAATCCCGACCTCGCTCCGGCCTACGCCAACGACGCCTCGATCAGCTACGTGTTCAAGCAGAAGTACAACCTGACCATAGGTATGCAGTACGTCACCGACGCCATGGGGCAGGTGGGCGATCCCGATCCCAACGACCCCAGCGTGTTCGTGCTGACCATGAAAAACATGGAAAACACCTCGAACTACTACGCCAACCTGAACGTTCCGGTCGAAGTGACCAAGTGGTGGAAGATCAACGCCAACCTGATGGGCGGGCGCCAGGAAGTGCTCTACAACTCGGGGATCGAAAGCGAAAAGATCGTGCAGTACAGCTACATGGGCAACATGAGCAACACCTTCACCCTCTACAAAAACCTCTACTACATGGTCGACTTCCGGGGCAACGGCCCGATGATCTTCGGGACCCTCAAAGCCCTTCCCTCTTACCGCCTGGACACCGGGATCAAGTACACCTTCGGCAAAAACAACAAGTACACCACCACGCTCTACGTGAACGACCTGCTCAACACCGGCTCCAAACAACGCATCATCCTTACCTCGACGGGCAGCCGCATGGACGCGCACATGCAGTGGGACTACCGGCGCATCGGGGCCTCGTTCCGCTACAACTTCAAGTCGGGTAAAACCTTCCGGGTGAAGACCGTGGAAACGGGTGAACGCGGCGAAGGCGGCTCGGGAGGCGGCGGCGGCTTCGGAGGAGGCGGCGGCGGAAACTAAAAAACAGTTTATCTTTGCCTTACCTGAGAAACAGACAAAACAAACACGCGCCATGAAAAAAACGTTGAATGTAAACGTCGGGGGCCAGGGATTCACCCTGGACGAGGATGCCTACGAAACCCTTCGGGACTACCTCGCGGAGATCGAAATCCGCCTCGACGGCCTCGACAAGGGGGAAGTGATGGAAGACATCGAAACCCGCGTCGCCGATATTTTCTCGGAAAACCTCTCCACCCGGGTGCAGGTAGTAGGAGTGGAAGTCGTCCGCCGGGCGATGGCCATCCTCGGTCCGGCCCGCGAGTTCGGCGAACCCCGCCGGACGGCCACTGCACAAGCTGTTCCCCAGGAAGCGCCCCACCGCTTTCTGCGGAGCTCCTCGGACAAGATCATCGGAGGCGTTTGCGGAGGGATCGCCACCTACTACAACTTCGACCCGCTGCTGGTACGCATTCTCACGGCCGTGATCACCTTCGCTTTCGGAGGTATTCCCGTGGCGGTCTACCTGGCCCTGTGGGCCCTGATGCCCCAAGAAGAAAAAGAAAATAAACAATAAGGAGATTACCGCTATGTCAAACAATGTTGATAACGTAAAAGCCCAAATGCGCAAAGGGATCCTCGAGTATTGCATCCTCTCGATCATCTCGCGCAACGACGCCTACGCATCTTCGATCATCACCGAGCTCAAGGAAGCCGAGATGATCGTGGTCGAAGGCACCCTGTACCCGCTGTTGACCCGGCAAAAAAACCAGGGTCTGCTCTCCTACCGCTGGGAAGAATCGCCCCAGGGCCCCCCGCGCAAGTACTATTCGATCACCGAGTCCGGGCGGGAATTCCTCGCCCAGTTGGACCAGGCCTGGAACGAGTTCGTCTCGCAGATCCAACACATCCGCGAAGGCAAATAAGAACCCCTAAAAATCCACTACTATGAAACAAACCATAGACGTCAGCATAGCCGGGATCGCCTTCTCGATGGACACGGAGGCGTACGGCCTGCTCAAAGAATACCTGGACCGCATCGAACAGGGCTATAAAAACGACACGGACGGCGCTGAGATCATCGCCGACATCGAAGCCCGCATCTGCGAACTGATCCTGGGCGAACAGGGTCCCGAGGAACTGGTTCCCGCCGAACGCATCCGCCGGATCATCTCCCAGATGGGTTCCCCGGACGATATTTCGGAACAGCCCATACCCGCCGCCACGGTGGAAAACACCGAAAGACTGGCCCGCCGCCTCTACCGCAACCCCGAAGGGGCCAAGCTGGGCGGGGTGTGCAGCGGCCTGGGCACCTACTTCAGCGTGGAGCCCGTCTTGATCCGCCTCTGCTTCGTGGCCCCGCTGGTGCTCACGCCCCTGATGGGGGTGATGCACCTGGGCCGCCTGGCCGGATTCTCGGGTACGCTCTTCGGCAGCTTCGTCATGCTGTACATGCTGCTGTGGTTCGCCATCCCCAAGGCCAAGACCCCCCGGCAGAAGCTCGAAATGCGGGGCGAGAAGGTCACCGCCTCCTCGATCCGCGAGAACTTCCAGCAGGATTTCAAGGACGTATCCGCCTCGCCCAAAAACGAACGCAGCGCCTCGATCTGGGCCGACCTGGTCTACATCTTCGGCCGCATCGTGCTCTTCTTCGTCAAATTCGTGGTGGGCTGCGTGGCCTTCGGCCTGGCCTTCGGCGCGGCCATCCTGCTGATGATGTGCCTGGGACTGCTCTTCGGGGCGCCGGTCCACATCGGTGGCAGCAACGTCCTGGGGAACCTGCCCGGCGGAATGACCTACGTCTACCTGGGCCTGCTGGCCGCCTTCCTGATCCTGGGCGGGGTGAGCTACATGCTCTGGGGCCTGATCTTCGACAAGCCCTTTCCGAAAAAGACGCTCAGCGTTATGGGAGGCCTCGGGGCCATCGTCCTGCTCTTCGTGGTTATCATGACGGCCAGCTACTGGGACCGCTGGGAATGGCGCGACCGCTCCTTCCGCCCGCGCATCGACAAGACCACCCTGCCCCAGCGCGACAGCACCTGGGTGGAAGAAGTCCGCATCGGCGACTCGGTGATCCGGGACACCGTCAAGGTGGAATACTTCGACTACCAGTAAACCAAAACAACTCAACCTAACGTAAATCCAGATCATTATGGAAACCATGAATAACACTCCCAAAACCAACTGCAACTGCGATCCTATCCGCAACCGCAACCTCTTCGTCGGCATCACCCTGGTCGCAGCCGGTGGCCTGTGGCTGCTCAAGAACTTCCGGGTCCTCTCGGAAAACGCCTTCGACGTCATCTTCTCCTGGCCCTCGCTGCTGGTCGTGCTGGGCGCCTACCTGCTCTGCCAGTACAAATGGATCGCCGGGGGCATCATCGGGGCCATCGGGCTCTGCCTGCTCATCAGCGACATCGCCGGGGTCTGCATCCCTTTCAACAAGATCATCCTGCCGCTGGTATGCATTGGCGCCGGGGCGGCGGTACTGCTCACCAAAAAACAGTAATCCGATGAAAAAGCTCGTTCTATTGCTGGCCGCGGCCCTCGTGTGGGCCGCCCCGGCCCTGCACGCCCAGGAAAAAGGCATCCGGGTCACCCGCTACACCGGCCAGGAGATCACCTCGGTGATTACCAACGGCGGCTTCGAAATCAGCCTCTCGCAGGGCCCGCAAACGGGCGCCACGATCGAGATCGACGCCAAACTGGAAGAACACCTGGAGTTCGACCTGAAAGGCGGCGTGCTGACCATCGGCCTGACGCAGGAGTTCCGGAACAACAAAAACTGGAAGGAGATGTTCCAACGCAGCAAGCTGCGCCGGGCCACGGTGGTGGTCTCCTCGCTGGACAAGCTCTCGGCCACGACCTCGGCCTGCATCAAGGCCACGGGAAGTTTCTCCGGCGGAAGGGTCTCGCTGAACACTTCGACCAGCGGCCGCATCGAGGGCCTCAACCTGAAGGCGTTCGAAACGCTCAAGACCTCCGCCACCACCTCGGGTTCGATCGACTGCCACGTGGAAACGACCTCCGTCACGGGCAACGCGACCACCTCGGGCCGGGTCACCCTCACGGGCACGGCCGACACGGGCTCCTTCACGGGTTCCACCAGCGGCGACATCGACGCCCAGGGGCTCACCCTGCGCGAAGTCTCGGCCGAGATGAGCACCTCGGGCCGGGCCTCGGTCAACGCCAGCGAGCGGGCCAAGCTGCGCGCCAGCACCTCGGGCTCGGTCCGCTACACCGGAAATCCCCCCAGCCTGGACATGCGCAACAGCACCGGCGGACGCATCAAAGCGTTGTAATGCCGGGTATTCATTGAAAACGGACCGCCTCTTAAAAAAGGCGGTCCGTTTTTTGTTGGAGAGTGTTCCGGAATTTGCTACTTTTAGATAATATAGGATGCGGTTCGATAATCCAAGTAAGCTTGCGATTATGCTCACCTTTCACTATATTTGCGGCGAATAATTAAGACGAAAACACCATGGCAGAAACGAAATGTGTGGGTATTCTCACCTCCGGGGGCGACGCTCCGGGGATGAACGCCGCCATCCGGGCGGTAACCCGAAGTGCAATCTACAACGGATTCGAAGTCAAAGGGATCATGCGAGGCTACAAGGGCCTGATCACCAACGAAATAATTCCTTTCAAGACCCAGAACGTCAGCAACATCATCCAGCAGGGGGGCACCATCCTCAAAACGGCCCGCAGCGCCGAATTCATGACCGTCGAGGGCCGCAAACTGGCCTACGACAACATGATGGCCCAAGGCATCGACGCCCTGGTGGTCATCGGCGGGGACGGATCGCTGACCGGGGCGCGCATCTTCGCCTCGGAATTCAACCTCCCCATCGTGGGCCTGCCGGGCACCATCGACAACGACCTCTTCGGCACGGACACCACCATCGGCTACGACACCGCCCTCAATACGATCATGGACGCCGTGGACAAGATCCGCGACACGGCCTCTTCGCACGAGCGCCTCTTCTTCATCGAGGTGATGGGGCGCGAGGCGGGTTTCCTGGCCCTCAACGGCGCCATCGCCACCGGGGCCGAGGCGGCCATCATCCCGGAGATCGCCACGGAGGTCGACCAGTTGAGCGAACTGATCGGCAACGGCTTCCGAAAGTCCAAGAACAGCAGCATCGTACTGGTGGCCGAGAGCGAGCTGACCGGCGGGGCCACGGGCCTGGCCGAACGGGTCAAGGTCGAGTACCCCCAGTACGACGTGCGGGTGACCATCCTGGGCCACATCCAGCGCGGGGGCTCCCCCTCGGCCAGCGACCGCATCCTGGCCAGTAGGATGGGCGAATCGGCCATCAACGCCCTGCTGGACGGACAGCGCAACGTGATGGTGGGCATCCAGAACGACGAGCTGGTCTATATTCCGTTTAACAAGGCGATCAAGATGCAGAAACCCATCAACCGGGATCTGCTGAACACTCTGAAAATCCTCTCTATCTAAAAAGGTAGAAACGACTATATTTCAAAAAACCCGCGTGTGCTGCATGCGGGTTTTTTGTGGGAAAAAGGTTACTTTTGCTGCATGAGCAGACGGGAATTATGGGACCTTATTTCGGATGCGGCGGCGCAGGCTTATGAGCCGCGCGAGGCCCGCGCTGTGACGGCCCTGCTGTGCGAGTCGCTTTTCGGCATGCGCTTCACGGACGTGGTCGTGGAGCCCGGGGCCCCCTACCCCCTGTCGGATCAGGCCCTCCTGGAACGCGTGACCCGCGAACTGGCTGCCGGACGCCCCGTCCAGTACATCGTCGGAAGCGCCGAATTCTGCGGCCTGGACCTCGCCTTGCGCGAAGGCGTGCTGATCCCCCGCCCCGAAACCGGGGAACTGGTCCGCTGGATACTTTCCGAAAAGAGCTCTGCAAAAAGCCTGCTGGACATCGGGACCGGAAGCGGAGCCATCGCCCTGGCCTTGAAAGCGGGCCTGCCCGGAGCCTCGGTGACTGCGGTTGACATTTCCCCGGAAGCCCTCGCCATCGCCCGGGAAAACGCCCGGAGGAACAAGCTGCAAGTCGAATTTTTAGAACTGAATATTCTGAGTGATTTTCCCACCGGGACCTACGACGTGATCGTAAGTAACCCGCCCTACGTGACCCACTCCGAAAAAGTCCTGATGGCGCCCAACGTCCTGCAATACGAGCCCCACCAAGCCCTGTTCGTCGAAGACGACGACCCCTTGATTTTCTACCGGGCGATCGCCCAAAAGGCCCGGCAGGCACTCGTCCCCGGAGGAAGCCTCTACTTCGAGATCAACGAACAGTTCGGCCCCGAGACGGCGCAGTTATTAAAATCGCTCGACTACCGGGAAGTCGAAGTCAGAAAAGACCTCTTCGAAAAACCCCGCATGGTCCGGGCCAAAACCCCGCAGGCATGAAAAGCCCCACCGCCCCCCGCGTCAAAACTCCGCAGCAGGCCCTAACCACCCTGATGGACCGTTGCGCCAAAGCCGAGCTGGCCCGCTCCGACGCCCGACGCCTGCTCTACCGCTGGGGAGTGGGGCCCGAAGAACATCCCAGGATCATAGAAACCCTGGTCGAACAACGGTTCATCGACGAAAACCGCTTCGCATCGGCCTACGTCCGAGAAAAAGCCCGCCTGAGCCGCTGGGGAATTTACAAGATCCGGACCGGCCTGAAAGCCAAACAAATCCCCGACGAGATCATCGCCGACGCCCTGACCCAACTCGAAGAAATGGATATGGGACAAAAATTGGAAGAGCTACTTCGGAAGAAAATGCGGACCGTAAAGGCAAAAACCCCGTATGAACTCCGCGGCAAACTTCTTTATTATGGAACGTCCCAGGGATTTGACCATAGCGAAGTAGCCGACCTGCTCGATCAACTTCTTCAACAAACGGAAGACGGTTTCTAAAAATAGAACGTTATGAAATTTAATCCCCCTATCGAAAGCCGGGAAGACGACGACCTGATGTACATGGTCAACTATTCCTCCAACTTTAACCCGGAGGCCGTGTCATTAGCATGGAAAGAATTGGCCCGGAGGGGCATATCCGAGCAGCAGATCAAAGGGTGGTATGAACGCTGTCATCAGGCTTACGACCGGATGGTCGGCATTGTAGACGAGCAGGAAGCGGCCGAACGGGCCAAAGAGCAATATACGGCCCGGGAAATGCTTACGATGATTGCTTTCTGGTGGGTTGAAATATTCAACGGCAACGAGATGAAGCGCGAAGGGTACCACCGCAAAGCGCGGACGAGGAGGTGGCTGATGCCGATCGGCGCGCTGTTTTACCTCTTTGTTTATCTGGACATATTCAAGCTCATTTAAAAGTAGAAGGCCCCGCGATCGTTGATCGCGGGGCCTTCCTATAATATAGCTTTGCGGTTATTTTGCGGCAAAGAGGGCTTCCGTGCGGGCGACTACGTCTTCGGAAGCAGGATTGAGATCGAAGACGAGCGAAGGTTTGAGGTAATGGAGTTCCTTTCCTTCTTTAAACCGTTTTTCTCCTCCTCCGGTGATGTTGAGCATAATGACGGATTCGGGGTCTACCGAGCCGTTTTCCACCGAGCGGATCAGGGTGGCCAGGGCCACTCCGGGGGCCGGGAGGATATCGCAGCCTTCCAAACGTTCGAAGAGTTCTTGTGCTTCCCGGGCTTCCTCGTTCGTGGCGGTCAGGATATCTCCGTCGGTGTCTACGAGGGCGTCGAAAAGGCCCCCTTGGATGGGATAAGGCGGTTTGCGGTTGGAGAGCACTTTGGCGTCTATGGCTTCGGCGTCGCGGCGGGCCTGGTCGTCGTCGTAGGGGAGCATTTCGCGCGAAGCGGCTTTCCAGGCGTCGTACATGGGCACGAAGGGGGCGTTCTGGGAGACGACAAGCTTCATCTTGTGGTCTCCGAAGCGGCCGTCCTCGATCAGGCGCAGGTTGGCTTCCCAGGCGGCGATGGCCCCGGTTCCCGAGCCCACGGCCTGGAAGTAGTAGTCGGGGATGCGGCCGATGTGGGTGACGGCCGAGAGCACCGTGGTGGCCATGCCGTCGCGGCGGGCGATGTTTTTGGCGCCTCCTTCGGCCAGGAAGAGGGGCGAGCGCAGGGCCAGATTGCCCAGGTGGATGGCGTCGAAGTAGTCGCCGCCGAGCTGCGGGGCGATCAGTTTGACGCAGGGCTTGAGGGGCTGATCGAACCAGAGGGCCGAAAGGTTTTCCTCGGGCACGCTCAGCAGCAGGGGGATGTCATTGTCGGAGCAGACCCGGGCGAAGGCGCGGGCGGTGTTTCCGGCCGAGGCCACCACCAGGATGCGGTCTTCATGACCGCCACGGAGGCGGGCGCAGACCGAATAGGCTTCGGTCTCTTTGAAGGAGCAGGTGGGCATCAGGGCCCCCCGCTCGGGCCAGTAGCCGTTGAAGGTAATGTAGAGGTTTTTGAGCCCCAGGTGGGCGGCCAGCTTTTCGCTTTTGTAGGTGACGGGGGCAGCGGAGCCTTGCAGCATGCGGCCCACGGGCAGCCAGTCGGCAAAGCGGTAGAGCCCGTACTCCTCGCCCTTGGGGTTGAGTTGCTTGTGTTCGTAGAGAGCCCGGATCAGCGAGGGACTCTCGCCCTGGGGGTCGTCCAGGAGCCAGCCGACGTCTTCGAAAGTGCGGCCGGAGGAAACGGTTTGCAGGGTATAGCGGGTCGGGCGGAAAGTAGTCATAAGGAACAGGGGTTTGCCAGTTGCAGGACAAAAATAGATTTTTTTTGCCGGGAGTCCCTATTTCCGGGGAGGAATGGGGGCAAAATACGTTTTTATACTTAGACCTCATCGGGGTTTCCTCAAAAATAACTACCTTAGAGGTCGTTAATACGCTAAGATATGGCCCCGCGAAAACCCTCTCGCACCAAGAAAAATACGATCCTTCCGCGGGACGTCAGTTGGATCTATTTCAACCACCGCATCTTGCAGGAGGCCCGGCGCGGGAACGTCCCCCTGCTGGAACGGTTCTCGTTCCTGGGCATCTACTCCAACAACCTGGACGAATTTTTCCGGGTGCGGGTCTCGGCCCTGCGGCGGATCGTGCAATATGAGCCCGCCGGGTCGGCCCCGCGCGAGGAAGCCATCCGCCAGCTGCGCTCCCTGGGCCGGCTCACCAAACGCTATTTCCGGGAGTTCGAGGAAGTCTTCGAGGAGGTCAAAGCCGGGCTCCGGAACGAGGGCATCCACCTGATCGACGAGACCCAGCTGAGCCCCGCCCAAACCCAATACATCCGCCAGGTCTACCGCAACGACCTCAACAGCGCGACCTACCCGCTGATCACCTCCCGGGGCGCGCGTATGCCCGACCTGACCGACTCGGGCATCTACCTGGCCGTGAAGCTGATCCATGATAAAAAACGGGCCGGGGAGGCCAAAACGGACTTCGCCCTGATCGAGCTGCCCACCCGCTCCTTCGGCCGCTTCATCACCCTGCCCGAGGAGGAAGACGGGCGCACCTGCATCCTCTTCCTGGACGACGCGGTGCGCTTCTGCCTGCCCTACATTTTCGCGGGCCTGGGCTACGACCGCTTCGAGGCCTACGCCTTCAAATTCACCCGGGACGCCGAGATCGAGCTCTACAACGGCATGGGCGAAAAACTCATCGACAAGATCGCCCGGGGAGTGCGCAACCGCCGCAAGGGCGAGCCCGTGCGCTTCGCCTACGACCGCAGCATGCCCGCCGACCTGCTGCGCCACGTCAAACGCCAACTGAACATCGACCGCTACGACACCTCGGACGGCGGGGCGCGCTACCACAACATGAAGGACCTGATGGGATTTCCGAAGGGCGGACGGGCCGATCTGCATTTCAAGCCCCAGCCCCCGCTGCTGATGCCGCTGTTCAGGCCCTACGCCAGCACCCTGGAGCTGATCCGCCGCCAGGACCATCTGCTGCACTACCCCTACCACAGTTTTTCGACCTACATCCGCATCCTGCGCGAGGCGGCCCTGAGCCCCGAGGTGACGGCCATCAAGACCACCGTTTACCGCCTGGCCCGCGACTCGAAGGTGGTCGAGGCGCTGATCTGCGCCGCGAGGCACGGCAAGCGGGTGACGGTGATGGTGGAGTTGATGGCCCGCTTCGACGAGAGCTCCAACATCAACTGGTCCAAGAAGATGCAGGACGAGGGCATCGAAGTGATTTTCGGGATCGAGCAACTCAAGGTGCACGCCAAGCTGACCCACATCGCCTCGCGGAAAGGGGACGTGGCCTGCGTGAGCACGGGCAATTTCCACGAGGAGAACGCCAAGGTGTACACCGACGTCACGCTCTGCACGGCCCATCCGGGCCTGGTGGAGGAGGTGGACCGGGTCTTCGCCTACATCCGCGAGCCGGAGGCCCCCATGGCGTTCGAGCACCTGGTCGTGGCACCGAGCCACCTGCGTCGCCGCATCGAGGAGTTGATCGACGAGCAGATCGCCCTGGCCCGCGCGGGCGGAGAAGCCCTGATCCGGGGCAAGATCAACCACATCACCGACGAGGGCCTGGTCGCCAAACTCTACGAGGCCTCCGCGGCCGGGGTGCAGATGCGCTTCCTGGTGCGGGGCAACTGCTCGGTGACCACCGGCATCCGGGGCCTTAGCGAGAACATCGCCATCCGCGGCATCATCGACCGCTACCTCGAGCACTCCCGCATCCTGATCTTCGGCCGCGGGGAGGCGCAGCGGTACTACATCGGCTCGGCCGACTGGATGCCCCGCAACCTCGACCACCGGGTGGAGGTCTACGCCCCGGTGTACGATCCCCGCATCCGGGAACAACTCGCCCGGGTGATCGAGTACGGCCTCCGGGACAACCAGGCCGCCCGGGTGGTGGACGGCAGCGGCGAGAACCGTTTTTATGAGGACGGACAGGAACCTTTCCGCTCGCAGGAACGGCTGTATGACCATTACAAAAACCAACGAGACGAATAATGCTGAAAAGCAAACTCAATTTCGCAGCCATCGACATCGGTTCCAACGCCGTGCGCCTGCTGATAAAAGGAATCAACCCGGGCGAAGGGGTCCGGGACATGACCAAAAGCCTGCTGGTGCGCATCCCCCTGCGCCTGGGCGAGGACTCCTTCGACCAGGGGAGCATCTCGATAGAAAAAGAAAAGCAACTCAAGCGGACGATCAAATCGTTCAAGCTGCTGATGCGGGTGTTCAACGTCCAGAGCTACCGGGCCTGCGCCACCTCGGCCATGCGCGACGCGGACAACGGCAAACGGATCGCCGAGGAGATCCGCCACAAAACGGGCATCCGCCTCGAGGTGATCGACGGACAGGAGGAGGCCCGCATCGTCTACGACAGCCACATGGCCGACCTGCTCGAGCGGGAGGGCCACTACATCTACGTGGACGTGGGCGGGGGGAGCACCGAGGTGAGCCTGATCTCCTCCGGAGAGCTGGCCGGGTCGCATTCCTACGACATCGGGACGGTGCGTTCGTTGGCCGGTAAGGTGAAGCCTTCGCAGTGGGAAAAGCTGCGGCAGGATATGGAGCGACTGGGCACGGAATACCCCGGCCTGAAAATCATCGGCTCGGGGGGCAACATCAACAAACTCTGCCGCCTGGGCGGGGAGGCCGCCTCGAATCGCCTGGCGGTGCAACGCCTGCAGGAGTTGTACGACGAGTTGGAGCCGATGAGTCTCGAAGAGCGCATGCGGACCTACCAACTCAACCCCGACCGGGCGGACGTGATCGTCCCGGCGGCCGAGATTTTCCTGACCATCGCCTCCCGGGTGGGGGCCTCTCAAATCTGGGTGCCCACCATCGGGATCATCGACGGGATCGCCCATACGCTTTGCGCAGACTACCTCAAGAAAGTGCAGAAGAAAAAATAAGCGTTGTGCTTATTTTTTTCTTCTTTTGTTTCGCCTTTGGCGACCCACTTTTGGCATCGCCCAAAAGTGGGCAAATGGATACCGCCCAAAAAAATCGCTTAAGGAATTGCTCCCTGCGGTTAGAACGCCAAACTCGTCCTTATAGAGGCGGCCCTCGGGGCCGCCTCTAACGTTCCTCGGACAGGTGGCGTTCTTAAAAAATCAGTTGCACTGACTTTTTACCTCCGAAGAGAACAACTCCTTCCGAGACGCGATTTTTTTGAGTGGCGGTGGCCTGCCGGGAGCAAAACTGGCAACCGGAAGGTTGGCGTCCGGCAGGTCGGGCCAATCGCCTCAAGAGCGGTGGGCCCGTAGCTTTTTGCTTACTTTTGGGCAATGCCAAAAGTAAGTCGCCGAAGGCGAAATAATTCTAAAAATTGTTTATTTTTGCACCTGACTCTAAAAATTTAAACAACTAACCCCTCCGCCCATGCTGATCCAATTCTTGTTTGTTCTGGCCGCCATCATCGTCGGCGCCCGCCTGGGCGGGATCGGCCTCGGGGTGATGGGCGGGATCGGGCTCTCGATCCTGACCTTCGGATTCGGGTTGCAACCCACCTCGCCTCCCATCGACGTGATGCTGATGATCGTGGCGGTGATCGCCGCGGCAGGCTGCATGCAGGCGGCCGGAGGGCTGGACCTGATGGTGCGCCAGGCCGAAAAGCTGCTGCGCAAGCACCCGTCCAGGGTCACGCTGCTCAGCCCGCTGGTCACCTACACGTTTACGTTCCTGGCCGGGACGGGCCACGTGGCCTACTCGGTGCTGCCGGTGATCGCCGAGGTGGCCCGCGAAACCAAGATCCGGCCCGAACGCCCCCTCTCCATCGCCGTGATCGCCTCCCAGCAGGCCATCACCGCCAGTCCCATCTCGGCCGCCACGGTGGCCCTGCTGAGCATGCTGGCCGGGTACAACATTACGCTTTTGCAGATCATGATGATCAGCGTCCCCTCCACCCTCGCGGGGGTGTTGGCCGGCGCCCTGTGCTGCATGCGCATGGGCAAGGAGCTGGACAAGGACCCCGAATACCTGCGCCGGCTCGAGCAGGGCGAGTTCCGTACCGACCCCGTCCTGGCTTCGGCCCAGGCCGAGATCCATCGCTGGCGGCCGCTGCTCTCGGTAATCATCTTCCTGAGCGCCACGGTGCTGATCGTGCTTTTCGGCAGCCTCGAATCCTGGCGCACCATCGGCGGCGAGGCCCTGACCATGGCCCCCATCATCGAGATCCTGATGCTCTCGGCGGCGGCCCTGATCCTGCTCACCACCCGCACGAACGGCATCAAGGCGGCCCAGGGCTCGGTCTTCGGGGCCGGAATGCAGGCCGTGGTGGCCATCTTCGGGATCGCCTGGATGGGCGACACATTCATAAACGGCAACATCGACTCCCTGCGCGCCTCGATCGAGGGCGTGGTCACTTCGATGCCCTGGTTGTTCGGGATCGCCCTGTTCGCCATGTCGATCCTGCTCTACAGCCAGGCGGCCACCGTGCGGGCGCTCATGCCGCTGGGCCTGGCCCTGGGCATCCAGCCGATGCTGCTGATCGCCATGTTCCCGGCCGTGAACGGCTACTTCTTCATCCCCAACTACCCCACCGTGGTGGCTGCCATCAACTTCGACCGCACGGGCACCACCCGCATCGGCAAGTACGTCCTCAACCACTCGTTCATGATCCCGGGGCTGGTGGCCACGTTCGTCGCCGTGGGACTGGGATTGTTGCTGGTCGAGGTGTTTTTCTAAGCAAAACCGTTTTCTATCCCTACGAAAAAGTCCGGCTTTGCAGCCGGACTTTTTGGATACCTTAAGCCGATCCCGTTACTCTTTTGTCCGCTGGATCGTGGCGGTGGCGCGGCAGGGCAATCCTTCGGTGGTCATGCCTTCGAGCGTCACGTCATACTGCGCCGAGGGGTCGGCCGTGTAGAACGAGAAGGCGGCTTCACCCTCCGCATTGGTCCTCAGCGATGGATTCCAGTAGATCGTGCTGCGGGTATCAGGCTTGGTGTTTTTCAACTGCTCCGGCACGTCGTACTTGGGCTCGTAGAAGGCCTCCGGCTTTTTGTAGCCCAGGGGGGTGGCCTGTCTCTGGGCCACATCGGGGATATGGAGGTTCAGGGCATCGCCCGATTTGAGTTTGACCATAACAATGTTCGTCCCCGCCATCTGCCAGCCGAATTGACCGGAGGTTATATCGCGTTCGGGGATAAAGCCGACTACATCGATTTCATCGGCCCGGATCATCCTGCATAGATAGGGATTTGCACGGCTAACACTGAAACCGATATCATAGACCGCTCCATCCACCCACAACCAGCGTATGGCTCCATAGGCCGTATGTTCGTACATCCCGGAGTTCGCGTCAAAGTGGATGCCGAGGCGCACCATGACATCCGCCAACGATCGTCCCTTATAGATTTTCAGATCGTCCGGACCAACAATCCGCTCGATATGGGTTCCCTGGAAGTTTTGCTGTTCGGTGCGGATCTCGGCCGGGGATTTCGCCATGACAGTCACCCCCTTGATGTCGATCACACGCATCCCGCCCTCGTCGTAGTAGGCCTGCTTGGCTCCTTCGAGGAAAGGATCGGGGATCGCTTGCACCACCGAGCTGAAGTGTCGCTGCGGCACGAAGGTCTTGACCGGAGGCGCGGTCAGGCTGTCCACTTGCAGTTCCACCCCTTTGCTCCATTCGCGTTCGTTGGTCGCCTGGAAGTGGAAGGTGGTGCTGTCGGGAAACTCCAGGCCCTCGACCCGGAAGTCTCTCTTTTTGTCTTCCAGTTCATAGCTTCTCACAAAGCTGGTTGCCAGGGAGAAGACGTTCAGGCTCGGGTTTCTGACTCCCTTACCGAAGGCCCCGATAATCCGTCCCGTAAAGCCCTGGCTCCATTCCACCGGATAGGTGATCTTCGGGTATTTTCCCTGTAGTAAGTCGGGCAGATTGTAGCGGGTCCACCCTTGCGTGAGCAGCAGCAGGTCGAGGTGAGCTTCGATTTCCGCCGAAGGTTCTTCCGGGAAGTAGTAGCCGGGGTCCTCGATATAACCTTTCAGTTCCGAGGTCAGTTGCAGGTTCGAGAGGATATTGTCCGCCTGGGGGTTCTGGTGAACAAGGCGCCCGTTGGTCACCGAGAGGGCGAAATTCCCGCTGACGGGACGCCCCTGGGCATCCTGCACCACCAATTTGCCTTCGACCTTCTCGCGTTTTCCATAGTTGGCCTTGTCGGTCTCGATCTCTCCGAACACCGGATCGGCGTAGCGGGTGAAGACCAGGCGCTCGCACACTACTTTTCCCTGAACCGTATCCACCAGGGCCACCTGAACCAAACCTGCGGGCAGTGATTCCAGCGGGATACGCTTGACGGCCCGGTGCGAAGCGACATTCTCCCGGACCAGGATCTTTCCCAGGGACTGGACCACCAGGCGCCAGGAGGATGGGCTCAAAGTAGGGGTCGCCGCAACGCTGCAAACCAGTGCGCCCTCCTGCCGCTCCACCTTTAGGAGGGCCCCGGCGCTTTCCACCGCAGGCAGTTCCTTGCGCAGGCTCTTGCCGTCGGCAGTTACTTCGGCTGTGTAACGCTCGCCGGATTTGGGGGTGAAGCTAAAGCTACCCATCCCCTTGTGGACCGATTGGAACGAGGTTACTTCCTGCCCCCGGCTGTCGAAGAGCTTGCCCTCGACCTCTATCCCCAGGCCTCCCGCGGCGATCGCCTTGAAAGCCACCGTCTGCTCGCCCAGGGAGAGCAGATGTCCGCTCTCGGGGAAGAACTGCACGTCGAACTCCCTCGAAAAGGTCGGCAGGAAGAGGGAAGTTTCATAGATCAGTCCCGGCTCGTTGATGTCCAGGTGGAGGCGGTTCGTGGAGTTGTCCTGGCCGGGGGCGGGGAAACGGATCAGGAGTTGTCCGTGGTCGTCCGTGCGCACGACCTGCTTGCGGGATTTTCCGTCGGCGTAGAGCGTGTAGGTGAGCCGTTGGGCGGGCAGCGGATCGCCGTTCATGTTCTTGAGCTGGAGCGTGGCCAGCACGTCAGAGCCCTCGTCCCGGCTGTAGGTGACCGTGGAGACCACCCTATCGTCGATGAGGTTGCCGATGGGGATCAGCTTGCGGAAGAAGTAGTCCGGCCCGGCGTTCTCCATCCAGCGGGTGTAGGCGCGGAGGGTGTAGGTCCCCTCGGGCGTGGCCGGATCGAGTTCCAGGCAGTTTTGGAATCCGTTCTCGTCCTCGAGGACTTTGATCCGGCGGTGTATGGAGTCCTGCTGGTCGACCAGTTCGACGTAGATGTAGCGGCTGACCAGGTCGCGCTTCAGGGTGGCGGCATCCAGCAGGAAGCCCTTGAACCAGAGCTTTTCCCCGGCGCTATAGTAGGGCTTGTCGGTGACCAGATAGAGCTTTTCAGTCGTGTGCTTGTGGTAGAAATCCGCCAGGTGGCGGTAAAGTTCCTCGCCGAAAATCGTGCTGTCGGGCAGCAGTGAGACGATCTCGGGACTTAGGTCCGCGGGGAGGTCCGGCAGGGTCCTCAGGGAAGAGTCCTGGGCCTGCAAAAATGAGCCTGAAAGGGTTACAAAACCCAATAGAAACAAAAGCTTTTTCATAGCTTCAATTCATGAAAAATTAATAAAAACTCATAGGCTCACCTCTAATGTAGGCCAAAAAACCGGGCTTTCCAAATGGGATACCAAAATAGCACACAAATAGTTAGGCGCGGCAGGAAAGAGGACCTGAAAGGGCGGCCGGTCAATGTGTCCTCCCTGGCAAAACCGCTTGGTATGCCTGCGAAAAAGTCCGGCTTTGCAGCCGGACTTTTTGGATACCTTAAGCCGATCCCGTTACTCTTTTGTCCGCTGGATCGTGGCGGTGGCGCGGCAGGGCAATCCTCCGGTGGTCATGCCTTCGAGCGTCACGTCATACTGCGCCGAGGGGTCGGCCGTGTAGAACGAGAAGGCGGCTTCGCCTTCCGGATTGGTCCTCAGGGCCGGATTCCAGTAGATCGTGTTGCGGGTATCGGGCTTGGTGTTTTTCAATTCCTTCGGCACGTCGTACTTGGGCTCGTAGAAGGCCTCCGGCTTTTTGTAGCCCAGGGGGGTGGCCTGTTTCTGGGCCACATTGGGGATATTGAGGTTCAGCGAGGCTCCCGACTTGAGTTTAACCATAATCACATTGGCTCCCGTCATCCGCCATCCCAATTGGCCGGACATCATATCGCGGGCGGTGATAAAGCCGACCACATCGACGTCATTGGCCCGGATCGAACGCAATATGTAAGGATCCCCGAAATCACCGCCCACCTCAACGGCCATTCCATCCACCCACAACCAGCTTATTACTCCGTATGAGACATGATAGTATGCCCCTCGTTCTGGTTCCCAAAAGATGCTGAAGCGCATCAATGCATCCCCCAACGACCTTCCCGAATAGAATTTCAGATCGTCCGGAGTGATGATCTTATTGACCCGGAGGCCTTGGAAATTTTCCTGCTCGTCCCGGATTTCGGCCCGGGATTTCGCCATGACAGTAACGCTCTTGATGTCGATCACCCGCATTCCTCCCTCGTCGTAATAGGCCTGCTTGGCCCCCTCGAGGAAAGGATCGGGGATGGCTTTCACCTCCTGGGTGAAGTGATGCTGCGGCACGAAGGTCCTAACCCCGGGTGCGGGCAGGCTGTCCACCTCCAACTCCACGCCCCGGCTCCACTCCCGGGCGTTGGCCGCCTGGAAGTGGAAAGTCGTGCTGTCGGGGAACTCCAGGCCCTCGATCCTGAACTCTCGTTTCTTGTCTTCCAGCTCGTAACGCTTGATAAAGCCGCTTTGCAGCGAGAAAATGCTCAGGCTCGGGTTGCGGACTCCCTTGCCGAAGGCCCCGATGATCCGTCCCGTAAAATCCTGGCTCCACTCCACCGGGCGAACGATCTCCGGATATTTGCCCTGCAGCAATTCGGGCAGGTTGTAGCGGGTCCAGCCCTGGGTGAGCAGCAGCAGGTCGAGGTGGGAGGCGACTTCCGCCGAAGGTTCCTGCGGGAAGTAATAGGCCGGGTCCTCGATGTAGCCCTTGAGCTCGGAGGTCAGTTGCAAATTCGAGAAAATGTTGTCCGCCAGGGGGTCCTGCTGCACCAGCCGGCCGGTGGTCACCGAGAGGGCGAAGTTGCCGGCCAGGGGCTGCCCCTGGGCATCCAGCACCAGCAATTTACCCTCGACCTTCTCGCGTTTGCGGTAGTTGTCCTTGTCGGTCTCGATCTCCCCGAAAGCCCGATCCGCGTAGCGGGTGAAAACCAGGCGCTCGCACAGAACACGGTCCTGAATCGTATCCACCAGGGCAACCTGGGCCAAGCCCGCGGGCAGGGACTCCAGCGGGATGCGCTTGGTGGTCCGGTGCGAAGCGACATCCGCCCGGACGAGGATTTCCCCCCGGGACTGGACGACCAACTGCCAGGCGGAGGGGCTTAGGTTGGGGGTGCCCGAGACCGTGCAGAGCAAGGCGCCCTCTTGCCGTTCGACCCTCAAAGCCGCCCCGATGCTCTCCACGGCGAGTTCTTTGCGCAGGGTCTTGCCTTGTGCCGTCACTTCGGCCGTATAGCGTTCTCCGGCCTGGGGGGTGAACGTAAAGCTGCCCATGCCCTTGTGGGCGGATTGGAACGAAGCCACTTCCTGCCCCCGGCTGTCTAAGAGTTTGCCCTCGACATCGATCCCCAGGCCTCCCGCGGCGATCGCCTTGAAAGCTACCGTCTGCTCGCCCAGGGAGAGTAAATGTCCGCTTTCGGGGAAAAACTGCACGTCGAAATCGTTGGAAAAAGTCGGCAGAAAGAGAGAGGTCTCGTAAACCAGGCCCGGCTCGTTGACGTCCAGGTGGATGCGATTTTTAGAATCGGCCACGGAAGGAGCGGGGAAACGAATCAGCAATTGCCCGTGGTCGTCCGTGCGAACGATCTGTTTGCGGGATTTTCCGTTCGCGTAAAGCGTGTAGGTGAGCCGTTGGGAGGGCAGCGGGTCGCCGTTCATGTTCTTGAGCTGGACCGTCGCCAGCACCTCCCGGTCCTCCTCCCGGCTGTAGGTGACCGTGGGGACCACCCTATCGTCGATGCGGTTGCCGATGGGGATCAGCTTGCGGAAAAAGTAGTCCGGCCCGGCGTTCTCCATCCAGCGGGTGTAGGCGCGTAAGGTATACGTTCCTTCGGGCGTGGTCAGTCCGATGTCCAGGCAATTCTGAAAACCGTTCTCGTCGTCGATCACCTTGATGCGTTGGTGCACGGAATCCTGCTGGTCGACCAGCTCGACGTAGATGTAACGGCTGACCAGGTCGCGCTTCAGGGTCGCGGCATCCAACAGGAAGCCCTTGAACCAGAGTTTTTCCCCGGCGCTATAGTAGGGTTTGTCGGTGACCAGATAGAGCTTTTCGGTCGTGTGCTTGTGGTAAAAATCCGCCAGGTGGCGGTAGATTTCCTCCCCGAAAATGGTGCTGTCGGGCAGCAGCGAGACGATCTCGGGACTCAGATCCGGGGGGAGCTCCGGCGTAACCCGGGGGGAAACCGTCTGGGCCTGCAACAAAACCGTGGCGGAGAGCATCCACAAAGCGAACAACGACAATAGTTTTTTCATAGGTTTGATAGTTACTGATTTACACTTTCCTATACCTAAATTAAACAGAATAATCGAGATTTCCAAAAATAATAACAAAAAAAGGGCGGCATGAGGATTCATGCCGCCCTTGCTATTCGTTTGCGTTTTCGCTTTAAAACTCCGAAGTAAAGTGGAAGCGGATGTCCGGGAATTTCTCGATCGCCATCGAGAGCGCGTAGGAGGTATCGGCCAGGAAGACCTCGCGGCCGTGCTTGTCGAGGGCCATGTTCGTGAACTTGCGCTTGCGGAAATCCTCGATCTGGGCGGCGTTGTCCGACTCGATCCAGCAGGCTTTGTGGATCTGGATGGGCTCGTAGCGGCACTTGGCCCCGTACTCGTGCTCGAGGCGGTACTGGATCACCTCGAACTGCAGGGCCCCCACCGTCCCGATGATCTTGCGGCCGTTGAGCTTGCTGGTGAACAACTGGGCCACGCCCTCGTCCATCAACTGGTCGACACCCTTGGCCAACTGCTTGAACTTCATGGGGTCGGCGTTCTCGATGTAGCGGAACAGCTCGGGGGAGAAACTGGGGATGCCCGTGAACTTGAGTTGTTCGCCCTCGGTGAATGTATCGCCGATCTTGAAATTGCCGGTGTCGTGCAGGCCCACGATGTCGCCCGGAAAAGCCTCGTCGATGATCGATTTCTTCTCGGCCATAAAGGCCGTGGGCGACGAAAACTTCATCTGCTTGCCCGAGGGGACGTGCAGGTAGTTTTTGTTGCGTTCGAAGGCCCCCGAGCATATTTTCAGGAACGCGATCCGGTCCCGGTGGTTGGGGTCCATGTTGGCGTGTATCTTGAAGATAAAGCCGGTCAGCTTGGGTTCCCCGGGGAGGACTTCGCGCTGCAGGGTCGTCGAAGGACGGGGCGTGGGGGCGATGCGGATAAAGCAGTCCAGGAGTTCGCGCACGCCGAAGTTGTTCAGCGCGCTGCCGAAAAACACGGGGGCCACTTCGCCGCTCAGGTAGGTTTCCAGCTCGAAAGGCGGGTAGACGCCCTCGACCAGTTCGAGGTCCTCGCGCAGGCGGCCCGTAAACGGGGCGATGTACTCATCGATCTGCGGATCGTCCAGGCGGATGTCGATGCTCTCGGAGAGGGTCTGCTTGTCCTCGGAGAGGAACAACGACAGGCCGTTTTCGTAAAGGTTGTAGACTCCCTTGAACGAGGGGCCGTTGCTGATGGGCCAGGCCAGCGGGCGCACGGCGATCTTCAGCTCGCTCTCGATCTCGTCCAGCAGGTCGAAGGGGTCCTTGCCGGGACGGTCCAGCTTGTTGATAAAGACCATCACCGGGGTTTTGCGCATCCGGCAGACTTCCATCAGCTTGCGGGTCTGTTTCTCCACCCCCTTGGCCCCGTCGACGACGATGATGACGCTGTCGACGGCCGTCAGCGTGCGGTAGGTGTCCTCGGCGAAGTCCTCGTGGCCCGGGGTGTCCAGGATGTTGACCTTGACGTCCTTGTACTCGAAGCCCATCACGGAGGTGGCCACGGAGATACCGCGTTGGCGCTCGATCTCCATAAAGTCGGAGGTGGCCCCCTTCTTGATCTTGTTGGACTTGACGGCCCCGGCCACGTGGATGGCGCCCCCGAACAGGAGCAGTTTCTCGGTCAGGGTGGTCTTCCCGGCGTCCGGGTGGCTGATGATGGCGAAGGTGCGTCGCCGCGCTATTTCGTGTTGTAAATCCATGTATTAACGTGTATCACCCGGAAAAGGCCGGGATAGCAGGGAATTTTATGAGACTAAGAACAAAATAACTACGGAGATAAGGAGGTACAGGGGTATCAGGCCCACGGCCACTCCGAACCAGATTTTATCGCGCAACAAGACAGTACGCTCCTCCGGGGGGAAGTAGTCGCCCACCGCCAGGTGCAGGTAGGCAAACCACCCTCCGCACCACATCGCCTGGCGTCCGACCTTCACCAAGGCCGACTTGATCTCCTCCGCTCCGGACTGGAAAAGAACGGCAGTCAGCAAAGCCAAGAGGCTGGTGCAAAACAGAAAGATCAGGTATAACTTCCCCACCGCCACGGCATTGGATGCCCGTACCGCGAAACAGTAGAGCAGGTAACCGCTAAAGGCGAGCAAGAAAAGCACCATGACGACGGTTATCCCGACCAACAGGTTGGCGGGCAAAGAGTCGCTGAAGAAAATCTGGCCCGAAGCCAGAGACCAAGCGAACATTCCCGCGCCAACCAATGACCCGCCCACGGTCAGAAGGAGGAATAGTTTCAGTAACCAGGGCAGTCTGTCGTTGTCGCCCCCGCTTCGTTGCGCATAATCTTGTACAACAGACACTTTCGGCCTTTGTTCCGGTTCGTTGCGGGTGGTTTCGTCCATAGGAATCAAGCTTGGGTGTTGGCCAAATATAGGAACTATTTCGTTGCCTCCTGCGTCACAGGCGGATAGTCGCTCGAGTAATGCAGCCCGACGCTCTGGTGGCGTTCTTCGGCCTGCTTGATGATCAGGTAGCCCACGGCGATCATGTTGCGCAGCTCGCAGAGGCTCTGGCTGAGGGTCGATTTGAGGTAGAGTTCCTCGGTCTCCTTGAAGATCACCTCCAGGCGGCGTTTGGCCCGCTCGAGGCGCAGGTTGGAGCGCACGATGCCCACGTAGTTGCTCATGATGAGCTGCATCTCTTTGTAGTTCTGGGTGATGAGCGTCATTTCCTCGGGCACGGCCGTTCCCTCGTAGTCCCAGGCGGGGATGTCGCGCTGCAACTCGATGCCGTCGATGCTCACCATGGAGTGGCGGGCCGCGGCGTCGGCGTAGACCACCGCTTCGATCAGCGAGTTGGAGGCCAGGCGGTTGCCGCCGTGCAGGCCCGTGCAGGAGGTTTCACCCAGCGCATAGAGCCTCCGGATGGAGGACTGCCCGTTGAGGTCGACCTTCACCCCGCCGCAGCAGTAGTGGGCGGCCGGGACCACCGGGATCATGTCCTTCGTCAGGTCGATATCTTCCGTCAGGCACTTGCGGTAAATATTCGGAAAATGGTTGATGACGTCCAGCGGGTTTTTGTGCGTAATATCCAGGTAGACAAACTCTTCCCCCGATATTTTCAGCTCGCGGTCGATGCCCCGGGCCACCACGTCGCGCGGAGCCAGCGAGCCCATGGGGTGGTATTTCTTCATGAATTCGCTGCCGTCCTGCAATCGCAGCTTGGCCCCGAAGCCGCGCATGGCCTCGCTGATGAGGAAGGAAGGGCGTTCGCCGGGCTTGTACAGCGAAGTGGGGTGGAACTGGATAAATTCCATGCCCGAGACCATCCCCTTGGCCCGGTGGACCATGGCGATGCCGTCCCCGGTGGCCACCAGGGGGTTGGTGGTGGTGTGGTAGATGTTCCCCACCCCGCCGGTGGCCAGCACGGTCACCTTCGAGAGAATGGTGTAGATCTCCCGGTTCTTGAGGTTGAGCACATAGGCCCCGTAGCAGGTGATGTCGGGGGTGTTCTTCTTGACCAGCTTGCCCAGGTGGTGCTGGGTGAGGATGTCCACGGCGAAGTGGTGTTCGAGGACCTCGATGTTGGGGTGGCGCTTGACCTGGCGGATGAGCTTGCGCTCGATCTCGTGGCCCGTGATGTCCTGGTGGTGGAGGATGCGGTTCTCGCTGTGGCCCCCCTCGCGGGCCAGCTCGTAGCGGCCCGTGGCGTCCTTGTCGAACTTGGCCCCCCAGGCGATCAGTTGCTTGATCTGGGCGGGAGCCTGCCGCACGACCTGCTCGACGGCGGCCCTATCGCAGATGCCCGCCCCGCAGGTGAGCGTGTCCTGGATGTGCTTTTCGAAGTCGTCCGGCTCGTACATCACCGAGGCGATCCCGCCCTGGGCGAAGTCGGTGTTGCACTCGGCGATGTCCCCTTTGGTGACGATCACCACGCGTCCCTGCCCGGCCACTTTGAGGGCATAGCTGAGTCCGGCCGCGCCGCTGCCGATCACCAGAAAGTCGGTCTCGATATTCATCGTATTGGTTTTATAAAATCAGCTTCTGAAATTCCTCCGCTCCCCCGGCGAAGACGTTGCGGTCGACCTGGCCCCGGATGCCCCGGATGCGGTGGCTCTCGGTGTGCTGCCAGAGGGTCCACTTGAGCTCGGGCGCCGAGCCCCGGTAGTCGGCGATCCAGAGGATGTAGTCGCGGGGCTTGAAATCCTCCTGGAGGTAGCGTTCGTAAAAATTGGTCGAGCAGTAGATGATCGGGTTGGCCCCGTAGTAACGCTTGATCTCGTTGCAGAAGGCCTTGGCTTCGCGCACCGAGCGCTTGGGGTCCTTCATGAAGCGGTGCCACTCGATGTCCAGCACCGGGAGGATGTTGCCTTTCTTGAGCCCCGCCGTGGTGATGAAGTTGCGGGCCTGTTCCTTGCCCGGGGTGCGGTGCCCGAAGAAGTGGTAGGCCCCCCAGGGGATGCCCGCCGCCTCCAGCTCGCGGCGGTGGCGGTCGTAGGTCGGGTCGGCGATCAGGGTCCCTTCGGTGGCTTTGATGAAGACGAAGTGGGGCTTCTCGTGCTCGGCCACTTCGAGCCAGTTGACCTCTTTCTGGTGGCGGGAGACGTCCAGTCCCCACACGTCGAAATCGCCGGGTTGTTTTTTTCCGCAGGCCGTCAGCAGCAAGGCGACACACAAGCAGCCGGCCAAACGCCTCTTGTTCATTGTTCGTGCAATTGAAAGCGCAAAGGTACAAAACCCTTTCGGCTTTTCGCATTCCGGGGGCCCCTGTTTTCGGAAAATCGCGCGGGGAAATGGAAAATTTTCAGTCCACCCTGCCGCAATCCATGCAAGATTCGTTACTTTTGTCCAAATTAGTCGCACCCCGACGGTTCGGGGATAGCGTGCGTCAGATTTAACGGGCAAAAAGACGCCCGTTTTCCTCCTCCTTGCAGGGCATAGCCCGCAAGCGGACTCTGCGCCTGCTGCGTTCGTCGGTTTTCTTATCGTCCGAAGGTCCAGCCCGGAGCGTACTTAAGGTACGTGAGGGCTGGAACAAGGAGGATAAGGAAAAGATGGCGTGCGATATGTGCAGCCAACCCACAAGCGAGACCGATGCATCCCTCTCATCCTCATGACCCATCCGCTATGGTTGGGCTATTCGGCCAGATCCCCTCTCACGCCGAATACTTCTCCATCCGCCCCCTCAGGATGAAAGGGCAGAAGGTGGAACTGCCCACGATGTCGATCCGCTCGGGCATCCACTGCTTCGTGTTCATCACCGAAGGCGAGGCGCTGATCAGCATCGGGGAGGAAAACTACAACTTCAAGGCGGGCGAATGCGCCGCCATCCCCGCCGGGGTGGCCTTCGCGGTGCGCTACTTCGACAACTGCTCGGGCTACATGGGTGGATTCAACGATCTCTACCTCAACGGCGAAGGGAAAAGCCCCGTGCAGGCCTTCTCGGCCCTGAGGCGGTGGGGCTACCACAAGGTCCGCTTCGAGCAGGAGCAGGCCGGACGCATCGGAGATATTTTCGAAAAATTGCTCGAAGAGCACATCACCCGGCAGAATAAGAACATCGTCCGGGCCTACCTGACCATCCTGCTGAGCGAGATCGAGGAGACCCTGCAGGACGGTGAAAACGGCCCGCAGACGGAGAGCAATCTCTGCAACCGCTTCATCGAGGAGGCGTTCCAGACGAGCAACCTGAGCGTGCCGCTCGCTGAGTACGCCGAAAAACTCAACATCACCCAAAACTACCTCCACAAGACCGTCAAACGCTTCACCGGCAAGACTCCACACACCTGGATCACCGAGGCGGTCATCCTGGAAGCCAAGGTGTTACTCTGTCAGAGCGAGCAGACCGTGGGCGAGATCGCCTTCACGCTGGGCATCAACGACCCCGCCTATTTCTCGCGGTTTTTCAAAAAACAGACCGGCTTTACTCCCCAGGAATACCGAAAAAAGTCCAAGGATAGTCCCCGATAATCCTATCCATCAAAAGGGATAAGCCCGTACTTTTGTCGCATCAGAAAAATCTTACGAAAGATGAGAAAAGTATGGCTCCTGGCCGCGCTGCTCTGCGCGGTATCCATCGACAATAGTTTTGCCGGGACGGACGAAATCCCCGCCGAAACCCCCGCTTCGATCCCGCCCCCCGAGGCGACCTTCGACCTGGAGGAAGTGGTGGTCACGGCCACCCGCACCCCCTTGATGCTCAAGGATGCCCCCGTGCTGACCCGCGTGATCACCGCCCGCGACATCGAAAAACGAGGCTCCCACACCATCCAGCAGGCCCTCGAGAACGAGCTGGCCGGGGTGGAATTCCACCAGACCGGCTACGGCTCCTCGATCTCGTTCCAGGGCCTCGACGCCCGCTACGTGCTCTTTCTGATCGACGGCGAGCGCATGGCCGGGGAGACCTACGGCAACATCGACTACAACCGCATCCCGATGCGCAACATCGAACGCATCGAGATCATCCGGGGCGCCTCCTCGGTGCCCTACGGCTCGAACGCCATGGGGGCCGTGGTGAACATCATCACCAAGATGCCCGAGAAGAAGTTCGAAATCTCGGCCTCGGCCCGCTACGGCACCCCCTACGGGCGCAACACCGAAGCCGACACCCTGGCCAATTCCAGGACCTACACCCCCTCGAAAAAGGACAACGACTTCTACCGCAAGCGCCTCGACCTGCCCAACCTGCAGGGCGACCTCTCGATGGGCTTCCACCTGGGACGCTTCAAGTCGCTGACTACGCTCACCTACCGCACCTCCGACGCCTACAAACTGGTGGGCACTCAGGACGAGGTGCGCCACTACAAGGCCGGGGCGCTGACCAAGATGACCCCCAAGATGATCCCCATCACCGGCCCGGGCGGCCAGGTGGTGGGCATGCGGCCCGAAATGGACCCCACGACGGGCATCCCCGTCTTCGTGCCGGGGGGCACCAACCTCAACGACACCACGGTGGTCGTCTCGCCCGACCCGCGGGGCCTGGGCGTGAGCGGCTGGCGGGATATCAACGTGGGCCAGCGCTTCGAGTACAAACTGTCCGAGAAATTCCGTTTCGAAGCCTCGGGAAGCTATTTTAACAAACGTCGCTTCGACTACCAGTCCAGCATGCTGGACGACAACCCCCTCTCGGCCACCTACGCCTCGCCCTGGACCTACGAAACCTACGAGGGCTACAACGTCAAGGCGCTCATGGAGCACTCGCCCAACGAGAACAACAAGGTCTACCTCTCCTTCTGGCGGGACGAATATTTTCGAAATCGCGACAGCTTAAACGGCACTTCGGTGCCCAAACAAAACCACACCTTCAACATCCCGCGCCTGCTGTGGACCCTGCAGGCCGGGGAGCACAACCGCCTGACCACGGGCTTCGAGTGGATCAACGAGCAGCTCCACTTCGACATGAACCCCCTGGGCTACGGCAACCCCAAGAGCATGAACACCGGCTCGCTCTACGTGCAGGACGAGCTCTTCACGGGCCGCCGCCTGAGCTTCACGGTGGGCGCCCGCGGGGACTACAACAACCGCTTCGGGGCCCACTTCAGCCCCAAGGTCTCGGTCAAATACGCCCCCGGCAAGTTCGCCATCCGAGCCAACTACGCCAACGGCTACCGAAATCCTTCTCTAAAAGAACTTTACATGCAATTTCAGGTCCCCGTGTTGGGAGAGACCTACATCGAGGGCAACCCCGACCTGAAGCCCGAGACCAACAACTACGTCTCGCTCTCGGGCGAGTTCAACACCGACGGCTTCAACACCTCGGCCACGCTCTACGGCAGCTTCTTCCGCAACAAGATCGACGTCCGCGGGCGCACCGAAGGCACCAAGACCATCCTCCAGTACCAGAACGTCTCGCGCAGCGAAATGGCGGGCCTCGAGGTGATGGCCCGCCTTCGCGCGGCCCAGGGGCTCTACTTCAAAGTAGACTACAACTACATCTACCAACAGGACGACGCCCCCGAGGAATCGACCCAGTACATCTACCCCAGCCCCCACACGGCCACCCTTCAGGGGGACTACAGCTTCGGCCTGGGCGGAGGATTTTCGATGGGTGTCAACGCTACGGCACGGTTTGTGGGGCCCAAGGATTACGAGGACTTCATGCCGGTGATCGACCTGAGCGGCATGGGCAGCGGTTCGATGAGCAGCATGAAATACTGGACGGGGACCTACTCGGCGCGGCACGCGGGCTACCTGCTGCTGAACGCGGCGGCCAACGTCTACTACCAGGAGATGTGGAGCCTGACGCTGGGCGTGGACAACATCACGAACTACAAGGCCCCGGTGGTCAACTTCAACTCCTGCATCGCCCCGGGCCGCAACTTTTTCGTGCGCCTGAGCTGGTACTTTGCGTCCAAAGACTAAAAATTTTCCACTATGGACTTCTTACAGGAATATCACTTGTTGGGTCTGGTGATCGGGATCGCCACTTTTCTGATCATCGGCCTGTTCCACCCGGTCGTGATCAAGGCCGAATACCACTGGGGCACAGGCTGCTGGTGGATCTTCCTGGTGCTGGGCCTGCTGGGCGTGGCGGGCTCGCTGCTTACGGACAATGTGCTGCTGGCGGCCATCTCCGGGGTGTTCGCCTTCTCCTCCTTCTGGACGATCATGGAACTGTTCGATCAGCGCGAGCGGGTCCGCAAGGGATGGTTTCCGGAAAACCCAAAACGGAAGAAATAACCGATTTCTTTATTTAGAAATGGAGAGCCCCTTTCACGGCTCTCCATTTTTTTTGCATGAACCGCGAGTAGGAAGCGGCATCTCTGGCAAGGATATTGTTTATTATTGAAGATCAGTCTTATTTTAATCTATCAAACAATATCGTATGGCAAATTCAGCAACCCTCCCGGAAAAATTTTTCGACGTCCTGCGACACGAAGGCGTGGTTTCAATCGTCTCCTGGGCCAGCGGCGAGCCCCACCTGGTCAACACCTGGAACTCCTACCTGGTCATCACGGAGGACGGGCGGATCCTGGTCCCCGTCTTCGGCATGCGGAAAACCCAGCAGAATGTGGAAGTCAATCCCAAAATCATCCTGGCCGTGGGCTCCAAGGAGGTCCCGGGGTACAAGGACTACCCCGGCACGGGATTCGTCGTCGAAGGGACGGGGAAATTTCTCGCTCCGGGTTCGGGTCCGGAGTACGACCGGATGAAGGAAAAATTCTCGTTCGCGAACCGGGTGCTGGAAGTTACGGTCACCTCGGCCAAGCAAAAGATTTAAGGGCGAGCTACCGGGTTGGCTTGGCCGATACCCGGTCGTAGGAATCCCGGACCAGGGCCTTGATCTGCCCGTCGGGCATATCGTCGTTGAAGCGGACGCTGATCCAGTACCTCGGATTGCCGTTGAAGGGTTTATCGACCGCCTGGTAGCGTTCCTTGAGCTCACCGATACGCGCGGGGTCGCACTTGATCGTGCAGGCGTCGAAGCGGTCCATATCGAAGTAGCAGAACATTTTCGCCCCGGCGTAAAACACCAGCACGGAACGCCCGGCCGGGAATTTTTCGAAGGGGGTCCCTTCGCGGGTGTCCGGCAAGGAGAGGCAGTAGTCCCTGAATTCTTCGATGTGCATATCCCAAAGGTACACAAAAAAGGGAGAACCCTCGCGCGGGTTCTCCCTCTCCTGTTCAGAACAAATCAAGCTACTTGACGGCCCAAGCCGCGACAATGGGCCTCCAAAACCGCTTGGCCTTGCGCTTATTGAACCCGTGGCAACCGAAAGGCAAGCGGCCCCGGTTGCGGAGGAAGCTCAGGGTGGGGTACTTGTCGAACGCGAAGCGCAGGGCCTCCTCCACCGGAGGAATGCGGAACTCCGGGTCGATCTTCACCGCCTCGACCGCCCAGAAAACATCCTCGTAAAAACGGTGATGCTCCGATTGTTCGACGTAGTCGCGCACACGCTGCGGGTCGCGGGTCACCACGTCGAGGTGCGCGCGGATGCGGCGCAGCGAAAAACCGCCGTTACCCACTTTCCCGCGCGAGATGTGGCGCTCGGGCACCGCCTTACCCGTCCAACGCAGCAGAGCCGATTTGAGGGCCGAAAGGAGCTTGTAAAACGGGTTCCCGTAGATCGACTTGTTGAGCCACGGGCCGCCGATGTAGTCATATTCCCGGGCGCACCACTCGGCCAACTCGTCCCGGAAAACAAAGGCGTCGAGCTGGTAAATCAGGATATAATCCAGGTCCAGGAAGCGGCTGTAAAGCTCTCTCGAGAGCATCAGGGCGTTGTACGAGATCTTGCTCGCAAAGTAAGCCGGGTCAAATTCCTCCACCCTCAGGCGCGGAAATTCCTCAAGGATGGCTGAGATATCCAACCCGGCGGGCTTGATCACCGTAATGGGAGTGGAGGCGAGCACGCGATCGGCCTGGCGCAGGGAAATCCGTTCATCGGGGTCCAGCGTCGGGCGGTAGATCGGAATAACAACGTGTATATTCATCGGATGTAATGATGCTAAACCCTTGAACAAAAAATAGATACTCCCACCGCCAGCTCAAAAACCAGGCTCTTCTTTTCTCTCTCTATTGAACTAAAATTACTTGGCTGCTCCGAAGCCGTTGACGCCGATGGCGATAAAATCGTCGGCCACCAAGGCAGCACCACCGATCAAACCTCCGTCCACATCGGCCTTGCCGCAGATCTCGCCGGCGTTGCCCGGTTTGAGGCTGCCGCCGTAGAGGATGGGGGTGTTTTCGGCGGCGGCGCCGAATTTTTCGGCCAGGACCTTGCGGATGTAGGCGTGGATCTCCTGGGCCTGGTCGGCGGTGGCGGTTTTGCCGGTGCCGATCGCCCAGACGGGTTCGTAGGCGATGACCAATTTCGCAAATTGCTCGGCGGTCAGGTTGTAGACCACTTCGGCGATCTGGGCGCGGACCACGTCGAATTCCTTGCCCGCTTCGCGTTCTTCGAGGCGTTCGCCCACGCAGTAGATGGGGATGAGGTTGTTGGCGTAAGCCTGCTCCATTTTCTTGTTGAGCGTGGCGCTGGTTTCGCCGTAGTATTCGCGGCGTTCGCTGTGACCCAAGATCACGTATTCGACGCCCAGCGAGGCGATCATCTGGGCCGACACTTCACCCGTGTAGGCGCCTTTGGCCTCGGCGGCACAGTTCTGGGCCGAGACGGCGATGCCCGTGCCGCGGGAAACTTTCACGGCTTCGGAGAGGTGGGTGAAGGGGGGAGCGACGACAAAGTCGATGCACGAGCAGGCCTGCGAACGCTTGGCGGCCACTTCCTTCAACAATTCGATTCCCTCTACCGGCGTGGTGTTCATCTTCCAGTTACCGGCTACGATTTTTCTTCTCATGGTATGTTCTTTTTCTTTAAGTAATAGATTTTCAAAGCGATTCGGGTGAATATCCACACATGCATGCCGATCAGCAGCGCGTAGAAGACCCAACCCGGGATCAGGTCCCGTTTGGAAAGGAGCAGCGCGGTGGAGAGCACCGCCGTCCAGGCGATCAGCGAGAACAGGACCCGGTATTTTCTCACGACTGTTCGATCCAGTGTTTGACTTCCTCGGCGGTGGGGTTTTTGAGTCCCATCTTGTTCTTCTTGTTGAACCCGCAAAGGTCGTTGAAGAGTTTGCCGGGGGCCAGTTTGCTGAGGGAATCGACCGTCAAAAAGCCCATTTTTTGCAGCACGGGAATCCATTCGGCGGGAATGCCCACGGCCTGGTATTTTTCGTCGGAGTCTTTCTGGGCGGCCTTTTCGGGGCGCATCTGCGGGAAGAACAGCACGTCCTGGATGGAGGTGGCTCCGGTCATGAACATCGTCAGGCGGTCGATGCCCATGCCCATGCCCGAGCAGGTGGGCATGCCGTATTCCAAGGCGCGCACGAAGTCCATGTCGATGAACATCGCCTCGTCGTCGCCCTTGGCGCTCAACTTGAGCTGGTCCTGGAAGCGGCCCATCTGGTCGATGGGGTCGTTCAGCTCGGAATAGGCGTTGCAAAGCTCCTTCCCGTTGACAAATAATTCAAAACGTTCGGTCAGCTCGGGGTTCTCGCGGTGGCGTTTGCACAGGGGCGACATCTCGATGGGATAGTCCATGATGAAGGTGGGCTGGATGAGGTCTTCCTCGCAGTATTGGCCGAAGATGGCGTCGATGAGTTTGCCCGTGCCCATGGTCTCGTCCGCTTCCACGTTCAGGTCGCGGCAGGCGACGCGGAGTTCTTCTTCACTCTTGCCCGTAATGTCGAAGCCGGTCTTTTCGCGGATGGCGTCGGTCATCGTCACGCGGCGGAAGGGGCGGGCGAAACTGATCGTACGACCCTCGATCTCCACCTCGGGCTTTCCGTGCAGGGCCAGGGCCACGCGTTCGAGCATCTCTTCGGTAAAATCCATCATCCAGCGGTAGTCCTTGTAGGCGATGTAGATCTCCATGACCGTAAACTCGGGGTTGTGAGTACGGTCCATGCCCTCGTTGCGGAAATCCTTGGCGAACTCGTAGACCCCGTCGAAGCCGCCCACGATCAGACGCTTGAGGTAGAGCTCGTTGGCGATGCGCAGGTAGAGGTCGATGTCCAGCGAGTTGTGGTGGGTGATGAAGGGCCGGGCGGCGGCGCCCCCGGGGATGGGTTGCAGGATGGGGGTCTCCACCTCCACGTAGCCGCGCTCGTTGAAGAACTGGCGCATGGTGTTGACGATCTTGCTGCGCTTGAGGAAGGTATCCTTGACCTGGGGGTTGACGATCAGGTCGACGTAGCGCTGGCGGTAGCGCTGCTCGGGATCGCTGAAGGCGTCGTATACCTGGCCGTCCTTTTCCTTGACGATGGGCAGCACGCGCAACGACTTGCTCAGCAGGGTGAACTCCTTGCAGTGCACGGAGAGTTCGCCCATCTGGGTGATAAAGGCGAAGCCCTTGACGCCGACGAAGTCGCCGATGTCGAGCAGTTTTTTGAAGACCTTGTTGTAGAGGGTGCTTTCGGGATCTCCGGAGCAGATGTCGTCGCGTTTGAGGTAGACCTGGATCTTGCCGGTGTGGTCCTGCAGCTCGAAAAACGAGACGCTGCCCATGATACGCCGGCTCATGATGCGCCCGGCGAGGCTCACTTCCTGGAAGTTGCCTTTTTCGGGGTCGTATCCGGCGGCGATCTCGGCGGCGGTGGCCGTCACGGGGTATTCGGCGGCGGGGTACGGGTCGATGCCCAGCTCGCGCAGTTGGGCGAGGGAGTTGCGGCGAATCTGTTCCTGTTCGCTCAGTTCAAGCATACTCATGGTCTTGTGTTTGGCTAAATCAAAGCGCAAATGTACGAATTTCTATGAAAATCTTTACAGGTTCCTGTCGATGAAATCCAGGCAACGCTCTTGCAGGTGATGCCTGGAGGCGCCCATGCCGTGGTTGCGGTCGGGGTAGATCAGCAACTCGTAGGGTTTGTCGTGCTGCACCAGGCGGCTGACCATCTCGTAGGTGTTCTGGATGTGGACGTTGTCGTCGGCCGTGCCGTGGGCGATCAGTAGTTTTCCCTTCAGGCGGTCGGCGAAAAAGAGCGGGGAGTTATCGTCGTAGCCCCCGGGATTTTCCTTGGGGTCGCCCATGTAGAGTTCGGTGTAGATCGTGTCGTAAAAACGCCAAGAGGTGACCGGGGCCACGGCGATGGCCGCGCGGAAGATGTCGTTGCCCTTGAGGATGCAGCTGAGGGCCATAAAGCCGCCGTAGCTCCAGCCGTAGATGCCTATCCGGGCGGCATCGACATAGGGAAGTGTGGAAAAATAGCGGGCCGCGGCGATCTGGTCCTCGGTCTCGTATTTTCCGAGTTGCTTATAGGTGCATTTCTTAAAATCTTCGCCCCGGGCTCCGGTTCCCCGGCCATCCACGCAGGCGACCAGGTAGCCCCTCTGCACGAGCACGTCCTCCCAGCCCATGCTCCAGGTGTCGGTCACGCGCTGCGAGCCTGGGCCGCTGTACTGGGTCATCAACAGGGGGTACTGTTTCGAAGGATCGAAGTCCGTGGGGCGGAGCATCCAGCCGTTGAGCTCGATGCCCTCCGGGGTGGTGAAGGTGAAAAATTCTTTGGCGGGGACCTCCCAGTGGCGCAGGGTGTCCGCCAGGGCGGCGTTGTCTTCGAGCACGCGCACGAGTTTCCCGTCGCCCGTGTGCAGGCTCACGGTTCCCGGAGTGGCTACATTCGAAAAATAACTGAGAAAATAGCGGAATCCTTTGGAGGGAGTGAGGCGGTAGGTGCCGTCGCCGGCCGTCAGCCGCCGTTTGCCCTTCCCGTCGAGGCGCACCGACCAGGCGTCGCGCCGCAGGGGGGACATTTCCGAGGACATGTAATAGAGGGTCTCTTTCTCGACGCCCATTAACCCGGTGACCTCCCACTCTCCCGAAGTGACCGCGTTCAAAAATCCTTTTTTGAGGCTGTATACATAGACGTGGAAAAAGCCGGAGCGCTCGCTGCGCACCAGGAAGCGGTCGCCGTCGGGCAGCCAGGTGACGAACTGGTCGTCCACACGTTCGAGGTAGCGGGCATTGCGCTCCTCGTAGGCCACGCGGGTGGTTCCGGAGGCGTCGGCGAGCAGGACTTCGACGTGGTTCTGGGCGCGGTTGAGGCGGTAGGCCCACAGTTTCCCGGAGGGCGTCCAGCCCAGGCGGGGGATGTATTGGTCGGTCTCGGGGCCCAGGTCGACGCGGGTTTTCGCATCCGAAGCCAATTCGCAGACCCAGAGTTCCACCACGGAGTTTTCCTCCCCGGCCTTGGGGTATTTGAAGGTGTAGTTTTCGGGGTAGAGCCGGTCCTCGAACTTGTTCATGTTGTACTGCTTAACCCGGCTTTCATCGAAACGCAGCCAGGCCAGGCGCTGTCCGTCGGGCGACCAGGCGAAGGCGCGGGTGAGGCCGAATTCCTCCTCATAGACCCAGTCGGGGCCCCCGTTGATGATGTGGTTGAAGCGGCCGTCCGTGGTGATTTGGCGTTCCTCTCCGGTCGAAAGGTCGGCTACGTAGAGGTTGTTCTCCCGCATGAAGGCTACCCGCCCCCCATCGGGCGAAAAGGCGGCCAGTTGCTGGGGGCCGTTCTTCGAGAGGGGTTTCAGGGTGCCCGCCGTGCGGTCGTAGATCCAGTATTCGGCGGTGAACGTGCGGCGGTAGATGGGTTTGACGTCGGTGGTCAGCAGGATGCGGCGCTCGTCGGGACTGAAGGCGTAGTTCGAAAACTCGATCCGGGGCGTGGCTCCGGCGGCATCGAAAAGCACGGCGCGCTGCTCGCCCGCGCGGTAGTCGAATTGCAGGATGCAGCCCTCGCGGGAGACGGTGTAGTGCTCGCCGTCATTCATGCTGGCGCCGCCCTGCACGCTTTTGGGGGCGAACACGCCCTTTCGGAAGGCTTCGTAGCCGAAGCGGCCCTGGGCCGAAAGCAGGCCCGGCAGCAGGAGTAGAAGCAAGCAAATCAGGCGCTTCATCTATACGGCTTTAAGGCTCAGGTCCAAGCTCTTGATCTGGTGGGTAAGCGCGCCCACGGAGATGTAATCCACCCCGCACTCGGCGTACTGCCGCAGGTTGGCCAGGGTGATGCCGCCCGAGGATTCGGTCTCGATGCGCCCGGCGATCAGGGCGACGGCCTCGCGGGTGAGCTCGGGCGAGAAATTGTCCAGCATGATGCGGTCGCAGCCCCCGGCGGCGAAGACTTCTTTAATATCGTCCAGGCTGCGGACTTCCACCTCGATCTTGATGTTTTTCCCCTTTTCGCGCAGGTAGCTGCGGGCCTTTCCGAGGGCCGCGGTGATGCCGCCCGCAAAATCGATGTGGTTGTCCTTGAGGATAATCATGTCGAACAGGCCGATGCGGTGGTTCTCGCCCCCGCCCAGCTTGACGGCGATTTTATCGAGCACCCGCATGCCGGGCGTGGTTTTGCGGGTGTCGAGCACCTTGGTTTTCAAGCCTTCCAACTCCTTGACGTAGACGGCCGTGTGGGTGGCCACCCCGCTCATGCGCTGCATAACATTGAGCAGGATGCGCTCGGCCTGCAGCAGTGAAATGAGGCGTCCCTCGACGAAAAAGACCACTTCCCCGGGGCGGATCGGCGTGCCGTCCTCGATCAGCTTTTCCATTTTCACTTCCGGGTCCAGGCGGCGCAGGATCATTTCGGCCACTTCGACCCCGGCCAGGATGCCTTCCTGCTTGACCAGCAGCTTCATCCGGCCGCGTTCACCGGCGGGGATGCAGCTCAGCGAGGAGTGGTCGCCGTCGCCGATGTCCTCGCGGATAGCCAGGGAGATCAATTCTTCCACAAAAGGGATATACTCTGTTTTCATACGGTTTTCGATTAGCCCTACAAAGGTATAAAAAGGGGCGTGAAATCAAAAACGGGGCGTTCGGGCCGAGTGACGGAGTTACGGTTTCATTTTTCGGGGCCTCATTTTTTAACAATTCGTAACCCCCGAAAATAGTTCTGCTTCCAGTTGGCGGGAAGGCGTCGAATTTATTGAAAAAAATAGGGCGACTGGGTATAAATTCGTACTTTTGCCCCGTAAAATTAACACCTCACGCCGTTAGTCGGCGGGGAACTTTTTCAGATAAGCGACTGACAGACTGGATAGAATCGGACCGGACGGGCAGTTGGACATCATAGCCACCGGATAATTGCAAACCGTTTTGCCGGAGTTTTGCCTACCTTGCCAAAGAAAACAACAAAATATGAAACCCCTCAGAAGCGATACGACGACTAAAGGACGCAAAATGGCCGGAGCCAGAAGCCTTTGGAGAGCCAACGGAATGAAAGACGAGCAGATGGGCCAACCGCTGATCGCCATCGTCAACTCGTTCACCCAGTTCGTCCCGGGTCACGTCCACCTGCACGAGATCGGCCAGCGGATCAAGGGCTGGATCGAGGAGCAGGGTTGCTTCGCCGCCGAATTCGACACCATCGCCATCGACGACGGCATCGCCATGGGCCACGAGGGGATGCTCTACTCGCTGCCCTCGCGCGAGCTGATCGCCGACAGCGTCGAATACATGTGCAACGCCCACCGGGCCGACGCTATGATCTGCATCTCGAACTGCGACAAGGTCACCCCCGGCATGTTGATGGCCGCCATGCGCCTCAACATCCCCGCCGTGTTCGTTTCGGGGGGCCCCATGGAAGCCGGAGAGCTAGACGGCAAGGCCTACGACCTGATCGACGTGATGGTCAAGGGGGCCGACGAGGCTTTTTCAGAAGAAGACCTCGACGCCCTGGAGCGCGCCGCCTGCCCCACCTGCGGCTCCTGCTCGGGGATGTTCACGGCCAACTCGATGAACTGCCTCACGGAGGCCCTGGGCCTCTCGCTGCCGGGCAACGGTACGTTGCTGGCCACACACGCCCTACGCACGGAGTTGTTCCGCGAGGCGGCCGCCTTGATCGTCAAGAACGCCCGCAGCTATTATTTCGACGACAACGAGGCCGTGCTGCCCCGTTCGATCGCCACCCGCGAGGCATTCCTGAACGCCATGTCCATGGACATCGCCATGGGGGGGTCTTCCAACACGGTGCTGCACCTGCTGGCCGTGGCCCGCGAGGCCGGGGTGGACTTTACGATGGCCGATATCGACCGGCTTTCGCGCAAGGTACCTGTACTTTCCAAAGTGGCTCCCAACTCGCACTACCACATTCAGGACGTCAACCGCGCCGGGGGGATTCTTTCCATCTTGGGCGAACTGGACCGGGGCGGGCTACTCGATACTTCCGTCTCCCGGATAGAAACCTCCTCTTTGAAAGAGGCCATCGCTGAAAACGATTTACTGAGCCCCACGGTGAGCGAAAAAGCACGCACACGCGCGTTGGCGGCTCCCGCCGGGACCTTCAACCTGGTGCTGGGCTCGCAAAACTCGCAATACGACAGCCCGGACACCGACCGTGCGGCGGGCTGCATCCGCGACATGGAGCACCCCTACCTCCAGGACGGGGGACTGGCCGTGCTCTTCGGAAATATCGCCGCCGACGGCTGCATCGTCAAGACGGCCGGGGTGGACCCCTCGGTGCTGCACTTCGAAGGCCGGGCCCGGGTGTTCGAATCCCAGGAGGCGGCCTGCGCCGGAATCCTGGGGGGCAAGGTGAACGCCGGAGACGTGGTGCTGATCCGCTACGAGGGTCCCAAGGGCGGCCCCGGCATGCAGGAGATGCTCTACCCCACCTCCTACCTCAAGAGCGTCAAGCTGGACAAGGCCTGCGCCCTGGTGACCGACGGACGTTTCTCGGGGGGCACCTCGGGGCTTTCGATCGGGCACGTTTCGCCCGAAGCGGCCGCCGGGGGCAACATCGCCCTGCTGCGCGATGACGACCCCATTGTGATCGACATTCCGGGACGGCGCATCGACGTGCAGGTCTCCGAGGAGGAACTGCAACGCCGCCGGGGAGAGATCACCCGCTTCGAGCCCGTGAGACGCAACCGCGTGGTCAGCAAGGCGCTGAGGGCTTACGCCAGCCTGGTCTCTTCGGCCGACAAAGGCGGGGTCCGCGAAATTTAACTTGACGTTACACTACGACACAACGATATTATGTCTCGAAAACAACGCGTAAAAGGAGCGGAGGCCCTGCTGCTGTCCCTCTTGGCCGAGGGCGTCGACACCCTGTTCGGCTACCCGGGGGGCCAGATGATTCCGGTCTATGACCACCTGTACGACTACCGCGACCGCCTCCACCACATCCTCACCCGCCACGAACAGGGCGCCGTCCATGCCGCCCAGGGTTACGCCCGGGCCACGGGGAAAGTGGGCGTCTGCATGGCCACTTCGGGCCCCGGGGCCACCAACCTGGTGACCGGCATCGCCGACGCCATGCTCGACTCAACCCCCCTGGTCTGCATCACGGGACAGGTCCCTTCCACCCTCTTGGGTACGGACGCCTTCCAGGAAGCGGACACGATCAGCATGACGATGCCCATCTCGAAGTGGAATTTCCAGGTGACCAACGCCTCCGAAATCCCGCAGGCCATCGCCCGGGCCTTCTACATCGCCCGCAGCGGCCGTCCCGGCCCCGTGGTGATCGACTTCACGAAGAACGCCCAGGTCGAGGAGATGGATTTCGCCTACCAGCCCTGCATCTACCTGCGCAGCTACCAGCCCCGCCCCGAGTTGGACGCCGAAGCCGTCGCCCGGGCCGTGGAGATGATCAACGCCTCGGAGCGCCCCCTGATGCTGGTGGGCCAGGGCGTCAAACTCGCCGGGGCCGAAGCGGCCCTGATCGAGCTGGCCGAAGCGGCCGCCATGCCGATGGGCCAAACCCTGATGGGGATCTCGGCCGTGCCCAACGACCACCCGCTTTTCGTGGGCAACCTGGGCATGCATGGCAACCTGGCGGCCAATGAGATGACCCAGAGAAGCGACCTGATCCTGGCCGTGGGCATGCGCTTCAGCGACCGGGTGACCGGCGATGTGAAAAGCTACGCGCCGGGCGCGCAGATCATCCACATAGACATAGACGCGGCGGAGCTGGGAAAAAACCTGCCCATCGCGCTGGGCATCCACGCCGACGCCCGCGAGGCCCTCGAGGCGATGAAGGCGGGCATCCGCCACCGCGAGCGCGAGGCCTGGATGGAGGTGGCCCGGCAAAAACGCGCCGAGGAGCAGCAGAGCGTGATCGAGCCGTTGCGCGACTCCTCATCGGGCTTTATCTCGATGGGCCGCGTGATCCGCACGCTGGCCGAGGCCGAAAACTCCAACGCCGTGATCGTCACCGACGTGGGCCAGAACCAGATGTTCAGCGCCCGCTACTCCCGCTTCAAGGCCACCCGCAGCTTCATCACCTCGGGGGGGCTGGGCACCATGGGCTTCGGCCTACCCGCGGCCCTGGGCGCCAAGCTGGGTGTGCCGGACAAGGAGGTGGTGGCCGTGCTGGGCGACGGGGGCTTCCAGATGACCATGCAGGAGCTGGGGACCATCATGCAGAACCGCATCGGCCTGAAGATGATCGTCCTGAACAACTCCTACCTGGGCATGGTGCGTCAGTGGCAGCAACTTTTCTTCGACAAGCGCTACTCGTTCACCGAGCTCGAGAACCCCGATTTCCCGATGATCGCCTCGGCCTACGGCGTGCCCGCCGAACGGGTCACCTCTCCCGAGGAACTCGAAGCGGCCATCGGGCGGCTGGTAGCGGCTCCGGGCGCTTATTTCCTGGAAGTGGTGGTGCGTCCCGAGGAGAATGTTTTCCCAATGGTGCCCGCGGGTGCTTCGTTGTCCGACATTATTTGCCAAGAATAGGCTAAGGGTTTGTCTTTAGAATTTGACTCTGAAAACCATGACCAAAGAATACATCGTTATAGCGTTTACCGAAAACCAGACCGGGGTGCTCAACCGCATGACGGCGCTCTACCTGCGCCGCAAGATCAACATCGAGAGCCTCAAGGTATCGGAGTCCTCGATTCCCGGGATCAGTATGTTCGTCATCTCGGCCTTCACCTCCGAGGATGTGATCGACAAGCTGGTCAAACAGTTGCGCAACATCATCGACGTGATCCAGGTGGAGTACTACACCGACGAGGAATTGATCACGCAGGAGATCGCGCTCTACAAAATCTCAACGAAGCTCTTCCGCCAGAACGGGGCCACGGACCGCATCGTACGCGAATGGGGCGCGAGGATCATCGAGATCAACCCCTCGTTCGTGGTGGTCGAAAAAACCGGCACCCGCGAGGAGATCGAAGCCCTGCGCGAGGAGTTCGAAAGCAAGGGCCTGCTCAACGAATTCACCCGCTCGGGAAGCGTGGTGCTGCACCGCGAGCCCTGGGAAAAGAAACTCCCTACCGACATAAATAACTCACAACAATAATTTCAGACAGAAGCAATTATGGCAAAGATGAATTTTGGGGGCGTGACCGAAAACGTAGTCACCCGCGAAGAATTCCCCCTGAGCAAAGCGCTCGAAACCCTCCGCAACGAAACCATCGCCGTGATCGGCTACGGGGTGCAAGGCCCCGGCCAGTCGCTCAACCTCAAGGATAACGGGTTCAACGTGATCGTCGGCCAGCGCAAGGATTCCAAGACCTGGGACAAGGCCGTCGCCGACGGCTGGGTCCCCGGAAAGACCCTCTTCGAGATCGAGGAAGCCTGCGAGAAAGCCACCATCATCCAGTACCTGCTCTCGGACGCCGCCCAGATCGCCCTCTGGCCCACGGTCAAGAAGCACCTCACCGCCGGCAAGGCCCTCTACTTCTCGCACGGCTTCGGGGCCACCTACGCCTCGCGCACGGGCATCGTGCCGCCCAAGGACGTGGACGTGATCCTCGTTGCCCCCAAGGGCTCGGGCACCTCGCTGCGCCGCCTCTTCCTCGAAGGACGCGGGCTCAACTCCAGCTACGCCATCTTCCAGGACGCCACCGGCAAAGCCATGGACCGCGTGGTCGCCCTGGGCATCGGCGTGGGCTCGGGCTACCTGTTCGAGACCACCTTCGAAAAAGAAGTCTACTCCGACCTGACCGGCGAACGCGGCACCCTGATGGGGGCCATCCAGGGCATCTTCGCCGCCCAGTACCAGGTGCTGCGCGACAACGGCCACTCCCCCTCCGAGGCCTTCAACGAAACGGTCGAGGAACTCACCCAGAGCCTCATGCCGCTGGTGGCCGAGAACGGGATGGACTGGATGTACGCCAACTGCTCGACCACGGCCCAGCGCGGCGCCCTGGACTGGTGGCGGCCCTTCCGCGACGCCACGCTGCCGGTGTTCCAGAAACTCTACTCGGAAGTGGCCGCGGGCAACGAAGCCCAGCGCTCGATCGACTCGAACAGCAAACCGGACTACCGTGAAAAATTGGAAATCGAACTCAAAGAATTGAGAGATAGCGAAATGTGGCAAGCCGGCGCCACCGTGCGCGGCCTGCGCCCGGAACGGAAAAAATAGCGGAACGTTCACTTTTACAGAAACTCCGGAGGCAGGAAATTGCCTCCGGAGTTTTTTTTGTGTAATGGACAAAATCAGCTATTCTTGTCCCCATTATCCCTCAAAATAGGTTCGTATTTAAGACAATTCTTCTAGCTGGCCTTTACAGAAGGCAACCCGATACTCCAAGGCAATTTTTTGTTAATGATCTGAATGAATACGCATGAAACAGCTATCACGGCTGAAAATTTGATTACCGGATTATTCAATACCGGGATAGCGCTCGAAAAATGAGAATACAATTGGATGATAGGGATATGTACAATCATTATGATCATGGAATTCTTTCCCAGGTAATTTAAAAATGGGGCGTATGAGATTTTTAAACATAACAGACTATAAAACAGGATACCGCAAAAAGCAGCCAAATAGAACAATACGATATTCCCCGTTACCCCACTTGCGACATCCACCATCCTGATACCGGAAAGGGTATAATTCAAATGAGAGATCAATACGTGAAGCAGAGCGAATAGCAGGACCCACACAAAAATAGTACGTATACTATAACGCTTACTGAAAGCGATAAACTTAGTGCCCAAGTAAAAGAACGGGCTTAATAAAAGAACCGTATCGAACGAATAGGGCAGTGAAATGTTTTTCAAGCATAAAACACTCCCCATAACCATACAGACAAGCACGCAAAGTATCCTCTTTTTCTCATCGGGGAATAATCTATGTATAACCCAGAATAATAACTCTGTAACAAACAGATACGGGATAAACCACATAACAACATTTGCCAATCCCAAAGAGACTATCCCATTTTGTCCGCTACCGGCCAATATCCATATGATTTTTTTAATCTGTTCTCCCAGATAGTCCGGATGATTAAAATAAATAATCACCGTATAAATTATCCAGCATAGGGTCGAATAAAAGAAGAACGGGATTAATAAGCGTTTCGATTTTTTCTTTACAAAGTCCTGAAGATCGGTGGGTCTGAAAAAGAATCCCCCGATGAATGCAAATAATGGCATATGGAAGGAATAAATATATCCGTTAATTCCAGAAATATTCATATGTCCCAGTACGACGAATACTATTCCTATCCCTTTTAATAAATCGACAAAATCAAGTCTTTTTACGCTTATAGAATCATTCATACAAGTAATGGATTGGGGTTGACATGGTTTTAGACGATAGGATGATATCGTCTCTTTGCTGGCAAGCCACCAGGATTAAGGAATCTATTTCCAGTCATAACGGCAGCGCGTCGTTTAATAAGTAGATGAAGATAAGCATTTTCGCCGGACTTTCCGATTGCGGGTGTTTTTTCGACACAAACAAGTCATTTTATTCTGATTTTCGCAACACTTTCGTGCGAACCAATGACCTATAGGACTCGGCCGGGTTCGTCCTCTTTGTGAAGCACGGGCAACAAAGCCCAGCGCTCGATCGACACCAACCGCAAATCCGGCTAATGTAAAAAACTGGAAGCTGAAATCAAATACCTTACAAATAGCGAAATGCAGTAATCCGGCATACCGAGCACGACCTGCGCCCGGAACGGAAAAAATAACGGAACGATCTCTTTTATATAGACTCCGGAGGCAATTTCTTGCCTCCGGAGTTTTTTTTTGAGAACCTTGGATCCGGAAATACAAGTTGCAATCCGGAAAAAATGACGTTTTTTTCAAATTCAATGCGTTATTCGTTATTATATGCGTTTTTTTTCCGTTATTTGTAAATTGAGGTGAGGGGATCGAAGCGCTGGCTTATAATATATTCTAGATTCTATGACAGACAAACAGGCCCTCGGGCTCGAGACCCTGCAGTTGGTGTTTGACAATATGCAAGCGATGGTATACGTCACGGACGTAGACACCTATGAAATCATTTTCGCCAACAAGTTCCTCAAATCGGGTTACGACTACGAAATCGAAGGCAAGCCCTGCTGGCAGGCCCTCTCCTCCTTTCCCGGCCCCTGCCCCTACTGCAAGCTGGGCGACCTGCTCGAAAAGCCGGTCGGGGAACCGGTCATCTGGGAGAACTACAACTTCGACATGAACATGTGGCTCAAGATGAACGACTCGCTGGTCAACTGGCCCGACGGACGCCCCGTTCACCTGATCACCATCACCGACATCACCGACGTCAAGAAAAACGAGGAGTCCCTCAAACTCTACAAAGACGACCTGGAATCGCTGCTGGCCGAAAAAACCGAAAGCGAGCGCGTGCTCCGAACCCTGAGCGACAACCTGCCGGGCGGATTCGTGTTCCAGATCCGGGGGCCCCGCGACAGATTCCTTCCGACGATCACCCACCTGAGCAAGGGCTTCGAGACGGTCTGCCGCCTCGATGTTGCGGAGACGAAGAGCCACCCCATGCGGTTCTTCGAACTGTTCGACCCTGAAGTCCTGAAAACCATCCAGACCCACGTCTTCAACGGGACTTCATTCAGCCTGGAAACCCCCATCAACATTCCGGACAGCAAAGAGCCCGTGTGGCTGCTCTTCTCGTTCCTGATGAGCCAGGACACCAACGGGGAGGCCGTCATGGACGGCTTCGCCCTCGATATCTCGGCCCGCAAAGCCAACGAGCAGGCCCTGCACGTCTACCGGGAAACCCTGGAGGCCCTGCTCGTGGAAAAAACCGAAGGCGAGGAGCGGCTCAAATCCCTGAGCGACAACCTTCCGGCCAGTTTCGTGTTCCAACTCAAGGAAGACGAATCCGGGCATATTTCCATCGCCTACATGAGCGCCGGGGTGGAGGCCATTTGCGGCATCAGCCCCGAAAAACTGGGCGAGGACATGTCGCCGCTGGCCGCACAATTCTTCCCGGAAGACTTCGCCCTCGTCCAACAAAAAGCCTCCCAGGGAACGATGTTTTCCGTCGAGGTCCGGCTGCAGGTCCCCCACCGCGAGGGGATCGTCTGGCTGCTCTTCTCGGAAATCCCCCGCAAACTACCCTCCGGGGAAATCCTCTGGGACGGCATCGCCATGGACGTCACCGAGCGCAAGCAGATGGAAGAGGAGCTCAAGAGCTCCCAGGAAGAACTGCTGCACCGTGCCAAGCAGATGAACCAGATCGCCGAGAACATGGTCAGCAGCGCCCTCTACCGCACCCACATCGACGCCGAGGGTGTCATCTACCTCGACTACGCCAGCGGGCAGGTCGAACAGATCACCGGAGTCAGCCTACCGGAGATCAAGGCCGACCTGAGGGCCTTCTTCCGGTACATACACCCCGACGACAAAGAGGCCTTCCTGAAACGCATCTCCTCGACAACCGCCGCCACGGAGGAAGAATCGACCGAATTCCGCTACGTACTCGACGGAAACATCAAATGGTACCGGCTGATCTCCAAGGGCACCGAGCAGGACGGAATCGTTTACCGGGACGGGATCATGGTCGACATCACCGCCCAGAAGCACCTCGAGCTCCAACTGATCGCCGCCCGCGACCAGGCCCGGGAATCGGAACGCCTCAAGAGCAGCTTCCTGGCCAACATGAGCCACGAGATACGCACCCCCATGAACGCCATCATCGGCTTCCTGGGCGTGCTTTCCGAAGACGAGGAGATCGACCGGGAAACGCAGCTCGAATACATGCGCATCGTCTCCGACAACGCCAACCAGCTGCTGAAATTGATCGGGGACATCCTCGACATTTCGAAGATCAACGCCGGGCAGATGAAGATCGCGCCGATTCCCTCCAACGTCAACGTCCTGTTGCATGACATCCGCTCCTCGTTCATCGCCTCGGGAGCCATCACCCCCGGCAAGCAGCTCGAGTTGATCGTCGACGAAAGCGGACAGGACCCCGGCGGGGAATTCACCATCGACGCCGCCCGGCTGCGCCAGATCGTCACCAACCTCGTGGGCAACGCCATCAAGTTCACCGACACGGGCCACGTCAAGTTCGGCTACCGGGTTCTGCCCGAAGGGCTCGAGTTCTACGTCGAGGACACCGGCATCGGAATCTCCAAGGAAAAACTCGAAAACCTCGGCAAACCCTTCCACCAGCTCCACGACGCCAGGGAATCGGCCAAGTACGGCGGCACGGGGATCGGCCTGGCCATCTCGACCAACCTGGTCAAGTTGATGGGAGGCCGCTTCGACGTCGAATCCTGCCTGGGAAAGGGCACCCGTTTCACCTTCACCGTCCCCTGCCCCGAGATCGAAGGCTCCATGCCCCCCGTTTCGCAACCCGCAGAACAATAGATCGGAGCAAAACTCCGTTAGTTACACCCAATTAAACCCTTTTCCACCTTCTCCCCATGGTTGACAAACAAGACTTCGGCACAGAAACCCTGCAACTGATCCTCGACAACATGCACTCGTTCGTCTACGTGACCGACGTAGAAAATTACGACGTGATCTTTGCCAACAAGGCCATCAAATCGGCCTTCGGGGAAAACATCGAGGGGAAACCCTGTTTTCAGATGAACGCCCCCCGCAGCGGCCCCTGCGACTTCTGCCGCCTCCAGGAGGTGCTCCAACTCCCGGTCGGCGAGCCGCTGATCTGGGAAGACCCCGTTTCCACCCCGGGCCGCTGCCTGAACATCAACCAGACCATCGTCAAGTGGTCCGACGGACGCAAGGCACACATCGCCATCCTGAGCGACATCACCGACATCAAGGCAAACGAGACTTCGCTGAGGGCCTACCAGGAGGAACTGCAAAGCCTGCTCCGGGACAAAAGCGAGAGCGAGGAGATGCTCAAGTCCGTCAGCGACAACATGCCGGACAGCTTCATTTTCCAGTTCACGAGCCGCCCCGAGCGGCCCCTCGAGATGGCCTACATGAGCAAGGGCGTGGAGGAGATCACGGGCATCCCCGTGCAGGAAATCACAGAGAACCCCCTGGCATTCACCGGCCTGTTCTCCCCGGAAATCAACGAATACATCCGCACGAACCTGAGAAAAAACACCTCCTTCACCCTCGAGACCCCGATCACGGCCCGGGGCCGGAAGGAACCCGTCTGGTTGTGGTACTCGGGCAAGGTACGCAAGCACCCCACCGAAAAAGAAGCCACGCTGGTGGACGGGCTGGCCCTCGACATCACCGAGCGCAAGAAGATGGAGCAGGAGCTCGAGCGTTCGCAGGAAGAAGCGATGCACAACGCCAGGCTCATCGACGAGATCACCGAGAACATGGTCCGCACGGCCCTGTTCCGCTCCCACATGGACCACGACGGGGTCCTCTACCTGGACTACGCCAGCGGGCAGATCGAGAACATCTCGGGCTTCTCGAACGAGGAACTCCAGAAAGAGCCGATGCTCTTTTCGAAGTACGTCCATCCCGAGGACCGGGAGCGCTTCGACGAACGGATCGCCGCCATCAGCAAGATCCTGGAAGAGGACACCCTCGAGTTCCGCTACCTGATCGACGGCAAGACGAACTGGTACCGGCTCACCTCCGGCGGATCGGTCAAAGACGGGTTGATCTACCGGGACGGGGTCATGATCGACATCACCGCCCAGAAGCACCTCGAGCTCCAACTGATCACGGCGCGCGACCAGGCCCGGGAGTCGGAAAAGCTCAAGAGCAGCTTCCTGGCCAACATGAGCCACGAGATACGCACCCCCATGAACGCCATCATCGGCTTCCTGGGCGTGCTCTCCGAAGACGAGGAGATCGACCGGGAAACCCAGTCCGAATACATGCGCATCGTCTCCGACAACGCCAACCAGCTGCTGAAATTGATCGGGGACATCCTCGACATCTCGAAAATCGACGCCGGGCAGATGAAAATCGCCCCCAGCCTCTCGAACGTCAACGTCCTGCTGCATGACATCCGCTCCTCGTTCATCGCCTCGGGAGCCATCACCCCCGGCAAGCAGCTCGAGTTGATCGTCGACGAAAGCGGCCAGGACCCCGGCGGGGAATTCACCATCGACGCCGCCCGGCTGCGCCAGATCGTCACCAACATCGTCGGCAACGCCATCAAGTTCACCGACACGGGCCACGTCAAATTCGGCTACCAGGTCCTCCCCGAAGGGCTCGAGTTCTACGTCGAGGACACCGGCATCGGAATCTCCAAGGACAAACTCGAAAACCTCGGCAAACCCTTCCACCAGCTCCACGACGCCAGGGAATCGGCCAAGTACGGCGGCACGGGGATCGGCCTGGCCATCTCCACCAACCTGGTCAAGCTGATGGGTGGCCGCTTCGGCGTCCAGTCCACCCTGGGCAAAGGAACCACCTTCACCTTTACCGTTCCCTGCCCCGAGATCGAATCGAGCCTGTCTGAAAAAGCCATTGCGTAAGGCATGCATTCCATAGAAAACGCCCTCTCCTTTTCGGGAGAGGGCGTTTTTATGTTTCGACAACCTATGACATGGAAATAATCTTTCTGAGGTGCGACCGTAACTGAGGTGGAGTCAGGTCCTGCCGGATATGCCCCTTTCGGCAAACCGAGATCGTCCCCCGTTCCTCGGAGACCACGATCACCAGGGCGTCCGAGACCTCGGAAATTCCCAGGGCCGCCCGGTGCCGGGTGCCGAACTCGGAGGGCACCACTTCCCGTTCGGTGGTGGGCATCATGCACTTGGCCGCCAGGATGCGGTGTCCGGCGATGATCATCGCCCCGTCGTGCAGGGGGGTATTTTTGAAGAAGATGTTCTTGATGAGCGAGGCCGAAATCCGGGCGTCGAGGGTCACGCCCCGTTCGACGAAGGGGGTCAGGTTGACCGAGCGCTGGATGACGATCAACGCCCCGGTGAAGGTGGCGGCCATGTCGCTGCAGGCGTCCACCACGGGGTCGATCCATTCGAGGCGCTCTTCGGTATTGCGGTTCTTGAAAAAGCGGCCGAAAAGGGTATTCCGCCGCCGGGCGTACTGGGTGCCCAGCAACAGCAGGAAGCGCCGGACTTCGGGCTGGAAGACCACGATCAGCGCGATCACCCCCACCCCGATAATTTGGCCCAGGATCATGCTCAGCAGCTCCATTTTGAGCAGGCGCACCAACAACCACAACAGGTAGACGATCAGGATGCCCACCACGATGCGCAGGGCATTGGTGCCCCGGGTGAGCCGGTAGATCTGGAAGAAGATCACCGCCACCACCACAATGTCGATCAGGTCGATCAGCGTCATGTGGACAAAGCCCATAGTTTGGGATCGTTTTCGATGTTGGGTTGGGGCTGCGCATATCGCACAGCGGCTTCCTGCAAGGTCGGGTACCACCAACTTTGCACCGGCTGACCCATAAGTTTGCAGAGCAAAGATAAGAAAAAAACGGTAACTGCTTTCGCAATTACCGTTTTCCTATTTCAAGAAGGAAAGGCTTAGGCCTTTTCGTCTTCGAGTCTCTGTTTGCGCTTCATCATGTCGTAGGCGACCGGCGTGGCCACGAAGATCGAGGAAAGCGAACCGGCCAGGATACCGAACAGCAGAGCGAACACGAAGCCGCGGATCACTTCACCCCCGAAGAGGAAGATGGCCAGCAGCACGACCACCGTCGTCCCCGTGGTGTTGACCGTACGGGCCAGGGTACTGTTGATGGCGTTGTTGATGTTCTCGCGCATCCGGCGTTTGGGATAGAGCGTCTGGTATTCGCGGATACGGTCGAAGATCACCACCGTGTCGTTGATCGAGTACCCGATGATGGTCAGGATGGCCGCGATGAAGGACTGGTCGGCTTCCAACGGGAAGGGCAGCACACCGTGCAGCACCGAGAAGAGCCCGATGGTCAGCAGGGCGTCGTGGGCCAGCGAGACCACACTACCCAGCCCCCAAGCCAGACGTTTGAAGCGGATGAAGATGTACAGGGCGATGGCCAGCAGGCTGAATACCACGGCGATCACCGAGTTAACCTTGATGTCGTGCGCCACGCTGGGGCCCACCTTATCGGAACTGATAATCCCGTAGGGACTGTTCTGGGTCGTGAGGAACTCGTCTTCGGTGAGGCGTTGGGCCATCAGCGGCTCGAGCGATTCGTAGAACAAGGCGTTGACTTCGGCGGTCACATCTTCTCCCTCGTCGTCGTAGCGGTACTGGGTGACGATGCGCATCTGGTTTTCCTTGCCGAACTGCTTCACTTCGTAGCCGCTTTCGGGGAATACCACTTCGAGGGCTTCGCGCACCTGGTTGTCGGTCACCGGCTGGTCGAAGCGGATCACGTAGGCGCGGCCCCCCGAGAAGTCAACCCCGTAGCTGAGGCCGCGGGTGAAGAGCGAAACGACCGTCACGACGACCAGGATGACCGAAACGACATAGGTGTAGCGGCGCATCCCGATGAAGTCGAAATGGGTGTTGGAGAGGAAGTTTTCGGTCAGGCGGTTCGAGAAACGGATCTTGCGCTCCTTGGCCAGCATGCCGGAGAAGAGAATGCGGGTGATGAAGATCGAGGTGAACAGCGAGGTGATGATCCCGATGATCAGCGTCGTGGCAAAGCCCTGTACGGGGCCCGTCCCGAAGACGAAGAGCACGATCCCGGTGATCAGGGTGGTGGCGTTCCCGTCGATGATAGCCGACATGGCGTTCTTATACCCCTCGGAGACGGAAAGGGAGAGTCCCTTGCCCGCCCGGAGTTCTTCCTTGATGCGTTCGTAGATAATGACGTTGGCGTCCACGGCCATCCCCATCGTCAGCACGATCCCGGCGATCCCGGGCAGGGTGAGCACGGCTCCGAAGGAGACCAGTACCCCCAGCAGGAAGAAGAGGTTGCAGACCAGGGCGATCGAAGCGACACCCCCGGCGCGGCTGTAGAAGAACATCATGTAGATGAGCACCAGGACGAAGGCCAGGATGAAGGAGGTCATCCCGGCGTCGATCGATTCCTGACCCAGCGAGGGGCCTACCACGGTATCCTGGATGATGTGGGCCGGGGCGGGCAGTTTCCCCGACTTGAGCACGTTGGCCAAGTCGCGGGCTTCGTTGATGGTGAAGTTCCCCGAGATGGAGGAACGGCCGCCGGTGATCTCCTGGTTGACCCGGGGAGCCGAGTAGACGTAGCCGTCCAGAACGATGGCGATGCTCTGGCCTACGTTGTCGGCCGTCAGGCGGGCCCAGGTTTTTGCTCCGACGGAGTTCATCACCATGCTGACTTCAGCGCTGGCGCCCTGTTGGGCATACTCCTCACGGGCTTCCACCACGGCGCCCCCGTCCAGGGGAGCCTTGCCGTCGCGGGTGTTGGCCTTGATGGCATAGAGTTCGTAGATCGTTTCAGCCGGGTCGATCGCCTTGATCCCCCAGAACAACTTGGCGTCGCGGGGCAGCAGGGCGCGGACCTGCGGCAGGTTGAGGTACTGGTTCACGGCGGCCGTGTCGAACGACAGGGCGTGCCCGACCACCGGACCCGAGCCTACCTGGCCGCTGGCCGGATCGGCCACGGGGCTCAGCTTGGCGAAGAGGGGGAACTCGGCGGCCAGGGCCTCCGCGTTGTCGGCGTCCGTACCGAGGCTGTCCAGTTCGGAGAGCAGGCTGTTGTCGGCCTGGGCCACGGCGGCGGTGTCGCCTGCAGGGGCTTCTTCGCCATCGAGTTGGCCGATCTGCTGGAGGTCTTTGATGACCGTGTTGGCCTGCACCAGGATGGGATAGATCTCCTGGTTGTTGTAGGTCGCCCAGAATTCGAGGCTGGCGGTACCCTGCAGCAGTTTACGCACGCGCTCGGGTTCCTTCACCCCGGGGAGTTCCACCAGGATGCGGCCCGAGTTTTCGAGGCGCTGGATGTTGGGCTGGGCCACCCCGAAGCGGTCGATACGGTTGCGCAGCACGTTGTAGGAGTTCTCGATGGCGCTGTTGGCCTGATCGCGCAGGACTTTGACCACCTGTTCGTTGGTGCTCGTCGGGGTGATCAACTCACGCAGTTCGGGGGTGTTGAAGATGTAGCTGAGGCGTCCCCCGTTCGAAAGCTGGTCGTAGGCCGCGGCAAAGAGGCTGACGTAGTCGTTGCTGCTGCTCTTCTGGGCCTCTTCGGCCTGCTTGAGGGCTTGGTTGAAGATGGGGTCCTTGCTGTCGTTGGAGAGCGCGCGGACCACGTCCTTGACCGAGATTTCGAGCATGACGTTCATCCCGCCCCTCAGGTCGAGGCCCAGGTTGATCTCTTTTTCCTTGACTTCCTTGTAGTTGAACTTGATAAAGCCGAGGTTGTAGACCGTCTTGGACTTCAGGGAATCCAGGTAGTTCTGCTCCTTGAGGGGATCCCCCGCGGCGTACTTGGCCGCCTTGTTTTCGACGTGCCGGGAGACCAGCGTGAACGAAAGCTGGTACGCGCAGGCAATCGCCAGGACAATCGCCAAAAATTTTATTGCACCTCTGTTCTGCATGTTGGTAATGTTTTGTATATACGTTTTGTTTTTAGTAGACCAATGGATGCGGGTCGCATTTGGAGTGCAAATCTACATATTTTTTATAGAATAACAACAGAATAACCCTTATATTTGCAGAATATAGGAGGCGCCTCGGCAATCTTTTGCGTGCAAGCCCGCAAGATTGCTCTCGGCTTTCACTATATTTGTACGCAAACACACCTATCCCTGCTATGGAAACCTCCGCTTCGGCCAAATTCTTTCTGCTACAGTATATCGAGACCTACCTGCTCGACCTGGGGTTCTCCCAGGGAGTCTCCGACACGATCACGTTTCTGATCGCCGCGGCCATCCTCGCTTTGCTGGCCTGGGCGCTCAAGTTCATCGGTACCAAGGTGCTCACTACGGTGATCCAACTGGCCGTCAAACGCACCCGGACCCTCTGGGACGATTTCCTGCTCAAACGCCGCTTTTTCAACCGGTTGGTGCTGCTCATCATCGGGGGGCTGCTGCTCTCGACGGCCAAGATCATCTTCGCCGGATACCCCCCCATCGTCCTGAGCACGATCAACCTGCTGCTGAACGTCTACATGGTCCTCGTCAGCGCCATGCTGTTCAGCTCGTTTACCGCCTCGCTCAACGACATCTACAACACCCGCCCCGCCGCCAAGCGCAAGTCGATCAAGAGCATCATCCAGGCCGTCAACATCATCGTCTACGTGGTGGCGGGCATCCTGGTGATCGCCATCCTCATCCGCAAGGACCCCACCCAACTGCTGCTGGGTCTGGGTGCCTCGGCGGCCATCATGACCCTCGTGTTCAAGGACACCATCCTGGGCTTCGTGGCCTCGATCCAGATCTCGGCCCAGGACATGATCCGCCCCGGCGACTGGATCGAAATGCCCTCCAAGGGGGCCGACGGTGTGGTCACGGAGATCAACGTCAGCAACGTCAAGGTCCAGAACTGGAACAACACGGTCACCATGATCCCCATCTACTCGGTGGTCTCCGAGGCCTTCACCAACTGGCGAAACATGGAGGAGGGCTCCGGACGCCGCTTCAAGCGCCCGCTGCTGATCGACCTCTACTCGGTGCGCGAGCTCCCCGAAGCCGAGATCGCCCGCCTGGCCGCCCACCCCTGGGTCGCCCCCCGGGCCAAGGCCATGCTCGAACAGTCGGCCCGCAACAATACCAACCCCTTTACCACCAACCTGGGCCTGTTCCGCTGCTACCTCGAGGCCTACCTCCAGGCCCACCCCCGCGTGGCCAAGCACATGCCCCTGGTGGTGCGCTACCTGCCCCCGGGTGAGAACGGCATCTCCATCGAGTTGTACGGTTTTTCGACCGAAAAGAGCTTTTCGGTCTTCGAGCAGGTCGTCTCCGATATTTTTGACCATATCTTCGCCGTGGCGCCCCTGTTCGGCATCCGCTTCTACCAGCGCCCGACCGGCACGGCGGCGGCCCAGGATGTTTCCGGGTTGGAAAGTTCCGTCCCGGGCGACGAAATAATGGACTCGGCGCCCGCTCCGGAGCCTCAACAATAACCCGGCAAAATACAGGAAGCGCGGCAAAACTATGTTTGCCGCGCTTCCTTTTTATCCATTCAATTCCCTATTCCGGTTCTTCGTAATAATACGAATAATCAATACCTTTCATAAACAGTTCCCGGTCGCCGATGCGATCCGTGAGGGCATTTTTTAGCAACTGTTTTAATTTCGTACTGTCCGCAGAACTTTTTACCATGGCATTCAGGTAATCGGCTTTAGTAATCTTACTCCAATCCACGCAGCACTTTAGTCTTTTCTTGAAGATCAAATCCAACCAAATGCGTGTACTGCGCCCATTGCCTTCCATAAATGGATGGGCGATGTTCATCTCCACATACTTATCGGCAATTTCGTCGAACGTATTTTCAGGCATTTGTTCGATTTGCTTTAAACTATTGCCGAGAAAGTGCGACACGGCAAATTGGAAGCCTCCTTTCGAAATGTTCTTTTGCCGGATTTGTCCGGCAAAATCGTAAAGACCGCCGAACAGATAGGCATGGATTTGTTGTAACCCGTTGGTGGTTCCCACTTCCAGGCTATCGGCAAAAGAACTTTCGAACAAGGCATATGCTTTTGTTTTACTTTTGCCGTCGATGCTTTCATCGCTGTAAGTAAACCATTCGATAAAGCGGTTCGCCTTTTTGCCGGGAAATTGTTTGCCGAGGGAAATTACTCCTTCGCTATCAAGCACATCGGTTAAATATCGTTTGCCATCGCTCGCGGGAAGTTTCAGTTGGGTAGTGGCACTAACCAACCCGCTCTCTTCTTTTTTCAGTTTGGCCTTGAGGTATTTCCAATAGTTTCTCGCTTTGTTGTAATCGTCCTGGTCGGTAAGGACGGCGACAATATCCAACACCGAAAACCACCATTTGGAATTTTGTTCGTCCCAAACGGCACGCACTTCGCGGTCGTCGAAAAACCGGATGGATATTTTTGTGTTATCGCCCATGATCGCTGCCTGACATAGAATACAAAGATACGATAAAATCGAAAACTCCTTAAAAATAGAAAACCGCAGTAAGGCACATGCTTACTGCGGTTTTGCTATAGCTGGCGATCGAGTTTATTTCACTTCCTCGAATTCCACGTCGGTGACGTTATCGCCCCCGGCTGCACTGCCGCCTCCTGCGGAGGCACCGGCGTCCGGTCCGGGCTGGCCTTGCTGGCCACCCTCGGCCTGCTGGGCGCTGTAGATGTCCTGCGAGGCGGCTTGCCAGGCGTCGTTGAGGGCCTGGGAGGCCGTGTCGATCTGGGCGAGGTCGCCGCTCTTGTGGGCTTCCTTGAGGGTTCCCAGGGCCGATTCGATGGCGCTCTTCTTGTCGGCGGGAATCTTGTCGCCGTACTCCTTGAGCTGCTTTTCGGTCGAGAAGATCAGGCTGTCGGCGGCGTTGATCTTGTCCACCTTTTCACGTTCTTCCTTGTCCTTGGCTTCGTTGGCCTTGGCCTCGTCGCGCATGCGCTGGATCTCCTGCTCGGTCAGGCCCGAGGAGGCTTCGATGCGGATGTTCTGCTCCTTGCCCGTGCCCTTGTCCTTGGCCGAGACGTTCAGGATGCCGTTGGCGTCGATGTCGAAGGTCACCTCGATCTGGGGTACTCCACGGGGAGCGGCGGGAATGCCGTCCAGGTGGAAGCGGCCGATGGTCTTGTTGTCGCGGGCCATCTGGCGTTCGCCCTGCAGCACGTGGATCTCCACCGAGGGCTGGCTGTCCGAAGCGGTCGAGAAGACCTCGCTCTTGCGGGTGGGGATGGTGGTGTTGGCGTCGATCAGGCGGGTGAAGACACCCCCCATCGTTTCGATCCCCAGCGACAGCGGGGTGACGTCCAGCAGCAGCACGTCCTTCACCTCGCCGGTGAGCACGCCCCCCTGGATGGCGGCGCCGATGGCCACCACTTCGTCGGGGTTGACCCCTTTCGAGGGAGCCTTGCCGAAGAAATCTTCCACCAGCTTCTGCACGGCGGGTACGCGGGTCGAGCCGCCCACCAGGATCACCTCGTCGATGTCCTTGTTGGTCAGCCCGGCGTCCGAGAGGGCCTTCTTGCAGGGTTCGAGCGTCGAGCGGATCAGCTTGTCGGCCAGTTGCTCGAACTTGGCGCGGGTGAGCGTCACCACCAGGTGCTGGGGAATGCCGTCCACGGGCATGATGTAGGGCAGGTTGATCTCCGTGGAGGTCGAGCTGGAGAGCTCGATCTTGGCCTTTTCGGCGGCTTCCTTGAGGCGCTGCAGGGCCATCGGGTCCTTGCGCAGGTCGATGTTGTGCTGGCCCTTGAATTCTTCGGCCAGCCAGTCGATGATCACGTGGTCGAAGTCATCGCCCCCCAGGTGGGTGTCCCCGTGGGTGGATTTCACTTCGAAGACCCCGTCGCCCAGCTCGAGGATCGAGATGTCGAAGGTACCGCCCCCGAGGTCATAGACGGCGATCTTCATGTCCTTGTTGGCCTTGTCCATGCCATAGGCCAGGGCCGCGGCCGTCGGCTCGTTGATGATGCGGCGCACCTTGAGGCCCGCGATCTCACCGGCCTCCTTGGTGGCCTGGCGCTGCGAGTCGGAGAAGTAGGCCGGCACGGTGATGACCGCTTCGGTCACTTCGGTGCCCAGGTAGTCCTCGGCGGTCTTCTTCATCTTCTGGAGGATGATGGCCGAAATTTCCTGGGGCGTGTACTGGCGGCCGTCCACCTCCACGCGGGGGGTGTTGTTGTCGCCCTTGACGACCGGGTAGGTCACCCGGCTGATCTCGTTCTGTACCTGGTCGTAGGTTTCCCCCATGTAGCGTTTGATGGAGGTGATGGTACGCGTGGGGTTGGTGATGGCCTGGCGCTTGGCCGGGTCGCCCACCTTGCGTTCGTTGTTGTCTACAAAGGCGACGATCGAAGGCGTCGTGCGACGACCCTCGCTGTTGGGGATGACGACGGGCTCGTTGCCCTCCATCACAGAGACGCAGGAGTTGGTCGTACCCAGGTCAATACCGATAATTTTTCCCATAATTGAAAGTTATTTTTTAGTTTGATTGTTTTCGATTGCGGTTGTAGCCTTCAATTTTACAATGTTTATGCCAAGCGAAAAAACGGACGTCAAAGGGGGCGATTTCTGCCAAACTTGCCACCCCTGACAGGGATTCTGCCACAAGAAACTGACATTTCGTCGTGCGGCGAAAAGAATTGAATATTTTTTCGGTTATATTTTGATTTGATGAATATTTGCCGTATTTTTAAAAAAGTTATTAAGCGCCGGGGCTGAAGCCGGCGAACCTATACAAACTTAAACTTTTACGATCATGGTGATTACATTTAACGAACTGCGCCGGATTAAGGACCGTCTGCCCAGTGGCAGCATGCAGCGTATCGCGGACGAACTGAATCTGAATGTGGATGAGGTACGCAATTATTTCGGCGGCAGACATTTCGGCCAAGGCGGCGACCCGGCAGGCCTGCATATAGAGAAAGGCCCGGACGGGGGCGTGGTTACCTTGGACGATACGGCGATCCTGGACAAAGCAATGGATATCCTGGCGGAAAATAACCCGCCCAGCTGCTAAGGAAGCCGACATACGAAATAACCCAAACTGACAAGGAGGAATCGATCAACAGATCGCTTCCTCCTTGGTTTTTATGGCGCTGCGCATATCGCACGCCAAATTTTCCTTATCCTCCTGGCTCCAGTTCTCACGTACTTTAAGTACGCTCCGGGCTGGATTTGCGGACGATAAGAAAAATTTGACGCACGCTATGCACAGCTTAGGTCTCGCGGGGAATACCTACACCTCCCGCCCTTGCTGATCTACAAAAAATTCCCGGCCCTCAGCAACGACCAGGGCCTTACCCGCCTCGTTGAAATCGAAGGCGTCCTCGTAGCAGGGCACGATGGCCACCCCGCCGTCCGGGCGGATGTAGCCGCACAGGCCGCCCTTGCGCACCAGGATCAGGGGAGAGGGCGGTCCGATCCAATCGTAGATCATCGGGACCACCTCCCGGCCATTCCGGTCGAAAATACCCATCTTGCCGTCGTAGGCCGCCAGCACCAGGCCGTATGCGCTGTTCCATTCCAGCGATTCGTAGACCGGAGGCAGCACCTCCAGTCCGTCCCGGTCCAGCAGGGCGAAGCCCTCGTCGAGGGAGACCACCGTCCGGCCTTCCCGGAAATCGTCGGCCCAGCCGTACCTCAACGGGATCACCTCCCGGCCCTGGGCGTCGACAAACCCCCAAAGACCATCCCGCTCGACGCAGCAGAGGCCCTCGGAGAAAGGTCCCGCCCAGTCGTACCGTTCCAGCACCTCCTCGCCGACCGGACAATCCGTCCGGGGCGAAGCGGGGGCGTAGGCGGGGGCGTACAAGCGGGCGTGGGCCTGCTGGAAAAGTTCCGCCGGAATAGCCCCGCGCCCCTTGGCCAAATCCGTCAACGAACGGATCAGGGTCAGCCTGTCGCGCAGGGTATAGTTGCCGTTTCCGAGCAACCCGACCAACACACGCACGGACTCCGGGACTTCCGTCCCGTCCAGCGCAGAGAAAAGGGGAATCAGCGGACTGCGCAAGGTGGGCACGCGGAACCACGAATCTCCCTCCAGAATCCGGAAGGAGGACGGGTCCGCCGCGAGCACGCTCAGGGCCAGGGCCAGGTTGGCCACAGCCAGGTTGTCCTCGTTGCCTTTCTCGCGGAAGGTATCCAGGGCGGGGACCTGCATCCGCTCGTAGTTGAGCAGCTTGAAATCCAGCTCAGGGGTGACCAGCAGGTTGGCCGGTTTCAGGCAGCCGTGCACCAGGTCGGCGTCCAGCAGCCAGGCGCCCAGGCGGCAGAAGGCCCGCACGAGCAGCCCCAGCGAGCGGACATCGCCCCGGGAAGCGGCTTCGGAGAGGAAATCCCCCAGCAAGCGGCCCTCGGGACGTTCCATCAGAACCACGTCCACCCAGTGCGCCCGGTCGAAGTCGTCGAAAACCAGCATCTCGTTGCCCAGGTAGCGGTAGTCCACCAGGTAAGAGACCGGCAGCCCGGACACGTAAGCGCTCACCCGTTTCAGGGCCTCGGTCACCTCTTCCCGGCGGTCGAGGAAACACTTGAGCAGGTAGGGTTTTCCGCGCCAGCGCACCCGGAAGTTGGCCACGGCGCCGCCGTAGCTGAACACCGGGTCGTCGATCCCGGCGCTGTCGAGCAACAGCCCTTCCAGGGTCCGGAAGCGGCATTGCGGATTGTAGAGCGTTTCGATGATGTTGTTTACCGCGCAGATCATAGGCGCAACTATTTACTGTTGAATACTAATTCTATCTATATCATAAAGACCGCCCGGGCGGCCCGCGCTAATTGTCCAGCAGGTTGACGCTCACCGAGCCGATGTTGAGCATGCCGATGAGGTCCGTCATGGCGGCGTTGTAGCTCATCGCCCGGAAATGCTCACCCCCCTTGCCCCGCAGGCGGCGGATGTTCTCGTGGTAGACCAGCGGCATTTCGCTGGACATGCGGTAGAGCAGCCGGGCATAGCGGTGGTCGGGCAGCTCCTCCTCCGAGGCGGCGAAGACCACCGGGGGCACCGTCTGGTCCGAGCTGATGTGCATGTTCATCAACAGCACCTGCCCGTCCTCGGTGGCCAGCTCCTTGATCTGGCGGGCGATCTCCAGCAGCAACGTTTCGTCCCCGTCCGAGGATTCGCCGTCGGTGATGTTGAAGATCACGGGGGGATAGGCTCTTTGGTGGCCCTTCTGCTGACACCAGCGTTTGACTTCGTCGTAGCACTTCGAGAGGGCCGAATAGAGCGGGGTCTTGTCGGCGGCGTAGGGCTTGACCCACACCCGCTGGTCGACCGTCGAGATCATCGTCCGCCCGTCGGGCAGGCGGCGCTCTTTTTGCAGCTTGACGCGGCCCAGTTCCCCCACCGCCAATTCGGAGGGACGCAGGAAGATCTTCTCGCCGCCGCCCAGCATCGACACCACCTCCTGGCCGTGGTAGCCCAGTACGGCGATCTCGAAATAGTCGCGGTAGCCCTCCTCGCGGCGGCTGCGGTAGAGCAGCTCCGAGATCAGGATGTTCACCGTCATGGCCACGGCCTCCGCCTTGGAGATCTGCTGGCCGTTGAACTGGGTCAGTTCTTCCATCGAGCCCGATTGGTCGATCAGAATCACGAACAGAATCGGATTGCTCCGGCTAATTCTGGCTGAATACATAATGAGTCTTTTTACTCTCCTCAGAAACAATACTATTCAAAACAGTCCGTTTCCGGCACTGCTTATTCTCTCCGACCTCTCCCCCGCCCCCCAACGCTCCGGGGTGTACTGCCTAATGAAATATGGTTATACGTTTGTCAATTCTGCGGTCACCGCGACGGCCTCCCCCACCCGGCCCTGCCGGTCGATCAAAAATGTCCGCCCGTCCTGCGACACCTGCGCCTCGCCCGAATGGAAAGGCCGCGCGGCATCGTACACGGGAGGGATGGCCCACTGGCCCCGGGGGTCGATGTAGCCGTACTTCTCTCCCCGGCGTGCCACCGCCAGGCCTTCGCGGAAAGCCGTAACGAAATCGTGGGTTACGGGGATCACCTCGACGCCCTGCCGGTCGATAAATCCGTAGCGCTGCCCCCGCTGCACCCGGGCGAGCCCCTCGCGGAAGGAATCGGCTCCGTCATACTCCCCGGCGTCGATCACCAGGCGGCCCTGCAGGTCGATAAAACCGGGACGTCCGTCCCGGCGCACCGCCGCCAGCGATTCGCTGAACGGCGCGGCCTCCTCGTAAACGGGTTCGCAGAGCAGGGTCCCGTTCCGCAGGTCGGCGTAGCCGTAGCGGCCGCCTCGGCGCACCACGGCGCAACGCTCCTGGCCCGGATCGACCACTTCGTAGGTCCCCTCCGGCTCGGCCACGGCCCGCAGCGGTTCTTCCAGCGGGTAAATGACCGGAGGCGTTTCCTCCCGCAGCGCTTCCGGCTCCGGAAGCGGTTCCGACGCGGGCATCCGGCCGAGGGCCGCCGAGACGAACAGGGGTTGGGTCTCCGGGGCGGCCTGCTCGCACAACGCTTCGAACACGCGGCCCAGGCCCTTCAGTTCGGGAGTCTCGCTGCGCATCATCTTTGCGAGTTCCAACAGGGTCCGTTCGTCCCGGGCCTCCCAGTATTCCATCCAGCCGGAGAGCAGCGCAGAAGCTCCCCGGGCCAGGTCGGCGGCGTTGAAGATCAGGTTCTCCTGGTCGTTGTAGCGCTCGAAGAGGCCCGGGTCATCGGCGAGGATGTGCAGGCTGAGCGAGATGACGGCCAGGGGGTAATCGTCTATGTGTTCGTTGAAGTAATGTTCGTCGCGGGCGGGATGCTGGTAGGCGGGCGAGCCGATCAGCGAGGTGCGGCGGCCGGCCAGGGCGGGCAGGAACATCCCGTCGAAGTCGATCAGGCAGAGTTGCCCTTGGGGCGTGACCAGGACGTTGTCGTGCTTGATGTCGCCGTGGGCGAACTCCTGCCCTAGCAGCCAGAGTGCCAGGCGGTCGAAGCGTCCGGCCAGCTGCCGCAGTTGCTCCTTGTCCCCGTGCTGGCAGAGCCGGGCCACGCGGCGGCCCAGGGTCTCGCCCTCGATCCATTCCATGAGCATCGCGGACTGGTAGCGCCCCTGGTCGCGCTCGTCGTAGACATACACCTCCCGGGGCATCCACCGGGCCGGTACGACGTAGGGACGCCCCTCCCCGGCGAGAAACTCGAACAGCAGGGGATCGTGGTGCGGCTCGCGGGTGTAGCACTTGAGGGCGTAATCATGGCCCCGGTAGGCGATCCGGAAAATAACGGAAAAATTACCCACCCAGAAGCGCGGTTCCCCGTAAAGATCCCTGCGGGGTTCGAGCCCGCCGAGCGTGCGGAACAACCCCTCAACATACTGAAGGGTTTCGAGGTACTGGGTAATGGTGGGGCAACTCATTTGTGAACTGTCTGAAAAAACAGAGAATAGCTCCGAGGGGTTTTGGGCGGTTGCCGCCAAAGCCTCCCAACAAAACTCAAAATGTTAAATTTTTTTTTATGTAAAACAAACCACAACGAACCCAAGTGGGACGGGTGGGGATTTAACGGTGAGTTTGTTATTG
>JAVBNV010000023.1:0-33912 GCA_031551325.1 Alistipes sp.
GAGACGCGACTTTTTTGATTGGCGGTGGCCTGCCGGAAGCAGAACCTACCGGGCGCAAACACTTGTCTTCCGGCAGGTCGGGCCACTCGCCTCAAGGGCGGTGGGCCCCACTTAGGCTTCTCTGAGCCGGGCGAGACCAAAAATATTGGTGTCGCGGCGAAAGAGAGCCGTAGTGGGTGGCGCTCTGAGGCGGGCCCGTAGCTTTTTGCCTACTTTTGGGCAATGCCAAAAGTAGGTCGCCGTAGGCGAAACAAAAAAAATAAACGGACTCACAAAGAGGCGCATCGGAATTCACTTTTGAAAATCCCATAGATTTTCGTACCTTTGGGACGATTTTTCCGACCGGCAAAACAAGCACAAAATATCAACCGAATTAAAATCTTAAGATTATGAGTCAGATTGTAAGCGTTCACGCCCGGGAGATCCTCGATTCGCGAGGCAACCCCACCATCGAAGTCGAAGTAGCCACCGCCAGCGGGGCCATGGGCCGCGCCGCCGTTCCCTCGGGAGCCTCGACCGGCGAAAACGAAGCCCTCGAACTGCGCGACGGCGACAAGGGCCGTTACCTGGGCAAAGGCGTCCTGAAAGCCGTTCAGAACGTCAACGAAGTGATCGCCAAGGAAATCCTCGGAATGCCCGTCACGGATCAGGTCGGCATCGACAAGATGATGATCGCCCTGGACGGCACCGCCACCAAGAGCAACCTGGGCGCCAACGCCATCCTGGGTGTCTCGCTGGCCTGCGCCCGCGCCGCCGCCGACCTGCTCGGCATGCCCCTGTACCGCTACATCGGCGGCACCAACGCCAAGACCCTGCCCGTACCGATGATGAACATCATCAACGGCGGCTCGCACTCGGACGCCCCCATCGCTTTCCAGGAATTCATGATCCGTCCCGTGGGCGCCACCTCCTTCCGCGAAGGCCTGCGCATGGGCGCCGAAGTGTTCCACGCCCTCAAGAAAGTGCTGCACGACCGCAACCTGAGCACCGCTGTCGGTGACGAAGGCGGTTTCGCTCCCGCCCTCAAAGGCACCGAAGACGCCCTGGAGTCGATCATCGAAGCCATCAAGAAAGCCGGTTACAAACCCGGCCGCAAATGCCAAGGCGGCGACGTGTCGATCGGCCTGGACTGCGCTTCCTCCGAGTTTTTCAAGGACGGCGTGTACGACTACAGCAAATTCGAAGGCGCCACGGGTGCCAAGCGCAGCTCGGCCCAGCAGGTGGAATTCCTCGCTGAGCTGGTGGCCAAGTTCCCTATCGACTCGATCGAAGACGGGATGGACGAAGGCGACTGGGACGGCTGGAAGCTGCTGACCGACAAGCTGGGCGACAAGTGCCAGCTGGTGGGCGACGACCTGTTCGTGACCAACGTCGAGTTCCTCAAGAAGGGCATCGAACTGGGCTGCGGCAACTCCATCCTCATCAAGGTCAACCAGATCGGTTCGCTGACCGAAACCCTGGACGCCATCGAAATGGCCCACCGCGCAGGCTACACTTCGGTGACCTCGCACCGCAGCGGCGAAACTGAAGACGCCACGATCGCCGACATCGCCGTAGCGACCAACTCGGGCCAGATCAAGACCGGCTCGCTCTCGCGTTCGGACCGGATGGCCAAGTACAACCAGCTGCTGCGCATCGAGGAAGAACTGGGCGAAGAAGCTATCTATGGCTACACCAAAATTTACAAAAAGTAATCCTTCGGGATTTTTAGCATAGAAAACAGGCTGTCCGAAACGGGCAGCCTGTTTTTATTTACAGAAGATGATGAGCGCTAATTGGAGGGCAGATCCGGAACCTGGAATTTTGCCAAAAGTGCCTTCTTCGATGTGATCTCGACCATGTCGCAGCCTTGGATGGAGTGATTCTTCTGCACCGTCATGCTTTCTATCGTTCGCGGATCGAGTGCGCTCATTTCCTGTTGGCTGATCTGGCGGCCGTCCAGGAATACCTGTGTTTCCTTAGGGTTCTGGATGCCGGGCTGCACCCTCCGCGAGGCCGGGATTCCGGAGAGGGAGCTGCTGCGGATCGGGCTTGTGAGCAGGTTGGAATTCTTCCGGGTCGTCACGACGATCCCCCCGGGTTTTCCTTTCTCGCCGGGTGCTCCGGGTTTTCCTTTTTCGCCGGGGGTCGCTTCCCCTTCGGCGGATGCGGGCGGCGCCGCTTTTTTAGTAGAGATCTCGATCCGGCCTGCCGGGGAGTTTTCATCCTTGAGCACCTTCATGCTTTCGATCATGGCCGGAGAGAGCGCTCCCATCTCTTGGGGGCCGATCTGGCGGCCGTCCACGAAGACCTGCACCTGCTGCTCGCCGGAGTCGCCGCCATTGGGGGAGCTGGGGTCCTGGATTTTGACGGAGAAATCATTCTTGCCGTCCCGGATTGTGATCCTTTCGGTGGAGGGGGGTGCCGGAGCGTATTTCTCCCTTTCCGCGTTCTTGGAAGTGATCACGACCTGCCGGGAGGTTTTGTCGTTTAGTACCCGGAGGCTTCCGATCGTCTGCGGGTCGAGGGCGTTCATTTTCCGTTGGCTGATGCGGCGGCCGTCCAGGAAGATTTGGGCCTCTTTGGGGCCTTTCTTGGTTTCTACCCACAACGTTCCGAAGTCCTGGCTTTCACGCTCGGCTTGCCGTTGCGCCGTCCCCACTTTTTTAGAAGTGATCTCGATCCGTCCCGCGGGGTGCTGCTCCTTGAGTACGGTTATGCCTCCGATCAGTTTCGGATCGAGCATCAGTATCTCCTGCTCGCTGATCTGGCGGCCGTCCAGGAAAACCAGGGCCTTTTCGGGGAAATCACCGTTTATCGGGCGGATGGAGACTCGTTTTTCAGGGGTTTCCGATTGTTTCTCCGTGGATTTTGAGGCAACCGTCTTCGTGGAGACGAGCTCGATCCCTCCTTCCGGGAAGAGTTCGTTGTTTTGGAGGATAACGAGTTCGAGGGTTTGCGGATCGAGGGCGTTCATCTCCTGCAGGCTGATCCGCTTCCGGTCGAGGGTGATTTTCACCGATTCGGGGACCCGGGCGAAGATCCGTTGGGTCTTCCGGGGGTCGAGGATGATGCCCAGGGAGCTGTTTTCTTTCAGGTGGTACACCTGGGGGCCCTTCTCGTTCCAGATCGTGACCGACCCGGGGATCAGGAGTTGTGGCGTTGCCTTTTGCGGCGCTTTGGTGCGGATATCTACCCGTGTCGGCGTTAGGTTTTTGAGGACAGTCATGCTTTCGACCCGCTGGACGTCGAGCGTGTCGAGCAGGTTGTCGGGGGCCCGTTCTCCGTCCAGGTAGATCTCCATCTCTCCGTCCACTTTCTGGCGGATTTCGTTGGCGAGTTTTTGAGCCTCTGCCGACTGCGGTTGCCGGTAGCGGGGGATAGGGGAAGACGTGTTGGGGGTCTCCGGTTTTTGGGGCTCGGGCTCGAAAAGCGCTTCGTCGGTTTGCTGGGGAATGCCTTCCGAAGTCACGCGGTAGACCGTCTGGGCCCGGGTAAACGAAAAGAGCAGCAGCAGGCCGCCCACCAGCGGAATAATGCCGAGGGCTTTGCAGCCTGCCGAAAAGCCCGAGCGGCGGGCGGCGATCATGCGCAGGCGGTTGCGCAGCAGCGAGTAGCTGAAGCCGCTGACCAGGCCCGATTGCAGGGCTCCGCAGGAGCGCACCATCAGGGCGATGTACTGCTCGCTGCGGGGGTCGGCCTCGAGCACGGCGCGGTCGGCCTGGAACTCGTGTACTTCGCGGAGCGAGCGGTGCCAGAGCCACACCAGCGGATTCCACCACAGGGCGATGCGCACCGTCTCGGCCAGCAGCATATCCCAGCTGTGTCCCAGGCGGATGTGGGCCATCTCGTGGCGCAGCACCTGGGCGCTCTCGCGGGCGTCGAGCTCCCGGAAGTCGATGAAGATGCGGCCGAAGAGCGAATAGGCCGTGCCCTGGCCCGGGGTCTCGAACAGGCGGATGCGCCCGATGCCGGGGGCCTCGTTCTGCGGGTTGCGCATCCGGCGCAGGTAGGGCAGCAGGTTGCGCATCGAAAAGGCCAGCAGCCCCAGCGATCCCGCCGCGGCCAGGGCGTAGAGCCACCCGCTCGGGTCGGTGCCCGCCGTCTCGACGACCACCGGCTCGATCGCCTCGCTCACCGTGAAAGTAGCTTCCCAGGCCCCCGGCACCTCCACCACCCGGGCGCTCCAGAAGGGGATGCGCAGCAACGGCAGGATGAAGGCCAGGGCGACGCTCCCGAGCAGGTAGGCCCGCGAGAGGGAGAAGAACGTTTCGCGCTGCAACAGGGCGCGGTAGAAAATCCAGCACAGGCTCAGGATGACCTGGACCTGGATCGGATAGGGTAATTGAGTCCCCAACATGGTCGGAAAATTTTAGGCTTTGACGAGCTTCTTTTTTTCGATCGCTTTGCGGGCGATGGCCATGATCTCTTCGGTTTCCTGCAGCGAGAGGTTTTCGCGCTGGCAGAAGAAGGAGACCAGCTGGGCGGGGGAGTTGTCGAAGAAATTCCCCAGGACCGAGTGCATAAAGCTGCGGGTGTAACGCTCCTTGTCGATCAGGGGGTGGTAGCGGTGGCCCTTGCCGACGGCCTCGTAGCCCACGACACCCTTCTTTTCGAGGATGCGCACGATGGTCGAGACGGTGTTGTAGGCGGGCTTCGGCTCGGGCATCTCGGCGAGAATCTCCTGCACGAAGGCCGCTTCCTTTTCCCAAAGTATCTGCATGATTTCCAGCTCGGCCCGGGTCAATGGCTTGATTTCCTTTTCCATAACTATTATTTTAGGTAGTCCGCTTGTTTTCGCTGATAACGAAGATAAACTATCGACTTAGTTTTTCCAAATTTTTGCACAAAAAAGCGCCCGGAAATTTTCCGGACGCTCCTTTGTGGAAAAAGAAAACTATGCCTGGGCGAAAGCCTGACGGGCTTCGTAGTCCTTTTTGAGTTCTTCGTAGAAGGCTGCGTTCGTGGTGTAGACGTAGGGGAGTACCCAGAACAGCCCGATCCCTAAGGCCAGCATACCCAGCAGCATCCAGCCGATGAAGCTCAGGCTCAACAGGAAGTAATCCATCTTGTGGCCTTCCATCATGGCCATGCTGCGCTGAATGGCTTGTTCGCCGCTCATCGTGGGGTTTTCGCGCAGGATGAAGTAGGTCATCGAGTAGGAAATGCCTTTGATGATCCCGGGGACGATCAGCAGCAACATCCACAGCAGGGTGTAAACGCTGACCAACAGGGAGCCCACCAGGTAGCGGGCGTAGTCGCGGAAGCCTTCGAACAAAGTGTCGAATTTCACTTCGCCGCCTTTGAGCACGTCCCAGAAAAGGAACAGGAGCCCGATCACGAGGATGTTGCCGAAGAGCAGGCCGGCTACTGATCCGGCGATGGGAATGGCACCGGTTGCGCCCACCAGGAGCATGACAATGAAGGCAGCCAAGGCTCCCATGTTCCATTTGCCTTTCAGGGCCTCCCAGCCTTTGGCGCGAAGGAGAGTAGGTCTGAATGATTCAGTCATAACACAATACATTTTAGGGTTGAAAAACAATTTTCGTCACAAAGGTACGGATTTTTGCAAAAAGGTAAGAGTTTATTCGAGAAAATCCCGGATAAAATGCTAATTTTCTGGGGGAAGCGCCTCCTGGGCATCAATTTCTTTTTTTGAACTCTTCGTAGGAAGGCCGCTGATACGGAATGAAGCAAGGGTCCGTCGACCAGGCAGAACACCAAATCCACATTTCTCCCGTTATTGTTTTGGCCGCAAGTGCGGGAACACCGTTGCTGAAGTTTTCGTATCTTTGTCCGGATAAAGTCAAAAAAGAGAACGCATGTTTCGTTTCGCATCCCCCGAATACCTTTGGTTGCTGCTGCTGCCTGTGCTGCTGGCGGGGCTCTACGCCTATGCGGCGGGCCGCCGCAAAAAGGCCCTCGAACGCTTCGGGGAGCGGGAGACCCTGCGCGCGCTGATGCCCGAGGCTTCGCCCAAGCGGCTGCGCAACAAATTCGTGCTTTTCGCCCTGGCTTTCGGCCTGGTGATCCTGGCCCTGGCCCGGCCCCAGTTCGGCTCGAAGCTGCGCGAGGAGAGCCGCCGCGGGATCGAGATCATGCTCGCCGTGGACGTCTCCAACAGTATGCTGGCCCAGGACTTCGAGCCCAGCCGCCTCGAGCGCACCAAATTCGCCATCTCGCGCCTGACCGAACAGTTGCGCGAGGACCGCATCGGCCTGGTCGTCTTCGCCGGGGACGCCTACGTCCAACTGCCCATCACCTCGGACTACGTCACCGCCCGCAGCTTCGCCGCCAGCATGTCCCCCAACATGGTTTCCCGCCAGGGAACCGCCATCGGGGCCGCCATCGACCTGGCCGCCGCCTCCTTCTCCTCGGGCAGCGAGGGCAGCCGCGTGATCATCGTCGTCTCCGACGGAGAAAACCACGAGGACGACGCCCTGGGTGCCGCCGAACGGGCCGCCCAGCAGGACATCAAGATCTACACCATCGGCATCGGGACCCCCGAGGGCGCCCCGATCTCCATTGGCGGGGAGTTTATCAAGGACGAACAGGGCAACATGGTCGTCTCGAAATTGGACGAAAACACCCTCCAGCAGATCGCCGTCTCCACCGGAGGTTCCTACATCCGCGCCACCAACCGCAGCCTGGGCCTCGAGGAGATCGTCGCCCGCATCAACGAGGTCGAGAAGAAGGACCTCAAGGCCATGGTCTTCGAGGATTTTAACGAGCAGGCTCCCTACCTGATCGGGGCGGCGCTGTTGTTGCTGGTGCTCGAGATTCTGATGCTGGCCCGCAAAAACCGGCTGCTCTCGCGCTTCTCCGTGTTCAAGTCTTCGGACGAGGAGAATTCTTGATTTTTCTACGAAAATGACATTTTACGATATTTTAGAGCCTTATGACTGGGAAACGGTCAAGGCTTCGATTTTAGCGAAAACGCCCGCCGATGTGGAGCGGGCCCTACGGGCCGAACGCCTCTCTATGGACGATTTCGCGGCCCTGGTTTCCCCCGCCGCCGAAGCGTTTTTAGGAGAAATGGCCCAGCAAAGTTACGCCACCACGCGCCGCCGCTTCGGCAACGCCATCCAGTTGTACGTGCCGCTCTACCTCTCGAACATCTGCCAGAACCAGTGTGTCTACTGCGGCTTCAACTGCACCAACAAGATCCACCGGATGATCCTAACCCCCGAGCAGATCCATGCCGAGGCCCGGGCCATCAAAAAGGATCCCTTCCAGCATATCCTGCTCGTGACGGGGGAAGCGCCCCGCGCGTCGAGCCTCGAATACCTGGCCGCCTCGATGGAGATCATGCAGCAATACTTCGAGCAGATTTCGCTCGAGGTGCAGCCCATGGACCGGGAAGAGTACGAAAAGCTGATCCCCTACGGCCTGCACGCCGTGTATGTCTACCAGGAAACTTACCACCGCCTGCGCTACCCGGTCTACCACCTCAGGGGCCGCAAGGCCGATTTCCGCTATAGGCTCGAAACCCCCGATAGGCTCTGCGAAGCCGGGGTACACAAAGTAGGCCTGGGTAACCTGATCGGCCTGGAGGACTGGAGAACCGAAGCCTACTTCACCGCCCTGCACCTGAGATACCTGGAAAACCGCTACTGGAGAACCAAATACTCGATAGCTTTCCCCCGCCTGCGCCCCTACGAGGGAGAGGATGGTTTCAATCCCGAACACCCGGCCAGCGAAAAGAACCTCACCCAGCTAATCTGCGCCTACCGCCTGCTGAGCGAAGACGTCGAACTCTCCCTATCCACAAGAGAAAGCGCTGACTACCGCGACCGGATCCTACCCTTCGGAATAACCACCCTAAGCGCCGGATCGAAAACCACCCCCGGAGGCTACACCGCCCCCAGCGAAGAACTCGAACAGTGGGAAATAAACGACGGAAGATCGGCCGAACAAGTCCAGGCCGCCGTCAAAGAAAAAGGCTTCGACCCCGTCTGGAAAGACTGGTCGCTCTACATGCAACCCATGCGGTAACGACAACGATCCCAGGTAAGCCAGAAACTGGCGCTTTTGTAAAAGCGCCGCAAAACTTTAGGGCGATACTCCGTATCGCATGACTGACTTTGCTAGGATTTTAGGTAGGTTATACCAGAGAGACCCCGCGATCTTTTGATCGCGGGGTCTCTCTGGTATAACCTATATAGTTCCAACAAGCTAATCATGGGAAACGAAGTTTCCCCTAAAAATTTTTGGGCCCCTTTTTATAAAAAGGGGCAGTTCTCAGCCTTGCCCGGGACCGCTGCCGTTAGAGCACCAGGTTCCAGTTGTGGGTGTCGGGTTCTTCGCCGTGTTGGATGGCTCGGAGCTTGTTGTAGAGTTTGCGGCACCAGGGTCCGGCTTCGTTGTTGTTGTAGACGTAGGTGTGTCCGGTTTGGGGGTCGAAGATCGATCCGATGGGGGAGATGACGGCGGCGGTTCCGCAGGAGCCGGCTTCTTCGAAGGTGGAGAGTTCCTCTAATTCCACGGGGCGGCGTTCCACTTGGAGGCCCATTTCGGTGGCCAGGGTGGTTAGGCTCATGTTGGTGATGGAGGGGAGGATGGAGCTCGACTCGGGGGTGATGTAGCGGCCGTCGCGGATGGCGAAGAAGTTGGCGGCTCCGCTTTCGTCGATGTATTTTTTCTCCTTGGCGTCGAGGTAGAGCACGGCGGCGAAGCCTTTGTGGTGGGCTTGTTCGGCGGAGAGGAGGCTGGCGGCGTAGTTGCCCCCGGTCTTGACGTTGCCGGTCCCGAGGGGGGCGGCGCGGTCGTGCTCGCGGTCGACGATGATCTTGATGGGGTTGAATCCTTCCTTATAGTAGGGGCCTACGGGGGTGACGAAGATGATGAGCAGGTATTCGTCGGCGGGTTTTACGCCCACCTGGGGGCCGGTGCCGAAGAGCACGGGGCGGATGTAGAGGGAGGCTCCGGTGCCGTAGGGGGGGATGAAGCGTTCGTTGGCTTTTACGACCTGCTTGACCATGTCGAGGAAGAGTTCTTCGGGGGGCATGGCCATGCGGATGTAGTCGGCCGTGCGGGCCATGCGGCGGGCGTTTTCTTCGGGACGGAAGATGCGCACCTGGCCGTCCACGCCGCGGAAGGCTTTGAGGCCTTCGAAGGCTTCCTGGCCGTAGTGCAGGGCGGTGGCGGCCATGTGGATGTTGAGGGTTTCGTCCTGCGTCATTTCGGGGGTCGTCCAGGCCCCGTCGCGGTAGTAGCTGCGGATGTTCCAGTCGGTCTTGAGGTACCCGAAGCCCAGGTTTTTCCAATCTAATTCCATGTTTTCTATCATTTTGTCAGTGCGTACTAAAAGTAGTTTACTTCCTCGCCCGTGATGGCCGCGAGCAGGCGGTTGGCCAGGGAGCTGGCGCCGATGCGCAGCAGGCCGGGGTGGAGCCACTCCTCGCCCAGGATGTGCTCGGCGATGGCGTAGTAGAGGGCGGCCTGTTCGGGGGTGGCGATGCCTCCCGCGGCCTTGAAGCCCACGCGGCGTCCGGTGGCGGCGTAGAAGTCGCGGATGGCCTGGCACATCACCACGGCCGCCTCGGGGGTGGCCGCCACGGGTGTTTTTCCCGTGGAGGTTTTGATAAAGTCGGCCCCGGCGCACATGGCTAGCAGGGCGGCCTTGCGGATGGTCTCGGGGCGGCCCAGAGAGCCCGTTTCGAGGATCACCTTGAGGATCACCTCCTCGCCTAACTCCTCGCGCAGCACTTCGAGTTCGCTGCCTGCCGCTTCGTACTGCTGTTCCAGGATGCGGCCCGCGGACAGGACCACGTCGATCTCGTCGGCACCGTTTTCCACGGCCATGGCCGCTTCGAGGACTTTCACTTCGAGGAAGGTCTGGGCGGCGGGGAATCCCCCGGCCACGCTGGTGATCGCCACGGGGGCGCTACCGGCGGCCAGGCCGACGGTCTCCACGAAGGCGGGGTAGACACACACGGAGGCCACGGGGGGGATGCCCGGGAATTTTTCCGGGAAGGCCACGACGCGGGCCGTGAGTTCTTCGATGCGGGCGTGGGTGTCTTCGGCGCCCAGGGAGGTGAGGTCCAGCATCCCGAAGCAGCGCTTGTAGATTTCCACGCGGCGGGCGGCCAGCGCCCGGGGGGCGATCTGTTCGAGGGTCTCCGCGATCTGTTCGAGCGTCGGGGCCTCCGGGAATTCGGAGAGGAAGCGGGCGTACTCCATGGGAAATAGGGGTTAGTTACCTGGCAAAGATACAAAAAAAACCGCCCCGGAATTTTCCCGGGGCGAATCTATTTTTGGACGGCTGTCGGAGCAACCACGGCTCCAAACTCGCTGTGCATAGAGTGCGTCAGATTTTTCTTATCGTCCTAAGTTACAGCCCGGAGCGTACTTAAAGTACGTGAGGACTGGAACGAGGGGGATAAGGAAAATATGGCGTGCTATATGTGCAGCGAGGACTATAGCATGACGCTGAAGCCGATGTTGACCTGTCTGACGTATGGTCCTTGTCCCGCGCGGAAAATGGGACTCTGGTAATAGGTCATCGTCAACGCAAAATCATCATACCCGATGTTGAGGATATACCCGTAGTGAAAATTGCGCATCCCCAGGTCGGCGTGGCTCTTTTTGACCCCGTTGAGTTCGGGCGAGTCGGCTTTGATCTTGGTGTGGTGGCCGATGTTCATCCCGCCGACCATCCCGGCGCTGATGAAGAAATTTTGTTTCTGGCCGATCTGCACCTCCAGCAGCAGGGGGATGTTGACGTAGGCGGTGAAGAGCTTGGACTTGGTGAGGTCGACGCCCCGCGCCTCGTACTGGTAGTCGGGAACGGTGTGGCCGTCGACGCGGATCAGGGTGATGTCCTGGTCGAAGCGGAAGTTGTTCAGCTCGAAGCCCACCCCCGTGAGCAGGCCCAGGCGGCGTCCGTGGACCAGCGTCGCGTGCAGCGGGTTGAGGGTCACGCCGATCGATTTGGCGCTCTGGCTCAGGTAGGGGGCGCTTTCGGGTGTTTTGAGCGAAAAAAGGTTATCCACCAGGCCGTTGTAGTAGACGCCCACGCCGGACCAGTGGCCCCGCTCCCAGCCACGGCGCCGGGGACCGGGCTTGATTTTCGAGCCCAGGATGCTGTTGAACGAGACGTCCAACTTGCTCTTGTTCTTTTTGTCGGGGGCCGGGATGGAGAATTCTTCGCGTTGCTCGACGATCGTCCGGCCCTGGGGCAGGACTTCGGGAGCGGGCGTAGTCTCCTGGGCCCGGAGGCCGAGGCTTCCCAAGAGGAATATGGAAAGGATTAAAAGTTTCTTCATAAGTTCATTTTCCGTTGGGCAAACGGCTCTGTGGAGCCGTTTGCAAAGTCCTCCCCTATCAGGGGAGGGTTTGGGAGGGGTGGCAAGCCTCTAACGTGAACTTGAAATAAGAATTATCGCGTTAACGGTGGTGATTGTCAAAAGTTAAAAATAATTCTTATTTCAAATTCACGTTAGTTTTTGCTGCCGATGCGGATGATCGAGATGATCTCCACCCCGCTGCCTTCCTCGGTTTCGTAGTATTTGACGGGAGATATTTTTTCGATCGGGTTCAGCAAACTGCGCAACAGGCCTCCCTCGCGGCGGGCGCTGCGGGACTCCGAGGCCCAGCCTGCGGTGTTTTCGGGGCTTTCGTATTCCCAGGGCCCGGACTCTTGGCTGTGCAAATATTCGGCTAGGATGGGCGTGGTGGCGTCGGCCGGCAGCAGGGTGCCGCTACCGGGCTTGGCGATGGGCTGGCGGAGGCTTTCGGGCACCTCGCGGGTGGCGGCGGTGGCTTCGCGCACAAAGGCGAACAGGGGCTCCTGAGAGACCGTGCGCTCGGGAGCGGACTGAGTTTCCTGCCGGTTTCTGCGGCGTTCGAGGCGGGCGAGCAGCTCGGAGGTCTTGCGGTTCCACTGCTGGGCGCGCTCCGAGGCGGGCGGGGCCGCCTGCAGGGGGGCTTCGGTCACGGTTGCTTCCGGGGCTTCCGGGGTTTTCGCCGTCACCGGGGCCGCTTTTTCCCGGACGGGCCGGGGCGCGGAGGCGTAATTCTCGGCGGTGAGGTTCTTTTGCTTGGAAGGGGTGATCCAGAGCAGGGCGCCCAGGACCACGGCGGCGGCCGCGGCACCGGCGGAGAGGGATGCCAGGCGGCGCAGGGGAGTGACCCGGCTGCGGCGCAGGAGGCTCTCTTTGTCCGGATAAATCACCGCTTCGGCTTCGGCCACGGGAAGGTAGGCTTCCAGGGCGCGGATCTCCGAGGCCGCCCGGGGATCGGTGGCCAGAAATGCATCGAAAGCTTCACGGTCCGCCCGGGGGAGCGTTCCCTCCAGGTAGTCCATGGCCCATTGTTCGTAGTTGTCGGCGGTGATTTTCATGATAGTTGTCATCCGGCTTAACGCCTTCTAATTTTTAATAATATACTATAGTCTTTCTTACCTTAAAGCAACTTGTCGATCTCCCCGATGCTGGCCCTCAGCGAGGCCCGCGCCCGGAAGATATACACCTTGACCTGAGTCTCGGTCAAGGAGGTCATCTCGGCGATCTCGCGGTAGGAGTAGCCCTCGTAGTCGCGCAGCATGATCAGGTTCTTCTGCCGCGCGGGCAGCTGATCGATGTAGCCGAGGACGATCTCCGAGAGGTTCGTGTACTCGCGTTGTTCCCGGCGGTCGGGCATCAGGTGCAGGTTATCGTTGGGGGCGTAGCGCTTGGCAAAGCGCACGTCGTCGATAATCAACCGATAGGCGATCGTGAAGAGGTAGGATTTCTCCTTGCCTTCGAGCACGGCCGCGCGGTTTTCCCACAGCCTCAGAAAACTCTCTTGCACGATGTCCTTGGCCAAATCGCTGTCACGCAGCGATTTGAGGGCAAATCGGTAGAGGTTATCCGAGTATTTCGCCACACAAACATCGTAGTCCGAGGCGGTCATCCGGTTGATTTTAGAACGACAAGAATAGTGAAAAGTTACATTCTTGCCAAAGATTCTTTTGATTTTATGAGCCGGGGAAAGGGTTTTCCCGGGGTCCGTCGATTTTAATAACGGAGGTTTTGCAGATTCAGTATCCTAATATTTTAGGTAACGGCTTCCGGGCAGGGCGGCGATCTTTCCCTCCAGCTCCAGCTCGAGCAGCAGCAGGGACAGTTTTTCCGGGCTTTCGGCGCTTTTTCCGCTGAGCTCGTCCAGGTGTACAGGTTCCTGCGTGCCGATCAGGGACAGCAGGCGCACGGCTTCGGGGGAAAGACTCCCGTCCCCCGGCGGGATTTCTCCGGGCGGAGGGGGGAAGGCGGCCGGGCGCTCCCCGGCGGATTCCGTCCGGTCGAACAGGGCTCCCTGTACGGCCCGCGTACTGGCCGCCTCGGGTTTCCAGCCCAGGGCCTCGGCGATCTCCTGCCCGCTGCAGACCATCTGGGCCCGCAGGGTGCGGATCAGGCGGTTGGTGCCCTCGCTGGCGGCGTCGCCCACGCGTCCCGGCACGGCCATCAGCGTGCGGTGGTAGCCGTCGGCCATCTCGGCCGTGATGAGCGAGCCGCCCCGGGCGGCCGACTCCACCACCAGGGTCCCCTCGCTCAGGCCCGCGATCACCCGGTTGCGCTGCACGAATCCCGCTTGCCGGGGCTCGGTGCCACTGGGAAACTCGGTCAGCACGGCCCCGCCCCGGGAGACCATCTGCCGGGCCGTCGCCGTGTGGGGTTGAGGATAGATGCGGTCGATGGGGTGGCCCAGCACGCCTACCGTGGGGATTTCCAGGCGAAGGGCCGCCCGGTGAGCCGCCACATCCACCCCGTAGGCCAGGCCGCTGACGATCACCAGGTCGGGCACCAGGGCCGCCAGTTCGGCGATCAGCGTCTGGCACATCTGCTGCCCGTAGGGGGTGATGTTGCGGGTGCCCACCACCGAAAGCCACCGGCCCGCGTTCAGATCGAGCGCCCCGCTCACATAGATCACGTGCGGAAAATCCTCGCATTCGCGCAGCCGCTGCGGGTAGTCGGGGTCGGTGGAGGCGATGGCCCTCAGGCGGTTGCGGGAGACGAATTCGAGTTCGGCCCGGGCCCGGGCGTGGGTCTCGCGCCGGGCAATGCTGCGCGCGGGGGCGGCCATCAAAGAGGCCTCGGAGCGCAATTGCTCCTCGGAGGCTCCGTAGATGGCTTCGGCCGAGCCGAAGCACTCCAGCAGGCGAACCACCGTGCGGGGGCTAACCTTGGGATGAAGGGTCAGGGCAATATCTTCAAGCATGTGGCGGTCTGGGTTCTGGGACGGTGCTGCGCATAGCGCACGCCATCTTTTCCTTATCCTCCTTGCTCCAGTCCTCACGTACTCAAGTACGCTCCGGGCTGAATCTTCGGACGATAAGAAAAACCTGACGCACGCTATGCACAGCAGCGTACTGCAACGCCGGTTCTACACTCACCGTTCAAATGGCATCGCGTGCAGTGATCCGGTTTTACCTGTAAAGATAACAAAATCCGGTGGAAATATCGACTCCCCGGTCATTCTTCTTCACCTCCCGGCGGGAAGCGGACGGGCTCCGCGCGGAAATTTGCAGAATCGGAAAAAAGCCCTATCTTTGCCCTCCGTCACAACCGGGTCTGATGGCCGAGTGGCTAGGCACAGCTCTGCAAAAGCTGCTACAGCGGTTCGAGTCCGCTTCAGACCTCCTGAAAAACCGCCCTGCACATTGTGCAGGGCGGTCTTGGTATTTTATGCCGGAATTGCACAGGATTATTTTGCTATATTTGTATCTATGAAATGGTTGGTTATCCTGTATAGTCTTTTGTGCACCGCCGGGAATCCCGTCGTCGATTCGGCCCTTACCCTGGAGCAGGCGATAGAAGGGACCACGGCGCCCCGGGAGATTGTGCGGGAGTTGCGGATCACGGAGGTGGAGTATTATGGCTTCGACGGGCGGCTTCACCGGGGGCAGATCGTCGTCCACCGGGAATTGGTCGAGGATCTCCGCGCGGCATTCGAAGAGATCAAGCGGCTGCGCTTCCCGGTCGAGAGCGTGATCCCCGTCAAATTCGACCTGCCGGACAACGGCACGACGATGGATACGCTCAACAACACCTACGGCTTCCACTACCGCGCCGTGACCACCTCGGGCAGCGGGAAACTCTCCGTCCATTCCTACGGGAGGGCCATCGACATCAACCCGTACCAAAATCCCGCCATCCTTTCCTCCGGGAGGATCATTCCCGCGGGAGCGGCGTATGGGCCCGGGGCGGAGGGGACGCTGACCCCCGATTCGGAGATCGTGAAACTTTTTCTCCGGTTAGGCTGGGAGTGGGGCGGCAGCTGGACCAGCCTGAAGGATTATATGCATTTTGAGAAAACGGAATAAATAAGATGAAAAACGCTGCATTCTTGATTTTGGCCGCCTTTTTGGCCTGGGGCTGCTCCCGCGCCGGGAGCGGCGAACCGAAGAGTACGGAAGTAACCTCCCAGGTCGTCGTCGAATCGACCCTCAGCTGGGACAACTCGCCGTTGCCCGCTTACCCGGTCGGTACCCCGAAGGTGACCCTGCTGAGGATCTCGATCCCCGCCGGGGCCAAACTCGCCCTGCACAAACACCCTATCATCAACGTCGGCCTGCTGACCAAAGGCGAGTTGACCGTAACGAGCGAGACGGGCCAGACCCTCCAACTGAAAGCGGGCGACGGCATCGTCGAGCTGGTGAATACCTACCACTACGGCGAAAACCGCGGCACGCAGCCGGCCGAGATCGTGGTCTTTTATGCGGGGGACACGGAGTCTGTGCTTTCCATCAAAGAGTAAACCGCCGAGGCAGCCCTCGCGGCCATGTTCCGCCGCAGGCGCCAATACATTCCCGGGCTGCTGATGCGCCTGGTACTGCCGCTGCTGAAAGTGCTGCCCGCCTGGGCGATCGGTATCGCCCGCCGGGGGACGATGCGTTTTCAGAAATAGGCAGGATAATCGCAGGCCCCGGATTTAAAAACCGCCGCACAAATTTTGTGCGGCGGTTTTTTATAGCTCCCCGATGATGTCATGAAGTTTTATCTCCAACACCTCGCAAATCTTCAGCAGCGTTCCGATCGTTAGGTTGGAACGCCCCGCCTCGATGCGGCTCATGTTCGATTTTTCGAAGTTGCATCCTGCGGCCAAATCCTGTTGGGTTACGCCCTTTTCTCCCCTTATTTCGCGGATTTTCCCTCCGATCTCCCTCAAAACTTGCTGCTTATCCATGAAATATTTTCATTATCATATTTGATAACAAAGTTTTCTCTTTATATTTGCACTTAGGTTATCTTATATTATAACTACGAAATAAACCACGGATACATTATCTCATCGACCATCCCAAATCTTTCAAATACAAACACTATGGTAAACATGAACAAAACCAAACAGTATGGAATCGCATCCCTGCTTGCGATCGTCCTGGCGTCGTTGGTGGTGATCGCCCTGATGACATCCTGCGGGAAAGAGGCTCCCGAGCCGGAGATCGATTCACAAACGGAGATCCGGCTTTCGACCGGGATCGAAGTCTCCCGCGCGGCCTTTGCGGGCACCGATACGCAGATCGCCTCCGGGGAGACGGTCTCCGCGTGGGTCGACCAGGTGGCGACCGGAACTCCCCAACTCTATGGAAAAAACACACTGACGGCCGACGGAAGCGGCGGCCTCTCGGGCGGATCGTCGATGTATTTCCCCCTGAACGGCGATAACGTCGATATTTACGCCCTGCACACCAATGCCGCCTGGGCAGGAACGGCTTATCCGGCGGCCACGCTCACCCATTCGGTGGGCGCCGACCAGCGGACGCTGGCCAACTACGCGGCCTCGGACCTGCTCTACGGCCGGGCGATGAATGTGGCGCGGACGAAGAACCCCGTTCCGCTGACCTTCTACCACCTGCTCTCCAAGGTGCAGGTGGCCATCGTGGCGGAGGAGGGGCTGACCGCGTCCGACATCCAGAGCATCACGATCGGGGGGACAAAGCGATCCGTCACCTATACCCTGAGCAAATCGGCCGCGCCCAACGCCATCGGCGTGACGGCGGCGGGCTCGGCTTCCGCCATCACGATCGGGCAGGACCTTTCGGCGGACTTTACCGAGGCCAATGTCCGCTACAACGACGCCGTGGTCGTTCCGCAAACCTTGTCGGAGGGCACGGTCTTTCTTACGATCACCTTGACCACGGGCGAGAACCTGGTGTACCGCTTGACGGCCAATACCACCTTCGAAAGCGGGAAAAAGTATACCTGCCACATGACCGTCAACCTGACGGGGATCACCATGACCACTTCGGTGGCCGACTGGCGGCCGGGGGACCTGATAACGGGCAACAACGGCATCGTCCGCTACGTGGTCAGCTACACCGACAATACCTCCGAGACGATCTACTGCGAGACGATGGGCACGGTGTCCTTCAACGGCACGGGCAAGACGGTGCGCAGCATCGCACTGCCCGACCTGGACAAAACGTACCTGATCGGGCGCAGCAATCTCACGAGCCTGACGCTTAACCTGGATGCCGCGGGCAATCTGCACTTCCGTCCGGCGGTCAACGGGTGCAATCCCATCGGGAGTTATGCGGAGTTTCAGTTGATCAATACTGTTCCGGGGGCTTTGGCCGGGGATTACCGGCAGGAAGCGGATCTGGATTTGTTGAGTGAGGAGTGGACGCCTATTGGGAATGATGCTGCTCCTTTTACAGGTAAGTTTGACGGCAATGGGTTCAATCTCGCGAAACTGAAAATAGAAAACTATTCTTCCAGTTATGTGGGGTTATTCGGATATATAGAGGGTAGTTATGCGGAAATTCGTAATGCACATATCTCCTCTGGAAGTATCAAGGGGCGTTACGATACCGCAAGCATTTGTAGTAGATTATCAGGAGGTCGTGTTATTAATTGTTCTAATGCGGCTATCGTGAGTAGTTCGTATTCTGTCGCAGGAGGTATAGTAGGACGTAATGCCGGAAGCATTGTGAAAAATTGCCAAAATACGGGAACCATTCTAGGTATTGGCGGTATTGTGGGGTGTAACGAAGACGGTGGTATCATTACAGCCTGTTGCAATTATGGTAATGTAAGTTGGGGCTCCTATGTAGGTGGGCTCGTGGGGGAAAATCGCAACGGAAGCATCGTTACAGCCTGTTACAATGTGGGAACTATTTCAGCATCGTCAAATGATTCTCCCGCTGGTGGTATAGTTGGATTTATGTCCGGAGGTATCGTAACGGCCTGTTATAATACGGGTAGTGTGTTGGGAACAGCAAGTTATGTCGGCGGCATTGCGGGGTCTTTATATCAAGGTAACGTTATTGCTTGTTATTGGAAATCGGGGGTGGGCTTGCCAACAAAAGCCGTTGGCTCTACTAGTTTTGGTTCGACAACTGCAGTTACATCCTTCACTTCTACCTTCTCCCCCGACGCCGCCACCTATCCCGAATGGGGCATCGGCACGGGCGAAACCAACGGCTGGTGGAAAAACTACGCCGGGAACAATAACCTGCCGCAACTGTGGTGGGAAGAATAATGTGAAAATCTAAAAAACGATAGTTATGAAATCTTCTATTCTGAAAGTAAATGCGTTGGCGGCCGTTGCGATCTCCGCCCTGATGGTATCCTGCGGCTCGGGAAATCCCGACGAACCGGTCATCAACCGGGAAGAACCCAAACCGGTGATCACCCCGACGGAGCTGCTCCTGTCGACCCGGCTCGAGGAGCAGACCAAGGCGGCCTATACCGCTGCGGACACCCAATTCCCCGCCGGGCAGACCGTCTGCGTCTGGGTGAACGAGTCGACCGGTGGAGCCACGGCCCTGTACGAGAAAAACGTACTGACGGCCAACGGCAGCGGCGGCCTCTCGGGCGGATCGTCCATGTTTTTCCCGCAGAACGACAACAACGTGGATATTTACGCCCTGCACACCAACGCTACGCTGAGCGGCAACGCCTATCCGACCGCCACGATCACGCACTCGGTCAGTTCCGACCAACGGACGTTGCTCAACTACGCGGTCTCGGACCTCTCCTATGCCCGGACCACGGGCGTCGCCAAGACGACGAACTCCATCCCGCTTACGTTCTACCACCTGCTGTCGAAGGTGCAGGTGGCCGTGGTTCCCGGTGACGGATTGTCGGCCTCCGACATTACGGGAGTCGCTATAAACGGGACTAAACTGCAGGCGGGTCTCACGCTGGCCAAGGCGACCGTGCCCACCTCCATCGTGATTTCCCCGGCGGGAGCGGCCGCCCCGATCACCATCGGCAAGGATATGTCGGCGAATTTTGTCAGCCCGCAGTACAACGACGCGATTATCGTCCCGCAGACCGTGACGGCGGGCACGGCGTTCATTACGATTTACATGACGGACGGCGTGGAGCTGGCCTATCTGCTGCCCGCGAACACCACCTTCGAAAGCCGGAAGAAATACATCTACCACATCACCGTCAGCCGGACGGAGATCAGCCTGACCACCTCGATCTCGGATTGGCTCTCGGGAGGCCTGGTGACGGGCGAGGCCAGTCACTTGCAGTAATAGGCATCGCATTATGAAAACCCCCGCGAAAATTGTTTTCGCGGGGGTTTTTTGTGGGTTGTTGCCGGGGAGGGTTACTCGCGGCCATCCAAAAAATCGCGGACGATGGCCAGGGCGGTCTCGCCGTAGTTCTTCAAAAAGGTTTTGCCGATTCCTTTGACCTCAGAGAGTTCGGCGAGGGTGGTGGGCAGGTGGTTGGAGATGCCGATGATGGCCTTTTGGGTGGCTATGACGAAGGCCGAGACGTTTTTTTCGGCAGCCACGCCGTTGCGCCAGCCGCGGAGGATTTCGAAGAGGGCGGGGTTGAGGATATCGCCCGAGAGGTCGGGTGGGGGATTGTCGGGGAGGTTGGTGTCCGCTGTGGTTCCCGGGCTGGATTTTTTCTTGAGCAGGGCGCTTGGAGACGTTTCGGCCGAGGCGATGGCTTCGCCCCGGGCTTTCAGGTAGGCGGCCACCGAAAAACCTTCCGAGGAGGATTTCAGGGATTGCAGTTTGATCCTCAGTTTCTTGGAGGCCCGTTCTAAGCGCTCCTTGAGGCCCTTTTTGGTCTCCTTGTTGTCGACGGAGGCTTTGGCCGTCTCGGCGAGCAGGGCCGAAAGGGGGCTGCACTTTTCGAGGAAGTAGGCGCAGGCTTTGGTGACGCGCTCCCGCAAAACGGGGTCGGCGGCGTATTCGGGGCCCATCAGCCGGGCAATCTGCTGGCGGAAGCGGGCGCCGACGTCCAGGATCTGGGGCGAAAATTCCCCGGACTCCGCTTTCCAGCGCTCGGTGAGTTTGGGGTAGAGGGGGCCGAGCTGTTCCTGGACGAAGCGGCCCAGCGAGAAAAACTCCCCGAGCAGGGTTTTGAAATCGAACAATTCTTCCAGCAGCGTCTGGTAGTAGTGCTGCTTGAAGCGGTCCAGGATCGTTTCGGTGGGGTGGAGCCCCTCGGCGCGGCGGGAGAAGGTGTCCACGGTGGAGTCGCTGAAAATGGCGCCCTGCGAGAGGGGCGTTCTCAGGACGAGACCCTCCAGCGTGCGGCAGCGGCTCAGGGCGACGTAGACCTGGCCGTGGCTGAAGGAGGCGGCGGCGTCGATGATGGCCCGCTCGAAGGTCAGGCCCTGGCTCTTGTGGATGGTGATGGCCCAGGCCGTGCGCAGGGGGTATTGGGTGTAAACGCCCTCGACGCTCTCGGTGATCTGGCCTGTGGCGCTGTCCACGCTGTATTTGGTGCTTTCCCAGTCGGCTCGTTCGACCGAGATCGCTTCGCCCCCGGCGGGCTCGACCTCGATGTAGTCCTCTCCGATGGCCGTCACGGTGCCGATCGTGCCGTTTACGTAGCGGCGCTCTTGCTGAAAATCGTTTTTGCAGAACATTACCTGGGCGCCCAGCTTGAGCCTCAGGAGGCTTTCCACGGGGTAGGCGTGCTCGGGAAAATCGCCCTCGACGTGGGCGTCGAATTCGTATTCCCGTTCCTGGATCTGGGCCAGTTTTCGGTCGTTGATCGCCCGGGCGGTGTGGTTGTGGGTGCAGAGGGTGATGTAGCCCTCGCTCTGGGGCGGCTCGAAGTCGGGGCGGTAGCGGGCGTTGAGGGCCTCGAGCACTTCGCGGCTCACCTTCCCGTCGCGGACCTGGGCGAGCATATCGATAAAGTTGAGGTCGGTCTGGCGGTAGATGTGTTGCAGCTCGATGCAGGCGAAGGGGGTGCGGCGCAGGGCCTGGCTGTCGAAAAAGTAGGGCGAGGGGTAGTGGTCTCTCAGGATGGTCCACTCCTCGTCCCGCACCACGGGGGCCAATTGCTGCACGTCGCCGATCATCAGCAGTTGCACGCCTCCGAAGGGTTTTTCGCGGTCGCGGTAGCGCCTCAGCACCTCGTCTATGCTGTCCAGCAGGTCGGCCCTCACCATGCTGATCTCGTCGATCACCAGCAGGTCCATGCTTTTGATCAGGGCGATCTTTTGCTTGCTGAAGCGCCGGACCTCGGACTGGGGCCGCTGGATGCCGGGCAGCCAGATGCCGAAGGGCAGCTGAAAAAACGAGTGGATGGTCATCCCGCCCGCGTTGATGGCGGCCACGCCCGTGGGGGCGACCACGATCATGCGCTTGGGGCTGTGAGTGCGCAGCTCTTTGAGAAAGGTCGTCTTGCCCGTGCCGGCCCTTCCGGTCAGAAAGATGTGCTGTCCGGTGTGCTCCAGAAAGTCGTGGGCCAGGGCGAGGCGGGGGTTGATCTGCATGGGGCGGGGTTATTCGGGTTGGAAAACGATGGTTATGCGGCGCTTTAGATTTTACTAAATTTCAATTTATTATCTTGAATTTTTGACTGTTAGTGGCCGTTTCATATCATACATTTCATCCGTTGAAATCGGTGTTGACCAGTTTAAATGCCATCTATAATGTTTTTCTATCTCATTTTTTGTGACATCTTCTTTCAAGAGGTTACCTGCCGGGTCATAATACGACCATTTGCCGTCTTTTTTCAGAATCAGCCTGTCCTCCGGGCCGGAGCGCCCCCAACCGGTATCTATATCCACAACGATAGCATCGAAAATACAAGGTAATAATTCCGTATTAGTCATCGTGCGGATACCGTATTTTCGGTCTATACCGACAGGAACCACTCCTGCTTCGGGTAGGCCCACATAATCATATTCCAAGGGAACGACTACTATCCCGATCGGAGTTATGATGCCGTATTTTGTCCCTTGACGGGCAAAGTAGGCATTCGGGCCATATTCCACCCAGCCTGAGAGCGCATCGTACACGGATGGGACGACAGATTGGTTGTGAATGTCTATTACTCCCATTTTATCGTCTTTCTGTACAATGAAACAGCGTTCTTCGTTCACATTGTGTGTGGATAAGTAGATCGCTTCATAATCCATGGGGATTAGCCCTTCTCCCTTATCATTAAATAATCCGCATTTCCCGTTTTTCGTTGCGGAAACATAATGTGTCTGCCAAATCGGTTCAATGGCATCATACTCCAGTGGGAGAAAAATCTCATTGTCGTATGAGATCATGCCGTAATGTTTTTTGTCCGAAACGATCAAGGCGCGATGATGGTAGCATTTTTCCATGTTGTCATACAGAAAGGGGACTGTCTGAACACCGTCGCCGTTAAAAACGCCCCATTTCCCTGTGTCGTTGCGAGCTAAGAGCGAACCATTGAATATGTATGTGGTGATTGTTGCATTAGTTATGGGCAGTAAATCTTTATTCAGAAAAGTCAATGCATGACCCTTGCGAAGTAGCAATATGTTGTAAAATTTTGATTGATAGGTGTTTAATTGTTCTATTTCACTATACTGGGTTGGGATAACGAGTTTTCCTTGCTGGTCGATGATCCCATAGCCACCTTGCTTGACGATGGCTAGGCCGAGTGAATTGAAAGTTTGGGCTTTGGAATACACCCCGTAAGGCACCACAAAATTCATATGAGTATCGACATAAGCATATTGTCCCGCCTGCCTGACTAATGCTGGGCCATTGTTGAACAAGGCAAATCGGTTGGTTGCTTCAATAGCATCAAAATCGAACCCGCTCAATTGTCTACCTTGCTGCGAAAAGAAGGCCCATTTGCGATCTTTTTTCAGCGCCACAATCGTGTCGAGATGTGAACTGATCCGGTCATCATATTCGATAGGGACGATCTCCTTTCCACAGGCGTCTATCATACCGTATTTCCCGTCGAGTTTGATTGTAGCGGACAATCCCTGGAAATAAACCCCGTCGTCATATTTTAATGGGATGACCAATTCTCCACGGCGATTGATATAACCATATTTGTCAACCTTGCCGACAAAAGCAAGTCCTACTCCCTCTTCAAAGTGTCCGGCATCGTCATACTCGAAGGGGATTACAATGCTGTCACGCACATTGATCCATCCCCATTTGTCGCCTTTATGAGCCAGAAGCATATCTTGTCCGTCCAGTTGCAGGTACGCATATTTCCCTGCTGCAATTACCGTATCACCATTATCGCCCAGCAGAACACTGGTTTCAGTCAACTTGTCGCGGGAGGTCTTATAAGACGAGTACTGTTTTTGCGGATTACGCTGGGAGCATCCGGCAAGAATCAGCAATACGACAGACAGGAAGAGCGGTCTCATAAGGCATGTAATGAATTTTTGTCAGTTTTGGCAGCTATTTTATAGTCAAATTGCAAGAATTTTTCTAAGCTTCCCATGGGCTTTGAGATGATCGTTTGTTATTCGGGTTGGAAAAGGATGGTTATGCGATGCTTGCCTTCGGTCAGCGGCCAGTCGGGACTTCCTTGCAGGATGCGGCGGGCCTCGCGCAGGGCTTTAATGGATGTGCTTTCCACGTCCGTGATGCGGGTGGGGCGACCTTGTTCGTTGACTTCGAATTCGAGCGTGGCCGAGCCTTCGGGGGCTCCGGCTTCGGTGGCGGCCAGGCGGGTGAGTTCTCCGGAGAGATAGCGCCGGAATTCCGGCGTGGTGGTTGTGTCGGCGGGAGCTATCTCATTTGTGCCGGCTGAGGCTCGGTTTTTCTTTGAGCTTCCGAAGGCGAGTGCCACGTTTTCTTCCAGGGCCTGTGCTTCGGGGAGTGTGATGGTTTCTTCGGTTTTACGTTCTTTGGCGGCGGCTTTTCCTATGTCGGCGGTCCCGATGCCGCGTATGATGATCCGTTGGTCCTCTCCCGGGCTTTCCCCCCATGCCGAGGCGGAGAGTTGTATTTTGGTGTCTGCTTGTGCGGCGGGAACGGGAGCCTCGGAGAGTTGCATTTCTGCGGCGGGAGCTTCCTCCTCCGCGACGATTTTGGATTCGGAAAGTTCCATATCTGCGGCCACAGAGAGATTCTGTTCTTCCACCTTCCGGGGCTCGCTCAAGGTCTTGGCTTCGGTCTTTTCTAGTTCCGGTTCCAGTTGTGCTTCCGCTTGCCGCGCCACCTCGGGCGGGGTTTCCTTGACGGCTTGGGTGTCCTGCGCGACGATGGGTTGGCGCATGGGGTCTTTGAGCACGATCAGCAGGGCCCCGGTCGTCAGGCCGAGCAGCACGACCGCGGCGGCGGCGATGGACCAGCGGCGCAGCGAATGCCTGCGGGCCTTGGCCGGACTGGCCTCCCCGGCTCGCTGGGCGATCCGGGCCCGGAGCCGTTCGAGCGCCTCGTCGTGCCCGCCCGGTACGCGGTCGTAGCCCTCGAGGGCGTCATGGAGCAGCGGGTCGCGCATCGCTTCGCGTTCGATGCGTTGCGCCTCGCGGCCCCGGCGGTCTCCTTGTATGTATTCCCGCAGTTTCATAGTTGTATGCCTTGCCGTTCGATGCAGGTTTTCAGGTTTCGTTTGCCGTTCTGGATGTAGCTTTTCACGCCTTTCAAATCATAGGAAGTGGCCTCGGCGATGTCGGCGTAGGAGCGTTGTTCGAGGAAAAACAGGCGGATGCTCTCGCGCTGCGCCTCGGGCAGTTTTTCGAGGCAGCGCTCGAGGGCGGCCAGGGCTTCCTCGTTCGATCCTTCGCTCAATAGATGCACAAGGGAGGCCGTTTCCATAATCCGGTCGGTGAAATCGACCTGGCGGGTGCGTTTTTCGCGCCGGAGTTTTTGCAGGCAGTGGTTTCTCGCCACGGACCAGAGCCAGGTGCGGAACACCTGGATCTCGTAGCGACCCACGCGGGGCAGCAGCTCCTCGAAGATCTGCATCACGGCGTCCTCGGCCTCTTCGGCGTTGCGGAGGTATTTCAGGCAGACCCCGTAGACCAGCGGCATGTAGCGCGTGTAGAGCGTCCCGAACGGCGACACGTCGCCCGTGCGGAGGTACTGCTCCAGCAGCTCGGCGTCTTCGCGCGCGTGATCTTCTGAGGGGTCGAAATCGTGCATGTGTCCACAAAGTTAAAAATTTTTGCGCGAGGTTTATGGAATTTCGCCCCGCGGCGCATCAATAGGGCAAAGAGCAACAAATTCAAACCTTTTAAAAACTGTACGATTATGAAAAAGCTGAGCATTTTATTTGCCGTCCTGATCCTGTCCGCCGTGTGGGTGGTTTCGGCGCAGAAAACACAAATCACCGTTTCGGGCGTGGTGACCGATGTGGCTAATCAATCCTTGGCGCGCGCCACGGTGCAGAACTTGACGACCCAGGCCGCAACTGCGACCGCTCTGAATGGGAAATATTCGATCAAGGCCTCCGTGGGGGATCAACTCCGGTTTTCTGCGGTAGGCTATGCGACCGTCACTCAGAAGGTCAAGGGGGCGACTCTGAATGTGAAGATGATGCCGGAAGTCGCGGTTTTGCAGGAGGAATGCGAGGTCCTGGCTTTGGGGGTATCTTCCCGGAAAGAGCTTGCCGTCTCCGCTTGGGGCGGGATGCCGGGAGAGGAGCAAAGGGTAGTCGTAAGGGGGATAGGCACGGCCGATATGAAATGTATGTCCCCCGCGCCTATTTCCCAGGATAGCTACTACCCCGGAGGCGAGGACTACGCCAAAATCAAGGAAAACCGCTTTATCAGCGTCTCCAAGGACCCCCTCTCGACCTTCGCGCTGGAAGTCGACGGAGCTTCCTACAGCAACACCCGCCGGATGATCAACCAGGGCCGCCTGCCCGAGAAGGATGCCGTGCGCGTCGAGGAATTCGTCAATTATTTTAGCTACGACTACGCCAAGCCGACCGGAAAGGACCCCTTGAAGGTGAATTACGAGATCGGCGCCTGCCCCTGGAACGCTGCCCATAAGCTGGTGCGCATCGGCGTGAAGGCCCGCGAAATTCCCTCGGACAACCTGCCCAAGACCAACTTCGTCTTCCTGATCGACGTTTCGGGCTCGATGTTCGGCGGCAACCGCCTTCCCCTGGTCGTCTCCTCCCTGAAATTGCTGGTTAACAACCTGCGCCCCGAGGACCGCGTGGCCATCGTGACCTACGCCGGATCGACCCGAGTGGCCCTGGAATCGACCTCGGGCAGCGACAAACAGAAAATCCGGGAAGTGCTGGACGGCCTGGTTGCCGGAGGCTCCACGGCCGGGGGCGCCGGGATCAAAATGGCCTACCAGATCGCCCGCCAGAATTTCATCGCCGGGGGCAACAACCGGATCATCCTGGCTACGGACGGCGACTTCAACGTGGGGATTTCGACCTCGGAAGGATTGGAGAGCCTGATCGAACAGGAACGCAAGAGCGGCGTTTTCCTCACCGTACTCGGCTACGGCATGGGCAACTACAAGGACAAGATGATGCAGGTGCTCTCCGAAAAAGGCAACGGCAACTACGCCTACATCGACAATATGCAGGAAGCCAACCGGGTGTTGGTCAGCGAATTCGGCGGAACGATCTACACCGTGGCCAAGGACGTGAAGCTGCAGGTGGAGTTCAACCCCGCCCGCGTGGCCTCCTTCCGCCTGGTGGGCTACGAGAGCCGCCTGCTGGAGCACGAGGATTTTAATGACGACACCAAGGACGCCGGGGAGATCGGCGCGGGGCATACCGTGACGGCTTTGTACGAAATCGTCCCGGTGGGCTCGAATAGCGGGGCCGGCAGCATCGATCCGCTGAAGTACCAGCCCATGAAGCGGATCGCCGAAAACACGGGCAGCGGCGAGTGGATGACCGTCAAGATCCGCTACAAGCAGCCCGACGGGGATGTGAGCAGCAAGATCGAGGTGCCTGTGGTCGACCGCTCCGGTGCCCTGTCGGCCGACTTCCGCTTCGTGTCGGCGGTGGCGATGTTTTCCCAACTGCTGCGCGAGAGTGATTTCTGCGGCGAGGGGAGCTACGACAAGGTGCTTGCCGAAGCCCGGCAGGGGTTGGGCGGCGACGCCAACGGCTACCGCCGTGAGTTTATCCGGCTGGCCGAGACGGCGAAGAATCTTTCGGACCGGAACTGATTTTTAAAAAGATAGATAAGCGGGAAGAGGCGGCTAACCTCTTCCCGCTTCTGTTTTTAATGCTATCTTTGCGAGATGGAAAAATTAGCGATTGTCGGATGTGGGCGCCTGGCCGCGATTGTGGCCGATGCCCTGTTGAACGGGTTGTTGCCGGAGTATGAATTGGTCGGGGTCTATTCCCGGACGTTTTCCAGCGCGCAGCTGCTGGCGGAGTATATGCAGCGGCATGGAAAACCTTGCGCGGCTTGTGAGACGCTGGAGGAATTGCTGGCCCTAAATCCCGGCTACCTGGTCGAGACGGCCTGCCCGGCGGCCATGAAGGAGCTGGCTTTGCCCGCCTTGAAAAACGGCACTTCCATCGTCACGCTTTCCATCGGGGCCTTTGCCGACACGGAATTTTATCACGAAACGATCCGGGTGGCCCGGGAGAACGGCACGCGCGTGTATATCGCCTCGGGGGCTACCGGGGGCTTCGATGTATTGCGCACGGCCGCGCTGATGGGCGGGGCCGAGGCCCGGTTTACGAATGAAAAAGGAGTGCGGGCGCTGCGCCGGTCGCGCTTTTACGACGAGGGGATGGAGAGCGAGGACCGCCGGATCTTTTCGGGCACGGCCCGCGAGGCGATCAACACCTTTCCGACCGGGTTGAACGTGGCCGTCGCCGCGTCGCTGGCCTCCGTCGGGCCCGAACGGATGCAGGTCGAAATGATCTCGCGGCCTCCGGGTTTCGTGGGGGATACGCAGCGGGTAGAGATCAGCAACCACCAGGTGCAGGCCGTGATCGATGTGCATAGTGATACGCCCGAGATAGCCGGGTGGTCGGCTGTCTCCGTTTTGCGAAATATCGTTTCTCCTATCGTGTTCTGATAAATTCTTCGAGGTTGGCCAGCACTTTCTCGCTCAGGCGGTCGAAGGCCTGGCGGGTGCGGCCCGTGGAGACCTGCAGGCAGCGCACGTGGGGGTGGTTGAGGAATTTAGGATCTCCCAACGCGCCCAGCGTATCGCAGAAGCAAAGATTGTCCCCTTCCAGCCACTTCGAAAACGGTTGCTCGTCCCAGGCGGGGGAGAGGCCCGTATTGAACAGCATCTTCTTATTTCCCAAGGCCTTGAATTCGGCCTCGTGCAGCAGCACCGTGTTGCGGTTGAGGCAGCAGCAGACCACTTCGCTCGTGGAGCAGAGTTCCTCCAGCGGCAGGAAGCGGTAGCCTTTGGTACGGGCCTCCTCCTTTTCGCTGCGGGCGAAGTAGGCGATCTCGGCGCCCAGGAAGTGCAGGGCGTCGGCGATCATGCCGCCCGATTTTCCCAGTCCTATGATTCCCACTTTCAGGCCCGTGATCTCGCGGGCCATGCCGTCCCAGGGCTCCTGCCCGAAACCGTGCAGGCAGCGCACCAATTCGCTGATGACATACTCGACCACCCCCTCGTCGCCGTAGTCGCGGATGCCCGTGACGGTGATGCCGCGCGAATTGGCGTAGCGGATGTCGACGTTGGCGCTCTCGGGCGAATAGAGCGAGCAGCACATGCCGATGTAGCGCACTTCGGGGCACTTTTCGAGGGCCTCCCGGTTGATCCGCGAGGTGTAGCTCACCAGCACGGCGTCCGCATCGCCGATGCGCGCGACCACTTCTTCGTCGCCGGAGGGGATATCCGGGTACATAATGACCTCCCGGGCAAAACTATGCAATGCTTTCTCCGCGGAGGGAATGAGGCTGACGGGCTCGATGGCCACCAATTTTCGAAACATGACCGATGCTATTTTTTAGGTGATTTTTTGGCGGGGCCCGAAGAGCCTCTGCGGGCGGAGCCGCGGGAGCCCGCCGGGGAGGCGGAGCCAGAGGAGGACTTGCGCCCTTTGGCGCCGCGGCGGTAATCGGCGTAGGAGCCGCTTTTCTTGGGGCCGCGGGTGACGTACACTCGCTCCGGTTCTTCCCCTTCGGCGGCGGGCCGGGCGGGGGAGTTGCCCGGAGCGTTGCGGGGGGTGGAGGGGGTTGCCCGGGCGGCTTTCTTTTCGTTCGAAGCTTCTTCGGTGCCGGAGGCGTCGGCCAGCAGCAGGTGCATCTGGCGGGCTTCTTCGGGGCTCAGGTGGCGCCACTCTCCCGGGGAGAGGTCGCCCAGGGCGATGTTCAGTACCTTGGTGCGCTTGAGTTTGACGACCTTGTAGCCCAGGGCCTGGCACATGCGGCGGATCTGGCGGTTGAGCCCCTGGGTGAGGTAGATCACGAAGGTGGTCTCTTTCTTGCGGACGATGCGGCAGGGCTTGGTCTTCACCCCCAGGATGCGTACCCCGGCGGCCATCTGTTCCAGGAATTCGGGCGTGATGGGGCGGTCCACCGTCACGATGTACTCCTTGGGGTTGTTGTTGCCCGCGCGCAGGATCTTGTTGACGATGTCGCCGTCGTTGGTCAGCAGGATCAGCCCTTCGGAATCCTTGTCGAGGCGTCCCACCGGGAAAATGCGCTCCTTGTAGCCCAGGAAATCGACGATGTTCGTCTTGTCCGAGCGCTCGCTGGTGCAGGTGATCCCCACGGGTTTGTGGCAGGCGATGTAGACCGCCCTCTTTTTGCGGTGTCCCACGCGTTCGCCGTCCACCTCGACGGTGTCCATCTCGCCCACCAGGTCTCCCAGCGAGGCGTCGCGGCCGTTGATGGTCACCCGGCCCTGCTCGATGTAGGCGTCTGCCTCGCGGCGGGAGCAGTACCCCGCGTCGGTGATGTATTTGTTGAGTCGCTTCATAGGGGAGCAAAGATAGGAGGAATTCCTGGATATTGGCTGCACATATCGCACGCCATCTTTCGTCCATCCTCCTCTCTGCGGTGCTCACGTACTTCAAGTACGCTCCGCTCCTCGAACCGGACGATGAACAACCGACGAAGGAGAGAGAGCGAAGTCAAGCTTGCTTGAACTTTGCCGAACGAGGAGGGAAGCGGGCGTCTTTCTGCCCGTTAACGCTGACGCACGCTATGCACAGTTGCGTTCATGACCGTCGGGGCGCTACTTATTTTACCGACTAAAAGAAACGCCCGGAAGAGACTCTCTTCCGGGCGTTTCTCGGGGTCAGGGTCCGGCTTATTCTTCCACCAGGGTGATTGCGCTGCAAGTCCCTGAGATGGCTCCGGTGGGCAGGGGCAGCGTGGTGGGGGTGTTTCCGGTCCAGACGCAGGGGACGTTTATGCCGACGTAATACTCTCCTCCGGCGTAGAGCGTCCCGCCTGCTGCGGCGACCGAGAAGCAGAAGCCGTCGATTGCCCCGGCGGGCAGGGGCAGGTCGGTGCGGACGTTTCCGGTCCAGGTGCAGGCGCAGGAGCCGTTGTCCCCATCGGCATTGAAATAAGATCCCCCCATGTAGAGCGTTCCTCCCGCCACGGCGACTGAATTGATGAACATGTCGGTTGTTCCGGCGGGCAGGGGCAGGTCGGTGCGGACGTTTCCGGTCCAGGTGCAGGGGATGGAGGCGGAGTTCCCATCGGCATCTACATACATTCCTCCGGCGTAGATCGTGCCGCCCGCTACGGCGATCGAAGAGCACGAGCCGATGGTTCCGGCGGGGGTGGGCAGGTCGGTGCGGACGTTTCCGGTCCAGGTGCAGGGGATGGAGTACCCATTGCCATCCTGATACTCTCCTCCGGCGTAGATCGTGCCGCCCACCACGGCGATCGAGAGGCAGAAGGAACTGGTGGTTCCGGCGGGGGTGGGCAGGGCGGTGCATACGCCATTCGTCCAGATGCAGGGGACGATGTTTCCGTCGCCATCCATATACACTCCCCCGGCGTAGATCGTCCCGTTCGCCGCGGCGACCGAGTTGCAGTAGCCTGCGGTTGCTTCGGCGGGCAGGGCCAGGGGGGTGTATACGCCGTCCGCCCAGGCGCAGGGGGTGATGTTCCAGTCGGCATCGAAAACGTATCCAACGGCGTACAGCTTGTACACGGGATCGGGCTCGGGGTTGGGGTTTTTGTCGCAGGAGGCGAGCCCGAGCGTCGCGGCCAGCAGCAGGGAGGCTAAGGTGTATAGCTTCTTCATGAGGGATGGGATTATTGGTTGTTTGGGAAATCCAGGGGAGTGTAACCCTTACAAAGATAAGGCAATCTTCTGAATAATAGGTTTGTTTGCGTGAAAATAATTTCGGATTGTCTGAAATTTTGTGCGCGGGCAGCCCCGGCGGATTCGTCCGGGGGCGGGTTATCGGAGCTTATTTTCCGGGGGAGGACAACCTCAATCCCGGGCCGATCCGGCGAGTTGCTCCCGCTCGAATTCGAGCAACTTCTTTTTGCGCCAGATGCCGCCGCCGTAGCCCGTCAGGGTGCCGTCGGCGCCGATGACCCGGTGGCAGGGGAGGAGGATCGAAATTTTGTTCTTTCCGTTGGCGCCCGCCACGGCGCGCACGGAATTGGGGCGGCCCAGGAGGGCGGCCTGGCGGGCGTAGGTGGTCGTCTCCCCGTAGGGGATCTCCAGCAGGCCGAGCCAGACCTGTTTCTGGAAGTCGGTGCCCGCCAGATCGAGCGGGATGTCGAACTGCCGGCGCCCGCCCCGGAAATACTCGGCGAGTTGGGTGCGCAGCGTGTCGAAATGGGGGTTCTCGCCCTGCACCAGGGGGGCCTGGAAGGTCTCGGAGAGTTGGCGGAGCTCCAGTTCGATCTGTTTGTAGTCGGCGAATTCGAACATGCAGATGCCCCGCTCCGTCGCCCCGGCGATCATCAGCCCCAGGTCCGTTTCGATGCGGGTGATGTTGACGATCTGCCTGTCCCGGCTATTCAGCGGGGAGGCCCCGATGACGCGCTTGAACATGCTGTTGAAGCCGCTCAGGGAGTCGTAGCCCGAGTCTGCGGCCACTTCCGTGACGCTCTCCTGGGCCTGCATGCGCTGAAAAGCGTGGTTGGCCCGGTGCATGCGCTGGTAGGCGTGGAAGGTCTGCTGGTAGTTTTTCAGGAACCAGCGGCGTATGCGGGTGGGCTCGAGCTCCATTTCGACGAGGGCGGCGTCGGTGATCTTGACCGTGGGATTTTCGTCCATGTAAGCCAGCAGCCGCCGGATGCCCGGGGGCGGATTGCCCAGTTTTTCGAGGGGTTTGCACACCTTGCAGGGGCGGTAGCCGCTCTGCATGGCCTCGGCCGCGGAGGTGAAGAACTCGCAGTTTTCGGCCTTGGGCTTGGCCGGGCAGGTGGGGCGGCAGAAGATACCCGTCGTTTTCACCCCCACCACGAATACGCCTTCGAAAGAGGGGTCCCTCTCGACGAGCGCCTTGTAAAATATGTCCCTTTGAGCTTCCATACGACAAAGATAAAAGTCCGTTTAAGAGTTTGCAACCGAAAATTTGACAACCTCGTTATGCGCCTTTGCCGGGGAATGCTTATTTTTGCAATTCTCTTTCAGAAATTTGCTGCAATGCAGACCTCTCCGATCCCTGAAGCCGCCTTCGCGGACACCAAGCCCCACTACGGCATCCTCGACGGATTGCGCGGCGTGGCGGCCATCACGGTGGTGTGCTTCCACGTATTCGAGGCGTTCGCGACCAGCCATCTCGATCAGCGGATCAACCACGGTTATCTGGCGGTCGATTTTTTCTTTATCCTCTCGGGGTTCGGGGTGGGTTACGCCTACGACGACCGTTGGGGCAGGATGACGGCGTGGGATTTCATCAAGCGCCGCATCGTCCGCCTGCATCCGATGGTGGTGATGGGGGCCGCGATCGGGGCGGTCATGTTCTACACCCAGGGCTGTCCGGTGTGGGACGTGTCGGTGGTGGGCGCGGGGGCGCTGCTGCTCGCCACGCTGATGAATATGCTGCTGCTCCCGGCCACGCCCGCCGTGGAGATCCGGGGTGTGGGCGAGATGTTTCCCCTGAACGGGCCGAGCTGGTCGCTGTTTTTCGAATATATCGGCAACGTCCTCTACGTGCTTTTCATCCGGAAATTTTCCACGCGGGCGCTCGCGGTGCTGGTCGTTGCCGCCGGATGCGGCCTGGCGGGATTCGCCATCGCGGGGCCGCTGGGCGACCTGTGCGTGGGCTATTCGCTCTCCGGGACCGAATTCACCGGGGGATCGCTGCGGTTGTTGTTCGCGTTCTCGGCCGGGTTGCTGCTTTCGCGGATTTTCAAGCCTTTGACCAAGGTGAGGGGCGTTTTCTGGATCTGCAGCCTGGCGGTGGTCGCCCTGCTGGCCGTACCGCGCATCGGCGGGGCCGAGCGGCTGTGGATGAACGGGATCTACGATACCTTATGCTGTGTAGCGTTTTTTCCCGTGCTGGTCTGGCTCGGGGCTTCGGGCAAGACCACGGACAAGTATACGACCGGGCTGTGCAAGTTCTTAGGGGATATTTCCTATCCCCTGTACATGGTCCATTACCCGTTCATATACCTCTATTATGCCTGGGTGAAGAACCACAATCTTAGCTTCGCGCAGTCCCTGCCCGGCGCGGCGGCCCTCGTCGCGGGGAGCATCGCTCTGGCGTATATCTGCCTGAAATTCTATGACGTGCCGGTGCGCCGTTGGCTGACGGAGCGATTTCTCAAACCGAAAAGCGAGAGATGACGACAGGGCGGTTCATACGACAATTCCTGGATAACGAGTATTATCTGGCGCGGTACAAGAACGCGGCCTTTTCGGCCCTCGTGGTGGCCGTGGGCCTTGCCGTGAGCGGGTTTTATCACCTCGGA
>JAVBNV010000004.1:0-96350 GCA_031551325.1 Alistipes sp.
CAAGGTCGAGGGCCTCGAGTTCCCCGACAGCACGACTTTCCACTTCCAGGGGGCCAACGAACGGCAATGGAGCCGGGGCGTCGAGTTGCAAGTGGACAGCCTGCCCGCGCCCGGGGTCAAGACCTTCGTGCCGAAAAGGCATTTCAGTCGGGTGGTGCAAGCCGTTCCCGATCCCTTCCTCGAAGGGGCCAAGCAATCCTATTACGACGAGGGCGGAATGCGCGTGATCGATATCAAGGGGGTGACCGTTACTGCGAAATCCTATGCGCAGATCCGAGATGAAGAGCAGAACTTCAACGGGCTACAACTCAATAAAACCCTCAACCAGGAGGACCTGAAAATCTACATGGGAAAAACGCTGCCGGATGCCGTGAGGAGATTCAATATATACAAAGACGATGAGTCCGGATTATTTTATCATTCTGTATTCGGAGTAATAAGCTGGCTGTGGGTAGATGGACATATCTATGACATTGGGCCAACCCAATTCGCAGACCCCACCATCTTGAGTTCATTCTGGGTCAGCGACATCGACGTGGTCGGCTTCCTCCCTCCATATGATGCAAGAATGAACCAATTCGGCATCCGGATAACGAGCGGAGGATCGCCGGAAATACCGGCACAGGGAGGAGTGCTTATGGTCAAACTCAAAAAGGGGGATGATCTGAATGCACACATCGCCAATATGGCCCAGACGATGGCCACCCCCCTGGGCTACAAAAAACCGGCGGCGTTCTACCAACCCAAGTACGACGTATCCGAAGAATTGAAAAGCACGAAACCCGATATCCGCAGCACGATCTACTGGAATCCGGCGCTGAGGACCAACCCAGAGGGCGAAGCCGAATTTTCGTTCTACACGGCCGATCCCACCGCACGCTACGACCTGATGCTCGAGGGCATGAGTGACGAAGGGTTGCCCTGCCGGGCCACCGCCACGATCGAACGGACCAAAGAATAAAAGCAAGGGGCCTTTCCGATGTCGAAAAGGCCCCTTCGTTTTGGATTCATAGCCGGGTTTTAGTCCCCGCCCTTTTTGAGCGTAATCTCTATAATCCCCCCGGCCCCTAGCATGCCGTAGAGAACATCTTCCCGCTTGATGACGATGCTTTTGACCTCCCGGACGACAACGGTTCCGTCGGCGCGGCCGAAATTAGGGTACTTGACGCCGTCCACCACGACGAGCATGGGAGGCATCGCCCCCGTGGTGGTCAGCGCCTGGTTGGCTTTCAGGTAGGCATCCTGTCCCTTGAGTTCGACTTTCGGGAATTTTGCCAGGATCAGGTCTGCCAGGGAGGGGTAGGAGGCGATGTCGGGCATCGTGCTGAGATCGTTCGGGTTGAAAGGGGGAAAGGTGTACACCTTGTATTCCTTCCCGGTTTCGGGGTCGGTCATTTTTCCGTTGTTGGTGTTGACCGCTACGGTGATCTGTTTTTGTCCTTCGTAGGGAATGCTGCCGACGTACCGGTCCACGGTGACCAGCAGAGAATCGGCCGAAAGCGGGTAGAGGGTGATCGATCCGCTCTTGTCGAGGCGCAGGTAGAGCGGATTGCTTTGCAGCGAAATCTGGGCCCGCTGGTTCATGGGTTTCCCTTTGCTGTTTACGACGGTCAATTTGACCGGGTCCTGTGCGGAGGCTGCCAGGCAGAATATTCCGAAAAGTAGAGTTAGGATTAGTGTATGGATTTTTCTCATGGTACCGTGAAGAGGTTAGATTTCTTATAAAGATACAAAAAAGAGTATAATGTTGCACATCTTTGCCGATTATTTTGGCAAACCCGCTATTTTTGTATCGAATAAAATCAAGCGAGAGATGGAAAGAATCAAAGCCGCCGTCGTCGGATACGGCAACATTGGAAAATTTGTACTGGAGGCGCTCGAAGCGGCGCCCGATTTTGAAATAGCCGGGGTGGTGCGCCGCGACCCCAGCCGCGCGGAGGCCGCCCTGGCCGCCTACCGGGTGGCCGATTCGGCGGCCTCCCTGGGCCCCGTAGACGTGGCCATCCTCTGCACCCCTTCTCGCAGCGTGGGGGACCAGTCCGAGGCCCTGCTCTCGCAGGGTATCCGCACGGTGGACAGTTTCGACATCCATACGGAGATCGTCGCCCTGCGCTCCCGCCTCGACGCGGTGGCCAAAGCGCATAACTCGGCCGCGATCCTCTCGGCCGGTTGGGACCCGGGCAGCGACTCGGTGGTGCGGGCCCTGCTGGAAGCCTGCGCGCCTAAGGGGATTACCTACACCAACTTCGGTCCCGGCATGAGCATGGGCCACACGGTGGCCGTCAAGGCTATTCCGGGGGTGAAAGCCGCCCTCTCGATGACCATCCCCACGGGCACGGGCATCCACCGCCGCATGGTGTACGTGGAACTGCAGCCGGGCGCTGTGTTCGAACAGGTTTCCAACGCGATCAAGTCCGACGCCTACTTCGTGCACGATGAGACCCATGTGACCGAAGTGGAGAGCGTCGACGCCCTGCTGGACATGGGCCACGGCGTGAACCTCACCCGCAAGGGGGTCTCCGGACAGACCCAGAACCAGCTTTTCGAGTTCAACATGCGGATCAACAACCCGGCCCTGACGGCCCAGATCCTGGTCTCCTCGGCCCGCGCTGTCATGCTGCAGCGCCCCGGAGCCTACACGCTGATCGAGGTGCCGATGATCGACCTGTTGCCCGGCGACCGGGAATCCCTGATCAAGCGGCTGGTGTAAACAGTCCATATCAATAACCTATACCCCGCACTCTATGTTGCGGGGTATTTTTTTGCCTGGCAGGTCTGCACGGAAGTGTCTATTTTTTAGACACGGCTGTCTAATTTGTGGACAATTTCCTGCCTTGAGGAAAATTGTAATTAACTGATTGCAAGTAAGTTGTAAAAATTTGCACGATTTTAGCAAGGAGCTAACAGGTTGTCACTCACTAACTCAACGTTCTCCCGCATGAAAATCCTACTGAGAAACTTCTGGGCGGCCTTGCGCAAGCAGCGTGCCGTGGCGCTCCTCAACCTCCTGGGGCTTTCCGCCGCTTTCGTGGCGTTTATGCTGATCCTGATGCAGGTCAATTTCGAATACGGCTTCGATAAATTCCGTCCGGGCCACGACCGCTTGTACGTGGGGGAGATAGAGTGGGATATGAATACGGACAAAACCACCCCTTACGCCATAACGACCTGGCCGCTCGCCTCCGAACTACTCTCCTCGTCGCCCCACATCGAGAGCGGGGCCGTGATCTACCGGATGCGCCAGACCGTACCTTTCAAGATGCTTGACGAGCGCCAGGGCGAAAAAACCTTCACCTACGATATCTCTTTCGTCTCGCCGGAGTACCCGGAAACCATCCAACTGGAGATGGCCGAAGGGCAGCTCCGCCTCGAGGAGCCCTCACAGGCCCTGATCCCGCAAAGCCTGGCCAAACGGATGTTCGGCAAGCGCAGCCCCATCGGGCAACGCATCGAAGTGGAGGGCGATTTCACGGACCTGACCAAACGCCGGGAGTTCTACGTGTCGGGGGTCTATCGGGACATCCCCGGCAATTCCGTGATCCGCAACGAGGTGCTGGTCAACCTGGGCGATTTCAAAGGCAGTATGTGGAATATCTCGTACCGGGCTTACCTGTTGTTGGATGATCCGGCATCGAAGGCGGACGTGGAAGCGATCGGCGAACGCATCTACTCGGCGGAACAATCGGGTACCATGCACAACTTCCGCCTGACCAAGGTGAGCGACCTCTATTTTACCCCGCCCAACTCGGACACGGCCCGCGATCCCCGGGGCAATAGGACCGTGACCTTTATTTTTGCGCTGGCCGCCCTGCTGATCCTGGGGATCGCCGCGGTCAATTTTTTCAACTATTCGGTGGCCATCATCCCGATGCGTCTCTCGGGCATCAACATGCAGAAGATCCTGGGCGCCCGGCGGGGGAGCCTGCGCCGGGGGATGTTGGGCGAGTCCCTCCTGTTTGTGGTGGTGGCCTACCTGGTCGCCCTGCTGGGCCTCTACCTGGTGGAGAAAAGCTCGCTGATGAACTCCCTGCAGACGAATATGACCCTGGCGGGGAATGCATGGATTTTGGTGCTGGGGTTTTTCATCGCCCTCTCCGTGGGTCTTCTCGCCGCTCTTTATCCGACCGCCTTGGCCACCTCGCGCCCTCCGGCCATGGTCCTCAAGGGCTCGTTCGCTCTTTCCGGCCAGGGACGGCGGTTGCGCACGGCCTTCGTCTCCTTCCAGTACGTGGTCTCCATCGCCCTGATCGCCCTGGCGGTCTTTATGAACCTCCAGTACAGCCTGTTGCGGCAGAGCGACCTGGGATTCGACAAGGAGCAGATCCTGGTTCTCAAACTCAACAAGGAGCTCATCCGGCAGCGCCACGCCCTGAATATGGAATTGCAGGCCAATCCCGACATCCGGCAAACGGCGTTTATCCGCAAAGAGCTCGTCAGCGAAAGCATGTGGGAGAAGGCGGCCCTGCGGCCGGACGGGCAACGGATCACCTTCCAAGCCGTCGACATTTCCTCGGGCTTCCTCTCGCTGATGGGCATCCGGATCTATGAAGGACAAGGCTTCTCACCCTCCGATGACCAGAAAGATTACGGCACCAGCGAGGCCGCGCATCGAGGGAGGATCCCCTTGATGATGAACCGCAAGGGGCAGCAGCAATACGACATCCGGTTGGGGGAACAAATCGGGCCCTACGAGGTGGTCGGCTTTTTCGAAAACCTGAATGTCCGGCCCCTGCAATACGAGGTGGAGCCTTTCGGTTTTATAGCCGCCGGCATTGGAGGGTGGGGGGAGCCCGACCGCATTTACATGAAAGTCAATGCGGCGGATTACGGCGCCCTCATGGGCTATGTCCGCGAGACGGCCCGGAAAATGGATCCCTCATCCAAGGAGGACCCCTACTTCCTCGATGCTCACATCGAGAGCCTCTACCGCAAGGACGCGCAGAACACCTCGCTGATTAGCTTCTTCAGCGTGCTGGCCATCCTGATCTCCCTCTCGGGGGTCTTCTCGCTGATCTCGTTCGAGACCCGCTTCAAGCGCAAGGAGATCGGTGTGCGCCGCGTCTTCGGGGCTTCGGTCGAGGAAATCCTGGCCCTGTTCAACCGCAATTACATCCGCATCGTCGCCGTCAGCTTCGTCCTGGCGACCCCCCTGGCCTGGTACGCCGTGGGGCTATGGCTGCAAAATTACACGGTGAAAACCCCGATCTACTGGTGGGTCTTCGCGCTGGTGCTGTTGCTGGTCGTGGTGCTCACCGTCCTGACAGTTACTTTACTTACCTATAAGGCCGCCACGGCCAATCCGGTCAAAGCCCTGCAATCGGAGTAACGCCCCAAAACAAGAGGCCGCCCCATCCAAATGGGGCGGCCTCTTTATGTGCTGAGTTTCGGGACGAGAATCTATTTTGCCATCCGCGCCCGCAACTCTTTCTCCGAGAAAGGGCGACCTCTTCGTTCTTACTCCTCGTCTGTTTCTTTCAGTCGTTTCAGGGACTTGGCATTGAGCCGGGTGACGACCTTTCCGCCTTTGGCTTCGAGTTGCCTGCGGGCGGCCTCGGCGACCGATCCTCCCTGCCGGGCGACTTTGGTATTTTCTTCGAAGGTCTTGGGGCCTTTCGTTTTCGAAATCTCGGTCGTTGAAGCCTCGGCCAGCATGTTCATAATCAGTTCGAGGTTGGTCATGTTGTCCCGGAGACTTTCGGTTTTCAATCCCTTGAACTGTTTGTACCGCTTGGTATTCATTCCCGACCATGCGGAGGTTGATGTCGGTGAGGGTGGCGTATTGCTGCCCTTTTTTTACACCGCGCCGTTCCCATTCGTCCGTGAGCTCCTTGCGTACCTCGATGGATTTGAGGCGCTGATTGATCCAGTTTTCGGAATAGCCCTTGCGGTGGTAGAACTCCATCATGCGGTCGATGCCCAGCTCGGGGTCGTCGATCTCCTCGAGCCGTTGTCGGGCGATTTCGGCCAACCACCGCTTGAACGGCTCGGCTTTCGGCGAGGGAATGGATTGAATTGAATTAACCGGAATAGTTGCTCTACGTCGGCGACGTCGGTCAGACGCATTTTGCCATCTGTTGCAGGCATTTTCAACTGTCCGATTTTTTCGGACAGTTCACTCCCTTCCGCTTTCAATTTCCTTTTGAGATCGTCCCAATATTTGCGGGGGCGCTCATTGCCGGTCAGAATTTCGATAACGTCAACTATGGAAATATACCACTTCCCGGCATCGGAATCCCAAGCCGAACGCACTTGCTTATCCTCGAACAATTTTACCGCATTTTCCTGTGTCATAGCCGATCGTCTTTCGGGGACGGGCGAAAAATTTATTTTGCCATCCGCGCCCGCAACGCTTTCTCTGAGGTGTCGTTCCAATACCCGCAGTCCAACTCGATAAAGACCGAGGAATAAGCGATGTGGGAAGTGGTTTTCAGCACGATGATCTGGAACAACTTCGAAGCCTCGTCGATGCGCGGAAACACCTGCTCGTGGGGAATGGTGTTGACCGGGTACTCCTTGAGTGCGGCCGTGAGTGCCTCGCGTACGGGGGTTACGCCCGGGCAGATCGCCTCGTCGAGGTAGTTCAGTTCTAGGTCGGTGTAGATGATCGGCTTGATGTGTTTTGCGGAATCAACCGCGCTCAGCACCTCGGGGAGCACCTGCTCGATGGGTTCTTTGGTGTCGATGACCATCAGGCCCTGGGCGCTTTGCCAGGGGTAGGCCTGGTCGACGACCAGGATCCAGTTGCGGTGGCCCATCAGGGGCAGCATGGAGGTAAGATCATTTTTCCACATATAGGTGTCGTTTATTTCGTAATCCGGGGATTGCGTGTTGTTGTTGCCGCAGCAGCCGATCAGGCCCGCCAGCAACCCGGCGAAGAGTAGTTTTTTCATGATTTGGCCCATTTGTGGCGGTGGTGGATGTTGTGGCTGCGGTAGCCGTAGACGATGATCACCAGGAAGCAGATCAACGGCAGGATGAAGGAGACATTGACCGCGGGCAGGCCCAGTACCGTGCCGCAGTCGATGATGGCGGCCTGGGCGGGAGGCAGGATGGAGCCCCCGAGGATGGCCATGATCAGCCCCGCGGCGCCGAACTTGGCGTCGTCGCCCAGTCCTTCGAGGGCGATCCCGTAGATGGTGGGGAACATCAGCGACATGCAGGCCGACACGCCCACCAGGCAGTAGAGGCCCGTGATGTCCTGGAAGCCGATCACGCCGGCCGTCAGGGCCGCCCCGCCCACGGCCAGGATCATCAGCAGCTTACCGGCCGAGATGTACTTCATCAGGAAGGTGCAGATAAAGCGGCTGACGCAGAAAATGGCCATCGCCACGATGTTATAGCGCTGCGAGAGTACCTCGGCGGCCTGTTCTTCCATTCCCTGGTTCATAAAGATGCGGGTGCCGTATTGGATGATGAAGGTCCAGCACATGATCTGGGCGCCCACGTAGAAGAACTGGGCGATCACCCCCTCGCGGTAGCGCGGGATGGCCAGGATGCGCTTCAAGACGCGTCCCAGGTTGAGCGAGTGGTCCTTGTCCCCGTTTTTGGGCATGGGAACCAGGTAGATCACGACGAACAGCGCCAGGATAACCAGCCCCACGACGACGTAGGGGGCGATCAGCACGCTCAGGTCGGAGGCTTTGACCGCCTCGAACTCGGCCTCGGAGAGCAGGGCCCGCTCGGCGGTGTCCATGGGGTTGAGCCGCGCCTGGATAAAGTTCATGGCGCAGAACATCCCCAGCAGCGAGCCGATGGGGTTGAAGGCCTGCGAGAGGTTGAGCCGGCGCGTGGCGGTGGCCTCGTCGCCCATGCTGAGACTGTAGGGGTTGGAGCTGGTTTCCAGAAACGACAGCCCGCAGGTGAGGATGAAATAGGCGATCAGGAAGGGGAAGTAGAGCCCGGTCTGGGCGGCCGGGATAAAGAGCAGCGCCCCGGCGGCGTAGAGGGCCAGGCCCACCAGGATGCCCGATTTGTAGGAGAACCGGCGGATAAACAGGGCGGCCGGGAAGGCCATGGCGAAGTAACCCCCGTAGAAGGCCAGCTGGACCAGGGCCCCGTCGGTGGTACTCATCCGGAAAATTTTCGAGAAGGCTTTGACCATGGGGTTGGTGATGTCGTTGGCAAAACCCCAGGCGAAGAAGAGGGTGGTCACCAGGATAAACGGCACGAGCACCGAGCGGGAGACCAGTTTGGCGTTAGAACTCATACGGGAAATAGGATTAGAGCGGTTTTTAGATAAACGCAAATATAAGATTATTTCAGGAATAACGACAGGGATTTCCCCGCATATTTGTCGCCCATCGTTCCTTTGACGACGATGCTCCCCGGTTTGCCGTCGGGGTGGGCCGTGATGTTGAGCGCGACGGTGCGGTCGACCAGGATCGTGGCGAAGCCCGGCGTTTCGACGCCCTGCAACCAGAGCTCCGTCGTTTCCGGCCGGATGTTGAAGGTCCCGACCTGCAGGCGCAGGGTGTATTGCCCGGCGGTGGGGATGCGGGGCGAGAGGTCGAGTTCGAAGGCTCCGCCGGGACCCAGGGTCACTTCCCCGGCTTTATGCTCGCCGCGGGCTCCGATGGAGGGATCGGCGGGCAGGGGCCCGGCCCGGAATGCGGCCAGGCGGCTGATCAAGGGCCGGAAAGAGGATTCGGTCACCCTGAGGCGCACGGCTTCCACCCGGGCCGGTTCAAAGATTTCGATCCGCTTCTGTCCCACCGATTGTCCCTCGGCTAAGGTTTTCCAGCCTCCTTCGGAAAATCCCTCGATCACGTAGCGGCGCACCCGCTGCCCCATAGCGATCTCTTCCTGAATCATAACGTGGTCGATCACCGTGGCCTGCGGCAAGGCCAGCAGCAGGGTATCCCCCTGTCCCGAAGTCTCGGCGACGCTCTCCCCGAAGCGGTTGCGGACCTCGTCCCCCAGCCACTTATAGAGCTCCATGTCTTCGGCCGGGATCCGTCCCGTGGTGTCGGGAGCGGCGTTGAGCAGCAGCATGGCGCCGCGGCCCACGCTTTTGTAGTAGATGTTGATCAGCTCCTCGCGCGTGCGCAGGTTTTTGCTATTGATGCTGCTCCAGAACCAGTTGTGATTTTTCAACGGGACGTCCACTTCCACCGGCATCCACAGCTCCCCGTCCGGGTTGCTCTGCTCGGCCGTGGCCACGCCCGAGCGGCCCTCGGCCGTGGGCACGGTGTACCAGTTGGGGTAGGGGCACTCGCCCTTTTCGTTGCCCACCCAGCGGATGTCGGCGAAAGGGCCCTGGAAGACCACGGCATCCGGGGCGTGGGTTTTGATGATGTCCTCCAAAGGGACGATCAGGCTGCCGTCGAACCAGATCTCGGCGATCTGACGCCCGTAGCGCGAGAGCACTTCCTCCCACTGCATGCGCAGCACCCGGTTGTAGCCCTCCTGCCGGGCCGGGTCCTGGGTACGGCCGCCCCCGCCGATGTAGGCGCCCCAGGTGTCGTCGCCGGGGTAGATGTAGATGCCCAGCTTCATGCCACGCTCGAAGCAGGCTTTGGCCAGGGTGTCCAGCAGGTCGCCCTGCCCGTTTTTGTAAGGGGTGTTTTTGATGCTGTACCCGGTCGACTCGGTCTGCCACCAGCAGAATCCGCCGGTGTGCTTGGCCACGAAGAGGATCATCTTCGCGCCGAAGGACTCGGCCGCATCGATCCATTGGTTGACGTCGAGCTGCGTGGGATTGATCCGGCCGAGGGGGAGCGAGCGGTCGTCCTTTTCGGTCTGCTGCCAGGTGTTGGGGGCGAAATGCACGAACATGATCTGCTCCATCTGCTGCCAGAGCACCTGCTTGGGTGAGGGAAGGACGGGCTCGGCGGCGCGCAGGAGTCCGCAGCCGCAGAGGATGAACAAGGAAAGGGATATGATTTTCATGCGGTCAGGATTTTCGTCCCCTAAAGGTACGAAAATCCTGCCGATTAAAAAGCTTCGTTGAAGTTGAAGTAGAATCCGTGCGACCCTTTCCCTATCCCGTAGTCCAGCCGGACATTCATCCGCGGCTGCACCTCCAGGCGGTAGCCGATCCCCCCGTTGGGCAGCCAGTGGCTCATCTGGCTGATGTCGCCCGCTATGGAGCCCGTGGCCACCCAGGCCACCACGCCGTGTATGCTGGGTTTGCCGTCCCGTTTGTAGAACTTGTGGCGGTACTCGGCGATCGCCAGCACCATCGATTTGTCGCGGTATTGGCCCCAGAGGTAGCCCCTCAGGTCGTAGGGGGTGCCCAGTTGCGACATCTCCCCGTAGGGGATGCTGCCCACGCCGAAGCGGCCCTTGATCTGGGCGGCGATCAGGCGCCCGGGCCTCCGGCTGACCGGAAAATACTTGCGGGCGTCGAGGGTGTAGACCTGGTAGTTGTTCTGCCCCCCCAGGTAGTGCCCGTAGAACGCGGCGTCCAGCTCGACGAAAGCACCCTTGTAGGCGTTCACGGAGACGTCGCGCGAGTCGTACTGGAAGGTGGCCTTGAGGCCCATGTTGAACGGCAGGGGGTTGTAGTAGGCGTACACAGGGTCGGCAGCCACGGGGTCGGCGGCCTTGCTGCCCCGGGTGTAGTTGAGATCGAAGCCGCCCCCCACGAAGAAGTTCTTGCGGAACTGCCAGAGAAACTGCGGGGAGAACTGCGCCCAGAGCCGCTTGTAGCCCGTGGTGGTGTCGCTCTTGGGGGTGTGTTCCCCGGCCTCGTACCCGATGCCGAAATAGTTGTCCTCCATGTTTTTGAAGTTGAGATCGGCGTAGACTCTCAGCTTGTCGTGCAGCCAGAACGTGGTCACCGTGGAGCTGATAAAGAAGGCGTTGTGGGTGCCGTATCCGATGTTCACCGGAAAGGAGGAGCGCTGGAGGGTCGAGTCGCTGCGGTCGGTGCGTAGCGACATGAGGACGCCCCCGGCGATGGTGAAGCCCAGTTCGGGGGTGTAGCCGGGTCCCGCCAGGGGGGTGATCATAAAGGCTCCGCTGCGCTCCTTGGCGGCGTGCTTGGTTTGGAGCTTGGTCTCGAAGCGTTTGAGCCACGATTCCTTTTTGACCGGCAGGCTGTCCTCGGGGGCCGCGGGCTCCTGGGCCCGCAGGCCGGGGGCCCAGAGCAGCAGGAGGATCGGTATGAACAACGCACGTTTCATGGCCCGAAATCGTTTATTGGAAGCGGTAATTGAAGCTTAGCATCAATTGCGACCGCTCTCCCAGCATACCCAGTTCGAGGCGGCCCTGCCAGTGCTTGTTGTACTGGTATTGCACCCCGAGGATCATGTTCCAAGGCCCGGCCACCGTCTTGTCGAGGCGGTAGTCTACGGTCGTGCTTACCAGGTTGTCGATGGCTTGGTCGATCTGGTTTTTGGCCGGTTGCGGCAGTTTGCTGTCATCGACCCGCTGCTTGAGGTCCTCTGCTTTTTCGGTCGGGATCACGTCCGAGAGGGCGATGTGCCCGACGGTGCTCGAGGCGATGCTCTGCATGAAGGCCCCGACCCAGACGGTGATGCTTTGCTCGGGATGGCGCGCGCTGATGAAGTTGTGCCCGATGCGGATGTCCAGGGTGTAGGCCGGGATGGCCTTGGTCACCAGGGTGGTCTTGGCCCAGTTCATGTTGTTGTCCACGGTCAGGAAGACAGGCCCGAAGCCCGCGGCCAGGGTCGCCCCGAAGCCCAGGGAGCTCACCCCGAAGCGCTGCTTGGTGGAGAAGTCGACCGGGTTGCCCCCCACCGATTGGATCGGCACCACTACGTTCGAGCCGCCGTAGCCCGCCAGCCCGTAGAGGTTCAGGAACGGGAAGAGCCAGATGTCCGGCCGGAGCGTCACCACGCTGATGGTGTTGACCACGTCCCCGTAGACGATCTGGTCGCTCAGATCGATCGGCGTGCCGCCATTGAAACCGATCTGGGTGTTGGTGATGTCGATGCCCTGCTTCATGTAGAAGAACGTGGCTCCCACGCCGTAGGGCAGGGGTATGTCGAACCCTCTCTTATAGGCCTTGCGCGCCAGGATCGGGAAGGGAGGTTTGTAGTCCATGGCCTTCAGGCTGTCGGCGTAGTGCTCGTGGAAGGGGTTGATCTGCTTGTCCCCGGCGGGTTGGGCCGAGAGTGATCCACCGAGCAGGAGCGCGGCAGAGAGGATCAGTATGATCTGGTTGCGCATGGCGGATTATTTAAATGTTTTGATGTTGTAGGCCCAGCTCAGCAGGAAGGTGTTGCCCTGGAAGCGGTTGACGGCGCCCAGTTCGCTGATCCAGCGCAGGGTGATCAACGAGCGGATCGAGGGGATGAAGACGTTGCCCTCGGCTCCCAGCCCGAAAACGCGGTCCTTGTCCGTGGCCAGGAAGTAGCTGGTGCTGCCCAGAGGGATCTGGTCGCCGGTGGTCTTGAACTGCATGTAGTAGTTGAGGCCCGCGTTGAAGATCACGGGCACCGGGCCCTTGGTCTTCTTGTACCAGGTTTTGCCCGCGCCGCCTTCGATGGTCAGCACGTTGCCCACCCGCATTTCCGAGTCTTTCTTTTTGCTGTTCAGTTCGTAGGAGAGGAGCGCCGAAGCGTTCCACTCTTTTTTCTTGTCGAAAAAGACAGTGCTCCCGGCCGAGAATTCGTAGCCCCACATGCCCAGGCCACTGTTGTTGTCGTCCCCGAGGGTGTACTTCCCCGCGGGGATGTAGAGGGCGAAGGCCCCCGTGACGTCGACCTGCTTGAAGTGCCAGCCCATCTGGACGGGTTGCAGGTAGATGTCGCTGAGGTTGAACGAGGAGCGGGAGTCGGCGTCCCCGGCTTCGATCTTGTTGGTGACGAAGGGGATCAGCACCGAGCCGCCCAGGTTGCCGCCCAGGATTTTAGGCTTGATCACCCACGAAAAGGCAGGGGCCGTCAGGTAGCTGACCATGCCGAGGTTTTTGGCGCTGACGTCGCCGTCGGCGTTCTTGAAGCGGTCCGTGGTGTAGAAATAGGCGGGGATCAGCACGGCGTTCAATCCGGCGGGTGCCTGGGTACCCGATTGCAGGCCTACGAGGCCCAGCAGGTGGTCGCCGCGCAGCTGGGCCTTCAGGGATGAACTGCCCGCGAGCAGCAGGGAGGAGAGGATGACCACGCTTAACGTATGGTGGGAGAGGTGCTTTTTCATGGCGGTATGTTTTTAGGTGTCAGTTTTGTATCCTGCAGGAGGTCTATCCAATTTCTGTTCCAAAGATGAAAGTTTTGTTAATTTGCGGGGAAAGATGTAGCTTTAGGCTTCTGACAAAATCCCTTCTGCGATGAAAAAAAGCATCCTATTGGCTCTCCCGTTTTTGCTGATGGCCTGCGGAGGCGCCCGGCAAACCGACCGCGCCCTCTCCCGCGAAATCCTCTCCGACATGCTGATGGTCCGCGTGGACTCGATGGCCCGGGCCGTGATCCGCACCGGCTTTACCGCCGGGGACCACTACGGCGAAGTGTGGATCCGCGACCTCAATACCTTTATCGAGATTTCCTGTCAGGAGTACGACCGCGCCGTGATCCGCGAGAACCTGCTGACCTTTTTCCGCTTCCAGGGCCCCGGCGGCGACATCGTCGACGGATTCATCCCCAAAGGGACTTCCCCGATCGATTACGCCTTCCGCTATTCGGACTTGGCCCCGCAGTACGCCGCCCACAAAAACACCGTGGAGACCGACCAGGAGTCGGCTTTGATTCAAGCGATTTGCAAGTATGTAAAAGCCACGGGCGACCGCTCGATCCTCGATGAGGTAATAGCCGGCAAAAACGTGCGCGAACGCCTCGAGTGGGCGATGGATTGGCTGCTCAGCGAACGCTATTCTGCGGAGTACGGATTGCTCTGGGGGGCCACCACGGCCGACTGGGGCGATATCCAGCCCGAAACCTCCTGGGGGGTGGTCCTGGACGAAAACACCCACCTGGCCCTGGATATTTACGACAATGCCATGTTCGTCCTGGCGCTGGAAATGTACTTCGAGATGCTTCCCGAAGCCCGCCGAGGCCGATTGGGAGAAGTGCAGCACGGGATCCGGGAGCGGATCATGGAACACCTCTGGGACGCCGGGCGCGGAAAATTCATCCCGCACATCTACCTCTCCGGATCGCCCTTCCCGGCCGATTTCCTCGAGAACGACGTTTTCTACCACGGAGGAACCACCGTGGCCATCGAGGCGGGCTTGCTCACTCCGGAGCATGTCAAAAATTCCTACGAATGGATGCTCCGCAATGTGAAGGAATCCGGGGCGGCCTCGGTCGGGCTGACGATGTATCCGCCCTATCCCGAGGGCTTTTTCAAGAACGCCGATATGCGGCCTTACTCCTACCAGAACGGCGGCGACTGGACCTGGTTCGGGGGCCGGACGGTCTCGACCCTGGTCGACAACGGCTTCGTCCGGGAGGCTTACGACGCCCTGCAACCCATGTTGGAGCGGGTGGTCGTGAACAAAGGTTTTTATGAATGGTACAGCGTCGACAACAAGCCTTCGGGCTCGGGCACTTTCCGGGGCTCGGCCGGGGTACTCTCCACAGCCATCGAAAAACTGCAGGCCTGGGCCGAGGCAAATAAATAAGAGCGAAAAAGCGACCCGAGGGTCGCTTTTTTAATTACGGTCTGAATTCAAAGGTGTGGATGCCCGATTTCAGCCCTTTCGCGTTGCTTCCGTCAGGCAGGCTCAGGCTCCCCGTGGTGTTGGGCGGCACCTCGAGGCTCACCTGGATTTTAGTCCCTTTGCGTTTCCAGCTTAGGGCGATCGGCCCGTAAGCGGTCTCGGTCTGGATATCCAGCGAGTCGAGCCGGGGCGGGAAGTAAGGTTTTACCGCGAAGGTCCTGTAACCCGCTTCTTCGGCGGTAATGCCTCCCAGGCCCTGGAACATCCACAGCGCGGGCCCGCCCCCGAAAAAGGCGTGGCTTAGCGAACCGTTCCCCTCGTAGTTCTCGGGCAGCATGGTGGCGCCCCACTGGTGCGTGGTCCACAGCAGGTTGCCTTTCTTAGGAACCTTCGAAGTGAGCAGGTCGTAAGCCAGGTCGTTGCGCCCGAATCGCGAGAGCAACGGGTAGATCCAGGTGTTGCCCATAAAGCCGCAGGTGTGCACCTCCTTGGCCCGGATGTCCTCCAGAATATAGTCGAAAACGGCCTGCTCCCGCTCCGGCGGGCAGATGCCGAAGTAGAGCGCGTGCACGGAGGAACTCTGCGATCCGTTGTCGTAATAATACCGCCCGGCATCATTGCGGTGCAGGTAAGTTTCGTTGACCGAGGCCCCGATCTTTTGTTGCAGGGCAGCGTATTCGGCGGCCTTGGAAGAATTACCAAGAAGCTTTTCCACCTTCGCCATCAACTCCGCGGCATGGTAGTAATAGACGGCCCCCAGGAAGGGTTTTCCGGCCTTATCGAGGGCACACCAGTCCCCATAACTAAAGAGCGTCTTATCCAGTAATTCCTTGTCGTCGCTCACCGCCCGCAGCAGATCCATGTAGCGGGTCATCGCCTCGTGCATCCGCTCGAGCACGGCCAGGTCTCCCGTCTGGCGGTACAACTCCCAGGGATTGATAATGATGCTCATGGGCCACACCAGGTCGATGCTCCCGTCGGTCATCATCGGGAATTCCACCGAGATCCAGCCGCTCAGCCGCTGGGCGTCCTGCTGGCTCTGCATCCATTGGCGGTAGAGCGGGTAGGCGTTGCAGACGATGCTCTGGGCTTCGACCACCACGAAAGAGTCCCCGCTCCAGCCCCGGCGCTCGCGGCCCGGACAGTCGGTGGGCAGGTTGACCAAATTGGCCCGGAATCCCCGCTCGATGCAGCCGTACAGGAAGTTGAGGTCCTCGTCCGAGCTGGCGAAACGGGTGTCCTTCCTGACTTCGGAGTGGATAAAAAACGATCGGAAATCTTCCGGCGCGGGGCGGTAGGGCAGCCCCTCGACGACCAGGTAGCGGTAGCTGTTGTGCATAAACCGGGGCCGGTAGGTCTCGCTCTGATCGCCCCGGGGCAGGTATTTGACAAAGGGGGGCGCCCAGGAGCCGTACTGCACCTTGTCCACCTCGCCCTCGGGGGTGATGTGCTCGGCGGTGCGCACGATAACCGAGTCCGTGCAGTTGTGCACCGTGAACTCCGGAAATCCCGAAACATTCAGCCCGAAATCCACCAGCCACCGCCCCCGCGAAAGGGGCTCGATGGCCACGGGCGAAAGCGTCTGCTCGATGGGTGTGCCCAGGGGCTGGTAGCGGATGTAGACCGGGCCCCAGGTGATGCTGCTCTCGGGGACGGCGCTCTTGCAACCCGTGGTGTCGCAGACGGGGGTGTACCAGGCCGCGGGTTGGAGGCGGGCGTCGAAGGTCTCGCACTTGCCGTGGTTCATCACATGGTTGGTGTGGCCCAGCGTATAAGGAGACGTGCCGTTGTAGAGCTGCCAGGTACCGTCCGAGAGGATTTGCTCCTCGCGCCCGTCGGCGTAGTAGAGTTGCAGCACGAGGCTGGCGTTGGCTACGTAGTCCAGGTTGATAACATTTTCTGTTTCAAGCAAATCCGACACCTCATAGCCCCGCATCCCCAGCGTGAAATACTCCAGGGGCCCCGGCCGCAGCCAGTCACCGCCCACACGCTGTCCGTTGAGGTAGGCATTCACGGCGTTGCTCTTTTCACCCCCGATGGCCACGAAAAGATAGGCCTCCACGGGTTTTTCCTTCAAGGTAAAGGTCTTGCGGGCCATGCCCACCTCCGGAAATGTCGTCTTCAACGACAGCGCCCGCCAGAAGCTGCGCTTGAGCGGACCGGTGACGAAGCGCGAAGGTTCGCTCCAAGAGCCTTCCCGGCCGTCATCGCTCCAAACCTTCACCCGCCACCAGTAGCGGGAGAACGACTGCAAGGCTCCCCCGCAGGGAATATAGCTTTGAGTACGCGAGGTCACCCGGCCGCTTTCCCAAACGTCGGCCTGGCCTGCGGTCAATTTTTCAAGAGAAGAAGCCACCTGGATTTGGTAAGCCCCCTGGATAAAACCGTCGGAGGCCCGGGTTTGCCAGCCCAGGTAGGGCGTTTCGGTCAGGCCGACGGGCTGGGCGACATCTTCGCAGGTCAACCGGACGGCGCGTGGAGCCTCCGGGGCCGCCGCATAAAGCAGGCCCGGCAGCAGAAGCAGGGAGGCGAGAAGAATTTTTCGAAGCATACTTATAAAATAGGTTTACTGATCAAACAACGCAGCATGACCGGACCGATCAAGCCCGAGGGCTGCAACTCGTCTCCGGCGCTCCAGCCTTTCCAATGCGAATAGGAGTAATGCCCCAGGCCCGAATCGGAACGGTCGGCGAGCACCCATTCGGGAAACTCCCCCTTCATGGGCACCGGGGAGGTGTTGCGCGCATCCCCGATCAGCCGGTTCACCCACAGGGTGCTGACGGCCAACTCGAGGCTGTTCTCCCCGCTTTGGAGGAAGTCGGTGATGTCGACGCTGAACGGGTCGGTCCAGAGCAGGGCGGCCCGTTGGCCGTTCACCTTCACTTCGGCCAGGTTGCGCACCGTCCCCAGGTCCAGCACCACCCGGCTGCCCTGACCGCTCCAGGTTTTGGGCAAAGCGAAGCGGCGGGTGTAAGTGGCCGTCCCCGCGAAATAGCGCACACCCTCGTCGGGGTGGTCGCTCAGCGAGATCAATTCCATCAACTCGATCCCCGCTTCGGGAGCCCCCCGTCCGGACGGGAAGCCGACATGCCAGTCGTGGCTCAGGTCGATGGGCTCCGGAGTGTTGGCTTTCAGGGTTTTTGTCTTCCCGTCGGGCAGGGTCACGGTGGCCTGGGCCGTTTCGCCGAAGAGCAGCGAAACGGTTCCATCCCGGTTTTCCGCGGTCACGGAGGGCAGGGCGCCGGGCCGGTTGGCCGCACTTTGCAACTCGAGCAAATGGGGCGCTTCTCCCGGCGAAAACACCACGAAGGCCGAGCCGTGGGGCGGCAGCGTAAGCGGAACGATAGTTTGCTTGCCGCTCCTCTTCCAGACCGCCAGATTCTTCGTTTCCCCGGTCTGCGCATCCCACCATTCCGGCGTTCGGCCCGCTTCTACCCGGAAAGCGAACTTGCCGCTGGTGGTAGCCGTGGTGTCGTTGTAAAGGAAGTAAATATCCGTGTCGCCATCCCGGCGGTGGATGGCGTCCACGGCCGTGGGCAGCGTCACGCCGGGCGCGATATCCAGTTTAGCGAGCGCCAGGTGAGCGTCCGAAGTATTGACCAGGGTTCCCCGGCCCACGGAGCGCACCGCGCCCGGAGGGGTGTCGCCCCAGATATCTTCCACCAGGGCCCAGTAGGCGGCCTCGTCGTCCGAAAGCGAGGGCGATCCCAGGGGAGGACTCCCGCAGACGGAGGCCCCGGCGAGCAACAGCTCATGGACCCGCCGGAGTGTCTTGAGCGTCAGGTAGCGGTCCTCGCCCAGGCTGAGGAGGTCGTAGGTGGCGCCCGAGGGGGCGACTAAAAGCCCGTTCTCGATCCGGGCGCAGTCGTAGAGGTCGTACACGCAGCAAAAATCGTAATTATACCCCGCCCCCAGCAGCGTATCGTAGACCGGATAGCGGTTAGGCGCCGACTCGCCCGAGAGCACCAGCAGCTCCGAGACAGGCAGCCCGGCCTGCAGCAGGTATTGCGAGCGGTTGATGTACTCCACCCAGCCCGTGCCGTAGCGCCACCAGGTGTTGTGGCGGTTGAGCTGCGAGCCGTGGACGCCCAGCGTATAACCGGGCCCTACGTTGAGGAAGGGCTGGTGGACGAAGGAGTGCATTACCAGTTGGGAAATACCCTGGATCCAGGCCCGGTCGCCGTACTCCTTAAGCTGCCGCGGGTCCTGCTGCCAGCGCCCTTTGGCGGCGTCGGTGGTGAAGGATTCGCAGCCCACCTGCCCTCGCCCGTGGAAGTGGGCGGCCGAAGCGGGCATGCGCGAGGCCGATTCATCCCAGTTGATCCAGAATTCGGCGGTCGGCACGTCGGCCGAGCGGGCGGCCCGCAGGTAGTCGAAAGGCCCGAAATAGGCTTCCGTGATGGCCAGTAGCCCGTTCTGGTGGCACAATTCCGCAAAATAGTCGTAGTAATTTTCGGCGAACAATTCCGAGATCGTGCGCTGGAAATCATACAGGAAACGCGCGCTCCGCTGAGGCGTGCCCACCACAAAGCCCATCGCCGCAGGCAGGTAAGGCCGCAAGGCATAGCCCCGGCGAGCAAGGAACTGCTGCTCAAAATCGTCCGTCCAGTTCTGCCCGCCCGCCTCGTAGCTGTCGGCGATCACGTATTTCAGCGCTCCCGTGGGCCGCAGCGTCTCGATCACCTTGCCCATCATCTCGGGCCAGTGGGCGTCCAGGCCCCGGCGGTCCATCTTGTTGCATTCCAGTCCGGTGAAGTGGGTGGGGCCGTTGGTCTTGCCCGTCGGGGTGTGGCCGATGCGCAGGATGGTCCAGGCTCCCGAAGGCACCTTCCAGTCGAGCGTGCCGTCCGCGCGCAGACGATCCGAAAGATCGAGCATCCCCGAAGGATCGATGCCCTCCGAGGTGTAATCCGCCTCGAAGGGCTTGTAGGAAAAGGCGTCCTCCATGGCCGAGTTGCGGCTGTCCACGTCCGGGATCATCGGCGAGGCCAGCAGCCGGATTTCGTTCAGGCGCACGTTGGCCGGGGTCATCCACACCCGGTAGGGGCGGTACTGGAAGGTTACCCGGAAAAAGCGGGCCCCCCGGGCGTTCTCGTTCAGGCGGATGTACTTGGGCATCCCCAGGTCGGTGCGGATCTTGTAATCGTACACGGCCGCCTCCCGGTAGGTTTTCCCGTCCGCGGAGGCCTCGATGGAGCCTTTGACGTGCAGGTGCACTTCCCCGAAGCTCAGTTCGATAAACTGGGGCGAGTAGGGAGTTTCGTATTCGAGCGTCACGACGGCCTGCGAGCCCGGCTCGCGGATGGGCAGCCGGATGTAGCTGTTGTAATCCCCGTCCAGCAGTTTTCCAGCCGAGCCGATCGGAAAATCGGCCGTCAGAGAGGGCCGCTCGTGGCGGTTGCGATCGGGAAAGGCCAGCACGGCGATGTCCCGGTAGTAGCCCTCGCGGTGGTCCGGGGTAGGGAGGACGATTTTTCCGGAGGAGGCGTCCACGTTGGTCTCGGAGCTGACCAGCATCTGCATGGCGTCCTCGGGCTTGATCCACGGGCCGCCCGAGAGCGACCAGCCGGGGCAGTTGTGGATGCCCAGGGTCAGGCCCAGGCGCTGCGCCTCGCGGCCGGTGTAGGCCAACAGGTCGAGCCATTCGGGGGTAAGCAGTTCGGGGTAGTCGCCCGGGGGCTTGGGGCTCGAGGAGGTGGTGAAGAGGTGGGCGGTCTCGTAGCCGATGGCCTTCATCGACTCCAGGTCGGCGGTGATGCCTTCCCGCGTGACGAACAGGCTGGTCCAGTGCCACCAGGTCTGGGCGCCTCCGCCCGCGGGCGGGGCCAGGAATCCGCTCCGGAGGCTCTCCTGCCCGGAGGCCTCCGCAGAAGAAAGAATCAGGGCTGAGCCGAGTAGAGCAAACAGGAATTTTCGCATGGGGTTGGTTTTTGTTCTCAAAGATAAAAAATCTTCCGGATTTGCGGTTGCCGTCCGGCGAAAATCCCTCCCCGAAGCCCCTCCCGGCCCACCGGAAATTCTTTTCCGATAACTTGTTGATAACTTCTCCGAGGCTTCGGCCTCCCCGCCGGAAAAGATTCCATACATTTGTTTTCAGAACACCGGTTCCCGGCACCGTTCGCTCCAGAACGTGCGGGATCAAAAGGGAATCCTGTGAAAATCAGGAACTATCCCCGTAGCTGTAAGTTCCACGAACAGGAGGTTGCCTCCTTGGCCACTGACCTGCATGCAGGTTGGGACGGCGCATCCTCCGGAACGAGTCAGAAGACCTGCCGTTGTCCCATCGAACGATCCGAAGCTTTCGGGTGAAAAGCCTCGGGGTGTTGCCACCGCCACCATACTCGTTTGAACCAAAAATTATTAAAAAATCAATACCAACCATGGAGACATTCATCGTCAAACGGGATGGGAAACGGGAACCCTTTTCCATCGACAAGATCAAAAGCGCCATCGCCAAAGCCTTCCTCTCGGTGGGCAGCTTCGCCACCCAGGATGTGATCACCAACATCCTCAGCCGGGTGAGCATCACCGAAGGAACCTCCGTGGAGGATATCCAGAACCAGGTGGAGGTGGCCCTGATGGCCGAACGCTACTACACGGTGGCCAAGGCCTACATGCTCTACCGCCAGAAACACACCGAGGACCGCGAGGTGCGCGACAAACTGAGCTTCCTGATGGAGTACTGCGACGCCACCAACGCCGCCAGCGGGAGCAAGTACGACGCCAACGCCAACGTCGAGCAGAAGAACCTCGCCACGCTGATCGGCGAGCTACCCAAATCGAACTTTATCCGCCTCAACCGCCGCAGGCTCACCGACCGCCTCAAGGAGATGTACGGCAAGGAAGTGTCCGACAAATACCTCGAGCTGCTCAACAACCACTTTATCTACAAGAACGACGAGACCTCCCTGGCCAACTACTGCGCCAGCATCACCATGTACCCCTGGCTGATCGGCGGGACGCTCTCCATCGGCGGCAACTCCAAGGCCCCCACCAACCTCAAGTCCTTCTGCGGCGGCTTCGTGAACATGGTCTTTATGGTCTCCAGCATGCTGAGCGGGGCCTGCGCCACACCCGAGTTCCTCATGTACATGAACTACTTCATCGGCCTGGAATACGGGAAAGAGTATTACAAAGAGTCCGACAAGGTGGTCGACCTCTCGAAAAAGCAGCGCAGCCTGGACAAGGTCATCACCGACTACTTCGAGCAGATCGTCTACTCGATCAACCAGCCCACCGGGGCGCGCAACTTCCAGGCCGTCTTCTGGAACATTTCCTACTACGACAGCTACTACTTCAACAGCTTGTTCGAAAACTTCGTTTTCCCGGACGGCAGCGCCCCCGACTGGGATTCGCTCAACTGGCTGCAGAAGCGCTTTATGAAGTGGTTCAACGCCGAGCGCACCCGCACCGTGCTGACCTTCCCCGTGGAGACGATGGCTCTGTTGACCGAAAACGGCGATGCCAAGGACACCGAGTACGGCGACTTCACGGCCGAAATGTACGCCGAGGGACACTCCTTCTTTACCTACATGAGCGACAACGCCGACTCGCTGAGCAGTTGCTGCCGCCTGCGCAACGAGATCACAGACAACGGCTTCAGCTACACCCTGGGGGCCGGGGGCGTCTCGACCGGCTCGAAGAGCGTGCTGACCATCAACCTCAACCGCTGCATCCAGTACGCCGCCCGCCAGGGGATCGCCTACCAGTTCTTCCTGGAGGAGGTCGTGGACCTGGTGCACAAGGTCCAGATGGCCTACAACGAGAACCTCAAGATGATGCACTCCAAGGGGATGCTCCCCCTGTTCGACGCGGGCTACATCAACCTCTCGCGCCAGTACCTGACCATCGGGGTCAACGGCCTGACGGAGGCGGCCGAGTTCCTAAACATCGAAATCTCGGACAACCCCGCCTACGAGCAGTTCACCCAGGAGATACTCGGCACCGTCGAGCGCTACAACAAGAAGTACCGCGGCAAGGAGGTGATGTTCAACTGCGAAATGATCCCCGCCGAAAACGTGGGCGTCAAGCACGCCAAGTGGGACCGCCGCGACGGCTACAAGGTGGGCCGCGACTGCTACAACAGCTACTTCTACCTGGTCGAAGACCCTGCGTTGAACGTGGTCGACAAGTTCCGCCTGCACGGGCGCAAGTACATCGAGCACCTGACCGGCGGCTCGGCCCTGCACCTCAACCTGGACGAGCACCTCAGCCGCGAGCAGTACCGCCAGCTGATCCGCGTCTCGACCCAGGAAGGTTGCAACTACTTCACGTTCAATATTCCGAATGCCGTCTGCAACGACTGCGGCCACATCGACAAGAACAACCTCAAGCAGTGCCCCAAATGCGGAAGCAGCAACCTGGACTACCTGACCCGCATCATCGGCTACATGAAGCGCATCAGCAACTTCTCCCAGCCCCGCCAGCAGGAGGCCGCCCGACGCCACTATGCTACGCCTGGCCAGTTATGATGTCGTCTTCAGGGAAGTGCCCGGCGAAGTAACCCTGGCGCTCAACCTCTCGGGTTGCCCCAACCGCTGCCCGGGCTGCCACAGCCCGCACCTGCAGACGGAGGCCGGGGAGCCGCTCGATGAGGGGCTGCTGGAGGGCCTGCTGGCCACGTATGGCCGGGCGGTTACCTGCATCTGTTTTATGGGAGGGGATGGCGCTCCGGAGGAAGTGCGACGCTTGGCGGAGGAAGTGTGCCGGAAAAGCGGCCTGAAAACCGCCTGGTATTCGGGACGCGAGACCCTGCCCGCGGGCTGTAAGCCCGGCGCGTTCGACTACATCAAGCTGGGCCCTTACCGCGAAGCCCTGGGGGGCTTGGATCGCCCCGAGAGCAACCAGCGCTTCTACCGGGTGGAGAAAGGCGAGTTGATTGACCGGAGCGATTTGTTTAGATAAAAAAGGGAGGCCGATCGGCCTCCCTTTCTGTTATTCCTTGTCGAAGTAAGACCCCGTCAAGGTCTCGAACGTGATCCGTTCGTAGGGGTTCTGTTCTCCGTTTTCGTAGAGGATCGCCACGTCGCCCGAGGGGAGCATGCTCAGGTCGCTGTAAGCCGAGGGACCGGGGTAAATCTTCACGGGTTTGCCCCAGGTGCGTCCCCCGTCGAAGCTGGTCGTGATGGTCATCCGGATTCGCTCGACGCTGTCGACCGGGTTCGAGAAGAGTAGGGTGGAGGTCGGCCGTCCCTCGTAGACGAACGCGATCATCGCCCCCTGGCACTTGGGATCGACCAGGGTGTTTTCGCGGTACTGCCGGAAGTAGCTCTGCCCGCCGTCCCGGCTCTGGGCCATCAGTCGCCCCGGGCCTTCGGGCCGCACGCGTCGCTCGTCCCGGGTGTTCACCACCAGCTGTCCGTTGACCAACTGGACCACGGAGGATTCGCTGCCTCCCTCGGGGGTGCCTTGGGCGCCGATCTTCCAGGTTTCTCCCTGGTCGTCCGAGTAGATCAGGTGCGAGAAATAGGCCGAGCGGTCGCCCATCCAGCGGCCGTGGTTGGCCGGGACGACGATGCGCCCGGCGTGCTCGCCCTGTTGCAGAAGCAGGGCGTGGCAGGGCCCCGTGGCGTACCAGGTCCAGTCCGCGAGCTTGACCTGCTCCGTGATCTCCCGGGGCTTCGACCAGCTCAGGCCGTCGTCCCCGGAATCCATCACGAAGACCCGGCGGCTCTCCTTCGACGTGCGGTCGAGGATGGCCGATTCGGGGTCGTCCCCGTTGTTCCAGGTGCTCAGCAGCAGGATGCGCCCGTCGGCCAACACCACCGGAGCGGGATTGCCGCAGACGTTGACCCCATCGTCCCACACCACGATCATATCCCCCCAGGTTTTCCCGCCGTCGGTCGAACGGCGCAGCACCAGGTCGATATCACCCGTGTCCGAAAGACCCTGCTTGCGGCCCTCGGCGAAGGCCAGGACCGTCCCTTTGGAAGTGGTCACCAGGGCCGGAATCCGGAAGGCGGCGTAACCGTTGTCTCCGGCCTGGTAGATGTGGACCGGGTCGGCAGCCCGGCTATTTCCGCAGAAAAGCGCCAGGGCCAGGCAAAAAGCAAAAGTTTTTTTCATAATCATATTATTTTCCATCTAATAACATAGGCAGGGGAGGGGCGTCGACCGGCTTGCTGCTCTGCGGCAGTTCCTCCAGCGGAATCCCTCCCAGGCGGCTGCGCAACAGCTTAAGCCCCCGCACGGGGCTGTTCCAGACGCTCACCAGCGTCCCTTCGCAACCCCGGTCGGGCAGTTGGCGGGCGTACAGGTCCAAAAATTGCTCGAAAACCAGCAGCGCATGGTTGCAGGTCTCGACGGCATACTCCCGCTGGGCCTGCGTCAGCGAACCCTCTCTCTGCCGCCACAAAGGCTTGAGCTTACCCACCTCTTCAAAGGCTTTCAGATAAACCACCGAAGCCGAAGTCCGGTTTCCCAGGAAGGATAGGTACTCTCGCCCGGCGGGCGAATCGGTCCGGGCGAACAATCCTTCGATCATCTCCCCGACCCGCAGGTAGCCCTCCAGGGCCACAGGCACTTTTTCGGTATTGACATAATTGAATGGGCTGTGCTCGCCGCTCCAGGCCCCCATCCAGCAGAAGGCAACGTTGAACAGGTTTTCGGTGACAAAATCCTCCACCCGGTCGAGCTCCTGCATGGCCCGCGCAAAAGCCGGAGCATCGGGAATGCCCAGCCGCGCGGCGTAATCGAGGTAGAATGCCTCGGGAGAAATTTTCCCCAAAGTCGAGACGGCGCCGTAGCGGAATGCGGTACGGTTTTCCGCCGTGCGCCAGTGATTGAAAAGCAGCGAAGGACAGAGCCCCCGTCCCAGCGAATCCATCTTGCGCTCGAGCGTGGCGATCCCGCTGACGGGATTCTGCTGGATGTACATCAGTCCGTCGAACTCGATCCAGGAGTAAATCTCGGTTTTGGCCAGGTCCTCGGCGCTGCGGATCACCCGGTCGAATTCATTAGCCACCCGCCGTGCCCCGTGCGAGGGCATAATGGCGATGTTGTAATCGGGCAGGGCCAACCGCGCCAGGCGGTAGGCCGCCGGGCCGCAGGAGGACATGGTGCAATAGATCCCCATTTTTCGGACAGGCATTTTTTTACAGAAAGCCTCGTCTCCCTCCAGCGCTTTAAGCGTCCGGGTAATCCGGGCGATCTGGCCGTAAAGCTCGTCCAGATCGGTTTTGGTGCTCTGAAAAGCATTGAGCACGATGGTATCACGCAGGGCCTCGGGCGGGAAATTCTCCGCGATCAGCTTGCGCACCGCCCCCTCGTTGTAGGGGCCGCCCCAGCCGCCCGTCTCGGTGGTGATCAGCTCCAGGGCGTCGATGTCGGGATAAGTATCCACGACCTGGTGGGCCAGGCGCACGGACTCCTCGACCGAAAAATTCCGGGGCTCGACCGAAAATTGCACCATCATCCCCAGATCCTTGGCCGTGGCGATCAGCGAACGCATCCAGGCGACGGCCAGGGTGCTGCGCCGAGGGGCGTTGTCGTAAAGCGGCTCGGCGGCCGGAATGCAGAACGTGGAGTCGTTGAAGCGGACCTTTTCGCGCAGCAGGGGGCTGTCATAGAAATAGTGGCGGTCGCCGTAGAAAAAATGCCCGGCATACTCGACCGTGTCCCCCACGGGCCACTCGTACCACTGGCCCGGATAGCTGTGCACGGCCAGCTTGTTGAAGCGCATGCGCAGCAGATTTTTTAGGTACTCCTTGGCCTCCTCGATGGGGTAGGAGGAAATGTCCATCGGGAAGTTGACGTGCTGGCGGATGCCCCGCCAGCGCACGGCGGGCGTAAAAGTCTTGTCGAATCCCCTCAGGACCTCCAGGTCGAAGCGCCCGGGAGCGCTCACCCCCGTGACATCGAAGGTGTAGCCGATCTGTTCGAGCAGCGAATAGGCCGCATGGGTCAGGCAGGCCGCGTCGCCGCCCCGCACTTCGAAGCGGTTGCGCCCGGCCTCCCGGACGGCGAAGTTCCCGTCGGAGAGGGTCGAATCCAGCAGGAAAACAACTTCATAGGACCCCTTGCCTTTTTCGGTATCAAGGGCTTGCGTCAGCAGCGTTCGCACATCTTCGGCAGCCAAGCCGATGCCCCCGGTGGCGGGAGCCTTAGAGGTATCTACCCGCACTCCCCCGGCGCAGGAGGCCAGCAGCAGGCACAGGGAAATCAAAAAAATTTTCATAAATAGACTAGTTATTCGGATTTAAGTTGAAGCCGGATCGACACCCGGTTGTCTTTGCACGGATCGAGCCGCAGGGTTTTTCCACCCTTGGCGTCACCCCACTCAGCCAGGTGCACGACCACCGCCCGGCAGGCGGCGTCGGGTAGCGGCTCGATGCGCAGATCAGCCGTTTTGCCCGAAGCGTCCACCTGCAGGGTGAACGAAACAGGCCCGAAGGGGGTGGTGATCTCATGCAAGGCCGTTTTCATGCCCGCTCCCAGCCACTCGGCGGGCATCCCCTCGAACAGGTGCAGCTCGTCGCCCCGGTCGATCGCCAGCAGGTGCACGGCCAGCCGGATAAATTCGGCGCTCGCCCAGTTGTGGGGCATGTCCCCGATGTAGCGGTCGGCCTGCAGGTCGCGCGGGTTGTGTTCCTCCCGCCAGAGGTAGAGCGGCGAAGCGTGGTTGGCCAGGGCGTATAGGGCGTCCGCCGCCCGCTGCCCCTGGCCCGTCCACAGGCAGGCGTGGCCGTAGAAACTAGAGAAATAACTCCAGATTCCCTCCGGAATCCAGCCCGTCCCCATCACCATGCCCTGTTGCAGGGTGGTCTCCAGCATGGAGAGCGTACCGGCGGCCAGGGGATCGTCCGGCTCGAAGATCTGCCCCGGGTAGATGCTCTGGCAAAACGCCCACTGGGCGCGTTGGGGGGAGGTGTGGAACCTGGGGTCCATCAGGCAGGGCAGGTAAGTATTCCCGAAGCCGTCCACTTGCTTGTCCCGCTCGGCCGCCTTGCGGAAAGTGGCGTAGAAATCATCATACTCCTTTTGAAAACGCGCGGCGTCCGCCTCCTCGCCCAGCCAGCGGGCCGCCCGGATCATGGCCTTTATCCCCGAGAGGTTCCAGACCACGTTGCTGTACTCGGCCTGGTCGGGACCGCCATCCAGGCCCCCGTCGATGTAACCGGGCTCGATCAGTCCGTCGTCCAGCGCAATGTCGTTGTGGTAGGTGCGCTCGCGCAGCACCCCGATAAAGTCGAACGTTTTCGTCAGTTTTTCCCATAGGGAGCGCAGCCACTCGGGGTCTTGGGTCTGCATGGCATGGCGCACGCAGGCCCACAGGACGATGCCATTCTCCTTCCAGTAGCGGCGGTTCAGTTTGGCGAACGAGCCGTCCTCTTTCTGAAACGAGAGCATGTACTCGATCCCGTCCCGGGTCTCTTTTCCCTTGCCCAGCATGGTGGCCGCCTCCAGGATAAAGGCCCCGTCCACGACATACAGCACGCGGTAGCAGGTCGGCCCGACCTGGAAGCTGTAGCGCCCCTCCTTGATCTCCCGGGCCTGCCAGATGCCCCGGGCCGAGGCGTCGAGCAGGTTTTGTATTTCTGCGTCGGGCACGGTGATGTGGCCGTAGGGAATATTGGCCTCGTTTTCCCAGTAAGCCGCGGCCCGCTCGAGCAGCCGCGGGAAGGTCTCCAGCACCCCGGAGGGATCTTTCGAAAACGCCTCCGCCAGGCGCGAGGGCTTGCCATTGTCATACAGCCCCGCCAGGATTCGCTCCCCGCCCGCCGGAATCTCAATGGGGGAGAGTTCGATCAGGGTCTTGAAATCGGCCAGATTCTGCCTTACTCGGAGGATGGACTCGCTCACCTGAAAACAGGCTCCGCTGTCGATAATCACCGTCCGGCCCTCGACCCGCACCGGATGCTCGGAGTTGACCACCAGCACCGGACGGATCACCCGCTTGCGATCGGACGGGTTTTTTACCCTCGTCAGCAGAATATCCTCCCGGTTGCCCAGCCGGGTCGAAGCCCCGTTTTCTATATAATCTTCCGCATAAGCGAACGCTTCCTGCACGATCTCCAACTCTCCGAAGGTAGCCCGGGTCTCCACCACGGGCACCCGGACCGAGCGGAGCCGCTGGCCTGTGAAGGTCTGCCCCTCGTCGGCCAGCAGGTGGATAACTGTGCGGAAGCCCCGTTTGCCCTCGATGTAGGTGAAGAACTTTCCCCCGAACTCATAGAGCAACTGCCCCTGCGGCCCCACGATGGTTTTGCAGGTGTCGTCCGGGAAGCAAGTCGTGGAGACCTGGTCCTGGGGGGCATAGCGGTAATCGACCATGCGGCCCTGGCCCCACAGTCCGGAAGCGGTGCCGATCCCCAAAAGCAGGAGCAATGTTTTTTGTAGCATCTCCGTCTATTTTACAGTCCGGGAATAAAGACTCGCCGGCCCGATCAGCCCCATCGACTGGTCGGGCTGCTCTTTGCGTCCGGCGGTCCATTTCTGGGCGGTGAGGTTGTCTTTGAGCGTGCGCATGTAGTTGCCCATCGTGGTGGTCACTTTCACTTCCAGGGTGTTTTTCCCCTTGCGCACTTTTCCGCTCAGGTCATAGAGCCGGCGGCCGCACCAGGTGACCCCGAGCTCCTGCCCGTTGAGCGAGGCCTCCGAAATCCCGGCCACCCGGCCCAGGTTCAGCACCTGCGCGGCTGTCGGGTCGGCGACCGTGAACGTCTTGCGGTAGATAACCGTACCCGTAAAGTTGATGTATTCGGTATCCTTCAAATCCTCCAGGCTCTCCATCCGGATCGTCCGGCTCCACCCCTCGCGGCTGTGGTGCAGTTCCACCTCCCAGCCCTCGAGCTCCTGCCGTCCCGGCCCGTCCGACGGAAGGGGCCTCCACGCGGGACCCTCTTTTTCATTGTTAAACACAAAGAGCAGCGACTCCGCGGGACCCATGTCCACCTCCAGGCTCCCCGAAGCGGGCAACTGGACCCGGTAAGCCCCCCCGTTTACCGTATCCCACACCCAGGCATAACGCCCCCGGGTGATCTCCCCGGAGAACGTGATCCGGGTCTTGTAGTCATTGTAGCGGTGGGTGTTGGCCAGGAAAACGATCTCCTGCCCGTCGGAAGTCTGGTAGCGGGTCTGCATCACGAAGGGATTCGGATCGGCGATTTCGAGGTAGGGCCGGATCGCGTACTTGCGCAGCACCTCGGCGTACCAGGGCATAAAATCGTTGTCGGAGGGAAGTTCCAGACGGACAAAACGGTCGGAATATTGGCGCAACCGTCCCATCAGATCGGCGATCTTCCGGTCATTGGCCTCATGCTCATGCAGCCCCAGTGACAGATGCGGCTCGGTGCCCACACAGAACAACCGCCCCCCCTGCTCGACGAACGTCAACAATTTTTCCAGCTCCGAAGGATTCATCCGCTCGACCCCCACCAGGAACAAGGTCCCGTAGCTCCGGGTCCCGTAGCAAAGTTTTCCCCCCTTTAGTTGAGCCCCCCGGATCACCTCGTCGGAAAGGTAGTCCGAGCCGCCGCCGTGCTTGCCGATCGCCTCCCACACCTGCGAGAGGTAAGGCACGTTGATCTGGCTCGGGAAAGGCTCGCTCTGCATCCCCATCGTGGTCCACATATCGGCCGTGGGCGGCAGGATGCCGATGTCGGCAAACATGTCGGCCTGCTGCAAAACCGAGGACAGCCGCGCCTTGTAGGCGGTGAAGTAGCGGAAGTAGGGCCACCAGGTATTGTTCTCGTTGTAGTAGGCCCCGTAGCGGATCCAGCCCGGGAAGGGGGCCTCGGGGGGAGAATAGTTGAACCCGTGGAAGACCGAATGGGTGATCCCGGAGATAATGCTCATGTCCGAGCCCAACTTCAAAAAGTCCAGCGTGGCGCTGAACACGTCGTAGGTATTGGTCATGTCCTCGGCGCTGACGGTGCGCTTGCCCGCGAGGTGGGCCGCCGAGGAGACGTATTTGTTGATCATCGTGTAGGCCCGCCCGCGCCGGTAGTCCTCGTTCGAGACCTCCTCGCCGGGACGGTGCTTGAGGTAGTTGGTGGTCCAGGATTCGCCCTCGGGAATGTCGCAGTAGAGGCTGCTGTTGAGCGGGAAAGTCCCGCGGCCGTAGCACTCCACCCGCGAAAGCACCCCCACGCGGTGAGCCCACTCGGTGAACGGAATGAAAAACCGCTCGATAAGGAGCTCGGCCTGGGTCAGGCTGAAGTCGTAGCGCACCCGGCCGACCGTTTCACTCAGGGCCTCGCCCAGCTGCGCGCCGTAGTTGTAATCGATCACATTGCCCATGCCCCCGGTCTTGTACATCGTCAGGGGAAGGTATTCGGAAGGGTCGTACCCCCGGCGGCGGATAAATTCGGAGAGCATATCGCCCGTCCAGTTGGACCCTTCCAATTCGAGTCCGTCGGTGAAAAAGGCCCGGATATGGTCTTTGAGAGGACCCGTCTGCGCCTCGATCGCCCCGGACATCCGTTCCAGGTAGACGCGAACGGCCTCCGCGTCGAAATGGTTCAACACCGGCCCGTCGGCCCCGGGAAGCCCATTGATAACTTTCATAAAAGCGGTGATCTTCACCATGGCGTAGAGGGCATGCTCCCCGGCGGGAACATCCACGACGATCTTGTCCCGCCCGATCTGCTCATTCAGATCGAGCGCCTGTGCCATGTTTTCCAAGGGATCGGGCACCAGCTTGAGCGACTGCAATTCGAAGGTCCGCCCTTCGTAAGGGTTGTTCACGGCCGGGTCGGCCTCTTTATAAAGGTCTTCGGACGTGCATTCAAAACGCTGAGGCCCCGTGATTTTCCGGACGGCGATCACCATCACCTGCCCCAATTGCTCGCCCTCGAGGTATTCCCCGCCGAAAGGCCAGCCCGAGCCCACGATCAGGTCGCAGGTCATGCCCAACCGCTTGGCCTCGTCGAAGGCCACACTGAGCATCTCCATCCACTCGGTCGAAAGCCAGCGCAGGGGAGTGCGTCCCAGGTCGTCGGCCTCCTCGGGAAACTTGACGGGATTGATCTCCACGCCCCCGATGCCCGCCGCGTTCAACAGACGAAGCTCGCGAACCAGCTCCCCGGCGTCCACCCGGTTGCCGTTCCACCACCAGCGCACAAAAGGCTTGTCGGTGCTCAGCGGGTTCTGGAACCGGCGGTAAAGATCGCTGTCAAAAACGGTAAAGGAATTGTACGCCCACGAAGGCAACGAAGCGGCCAACATCCCTCCGGCCCCCAGCATCGCGCTACGGATCAAAAAATCACGTCTATTCATCAGAAATAAGTTAAGAAGTTAAAAATAGGGAATTCCCACCAAACGACAAAACCCCCAACCGGATTTCCTGTAGGAATAAGCCTTCCGGCCCTGCCGCGAAGCTAAAAAACAAGAAAAATTTAAACCGGATATTTGGAATATTAAATTTTCGTCGTACATTTGCACCACGAAAATGCTCCAGAGCATCCCGTGCCGTTCGAAACATACATTTTGCGGAAATAGCTCAGTTGGTAGAGCACAACCTTGCCAAGGTTGGGGTCGCGAGTTCGAGTCTCGTTTTCCGCTCACGGCAGTCCGGCAAGAGACTGTGAACAGAAGCAAAAATCCTTATATATCAATGATATATGAGGGTTTTTCTTTTTAGGGGTCAGCAAGAAAAAGCAGTCGAAAGCAAGCCGGAATGACCCAATTCGTGACCTATGCGGCACGAACCTGAAAAAGGTCACGAATAGCGATCAATGCTTTGTTTTGCAGTGATTTGAGCGAAACATTTCCACGCTACATAACGTTTAATCATTAACTAAAATGTGTAGCACTATGGAACGAAAAACATTCAGTGTCGTTTTCTTCTGCAAGAAAACCAAAGTCACCAGTAAGGGGAAAGCCCCGATCTACGTCCGTATCACGATGCGCGGACAAGCCACCGAGATTTACACCCAATGCCAGATCGAGCCGGACCGATGGAACCAGAAAGCCGAGCGTTCGCTTTCACGGGACAGGGTTTCGGTGCAAATCAACGACATCCTCACAACCTACCGGGCGAACATCCTGCAAGCCTACGACCAACTTATAAAGGAGGGCAAGGAGCCGAACTGCTTTGCGATCAAGCAGCGCCTTCTAGATCCCCGTGCCGGTTCTAAGATGTTTTTGGAAGAACTGGGTATTTATTGCGAGAAACGGCAGCGGGAAGCCGGAATCCGGATCACTCAACTGACAGCCAACAAATATCACAGGATGTTGCGCTACCTGAAAGAGTACACGCTCGCGGAGTGCCGCAAGGAGGATGTTTTGCTCGATCAGGTCACTTATGAATATATCGACGGGTTCAACTCGTTCCTGCAAACGGCGTACAACTGCAAGAATAACGGGGCGGTAAACCTGCTTTGCTGTATGAAGAATTTTATCCTCTACTGTCTGCGGAATGAGTGGATTGGGAAAAATCCGTTCCAATACTACAAACTCAAGGAAGAACATAACAAAGCCAAAGACCACCTTACTAAAGACGAACTGGATCAGTTGCTCGCAAAGCCGATGCCTAACACCCGGCTGGAGCGCATCCGGGATGTTTTCGTTTTTTGCAGCCTGACCGGTCTGGCCTTCACGGATGCCGACAATTTGCGCAGGGAACATATTTCACAAGATGAGAACGGCGTGATGTGGATCCGCAAGCCCCGCGAAAAAACGGCGGTACTCAGCCGGATCCCCATTCTTCCCCAGCCATTGGCGTTGCTGAAGAAATACGGGAATGATGCGGAGTTGGCAAGAACAGGCAAACTGTTGCCTGTTCCCAGCAATCAGAAGATGAATTCATATCTCAAGGAACTGGCTACGATCTGCAATATCGACAAGACGCTGACCACACATGTTGCGCGCCATTCATTTGCCTGTTTAGCAGTTGAATATGGTATGCCAATAGATATTCTCGCCAAAGTTTTGGGGCACACCAATGCGAACATGACCCGCCATTATGCGAAATTCTCGGAGGGTAATATCTCACGGGAAATGATGAAGCTCTCAGCGCAGTTAAGCTAATACCGTCCGTATGAAAGACAGAATATTAGATATTAGTGACATCGGGGCCGTGTTGCGGTCGGATGTGCGATTTACTCGCGGTCAGTTGGCCGATTTGTTCGGAGTCTATTACGGGACGATCACAGCGAACATCAGAGCGATCATCAAGTCTGCTGCGGTCAGGCCGAGTTTTAAGGGTACATTGGTGCAGGTCGGGAAGACCGTATTGCCGGAATGCTACGATCTGGAGATGGTTATTGCACTGGCTTTTCGGCTTGATTCACCTGTCGCCGAGCAGGTCAGGCGGTATGTCGTGCAAAAGGTGGCTACTCCGATAGGCAAGCCTGCGCCGCAGATATTTTTGAGTTACGAGGCCGAGGCGGTGGTGAATTGACATCCAAAAGTTCCTGTTTCATTCGGATACTGATATTTACAGTGAAAGAAAAACAAGGTCTGTGCTTTGAGGGCACAGACCTTGTTTTGTTAGAGGATGTCACCGGATCGGGGTTCGGGAAACTCCGGCCCGGCGGCGATTAGAACGGCGGCTCTACCGGACAATAATTGTCGAACAGAACCTTTTGCAGTTCTCTTTCCGGGTAGAGGATTTTACCGCCGATGGTTGTGAAAGCGAGTACCCGGCTATCGCGGAGGGTTTGCAGGGTGCGTTGGCAGATGTGTAGGTATTCCATCACTTCCTCGCCGGTCAGGTAACGCTCATCGCCTATGGTCGGCCTGTGTTGCTCGCGCACGGCCATCACGTTTTTGTGAGCGGTGCGTAGTTGTCCGATAAGTTCCTTGAACTCGGTGGACTCTTTCGTCAGCAGGTCTTCCATAGCTATCTGCGGCCTAATTCCTCAAAGTTTTTACCCGATGCAAGAGCCGCCGATTTCCCTTTCTGCAACAGTTCTGCTATATCCGACTCCAGGAAGTAGTATTTGCCGCCGATCATCGAACTGGGAATAACTCCCTTGACCCGGTAGGCTTGCAAAGTCCGCTTCGACAGGTTCAGCGTCTGGCACACCTCCAGCGAGTCTAGTCAGCGTTCGCGGGGTTTGGGGCAATACTGCTCCTTCATAGCTTCGACTTCGGTGGTCAGCAGGCTGACGTGCTGTTTCAATGATTCCCACGCCCGCTTTTCAATACATATCATTTCCATAGCGCATTAATCTTTATCGTTAAACGTATTTTCGAGCGAGCGTTTGAGGCCCTCGCGGGCGACCTGCTGTATCAGGTCTTTGTTGGCCGCGATATGGTCGGCCAGCATATTGGATAGCAGCATTGTCGGGGTAATATCCGGCGAGAGGTGCTGTAACGATGCGATCAGCGAAGCCAACTTCTCCTTCATCCGCACATCGATATAGACCGGAGAATATTCCTTAACTTTTCGGGGCTGAAGAAACCGCTTGAAATACTCATCTTCGGCACCTTTACGAACCTGTTTGCCTTTGGCCGGAGTTCATCCCGTATCGGTAGGTTCCGGCGCGGACGATTGAGCATCGTCCTTGTCTTTAACTTCTTCGGTAATCATTTAACTATTTTTACGGTTTATAAATCTTGTTGTTTTTGTGAATAGGGACGCCCTTTCAGGTATTCCTTATCCGGTTGGTCATTTTCATCTTACCCGGCTTCCGGAGGATAGCCGTCCGCATCGTTGCAGCCGCTGGTTCCGAAATCGGGTGCAAGATAATTCGCCCCGAATCCGCGCTCTGTGAACATAACAGGTTTACATAACAACTCCACCCGCAATACGTTGGTTATCAATACTGGTCTTGCTACAATGGTATGAAGAATGATGATTGAAACAGATTGGATGAGACAGGTCAATATGCTGATTAACAGCAATGATCCCAAATCTATATGGCTGAGATAGTGCGCCCGTAGATAATAGAAATAGTTATTTCGGGCAATAATGCATGGCTATTTATCTCCACATTCCCTGATTCCTTCCATCGCATCATCAATGGGGAGCAGGTCTTTGAAGCCCGTAATCCGATTACTGTTCCGGCAATTGGAGAATTGCTGCATAGAAATATAGTGTGGCTCGTTTCCGTACCGGTCGATATTCTTCCCCCGGCGGAATGACAAAAAGTCCCGGTTACTCACCGCAACGGCAATCCACTTCTCCCGGATAAGTCCGCACTCGCCGAGTTTGTCGAAAAGATACGTGAGCGAATTTTGGTTGGCGACCTGTATTGGTTCGGCCAGTTTTCCTTTCAATAGCTTTTTTAGTTCCGCGACCGGCATCGGACGGCGGAATAGTTTTATACTCTCGATGCATTCAGCCAGCAACGAGTATTGTTCGCTATTCAGTTTAGGTTCGTAGGAGCGTTTGGACTGGGATTTCTCTATTGGAGTGTCCGGCTGGGATTGTTCTGTAATATCTTCGGGCACGGATTTACTGCCGGTCCGGGCCATTCGCGCCTCAATTTCCATATAGAGTTTTTCGAGACTGACCAGATTTACCAGTTCTGCGAAATACGGCAGACTGGTCTTACCTAGTTCTTCGGCATAGTTGGCCGGAGTGATCTTTACTGCCGGAGCGGAGAATTGCCCATATCGCCGGAATACTTCCTTACCGGCATCATCATAAAAGTCGCTGTACCAAAGATAATTTTCCCGGCCATCGCGCAGGGATTTCGGTACTGTCGCCAATGGAGGATTATCGCGCAGTATCGTTACTATTTGTTCCCGTAGGTAGTCTTCGTTGTCGGGATTGGAGTGAGACCGTAGGGCGTTATACGCCGTATCATAACCGACCGACACGAATTGGTCAAGCAATCTCTGCACGTCCTGATAGGCTTGTGGAACATTACCGTCCGCAACAGGATCATCCGCCAATATGTCGTTCATATCCTCCGTCATATTACAAAGATAGTAATTTCGACAATATTGGTAGTATGTGTAGCCGGAGCGGTTGCGGTAACTATCGCCGCTTTGGGGAAAATATGACAAATTTATGCAAATGAACGCAAAGAGTCTACCGGATAATGACTTACCGAATCGACTGATTATATTTGCCGTGAGCCTCGATATAGGGGCTGTCTAAACTGCAAAACTTATGGAAACGAACATTACATTCCAAAATGTTGCCGCCGACCGGTGGCAATGAATGAGGAACGCCAGCCGCACATCCTCCGCTCTCCCGCATCTCTTCCTCATCACGCCGCGACAACGCTTCGACTCCGGAAATACCCCGGAGGTTTCCTCCGTCTCGGTTGTCGCTCCTTACCCCGAACACGCATCCGACCCAGCCCTTGCCTCGGCCTTCGAAAGCTCCGCTTTCGTGCAAAGCGGTAAGGCTAAACCCGCCTTCCCTCTTTGCAAAAAGAGAGGGAGCAAGGTAATCGTCCGGGTAACCCGAAAATCGCCGGCGCGACTTTCGGATTCCCTTCGGACATACCTTGCCCTTGCAGGGGGCTCCGGCCTGGCAGCCAAGTTCAGGGGCATCTGAACTCGTCTTGCTAAACCCTCACACTCCCGATGGTCGCCATTCAGGCAGGCCGGTTTTGCAAGCCTGTGGTCGGCTCCTGATAGTCGCTCTTACCTCCGGCTTGCCCATAACTTTTCTCACTCCTGTTAGTCGCCAGAAAGTTATGGAAAAGATCAAAGAGGAAAAGCCGGTCCGAGGCCGTCCAGCGAAAGAAAAAGAGAAACTTACCCGCTCGATCAACCTGAAACTGACCGAAGATGACTTCAAAGCCATTACGCAAAAGGCGGCAGATATAGGTATGAAACCGACACAATATGCGCGACAAATGACCCTGAATGGGCGAATCAAATCCCGCTACACGAAAGAGGAATTAGACCTGAGGCGCAAGATCGCCGGTATGGCAAACAATATGAATCAAGTCGCCCGCAAAGCCAATACTGAGGGTTTCAAGGAGGCTGAATTCATCGCGTATCATCTATTCGTCGAACTGAAGGCCCTGCTCTATGATAGTTAAAAATAAGAAAGGGAAGTCGTTTGGCGGATGCATCCGGTACGTGATGAACGAGGACTGTGAAGTGCTTGCCGCCGAGGGCGTGGTGGCGGACGATGCCGCGAGCATTACCCGTGATTTTGCTATTCAGCGTTCCGGCAGGCCCGAGATAAAACAGCCTGTCGGGCATATTGCCGTGTCGTTCTCGACGGAGGATTCGCCGAGAATGACCAATAATTTTATGCTTACTCTGGCGCACGAGTATATGAAAGAGATGGGGATTGGCAACACCCAATACATTGTCGTCCGGCATCACAATACGGATCACGAGCATTTCCATATCGTCTACAATCGCATCGACAACGACCTGAAACTGATCTCGGTCAATAATGATTATAAGCGAAATGTCAAGGTGTGTAAGAAGCTGAAAGACAAAGACGAATTGACTTACGGCAAGGGAAAAGAGAACGTGAACCGCCCGAAACTGACGGGCGCAGATAAGGTCAAGTATCAAATCCACGATGAAATAGCGGCTATTCTACCAAAATGTAACAGCTATGCAAACCTTGAAAAGCGGCTCAAACAGGCGGGAATCACCATTCAATACAAGTATAGGAGCGGTGCCGAAGAATCGCCAGAGAACATACAAGGCGTATCGTTCAAGAAAGGAAACTACTCTTTCAAAGGCTCCGAAATCGACCGAAAATTCAGCCATGTAAACCTCAAAAAAGCGCTCGACAAGAATATGGCCGACATGCTGAAGTTCATTATGGAGCCGGATGTGCGGCCTGTGGAAAAGAAAACTCCCAGGCAGGTCACACCGCCAGTTACCCTGTCGCCGGAACCGCAAGTATCCGAGCCGCCCAAACTATCGGTGTCGGAAACTCAGAAACAACAGGAACCACCGCGCCCAGACAAAAGTAATCCCACCATTGGCGGCATCCGGTTGAATGACGAGCAATGGGAAAAACTCCAATCCGGCGGCCACATTATACTCCGGGATATGGAACGAAAGGATGGAAATGGTAAATTTTCGGCATACGTTTTTCTGAACGATGAAAATAATAGGGTGTTTTACAGCCCCGAAAATCCTGATAAATTTGTGAAATACGGCAAGTATGAGATGCGTCTGCGCGATAAAATCATACTCGAAAACGGATTTATGGTCAGGGCAAAAGTGAAATACTACGGCATCGGCAGCTATGCCCACCCCTATCTATGGCGCGAAAAACCGGAGGATAAAGAGTATAAAGAGTCGTGGGAAGATCCGCGGATTCCAGAACAGATTAGACAGCAAAAACGTGAGGCAGAAGAGCAAAAGCGACGTCAGAGACAAGTGCCGCCACCCAAAAAGAAAGGCCCCAATCTGGGATAAGATAAGCCCAATTCCCCTTTGTGCGCAAAGATAATGTTGCAAAAGATAAATCCGCAAGGTCTGTGGCCGGCCTGCGGCCAGTTGCCCTAACGGGCAAACCTTGTGGATTTACTTTTCCAACCTTGCGAGTCCGCTACCAAATGTGAATGGGTTAATGAGGAAAAACGATTCGGTAAATACAGACAGCCGTGACAGAAGTCATTACAATTCAAATTGAAACCGTTTGATGGTCTAGCTACACTCCGAAGCGGGTGATAACTAACTTAGTTTGCCTGTACCGGGCTACTCTAATCTGAACTTATGTCGTCCGGCTGTCTGAAACAGTGAGTATCATTCCGTCCAATCCAGTATCATAACGTAAAGTAAAACGGGTACCTGTCTGGGGCTCTTGCAGCATTAAACCATTATTGATAACAGGGTAGTAATTATGACGCTACAATAAACTTGACATGGTAATGTTGTCAGAAAAGATTGCGTGTAATATTTAACGTGGTGCGCTTTTATTTTATATATTTGTAGATTGGAAAAGTATCCCAATCTAAAGAATTATGTCAGCAGTAGCCAAAAAACGCATTACAACCAACTCGCGTGTAATCAAAGATATTCTCACAAAATACAAGGATACCTTTTGTGCATTTAAAGAGTTAATAAACAACTCCTTGCAAGCTAAAGCTACGCAAATCGCCATTGATATAAAATACGCGGAAGGCAATACTGTATCAGCCTCTCCTGTGTTGGGTATAGAAATTCAGGACAACGGGCATGGTGTTCCGTATTCGCAATTTGACAAGACTATTTTAGAAATTGGCACGACTGTAAAAAATCAAGGTCAAGGCATCGGTCGGTTCAGTGCTTTTCAGATAGGCGAAAGAATGGAAATTTCTACCGTCGCCTATGATGATGAAGTTAAACAGCATTCAAAAACCAATTTCGAAATAAATTCTTCTGCTCTCACAGATTCACAGTTAGACCAAATAGATTTTGATGTTCCTTATGAATATTTAGCTCAAACCAATCCTTATTACAAGGTCTCTATCAGCCAATTGCATTGCAATTCGCAAAAAAATGTCCTCAAGAAAAACAAACTTACGGATGACTTCTTGCCTGATAAAATACGTCAGACAATCTTTGAAAACTATCCATTTCAGATCTTCAATAAAGAGGTCAAGTTTATAGTGAATGGGTGTGAAATCAAGAAGGAAGAGTTTGTAATAGGAGAGCCGCGCCGCAAAACAATTCCCTATATCGACCTAAATGGCAAAGAGCATGAAATGAACTTCCATTTTTATAATGTGAAATTAAATCAATGCAAAGTTAAGGTATTCCTGCAATTGGAAAACGCAGGGATTAAAACGGTTGCTCACGAATATACATATTCTTCTGACTGGTACACATCTGATTTAGGGACATGGTTCATATATGTAGATTCTTCGTTGTTTGATAGTGATTTGTTTAGGAATTTGGATGTGGAATCGCTCGGCGACAAAGAGGTAATCAACTTTAAAAATGCGATTAAAGATGTTATTAACGAGTTTTTCAAGGCTACGAATAAGCGATTTGAGAAATTTGTTAATGAATTGGAAAGCGATACCTACTATCCATATAAGCGATATTCCCCCAGTTCCTCGTCTCAAGAAACCATATTCAAGAAAGCCGCCTATATTTTAGAGGATGAGCATGAGCTTATCAAAAAGGATAACAAGATTCGAAACTTCGTATATCCATTATTGGATAGGGCAATTTCCAATGGGGATGTCGAATATATCTTCCGGGAAATCGCCAAATTATCGGATGATACTTTGGCTAAGTTTAGGTCATTGTTGAACGAGGCTGATTTGGAGGATGTGATTCACTTTACAAGCTCGGTTGCTGAGAAAATGAAATTCTTGGAATTCTTGCACGAGCTGACCTATGGAGATATCTCCAAAGTGTTGCTTGAGAGAAAGCAGCTACACAAGATAATAGAAAAGAATCTTTGGGTTTTCGGCGAGAATTACACGTTTACTCCTGCATTATGGTCCGACAAAAAGATAGGCAATATTTTAGAGGAGGTAAGGAAAGATTATTTTAATTATGAACTTTCCGCCGATGAAGGTAATCTCATAGAGATTGATAATTTTGAAGGCCTTGATGACATTACGGACTTGTTTTTCTTCAATGACAAAAAGACCGACAATGGTGTACGGGAGATAATGGTTGTCGAGTTGAAGGCCCCCAAGTGCGCCATAAGCTCTAAAGAAATTGAGCAGATTAATCGCTATGCATATACATTAGAGACAAAATCGGGATTGCCGACTGATAAAGTAAAGTATAAACTTATACTGATCTCCTCCAGATTAGCCGGATATGCGAAATCTCAAATGGATTCAAAGGCTGAAGCATATAAAATACCGTTTTTATTCGACAAGAAAACAGGTCGCGATATAGAAGTCTACATAATAGAATGGGCGGAGCTTATAGAACACAATAAGCGATTATTGGGCTATCTATCAGAACAGCTGAATATTAAAGATGCATCTGCTAAAGAGATTTTTGAGAAGGAATATCCTGAACTCATCTCGGAAAAAATTTCGGCCCAATTAAGAACAACAAAATCATTTTAATCTATGGGCAGCTCTAAATTTTTCACAAACGATATATCTAACACTCTCTTTGATAAATTTAAAGGGGTAATAGATGGTATGAGCAACTTACATAGCTTTCACGCTGTTGTAGGATATTTCCGTTCATCTGGATATTTTAAGATTCGCGAACAGTTGCAAGACATAAGTAAAGTGCAGATACTTATAGGCATCAATATTGATAACATTTTCCGGAACCATAATAAGACGCTTCTTTTTATGGCCGGAGAGAAGGTTCAAGAACAAGCTTGGGAGCAATACAGGCAGGACTTTGTTGCAGATGTGCGCGATGCAGGATATTATGAGGATATAGAGAAAGGCATTTTGATGCTCGCAGACGATTTAGCAAATGGACGTGTAGAATTTAAAATACACGCCACTAAAGACCTGCATGCTAAATTCTACCTCTTTCTCCCAGAAAAATATACTCAGCACACTGACGGTTGGGTAATAATGGGCTCCAGCAATCTTTCGGAATCAGGACTTGGCCTTACACGACCGCCACGCTATGAGTTGAACGTGGCGATGAAAGATTATGATGATGTTGCGTTTTGTAAATCGGAATTCGACCGTTTATGGAAAGAAGCCATACCTCTAACTGCTGAGGATATTGAGGCATACAAGCGCGACACGCATCTTGGACAATGTCCCTCCCCTTATGAGCTTTATATGAAACTGCTCATAGACTTCTTTGGCGATCAGGCAGAAGATGATATTACTTTTGACATGCCCAAAGGGTTTATGGACTTAAAATATCAGAGGGATGCTGTCGGGCAAGGATATCAGATGTTGAAAAAGCATAATGGATTCTTTCTCGCCGACGTCGTTGGTCTGGGCAAAACCGTTATCGCGACAATGATAGCTAAGCGTTTCATTGAAGAGAACGGCCGTAACATGAATATACTTGTGATTTATCCTCCGGCTCTCAAAGACAATTGGACTGATACATTCCGAAAATTCAATATAGACCGTTATTCTGATTTCATTTCCTGTGGAAGTCTCGAAAAAATATTGGATGAAACAGGAGGCTATCGTGCAGCCGAAGAGTACGATATGATTCTCGTTGATGAAGCGCACAGATTCCGTAGCGATAGCTCCAATATGTATGACAATTTGCAGCGTATTTGTAAAACGGACAGAGCTTATTCAGGACTAACTGGAGACCGAAAAAAGAAAGTAATGCTGATTTCGGCTACCCCACTTAATAATCGCCCGGACGACCTGTATAATCTGCTAATGTTGTTCCAGGATAAACGAAAATGCAACATAGACGGCATACCCAACCTACAAAATTACTTTGCACCAAAGATCGCATTATACAAAGAGCTAATGAGTTCCAAGCATGAGGCGATAGACGTGAAGTTGGTGGATAAACTGTATGACAAGATACGCACAGAGGTCATCGATAAAGTAACCGTAAGACGTACAAGGGATAATATTGTCAAGTACACCGAATATAAAGAAGATCTCGACAAGCAACATATTATATTTCCTGTGATTGAAAAACCACGCGAGATTGAATATATCCTACCTGCGCACCTAAAAAAACTCTTTGAGACAGCCATAGTCACACTTACGGAGCAACTTAACTATGCTCGATACAAGGCTATTGAAAACCTGACAGACGAATACGCTGATCGCTATCCAAATGCGGCGGCAACATCCCGGTCGTTGGCTACGATATACCGAACCCATATGGTTAAGCGATTGGAAAGCAGCTTCGAGGCATTCCGCAAATCGCTTCAGAATCTCCGTAGGGCAACCCAAGGCATGATAGATATGTTCGCCGCCGACAAGGTTATTATCGCTCCTGACCTCAAAGTAAAAGAATTGCAGGATAAAGGTTTTGAATTAGACGAAATCATTGAAAAAGGCATCGAGAAATTTGCCGGGGTTTCTAAAGAGGACTTCGTCTACTCAGCATCCGCATTTAAGCCCGAATTTCTCGAAAGTTTGAAGGAGGATATAACCCTGCTTGACAGTATGATTGCCGATTGGAAGGAAGTGGACAGCGATCCTAAATTGGACAGATTTGTCGAATATCTGAAAACTAAGATATTCGACACAAAGGAGAACCCAACCGGGAAACTTGTTGTATTTTCAGAGAGCAAAGATACCATTGCTTATCTGACGCGGGAATTAACCCATAGATTGAATAGAAAAGATATATTGAGTGTCTCGTCGGCTGACCGCAAACAGCAATTTGGTATAATACGCGCCAATTTTGACGCCAACTATGCAGATAAACAAAAAGATGACTACCGTATCATTATCTCTACTGATGTTCTTGCGGAAGGTGTGAACCTACATAGGGCAAATGTGATAATTAATTATGACACTCCCTGGAATGCATCAAGGCTTATGCAGCGTATCGGTCGCGTAAACCGTATAGGTAGTGTTGCCGGACAGATTATCAATTATATGTTCTATCCATCGGCAGAAGGGGATGCGCAAATCCGTCTGTATAAGAACGCTCTTGCCAAATTGCAAGGATTTCACTCCGCATACGGAGAGGACTCTCAGATATATTCCCGCGAGGAAATAGTAGGAACATTCGAATTGTTTAATCCACATATCGCCGATGATGTAGATAAGACTCTGGAATTGCTACGAGAGGTGCGCCAGTTCCGTAGAGACAATCCGGCAGAGTATGAGCGTTTGAAGGAACTGCCTGCAAAATCGCGTACTGGCCGAAGTATCACAGAAGCTGGCGCAGGAAGTGTTAAACCCAATACGTCTCTGGTCTATGTATCTTCAGTGTATAAGCAGGAGTTCTACAAAGTAGAATCCGGCACAATAACAGACTTGGGATTCCTTGAAGCAACTGATTTATTTCGCGCAGAACCTGTCGAGAAGTCACATGGTCTGCCATCCGGACACTTCAAAGATGTTGCGGCCGCATTATCAAAGTTTGATAATGATGTGACAAAGATGTTGGATGATAACACACAAACATCTTCTAGTGATAAAGATAATGTTAGTGACGCCGCACGCTCTTTGCTCCGAAGAATCCGAAATGCTGTGCCGGATTCTCGCCACCGAGATAATTGCGATATCTTGAAGAAGTATGTTGATTTAGGTACATATAACCGCCTTACGAGAGAGCTATCCCGATTGGAACGTAAATATCGTCGCCGGGAATTGGATGACGATACGGTGGTACAGCAAGTTAAAATATTAGTGGAGAAATATCATAAGATCAAAACTGCCTCTTCCAGTGACGAGCAGGATGTAACAGCGCGGGTGGTATTATCGGAAACATTTGTAGCATAAGATTATGGAAAAGAAGAGACTCAAAGAGATATTCTCGAAACCATACAATGCCGAAGACTGGCAGCAAGTACTGATAGATGTTTTCGGTGCAAATATTCTTCGTAAAGAACACGAGCCCCTTACCAATGGCAATGATAATGTCGAAGGTTTTGAGTTAGGCGTCCTTACAACTAAGGAGAGTGACGGGAGACGATATGAGATAGGTCTGTATGAGTATGAAATCAAGCAGAAGCACAGAATAGAGCTTAACCGTGTAGGGCTTCGAAGCCTTGTTAAAAGTTTCACGCGCTTCAAGGTAGATGCAGCCCTTGTAGTGTTCTATGATAAGAAACACTGGCGTCTATCATTAATATGTGATATTCACGGCGAAAAAACCGCACCTAAGCGATTTACTTATCTGTTTGGCAGTGACAAAGAAAGCTACAGAACCCCAATAGAAAGATTCCAACTTATTCAGTCTGCGAGGGAATCGTCTTATGATATTATTAAAGATGCGTTTGCCGTAGATAAGTTAGGTGATGATTTCTATATAGGGTATGAGGATATATACAAGAAATTCTGCAAGTTTATCAATAATGATTCCCAATTAAGAGGCAAGCTTATTGATAAAAAGCAATCGGATGAAGATAAAGCAGAGAAGCCTATTCGTGATTATGTAAAGAAAATGATGGGGCGCTTGGCATTTCTACAATTCCTGCAGAAAAAGCAATGGATGGGAGTCCCCGCCGATTGTGAGAAATGGAAAGATGGGAAACCGGACTTTTTACAAGACCTTTATAAAGAATCAAACTATAAAGATGATTTTCTGGAGAAGGTTCTTAAACCCCTCTTCTTTGAAACATTAAATAAGCCACGAGAAAACGACATAGCTCCTAGCGTGTTGGGTAATGATATTCGAATTCCATATCTCAATGGTGGTCTATTCGAAAAAGACGATATTGACAAAATACCCATTAAATTTCCAGAGGCATATTTCAAGGAGTTTTTTGATTTCTTCGGATTCTATAACTTCACTATAGATGAAAATGATCCGGATGATAGTGACATAGGTATCGACCCGGAAATGCTTGGGCGAATATTTGAAGGCTTATTGGAGGACAATAGAGGCAAAGGAGTTTACTATACTCCCAAAGAGATTGTACGCTATATGTGTAAGATATCTCTGATTGAGTATTTGCAAACAAACTTGGGCAAACACAGTGAGATTGAGAACTTCATAAAGAATCATGATGCCGGAGACCGTCTGTCAAAGAAAAACTATGTTACCATAAATGCCACTAAAATTGAGCAATTACTTGATGATATAAAAGTTTGTGACCCGGCTATTGGATCAGGAGCATTCCCTATGGGTATGCTGAATGAGATATTAAGGGCCAAAATGACTCTTGACCTTACTATTAATATTGCTGAAACCAAAAAAAATATTATTCAAAAATCTATACATGGTGTAGATATTGAACAAGGCGCGGTCGATATAGCCCGTCTTCGATTTTGGCTCTCTCTTATTGTGGATGAGGAAGAACCGCATCCTCTTCCAAACCTTGACTATAAGATTATGCAAGGTGACAGTCTAAGAGAGAAGTTTGAAGGATATGACCTGAATGTACTTTATGAGCAAGAACCGACCGATCTTTTTTCTGCGCCAGTCGAAGAAAAGGATATTGTAAAATTACAGAACGAATTATACAATACAACTGACCACGATCGGAAAGACGAAATAAAGAAGGATATTCATAATATTATTCTCGACCATATTCGGAAATGCCTTAAAAATGCAAAAAAGCAATTAACCAATGATCTAAAGAAGACATCCGAAATAATAACTAACTTCCAAAAGGAAGTGGATAACCCACAGACAACAGTTGGGTCAAGAACTAAATATAAAAAACGCGTCGAGAAAGAGGAAAAGCAACGTAAACTGCTGGAAGCTAAACTTTCTAAAATTGACTTCAGTTTTGATAAATTAGTAAACATTGACGATACGAATAGGCCTTTCTTCCTCTGGAGATTGTTCTTTAAGGATGTTTTTGACAATGGAGGGTTTGATGTTGTTATTGGCAATCCGCCGTATCTACGGATTCAGGGCATTAAAGAAAATGACCCCGATTTAGTAGATTACTTGACGGAGAATTATAAGTCTGCTACCGGTTCATATGATTTGTATGCTACATTCACAGAAAGAGCAATGTCTCTCATTAAAAATAATGGCATCGTCAATCTCATCATGCCTGATAAGTGGACAAACTCGGCTTTCGGGAAAGGCCTTAGGGAGATTATCATCGAAAACAACGCAGCATATCGCATAATTAGCTTCGGTGCTTATCAGGTATTTAATGCTTCGACTTATACTGCGCTGCAATGGTTTCGGAAAGGTTCTGAGAATTTGGAATATACCGCACTGGATCATAACCTTAGCACCAATAAGGAGTTGGGGGACTATCTTGATGGCATAACTTCGGAAACATTCAGTATTGTTCCGCCCTCGAAACTTACTGAAAATAGTTGGGTACTAACAACGGGCTCAACAAGCTATATTCTCGATTCGATAAATGTACACTCCCGGACATTGAGAGATATATTCGATAAAATATATCAAGGGATTGCCACTAGTAAAGATGATGTTTATTTTCTTGAAAAATGTATTATCAATGATGATGTTGTTGTGGCCGAGTCAAAGCAACTTGGCAAGTTCATTGAGATAGAAAGAGATTTTGTGAAGCCATTATTGATGGGAGACAGTTTTCATAAGTATGAAATTTTGGGAACCGATACTTATGTTGTTTTCCCATATTATTATATTGACAATAAACCAATTCTATTTACCGAAAAAGATATCGCAGAAAAATTTCCTAAAGGTTATGCCTATTTGAAGGAATGTGAAAGTGCTTTACGTGATAGAGAAAAAGGGCGATATAATGTAGATGGGGAATGGTTCCAATTTAGTCGTAAACAGGGAATGTCTCATCCTAATAAAGAAAAATTAGTCGCTCCATATCTGACCTTGGGAGGGAACTTTACATATGATGAGAATGGAGAGTTCTATATAAATACTAAAGTATATGGCTATATCAAGAAAAGCCATATTGAAGAAAATAATAAGTTCTGGCTAGGAATATTGAACTCTCGTGTGCTTTGGTATCACATTGTAAGTACTGGCTCTGTGTTTAGAGGTGGATATTATGTCTATGCCCCCGATTATGTCAATACCTTTGCTGTGCCAAAAACATTCCACAGTAATGGCATTAAACTGGTTGAGGCTTTGGTAGAATATCTAATATTTCTGACTAATAAAACTAGTCCTAAAGTCATCGAGAACGAGGATAACAAGAGATTGGTTATTCATATGGAAGATATTCTGAATATGATTATCTACGAATTATATTTTGAAGCTCATATGACAGATAATAATATTGATGTTTTGCAGTTTATCAATATTCCGCCGGTCGAAAAAAATGCAAGCCCTCTCGAAATAGCAAAACAAATAGAGAATCTATACTTCTGGTATCAAAAACCGGAGAATCCGGTTCGCCAAAGAATAATGCTTATAGAAACTCGTAGCAAAGATTTTCTACACATAATTAATCAAGCAGCGAGAGTATGAGCAAGATAAAAACTATCCGCATCAATAATTTCAAGTTCTTTGGCAAGAGCGAGGACATTGTTTTAGATGGGCATAATCTCTTGCTATATGGTGAAAATGGAAGCGGTAAAAGCACAATCTATTGGGCACTCTATACCTTACTACAATGCTCATTGAAAAAGCCCGCCGACACAGAAAAATATTTCTTACCAAGAAGTAGACATGAAGAATCCCTTGTAAATATCTATGCAGAGGAAATAGATGACGGCACGAACAAGCATCATGATTGTTATGTAAAGATTGAAACCGATGACATACCGGTGAGAAGCTTCGGGATATCGTTACTAGATCAGGCAATTTGCACCAATGCTCAAGCTCGTGAAGCTAACAATGCGTCCGATTTTATAAACTACAAGGTACTATTCAAGTTCCAAAACTTTAAGAATAGTGAAGAAGCTGACCTTGCACCTATATTTATAGACCATATATTACCTTATATAACTTTCCCTCCTTTTTCCATTAAAGGAAAGACTCTTTCCAATGTAATAGATATGTGGAGAGAATTTAAGGATGGACCGGGCACAACAACTAATCACAAGCGAGCCACCATACAGGTATATAAAAACAGCCAAGCATTCAGAGACTTTGAACGATTTGTAGCCCACTTCAATTCAGAGTTTGAGAAACTTATGGATTTTATAAATCTTGAAGGACAGCGGATTTTAAACGATTTGGGTTATGATATAACATTCAAATTGCGCTATGTCGCCCCTTGGTATCATAAGAGAGATAAATGGTTCGATTGTGGTGAGTTTAAGATTATTCTTGAATTGACATCCTATTATGGGCAGTCAGTCTCAATTACCCGACCTCAGACTTTTCTTAATGAGGCGAAATTAAGCGCGATAGCTTTGGCAATCAGACTGGCAATACTTAATCGCAGAATTAGTGGTCAAGCTCCTGAAACTTTGAAATTTATCGTTCTTGATGACATCCTTATAAGTCAAGATATGAATAACAGAGACAAGGTCGTTGACTATATTCTGAGTGACAAATTTATTCCCAATATTCAATTGTTATTTCTGACTCACGACAAGAATCTTTATAATTTTGTCACTCATAAGATTACCCATAAGAGTGGAACTGGCAAATGGATATACAAGGAAATGTATGTAGCAGCCAATAATGATAAAACTGAATACCCTGTCATTATAGATGAAAATCTGGAGCCGTTGGAGAAGGCAAGGAGTTTCTTCAAGGCACACGATTACGAGTCTTGTGGACTATACATACGGAAAGAATTAGAGCGACTTGTTGGAGCAAGGCTGCCCGAAGAACTCAAACGTAAAATTGATGGCTCATATCTTCCCCTCCAAACACTCTGGGAAAGAATGGTCGAGAGATACAGCATATTAGGCATCCCTATCAACCATGATATGGGCAGGCTTTTTAATCAGACTAAATTGCTGATATTAAATCCGCAGGCTCATTACCAAAAGATGTCATTACCTGTTTACCGAAATGAATTGCAGAGTGCGTTTCATCTTGTGGATTTATTATCGAAAACTCTTGCCCCTACAACTCATTTACTAATTGCTAAAGAGACGGTACTAGTATTTACCCATCCTAAGGAAAATTATACAGTCGAGTTTGAATTAACTGATGATTTAGCAATCAATCGACTTAAAACGGAGACAGATCCCATAAAAAATCCAGAAACTCGGCTGCTTAAGTGGCAATATAATGGAACTGAGTTTTGGGACTTCAGTACTAGCGCAGTTAAAGAGCCAGCCGAGCCGATTAAACAAAAAATCAAGAAACTCAAGCAATTCGTTATTAATAGGCCCGGAGTAGAAATTACAGGGGATCTCTTTGATAAAAACACAGTGATAAAAGATACAGGCGATAACCTATATCATATAATAAGTAGCGTCGGGATAACCATTGATTAAGAAAAACAACCTGTCATGATTAACAAAGAATGCAAATTAGGGAAACTCGAAAAAATAGATCCGCGTAAATACTGGCAGAACGAAGCACAAGACTTTACGCCCTGGCTGGCAGAAGAAGAGAATATTATTCTGTTGGGCGAAGCTATCGGTATGGATTTAGAGGTGGTGGCCAAAGAAGAGAAAGTCGGATGTTTCTGTGCAGATATTCTTTGTAAGGACATAATGAACGACCATTTTGTTATTATTGAGAACCAGTTAGAGAAAACGGATCACTCTCACTTGGGACAGATAATTACCTATTGCTCTGGGTTAGAGGCGTCTGCCTGTATATGGATAGCTAAGCAATTTACTGAGGAGCATCGTGCTGCAATTGACTGGTTGAATAATATTACTGATGACAACCATTATTTCTTTGGGATTGAGATAGAACTATACAAAATTGGAGACAGTCCTTTAGCTCCTAAATTTAATGTGGTAGCCAAACCAAATGATTGGGCCAAAACAGTTCGGACACAAGCGAATAATGCACCTCTTACTGAGACCAAACAATTACAGTTAGAGTATTGGACGGCCTTCAAAGAGTATATTGATAGGCAGAAAAAGTCTCCTTTCAAGCCAAGGAAGCCGCAGCCTGCGCATTGGTATGATTTTGCGATGGGGATTTCAGACGCATATATATCCGCAACGGTAAATTCAAGAGAATCAATTATCTCAATATGGCTAAATATTGTGGGGAGTGACGCCAAAGAACATTATGACTCATTGCATTCTTTGGCCTATGAAAAATCTTTCGCTGAAGTATCTCCGGAGCTATCTTGGTTAAGGCTTGATAACAGAAAGCAATGTACAATACTTCTCAACCACAAGGCCGATTTTACAAAGCGAGATGAATGGACAGAGCAATTTGATTGGCTCTACCAAACTATGATATCGTTCAATAAATTCTTCCAGCCGTTAGTAAAGAAGTGGAAATAATGCGTTGAGGATATCCTAAAATCAAATCTCCCACACATATCGTTTTGCACAAAAAAATTATTAACTTTGTAGCTGTAGCATGGGAATGCAAACAAATGCGCTAAAATCACTCCTTACGAGTGACCTTTGAATTTGGAAAGCGTCCGAAGTCATTGAAATATAACGGATTGAATCCGAAGGTTCGGTTTTCGTTTTCCGCTCAAACAAGAAGGTCTTCAGAAATGAAGACCTTCTTGTTTTCATTACCCCAAAAAAGCACCCCAAACGTTTTTTGACGTTTGGGGTGCAGTTCGTTTCCGGGGCAACGGATTATTTCACAGCAACCGCCTCGGAGCTTCGGGTAAGCCCGTTTTCGTTGAAGGCGTCGACGGCGAACCAGTAACCGGGCTCAGCATTGAACACGCGCGAGGAGTAGCGGTTTTCGTAGACCGTCATCGCGTTGTTGAGTTGGTCGGGGGCGACGCCCCAGCGGATCACGTAGCCGTCGGCGTCCGATTGCGGGGCCCAGGCCAGGCTGATCTGGCGACGGTCTTCGGTGTTGCGTACCGCCGTGAGACCCTCGGGTAGGGCGGGGGCCTTGCCCAGGCCGTCGCCGAACACGCGCAGGCCGGAGAGGGAGAAATTTCCTTCCAGGGCTTTTGTGTTGGTGATGCGCAAGTAGCGGGTGCGGACCGCTTCGGGCAGCACGATCAGTTCGTGGGGCGCGTCGCGCAGGTTCTGCGTGCGGTCGATCAGCGGTTCCCACTGCTGCCCGTCGTCCGAGCGTTCCACCTTGAATTGGTAGCAGACGTAGCTGTTTTCGGGGGTGTTCTTAAAGCGGTAGTCGGCAAAATTGATCTGCACGGCTTCGACCCGCATGGTGCGCCCGAGGTCGGTTTGCCACCATTCTCCGGCGGCGCCCGTGGCGGCTGCCCACCAGGTTTCCACCTGCTCGTCGTTGGCCTTCGAGGCTTCGTAACCCGTCATTTCCGAGGAGGCTGAAACCGCCTTGCGGTACGACAGCAGGTTCCAGCCCGTCCAGCGGTCGTCCGTCGAAAAGTCCACTTTCCCGTCGGGGATCGAGAAGGGATAATCGGTGAAGACCGAGTGGGAGTACATCCCTCCGTCGGCACCGAACCAGACCGGCAGCAGGCAGAGCCGCCGCTCGAACATGTGGCGCACGGAGATGGTCATTGTGGCCACGTGCCACCAGTTGCCGTATTTGTCCTGGAAGGTGTGCCCGTGGCCCGCCCCGGCGATGTAGCCGCCGGGCTTGAACGAGAAGGGGCTGTTGTTCATGTAGGTGAAGGGACCCAACGGCTTGTCGGCGACATAGACCCCGTCGCCGTAGATGCGGAATTCGGTGCCCGGGGCGGCGTATTGCAAGTAGTAGCGGCCCTGGTGCTTGACCACGCAGGGGCCTTCGTTGAAGCCCGCCTTGCCGGCCCGTTTGCCCTTGTCGGGCTCTTCCCAGCCGTATTTTTCGTGGTTGTGCCTAATCAGCGTGTCGGGGGTGCCCAGGGCCAGGAAACCGTTGGCCGGATCGACCTCGACGCCGACGATGGGCTCGGTGTTCGAGCAGCCCCAGTAGAGGTACATGCGGCCGTCCTCATCGAGGTAGAAGGCCGGGTCGTGGTGCGAGTATTGCAACTTGACGGGGATCTCCTCCCAGGCGTCCCGGTCGGGCTCCGTCGTGCGGAAGATCCGGGGCTTGCCCGAGGCCATGAAATAGAGCGTGTCTCGCCACACAACGATGGTCGGGGCGTAGTCCTCCATCGTGGCGATCGTCCGGCAGGGGATGTAGGTCCAGTCGCGCAGGTCGGGCGAACTCCAGTAGCCGCCCGATTTGGAGGCGAACAGGTAATATTTCCCCTTGTAGTATTCCAGCACCGGGTCGGCCGCCTCGCGCCGGGAGGTGTCTCCGGGCGAGAAGATGCGCGCCTCGTCACCCACCTGGAAGCGGTAGTTGAGGTCCAGGGGGTTGGCCACCACGCTCGCACGGTCATAATTCCGTGCCTGCTTCCCGCCCCCGCCACAACCGGCCAGGAAGAGCGCCGCGGCGACCAGTACCAGGGATGCTGTGCGGAGGAAGGATTTGATAGAGATCGGAGTCCTTTTCATGAGATCGTTAGTTGTTTTTGAGAATAATCATACCGTTGTCGGCTTTGCTGACCGCATCCATAAATGCCTTGAATTCGGGGTATTCGGAGGATGGGTAGGTTCCAGAGCGTAGCAGGAAGTACCGCTTGATGAGAACCTCATTCCCCTGGGGGAGTACCGATAATTGATAGCTCCCGTATTTGGTGTCGAACCGGACCGGTGCCGGAATCGCCTCCACCAGGATATCCTGGGGATAGCCCAAAACGATGCTGTCCCTGTCCGCGTATCCGTTTTCAATGTAAATATCCAATACACGGGCAGATTTGCCGAGCCTTGGCAGGGTGTTTTTGCGCAGCGCAGTGACCGGAATGAATCTTCGTTCTCCCGTTTTGCTGCCCAGTTGCGGAGCGTTTATTTCGTAAGAGATAACCGAGGAGGGGCGGGGGCTTTTATCCTCGGTATAGGAAATGCCGGTGACGGTCGCGGTCGGAATGTTCAGGCTGTTGCTCAACTGGTTCACCTGGTGCATGGGGGATAATTTGGGAAAGCGGGCAAGCGAGACATACCGGTCCATGTGACAGGACCTCTGGATCCGCCCTTTCAGGCTGCCGTCGGAGGCCAGATCCAGCCGGGCTTCGGTATCCAGGAGATGCAGCGAATCGGCATAGCTGTTCACCCGGACGATCTCGGTCGTGTGATTCTTATATACCAGAGCCGACCGTCCGGCGATCGATCCGAGCGTATAGCCCAGTGGCAATTCGGGTGCGGTGCATTCCACCCACAGCGTATCGGCCCCGAGCGGAACTTGCAGAATCGCATGGTTGGTGAAGAGCGGATTGGCGAAGTCGGCCAGCAGATGACGGTCTCCGACACCGATCTCGGTGTAGTAGGAGTCGATGCCGCATTCGGAGAGCATGGCCTGCATGTAATTGGTCAGCCCCTTGCAATCGCCGAACTTGTTTTTGTAGACTTCTTCCGCCGTCATGGGTTGAAATCCCCCGATCCCGATCTGAATGCTGACGTAGCGGGTCGTGGCGGCCAGGTAGTCGTACAAAATGCGCACTTTTTCAAGCGGTGTCGAGGCCTTGCCCGTCATGTCGCGAACCTGTGCTTTGAGCGCTTCGGGCAGCACGTTCCGCTTGTCCAGCAGTTGCCACTGCCACTTTCCGTAGGATTCCCAGCTGTCCATGCAGCCCTCGTAGTCGAAATAGACGAAATCGTGGGGCGAAAAATAGATCCGCGGGCTTCGTTCGTCCACATCCCTGCTGTAAGGCTCCCGGTGTATGGCGGGAAGGTTTCTCATCTCCCAGGTGTAGGTATTCGACTTCCCGTCGAATGCTTTTTGGGGTTGAATGGCTGTGTTGAAATTCCGGGAATGAAAAGAAAGTTCCTTCGGAAGGGTCAGGCTGTACGATGCGTATTGTACGGCGCAATGGGCATCGGGCATCGGGAAAAATCCGGGGTAATTCAGGATGCCGTTGCGGATCGTTACTTCACATTCGTATTTAACCGTATACGGATAAGGGGCGCTGGGCTCGTAGTAATAGAGCCGGTAATCGTTCGAGAGGTCGTTGAATTCTTCCGTAAATTGCAGGTCGGTTCGCCTGATCTTGCGGATGGAGTTTCCCTGGGCGTCGAATACCTCTCCGGAAAAAGATTTGATCGATTCGTTCAACTGGATGGAAGTCCCGAATCCCGCGAACTTATCCCCTTCTTTGTCGAGAACGGTAACTACGAGCGTTTGGCGTTTGGTGGCGTTGGTTTTATCCGTACACTCGAAGCCGATCGAATAATCCCGCATGACGGCATGGCTGCCCCGCGTCAGTTCTTCGGGGATGTAACTGGTCTCATACTGGGCCGAGGCTCCTCCGCAGAACAGCAATGCCGGAATGAGGCAGGAGAAGATCTTCCGAAATATCATATCTTTTTGAGGATGATATTGGCGTTGCACTTCTCGGCGATTACCCCGAAGAAATTCCGCAGGTCGGTGTACTCATCCGTCGGGAATATGACCTGGTTAAGGTTGTACACCAGGTTTACGGCCAAGGTATTACCCTGCCGTGCAGTTATGTAGGAGAAGGTGGCTCCGTTATCGAAGGCGATCCGCGTGTTTGCCGGGGTTTCTTCGACCTGGTAGCCCTCGGGGATTTCGATCCGGCACGAAATAATGTAGGTGACCGGGAAACTGAATTCCACCGGCAATTTACGCTCCTGCTGCGATAGGATATTCTCGGGCATAAGCGGAACAATGCTTGCATTGAGGAAGATGCGGTCTCCTGCGGACGCCGGGGTCAGCTCGAAGGCATACGATTCCTGCACGGTGGTCGAATCGAACGAGGATACGGTATACTCCGAAATCTCGAAATGGCCTTCTTCCTCCCGCCTTTCGATGTACTCGTTCTCGTCTTTCGACTTGCGGTAGGTTTCCTTGAGCTCCATAGCCTTCGAGTTGGCATACACTATGTTCATCTGTCCGCTGAGGACCCCTTCGGGGGAAAGGGTCGCCAGGGCGTTTGTGCTTTTGAGGTTCTTGATCAGGTTGGTCAGGTTGACCCACCCTTCTTCCGGCGATTCCACGCCGTAGATACGTGCCCGGTCCACCTGCAGGGCCACCGGCAATAGGTTGACTCCCGAGTCTTTGTCCGTCCCGTCCAGGAAAACCTGCTGTCCGTCGGACAGGGTGACCCATACGATGAACGTATTGATCTTATTGACCGAGGGACGGGTATAGGGGATTCGCCCGTACCTTCGAGGGTTCAACAGGATGGGAGTAGGAGAGAATCCCGCGTCGCGCAGGGCTGCGATCAGCAGGAAATTGATCTCGGCGCTACTTCCAGAGGCATTCCCGGCGGCCTTTTTTACGTCGTTCGATAAGAGCCTGTATGTGCCGTCCCAGCTTACCTTGGAGAGGATCATCTTGTGAATGGCTGCAACCCGTTCGCTTTCGTCATTGGTGGCCTGGCAGATGTCGGCCACTTCCTGTTTGAAGGGATTGGCCATTTTGAGGTTGGGGGCAAATTCGTCCCTTTGTTCCAGCATCCCATTCACGGAAGCCCAACTGGTGGTGTAGTCCTTTGCCATAGCGCCGGGGAAGTTGTAGCGGGCCAACTCGAAATTGAGCATGGAAAGAAAATCCCTGCTACACCACAGATAAGAGTCGTTTCGCAACGCGGGGATGTTCTGGGCTGTGCAGGTCAGTACGTCCTCCGTGTAGGCTTGCGGCTGACCGGAGAAGCTGAACGTTTTGCCTTGTGAGGTCCGGGTGACTTCGATGTCGTTATATCCCTGCAAGTCGAAATTAAATTTGTAATACTCGGGGATCGCGATTTTCGCATAACCGAACAGCAGGGGATAGGAATGCTGGAATCGCACCGGAGTAATCCGCTGGGCCAGGTCCGATTGGATCGAGTATTTGTATTCGATCACCGAGCCGACTTTCACGTCGGGCAAGGAAAATTTTCGTTTGTAATTGTTTTCCGAAGTCTGTTCCGTGAAAATATACTCTTTTTTCAATGGAGAAGCGACCGTTTTGTCGTTCTCCAGGTTATAGGTCGTGCCGCTGACAGTGACGTTTTCGCCCCATCCGGGCGAATTGTAGTAGAAAACTTCCACGTCTGCCGCCTGTGTGCCCTCGCTGCGCAGGATTTTGATCTTGGTGAAATAGTCCCGCCTCTGGTTGATCTTCCCGTTCGTGTGGATGGCGTAATGGATGTTGGTCTCCTCATACAGAATCACCGCTTCCGCCGAGGTGTCCTGGTCGTAGGTGGTCATTTTCAATTCGTAATCGGTCACCTTTCCGGGTTTTCGACTGAAATCCTGGGCTGCGACGGGAAGAAGCGGGAGCAGCAAAACCGCGAGACAGAAAAAAAATTTCATAATCAATTCAGTTGTTGGAATGTTACACAAGATAGGGATTTTTTTGTGTGCAGCCTGCAATTTTTGCGAAAGACCCCCCTTTGGATCGAAAAAATAAGTTCCCACCCGTATTTTATGCGATTTGAAGTAGTTGTAAATCAGGAAAATTCCTATACATTTGCAAAAATGTAGATTATATCTATTAAAATTGCTATGCATCCGATCGATTATTTCAGAAGCAATACCCTATTTTCGAAGATACTTCTTTCGTGTCTGGTGCCGTTTGTTATCACCATATTGTTCCTGATGTGGTTCACTTCCGACCTGCTCTACAAGAGTACCAAGCAGACGGTTGAAAAGGAATCGGTCTTCTATTCCAACCAGATCTCCCAGGTGGTCAACTCTTCTTTCGTGGACAATTCGTCGGCCCTGATTTTGGCCGGTGAGCAGATCAATCAGTTGGACCGCAAAGCTCCGGATTACCGCCAGCATGTCAAAGGGATACTGAACACGTTTCTCGAAACTCAACCCGATCTGTACAGCATATTTGTCATTTTCGAAAAAGGCTTTGTTTCCGATGACTGGTTTACGATGGATTTGACCGAAGTAGACGGAAAAATAGACGAGGTTTTCGACGAAGAAGGCTACACGCTTTTGGAAAATAAAGAAGCCCCCTGGTACGATGTGCCGATGGCGACCGGGAATTATTACTTCGACAATCTCGGGACGTACCATTATGGAAGCGACAATATCATATCCGTTTCTACGCTAAGCTACCCGATCAAGCAAAACGGCCGGACGGTCGGGATCATCGGGATCGATGCTCTTTATAAAAATTTTTACGGTTTCCTGGACAACCTCCAGATCGAGAAACAGCAGGGGGTCCTCCTGATCGGCAAAAGCGGGGAAATTCTCTATTTCCCCCAGGATAAGATGACCGGGAAATCGATTTTCGATCTCGGCACATTTCAGAACGAAAGCGCCATGCGCGAGGCGATCCGGACCAACACTCCCTACATCGGCGAGGACCGTTCGTTGCTCTTCGACGGCAAATCGTTCCTGTATATCTGCCCGATCAGCCACGAAAACGCCTCCGAGCCGATCTACATGTTCGTCGACAAATCCGCCAAATCGCTCTATAGCAATGCGCGAGATATCAGCCGGTTGATCCTGTTGATCGGAGGAATCATCTGCCTCCTCCTCTCCCTGGGCGTTTACCTCTCCATCCGCGGCACCATCAAAACGATCAAAAGCGTAACGGCCATTGCCAACGAGATCATCAAGGGCAACTACAAGGTGGATTACAGCCGCTACATCGATGCCAGCCACGCCAACAAGAAAGACGAGATCGTGCTCCTGGAGAACACCATCATCCAAATGCTCGACCAGATCAACGCCCACATCGACGAACGGGAGAAGATCAACCGGGAGCTGGCCGTCGCCAAGGAGAAGGCCGAGGACTCGAACCGCCTCAAGTCGGCCTTCCTGGCCAACATGAGCCACGAAATACGCACTCCGCTCAACGCCATCGTCGGATTCTCCAGTCTGCTCGACACCACGGAAGACCCCGAGGAAAAACGCGAGTACGTGGCCATCATCGAGAAGAACAACGACCTGCTGCTCCAACTCATCGGCGACATCCTCGACCTCTCCAAGATCGAGGCCGGGACCCTGGAGTTCGTCTATTCCGACTTCGACCTCGATGAACTGATGCGCACCGAGGAGAGCACCATGCGCATCCGGATGACCAACCCCGACGTCGAATTGTTCTTCGAATCGGGCATTCCCGGCTTCCGCATCCATTCCGAAAAGAACCGCCTGGCTCAGGTGCTGACCAACCTAATTGGCAACGCCATCAAGTTCACCACCCAAGGAAGCATCCGCTTCGGCTACCGCCTGGACGAACTCCGGAAGGACTTCCTGTACTTCTACGTGACCGACACCGGCACGGGCATTCCGCAGGCACACCTGCCCTCCATCTTCGACCGCTTCGTCAAGCTCAACAGCTTCGCCCAGGGCACTGGCCTGGGGCTCTCCATCTGCCAGGTGATCGTCGAACAACTCGGCGGCGAGATCGGGGTCACCTCCGAGGAGGGTGAAGGCTCGACGTTCTGGTTTCGGATTCCTTATGTCCGCGGAGAGGAGGCTCCTTTGATGGAGGAGCGGGCGGCCTGAGTAGGGTAGGGATTTGTACAGATTAAAAAGGGTTTGCGGAATTCCGCAAACCCTTTATTCTTGAAATGATGATGAAGATTAATGTCATTTTTTCAGATACGCTCGCTTTGGGAAATGTATATTTATTTCGTCAATTCTTTAATTCACTATTGTTTAACTTAATGTATTAAAGTATGAAAAAATTACTGTTTAACAAGGATTGAACCTGAAAGTTATAAAAAGCAGGATAATTATCTGTTAAAATTATCCTGCTTTTGTTTTCTGGAAATTACACTTATTATTAGATTACCAAGTACTAATCTGCGAATCCAGCCAATCGGCCCTCTTATTAAGATAATCCTTAATAAACTGCACTTCATTTTCCCAACGCTCCAACCTCGTTACGCCGACAGAGTTGAAAATATTCCAACATTCAAAATTGGAATTCGCAGATTGGCGAATCAACTGAGCATTCTCATTTATAAAATCATAAAGCTGCGGCAGATCTCCTTTCATCTTCGCCCAAAGCTCTTTTACTTCTCGTTTAAATTCAGGATCGGATGCAATACCATTCTTAAAATACGGGTATATTGTAGATGCCTGAAAGCCTTTGGGACTAATCGTATTTACACTTCCCCATTCAGTAGCCGTATTACCCATACTCCAGTCATAGTCCCATATCGGCCCCATTTCAAGAGGGCCACTCTGGGTTTTCATATAGATATAGAAATTCCCATCCAGATTTGCCAAAAATTCGGTGATCAAATACCATTTAGCAAAAGAATTTAAATCGATATATTGTTGATAACCGGTTACGGGATCCTTATCTCCGGCTAAAAGCTTAGCCTCCATCAAATTAATCTTATCAATAAGTGGAGCGGTATTTACGGCATTAGCCGGATCCGGTTCCTTAAATGTATACGGATAATTCATAGAAGATTTAATCCAATAATCTTCAAGCATATAATAGCCATCCCGTTCCCCGAATACACCGCCATCATCAATAGGAAGCCTATCGGAGCCTGCCTTTACATGTTCCCCCAATAAATATTGGCCTATGTATTTATTATTAAGGAACACATCTACATATTTCATGCGGGGCGTCCAGGTCATTCCCGTCAAACGGCTTAATTCAAATGCCGTTGCAGTACGCAGTAACGATTTGTCTGAATAATTCGCAAGAAGTACCCAGTCCTTATTTGAGGGCATCCCAAGTATTTCTGATTTCTCATCCAATTTGATGCGGTATGGTTTTTTCGGAAGAGTAGATGTATAATTTCCTCTGAATCGAATTTTCATACTACCTGAAAACCCGGTTTCATAATCAGTCGTCTTAGAAATCGACACGTCGCCATTGACGTAATCATTTTTATTCAAAATAGGCTGATCGTTTGTATTAATTCGAACGATAGGCAACCCATTAAATACTTTTACTTTTATGGTGTAAAGCTTATGATCATTTTCATAATTTATGAGCAAGGGTACAATAGCCGTAAAATCAGCGGCCGTTTTTCCTTCCACAAAATCGACACCTCCGATTTCCGCCGAACTGAAATTACCGGTTATCGTGGGAATCAACGATTCAACGTCAGCCAGATAAGGAATATTAACTTCAATTATACCATCTTTGATATTACCAATGGCATCTTCCATCAAATTAACTTTATTAAGCGCCGCTTCAAATGCAAAACGTTCAATAGGCGCTCCCCCTGTACCGGATTGATTGATCACAAAGGATGAACTATTCTTCCCGGCATGATTCGTCACGGTAATCGTTGAAGAACGTTCATTGATATATTCATTAGGCTCTATCGTGAATCGCAACTCGAATACGCCTTTTGTCTCGACATCGGAATTCGACCATTTTACCCAGGTATCGGAACTGGGAACAGTGACGGAACACAATTCGTTCGCAATAATATTGACCGTTACACTCCCCCCTTCCTGATAGAGGTTAATCTCATTTGTAGGGACATAAAGATCAATGTATTCTTCAGTTTCCTTATTACAACCTATAAAAATGAATACAAATAATGTAAGCAAGAAACCAATTAAAAATTTATTATACATCTCAATTGAAATTTTAGGATTAGTAAGTTGGGTCAGAGTCCTTATTTACAAATATACTTTAAATAATCGATTAATAGGCCCAATTTCACATGGATTTTTTGTAAAAATAGTTCTCAAAAAAATAGATTTTGGCAAAAAATATTCATCAAATTGTTATTTTAATTTAATGAATATCAGTGATTTAGATTGATTTTCATTTTATATAATCATAAAAAAAGCACCCATTTCAGAGTGCTATTTTATTGGTTTTGAGCCGTTTCCGAGGATTGAACCTTGAAAACTGCCAAGGTCGCATTTTGGCAAGAGATGATTTCACATAACTGTTTGTGAAGATTCGGCTGGAAAATCCAATTTGCTGCCTTCCGAGCACAAGAATCGTCATAAAAAGCCGTCCGGGATTCGAACGGCTTTTCAACGGAAGCGTTTCTCTGCTTAATTTTCCTTTTGGTTCTTTTCGTGCGATAAGAAAAATTAAGGAGCGTTATACCCAGGGTCTTCGGAGAGGCCGAACCGACGTTTGTCGATATCGAAATTAGTATCGAGCTCTTCCGGTGAAAGTATGCGGTTGTACATGCGGAAAGCGTAGATACGGCCCGTGAAGTTGAGACCACTGTCGCCGGAATAGAATTTCCCCAAGGTAAACATACAAGGTATATTGGTCGGATTGGGATTAGCAGCCGTCGGGGCGCTTACCACTGTAGAACCCACAGGCCCCGTATTCCAGACTATGGGGCCCGGCGTGTATTTCACGTCTCTGAAGACCTGCCTGCGGCCGTACCACCCCGTCAGGTAGACCCCGTCGTACTGCAGTACGATCCGGCGTTTGATCCCTTCGATGTCTCCGGAGGCATAGTTCTGCCCGTTCCATTTGGTGTTGGCGATGTAGCCTATGCCGGTGCCGTAGCACTCTATACCTGTCGAAACATAACGACCGATAGTACCATCACTGGGGTGTTTTATGAATCCGAAGACGTCGCATCCATCCTTACTCGTATTTCTACCCGGGGTGGCGCGTATCACCACCTCGATGGTAAAGGCCGTGGGGCGCAGCCTGTCGTCGTCGTACATGAACGTACCCTGGGTGCCCTTGCAGGTGCCTGCCTGAATAGTATAGGAAGGGGTGTCGTCCAGCAGCAAACAATCGCCCTCCCAACCGCTTGTCTCGTTCCAAGTAAAGCCATACAGCGGCAGGCAGAATTCACCTTCGGTCGCGGGAGCAATATTTTTCCAGCGGTTTCGCTTCCCGGCCGTCTCCGTGGTGTAGTTGGTAACAGCCACTTTGGGGCCCGTCGAGGGGTAAGTAATCGTGTTGCCACTCCATTTGTACATCAAAGGGTCCGTCACTAGCGGGCTGCTGTTCGTAACCGGAGGCTTGTCCCGGCCGTCATTGGTCAGGCCATCGTAATGGAGTATCATACCATCGGTTTTGTACCAGGTGGTTGGGCTGGCCATATTAGGGATGGTGACCCGGACATCCTGCGTGATGTTGTCGATGCTCTCGATGCGGACTGTGACGTCGTAATTGGCGTTGCGCACGACATCATAATTGTAACGGTTGTCCTTGCCGAGGTATACTTTGTAGTAGGCGCGCTTGCCCAGAGCCCCCGGCTGCGGAGAGGCTTCGAATTCAACCAGGATTTCCATGTACGTGGCATGGGCGGGCGGATTGAGCACGGTCTTGCTGCTTTTATCGCCGAGACCGACACCCTTGCGGTTCTCCGGTAGATAAACCGTGCCCGATGCGCTTTTGTTTGCGTTGGCCGGAGTAAACCAATCGCTGATGATGTATTCGTTATCGGTTAGCGGCAGATCGGTATCTCTTCCCCAAAGATAAGTGGCTTCGGGAACGTCGCCGAAACGCACGCCCAGAATTTTCACATCCGTGAGCGCGGAATTAAGGGTGACGTTATAATTCACCTTGGCCACCGGGCGGATCAGGTCGACATCGACAACTGTTTCGGTACCCAAGAGTTTCTTCTTGCCCACCATGGGAATGGCATCGATGGATGAGGTGATGGCGGTCTTGAAGACCATGTCCGCATTCATGGTACGCGTATGGTAGGTCATGTCGCTCTCCAAGGCCGCGAAAGTGAAGTACTTCCGGTAGAAATCCGCGTTCGCTTCGGTGTTCGAGCCCATATTGGCCGCCAAGTAGACCACATAATCGGCCACGTTGTACCCCGTGGTGACCAGGCCGACCTGCAACTCATCCGAACCGCTCGTGGACATGGCATCCTGACGGGTGAAAAGCGCATCTTCGGGATTGAATACCAGGATATTAAGGTTGTAAAGCTTGTTTTCGTTGAGTGTGCCGCGGGTCGAAAATTCCTCGGGCAGCTTGGGAACGGCGTTGATTTTGAACGATCCGGGCGTTTCGGACTGCCGGGGAGAAATCTCCTGCTTGCTGCACGCAAGGCCGAATGCGACCGGGACAAGGAGTGTCAGAATAGCTCTTTTCATGGCATGGGCAGGTTAATCGAATTCATACTCAATTGGATAATATCCGCCGTTCCAGGTCGTGGATTTCCCTGTAACCACAATATCGTATTGGGGCAAGGGATGTTTGGTCACTTTCATTTCGAAGAGGTATTTGTGCCCGCTCTTGAAAGTACCCCGTTTAACGATATAACGCCGGTTGGTGGACTTCCAGTTCACCTCCCCGGCCGGTCTCCATCGCATCTCGATCAGGAACTCCAAATCGGCCCGTTCACCCACTTCGGGGGTGGTGCTGGCGGGATCGACCACGAGCGGAGGCGCGATCACCGTACGGCGCATGTAGGTTTTGCCCCCGGGTTTTGTCGCTCCGGTGACGCCATCAACGGTCAGGGGCAGGGCGCTGCCGGTAACGGGGGTGTCGGCCTTGTAGATCGAACTATTGGAGGAAGTGTGGTTGGTGGTGATGCGTACATTGGGATCGTCGCCCTCGATATCGAATTTGCCCTCGGTCGATATTTTATTGCCCAGCACCACCACGCGGTCGAGCCGAAGTTCATCGCCATCCTCCCACTTGTTATCGGGATCGGCGGGATCGTCCGCCCCCCAGATACGAAACTCGTACAGCGTCAGGACGTGTTCGAACTGGAAGGTCACGGTTTTGTAGCTGTTGTTATTATAGTACGTACCGCCTTTCACTTTGGCCCGCATGATGTTGCAGCGGGGCATATTGCTGACGGCTTGGTCCTGAAGGATGCGAAAGGTGATGCTCTCCGAGTCCAGGCAATTGAGGATGGTGGGTGTTTGGCCCAGTTGCACCCAGGGATAATAAGCATAGAAATTGAGCTCCGTAGGCAGCACTGGAACCTTGATGTTGGTACCGCTCATATACGGCTTCCAGACTCTGTTCCCATCGGCCAGAGTGCCGTTGTATCGATAGCCTATATTGAAATAGTTCTGGTAGACGTCATTGACCGTAAGCACTCCGTCGGTCGGCTTGGTAACGAATACGCCAATGCAGTCGATCGAGTCGTTGTCGATATCGAACTCGGTGGCTTCGTAATTCGTGTGGGGGTAGCGCGTCTCCCCGGCTATAGCAGCCTGGAATACGAAAGAATCCCCCTCTTCAGGAATATCCTCTTTGGCGCAGGAGACCGAAAGGAGCATCACGGCCAGCGGTAAGAACAGGATAAATCGTTTCATAAGATCAAATATATTCTTCGGTTACGTCGTTGTCATTTTCGGGGTCGAACTCGACCCAGGGCTTGATCGGATTACCCACGGTCACTTTGGAATTGATGATCGCATCGGTAGCGCTCGCCCCGGTGTAATATATTTGGATGTTATAGCGGTTCCGCCAACCCGGGACCAGATCCGTCCCGTCGAGAGCCGGGGTCATCACCGAAGCGAACGTGGATGTATTGCTGATGGTAAGGCTGAAGTGCATGACAAATTTATTGCGGGCCACCGCGTTGTCCGCCGCATAGGGCAGTACGTAGAGGTCTCTCGAATAGACGGAATTGGGTCGCGTCTGGTCGCAAGAGCCGAGACGATTCGTTTTTAGGGCGCTAGCCTGATAGGGATTAGTCAGCGGAAAAAGAGTCGTGGCCGGATCGTCGTTGGCTTTGGGCAACATGTACACCACATGCTCCACATTCGCCGCTGTGCGGTCGACCGTAATCTCCGGATTGCCGAGCACATACTTTCCCTTGGCACAGAGGTTGTCGATCGAGATGCCGTGGTAGCGGCCCGTGGTGGCGTTCACCCCCGGTAGAGGCGGGTTGGTACTTGTTCCGCCCAGAGTCATCTTCATGCTGTTATCATTGTACAGGTCCTGGATGGAAATGGCCGAACAGAGGCGCTTCATCGCGGGCAGGCTGATGACCAGAGGTGAGGCGTTGGTCCCCGGCCAGGTTCCGGTGATACTGCTCTCGGGTATATTATAGCCTATGAGGGAGGTGACCATAAAATCCATGTTGTTGGTCACCGTGACGCTGTGGTCGAGCGGATTGATGGGCAGGGCGGGCGAAATCACATAAATATCGAAATAACCCGGATCGGTCTTGCTGAACAGGGGCAGGGACATCTCGTCGTTGGTGACATCCCCTGTGGAGGAAATCCCCTCCGCATCGACGTTGCAGCGCACCAGATCGCCCGATGCATTGAAGTAATACGTTTTTTCGGCCACCAACTGGCGCGAGAAGTCAGCCCCCGTGGCACCCTGTTCGCTCAGGTAGACCAACACCCGTGCGGTACGGTCGGCGGGGACGTTTTCGGCGGCTCGCGTGAAGGCCTGAACAGGATCGCTCACCTGAAGACCCGCGGCAAAGCTCACCCGCATTTCGACGGGCTGGGGTTGCTCTTGTGTCCTGTCGCATGAAGCCAGGGCCGTCAAGGCCAGAAACAATGTATAGACTGCGATTGATCTCATAGTCGTTCTTGTTGGTCGTTTATACAAACACGTCGTCGTCCGTCACAACATCCTTGAGCGTGGGATTGTCGTTCCAGGTCTCCACCTGCACCTTCCAGGTCGCCACCGAAGGTTGGATGGTCACCTGGTAGAGGATCGACTTGCCCGGAGTCCAGATGGTTCCGGTCGTGGTATCGAAAACCGATGTCCGCTGGTAGACGGTCGCGTCGCCCGAAACCGTTACCTCATAGTCCATCTCAATGGATATGGAAGTGTTTGGCTGCGGAATCATATAGAAGGGCGGCATACCGCTCAAGAGCGTCGGGGTGATACTGTACGGAACGTTGCAGTCGCCCGTGGGGGCGGCGGCGCAATCGCTGCTGCCCGAGAAGTCGCTCCACAGCGGGGCGGAGTTGGTGTAATCGGTGGCCAGCGCCAAGCATCCGTCGGTTTTGGCCCCCTTGAGGCGGATGGCGGTCACCTTCACATCGTAGGTCGGCATGGCGGGTACGAAAAAGGCGATGGAGAAGCGTATCCGGGTCATGGCATGCCTGAAAGGCAACATCACCAGGGAGGCTTCCGTATCGTCCGCGTCGCCGTAGGTGCAATCGACGGCCGAGGCGGCGATCAGGTCGCTTTGCGCGGCGGCCGCGGCGGCGACCGTCACGTTGAGGGCGGGGATGCCCGGGTCGGTGGAGGCCGTGGCGGGAACGATGCCCGCGTCATTTCCCGGAGCGAAGGCGAAGAAGGTGTATTTGGCGCCGGGAATACCGCTCCAGTAGCTCATGGGAGAGTAGGTGATCCCGGAAGCGGTTTTGATTCCCGCACGGTTGTACATGACCGTGGGGCGGGTGGAAGCCCCGGCGGAAGCCCAGGTGTTCTGGCCCGTGTGATAACCGAAGAGATTCAAGTGGGTACCCTCGGCCAACGGACCTCCGGCGCGGGTGGAAGCCTGGGAGGGGGATGACGAAAAGTCGGTCTCGAGACCACCTGTGAAATCCATTGCCAATTCATCGGATACGGGCTCCGGATTATCCGGAGAGCCGCAGGCCGCCAGCGCAACCAGCAGCACAGTCAGCAGCGGCAGCAGGCGTAGCGGCGTATGTCGGGTCGGTCGAGTCATGGGGCCTTTTTTGTAGGGAACATTCCCTCGTGGTGACCGGAAGGGGAGATTCAACCCCTTCCGGCCTGTGCGTCAGCCGGGAATAAACGTTTCCCGGCCGGGTTTTATTGTGTTACTAAAGGTTGGTGTCGGTCTCCGGGGTCGTCCAATCTTCGAGCGAAGCGTTGAAAGTGATCCCGTTAAGATCGATCTTCAGGTTGAAGTTGTAGGACTTGCCGCTGGCCAACGTATTGGTCAACGAGAACTTCTTGGCGGGAGCCGCAACTCCACCCACGGTGTAGTTAACGACCAGGTTGTCCGCGCCGGAGAGGGTCTGGGGCACCAGGTAGAAGACTTCGCCGCTCGTGGTAGCCGGAGTAGTGGCCGTTTCACCCAATATAGGGAAGACCGTGACAGCGGGAGCCTCCAAAGGCAACGTATAAGTGATGGCCGGAGCGGCGCAGTCGGTCATCGTCTCCTCCCCTGGATCCATACCGAAATTGGCGTAAGTCACCTCGCCTTTGCTGAGCGGAGCCTTCAGCACGATGCTGGTGATCACGATGGGGTTGTTGGCAACATCGGCCACCGTCGTCCAGGCCGTAAAGCGTACGCGGGCCAGAGCGTGCTTGAAAACAACGGCCTGATTTGCTGCCTGACCGCCGGACAGAAGAACTTTACCGGTAGCCATCGTCACCAGGTCGATCTGGTTGTCGTTCCCAGCGGTGAAGACGATCTTGCAGCCGGCGGGCGTCGCGCCTACCGTTGCGACCACGCCCTCCGGCTCGGCTACGAACGCTAAATTGCCGGGAGCGGCCAAAGTCGTCTGGTTGGTTTTGGCGTAGCCATAGAACGCGTAGTCGTGTACACCGTCGTAGTAGTACATACCCGTCCAGAGAGTCGGATCGGCTCCGCCGGTCTTCTTGTACTTGTCGGTGGCGTTGGCCAGGCTGTACTGGTCCGTGAAGACATGGGTGAATGCCGGGACGAGCGTAGCCCCCACCGGGCCGCGGAAGGCTACGACGTTGAACTGGCCGACATTAAGAGTGGTGGAGGCGCGGGTGAGCACCGGATCGCCAAAGCCGATGGCACGGCTCTGGGGCAGGTCAAGAGGTTCGCTTTTGGTGCAAGCGGTCAGGGCGATGACCGCCAGGGCGGTCGTGAAAAGAATTTTTTTCATAATTGGTAAAAGTTGAAAGGGTTTAATAAAATTTAGTTGAATTACTTGAATTAATGTTCTTTTTTGATAGTCTTCTTCAATGTTTTTTAATTGGGTCGTATCTGTTTTCGTTCGGGAGCAGAGCTCCGGAAAAGAAGCTATCGTATCTCGATGGTTTCCTCATACCAGTCTTCCAGGTAACCGTCCATCCCCTCCCCGCTCTCTGCCTTAGGCAGGGTGATGGTGATCCCCCGAAAATCGATGTCGCCCCCATCGCAGCACAACTCCTGGGTAAGGATGTCGTAGATGTCGAACGATACGCTGTACGTGGTGTTGTCCAGCAGCAGGAACTCGAAGGTGATGACGTTCGAGTCGTCGCCAGCTCGCACGGGCGGATCGACCTTGGTCAGGCCGAATGCCGCCACCGAGGTGGTCAGGCAGCCCTCGCCCTTGAGGCAGTCGAACATCACCGTAGAACCCGTGAACAGGCGCTCCCCGCTGTAAAGGAACTTGGCGGGCGAAGTTCCTGTCATCACGCCCCGGATCTGCCGGGCGTACTGTAGGCCAATCACATCGACCCGGATATTGTAGGCGACCACCTGGTTGCGCGGCGTAAAGTAAATATCCTTCTGCAAGGCCGATTCGGCTTCGGGCAAAACTTCGAAACCGCTCTGTCTGTCGACGAACAGGTCATCGGGCTGGCCGATGGTGCGCTCCAACTGGGGGCGGGTCGTGGCCTCGGCCGAGGCTCCGGAAGCGGTGCCTGCCCCCCCCGCCGAACTCACCCGCATGATGTGCCCGCCGTAGAGGCTGTTGTACTCCGAACGGGTTATCTCGGGCATATAGGCCCGGAAATAGTGGCAATCCGCCTCGTCCAGAAAGCTCGTATACTCCGAATCGTCGTTGAACACGATGGCTTCGTACGTCCCGGCCGGCAAGTAGACCTCGTTTTCGGTGTCCGTGACGTAGTGGGTAAAATGAGTACCGTCACTGACCGAGTAAAAGTCTACACGCATCTGGCGGTGCTCCGTATCGCCCATGTACTGCCGGTCGATGATCACCCGGAAAGGGCGCTGGTGGGGGTGATAGTCTTCGAAGCACAAGGGCTTACGGCATCCGGTCACCGAGAGCAACAGCATTGCAAAAACTATGTAAAGACGTGCGCTCATTTGCCCTTCTGTTTAGATCGACCCAAACGCCACACCAGAGACACTTTCGCCTTGGTTGGGCCGAAATACGTTGTCTGATCCGTGCCGTCGTACACCCGATGATTGCCCATTGGATCGAAAATGGTATATTTGTAATACTTGGTATACATATAGCCCGCGGCCAACGTAAACTCCAAACCAAAACTCCGTTTCACGGGCAAATAATAACCGACGCTCACACCGGACGACCACAAAGTCTTGTTCCAGTATCCCTGACGCCCGAATTTAAGGTCGTATGAACCCAGGGCGGCGTAAACCCCTCCGAAGAACCCGCGATGCGAACCGTCGCCGCGCAGCCAGTAGCGAAACTCGGGACTGACCAGCCAAAGTTCGTAGTTGCGCGCCGCGGAAGTCCAATGCCACCAAGCCGCATCCAGTTCGAGGCTGACCGAAAGCCGGTTGTTGATAAAATATTCGGCCTCGATGTTAGGGATCAATAATCCGTCGTAAAGCAGGTTGTTCTTCAGGGCCCAGCGGTAGTTGTCCGTTCGCGGAGAAATTTCCCGAAGTCCAACCGCCGCTATGTCGGAAGGTTGCACTTCAGAAGACTCCACCGCAGATCCGGAGAAAGGATCGGCATGGGCACCCGGCCTGGTATCGAGAACGGGAGTGGAAATGGGAGTGAGCGCCGCCAAGGAATCCGGCTCGCAAGGAGGTTCCGTCAGGACATTGCAATCCGGCGGCTCGGGGGCTTGTAGCGTGAATTCTATCGAGACGCGGCGCAATAAAGAAGCGTAATGACTCCATATATAAGAAGCCGCCGTCCCGTTACCTATTCTCTTAATGCGCGCCTCCAGTCTATCGGGATCATCTTTCGACAGAATCGCACGCTCCAACTCATCCTTATGCGGGATATTATCATCTTCGGCGACCAAACGCCGCAACGTTTCCCAGTCTTCCCCTGCGGAAACCATAGAAACCCGGCTGGCGTCCAGGTCCGGATGCCGTTCCAGTATAGCGCGCCGAACCGACTCGGCGCGCTTGGCCGAAAGCCGCTCGTTGGCCGAATACGGACCGTCGGTAGAAGCATAACCGATAATTCGGAGGGTGTCTATGGTAGGAATAAGGTATGACAGTACGGAATCCCACTGCACCAAAGTCCGCGTATTGGTTCGGTATGTAGAATCGATCGTCGCGCTGTCGAAGCGGAAAAGAAGGGATTCGGAGGGCGTCGATGCATCTTGGGAGGCAGAAGAAACTCTACCCCCGGCATAGGCATAGCCAAGATGCGCGAATAACAAAATCATGAAATAAAAAGTCCCTTTCACAAACATAAACAATATGTTCACAACCCATTAACCCCCTACAAACGCCGATACTCCCTATGTTATTGTTTTGACAACAAACTCGTACTACAGTTTTTTGGGCTTTCGAAACAATCCGGAATCTAAAAAATTCATTTAGAGTTAAATGCCATTTGCTGGGTTCAAAAGTATCGATTGTTTTTCAGATATTTACTATATAATGCCGCGTGTTACGTTTTTCGTAAATATTTGTTGTAATTTCTTGTTTATAATCAATTTGCGACATTTCACAATAAGAACCTACTGTTTTCGTAAATACTCTTTGAAATCTTTGGGGTGTACTTTACGAGGGAATAGGACACAAGTACGTTTCCCATTCACAGTGATTGAAAGGGTCAAGGGTGCAAAACCCTCCTTGTTTGTTTTCGAAGGTGCTACCACAAATCGAAGATTCAAGTTACTAAACATATTGCAACGTTTTTAGGTTAGACAATATGTTCTTTCTCAATAAGTTGATATGGTAGCAACGAAGATCACTAACTGGTAGCAAAATCGGAACAAGAAATCACTGTTTTGCAAGTCAATTGTTCAAAATATTTTGGCAAAAAATATTCATCAAATTGTTGTTTTAATTTAATGAATATCAGTGATTTATTTTGATTGTTTATAGTATATATAAATAAAAAAAGCACCCATTTCTGAGTGCTATTTTATTGATTTTGAGCTGTTGACGAGGATTGAACTCGTGACCTCTTCCTTACCAAGGAAGTGCTCTACCACTGAGCTACAACAGCAAGTTTCCTTTCGGGGGTGTCCGGGGCGCCTGGGCGCTTCCGGTCCGGCCGGGTGGGGAGAGCAGGATTCGAACCTACGAAGACGAAAGTCAGCAGATTTACAGTCTGCCCCAGTTGGCCGCTTTGGTATCTCCCCAATCTTTCGAAGAACGTGCAGGCGGGAAGTGTAACCCGGCTGCGGGCACAAAAGTAGAAATCATTTTTCAATTCTGCAAAACTATCCGCATTTTCCTCGAAAATTTATCTACCTTTGGCTTGCTGAAAAAGAGAGTTTGTTTAAAATTTCTCACTCTCGTTCTTTAGAAACTCTTTTCCGCGCTTTTTTCTTTTTCTCCTCGTTACATAGATCCCTCTATGCGCCTCGGAGGAAAAGAAAAATCATCGAAAAAGAGTTTCCAAATAACTTCGGCAAGAAAATTTAAATAAACTCGGAGCATACCATGGAAAATGTCCGCAAAATCAAAACCGTGATCGGCCTGCTGGCCGCCATCCTTGTTTTTGAGCTCATCATGCTGTGCTTTATGATCCGGCCCTTGTCGCTGTTCGTGATCCTCACCCTGGGGGTTCTCCTGGTCGTGAACATCTACCTGGTCGTCATTTCGCTTTCCCTGATCAAAGTCATCCAAAAACAATCCAAACAGGAATGAAAAAAATACTTATCGTAGGAGCCGGTGGCCAGATCGGCTCCGAATTGACCGCCCAGTTGCGCGGTATTTATGGTGGAGATAATGTGGTAGCCACCGATATGCGCGACGCGGAAAGCCTCGCCCAGACCGGCCCTTTCCACGTGCTCGACGCGCTCGATGCCGAGGCATACGCCGGGATCGTCGCCAAGTACAAGATCGACACCATCTACAACCTGGTCGCCCTGCTCAGCGCCACGGGGGAGAAGATTCCCCAGAAAGCCTGGGAGATCAACATGGGGGCGCTGATCAACTCCCTCGAGATCGCCCGCCAGTACGGCTGCGCCCTGTTCACGCCCAGCTCGATCGGGGCTTTCGGTCCCTCGACGCCCAAGGACGGCACCCCCCAGGACACCATCATGCGCCCCACCACGATCTACGGGGTCTGCAAGGTGACCGGCGAGATGTTGAGTGACTACTACTTCACCCGCTTCGGGGTCGACACCCGCAGCGTCCGTTTCCCGGGCCTGATCTCCAGCCTGACCCTGCCGGGCGGGGGGACGACCGACTACGCCGTCGAAATTTTCTATGAAGCCGTCAAAACGGGCCGTTTCACCTGCCCCATCCCCGCGGACGTCTACATGGACATGATGTACATGCCCGACGCCCTGTCGGCCTGCGTCGAGCTGATGGAGGCCGATCCGGCCAAGCTGGTGCACCGCAACAGCTTCAACATCGCTTCGATGAGCTTCACGCCCGAGATTATCGCCGCCGAGGTTAAGCGCCTGGTGCCGGGCTTCTCGATGGACTACGACGTGGACCCCGTCAAGGAAGCCATCGCTAGGAGCTGGCCCAACTCCCTGGACGACACCTGCGCCCGTGCCGAGTGGGGCTGGAACCCCACCTGGAACCTGCAGACCATGTCGGCCGACATGCTCGAAAAGATCCGCGAGAAAAAAGAAAAGGGGCAGATTTAATCCGCATCCTCTTATCAAAAAGCGCCTTCCTCACGAGGGCGCTTTTTCTGTCTCCGGAAAAAGCGTAAATTTGTAAACAATGGACATCAAGTACGCCGATATACTCAAACGCTACTGGGGCTACGACAGCTTCCGGGGCTTGCAGGCCCCGGCCATCGAGTCGGTGGGCGCCGGGCGCGACACCCTGGTGCTGATGCCCACCGGGGGCGGCAAGTCGGTCATCTACCAGGTGCCCGCCCTGGCCTCCGAAGGGGTTTGCGTGGTCATCACTCCCCTGATCTCGCTGATGAAGGACCAGGTGGACCGCCTGCGCCGGAGCCGCATCCTGGCCGAGTCGATCCACGCGGGCGTTTCACCCCGGGACGTCGACCGCATCCTCGACAACTGCATCTACGGGGACGTCAAATTCCTCTACATTGCGCCCGAGCGCATCGACAGCGAGGTCTTCCGGATGCGCTTCGCCAAAATGCGCCTCTCGCTGATCGCCGTCGACGAGGCGCACTGCATTTCGCAATGGGGCTACGATTTCCGTCCGGCCTACCTGCGCATCGCCCGGCTCAGGACCCTGCAACCCGACGTTCCCATGCTGGCGCTCACGGCCTCGGCCACCCCGGAGGTGTGCTCGGACATCATGCGCCAGCTCAAATTCAGGGAGGAGAACCTGCTGCGGATGAGTTTCGCGCGCAACAACCTCTGCTACCTGCTGCGGCGCACCGAGGACAAGCGCGAGCAACTGCTGCGCATCATCAACAACGTCCCCGGCACGGGCATCGTCTACGTGCGCACCCGCGAGAAGACCGCCACTCTCGCGGATTTTCTCAACGAAAACGGCATTTCGGCCGACAGCTACCACGGGGGCATGGGCTACCAGACCCGGGCCGTCAAGCAGGAGGACTGGACCGAGGGTCTGCGCAGGGTGATGGTGGCCACCAACGCTTTCGGCATGGGCATCGATAAGGCCGACGTCCGTTTCGTGGTCCACTACGACCTGGGCGACTCCCTGGAGGGCTATTACCAGGAGGCGGGCCGGGCCGGGCGCGACGGGCGCATGGCCTATGCCGTGCAGTTGCTTTCTCAGGACGATTCCGGCAAGGCGGCGAAGCGTATGGGGCTCGATTTCCCGCCAGTCGAGACCATCCGGGAAATTTATGAAGGGCTGTTCAATTACCTCCAAATTGCCGTCGGGGACGGCAAGGGCCAGGCCTTCAGCCTGAACATCTACGAGTTGGGTGCACGCCTGAAGGTCTTCGTACCGACCTTGGTGGGGGCCCTGGGCATTCTGCAACAGAACAATTACCTGGTTTTCACGGACGAGGTGGACAACCCGCCCCGCGTGCGCTTTATCGTCCGCCGGGACGACCTCTACCGGATGCGGGTCGAGCGCAAGGAGCTGGACCACCTCATCACGGTGCTGCTGAGGCAGTACAGCGGCCTGTTCAGCGATTTCCGGCCCATCGACGAGAACGAACTGGCCCACCTCTCGGGCTACACCCTCGAGCGGGTACGGGAGATTTTCAAAAAACTCTGGCAACTCCACATCATCAAATACATCCCGGCCAACCGCAGCCCCATGCTGATCCTCACCGAGGAGCGTCTGCCCGCCCCCGACGTGCGCATTTCTCCGGAGAGCTACGCCCTGCGCAAGGAGGCCGCCCAGAAGCGCCTGGACGCCTTGCAGGAGTACGCGGCCAACGAGACGGAGTGCCGCAGTGTGTTGATCCAACGTTATTTCGGAGAAGAGGACGCCGTCCCCTGCGGCGTGTGCGACGTTTGCCGCGAGCGCCGCAAGCGGGAGAAAGAGGGTGGGGGTGAAGAAAGCCTCGACGGCCGTATCCTCGCCCTGCTGGAGCAGGAGCCTTTGGATATCAGATCCCTGGCCGCCCGTCTGGGCGGGGAAGCCGAGCGGATCATTGACCGGGTGCGGCAACTGATCGCCTCGGGAGTGCTTTCGGACGGCAAAGACGGAATCCTGCGCCCCAAAGGCGGTGAATAAAATAATAATTAGCACCCCGACGGTCGGGAACGCAGCTGTGCATAGCGTGCGTCAGATTTCACTTATCGTCCGAAGTTACAGCCCGGAGCGTACTTGAGTACGTGAGGACTGGAACAAGGAGGATAAGTGAAATCTGGCGTGCGATATGTGCTGCCAACCTAAAATTGAGACAGATCGGATAAATTGAGTATCTTTGGGCTGCCATGGAGCCACGCTACCGCGAACATATCAGCAACGAAGAGGTCAATGAACTGCCCCTGGGGGGCTTCGAAGGCCGGATTACGGTCGTGGATACCCCGGAAAGCCTCGCGGAAGCCTGCACCTACCTCTCCGCCCAGCCCATCATCGGATTCGACACCGAGACCCGCCCTTCCTTCACCCGGGGCGTCACCAACAAAGTTTCTTTGCTGCAACTCTCCTCCGGGGAACGGGCATTTCTTTTCCGGCTCAATAAGGTGGCCATGGAACGCCCCTTGCTGCGCCTGCTGGAATCACCGGACACGCTGAAAGTCGGGGCGGCCATCCGCGACGACATCCGGGGCCTGCAAAAACTGCGGCACTTTTCGCACAAAGGATTTTTGGATTTGCAGAGCCTCGTGGGGGAGTACGGAATCGCCGAACTGAGCGTCCGCAAGATGGCGGCCATCGTCCTGGAAGTCAAGGTCTCCAAGGCCCAACGCCTGAGCAATTGGGAGGCGGTCTCACTCACGCCCGCCCAGCAGTTATACGCCGCGACAGACGCCTGGATCAGCCGCGAGATCTACGTGCAACTCAAACGATTTCCCCCTGTAGCGTCGCCGACGAACAAGCGGTGATCCGCACCCGCACATACTCCCCGCTTGAGGCCTCGCCCCGGTCGAACACCACCACCTTATTTTGAGAAGTGCGCCCGAAAAGCTGCTTGTCGCTGCGTTTCGAGAACCCTTCCACCAACACTTCGAACTCCCGGCCCACATCGCGCTGATTGCTGCGTAGCGAAAGCTCGTTCTGCAGGTTGATGATCTGCGTAAGGCGCGCGGTCTTCACATCCTCGGGCACGTCGTCCTCCATGTGGCGGGCCGCCTGGGTGTCCGGGCGCTCCGAATATTTGAACATAAAGGCGAATTCGTAGCCCACTTCCTCCATCAGCGACAGGCTTTGGGCATGGTCTTCCTCGGTTTCGGAGCAGAAGCCCGCGATCAGGTCGGTCGAGATGGCGCAGCCGGGCAGGATGCGGCGGATGGCCTCGATGCGTCCGAGGTACCACTCGCGGGTGTATTTGCGGTTCATCAGCGCGAGGATGCGGCTGCTGCCCGATTGGGCGGGCAGGTGGATCGCCCGGCAGAGGTTTTCGTGCCGGGCCATGGTGTGCAACAGCTCGTCGCTGATGTCCTTGGGGTGGGAGGTGGCGAAGCGTACCCGAAGCAGGGGGCTGATCTGGGCCACGGAGGCCAGCAGTTCGGGGAAGCCGGTCCCCTCCCAGCGGTAGGAATTGACGTTCTGCCCCAGCAGCGTGATCTCGCGGTAGCCGCCCTCGAAGAGCGTGCGGGCTTCGTGCAGGATGGTCTGCGGATCGCGGCTGCGTTCGCGGCCCCGGGTGTGGGGCACCACGCAGTAGGAGCAGAAGTTGTCGCAGCCCCGCATGATCGACACGAAGGCGCCCACGCCGTTGGGGTCGAGCCTCACCGGGGCGATCTCGGCGTAGGTCTCCTCGCTCGACAGCAGCACGTTGACTGCCCGTTCGCCCCCGTCCGCCCGGCGCAGCAGTCCCGGCAGGTCGCGGTAGGAATCGGGCCCGGCCACCAGGTCGACCACCCCCTCCTCGCGCTGGAAAAGTTCCTCGCGCAGGCGCTCGGCCATGCAGCCGATCACGCCCACCAGCAGGCCCTGTTTCTTCCGTTTCTGCGCCTTGAGTTCGCGCAGGCGCGCCCAGATGCGCTGCTCGGCGTTGTCGCGGATCGAGCAGGTGTTGATCAGGATCACGTCCGCCTCGGAAAGCTCTCCGGTGTACCGGAAACCCTCTTTTTGAAGGATGGAGAGCACCACCTCGCTGTCGCCGGCGTTCATCTGGCAACCGTAGGTTTCGATGTAGAGTTTGCGGCCTTGCCCGGAGAGGGGGCGCAGGGAATTGAAGTTCATGATTACAAATTCGTTTCAGGAAAGGGTTTGAAACCGTCCCCGTAGGTTTCGTGGGCGTTGACCACCACCACAAAGGCCGCCGGGTCGATCTCCTTGATCCGGGCCTTGACGGCCGAGACCTCGCTGCGGCTCACCACCAGGAAGATCATCTCGCGGTGGGTCCCTGTGTACATGCCCGTCGAGGGGAGGTAAGTGCCGCCCCGGCCCATATTCGTGAGGATGAAATCCTTGATTTCGTCCTGTTTTTCGGAGATGATAAACAGCAGCTTGTCGTAGCTGGGCCCGTCGATGATCAGGTCGATCATGCGGGTCGAGACGAAGATCGTCACCAGCGAGTAGAGCGGCAGCCGCCAGCTCCCCAGGACGATCATCCCGACGATCACCACGGCCGAGTCGGCCAGCAGCACGCCCCGCGAAAAGGGCAGCCGGGCGTAGCGGCTCAGCAGCATGGCGATGATGTCGGTGCCCCCCGAAGTGGCGTGGGTCTTGAGGATCAGTCCCATGCCGGTGCCGATAAACAGCCCGCCGAAGATGCAGACCAGGAACATATCGTCCGAGAGGTCCATCCTTCCAGAGAACATCGTGGCCGGGTCGTTGCCCACGAGCGCCGTCATAATGTTCATAATCAGCGGGATCATCAGCGCCGCGATCAGGGTTTTCCCCCCGAAGCGCCGCCCGAACACCTTCATCCCGATCAGCAGCAGCGGGATGTCGAACAGCAGCCCGAAAGTCCCCACCTGCACCCCCGGAAAGAGTTCGTGCAGCACGATCCCCAAGCCGTACACGCCCCCCGGAACCACCCGGTAGGGGTTCATAAAGAGGACGAAACCCGCCGAGAGGATCAAGCTCCCGGAGAGCAGCATCAAGAGGGTGCGCCAGTCGATTTTCCCGAGGCTTTTCATACGATTGCCGTAAATACCTGTTTATATCGGTCGAAAGTTACGGCATTTCGGGTGAAAAATCTAACTTTTGAGTACCTTTACGCCGCAACTTTATTTTCGATCATGATTCTCAATCTCTTTCTTCTGCTCTCCGCCTACCTGCTGGGATCGATCCCCAACGCGGTGTGGATCGGAAAGCGTTTTTACGGAGTCGACGTGCGCGAGCACGGCAGCCACAACGCTGGGGCCACCAACACCCTGCGCGTACTGGGTCCCCGGGCGGCGTTACCTGTTTTTCTGTTGGACGTCCTCAAGGGATTTCTGGCGGTAAGCCTGGCCCACCTTTCGGCCTACGAAGCGGGCAGCGACGCCATTTTCAACCTCAAAATCGCCCTGGTGGCCGCCGCTGTCACGGGGCATATTCTGCCCGTGTTCGCGGGTTTTCGCGGCGGCAAAGGGGTGGCCACGCTCGTGGGCTCCGTCCTGGGGGTCTATCCCCCGGCCGTGCTGCTTTGCCTCTTGCTTTTTGTGATCATCCTGGCGACCACGCATTACGTTTCCCTGGGGTCGATCTGCGGGGGGATAGCCTTTCCTGTTTTTGTGATCTGGTTGTTCGGTGAACGCTCCGTGAGTTTGATTATTTTCAGTTGCGTGATTGCCGTGCTGCTGATTTTTACGCACCGAAAAAACATCCGACGCCTGCTCTCTGGCACCGAATCCAAAACTTACCTCTGGAAGAAGAAATAAATTTTCCGATAAAATAAAACAGGCCGCGCCCGGAAGGAGCGCGGCCTGTTTGTTTATAGGTTAAGTGTTTAGCGATTTAGAGTAATCTCCTCTCCCGGATTGGTCTGGATTTCCAGGATGCCGCCCGCCGGAGCGCTGGCCCCTTTCGCGCTGATCTCCCCGGCAAAGGGGTTGCGCAGGCGCAGCGGGCCCCCCACGGTAGAGGTAATGGTCACCCGCTCGACCTGGCCCGCTTGCATGGCCGCGGAAACCAGGAAAGCCCCTTCGGTACGCAGGGTCTCGAACGAAACATCCTTCCAATCGGCGGGCAGGGCCGGGAAAATCTCCACCACGCCCGTGTGGCTTTGCAAGAGCATTTCTTGTAAAGATGAGGCAAAAGCCATATTGCCCTCCAGGGTGAAGGGGCGGTAGGTAAAGTTCGATTTGCCGCTGCGGCTTTGGTCGCCGTTAACATGAAAACTGTTTTTGAGGCAGAAGCACTGGGCGAAATCACGCAGGTAGCGCGCCGCCCGCTCCCCGTCCCGGATGCGGGCGCACAGGCCGCCCATCCAGCTGTACGAGTAGCCGGTCCACCATTCAGGACCGATCTTTTCGAGGGTGTTGACCGTAGTTTCCAGCAACTGCTTGGTCTCCTCGTTTTGGGAAATATCGAGCAGCCCCAGCGGATGGAAGGCCATCTGGTGCGAGAAGTGGCGGTGCGATTCGTCGTAGCCTTTGCTCTCGACGAACATCAGTCCGTCCTGGTCCACGGAGTACTCGCCCCACTGGCCGCCGATGGCGTCCCAGTGCTCGGCCTCGCTTTCCTTGCCCAGTTCGCGGGCCAGTTCGGAGGCTTTGGCGAAGACGAATTTCACCAGCCCCAGGTCGTAGTTGGTCATCGTGGGGAACCAGGCCTCGCGGCTGTTGTTGTTGATCTCGGGCGAGGAGCTTAGGGGCAGCCGCCGCAGGCCGTCGTCGCCCAGCACCGAGACCGCCTCCAGGAACACTGCCGACTCCTTCAACCAGGGGTAGGCCCGATCTTCGAGGAAATTCTTATCGCGGGTGTACTGCCAGCGCAGGTAGAAGTGCTGCGAGAGCCAGGCACCCACGGTGGGGGAACCCGAGTACTGGATCCAGCCGCCCATCGGCTCGCCGTCCAAGGTGGTCACGCCGGGGACGTTGAGCCCCTCGGCCCCGAAGAAATTCTTCGCGTAGCGGTAGAAGGCTTCCCGGTGCTGCCAGAGCCAATTCGTAAATCCTTCCTCCTCTTCGAGGTGGTTGCCCGAGTAGGCGGGCCAGTAGCTCAGCTGGGTGTTCAGGTCGTGGTGGAAATCGCCCTTCCAGGGGGGCAGCATCCCGTTGTCCGCCGTCCAGATGGCCTGCAGGGAGATGGGGGCCGTGTAGGAACGGGCCGTCGAGGCGAATTTATACTGTTCGAGGTACCACTGCTTTTCGAGCACGGGATCCGGCACCGAGACCGAGGACTGGGCCCAGAAGCGGTCCCACCAACCCTGGTGCGTGGCCGCGGCCGGGGAGAATCCGCCCGCGAGGGCGTCCTGCACGTCCGGGGCGATGTGTTCCATGTCGGCCCCGTTGTAGTTGGATTTCACGCTCCAGACTCCCTCGATGCCCTCGGGGGTCTGCTTCCAGGTGACTGCGATGGCATAGCGAAAACCGTTCCAGCCTTCCTGTACGTAGGTGATCGTTTGTCCGTCGCGCACCGCCGAGCCCTGTTCGTACCCCAGGGTCTCGAGCTGGGCGCCCACCTGGGCCTCCATTTTCTCGGTCACCTCGCTGCCGGGCCGGTAGGCCGGGGCCAGCAGCTCCGGGCGGAGGCTGTCCACGCCCGTGAAGCGGAAGTAGCCGTAGGGCTCGGTGGCGTGCACGAAGGTCTCCATCGTCTGGCCGTTGCTCCACCACACCTTGCAGAGGGCGTTTTCGACCAGCAGGCGCACCGAGTCCACCGTGCCCCAGCCCGTCATATCGAATTCGAGTGCCCCGGCGGGAATCTTGCTGGGGGCGGGCAGCTTGCCGTAGGGTTTGTCGAAGGCTTCCTGCACATTTTCATAGGTGTTGGCTTTCCACTGTTTGTAAATCCAGGAGTAGGCGTTGTCCGCCTGCTGGAAATTGGGCGTGGGCCGCAGGTCCCACAGGTCGATCCGATCGAGCGAGAAGCGCAGGGCGCCTTCGCGCTGCCACACCAGGGCCCCGACCTCGGCGTTGCCCAGGGGCATGGCTTCGTCCCAGCGGTCGGAGAGTGTCGTGAAAAAGAGGTCGTGCTCCGAAGGGCGGAGTTCCATCCGGGGAGTCTTCGTACAATGTACGTTTGCCCAGGCGATCAGGCAGAGTAGGAGAATACGCTTCATAAGTCGGGAAATTGGTTCGGGGATAAAGATAACAAAAACAGATTACTCCGAAAAAAAAATAGTAGCACCCCGACGGTCGGGAACTCAGTTGCGCATAGCGCACGTCAGATTTTGCTTATCGTCTGAAGTTTCAGCCCGGAGCGTACTTGAAGTACGTGAGGACTGGAACGAGGAGGATGAGGAAAATCTGACGTGCGCTATGCGCAGCCTACCCAGGAGTGAGACGGGTAATAAAGAGAAAGCCGCCCTTGTGGGGCGGCTTTCGGCTATTTAACTGTTTTAACCACTTTTTCGAAGGCCTTGGGATGGTTCATCGCCAGGTCGGCCAGCACCTTGCGGTTGAGGGCGATTCCTTTGGCGTTTACTTTCCCCATGAATTCGGAGTAAGTCATTCCGTGTTGGCGGGCGCCGGCGTTGATACGCTGGATCCACAGGCCGCGGAATTCACGTTTCTTATTCTTGCGGTCCCGGTAGGCATAGGTGAGACCTTTTTCGACGGTGTTTTTGGCTACCGTCCAGACATTTCCCCTGGAACCGAAGTTCCCTTTGGCGAGCTTCAGAACTTTTTTCCGTCTGGCTCTGGATGCGACTGCGTTGACTGATCTTGGCATAATCTTTTGTTTTGCGAATGGCCGGCGGCAAGGTTCTCCCTTACTCTTCGGGGCTCGGACATTCTATGGTTTTACAATGGGGCGAAATAAAATTATTTCACCAGAAGCAGTTTTACGCTGGCTTCATCAGCAGGCGAAACCAGGCTCGAGTAGGTCAGGTTCCGTTTTTGTTTGGTGGTTTTCTTCGTCAGGATGTGACTCTTGAAAGCATGCTTCCGTTTGATCTTCCCTGACCCGGTGAAAGCGAAGCGCTTCTTGGCACCGGAGTTGGTTTTCATTTTCGGCCTTTCGAATATGGGTTTTAAAAATTAAACAGCGCACAAAGGTAAAAAATTTATTTGGAAACAAAAAACATCGGTCTCGATTGTGGATAGGCTGCACATATCGCACGCCACCTTTTATCCATCCTCCTCTCTGCGGTGCTCTCCCGGTTTATTTCCCGCCCAGGATCAACCGCGCCGGACCGATCAACCCGGCCTCGGGGTCGCCCCGGTAGTGGGTGGGAATGGTCTGGTAGTGGTTGGCCAGGGTGCTGTACACCAGCACCTCGATCAGGTTGTCGCCATGATGCAGCAGCTCTGTGATGTCGCTGCGGAAGGGCGAGTAGATATGCACCCCCGCCTCGCGGCCGTTGACCCGGATCTCGCAGGTGGCCGAGACTTCGCCCAAATCGAGGATCACGCCCCGGGTGATCTCGGTGTCCCGCAGCAGAACCGTCTTGCGGTAGTACATCCCGCCTGAATAGTAGAGCAGCGACCCTTCCTTGGACCAGTCCCCGGTTTTCATCAGGCCCGTCCCGCAGCGCAGCTTGACGGGCTCGGTGAAGACGGCCGCCCCGTCATGTCCCGCCTGCGGCAGGACTTGTAGGGCCACGGTGCACAGGCGCAGGGCTTTCTCGGGCAACGTGATCTCGTAGACGCCCGGGGCGCTCTGGCGAATCTGCTTTTTGGCGTCGAGCGGCACACCGTCCACCCAGGCTTTTTCGAGCGTCCCGGCCAGGGCAACCTCCATGGATTCGAGCCCGGGAGCCGCTGCGAAGCGGTAGGCCGTGCGCTGGGGGGCTCCCTCGGGGCCGTATTCCAGGTGGGCCGAGCGGAACCAGTCCATGGCCACGATGTCCGAGTAGGGCGTAATGCGGGGCACCACCGTGTCCGAGGCGGGCAGCATCACCACCGCGCTGCGGGGCCGTGTGTCTAGCAGCAGGTGGGACTCGGCGGGCCGGGGCAGGTCGTTGGTGTTGTCGTAGAAGACCGAGAGGTCGTGCCAGCCCTTTTTCAGGGTCAAGGCTGTTTCCGCCTCCGTGAATTGGTTGTCGATGGCGATCTCCGTGGGGTTCACACCCCCCGTGCGGACGATGTATTCCCCGTTCTCGGGCGCGAAGACCCGGGTCGAAAACCGCATCGAGGGGCCCTTGTCGAGGATCAAAAAGTGCTCGTCTACCCGCCCCTTGAGGCCGTGGTAGCCCTGCGAGCCGGGTTGTCCGTAGACGCCGTATTGCCACGAGAACTCATAGGGCTCCGCGGCGGTTTTCGCCCCCGTCGTCACGTTCATCTTGGGCCCGAAACCGTAGACGCCGCTGCGCCAGGTCGAGTCCTCGAAGCCCGCGGCCATCCAGCTCTTGGGCAGGCCCTGCAGGGGCGCGTAACGGAACGAGCGGGCCTCGGGGCCGATCATCCCCTCGCTTTTGGGCAGGCGGAAATCGCCCCAGCGGTTGTCCAGCGTGGGTTTGTATTCAACCATCCATTCCCCTTCTATGGGCATCACGCTCAGCGAGTCGGCAGCCGCCTTGGAGGCGGAAGCCAGGGTCGGTTCGCCCGGCGAGAAGACCACCAGCGAGGAGCGGTTTTCGGGAGCCGTGAGGCGGATGTAGGTGCCGTTCTCGCTCACGCGGCTGACGGGCAGGGGCTCGAAAGTACCCTCCGTGGCGTTCCACAGCTCGGCCTGGCCCTTGGCCCGGAAGAAGCATTCGGTGCCGGGGGAGACGTTCATCGTCATGTAGACATCCTGGTCGCCCACCCGGCGGTGCAGCACCTTGCCGCCCCGGGGACCGGGGTTGAAGTCGGGGATCAGGGAGCGCCTTAGCATCTGGATCATGCCCTCCTGGGAGGCGAGGAAAATCCCTTTGCCCCCCTTGGCATTGCTTTGCACCTTGGCCGTCACGGTCTCGGCCTGGAAGGCGGAGATGCCGAAAATTTCGCTGACGATCCGGTCGAGCTGGCGGTCGTTCTCCCCGGCCCGGTCGCTGGCCGAAGGCAGGCAGCCGACGGCCAGGACGATCCCCCCGGCGCGGTAAAACTCCTGAATGCGCTTGAGGGCGTCGAAGCGGATGGCCCGGATGTCTTTGAGCACAAGTATCTTGTATTGTTCTTCGCCGACCTGCAACGAGGAACCGTCCACCCGGCCCCCGCAGAGCGATCGGTTGTCCAGGAAGTCGTAATCGAGCCCATTGTCGCTCAGTTCGAGGATGTAGCCGAAGTCATAGTCCTCGGTGTTGTTCGGATCATACGCCTGTAGGGTCTCGGTGGGGTAGAGCAGGGCGATGTCGCAGACGTGGCGGCCCTGGCTGGTGAGGTAGCTGAGCCGTTCGGTGTACTCGAGCCACTTCTGCATGTGGGGCCAGTAGGGCATCCTAAAGTGGAAGCAGGGCGGCGCCCACTCCCACCATCCGCCGTGGGTGGAGTAGTAGAGCCCGTGCATGCACACCAGGTTGCCACCTGCGATGATGTGGTGGTCGATCTGTTCGGTCAACCACTCGGCTTTGCTGCCCCAGCCCATGCTGTGGAAGGCTTCGAGCCAGGTGCGCGGGCGGCCGTAGGCGTGGGCGATCGAGCTGGAGACCTTGGTCTGGATAAAGCTCGACCCGCGGGCCGGGGCGTCGTTGCCCGGGGCGGTGAACCAGGAGGTGGCCCGGAAGTAGTCGAGGTAGGAGAGCGGCGCACGGCCCCGGCCCAGGTTGTCGCAGCCGTAGATCAGCCCGCGGCTGTCGTGCCAGTCGAAGATGGGTTTGAAGTAACGCTCCTCGGAGAGGGTCATCACCACGTCGCAGTAGTCGAGCCGCACCTTGGCCGTGCGGTTGCCGATGCCGTACTGCAGGCCGGGCAGGAAGGGGGTGATGTCGTAGCCCTTGCGTTTGAGGAACTCGCTTTGCATATCCTCGCTCCAGGCCGTGATCGTCAGCGGGTAGAGCAGCTCGTCCTGGAAGAAATAGTTCATCCCCTTGACACCCTCGGGGCCTACCTGCTGCTCGAAGCGGTCGAAATAGACCTTCACTAAATCGCTGCCCGCATCGGGATGCAGCAGGTAATCGGGCGACGTGTAGGTGATATACAGGGTGTGGGCCTTGCCCGCGGGGGCCTGCCAATGGATGTTTCCCCCGGCGGCTTTGTCCGTCAGGAGGATGGGCTCGCCGGGTGTTTCGCTCAAGTAAGCCACCACCGAAAGCGTGTTTTGTGGCAAGGGTAGATCAACACTTCCCCCGGCGGGCACTTCATGCACCTCGAAATGGAGCTTGCCCGGGTAGGCGGAGTATTTTGCAGTCCGGTAGGCCTCGTCGGGGTAGTAACCGTTGCCGATCCAGCCCATCGTGTAGTCGTCCAGTCCGGCCGCCAGAGAGCGCTGGGCGCAGGCGTCCGAAAACCACTTCCAGAAACTCCACCACTCCTCCGAAAACACGGGAGGCTCGCCCGGCTCGGTATGCCCGAAAAGTCCGTAGCCGTCCTTGTGTTCCAGCGAATCGACGGCGGGACTCCGGTGGATGTAGCTCACGGCGAAACCGTCGGTGGCCGATTGGGAGAGGATATCCAGCTCCCAGCTCATCCGCTCGCGGGAGAGGCTGTCGCCGTTGAACCAGAAGAAGGGCACGTTGCCGTACCCCTTGGGCGGCTTCGAGAAAGAGGCCCGCAACTCCCGGCTTTTCTCCTGGGAAGGCCAGCCCCGGTAGCGTTGGGGATTATCCTGGGCTCCCGCCGCGGAGAGCATAAATATCGAGGGGAGAAAAAGGGCGAGAAAACGTTTCATAGGCCACACAAATGTTGGGAATGCCGTAAAGATACTAAAACCGGGAAAAATCCCGAAATCCCGGACCAAAAAAAGAAGCCCCGGAGGGCTTCTTTGCAAAGTGTTTTCAGTGGGGTTATTTTCCCCAGGCCCCGATGAAGAGGATCACTCCCGTGCTTTTCTCGGTGATGGCGAACAGGAAGGGGTGGTCGGCGACGAAGGGGATGGGCCCGAAGCCCGGTCCGGGGGAGGTCAACTCCATGCCTATGGCCGTTACCGCGGCCGCTTCCACGCCCGCTTCGTCTAAGTTGAAGTAGGTTTTATGCAGCACTTTCGAGATAAAGATCCCTCCGGCGGGGGTAATGGAGGTAAAGTCCGCCCGGGAAGCATCGAAGGCGTCGGCCATGCCCATTTCCTTGAGCATCTCGTTGAGCAGATTGTCATATTCCAGGGTGAATTTCGGTAGTTTCACGGCCACACCGGAGGGCGCAAGCCCCGAAATCCAGGAAGACCATTGTGCCGGGCTGAGGGTAGCGATCAGGTCGTTGACCGTCCCCGTCCGGGGCAGGGCCACCAGCAGGTTGAACGCGCCGTTCCCGTAGGGCAGTTCCACGACCTGCACGCTCTCGTCCTCGAAGTAGCCCAGGTTCTCGGTTTGCGACATGAATTGCACCTGGCGTCCGCCTCCGGTCAGCGGGGTGAAAGTGTCCGGGCTCGTCGCGCTTGTTTTGAAAGGCGTGCTCCAAACGCTTTTGAAATAGACGGCGTTGAGCAGGTACATGATCGCGTCGGAAGGGATATCGCTGAGAATCGTCGGGATCTTCCCTTTCGTATTCTCATTGCACCACTGGTTGATCTGCTTGAGGGCCTGTGCGGAGCCGAAATCGAGCGACTGGGCCGTGGCGCCGTAGTATTTCCGGTTGATTTCGTAGAACGTGGGAAGCACGTTGAAGCCCTGGCGGGTCCAGATCGAGTTGGCCAGGTGCAGGATGCTTTTGCTGTCGGCCGTGAGCAGGCCCTCCGAGATTTTGGCGTAGTAGGCGTTCAGGTCTGCGATCGCCGGATCGTTGCGGTGCAGTGCGGTTTCGATGCCCGAGCGGGTATCGCCCTGCGCCCCGTTGTAGACCATGCCCAGGGCCAGGCTGACGCTCAAGGGCGAGAGGCAGAGGTCCTTGTCGGAGGTGTTGGTGCGTTGCAACAGGTCGATGGCGAAGGCATTGTCCGAGCCGACCTGCCCGATCTCGATCGCGTTGAGTTGGATGGGGGTGAAGGTCGTTTTCCCAATGGGATTGGGCTTTTCTTCCTCGGGATTGGTCTTGTCACAGGAAGCCAGGCAGAATGCGGCGGCCAGCAGAAGAAGTAACGTTTTTTTCATAATCGGAAGGGGGTTTATTGAAATAGATGGTTCAACGCCCTGAAATGTTGCATTGTAAACAAAAAATTCCGGAAACATACTGTTCCCGGAATTTTTTGTTGGATATAAAGTATCGCCTAAGCGTCAGCCGGCTTGATCCGTTCCAACGCCCGGTCGAGGCGGCGCAGGGTTTCCTCCTTGCCGATAAATTCACAGATGGCGTAGAGGTGCGGGCCCGAGCTTTCGCCCACCAGGGCCAGCCTGAGGGCGTTCATCACCTGGCCCATGGGGTACTCGCGCACGACGATCCAGTCGTGCACCAGGGGTTCGGTCACCCCCTGCGAAAAATCGTCCACCGAGGCCAATAATTCGCGCACGGCGGCGATGCGGGCGGGGTTTTCCCCTTTCCAGAACTTGGCGACCACCTTCGGATCATAGCTCTCCGGAGCGACGAACAAAAATTTGGAGAGTCCCCAGAAATCCTGGACGAAGGTCGCCCGCTCCTTGATCAGTCCGGCAGCCCGGGCGGCCTCTTCGGCCGTGGCCTCGACCCCCTCGGCGCGCAGCAGGGGCAGGTAGAGCGCGCCCAACTCTTCGTTGGATTTGCTTTTGAGGTATTGGGCGTTGAACCAGCGGGCCTTTTCGGGGTTGAAGTGGGCGCCGCTTTTGCTCACCCGCTCGAGGCTGAACGAGGCGATCAATTCCTCCATCGAGAAGATCTCCTGCTCGGTGCCGGGATTCCAGCCCAGCAGGGCCAGCAGGTTGACGAAGGCCTCGGGGAAGTAGCCGTCCTCGCGGTAGCCCCGCGAAATTTCACCCGTGGGAGCGGTCCATTGCAAGGGAAAGACCGGGAATCCCATCTTGTCGCCGTCGCGCTTGCTCAGCTTGCCGCCGCCGCCCGGTTTGAGCAGCAGGGGCAGGTGCGCGAACTCGGGCTGGGTGTCGCTCCAGCCGAAGGCCCGGTAGAGCAGGTAGTGCAGCGGCAGCGACGGCAGCCACTCCTCGCCCCGGATCACGTGGGTGATCTCCATCAGGTGGTCGTCCACGATGTTGGCCAGGTGATAGGTGGGTAGTTGGTCGGCCGACTTGTAGAGCACCTTGTCGTCCAGCGTGGCCGTGTTGACGACGACCTCCTCGCGGATCAGGTCGTTCATCACCACTTCCTCGTTCTCTGGCATCCGGAAGCGGATCACCCACTGGTCGCCCCGCTCGATGCGGGCCTTGACTTCCGTTTCGGGGAGGGCCAGCGAAGTGGCCAGCTGCCCGCGCACGGCGTAGTTGTACGAAAAAGCCTCGCCCTTCGCTTCGGCCTGTGTGCGGATGGCCGTCAACTCTTCGGGGGTGTCGAAGGCGTAGTAGGCGTCGCCCGATTCGATCAGTTGCAGGGCGTATTTGAGGTAGATCTCGCGGCGTTCGCTCTGGCGGTAGGGGGCGTGGGGGCCTCCCTCGGCCACGCCCTCGTCGATGGTGATCCCGCACCACTTGAGCGCTTCGAGGATGTAGGCCTCGGCGCCGGGCACGAAACGCTGCGAGTCGGTGTCCTCGATTCTCAGCAGGAAGTCACCGCCGTGTTGCCGGGCGAACAGGTAGTTGTAGAGGGCCGTGCGGACGCCCCCCATGTGGAGGGGCCCGGTGGGGCTGGGGGCGAAACGCACCCGGATTTTTCTTGCCATTGGGAAAATTTATTTCGTAAAATATTCCAGCCGGACGGTGATGCTGGCTTTCTTGTTCTTGGAGGTCGAGTTGTAGACGCCTCCCGCGCTCCAGGCCTCGTTGGAATTGGCTTCGGTGATCTGGAACACCCCCAGGCGACCTTGCGCCAGGCGTCCCATCCGGGCCCCCGACTGGCGGGCCATGTTCTCGATGCGCAGGCGGGCGTCGGCCGTGGCCTGCTCGATCAATTCTTGTTTAAGATCAGAGAGTTTTGTGTAAAAATACTCGGGCGACATCGACTCGATGCGCACGCCCTGGGCCAGCAGCGAGGAAATTTCGCGCGAGACGTTTTCTACCGAGGCCACGTCGGTCGATTCGACCTTGAAATCCTGGCTCAGCGAGTAGCCCACGAAGCGCTCGCCCACGTAGTTGCCGTTGTTGTACTGTGACTCGGTCTGGCGGTAGACGTTGGCCGAGAGGAACAGCACCGAACTGTCGGGAATCCCTTTGGCTTTCATGTACTGCGCCACTTTCTGGCGGCCTGCCTCCAGGCGGGCGTAGCCCCCTTCGATGGTGGTGTTCTGCTCGACGATCGACCCGCGCCAGACGATCAGGTCCGACACGAACTCCTTCTCGCCCAGGCCTGTGGCCGTGATGCGGTTCTGGCTACGGTAGCGCATCGTGTAGGCGTTGGCGAACACCATGGCCGTAAGGATGATGCTCAGGCCAATGATAGCGGCGAAGATGACGTTGGATTTCACTTTCATAACGGTAGGTTTTAGACGTTAAAGAGGAAGTGCATAATATCTCCGTCCTGGACGGTGTATTCCTTGCCTTCGATGGCGATCTTTCCCGCTTCGCGGCAAGCCTTCTCGCTGCCCAGGGCCACGTAGTCGTCGTACTTAATGACCTCGGCGCGGATAAACCCGCGTTCGAAGTCGGTGTGGATGATCCCGGCGGCTTGGGGGGCCTTGGTCCCCTTGGTGTAGGTCCAGGCGCGGGTCTCGTCCGGCCCGGTGGTGAAGTAGGTCTCCAGGTTGAGCAGCTCGTAGGCCGAGCGGATCAGGCGGCTGACGCCCGACTCGTGCAGCCCGGCTTCCTCGAGGAACATCTGCCGCTCCTCGTAGGTCTCCAGTTCGGCGATGTCGGCCTCCAGGGCCGCGGCCACGATCAGCAGCTCGGCTCTCTCCGAGGCGATCGCCCGGCGCACCGCTTCGACGTGGTCGTTGCCCGCCGTGGCGGCGGCTTCGTCCACGTTGCAGACGTAGAGAACCGGCTTGTTGGTAAGCAGTTGCAATTCGTGTACCAACTTGGCGTCCTCCTTGTCCACTTCCACCGTGCGGGCGCTCAGGCCCTGCTCCAGGGCGCTTTTGTAGCGCGAGAGCAGGTCGAACATCCGTTTGGCGACCTTATCGCCCGTGGCGGCCTGTTTCTGGACCTTGGCTATGCGGCCCTCGACGGTCTCGAGGTCTTTGAGTTGCAGCTCGGTGTCGATGATCTCCTTGTCGCGCACGGGGTCGATCGTGCCGTCCACGTGGGTGATGTTGTCGTTCTCGAAGCAACGCAGCACGTGGATGATGGCGTCCGTTTCGCGGATGTTGGCCAGGAACTTGTTGCCCAGGCCCTCGCCCTTGGAGGCCCCTTTGACCAGCCCGGCGATGTCGACGATCTCTATCGTGGTGGGGATCAGCTTCTTGGGGTTATCGATGCGGGCCAGGTTCACCAGCCGCTCATCGGGCACGGTGATCACCCCCACGTTGGGTTCGATGGTGCAGAACGGGAAATTGGCGGCCTGGGCCCGGGCGTTGGACAGGCAGTTGAAAAGGGTGGATTTGCCGACGTTGGGCAGGCCGACGATGCCGCATTGTAGAGCCATGAAAAATAGATTAGGTTTTGCAGGGCAAAGATAGCGTTTTTTGCGAAATCCTTTGCGGCGGAACGACGAGCGGAAAAAAGAGTTATATTTGGAGTTATACACTCTCTTGAAAACCATGAAAAAAATACAACTTGTGTCTCTCTCGGCGGCCCTCTGGCTGTTGTGCGGTTGCACCTCCGACGGGGTGCAGACCTTTCGCGATAAAACCTCGGCCGGGCTCGAGAACGAGGCGGTGCGCCTGACGTTCGACCTGCAAACGGGCACATACAGCGTCTACGACAAAGCGGCGGGCGTGGAAGCCCTCTATGAAGCCTGTGGGAGGGTGAACGACTGGACTACGCAGGAGGCCGATGAACTCCGGACTGGATTTTTGAAGGCCAAGGGCGGCAAGACCCTACGCATCACTTCTCAGAAAGCGGGCTGCCCGGAATTGTTTTTCGACTACACGCTCCTGCCCGGAGTTGACTACGTTTTGATGCACGCCGGAGTGCGCAACACCACCGACTCGCTCGTGCGCGTCCACACGTACAGTCCCCTCTCCGGCGGCCGCCTCTTCCGGGGCAAATATCTCCGCGAAGGCTTCCGGCTGGTGGACGGTCAGGGCGGCGGGGCCACCACGGACATGTACACCCGGCCCCAACTGGCCTCGCGCAACAACCTGATCCTCCACTTCGGCAACGACCGGGAGCACCACAGCCTGGTCGGGGGCGGCGTTTCCTACTGGGAATTCGATAAGTTCGCCCGCCTCGAGGCCCCGCCCGCCCGGGCGGAACAACTCGCCGCCGAGCCACCTTTCGGCCTGAAGTTGGCCGCCTATTGCGACCTGGGCGGGGAGAATCCGGCGGAAAATCCCTCGGGGCCACGGATCCGTCCTTTAAATGGGGAGGCCACCATCTTCGACCTCTCGACGGCCTATCCCGAAGCCAAATCGGTTCTGCGCGGGAATGCCGAACTGGCGATCAACCTCGAGAACCTGGATAAAAACAAACCCTACGCCCTGGGCCTGAGCTGGTGCGACGATTCGCGCAGCCGCTGGCAGTCGGTCTATTTCGACTGCGGCGGCGAGCGCATCTGCGTCCTGCCTTCGACCCGGCTTCCTTCGCTCAACACGAACCGGAGCCCCGAGGTAGTCTGGTTCGACCTGCCCGAAAAAGCCCTCCGGGGCGGGGAACTGAAGGTCGTCCTCACCCGCGACAAGTCGATGAACGCCGTGTTAAGCGAGGCGATCCTGCTCGAAGGCAAACTTCCCTCCGGCGTGGCTGCCCGCCCGGCCCCCGTGGAAACCCCCGAGCCCGATTTCGACGCCCTGAGGCTGGACCTCTATGCCACGGACCCCGTGGGCAAGCGGATCGACCCGGGAGAGGAATACATTTTCGAAAAGGACGGCTTCTACCTGGGAGCCGCGACGCCCAACCCGTTGGAGGCGGCCGAGCAATACGCCCGGACGCTGCGCCAGGAGCAGAAGATCGAGCTCAACTACTACTATTTCCCCACCATCTGCATGTGGTACGCCATGGAACCCAAGTACGGCGGCACCACCCGCCTGGGCACCAATGACTCGCCTGGAGCGGTGGCCGAGATGGACCGGGTGGTCGAGAGCGGCTGGCTCCGCTACACCACCATGGGCATCCGCCTGGTGCCGGACTGCTACGAGGACAACAACCAGAACGGCTGGTGGGACGACCGCCACTGGCAGATGCACGGCAGCGGCAGGCAGGTCGAGGAGATGAACCTTGAGGGAGGCCACTACCGCACACCCTACGAGACCAGCGAAAAGTGGTGCTGGGCCATCCGAGAACGGGGCGGGCTGCCCTTTATGTACTCCCAGACGGCCGTGCGCTCGGAGGATTACGCCGAGGCTTTCCCGCAGCACATGCTCTTCAACGAGGCCTACCACGAGATTCCCCAGTACGACTGGCTCAACAAAACCTACTCGACCTACGATTTTACGGATACCTCTTTCGCCAGCCACATGCGGGAGGTCTACCAAAACCTGAACAAGGCCACCCTCGCCGGGATGATGTTCGACTACCCCTACCTGGGCTGGCCGCTCTACGGGGGCATGGACGACCCCTACGCCACCACGGCGGGAGCCTATCGCCGGATCTTCGAACTGGCCCGCGAGGGAATGCCCGAAAGTTACCTGCACGAACGCAACATCAAATACGGCTCGGACATCACCCTGGGCCTGGTCTCCTCGCAGCGCACCTGGGGCGACACGGACGTGCTGGTGCCCGAAATGGTCCGTCTGAGCGGCCTGCGCTGGTACAAAAACCGGGTGGTGGTCAGCTACGACATGGACGGCAAGAACCTCCCCAAGGCCCGCCCGACGGACTCGCCCGACGGCCTGCGCAAGCTGCTGACCATGTCCTACGTGGCCGCCTCGCGCCTGTTGCTGGCCAACAGCTTCGGGGTGCTCACGCCCGATCAGGTCCACACGTTGTCGCGTATCTTTCCTTATCACCAAAGCCCCCAGAGCGCCCGGCCCCTGGACGCCTTCACGGCGGACTACCCGCGGGTTTACGGTTTCAAGGTGGACGAAGGCTGGCAGGCGCTGACTTTCTATAATGAGGATGATCTTGCCGCAAAAACCGTCGGCATTTCGCTTTCGGGCACCGAAGGCCGGGGAGGAGCGGGCATGGACCCCGCGAAAAGTTACTACGCCTACGATTTCTGGAACGACCGCCTGGTCGGGACTTTCCAGGGGAGCGACCGCCTGGAGCAGACCTTGCGCCCGGGAGAGGCCCGGCAGATCGCCCTGCGCGAGAAGCTGGAACACCCCCAGGTCCTTTCCACGGACCGCCACCTGATGCAGGGCTACCTCGAACTGTCCGACATCGCCTGGCAGGCATCGGAAAAGAGCCTGAGCGGCACGGCCGATCTGGTCGCCGGAGAACCGATGACGATCACCCTGGCGCTTAATGGGCATGTTCTCTCAGGTGTGGATTCCGATGCTCCGTGGGCTGAGTTTTCGGAAGTGCCGACGGGCCTCGTCAGGTTGCGCCTTTCAGCGCCCGAGGGTGGAGCGGTGCAGTGGAAGGTCCGATTCGAGTAGATAGCAAAACAGCCCCTCACCGAGGGGCTGTTTTCGTATTATTCCGCGGCAAGCGCCGTCCGCTCTTCCAGCCTGCGCCGGTAGACCATGTACCAACTCCCCAGAGCCGTCAAGGCCACGGTGATCGCCACGGCGATCGTGAAGCCGAGCGGGTAGGGCAGCAGCAATCCTTCGGGGGCGATCAATATATACGTAGTCACCACCATCGTCATAAATACCGCCGGAATCCAGGCGATCCACCAGGGCTTCCGGTTGGTGTACAGATAGACGGTCACCGTCCACAGGCAGATCACCGAGAGCGTCTGGTTCAGCCAGGCGAAGTATTTCCAGATCACGCCGAACTCCATCAGCGTGATGGCGAAACCGGCCACGAAGAGCGGAACGCTGATGTAGAGTCGCCGGCGGATCGAGCGTTGTTCCAGGTGCAGGAAGTCGGCGGCGATCAGCCGTGCGCCCCGGAAGGCCGAGTCGCCGCTGGTGATGGGGGCGGCCACCACGCCCAGCAGGGCCAGCACGGCGCCCACTCGGCCCAGGGTGGTGTGGGTGATGAGGTTGACGGCCCAGGCGGCGTTGTTGCCGTGTTCGGCCATCACGGCGTTGAGTTCCGTGGCTCCGCCCCAGAAGGCCATGCCCATGGCGGCCCAGATCAGGGCGATGATCGACTCGGAGATCATGGCGCCGAAAAAGACGAAGCGGCCCTGCATCTGGTTGGTCATGCAGCGCGCCATCAGCGGCGACTGGGTGGCGTGGAAGCCCGAGACCGCCCCGCAGGCGATGGTGATAAAGAGGGTGGGGAAGATGGGGAACAGCGCGGCGTCCGTCTTAAAGTTGGTCCAACTGCCGGGCCCCAGCTCCGGGATGGAGAAGTTTCCGAAAAACAAGGCGAACAAAATGCCCAGCGCCATGATAAACAGCGCGGCCCCGAAGATGGGGTAGATCCGCCCGATGATCTTGTCGATGGGCAGCAGCGTGGCCAGCACGTAATAGACCAGGATGACCCACACCCAGTAGGTCTGGTTGATGGAGGTGAAGCCCTCCAGGATGCCCGCCGGACCGACGATAAAGACGGCTCCCACGAGCACCATCAGCGCCAGGGTGATCACTCGCATCAACTGCTTGACGCTCAGCCCCAGGTAGCGGCCCACGATTTCCGGAAAACTCAGCCCGTTCATCTGGATGGAGAGCATCCCCGAGGCGTAGTCCTGCATGGCCCCGATGAAAATCCCCCCGAAGGTGATCCACAGGAAGGCCACGGGCCCGTACATGGCCCCCAGCAGCGCCCCGAAGATGGGGCCCAGCCCGGCGATGTTGAGCAACTGGATCAGGAAGGTCTTCCACGTCTTCATGGGCAGGTAGTCCACCCCGTCGTAGTGGGTCTTGCTGGGCATCTCCCGGGTGGGATCGGCCCCGAAGATCCGTTCGAGGTACTTGCCGTAGGTGAAGTAGGAGCCCACCAGCAGAAGCAGGCAGATGAGAAAGGTAATCATAGGGTATTTTTCAGATAAAATTCTATAAATAATCTATCGCATAACCCGGCTCCGGTCACAGAACGAACGGGTTATGGAGTTCAAATATAGAAATAATTTCTTTCAAATACGTCGTGGAATGATAATTTTAGAACATTCCGATCAGGCTCAGGAATAATAAAAAGATGACCACGGGGATCACATACCGGATCAGAAACCGATAGACCGGATATAGTTTTACGCCGTACATCCCATTGGAAGTGATCTCATTGCGAAGTTTCTCGGGCGAAAGCACCCAAGCCGTGAACAGTACGATCAACAACCCGCCCAGGGGCATCATGATGTTAGAAGACAATTTGTCGAAGGTATCGAACAGGTTGCGTCCCAGGATGATCAACTTCGATCCGGAGACCTGCGAGAGGGCGCACAGGGTGGTGGTGACGCAGGTGACAGAGCCCACCAGGATGACCGCCTTGCGCCGCCCGAGGCGCATCTCCTCGGCGAAATAGGCTGTGCTCACCTCGTAGAGCGAGATGGAGGAGGTGATGGCCGCCAGGAACAACAGCAGGAAGAAAACGATCCCGATGACGTAGCCCCCGGTCATCTGGGCGAAGATGTTGGGCAGGGTCAGGAAAACCAGCTCGGGGCCCGAGGTGGGGCTGATGCCGAACGAGAAGACGGCCGGGAAGATGGCCAGCCCCGAGAGGATGGCTACGCTGAGGTCGGACAGGGCGACCGATCCGGCCACCTTGAACATGTTCTCTTTTTTCTTGATGTAGGAGCCGTAGGTGATCATGCAGCCCATGCCCAGGCTCATCGAGAAGAACGATTGTCCCATGGCTTGCAGGACGGTGTTGCCGGTCACCTTGCTCCAGTCGGGTTTCAACAGGAAGGCGATTCCCTCCCGGGCTGCGGGCAGGGTCATCGAGTTGATGACCAGGCC
>JAVBNV010000014.1:0-20739 GCA_031551325.1 Alistipes sp.
CGATGGGCGGCTTCTGCTCGGGCGCCCCGACAATCAACCGGAGGGCGACCGCGTTGCTTCGCAACGTCCCCCGTACAGCAGAGAGGCGCTTATGCGCGCACGCCCGCATAAGCGCCTCTCCCCGCCCGGGACTGCCTGACGGCAGGGATCGCCTGGGAGGACTCCTCTCGGCTATGGACGCAGGTCACGCCGATGGTACTGCAATTTTGTGGGAGAGTAGGTAGCCGCCACTTCAAGGGCCTCATCGAAAGATGAGGTCCTTTTTTTGTTGGATAGCGCCACCCTACTCTATGCCCAAATCCGAAAGCAATCGCCCCGACGGTCGTGAACGCAGCTGTGCATAGCGTGCGTCAGATTTTTCTTATCGTTCGAAGGTTCAGCCCGGAGCGTACTTGAAGTACGTGAGGACTGAAGCAAGGAGGATAAGGAAAAGATGGCGTGCGATATGTGCAGCCAACCCACATGCGAGACCTTATCTTTGCGCATTTATACTTATATCGAAATAGGTATAAACCGGCTCTTCTGTGCGGAAGCTATTCCCTACTTTTGCTTTATATAAATAATGCTCGAAGATGGAACCGATCATAGCCGATTTCTTCCCGGAGTCCGTGAGCGTACGGCCGGGATACGAATCTTTTTTCAACGGATTGATCCGGCTCACCACCGGGAAAGAGCCGGACAAAGGCCTGGGCGACTCGTTACAAACCTATGTACAGGAGTTTCTCGCTTCGGATTTCGACCTGGATAACTTCAAAAACCCGTCCGGGACGCAGTACGAGCGCAACTACCTGGGCCAGGACGCCGGGAGCGGCTGGGAAGCCATCCTGATGAGCTGGCGGCAAGGCCACCGGACAACCATCCACGGCCATCCCTCCTTTGCCTCCTACTGTTTTGCGTCGGGCCGTTTTCGGGTGGAACTGTTCGAACGGACGGACGGCGCAGCTCCCCGCCCGGTCCACGTCTTCGAGGCCGGAGAGGGCGAGGGCTTCTTCGCCATCGGCATGGCAAAAAGCTTCGAAAACCACATCCACCGCATCACCTGCCTGAGCGAAACGGGCCACAGCCTGCACGTCTATTCGGATGACGCCCGCCGGGGCGTGGTCTACGGCGAATAAGACCCGGGCAGGGAAAGACGCTCCGACCGTTGCCCCGAAAAAGGGGATCGGCCGGATCGCCTGTTTTTTGCATCTTTTCCCTCCCCGTTTATCCGGATTCCCCATAAAAATACTACCTTTGCACTCCGTTTTCCCATGAATCCGGAGCTCTCTTAGTTTGCTGAACGCCAAAACGAATGCCGAATATGTCCGTTACTCCCCGCTTCACCCCCACCGCCGAAAACATGTATGTGATCGCCTACGACGAGCAGACGCCGGCGGAGTTCGATTTTGCCGCGATTCTGTCGGCTTCGCATGCGTGCCAGCGCAAGGGGGAGGTGGAAAAGGCCTGTAACATGCGGTACGAGGCTTTCAAGCGGTTGATCGACCTGATCCCCGACGAGGACGAGGTGGTGGTGGACTGGGAGGACGAGTCGAGCCGGACGGCCCTCAGACTGATCGGCGACTCGGCCATCGACCACTTCCTGGTGGGCGACTTCGAACTGGCCTCCGGGATGATGGAGATGCTGCTGGACCTCGATCCGGAGGACCACCTGGAGATCACCAAGCCGTTGGCCTATTGCTATGTGGCCTTGGAGGAACACGACTTCTTCGACGAGGTGATCAACGACATCAGCGACAAATCGCCCGAAAAGGAGATCCTGAAAATGTGGAGCGAGTTCCGCAAAACCGGGCGCATTCCGGAAGGGGAACTGATCCACTTCAAGAAAAATTTCCCGGTCTACCACAAGGAATTCACCGCCGAGGAGCACCCCGTTTCGACAGGCTACCTGCAGGAAATCGAGAGCGAGCGCCCCTCGAAAGGGAGCCTGGCCCGCGAGATGTGGCTGCAAACGGAACACCTCTGGACTCAATTCCCCGGCTTTATCGAGGCCCTCAAAATCCATTGACCATGTACGCTTGGGGGGATGACCGCCGGTTCAACAGCTACTCCGCCTACTTCCGCCGCCAGTTCGGGGGCCGGATCCAGAAACTCTCTGTCAACGCCGGATTCACCTGCCCCAACCGGGACGGGACCCTGGGCACGGAGGGCTGCACCTTCTGCGACAACGAAGCCTTCACGCCCTCCTATTGCCAACCCTCGAAAAGCGTCCGGCAACAACTCGAAGAGGGGATCGGATTCCACCGCAACCGCTACCGCCAGGCCGAACGCTATTTGGCCTATTTTCAATCCTTTTCAAATACCTATGGCTCGCTGGAAACATTGAAAAATGTGTTCAGCCAGGCCTTCGAATTGCCCCAGGTGGCGGGGGTGGTGATCGGCACGCGGCCCGACTGCGTGGACGTCGAAAAACTCGATTACTTTTCCGAACTGGCGCGTGAACATTACGTGGCCATCGAATACGGCGTGGAGTCCTGCTGCGACGAAACGTTACTGAACGTGCGCCGGGGGCACGATTTCGAGACGGCCCGGCGGGCCATCCAAGAGACGGCCGCGCGGGGCATCCGCACGGGGGCTCACTTTATCCTGGGGCTGCCGGGCGAGAGCCGCGAGATGATGCTCGCCCAGGCCGATACGATCAACGCACTTCCGCTGGAGACCGTCAAATTCCACCAACTCCAAATCTTCAGAAACACGGTCATGCACCGTGAGTACCTCTCCGAGCCGGAACGTTTCTCGTTCTTCGCCCTGGAGGAATACATCGACCTGTTTATCGACCTGCTGGAGCGACTGCGGCCCTCGCTGGTGGTGGAGCGTTTCGCGGGCGAAGCCCCGCCCCGCTTCCAGGCGGGTCCCACCTGGGGGCTGATCCGCAACGAGCAGTTGCTTTCTCTGCTGGAAAAACGGCTCAAAGAGCGCGACACTTTCCAGGGCCGTTGTTTCGGCAAAAAATAGTCACACTCTCCCCCCTTCTTATCCTATCCTCCACCCTTTTACCCGGTGAAGAAATCTTCACTTGGATCGTCATGGACTATTGGTAGTATCATTTTTTTTGATGATATTTGTAGACACCCATAAATAATACGAATCAAATTTATGAAGAAGATAATAATCTTTGCATTTCTAAGTTTAAGCATCACTACTATTCATGCACAAAAAAGCAGTCACTTCATAAAAGCAGGTGTCGATAGTATTTTCTATGAAATTCAAGGAGATGGCGCACCGGTATTATTTCTTGCCGGTGGACCGGGAGGTTCTCCTGAATCTTTACAGCCCATCGTAGATCATGTAAGTCAACATGATAAGGCGATTTTAATGCATCAACGCGGAACAGGGCGCTCTGTAAGTAACACGATTGATCCTCAATTCATGAATATCAACCAATACACGAGTGACATCTACGATATTTTGGATAAAGAGGAGATACAGGAAACCTATATCGTCGGACATAGTTGGGGAGCGATGCTTGCGCTTGACTTTATGACCAAGCATCCCTCCCGAGTCAGGGGTCTGATTCTACTAGGAGCTTCGGGTCCCTCTTTAGAATTCGTTCAAAGCATGAACAATGAAATATTCAGCCGGATGACCAGTACGGAAATGGATTCCATACAATCCTATTTCAAGCAACTGGGCTCCACTCAAGACAGTGCTTTGCAAAACGAACTACAGAAGAAAGTGGGTAATATGACACTATCAAAACAGTTTTATGATCCTTCCTTACTCCCCGAGCTCATGAAATCCGGCCCTCTCAACATGAAGATCAACAATCTGATAATGGTAGACTTAGCCAAAAGCGGATGGAACCTGGAAAACGAGTTGAAAGAACTGACCAACCCTGTGGTGATTATCAACGGCGAATATGACCCCATCAGAAAAGAATTCGTTTTAAAATTAAAAGATGTAATCAAGAATGCGGAAGTCCACTATCTCAAAGAATGCGGTCATTATGTGTGGATAGAAAAGCCGGACGAAACCCTGAAAATTATTGATGACTTCTTATCAACACATTAATAATGCGAATCCGAAAGTGTTTTTAACGGCTGATTCGCATAAAAAAAGAAATACCCATGACCATCGTTCAACTCGAATACCTCCTGGCTGTGGCCAACTGCGGCAGTTTTTCACTGGCCGCGGAAAAGTGCTTCGTCACGCAGCCTTCGCTGAGCATGCAGATCAAAAACCTGGAGGAGGAGTTGGACGTGATCCTGCTGGACCGCAGCAAGAAGCCGGTGATCCCCACCGAGGCCGGGCAGGTCGTGCTGGCCCAGGCCCGGGAGGCGGTGAGCACCTTCAAGCAGGTCAAGGAGGGGGTCAACGACCTGCGGGGCGAGGTCTCGGGCCTGCTGCGCCTGGGGGTGATCCCCACCGTGGCGCCCTACCTGCTGCACCACTTTATCCCCGGCTTCATGCAGAAATACCCCAAGGTGGAGCTGCAGATCCGGGAGATGGTCACCTCGGAGATCGTCCGGGCCCTGGACCGCGACATGCTCGACGCGGCCATCCTGGCGGGGGGTACGGCCCCCGGGGAGCTGATCGAGGAGGAACTGTTCGACGACCGCTTCTACGCCTACGTCTCCACCACCCACCCCCTGTACGAACGCAGCAACATCCGCATCGAGGAGATCGACCTGAGCCGCCTGCTGCTGCTCTCCGAGGGCCACTGCCTGCGGGATCAGGTGCTCGAACTCTGCCAGGCCCAGCGCAAACTGCCCGCCAGCTACTCCTTCGAGAGCGGGTCGCTCGAAACCCTGATGCGCATCGTGGACAACACCTCCAACATGACGATCATCCCCGAACTGGTGATCGATTTCGTGCCCAAAGAGAAGCACGCCCAGGTCAAACCCCTGGCCAAGGGGGCCGTCTCGCGCAAGATCACCCTGGCCGTGCGGCGCACCTACGTCAAGCGTTCGTTGATCGCGGCCCTGAGGGAAGCCATCCTCTCCGTGGCCAAATAACGTGAGTTTCCTGAATTCAAAAGAACGCTTTACCATACAATAAACTTCTTTTAGAAATTTGGCTTTGTGAAACTCACGTTATTGTAGTACAGACAACCGAGGTCGCTCTTGCAGAGCGGGCAAGCTCAACGCAGTTAATCCCCCTAAATCCCCCTTTGAGAAGGGGGACTTTTGCCAAAGCCCTTGGCTTTGGCTTATAAGGAATCGTTTCGCGAATGCGCGAAACCCACGTTAAATAGATGCATACGTATTTCTGAAATCTTTTTCCTATCTTTATCCGCTTAAAAGGCATATTGAAATTTTATGAGTAAACTGATCGAAACGATTGCTTCGGCTATACAGGATAAGAAAGGAAAGAACATTGTCGCATTGGATCTGAGCAAATTTGACGGGGCGGTATGTCCCGCTTTTGTCATTTGCAACGCCGATTCGACCACCCAGGTCGAGGCGATCGCCCGCGGGGTGGAGGAAAAAGTGAAAGAAGAGCTGGGTGAAAAAGTCTGGCGGGTCGAAGGCCTGAACAACAGCGTGTGGGTGGTGATGGACTTCGGCGACGTGCTGGTGCACATTTTCCAGACCGAGCTGCGGGACTTCTACCAGTTGGACCAGTTGTGGGCCGACGCCCCGGCTACCCGGTACGAATCGGAGTAAGATACGATTCGGGCGCCGAACGCCGTTACACCAATAGTAAGGAACCGGGTCCCGCACAGGGGACCTCCGTTAAAACCGAAAGTATCTATGGCTTCGAATCCGAATAATTTTCCGCCGCGCATGGGCAACATGCGTCCGAAGTTCAACATCTACTGGATCTGGGCGGCCATCGCCGTGCTGCTGCTGGCCTGGAGCGTGATGGGCAGCGGCGAGGCGGCCCAGAAAACCAACTGGGACACGGTCAAGGAGATGCTCTCCCGGGGGGACATCCAGAAGATCGACATCGTCAACAAAGAGCTGGCCGAGGTCTACCTCAAGCCGGAGAAAGTGGCCGAGTACACCGTCCGGAAAGAGTACAAAAACCTCTCGAAACAGGGACCGCAGTTCGTTTTCAACATCGGCTCGCTGGAGTATTTCCAGACCGATTTCGAGAGCACGACGGCCCAGTACAAGCAGAACGTGCCGCTGAGCTTCGAGTCGCGCCGCAACATGTGGACCGACTTCCTGGGCTCGGTGCTGCCCTTCCTGATCCTGATCGTGGTCTGGATCGTCATCATGCGCAGCATGTCGCGGGGCCAGGGCGGCGGCCAGGGCGGGATTTTCAGCGTCGGCAAGGCCAAGGCACAGGTATTCGACAAGGACGCCTCGGTGAATATCTCGTTCAAGGACGTGGCCGGGCTGGAGGAAGCCAAGGTCGAGATCATGGAGATCGTCGATTTCCTGAAGAACCCGGACAAGTATAAGAACCTGGGAGGCAAGATCCCCAAGGGCGCCCTGCTGGTAGGCCCTCCGGGAACCGGAAAAACCCTGCTGGCCAAGGCTGTGGCCGGGGAGGCCAACGTGCCCTTCTTCTCGATCAGCGGCTCGGACTTCGTCGAAATGTTCGTCGGCGTGGGGGCCTCGCGTGTGCGCGACCTCTTCCGCCAGGCCAAGGAGAAAGCCCCCTGCATCGTCTTCATCGACGAGATCGACGCCATCGGCCGCGCCAGGGGCAAGAACGCCGGCTTCTCCTCGAACGACGAACGCGAAAATACATTGAACCAACTACTTACCGAGATGGACGGCTTCGGCACCAACGCCGGGGTGATCATCCTGGCGGCCACCAACCGGGCCGACATCCTGGACAAGGCCCTGATGCGGGCGGGCCGTTTCGACCGCCAGATCAACGTCGAGCTGCCCGACCTCAAGGAACGCGGCGAAATTTTCGACGTCCACCTCAAGAACCTCAAGCTGGACCCCAACCTCGACCGGCAGTTCCTGGCCCGCCAGACCCCCGGCTTCTCGGGGGCCGACATCGCCAATGTCTGCAACGAGGCGGCCCTGATCGCCGCGCGCAACAACAAGGCCCAGATCGAGAAAGAAGATTTTCTGAGCGCCATCGACCGCATCATCGGCGGCCTGGAGCGCAAGAACAAGATCATCACCCCGGGCGAGAAAAAGACCATCGCCTACCACGAGGCGGGCCACGCCACGGTAAGCTGGGTGCTCGAGCACGCCAACCCGCTCATCAAGGTGACCATCATCCCGCGCGGAAAAGCCCTCGGGGCGGCCTGGTACCTGCCCGAGGAGCGCCAAATCACCACCAAGGAACAGCTCCTCGACGAGATGGCCTCGATCCTGGGGGGCCGGGCTTCGGAGGCGATCAACTTCGGGAAGGTTTCCACCGGAGCGCTCAACGACCTGGAACGGGTGACGAAGATGGCCTACGCCATGGTCGCCTTCTACGGCATGAGCGACCAGGTGGGCAACCTGAGCTACTACGACTCGACGGGCCAGAACGAGATGTCGCTGACCAAACCCTACAGCGACCAGACCGCCGAACTGCTCGACGCCGAGGTCAAGGCCATGATCGAGGGGGCCTACCAACGCGCCCTGGACACCCTGGAAACCCACCGCGAGGGCCTCACCCGCCTGGCCGAGCTGCTGCTCGAGCGGGAGGTGATTTTTGCCGAGGACCTCGAGAAGATCTTTGGCAAGCGTCCCGGCGAGGCCGCCAAGGAACAGACTCCCAAGGAACTGGAAGTGAAATACGAGGAACCTATTAATCTGCTGACCGATGGGCAAGCCTAACAACTTCTGGGTCCGCAGCCTCAGCGCGCTGGTCTTCGTGGCCGTCGTCCTGGGTTGCACCTTCTTTTCGCCCTACACCCTGCTGGTGCTGTTGGTGGTGATCTGCATCGGCTGCATGCTCGAGTTTTTCAAGCTGGCCGCCTCGGGCGGAGCCCAACCGCTGGAGAGCTATCCCACCTTGGTGGGGGCGCTACTGGTGATCACGGCCTTCTTCGTAAAACTCGGAAAAGTCTCGCCCTGGCTGCTGGCCGCGCTGCTGCCGCTGCTTTTCGGGCTTTTCGTCGCCGAGTTGTTCCGCAAAAAGGAGACGCCTTTCGCCAACATCGCCTGGTCGCTGCTGGGAATTTTTTACATCGCCCTGCCGCTGGCTCTGCTGGCCTACATGCCGGTGCAGCCCGCCACGGGGGGCTACATCGTCTACCGGCCCTTTGTGGTGCTCAATATTCTCTTGATCGTCTGGGCCAACGACGTGGGGGCCTACCTAACGGGGATCACCCTGGGACGCCACCGCCTGCTGGAACGCATTTCTCCCAAGAAAAGCTGGGAGGGATTCTTCGGCGGCATTCTCTGCGCCGTGGGCGTGGGGCTGCTGCTCTCTCACCTGCAACACCTTTCGCTGGGCTTGTGGGGCGGCGCGGCCGCGGTGATCGCCTTGGCCGCCGTCGCGGGCGACCTGGTCGAGTCGATGCTCAAACGCTCGGTGGACGTGAAGGATTCGGGGGCCATCATGCCGGGCCACGGCGGCTTCCTGGACCGGTTCGACGCCCTGCTGCTGGCCGTACCTTTTGTATTTACCTATTTGATTATTTTTTCCTAATTTTATAAGGAAACCGAGTTTTACCTGGCAATGAAGATTCACAAAGAAGGAACCGCCATCATCTCCCTCTCGGCGCTCGCGCTGGGGGCCTTGGTGGCGTTGTGTTTTTGGTTGTTTCCCGCCCTCGTGGGCTGGCTCTTCGGGGCGGCGGCCCTGATTTTTTGGTTGCTGATCGTCCGCTTCTTCCGCAGCCCGCGGCGGGTGCCGCACACCGAAGCGGGGATGGTCTTCGCCCCGGCCGACGGGACCGTGGTGGCCATCGAGGAGGTCTCCGAGAACGAATACTTCGGGGGCGAGCGCCGGATGCAGGTCTCGGTGTTCATGTCCATCTGGAACGTGCACATCAACTGGTTCCCCGTGGGGGGTACCGTGGCCTATTTCAAGTACCACCCCGGCAAATTCCTGGTGGCCTGGCACCCCAAGTCCTCGGAGGACAACGAGCGCACGACCACGGTGGTGGACACCGGAAAGGAGAAAATCCTCTTCCGCCAGATCGCCGGCATGGTGGCCCGCCGCATCGTCTCCTACGCCCGGGTAGGCGAGACGGTTCCTCAGAACACCCAGGTCGGTTTCATAAAATTCGGCAGCCGGGTGGACGTTTTCCTTCCCCCGGACGCCGAAGTGCTGGTCAAGCTGGGGGACAAGACGGTCGGGACCCGCACGCCGATTGCCCGATTGCCCTAAACGCCTTGGCAAAAAATTAGTAACACCCAGACGGTTCGTAACGCCGCTGTGCATAAGCGAGACCAACCCAAAAATCGCTATGTCAAAGATCTCTAGGTATATCGTCGCTGCCGCCGTGACGGCCATCGTGCTGTTCCTGGTGTGGTACTTCAGCAACATCGTCATTTACATCCTGGTGGCGGCGGTGCTGGCCATCCTGGGCAAGCCGCTGACCGAATGGCTCAGCAAGCTGCACATCGGCAAGGCCCGCATCCGCGTTCCCCGCTGGGCGGCCGCCCTGGTGACGCTGGCGGTCATCTGGCTGGTCATCATCGGGCTGTTCTGGATCTTCGTCCCGCTGATCTTCCAGACCATCAAGCAATTCTCCTCGATCAACATCACCCAGCTGATCGACTCCTTCCAGGAGCCGCTGGGGGTATTGGAAGATTTCATCGAAAAGGTCTTCTCGCTCCATCCAGGCGACTTCTCGCTGATGGACTCCCTCTCGCGGCAGATCACCCCCATGTTGAACATCAACCTGATCAACAACCTGTTGTCATCCATCGTGGGCACGGTCACCGGGACGCTGATCGCCGCCTTTTCCATCTCCTTCATCTCGTTTTTCTTCCTCAAGGAGAGCAACCTCTTCTCGAGCATGGTCATCATCATGTTCCCCAAAAAATACGAGGAGAATATCATCCGGGCCCTCCGGTCGATCACGGCCCTGCTGATCCGCTACTTCACGGGCATCGTCGCCGAGTCGGGCATCATGATCGTGATCACCTCGCTGGGCCTGCTCGTGTGGGGCTTCGCGGGGCAGACGGCCCTGGTTATCGGGCTGATCGTGGGCGTGCTCAACGTGATCCCCTACCTGGGTCCCATCATCGGGATCGCCATCGGCCTGGTCATCGGCATGGTGAGCCCCGGAGCCCCCGACGTCACCACCTGGGGCATCATGCTGCGCATCGCGGGCACCATCCTTTTCGCCCAGGGGATCGACAACTTCGTCCTCCAGCCCGTGCTCTACTCCAACCGGGCCAAGGCCCACCCGCTCGAGATTTTCCTGGTGATCCTCATCGCGGGCAGCCTGGCCGGGGTGCTGGGCATGCTGCTGGCCATCCCCGCCTACAACGTCATCCGCGTCTTCGCCAAGGAATTTTTTAATAATTTCCGGGTGGTGCAGAAACTGACCGAAAAAATCTAACTTTTTCGATATGAAAAAATTTCTCCTTAGTGCCTCCCTGGCGCTGCTGTGCACCGTTTCGGCTTTCGCCACAGAAATTACCGTGGCCAGTCCCGAAGGCAAATTGATCGTCACGGTCTCCTACGACCGCGCCGCGCCGCTGACCTACACCGTCTACAAAGGCGGGGTGGAAGTCCTGGCCCCCTCGCCTCTGGGGCTGGTGGTCGACGGCAAAAACACCGGCGAGAAAGTGAGCGGCCGGGGCAAGCCCGTGACCACCACGATCCAGGAGGAGTATCCCCTCTTCGGAAACCACCCCGTGGCCTTGAACCGCTGCCGCCAGGTGTCGATCCCGCTCTCGGGCAACGGCATCGCCTACCGCCTCGAAGTGCGGGCCTACGACGACGGCATGGCCCTGCGCTATGTATTCCAAGGTCAGCGTTCCATGAAGATCGAGCGCGACCTGACGGGCTGGCGGCTGCCCGCGGGAGCCACCTGCTACTGGGCCGACTACACCCTCGACTACGAGGAGCCGCACCACGCCACGCCCTTTTCGCAGGTGCCCACGCAGCATCCGGTGGTCGTACCCTTCACCGCCGAGGCGGGCGGACGCTTTATCGCCATCTCGGAAGCCGACGCAAGGATGTTCCCCGACATGGTCGTGCAACGCGAGGGGGACCTGCTGCGCGCCTGCTGGCCCTCGGTGCCAAGAGGCTGGACGGCCCGGGGCCCCATCGCCTCCTCTTGGCGGGCGATGATCGTGGCCGACGACCTGACCGAACTGGTCAACAGCGACCTGATCACCAACCTCTGCGAGGCTCCCGCCGCGGGGCTCGACTTCAGTTGGGTGAAGCCCGGCCGGGCGCTGTGGCAGTGGTGGAGCGTAGGCTCGCCCCTGTTCGAAGATCAAAAAGCCTGGTACGACGCCGCCGCGCGGCTGGGCTGGGAGTACTACCTCATCGACGAGGGCTGGCGCCAGTGGCGTGACGGTTCCAAGGACCAGTGGGCCTGCCTCAAGGAGATGATCGACTACGGGAAATCGGTGGGTGTGGAGAGCCTCGTCTGGGTCAATTCCAACGAAATGCGTACCCGCGACAGCATCCGCCTCTACCTCGAAAAAATAAAGCCCACCGGGGCCGCGGGGGTCAAGATCGACTTTATTCCCGAGGGCACGCCCGCCATCATGCGCTGGTACCAGGACGCCCTGGAGGAGACCGCGCGGCTGGGGCTGCTGTGCAATTTCCACGGCTGCGTAAAACCCTCGGGTCTGCGCCGCACCTGGCCGCACGAGCTTACCCGCGAGGCGGTGCGGGGCAACGAGTTCCACATCAGCCGTTACGAGCGGGTGATGCCCAAGGATCAGGATGTTCTAAAACCTTTCACCCGCCTGCTGGCCGGACCGGCCGACATGACTCCCGTGACCTTCGTGCCCTCGGAGCTGCTGGGCTACACCTGGCCGCACGAACTGGCCCAGGCGGTGGTCTACCTCAGCCCCATCACCCACTTCAGCGACCAGTACAAGTACTACCTCAACAGCCCGGTGGAGGACCTGCTGCGGGACATTCCGGTGATCTGGGACGAGACCCGGGTGCTGAGCTGCTCGAAGATCGGGGAGGTGGCCGCCTATGCCCGCCGGAAGGGATCGGAGTGGTGGATCGGGGTGCTCAACGGGGCTAAAAATTCGGACATCGCCCTCGACCTTAGTTTCTTAAAGGCTCCCATGATGGGCACCGAGATCGCCGACCGCCAGGGCGTGGACGACGCCGTGGTGCGCCACCAGCGGATGGTTTTCCCCAATACGGCGATCAACCTCTCGCTGCGTCCGGGCGGCGGCTATCTGCTTCGGCTGCAACCGGCGGCGACTGAATAATTTTTATAGATAATATAAAACAGAGAGGGATGATCCGCGATTCGGATCATCCCCCTCTGTTATTTTCGAAAAATTACAGGATCGACCTGGATAATTTTTTGGCTATCAGGATTCTTTCTTTATTGAGCGCCGTGATCTGCGCCGCCAGCATGGCCTCGTCCTCCTCGCTCAACTCGGGGTCGCCCAGCTTGGCCTGCAACTCCTGGATAATGCCCTCAATAACCTTGGACTTATAAAGGATCACCGCCCGGGGCAGGGCATCCGGAAGGAGGTCCTGCTCGCTCTGGATGACGATGTCGTGCTTTTTCCAGAGTTTGCTGGGGGTGTAGATGTCGTCGTGGGTGAGCAGGTCGACCACGGCCTCGGCCACGGCCGGGTCGGAGTGGTTGATGAAATAATGCATCTCCACGGTGCCCTCCGTGCGCAGGCGTTTGTAATCGTCGTAGATGGTCCGGTAGACCGGGTTGCGCATCACGATGCCGTTGTTTTCGAGGTCGGTGATGATCACCTCGGCCACGTTCAGGGGGACGAACTCCTTGCCCTCTTTGTAGTCGAACTCCTGGTTGCCGTACTTGACCAGGTACTTTATCAGTTCGTGCTCCAATTCCGTGGCGCTGCTGCCGGCCGTCACGTGGCGGGGCAGCGCGGCGCTCTGGAGGGTGGTCTGCTGGCGGATCTGCTCCTGGCGGCGGACAAACTCGCGGGCTTCGCTGCCCGAGGAGCGTTCCACGCGGCGCAGGGCGATCTCGCGCAGGAGAATTTGTTCGTCGATCTCCATCGTCCGGGCGCACTCGCGGGTGAAGACCGAGCGGGTGATCGGGTCGGGGATCACCGAGATGCTCTGGACGATGTCCGTGATCAGAGCCGCCTTTTTGAGGGGGTCGCCCTGGGCGTCCTGCAACAGCAGGCGGGTTTTGAAGCTGATAAAATCCTCCTCGCGGCTCAGAATAAAGTCCCGCAGTTCGGTGGCGTTGTGGCTGCGCGCAAAGGAGTCGGGGTCCTCGCCCTCGGGCAGCAGCACCACCCGGACGTTGAGCCCCTCGGAGAGGATCATGTCGATCCCCCGCAGCGAAGCCTTGATCCCGGCCGGGTCGCCGTCGTAGATCACCGTCACGTTCTTGGTGAAGCGGCCGATCAGCCGGATCTGCCCCTCGGTGAGCGAGGTGCCGGAGGAGGCCACCACGTTCTCGATGCCCGACTGGTGCATGGAGATGACGTCGGTGTAGCCCTCGACCAGGATACAGCAGTCCTCCTGGACGATGGCCCGCTTGGCGAAGTAGAGGCCGTAGAGGATGTCGCTCTTGTGGTAGATCTCCGACTCCGGGGAGTTTAAGTATTTGGCCGTCTTCTTGTCGGAGCGCATGGTGCGTCCTCCGAAGGCGGTCACGCGGCCGCTGACCCCATGGATGGGGAACATCACGCGGGTGCTGAAGCGGTCGTAGTAACTGCCGTCCTCGCGCTTGATGGTGAGGCCCGTGCCGACTAAAAACTGTTCCTGGTAGCCCGCCTTGAGGGCATCGCGGGTAAAGGCGTCGCCCCCGCCGGGGCAGTAGCCCAGGCCGAAGCGGGTGATCGTGGCGTCCGAAAATCCGCGCTCGCGGAAGTAGGCCAGGCCGATGCTCTGGCCTTCGGGGGTGTGGTGCAGGGCGTTGGCGAAATAGTCCGAAGCGTAGGACGAGACCACCATCATGCTCTCGCGGTCATCGTTGCGCTGCAGCTCCTCGGGGCTCAACTCCCGCTCGGCGACCTCGATGTTGTACTTGCGGGCGACGTACTTGAGGGCCTCGGGGTAGGTCATGTTCTCGTGCTCCATGACGAAGGTGACGGCGTTGCCGCCCTTGCCGCAGCCGAAGCATTTGAAGAGGCCCTTGGTGGGGGAGACGACGAACGAGGGAGTTTTCTCGTTGTGGAACGGACAGCAGGCCTGGTAGTTGACCCCCTTTTTCTTGAGGGAGACAAAATCCCCGACCACCTCCACGATGTTGGCGGCGGCGAAAATGCGGTCTATGGTGCCCTTGTCGATCATAGTTTATAGCAGGTGGTCCGTCAATACTTTTAAGCCGATCAAAATCAAGATGATCCCTCCGAAAATTTCGGCCCGGGCGCCCAGGCGCTCACCGGCCTTTTTGCCCAGCAGCATGCCGATCAAGGAGAGCGTGGCGGCGGTCAGCCCGATGATGCCGCCCGCCAGCCCGATGTTGACGAGCTGGCTCTGGGCGCAGAGGTTGACTTTTACGAGACCCAGGCTGAAGCCGCTGATCAGCGCGTCGATGCTCAGCGCCACCCCGAACAACAGGGTATTGCGCCACGACAGCAGGTCGCAGTCCACCTCGTCCTTGTCCTTGGCAGAGAGGCCCGAGCGGATCATCTTCACCCCCAGGATGGCCAGCAGGCCGAAGGCGATCCAGTGGTCGTAGTCGGCGATCAGGCGGCTGACGTTCTCGCCCAGCAGCCACCCGCCCAGGATCATGGCGAAATGGAAGACCCCGATCACCGCCAGGAAGCGTGCCCGCTGGGCGCGGGAAATGCGCTCCCCGGCAAAGCCCAGCGAGAGGGAAACGGCAAATGTGTCCAGGCTCAACCCGAAGCCCAGCAATAAAACAGAAAGAAAGCCCATCCTCTGTGAAAATTTTTGTAAAGATAGGCAATCTCTTTCGTTTCCCGAGCCCTTCAAAAACGATTTCCCGCACACCGGGATAATTTTGGTAATTTGAAGTATCTTTGCGTTTAGTATGGATTTTAAACTGACTTCGGAATACCAGCCCACGGGCGACCAGCCGGAAGCGATCCGGCACCTGGTCGAGTCGTTGCATGGCGGTTGCCGCCACAACACCCTGCTGGGGGTCACCGGATCAGGAAAAACCTTCACGATGGCCAACGTGATCGCCCAACTGGGCAAGCCCACGCTGGTGATGAGCCACAACAAGACCCTGGCGGCGCAGTTGTACGGCGAATTCAAAAACTTCTTCCCCGAAAACTCCGTCGAATACTTCGTCTCCTACTACGACTACTACCAGCCCGAGGCCTACCTGCCCGCCTCGGACACGTTCATTGAGAAGGACCTGGCGATCAACGAGGGCATCGAAAAGATGCGCCTGAGCGCCACCTCGGCCCTGCTGAGCGGGCGCAACGACATCATCGTCGTGGCCAGCGTCTCCTGCATCTACGGCATCGGCAACCCCGACGACTTCTACGCCACCTCCATCGAGCTCTCCGCCGGGCAGATCATCAGCCGCAACAAGCTGCTCTACGCCCTGGTCGACGCCCTCTACTCGCGCAGCGAGATGGATTTCAAGCCCGGCACCTTCCGGGTGAGCGGCGACACGGTGGACGTCTACGCCGCTTACGGCGACACCTGCTACCGCATCGTCTCCTTCGACGACGAGATCGAGGCCATCTACACCATCGACCCGATGACCGGCCAGCGGATCGACACCCGCGAGCGGGTGCGCATCTACCCGGCCAACCTCTTCGTCACCACCCGCGAGCGGGTCGAGCAGGCCATCCGCCAGATCCAGTTGGACCTGGGCGTGGAGTGCGAACGCTTCGAGCAGGCAGGCCGCCCCGCCGAGGCGCGGCGGCTCAAGCAGCGGGTCGAGTACGACCTGGAGATGATCAAGGAGCTGGGCTACTGCCCCGGCATCGAGAACTATTCCCGCTACTTCGACGGCCGCCAGCCCGGCAGCCGCCCCTTCTGCCTGATCGACTATTTTCCGGAGGATTTTTTGCTGATCATCGACGAGAGCCACGTCACCATTCCGCAGATCCGGGGCATGTATGGCGGAGATGCCTCGCGCAAGCAGAACCTCGTGGAGTACGGCTACCGCCTGCCCGCGGCCCGGGACAACCGCCCGCTGCGCTTCGAGGAATTTGAGTCGCTGGAAAACGAGGTCATCTATGTCAGCGCCACTCCGGCCGACTACGAACTGATCAAGTCCGAGGGCTCGATCGTCGAGCAGTTTATCCGGCCCACCGGCCTGGTCGACCCTTCCGTGGAAATCCGCCCCACCCTGGGCCAGATCGACGACCTGATCGAGGAGATCGAGCGGCGCGCACAAAAGGACGAACGGGTGCTGGTGACGACCCTGACCAAGCGCATGGCCGAGGAACTCTATAAATATTTTGACAACCTCGGAATCCGCTGCCGCTACATCCACTCGGACGTGGACACCCTCGAACGGGTGCAGATCCTGGACGAGTTGCGGGGCGGGCTGTTCGACGTGCTCATCGGGGTCAACCTGTTGCGCGAGGGCCTCGACCTGCCCGAGGTGTCGCTGGTGGCCATCATGGACGCCGACAAGGAGGGTTTTTTGCGCAGCGCCCGCTCGCTGACCCAGACTTCGGGCCGCGCGGCCCGCAACATCGGGGGCCGGGTCATTATGTACGCCGACTCGATCACCGACTCGATGCGCCTCTCGATCCAGGACACCAACCGCCGCCGCGAAAAACAACTCGACTACAACGCCCGCCACGGCGTGCTGCCCGCCCAGGCCATCAAGAGCGGTCAGGGCATGCTCAGCGGCCAAGCCTTTGCGAAGAGCGGCGCCAGCTACGACCTTTCGGCCGGGGGGATGGCCCTGGCGGCCGACCCGGTGGCGGCCTACCTCACGGACAAGGACCTCGAGACGGCCGTCAAGCTGGCCCGCGAGGCGATGGAGAGCGCCGCTCGCGACCTGGATTTCACGTCAGCCGCCCGCTACCGCGACCAGATGTATGCCCTGCAGGAGAAACTGGCCGGGACCGGGACGAAGAAAAAGAACAAGAGATCATGAACGCCGCCCGCTCCCTCACCCGCTTTATCGACTGGTTCTACTGGCCCGTCTGGCAACGGCTGATGCCGGTGCAGACCTTCCGTTACGCCTTCTGCGGCGCAGCCAACCTGGGCTTGAACCTCGTTTTGTACGCCTTGCTCTACAACTTCGTACTGGACAAGGAAATCGTCCACCTGGGCTTTGTGGCCATTTCTCCCCACATCGCCGCCTTTCTGATCGTCTTCCCGATCACCTTTTTCACGGGCTTCTGGCTGCAACGCAACATCGCCTTCAAGGCCTCCCCCCTGCCCCACGGCACCCAGTTGCTGCGCTACCTGCTGAGCGTGCTGGGCTCGGTACTGCTGAACTACGTCTGCCTGAAATTCTTCGTCGAAGTCCTGCACATCTACCCCACCCCCTCGCAGGCCATCACTTCTCTGATTTCGATCGCGTACAGCTACCTGATGCAGAAATATTTCACATTTCGGGGCTGCGAAAACGAATAACATGGCTGCCTTCGAAAAATGTATCGTCGGGTTGGGCGAACTGCTGTGGGACCTTTTTCCACAGGGAAAAACCCCGGGCGGGGGCACGGCCAATTTCGCCTTCCACGTCTCCCAATTCGGCTTGCCGGGCCTGGTGGCCAGCGCCATCGGGGAAGACGAGGCCGGGGACGAACTCGAGGCCCTGCTGCGGGAGCGGGGCGTGGGCACCTGCCTGCAACGCGACGACCACCCCACGGGAAGCGTCACGGTGTCCGTGGACGCGCAGGGCATCCCGAGCTATACCATCCACGAAGGCGTCGCCTGGGATTATATCCGCTTTACCGAATCCCTGAAAACGCTGGCCGAGGGGTGCTCAGCCGTCAGTTTCGGCACCCTGGGGCAGCGCGGGAGCGTCTCCCGGGAAAGCATCGGGCAGTTTCTCCGCCACATGCCCGCGGATAGCCTGCGGATCTTCGACATCAACCTGCGGCAGCATTTTTATTCGGACGAAATTATCCTGCGCTCGCTGGAAGCCTGCAATATTCTGAAAATAAACGATGAAGAGCTGCCCGTACTGGCTGCGATCCTGGACCTGGAGGCTTCGGAGCCGGAGGCCGCCTGCCGCGCCATCCGGGAACGCTATTCTCTGAATGCCCTGATCCTTACGCGAGGCGCGCGGGACAGTTACGTTTTCACTTCTTCACAAACGCTTCGCCGCGACACGCCTCAAGTAGAAGTGGCCGACACGGTGGGGGCCGGGGACGCCTTCACGGGCGCTTTCTGCGCCGCCCTGCTGCGGGGCCGTCCGATGGCCGAGGCCCACGCCCTGGCCGTGGAAACGGCCGCCTGGGTCTGCACCCAAACGGGCGGCATGCCGCCACTCCCAAAAACCCTCCTTCAAAAATTACGCGAATCATGAACCGGATTTTCTCCCTTCTGCTGCTCGGCGGCCTGCTGTTTTCGGCCTGCCACACCACGCCAAACCCGCCCCGGGTGGCCATCGAAACTTCTCTGGGTACGATCGTCGCGGAGATTTACCCCGTGCAGGCCCCCATCGCGGGCGGCAATTTCTTAGACCTGATTGACCGGGGCCTCTATAACCGGGGCACGGCCGCCTTCTACCGGGTCACCCGGCCCGACAACCAACCCAACAACGAAATCAAGATCGACGTGATCCAGGGCGGCCTGCGCGGGGACAGCCTGGCCGAAAAACTCACGCCCATCCCCCACGAAACGACCAAGACCACCTGCCTGCGCCACCTCGACGGCAGTCTATCCATGGCCCGGGCCGAGCCGGGCAGCGCCACCTCGGAATTTTTTATCTGCATCGGCGACCAGCCCGAGTTGGACTTCGGCGGGCGCCGCAACCCCGACGGCCAGGGGTTTTCGGTCTTCGGGAAAGTCCTGGAGGGCATGGAGATCGTCCGTGAAATCCAGGGCGGGAACGACCAGAGCCAATACCTCACAGAGCCCGTCTCCATCTTTTCCATCCGCCGGCTCCCCTAACCGTAGGGGAGGGCTTGCAAACGGCCCTATGGGGCCGTTTGCCCAAAGGTAGGAGAGTTGCATACACGCAACTCTTCCTTAAACTATTTTTCGGCCGAAATGAAATAATCCGGTGAATTTGGTTATTTTTGGAAAACACTGCCCCCAAAAACCCAAATTCTACCGCCTTATGAAATCTCTCCTGGTATTTGCCAGCTCGCTTTGCCTCCTGCTCGGCTCCTGCGTCTCCACCCAGCGGACCGAACTGACCCGGGCCAAACTGGAACAGTCCCACGGCCGGACGCTGTTCAACATCAACGGGAAGCAGTACGCCCCCATGCTCTACGCCCCCGAGTACAGCATCTGCCGCTCGCCGTACTGGGATGACGGGCGGATCAACTACGAAAACTTCACCGAGGCGGGCATCGACCTCATCGAGATACATGTCGAGCTGCGCAACGCCTGGAAGAAGGACGGCACGCTGAACGTTCCCATGGTGCGCCACGAGCTGATCAGCAACATGGAGGGTATCCTGAAGATCAACCCCAACGCCTATTTCCAGGTCCGGATCGACTACCACGCCCCCCGCTGGTGGCTCGACAAATACCCCGACGAAATGATCCAGTACGCCCGGGGGCCGATCGACTTCAGCTCGGCGGGCGACGCCACGCGCGCTCCCAACGCCAGCCTGGCCTCCGAACGCTGGAGGGAAGAATCCACCGCACTCATCGGCCAATTCCTCGACTACCTCCGGGCGACCGACGTCGGCAAACGGGTCTTCGCCTTTATGGTCGGCGGCGGATGCTATGGCGAATGGACCTACTTCGGCTACAAGCAGGAGCCCGATGTGAGCGAAGCGATGACGCAGCGTTTCCGCCGCTGGCTTTCCGAAAAATACGGCAGCGACCAGGCCCTGCAAACCGCCTGGCGCAACCCCCGGGCGACGCTCGCCACGGCCACCGTGCCCGGCATGGAGGAACGCGCCTACAACACGGGCGTCTTCCGCGACCCGCTCAAGGAGTGCCGCATCCTGGACTACTACCACTGCCACCAGGAGACGGTCGAAAGCGCGGTCAACCACTTCACGAAACTCTTCAAAACTTCCTGGCCCGAGGCCCTGGTGGGCATTTTCAACGGCTACCTCTTCTCGGACAACGACTTCAACTCGACGGGCTACCTCTACTTCGAACGCCTGTTGGACAGCCCCTACGTCGACTTTTTCGCCGCCCCCTACAACTACAACTACGACTCCCGCGACCTGGGGGGCACCAGCCAGATGCGTTCGCTCACCGAGTCGGTCACCCTGCACGGCAAGCTGTTCATGAGCGAGCAGGACCGCATCACGCAGCGGATCGAGCAGATCCGCCACAACGAAACGACCTTCACCACCGACGACGAGAGCGTCTCCATGCTGCGGAGCACCTTCGCCCAGGTCGTCAGCCACCGCGCGGGCTGCTGGTTTATGGAGTTCAGCGCCTCCCCGGGCTTCCCACCCTTCTGGAACCACGTTCCCATGGCCGACACGGCGGGGAATTTCAACACGCCCCGGATGATGGCCGACATCAAGCAGGAGAAAACGTTCTTTGACAAGGTGCTGCAAACCGACTACGTTCCGGTGGCCGACGTGGCCTTCTTCTACGACTTCAATACCTTCTACTACCTGGCCGAGGCCGACAACCGCCAGACCAAGGAGCTCGAGTACGCTTCCAACAACTGGCTCACGGCCGACGCCTACCGCAGCGGGGCCGCGTTCGACACCTATCTCTATAGCGACCTTCGCAATGTCGACCTGAGCCGCTACAAGGCCGTCGT
>JAVBNV010000005.1:0-82250 GCA_031551325.1 Alistipes sp.
ATGAAGCCAGGAAGCGCCGGAAGGCATCTCTGAAAACTTCGAAAACCGCACCATACAACGCTAGGTGGTTATAGCGATGGGGCTCCACCTCTTCCCATTCCGAACAGAGAAGTTAAGCCCATTCACGCCGATGGTACTGCAATTTTGTGGGAGAGTAGGTAGCCGCCACTTTAAGGGCCTCGATCTGATGATCGGGGCCCTTTTCTTTGTTAAGGCCTGGCAGGCTACAATTTGTATTTGTCTTTGATAAATGGGATCACTCCGAAATTTGAAAACGACATTTTGTTCTGTCGCTGCTTGAAAATTCTTCAAAGATACCAACAGCCTCAGCTTCTTCTTTTGAGAGTATAGCATGCAAAAGGTGGATAGTTTTATCCTATCCACCTTTTTCTATTTTTTTCGAATACATTTTGTTTTGTTACTTACAGATCAAAATATACCCATTCAGGTAAGTGGCGAAAAGCAGCCAGGCCAGGTAGGGGATAAATAGCCCTGAGGCGGCCCGGGAGACCTTCCAGGCCGCGAGCGTATACCACAGCACCAACCCGTCCAGCATCAGGATATCGATAAATCCCATCAGCGGATTGCGCAGGGTGAAAAACAGGAAACTCCATAGGAAGTTGAACAGCAGCTGGGCCGCGAAGAGGTTGATGAGCAACTTTTTGTCGGGTCCATTTTTCCGCAGCACCAGACCCAGGGAAATCCCCATGCAGAGGTAGAGCAGGCTCCAGGCGATGGGGAAGACGGCGTTGGGCGGCGTTAGGGTAGCTTTGGCGAGGGTGGGGTACCAGCTGGCAAGGGCTTCGGCCTGGAACAGCGAGGCGGTCACTCCTACGGCGAAGCAGAGCAGGACGGGCAGCAGGAATTGTAAGGTGGTTTTCATCCTATTTGACAGTTAATTGATTCGGTAAATTTCAGGGTGAATTTGCAAGATCCGTGCCCGCAGGGATGCTTTCGGCTTGGGAAAGAACGCCATTCGTGATTATTTTTGGATCCGGGTGTAAGATTCCGGCTCTTTTGCCGACTAACAGACAAAGTTTAATCGAGTAAACTATGAGTAATCCGCAGGCCGAAGAGGCTTTTATCTCCCTGGTGCGCCGGCACGAGCGCCTGATCTACAAGGTCTGCTCGCTGTATATTTCCCCGGACTGGCCCTTGCCCGACCTCTACCAGGAGGTGGTGTACAACCTTTGGAAGGCCTTTCCGAAGTTCCGCGGCGAGTCCGCTTTCTCCACCTGGATTTACCGTATCGCCCTGAATACCTGTATCTCGGGCCTGCGGGCCGGGACACGCCGTCCGGCCCAGGTTTCCCTGGACCTGTGGCGGGAGACGGGCTTCGAGCCGGACAATTCCGACGAAGAAATCCGGCGGATGCACGAGCTGATCCGCCGCCTGCGAACCCTCGACCGGGCGATCGTGCTGCTTTACCTGGAGGAGAAAAATTACCGGGAGATCGGGGAGATCATGGGGCTCAGCGAGAACAACGTCGGGGTAAGGATGACCCGGATCCGCGAGAAATTACGGAAAATGTCGAACGAGTAAACGGCGAAATTATGGAACTGAATGAATTGACCCATGCCTGGAATGCCTGGGATACCCGCTTGAAAAAGAACGAACTCCTGGGGGAGCGAATTATCCGGGAGATGTTGCAGCAGAAGACGACGCGCTCGCTGGGGCAGTTGATCGGCTGGGATGCGTATGGCCTTTTTGTGGCGATTGCCGGGATTCCCTTTTTAATCTATATGTGGATGGCTAAAGCGCCTCAGACCCTCTTAATTGGGATAATGCTCGGCTTTGCCTTGCTTGGGTGTGTAATCGGGTTGATCCTCCGGACATACCGGATGTGGCAATTGCAGACGGTCGATCCGGTCGGATCGGTGGCCCGGAATCTGGCCTGTGTTCAAAAGTTCAATGTTTGCTACCTTCGTGAACAGGTAGCCGAACGTATTATTCGTCCGATCGTTTTCGCAATGATCATTGCGGCCGGCTTCTCTCTCGGAAACCGGGATGTTTGGGCCTGGACTTTTGTTATAGCTTGCCTGGCAATATCCATCCCGGTCAGTTATCTTGTCAATAAGCATATTTACAAAGCCAATATCCGCTCGATCCTCGAAAGCCTGGAGGAACTCAAGGACCTTCGGAGCGAAGAGTAAAGGCACTCGGCAAAACGAAAAATAGCGGACTTTTATGTCCGCTATTTTCTTATCCGGATATTCCATTATTCGAACGGATGCAGGCAGGCTTCGCGGGCGGCTTCTTGGAAAACGGCGTGGTTTTCTTCCGTGACCGGAATCTTGCCGGAGGAGACTTCCCGGAAAGGGATGCCGCTCAATTCCTGTCCGCTCCAGGGCGCGATCAGGGCCTGGAACCAGGTGCAGGCTGCGGTGTAGCGCCCCGCGCCGTAATCGAGGTGGAAACCGTCCCGGGTCAGGTCGTCCGGCGGGTTGTTCAGCGGGCTCCGGCGCAGCCGTTGGATGGCTTCCCCCGAGGGAATCAGCGTGCGGATGTCGTACTCCCCGAGCAGCTGCCGCACGCTCTCCCGGGTCGCCTCGTACATGGCCTGCTGGTCGTTGCCGTAGTTGGGGAATCCGGCGTGGGTCGAGGCGCTGCCGTAGGCCCAGGTCATCTGCCAGGCCAGTTGCATGGCCGGGTTGGAGCATTCGCGGCTGAATACCTGCGTCAGGCTGTCCAGCCAGGGACGGTAGGTGTCGTAGCGGCCCGAGAGGTGGGACACCTGCTGGGTGACGACGATGTCCCAGTCGCTGTAGCGCAGGGCCGGGGTGATGGCCGAGGGATTGAACACATCCTCCCAGTGGTCTCCGCAGCGCTGCGAAAAACTGTAATCCGCGCGGTTTTGGGTGTAGGCGTCGAAGTGGTTTTCCAGGGAAGTCCCCCCGCGGACGACCCGCCCGAGCGCTACATTGCCCAGCCCCGCCGCCTCCAGCAGCGCCGGGAGGTACTCGGTGCCGTCCACCGTAAAGCTGTTGCCTATGGCCAGGATTTTCAGGGTATCCGCCCGGGATGGCGTGCCGCCGGGCGTGTGCTTTTGGGCCTGCGCCGGAAGAACGAGGGCACAAAGCAGCAAAAGAAGAAATGAACGCATAAATCGAATATTTACAAGCAAATATAATAAAAATACGGGCGACGAAAATTTCGTCGCCCGTATTTTGTCGTCGGGAGGTTTATTTCAACCGTTCACGAAGTTCCTCGCCCGCTTTCTCGTAGCCGGGCTTGCCCAACAGGGCGAACATATTCTTCTTGTAGGCCTCCACGCCGGGTTGGTCGAAGGGGTTGACGCCCAGGGCATAGCCGCTGATCCCGCAGGCCTTTTCGAAGAAGTAGAGCAGGGCGCCCAGGTAGTGCTCATTCAACTCGGCCATTTCGAGGCGGATGTTGGGTACTCCTCCGTCCACGTGGGCCAGCATGGTGCCCATTTCGGCCATGCGGTTCACTTCGCTGATGCGTTTTCCGGCCAGGAAGTTGAGCCCGTCGAGGTTGGCCTCGTCGGCTTCGATGGAAACCCGGTGGTGGGGCGTCCCCACGCTGATAACCGTCTCCAACAGGGTGCGTTCGCCCTCCTGAATGTACTGGCCCATCGAGTGCAGGTCGGCCGTCAGGGTGACGCTGGCCGGGAAGAGGCCCTTGCCTTCCTTGCCTTCGCTTTCGCCGTAGAGCTGCTTCCACCATTCGGCCACGTAGACCAGTTTGGGGTCGTAGCTGGCCAGGATTTCGATCTTCTTGCCGAGTCGGTAGAGGGCCGTGCGGGCGGCGGCATAGAGCATGGCGGGGTTCTTTTCCATCGGCACTTCCGGCGCCGTGGCCCGGGCCATGCCCTGGGCTCCGCGCACCAGTTCGGCGATGTCGATCCCGGCGCAGGCCAAGGGCAGCAGGCCCACGGGAGTGAGCACCGAGTAGCGGCCCCCGATGTCGTCCGGAATGACGAAGGTCTCGTAGCCTTCCTGGGTCGCCAGCGTGCGCAGCGCCCCGCGCTTTTCGTCGGTCACGGCCACGATCCGCTTGGCGGCACCGGAGCGTCCGTAGCGGGTCTCGATCTCTTTTTTGAGGAGGCGGAAGGCCACGGCCGGCTCGGTCGTGGTGCCCGATTTGGAGATGACGATGGCCCCCAGGGAGTAGTCCTTCGTGGCCCTCAGCAGTTCGTACATGTAGTCCTCGCTGAGGTTCTGCCCGGCGAAGAGCACGGTCGGCTTGTCGGATTTACGCAGCGGGGCGAACGAATCGCCCAGGGCTTCCAGCACGGCCTTGGACCCCAGGTAGGAGCCCCCGATGCCGATGACCACGATCACCTGGGCCTGCCGGGCCAGTGAGGCGGCGCAGGCGTCGATGCGGGCGAGTTCTTTGGGCGTGATCGCCTCGGGCAGGCCCACCCAGCCCAGGAAATCGTTGCCGGGGCCGGTGCCCTCGTGCAGCATTTGGTTGGCGGCGACCATCTCTTCGCGCATCGAGAGGATCTCCTCGGGGCTCACCCAGTCGCGGATGTTGTCCAGATTGACTTGAATCAGGTTCATAGCGTATGTGTTTTTAAAATAATTTCAGGTTCAGTTTGTTCAGCGTCTCCCGGGGCTTGGCCTCGTTGTAGAGCATTTCGTGCACCGCTTCGGCGATGGGCATTTCGACCCCGGCGAGGCCGTTCATCCGGTGGAGGCACTCCGAGACGTAGTAGCCCTCGGCCACCATGCTCATTTCGACCTGGATCGAGGGGACCGAATAGCCCTTGCCGATCATCAGCCCGAAGCGGCGGTTGCGGCTGAACTGCGAATAGGAGGTCACCAGCAGGTCGCCCAGGTAGGCCGAGGCGAAAGGTACGCGCTCGGCGGGGTAGGCTTTTCCCAGGAAGCGGGTCATCTCCAGGGCGGCGTTCGAGATCAGCACGGCCAGGTAGTTGTCCCCGTAGCCCAGGCCCGTGGCGATGCCCACCCCGACGGCGTAGATGTTCTTGAGCACCGAGGCGTATTCGGCCCCGTGCAGGTCGGCCGAGGGGGTGACGTTGATGTAGGGCGTCTTGATTTTTTCCCCGAGAGAGACGGCGTTTTCGTGGTTCTCGCAGCAGGCCGTCAGGTAGGAAAGCCTTTCGAGGGCCACCTCCTCGGCGTGGCAGGGACCAGTTATCAGGCCCAGTTGCTCGGCGGGGACCCCGTAGCGGCGGTTGACGTATTCGGTGATGGTGACCAGCTCCCCGGGGACGATCCCCTTGATGGCCGAGACGACGAATTTGTCGGAGAGCGATACCGTGAGCGGCTCCAGGGTGCTCTTGAGGTAGATCGAGGGCGTGGCCAGGACCAGCAGGTCGGCTTCGGCGGCGATCTCGTCGATGTCGGTCGAGAGGTGCAGCCGTGCGGGGTCGAAATGCACGTCGCGCAGGTAGCGGGGGTTGGTGTTCCGGGAGCGGATGTAGTCCACGGTCTCCTGTTGGCGGACGCACCAGCCCACGCGGGTCTGGTTTTCCAGCAGAATTTTCACCAGGGCGGTGGCCCAGCTCCCCGATCCGATGACGGCGCAGCGGGCCTGAGCCCCAATTTGATAAGCCATAAATAGAAATTGTTAATCAGACAAAGTTATAAAATATTTCCGGATAGTTTTCTCCCGCCTCCCCGAAGCGCCTGTCCATGGGGAAAAACAGTTTTTAAAAAGTTCAGGAAATGCTGAATTTATACAGTTGCTTTTACTATCTTTGTACACTTAGAACCGTTATAACATAGTACCTGTCGTGAAAAAAATCAAAAGCGCCTTGATCTCCGTCTATTACAAAGACGGACTGGAAGATATCGTACGCCGCCTCGTTGCCGACGGCGTGAAACTCTACTCGACCGGGGGGACCCTCTCGTTCATCGAAGGGCTGGGCCTCAGCGCCACCGCCGTCGAAAGCCTCACAGGCTATCCGTCCATTCTGGGAGGACGTGTTAAGACGTTGCATCCCAGCGTTTTCGGTGGCATTCTCGCCCGCCGCGACAACCCCCAGGACATCGAGCAGATGGGCCAGTACGACATCCCCGAGATCGACCTGGTGATCGTGGACCTCTACCCCTTCGAGCAGACCGTCGCTTCGGGCGCCGAGGAGCAGGCCATCATCGAAAAGATCGACATCGGCGGCATCTCCCTGATCCGCGCCGCCGCCAAAAACTACAAGGACGTGGTGATCGTCCCCTCGGTGGAACGCTACGCCGAGCTCTACAAAATCATCTCCGAACAGCAGAGCGCGACAACGCTCGAGCAGCGCCGCCGCTTCGCCGCCTACGCTTTCCAGGTGAGCTCGCACTACGACACGGCCATCTTCAAGTACTTCAACCGCCAGGAAAACATCCCGACATTCAAGCAGAGCTACAACGACGGCGTCGTGCTGCGTTACGGCGAGAATCCCCACCAGAGCGCTACGTTCTACGGCGACCTGGATAAGATGTTCGACAAGCTCAACGGCAAGGAGATTTCCTACAACAACATGCTCGACATCGATGCGGCCCTAAACCTGATCGACGAATTCACCGAGCCCACCTTCGCCATCCTCAAGCACAACAACGCCTGCGGCCTGGCCACGCGCGCCACGCTGCTCGAGGCCTGGACGGATGCCCTCTCGGGCGACCCGGTGTCGGCCTTCGGGGGCGTGCTCATCTGCAACCGCCCGGTGGACAAACTCACGGCCGAAGCCATCAACACCTTGTTCTTCGAGGTGATCCTCGCTCCGGAATACAGCGCCGAAGCGCTCGAAATCCTGATGAGCAAAAAGAACCGCATCATCCTCCGCCTCAAAGACACCGGCCGCTGCTCGAAACAGTTCCGCTCCCTGCTCAACGGCGTGGCCGTGCAGGACAAAGACCTCAAGGTGGGCGGTCAGGACAGCGAGATGACCCCGGCTACCGAGGCCAAGCCCACGCCGGAGCAGGCCGCCGACCTGATCTTCGCCAACAAGATCGTCAAAAACTCCAAGAGCAACGCCATCGTCCTGGCCAAAAACGGGATGCTGTTGGCGAGCGGGGTAGGGCAGACTTCCCGCGTGGACGCCCTCAAGCAGGCCATCGCCAAGGCCGAAAGTTTCGGCTTCGACCTGCACGGCTCGGTGATGGCTTCGGACGCCTTCTTCCCCTTCGGCGACTGCGTGCAGATCGCCCACGAAGCGGGTGTGGAAGCGGTCATCCAGCCCGGCGGCTCGGTGCGCGACTCCGAGAGCGTGGACTACTGCAACGCCCACGGCGTGGCGATGGTCTTCACCGGATTGCGTCACTTCAAGCATTAATGGACTATAAATAAGTATATTACGATATGGGATTGTTTTCATTGACACAGGAGTTGGCCATCGACTTGGGTACAGCCAACACCATCATCATCAATAACGGGAAGATCGTGGTGGACGAGCCCTCGATCGTGGCCCTCGACCAGCACTCCGGCAAACTGGTGGCCATCGGCAAGCAGGCCCGCCAGATGCACGGCAAGACCCACCAGAACATCAAGACGATCCGCCCGCTCAAAGACGGGGTGATCGCCGACTTCAACGCCGCGGAGCTGATGTTGCGCGGCCTGATCAAGATGGTCAAGACCTCGGGCCGCATGTTCAGCCCTTCGCTCAAGATGGTCATCTGTATTCCCTCGGGCAGCACCAACGTCGAGATCCGCGCCGTGCGCGACTCGGCCGAGCACGCCGGGGGCCGGGAGGTCTACATGATCTACGAACCGATGGCCGCCGCCCTGGGCGCGGGTCTGGACGTCGAAGCCCCCGAGGGCCACATGGTCGTCGACATAGGCGGCGGGACCACCGAGATCGCCTGCATCTCCCTGGGAGGGATCGTCTGCAGCGAGAGCATCAACGTGGCCGGGGACGTCTTTACCGAGGACATCCAGACCTACATCCGCCAGCAGCACAATATCCGCATCGGGGAACGCACGGCCGAGGACATCAAGATCGCCGTCGGCGCCGCCGTCTCCGAACTGGACGAGGAGCCCGAAGACTTCGAAGTGACGGGTCCCAATATCCTCACCTCGCTGCCCTCGGTACTCTCCGTGTCTTATACCGAAATGGCCTATGCCCTGGAAAAATCCCTGGTCAAGGTCGATGCCGCCATCATGAAGGTGCTGGAAATGATCCCGCCCGAACTGTACGCCGACATCGCCAAGAAAGGGGTCTACCTGGCCGGAGGCGGTGCCCTGCTCAAGGGTCTGGACCGCCGCTTGTACGAAAAGACCAACATCCCCTTCCACGTGGCCGAAGACCCCCTTCGCGCCGTGGCCCGGGGTACGGGCGTCGCCCTCAAGAACATCAACCGCTTCTCGTTCCTGATGCGCTAGGGCGCTTCAGGACGATTTCTCGGTGCAATACCCCGGACGCCTCGGAGCCTCGTGCGAAGAGGCGCTCCGGGATAATAGCAAGATAGAATGATCCGCTTTTTTCTGTTCCTCAAGAAGATTTATTTCGTCTTGTTGTTCATCCTGCTCGAATCGTTGGCGATCCATTACTACGCCAACAGCACCGCCTATACCAAAGTGAAACTGGTGAGCGCCTCCAACCGGATGGTGGGGGGCCTCTACGCCAACCTCTCGGGCATCGGCAGCTACTTCCACCTGCGCCGCGAGAACCGCGCCTTGCAGGAGCAACTCGCCGAGGCTTACAACCGCCTGGACGTCCTCACCACCGGGAACCGGGAAGCCCCGCCCACCGTGCTCTCCGGCGCGGACAGCGCTTATCTGTACCAGGGCGGCGCCCGCCTGTACGAGTATTACAGCGCCCGGGTGGTGAACAACTCCTACACCCGCCAGGAGAACTACATCACCCTGGACAGCGGGGTGGAGGACGGCCTGGGGGCCAACGTGGCCATCCTTGCGAACGGAGGCATCGCGGGCTACGTGCTGAGCTCCTCGGAGCACTACTCGGTCTGCATGTCGGTGCTGAACCGCAACTTCAACACCAGCGGCCGCATCCAGGGCGAGGAGTATTTCGGCTCGGTCTACTGGGACGGGACCAGCTACGAGCACGTCACGCTCTCGGACATTCCCAAGTACGCCCCCCTGGAAGTGGGCGACACCATCCTGACGACCAACTATTCCTCCATTTTCCCGCCCGACGTGATGATCGGCACGGTCGAGAGTTTCCTGCTGCGCAACGCCACCTACTACGAGGTGAAGGTCCGGCTGCACGCTGACATGAGCCGCCTGAGCCAGGTGCTGGCGGTCCGTTACCTGGATGCCGCGGAGCGAAATTCGCTGGAAGATAGTGTTTTGCACCCCGAAGAATATTAAGCATGCAGAAGATTCTTGAATATTCGATTTTGTTCGTGGTGATCGTGATCCTGCAGGTGTTCTTGTTCAGCCGGATCGGGATCAGTATGTACGTCAGTCCGCTGGTCTACATCGTGTTCGTCCTGCTGCTGCCGATGGAGATTTCCGGGGCCCTGCTTCTGCTGCTGGCCCTGCTGCTGGGGGTGACGGTCGACTTTTTCATGGGCACCTCGGGCATCAACACCATCGCCACGCTTTTCGTGGCCTTCTGCCGCCCGGCGGCGCTCTACCTGCTGGTGGGCAAGGATGAGGTCAAGGACGGGGGCGTGCCCAACGTCAACCGGCTCGGCAGGCCCAAGTTCCTGCGCTACGCCGGGCTGTTGATCCTGCTGCACAGCACGCTTTTTTTTCTGCTGGAGACCCTCTCTTGGCGGTTTTTCCACCTGACGCTGCTGCGCATCGTGTTGAGCTCGGCGGTGTGCCTGCTGCTGGTCTACTTCTGCCAGCGCCTTTTCTCGGTCAACCGCCCGGGGGGATACACCGGGGTGGAATAAGAGTTTGTCTAAAAACAATGACGACAGGCCATGGCTAAGAACAGCAATTCGCGGGTAGACATCCTCAAGGGGGTGGTGATCGTGGCTTCGGCCCTGATCCTGCTCAGGCTGTTCTACATCCAGGTGGTGGACTCCACCTACAAGAGCTTCGCGGCCAACAATGTCCTGCGCTACATGGTGCAGTACCCGCCTCGGGGCGAGGTCTACGACCGCAACGGCGAGTTCCTCGTGCAGAGCAAGGAGGCCTACGACCTGATGGTCACCCCGCGGGAGGTCAAGCCCTTCGACACGATCGAACTGGCGCGTATCCTGGGGGTGCGCATCGAGCAGATCCGCAACGAGCTGCGCCAGGCCGGCGCCTTCTCGCGCCGCCGCCCCTCGGTCATCTTCAAGCAGCTGCCCAAGGAGGTGAAGGTCCGCCTGGACGAACGCAACTTCCCCGGATTCTTCACCGTCTACCGCACCGTGCGTTCCTACCCCTCGAAAATGGCCGGAAACCTGCTGGGCTACGTGGGCGAGGTGAACGACCGCATCCTGGAGAACAACCCCTACTACCGCAGCGGCGACTACATCGGCATGAGCGGCATCGAGCAGGCCTACGAGGAAGTGCTGCGGGGCGAGAAGGGGGTCAAGATCGAGATGGTGGACGTGCACGGCATTCCCAAGGGCTCCTACGCCGAGGGGGTGTACGACACCCTGCCTTCGCCGGGCGTGGCGATCACCTGCACCATCGACGGCCGCCTGCAGGCCCTGGCCGAGGAACTGCTCCGGGGCAAGGTGGGCAGCGTGGTGGCCATCGAGCCGGCGACGGGTGAGATCCTGGTGATGGCCAGCAGCCCCAGCTACGACCCCGACGAACTGGTGGGCCGCCAACGGGGCAACAACTACATGAAGCTGCTCAACGACCGCCGCCGCCCGCTCTTCAACCGGGCCGTGATGGCCAGCTACCCCCCGGGCTCGACCTTCAAGACGGTCAACGGCCTGATCGCCCTGCAGGAGGGCCTGCTGGTACCTTCCCAGGCCTACCCCTGTCACATGGGCTACCCCTACGGCCGTGGGGTGAAATGCCACGCCCACTCTTCGCCGGTCGACCTGCCGGGAGCGGTGGCCACTTCCTGCAACGCCTACTTCTGCTACGTTTTCCGGGGCCTGATCGAGAACCGCAAGTACGGCGGCATCCGCAAGGGCTTCGACGTCTGGGAAGAGTACGTGCGCAGCTTCGGCTACGGCCGCAACCTGGACAGCGACTTCTCGGGCGAGCTCAACGGCAACGTACCCACCTCGGCCTACTACGATAAACAATACAAAGGCTCCTGGAACGGACTGACGGTCATCTCGTTGTCCATCGGCCAGGGCGAGCTGGGCTGCACCCCCCTGCAGATGGCCAACTTCGCCGCCACCATCGCCAACCGGGGGCATTACCGCATCCCGCACGTGGTGCGCCGCATCCACGACCGCGATTCGATCGACGCCCGTTTTTATGTCGATCATCCCACCATGGTCGAGGCCAAGCACTTCGACCCCATCGTCGAGGGGATGTACCGCGCCGTGAACGTGGCCGGGACCGGGGGCATCGCCCGCGTGGAGGGCCTCGACATCTGCGGCAAGACGGGCACGGCCCAGAACCCGCACGGCAAGGACCACGGCACGTTCATGTGCTTCGCCCCGCGCAATAACCCCAAGATCGCCGTCTCGGCCTACGTCGAGAACGGGGGCTTCGGGGCCACGGTGGCCGCACCGATCGCCAGCCTGATTACCGAATTGTACCTCACCGACACCATCCGCCGCCCCGAACTGGTGCAGCGGGTCAAGGAGACGGTGCTAAGCTACCCCTACTATGCAAAATAACAACGCCGACTCGCTTGCCCTGGGCCGGATCGACTGGGTGTCGATCCTGATCTACGCGGCCTTGGTGTTGATGGGCTGGCTCAACATCTACGCCGCCGTTTACGACGAGGCCCACGCGAGTATCTTCGATATGGGTCAGCGCTACGGCATGCAGCTGGTGTGGATCGGAGTCTCGGTCTTTCTGGCCGTTTCGATCCTGCTGATCGACGACAAGTACTACCACATGCTGTCCTATCCCTTCTACTGGATCATGATCCTGGTGCTGCTGGGGGTGCTGTTTTTCGGCAAGGAGGTCAACGGGGCCAAGGCCTGGATCATGATCGGGCCGGTGGCCTTCCAGCCCACCGAGCTGGCCAAGTTCACCACCTCGCTGGCCCTGGCCCGCTACATGAGCGCCTACTCGTTCGACATCCACAATTTCCGCAACATGTTCCGCGTCTTCCTGATCCTGCTGCTGCCCGTGGCGGTGATCCTCTTGCAGAACGACACGGGCTCGGCGCTGGTCTACGGCTCGTTCCTGTTTATGTTGTACCGCGAGGGATTCAACGGCTGGATCTACGTGGCCCTGTTTATGGTCATTTCACTGTTTATCTTCTCGTTCCTGCTGGAACCCGCCGCCCTGCTGGTGCTGATGGTCATCGCCTGTACGGTGGCCGAGGGACTGACCAACGGCCTCTGGCGGGACAAACTGATCTACCTCTCGGGGGTGCTGCTGGGCGCCCTGCTGCTGCACGTCGGCCCCGCGCTGCTGCTGGGGACGGGCATTTCGTTCTATGTGAGCTTGCTGATCTCCGTGGTCATCTCGCTGGCGGCGGTCTTTTTCTACGCCTACCGCTACAAATTGCGCAACGTCTTTATGTTTGTGCTGCTGTTTTTCGGCTCGCTGGCCTTCACCCAGGTGGTGGATTACGCCTTCGACAACATCCTGCAAACCCACCAGCAGAAACGCATCCTCGACCTGCTGGGCCTCGAATCCGACCTCAAGGGCTGGGGCTACAACGTCAACCAGTCTAAGATCGCCATCGGCTCGGGCGGTTTCTCGGGCAAGGGTTTTCTGGAGGGGACTCAGACCAAATTCAACTTCGTGCCCGAGCAGAGCACCGACTTTATTTTCTGCACCGTGGGTGAGGAGTGGGGTTTCCTGGGCAGCGCCCTGGTGGTCATTCTTTTCGCCGTGCTGATCGTGCGCCTCATCCGCATGGGCGAGCGGCAGAAGGAGTCCTTCGGGCGGGTCTACTGCTACTGTGCGGCCTCGATTTTCCTGTTCCACGTGCTGGTCAACATCGGCATGACCATCGGCATCATGCCGGTGATCGGCATCCCCCTGCCGTTCTTCAGCTACGGGGGCTCTTCGTTGATTTCCTTTACGATCCTGTTGTTCGTGGCCATCCGGCTCGATATGTCCAAACAGGAATTGCAAACAACCTATTAATTCCCGGATTATGAAATTCAGAATGTTTCTTTTACCCCTGCTGGGCCTGTTGGCAGCTTGCAGTTCCTCGCCCAAGGCGGACAACCTGACCACCGAATACCTGCGCGATCCCCTGGGCATCGACGCCCGGACCCCGCGCCTGAGCTGGCAGATCGAGTCCCCGCGCCGGGGAACGCTGCAGGAGACTTACGAGATCCGGGTCTGGACAGGCCCGGAAAACCCCGCCCGGGGCGAGATGGTCTGGGAGAGCGGCCAGGTCGCTTCCGGCCAATCCCTGCACGTGGCCTACGCCGGAAAACCCCTGCAATCGAATGAGCGCTACTACTGGCAGGTGCGCGTGCACGACAACCACGGAAAAAGTTCCGCCTGGAGTCGGACGGCCCTCTGGCAGACGGGCCTGCTCGATAGCGCCGACTGGAAAGGACAATGGATCGGCCTCGACCAGCAGTACTCCGAGCCCGAGGACGACCGCCGCCGTCTGAGCGCCCGCATGCTGCGCCGCGAGTTCACGCTCGACAAACCCGTCGCCCGGGCGACGGTCTACCTCTCGGGCCTGGGCTTTTCGGAGCTCTACCTCAATGGCGCCAAGGTGGGCGATAGGGTGATGGACCCCACGCACTCCAACTATGATCGCCGTTATTTCTACGTGGCCCACGACGTCACCGCACAGCTGCACAAGGGGGCCAACGCCCTGGGCGTCTGGCTGGGCAACGGCCGCTTCTTCGCCCCCAGGGTGCGGATTCCGGCTCCCACTCCCACCTTCGGTTTCCCGAAAATGCTCCTGCAGATGGAGATCGAGTATACGGACGGCAGCCGCGAAACCCTGGTGAGCGATGCCTCCTGGAAGGTCACCGACCAGGGGCCCATCCGCGCCAACAACGAATTCGACGGCGAGGAGTACGACGCCCGGATGGAGCAACCGGGTTGGGATGCTCCCGGCTTCGACGATTCCGCCTGGCAGCCCGCTATGCTCGTGGCAGCTCCCAAAGGGACGCCGGTCGCCCAGATGCAGGAACCGATGCGGGTGCTCGAAACGCTCGCCCCGGTGGAAATCCGCCGCCAGGAGGACGGGAAGTATTGGGTCGACTTCGGGCAGAACCTCTACGGCATGTGCCGCATCCGCGTAAGCGGTCCGCGCGACACACGGGTGGTGATCCGCGCCGCCTTCGACCTCGATTCCTCGGGAAAAGTAGACCTCTCCAACAACCGCAGCGCCCTCTGTACGGACGTCTACACCCTCAAGGGCGAAGGCACCGAGACCTGGGCCCCCCGCTTCCGCGGCCAGGGATTCCGCTATGCCGAGATCGAGGGCTGGCCCGGCGAACTGACCAAAGAAAACATCGGGATGCTGGCCGTCCAGTCCGACCTGCAACCGGTGGGCACCTTCGCCTGCTCGAACGAACTGGTCAACCGGATCTACGCCAACATGTGGCGCACGGTGCGCATGCAGGAGCGCGGCCTGCCGATGGACCCTGACCGGGACGAACGCCAGGCCTGGCTGAGCGTCTCGGAGATGAGCTCCGAAACGGAAGGCTACATGTACAACGTGGCGGCCTTCTACGAAAATTTCCTCTCCGAGACCCGCGCCGACCAGCGCGCCGACGGCTGCCTGGCCGACGGCGGCTCGCTTTGGGCCTGGAGCTACAGCGGAGACCCCTGCTGGCCCTCGGTCATCACCACCAACCCCTGGTCGCAGTACCGCATGTACGGCGACGACCGCCAGATCGAACTTTGCTACCCGGTGATGAAAAAATGGGTGGAGTACCTCGGGACGCTGGTCGACCAGGATCTGATTTTCCGCAAGGGCTGCTACTCGGACTGGGTGGATGCCTCCACCATGGATATCTACGACCGGCCGCCCTTCGGGGATACCCCCAAGGCCCTGCTCTCGACGGCCTACTACTATTACAACCTGAAAGTCGTGGAACGCACGGCCCTCTTCCTGGGCCGTCCCCTCGATGAAGTGGCCGCCTTCGGTGACCTGGCCGAGCACGTGAAAGAAGCCTACAACAACGCCTTCTTCGACGCGGCCACGGGCCGCTACCTGGGTGATACCCAGGCGGGCTATGCCCTGGCCTTCGAGTTCGACCTGGTGCCTGAGGGGATGGAGCAGCGGGTTGCCACCCGCTTCGCCGACCGGGTGGCCATCGACGACAAGGGCCACCTGACCGTGGGTTGCCCCGGCACCAAGTGGCTGATGCAGGCCCTCACCCGCATCGGGCGCACCGACCTGGCCTACACCATCCTCACCCAGACCACGCGCCCCAGCTGGGGCTACATGGTTGCTCAGGGCGGCACTTCGATCTGGGAACGCTGGGACTGCAATACCCAGGAGCCGGGCATGAACGGCCAGAGCCAGACCATCCTCTCGGGCTACCTGGGCGCCTGGATGTACCGCACGCTGGGCGGCATCGCCTACGACCCCGAAGAACCCGGATTCCGGCACATTATCATGCGCCCCGAACCCGCGGGCGACCTCAGCTGGGTGGACTGCTCCTTCGAGTCCCTCTACGGAGAGATCGTCAGCAACTGGAAGATCGTCGACGGGAAATTCCACTGGTCGATCCGCATCCCGGCCGGCTGCCGCGCCACCATCTTCCTGCCCACGGACGACGCCCACTCGGTTCAGGAGGGACGCTCCGAGACCGAAGGAGTGCATTTCCAGGGCTCCGAACCCGGAGTGGCCGTCTTCGCCCTCGGCTCGGGAGAGTACAACTTCACGGCGGACTATAAAAAATAATCCTCCGAAAGCACCCCACTAAAAACGTCCGGGCCTGCTGAAGGCCCGGACGTTCTTTATATATTAAGGAGTGCTACTGTTTATGCCGGTAAGCATGGGTAAGCACCCGGACGGCTTCGCCGATCCACATCACCAGCGAAGTGGCCCCGATGATAATCCCCCAGTCTTTCCAGGAGAGGGGGGTCGTGCGGAATACCTCCCCGCCCCAGGTGACGATGACGTACTGTCCCAGCAGGATCACCAACAGCACCCCGAAGAAGGCCCCGCAGCCTTTCATCGAGCGGAAGACCGATTTCCCGGAGGCAAATCCTTTGGCGTTGAACATATTCCAGAATTGAAGCATCACGAACACCGTGAAGAAGTACGACAGGTCGTAGAGCGTGATGCCCTCCCCGAAGTAGTAGAGCATACCCAGCAGCGCGGCGATAAAGACCCCGCCCACGACCAGGATGCTGCGTCCCATCGAAGGGGTGATGATAAAGTCGCTGTTCTTGCGCGGTTTCTCCCGCATCACCTCGCGGTTGGGCGGCAGCGAGGCCAGGGCCAGGGCGGCGAAGGTGTCCATGATGAGGTTGACCCAGAGCATCTGGGTGACCGTCAGCGGCAACTGGCTGCCGAAGACCGAGCCCAGCAGGACGATCACCACGGCCACCACGTTGATGGTCAGTTGGAAGAGCACGAAGCGCTGGATGTTGCGGTAGAGCGAGCGCCCCCACATGACCGCCGTGGCGATGCTGGCGAAGGAGTCGTCCATCAGGGTGATGTCGCTGGCCTCCTTGGCCACGGAGGTCCCGGAGCCCATCGAAAGGCCCACCTGGGCGAAGTTGAGGGCCGGGGCGTCGTTGGTCCCGTCCCCGGTGACGGCCACCACTTCCCCGCGCTGTTGCAGCAGGCGCACCAGGCGTTGTTTGTCCAGCGGGCGGGCGCGGGACATGATTTTGAGCGACTGCACCCGTTCGAGCAGCTGCTCGTCGCTCATCTCGGCGAACTCGGGTCCGGTCAGGCGGTTGTAGTCGGTGTCGGCCTCGGTCCACAGGCCGATCTGGCGGGCGACCTCCGTGGCCGTGGCCGGGGTGTCTCCCGTGACGATCTTCACCTCGATCCCCGCGCTCAGGCACTCGGCCACGGCTCCGGGCACGTCCTCGCGCACGGGGTCGGATATGGCGGCGATGCCGTAGAAGGTCAGCGGGCAGGTTGATAAGGCCTCCTCGCAGGTCGTGGCCCCCTGGCAGGAGGCATAGGCGAAGCCCAGCGTGCGCATGGCCATGTTCTGGTAGGCGATCAGTTGTTCGGTCACCTCTCTCTCCCGGTCGAATCCGGTGCACATCCCCAGGACGATTTCGGGGGCCCCTTTGAGGTAGATCATCCGCCCCCGGGTGGGGGAATCGACCAGCGTGGCCATGTACTTGCGTTCGGTGGCGAAGGTCATCTGGTCGACCACCTTGACCCCCTCGCGCAGCGGTTCGTAGTCGAGCCCCTGCGAGCGCAGCCACAGCAGCAGTGCCCCCTCGGTGGGGTTGCCGATCACCTTGGCCGAGGCGTCCAGGAAAGCGGTCGAGTTGGTGGCGAGGCTCTCGGCGAACAGCGCCTGTTGCTCCTCGTGGTAGGGCCGCATTTCGTAGACCCGCATCTCGTTGCGGGTGAGGGTGCCGGTCTTGTCGGTGCAGATCACCGTGATGGCCCCCATGGTCTCGCTGGCGTGCATCTTGCGCACCAGGTTGTTGGTCTTGAGCATCCGGCGCATGTTGACCGCCAGGCTCAGCGTCACGCTCATGGGCAGGCCCTCGGGCACGGCCACCACGATCAGCGTGACGGCCACCATGAAGTACTGCAACAGCACCTCGGCCCGGGTCACCCAGTCGGCTCCCATCAGTTCGCCCGTCACGAAGAATCCCTTGAACATCAGCGCCGCGAAGGTCAGCAGCGCCAGGGCCAGGCCCGTGCGCCCGATCAGCTTCGAGAGGCGCTGGAGCTGGATCGTCAGCGGAGTTTTCTCCTTGCTTTCGACCGTGGCCTGTTGGGCCACTTTCCCGAATTCGGTGGCGTCGCCCACGGCTTCGATCTGCATGATGCCGTGTCCGCCGATAACCGTCGTGCCCCGCATCAGGTGGTTGGAGGGGTAGGTGGCTTCCTCGCGGAACAGGGCTTTGTCGGTGGTCTTGGCAGTCTGGGGCTCGCCCGTGAGGGTCGATTCGTTGACCCGCATAGCCATCGCTTCGAGCAGCACCCCGTCGGCCGGGATCTCCTCCCCGTTCTCGACGATGACGATGTCCCCCACCACGACGTCCTGCTTGGGGATCTCGGCCACCGCCGAGTCGCGGATCACCTTGACCGGCGTCTCATCGTTGGTCTGGTTGAGGACGTCGAACTTGCGCATGGCGTCGTATTCGAACCAGAAGGCCACCCCCGTGGCCAGGAAAATGGCGCAGAAAATCCCGATCGTCTCGGCGAACTCGTTGTGGATAAAGCCGATGATCAGCGACAGAAAGGCTGCCACCAGCAGGATGCGGATGATCGGGTCCTTGAATTTTTCGAGAAAGAGCATCCACAGCGGGGTCCGCTTGGGAGGCGTGATAAGGTTGCGTCCGTGCCGGGCACGGCTATCTTCGACCTGGGCCGGGGAGAGGCCCTGAAATGAGTTTGCCATATTAATTTGCGAAAGTTAGATTATCCTGCCTATGCAAGACGGATGCCGGAAAACGGTGCGCCTACTTCTCGACCAGGAAGACCGATTCCCGCCCGTTGAGCTCCAGGTTGATCCGGGTGACGGTTTCTTTGCCCTCCTTGGCATAGACCCCCCTCACCGGCGTGATCGCCCCGGTGTGGGGATTCCAGGCTTCGAGCGTGAGTTTGCCCCGCAGGGTCACCTCCCCGCGGTAGAGCGTGGGTGGGCAGTTGGCCAGGTAGAAAAGCGCCTTGCCGGCGTGCTCCTTGTGGATGTAGCGCAGGGGTTTTCCGGTCTCGAAAGCGATGTCCGGCGTCCGGCCCGAACTCAGAGCCTCGGTAAGAGCCGCCGGGGTCGGCTTAGCCAGGAAATAAACCTTGCCCCCGGAGAGACTTTCGTTGTAGCGGCTTCCGGCGGGCAGCAGCTCTTCCATCAGGGCCTTGATCCGGAAATCTCCGTCCTTTTCCGCCGAGCGGGTCGGCAGCAGCGAGGTGAAGACCACAGTCCCCCCGGCGAGGAAGAGCTTGCGGGCCTGTTCCAGGGTGGTGACGGAGATCGTCCGCGAGGCGGGGATCACCAGGGTATGGAAGGTGTTTTTCTGGATTTTGTTGTTGAGGGTCAGCCCTTTTTTGTCCACCGTGCAGGCCCCGGCCAACACTTCCGGGTGCAGCCAGAGGTAGTCGCGGCCCAGGGTGTCGCTCAGCGCCATCCCCACCCGGGTGTAGTCGAGGTAGGGGATGTGGACGCCCCCCTTGTAGGCCGTCAGCGGGCCCCCGAAGCGGTGGTCGCCCTGCATGGTGTGGATGGGGTAGAGCACGGCCACCTCGGCTACGGCGCGGTCCTCGTTTTGCAACATCAGTTGCAGGCGCCCCAAAAAGGTGCTCAACTCATAGAGCCCGTCGGCATAGAGCGGATTGCGCGAAGAAAGCTCCGGCAGGAAGGTGACCTTCTGATCGTTGTACCAGGCGGCGTGGGGGATAAAGGCGTTGATCCCTTTCGAAAACTGGTCCATGGCGATGGAGTACATGCTGTCGAAGGAGAGGTTCCCCATGGCCCCGTAGGTCTCGGACATGGCCAGGGAGTGGTCCCAGTTGTAGGCCGCCGAGGAGATGATTTTGTAGAATTTCTGTGCCGGCCGCGGGTTTTCGGCATCCTCACCGATGCGGTCGATGCCGGGGATCTCCAGGTAGCGGAAGCACTTCATCAGGTCGCCCGAGGTGCCCACCGGGTTTTCCACCTCTTCGTTGTCCTGGTGTCCGGTGGCCCGGGTGCCGTGCTCGCGGCTCCAGCGGTCGATCGCCCGGGGGTAGGCTTCGGCGTAGAGGTCCGAACGCAGGGTAAACAGCGCGTTGCGGGCCGAGGCGGTCTGCTCACCGATGTCGTACCAGAGGGCGGGGTAGAGCAGCGTGGGGCTCTCCCCGTAGCGGGTGATGAACTCCTCGTTGAACGAGGGAGTCCACACCCGTCCCTGAGCCCGGTAGAGGGTCGGCTCGTCGTAAAAAGTCTGGGTGATGGTCCGCCCGAAGGCCTCCGGGAAGCGCTTGTAGTATTGCTCGTGGGTCATTTCGATGTAGGCCTCGGCCGCTTCGACGCTCAGGTAGTCCATGTTGGGGTCCCCATCCGTCACGCAGACGAATTGCATGATCTTCCAGCGTCCGGCGGGCACGTTCCAGACGATCACCCCTTCGGTCACCTTGTCCGTCAGGTCCACCCGCTCGAGCGTGGCGGTGTTCATGGCCACCACGGCCATCAGGGCACCCTCGGTAGAGGCTTCCTTGTGGTAGGGTTGCCCGCCCGTGACTTCTTCCTCGATCTTGTCGAGGCGCTTCATCGTCAGGTTGGGGTAGCGGTTCAGGAAGCGGGGCATGTCGTCCCCGTTGATGGCCCCGCCGCTGCCGCTGGGGAAGCCGTACTCGTCGTAGAGGGCCATTTGCAGACCCAGTTCCGTGGCCCGGCGGACGGTGTGCCCGTAGAGTTCGAAGTAGGCTTCGGAGAGGTATTTGGGAGAAAAATCCTTGCCGAAGGGCAGGATCGACACGCCCCCGTAGCCGCCCTTGTCGCGCAGGTCGACGATCTGGGCGTCGACCCCCTCGCTGGTCACGGCGGTGTTGTTCCAGAACCAGAGCGGGGTGGGGCGGGCGCTGAGCGGGGGATTCTTGAATTCGAGGGGGCTTTGGGCCTGGACGCCGGTGGCGCTCAGGAGCAGCAGGGCTGCGAAGGTGGATTTGAGGGTCATGGTCGTGCCGCTTAGATTGAAAGACAAAAATACATAATTTGCATGAGAAATAGTATCTTTGTCCATAGACACACTTCCCTTTAACCCCTCATATGATATGATCCTAAAAACAATATACGATGAAAAAAACGCTAATTCCTTGCATGCTCCTTTCGATTATGGCTGCGGTGAGTAGTTGCAAAAACTCAGGGGGCGAGGCCTCGCTGAAGTACGAAAAGTACAAACTGGACAACGGGTTAGAGGTGGTTCTGCACCCCGACAGCTCCGACCCGGTGGTCTCGCTGGCCATCCAGTACCACGTGGGCAGCAACCGCGAGAAGCCCGGCAAAACGGGTTTCGCGCACTTCTTCGAGCACATGCTGTTCCAGCGCTCCGAAAACCTGCCCCGCAACGCCTTCTTCCAGAAGATCGACGAGATGGGCGGCTCCTTCAACGGGGGCACCAGCAACGACGGGACCGTCTACTTCGAGACCGTGCCCCGCAATGCCCTCGAAAAAGTCCTCTGGATGGAATCCGACCGCATGGGCTATTTCATCAACACCGTGACCGAGGGCGGCCTCAAACGAGAGATCGACGTGGTCTCCAACGAGAAGCGCCAGGGCGAGAACGCCCCCTACGGGCTGGCCTACGACCTGCTCTTCAAAAACCTCTTTCCCGCCGGGCACCCCTATAGCTGGACGGTGATCGGGGAGATTCCCGACCTGCGCAGCGCCACGGTCGAGGACGTCAAGGAGTTCTATAACCTCTATTACACGCCCGGCAACGCCACCCTGGTGCTGGCTGGGGATTTCGATCCGGCCCAGGCCCGGGAGTTGATCCAAAAATATTTCGGTGAAATTCCCGCCCGGCCCAATCCCGCCGCTCCCCAGGTGCAGAACGTCACCCTCGACTCGACCAAACGCATCGAGCACGAAGACCCCTTCTGCAACGCTCCCATGCTGCTGGTGGCCTACCCGGCCGTGGAAGCCTACGCTCCCGACGGCTACGCCCTCGACCTGCTGAGCAACCTGCTCTCCGGGGACAAGAAGTCGCCCATGTACCAGGTGTTGGTCGAGGAGCGCAAGCTGGTCCCCTCGGTCGATATGTACAACTACCAGATGGAACTCGCCGGTCTGATGTTCTTCAACGCCACGACCTTCCCCGGCGTCAAGCTGGACGACGTCCAGGCCGGGATCGAGGAAGCCTACTCGCGCTTCGAGCAGCAGGGCGTCGATCCCAAGGACCTCGAACGCTACCTGGCCATCGAGGAGACCCGGGCCTACAACCGCCTCACCTCGACCCAGGGCAAGGCCATCGGCATGGCCCACAGTAACGTCTTCGGCGGATCCCCCGACCGCATGCTTAAAGAGTTGGCCGAGTACCGCAAGGTGACCCCGGCGGACATCCTGCGGGTCTACGAGAAATACATCAAAGGCAAAAATTACCTCTCGGTAAGCATCGTGCCCCAAGGCCAGCGCGAACTGGCCATCACGGGCAGCACTCCCGCCGTGGTGGAACAGGAAGCCATCCACGAACAGGAGCTCAACTCCCAGGAGGGCGCCATCGTGGACGATCCCTACGAACGCACCCCCTCGGCCTTCGACCGCAGCGTCGAGCCCGGGCTGCTCCCCAATACGCCCGAGCTGAACGTCCCGGCGATCTGGACGTCGCAGTTGGAAAGCGGAATGGAAGTGCGCGGAATCCGCTACACCGAACTGCCGCTGGTGAACTTCGCCGTCGAACTCAACAATGGGATGCTGCTCGACACGCCCCGGAAGGCCGGGCTGGCCAAGCTGACCGCCGCCCTGCTCAACGAGGGCACGGCCGACAAGACCGCCGCCGAACTGGAGGAAGCCATCGGCCAACTGGGCGCGCGCCTGAGCATCCAATCCTCCTACGAGACGATGGTCATCACGGGCAACTGCCTGCTGAACAAGTATCCCGAACTGGTGAAACTGATCGAAGAGGTGCTCACCCGTCCCCGCTGGGACACCGCCTCCTTCTCCCTGGTCAAGGAGCGCACTCTGGACAACATCCGCCAGAACGCCACCGAACCTTCGGCCATCGGGGGCGCCGTCTTCCGCAAGCTGCTCTTCGGGGGGGACAACATCCTGGGCTACACTCCCGACGGGACCGAGGAATCGGTATCGGCCCTGACGCTCGAAGACGTGAAGAACTTCTACACGGCCAACTTCTCGCAGAGCATCGCCAAGTTCAATTTCGTGGGGGGCCTCGACCAGCGCCAGGTCGAAAAATCGCTCGCCTCGCTGCGCAAGAACTGGGCCGCCACTCCGGTGATCGCCCCGCAGCTGACCGAGCCTGCGGTGAAGCCCGCGGCCAAGCTCTACTTCGTGGATTACCCCGGCTCCCGCCAGTCCTACATCGTCGTGGGGTCGAAGTCCGTGCCGCAGGACAGCCCCGAAGCCTACCCCTGCGTGGTGGTCAACGACCACCTGGGCGCCTCGACCAGCAGCCTGCTGTTCGATATCCTGCGCCTGCAACGGGGCTACACCTACGGAGCCTACTCGAACTTCAACACGGGCATCGTCAACAACACCTTCACGGCCCGCTCCAGCGTGCAGGCCACGGTGACCAAGGAGTCGGTGGATCTCTTCCGGGAGATCCTGACCGGCTATGGCGAAGGTTTTACCCAGCAGGACCTGGACGCCACCACCTCCTCGCTGCTGTCGACCATGAACGGCTCGTTCGAGACGCCCAACGCCCTGCTCAACCTGCTGCGCCAGGTCTCGGTCTACCACCTGCCGGAGGATTATCCCAAGCAGCGCGAGGCCCTGCTCAAGACCATGACCCTCGACGAGGCCAAGGGCTATATCGCCCGCAACCTCAACTACGAAGACATGATCATCGTCGTGGTGGGCGACGCGGCCACGCAACTCGCCGGGCTCAAACAACTCAACCTGGGAACTATCCTCCAGGTAGATAAGGACGGCAAGCTCGTAAAATAGCGATACCTTATCTATAAACGAACACGCCCCCGGAATCTTCCGGGGGCGTGTTCGTTTATAGATTAAGGACAATCGTTGTTGGGCGGATCGGCCACCCGGTAGTCGCTCGCACCATAAAAGACGCGCCCCGTGAGGTCGGTGGCCCGCACCTCGATGCTGTGGCGGCCTGCCGCATAGCCCTTCGAGGGCATGGGGGCCCGCCAGATGTGCTGGCTCGGGACGGCTTCGCCCGGCCAGCGGGTGGTGTGCACGGCCTCGGTCATGTCCCAGCGGTAGCACATGTTCTGGTAATAGGGGTCGTTCATGACGGTGTGTGTCATCGCCTGCCAGGGGCCACCGTCGATGCGGTATTCCACCGTGTCGTTCCGGTGGCCCATAAAGAAATTGACCGTGATAAACGAGGGTGTGTGCAGGTCGCGGATCACCACCTTGGGGTGCAGGATCGACATCCGGTAGTCTGCGGGCATCCCCGCCACCTTATAATCCAGCGAATAGGTATTGCCCTTTACATGCAGGTAGGCGTAGCCCTGGGGCGTGCCGTCCCGCATCATCGATTCGGGAATGCCGTTCTCGTCCGGAAAGCCCGAGTACCAACTCCCGCAGGTGGTCCCCACCACGTATTCGTGCAGGGGCTTTCGGCCGTTCCAGCCTTCTTCCGCTCCGTAGTAGTTGTGCAGTTGGACGTGCCAGTGCGAGGCGAGCACCAGCACATGCTCGAAGCGGGAGAGCTGGCCCATCAGGTAGGCCGCCACGTCGTTTTCCCGGTTCCAGTCGTCGCACAGCGGCACGTGCATCATCAGGATTACCAGCTTATCCGGACTCACCCCCGCGAGGTCGTTCTCGATAAAGCGCCGCTGGTCCTCCCGGAGGCCCGAGCGCGAGACCCACCGCCTCTCGTCGGGTTTTTCGGGGTTGGGGAAGTAGATGTTGTCGATCACCAGGACGTGCGACCCGGCGTAGTTGAAGGCGTAGTCCGTGGGCCCGAAGTAGCGGATGAAGGTCTCGCTGGCGAGACGGTCCTCCGGGGCGTCGTAGTTGGTGTCGTGGTTGCCGTTGACGTAGTACCAGGGCGCCCCGATGCGGGCGGTCACGGCCTTGATGTCGCCCATCAGGTCGAGGTCCTCGTCCGAGACGTCGCCCAGGCTCACCCCGAAGGCGATGTCCGGGGAGTCGACCAGTTCGGAGACGATCTTACGTTCGAAAAAGCCCAGCATCGCCCGGTTGCGCACCTGGGGGTCGCCGAAAATGAGGGCCGTGAATTCGTCCGGCTCCGGGCTGGGCTTCAGCGCGAAGTCCAGCGAGCGGGGCAGCGGCCCGGTGGGGGAGACCCCCTTGAATTTGTAATAGCCGGGCGAGCCTTCCGGCTTGTGGACGTAGTAAAAACGGGGCATCAGGCATTCGTCCTGCGGGAAGGCGTACCCGGCGGGCTTGATCACAAAGATCGTGTTGCCCGATTCCACCGGAAATTCATAATAGCCCCGCGCGTCGGTGTAGACGATCCCGCTGCCGTTGGAGACCCCCACGGAGGCGACTCCCTTTTCGTTGCGCTCGCGTTTTCCGTTGGCGTTGGCGTCCTCGTAGACATACCCCCGGGCGATCTCCCCGGCCGACAACGTAAAGGCCCAGAGCGACAGGGCACCCGCTAAAAAGATTTTTTTCATAGGTCTATAATACTTCTTGGGGAACCGTGGTCGAATCCGCCACCGGAGCCACCTCGCGCACCAACAGCCCGCGCCCCCAGAGCAGGGGCTTGGTGTCGGGCTCGGCCCCCCGGAATTTCTTATACAACACCATTCCCTCTTCGCTGCCCCCTTTTTCGAGGATGTTCTGCCGGAAGGAGCGGGCCACGGCCCGGTTGAAGATGTCGCCCGTCTCGGCGAAGGCTTCGAAGGCGTCCTTGTCCAGCACCTCGGCCCAGAGGTAGCTGTAGTAGCCCGCGGCGTAGCCCCAGCCGAAGATGTGGCTGAAGTAGGGGTAGCGGTAGCGCGGCTCGATCTGGGGGATCAGGCCCCGCCGGGTGTAGAGCGCCTCTTTTTCGAAGGCGTTCACGTCCAGGGCCATCTTGTTTTCGATCGAGTGGATGTCCAAGTCCGCGAGGGCCGCCGCGGTCAGCTCCGTGGTCGTGAAACCCTGGTTGAAGTAGCGGCTGCGCAGGATTTTGGAGACCAGGTTGTCGGGCATGTCGGTGTGGGTTTGGTAGTGCTTGGCGTACATTTTCAGCATCTCCGGGGCAAAGGCCCAGTTCTCCATGATCTGGGAGGGGAGTTCCACGAAGTCGCGTTCCACCCCGGAGAGGCCCTCGTAGCGCACCTGCGAAAAGAGCGTGTGCAGGGCGTGACCGAACTCGTGGAACAGGGTCTCGGTGTCGTCGAGGCCCAGCAGCGCGGGGCTGCTGCCCGCCGGACGCGGAAAGTTGCAGACGATGCTCACCACCGGAGCCACCCGCACACTATCCCGGTAGCTGGGCTCCCTCAGGGAGGTGCACCAGGCCCCGTTCTGCTTGCCGGGCCGCGGGAAGAAGTCGAAGTAGAGCACGCCCAGGTGGGTGTTGTCCAGGTCCAGCACCTCGTAGACCGAGCATTCGGCGTTGTAGTAGGGCACGGCGATGGGGCGGAAGGTGATGCCCCAGAGACGGTTGGCCAACTGAAAAATTCCCTGGGTGACGTAGTCCAGCGACAGATAGGGCCGGATCATCTCCTCGTCCAGGTCGTACTTCTGCTTGCGCACCTTCTCGGCGTAGTACCACCAGTCCCAGCTGTGGAAGGTGCTGTCGCCCTTCTCCTGCAACTTGATCTGCCGCATCGCTTCGAGCTCCTCTTTGGCCAGGTTCAGCGCCGGGGTCCAGATCTTGTCGAGCAGGCGGTAGGCGTTCTCGGGCGTTTTAGCCATCACGGCGTCCAGCGAGAAGGCGGCGTAGGTGGGGAAACCCATCAGCTGGCCCTTGATCCGCCGCAATTCGGCGATCTCGGCGGCGATGGCCTTGTTGTCGTTTTCGCCTCCCCGGTCGCAGCGCTTGATGTACGCCGTGTAGAGCTGTTCGCGCAGGGTGTCGACCGTGGAATAGGTCAGCAGGGGAATCCAACTGGGCTTGCTCAGCGTGAAGACCCACTGGTCGGAGAGTCCCCGGCTGCGGGCTTCCTCCTGGGCCGCCATACGCACGCTGCCGGGCAGGCCGTCGAGTTCCTCGTTGCGGGTGAGCGTCAGGGTGAAGGCGTTGTTTTCGGCCAGGAGGTTTTTGCCGAAGGCCACTTCCAGGGCCGAGAGCCGCTCGTTGGTCTTGCGGAGCTGCTCCTTTTTTTCGGGAGTGAGCCCGGCCCCCGAGCGGATGAAGCGCCGGTAGGTCAGCTCCGTCAGCCGCCGCTGCTGTTCGTCCAGCCCGGCGTTCTCGCGCTGGTCGTAGACGGCCTTCACGCGCTTGAACAGGTCCTCGTTGAGGTAGATGTCGTCGTAGTGGGCGCTCACGGCGGGGGTCGCTTCGGCGTCGATCTCCTGCATCAATTCGGTCGACTCGGCCTCCTTGATGGCCGAGAAAACCGTGTAGGCGTTGCGAAGCAGGCTGCCGCAAGTGTCGAGCGCTTCGATGGTGTTGGCGAAATTGGGTAGCTCGGTACTCCGGGCGATCACCTCGACCTGGGCTCCGTGGCGGAGGATGCCCTCGCGGATGGCTTCGCGGTAGTGGTGCTCCTTGATTTTATCGAAAGGCGGCACCCCGAACGGGGTTTCCCAGGCGGTGAAAAAGGGGTTGACGTCCGCCGTTTTTTTGGTACAACTTTGCAGGGGATTCATTAAAATCAGAATAAGGGTGGGGAGTAGGATTTTACGCATCATTTCCTGGGATCAATGTTTGATACTTCGCCGGTTGTTTTGTAGTTTTGTGCCATCCGTAGAGGTGGTGAACGCAAAAGTAATACAAATGCAATTATTTTACGCCCCCCATATCGATTTTGCTTCCGGAGTTTACACCTTCCCGGAGGAGGAGTCGCGCCACATCGTCCGCGTGTTGCGCCTGGGAGCGGGCGAGAGCCTCTCGCTGACCGACGGGCAGGGCAACTGGGCCCGGGCTGAAATCACCGATCCCTCGGTCAAGGGCTGCCAAGTGGCGATCCGCGAAGTGACGCCGGATTACGAAAAACGTCCCTGCCGCCTGCTGCTGGCTGTGGCCCCGACCAAGAACGCCGACCGCTACGAATGGATGGCCGAAAAGGCCACCGAGATCGGCGTGGATACGATCATCCCCCTGCTGACGGAGCACTGCGAACGCAAAAACCTGCGCACCGACCGCCTCGAAAAGATCGTCGCCGGGGCGATGAAGCAATCCCTCAAGGCTTATTTGCCGGAAGTGGAGCCGCTGACGCCTTTCGGGGAATTGATCGCCCGTCCGTTCGCCGGGCGGAAGTTGATCGCCCACTGCGAGGACGGCCTCCCGAGGGTAGCTATGCAATCCCTCGTCCGCCCGGGAGAAGATGTGCTGATGCTGATCGGCCCCGAAGGAGACTTCTCCCCGGAAGAGATCGCCGCGGCCACCGCCGCCGGATTCGAGGCTGTATCGCTGGGCCGCAGCCGCCTGCGCACCGAGACCGCCGCCATCGCCGCCGCGCATACGGTGGCGCTATTGAACGATAAGTAAGAATGCTACTCTCCGAGATACAACCCCTGTTGCCTTTGCTGGCGTTGCTGGTTTTCCTCGTTCCGGTGAACTGGAAATGGGGGCTCACCTGTGTCGTGGTGGCCCTGGGAGCCTTCTCGGCCTGCTCCGAGGCCTTGAAGGTGCTCTTCACCCAAGTCAATTCCACCTACTCCTATCCCGCGGGCAGCGACCTGCTCTTCGGAGGCCACGCCCAGCACCTGGTGATCGATTCCCTCTCGGCAATCTTTATGGGGATGCTCTCCGTGGCGGCCCTCGCCGCGACGATCTACGCCCGGGACTACCTGCGCGTCAAGGGGGCGGACAAGACCCCGGGACAGCTCTCCCTGCATTACTTCTGCCTGATGATCCTCTACTTCTCGATGCTGATCGTGGTGATGGCTTCGGACGGCTTCCTGTTCCTGTTCGCCTGGGAGTTGATGACCCTGGCGTCCTTCCTGCTGGTGCTCTTCGACGGAGAGAATCCCAAGGTGCGGCGTGCGGCGCTCAACTACCTTATCCTGATGCACATCGGGTTTTTCTTCCTGCTCTCGGGCTTCGTGGCCTTGTACGCCGACGGCCTGCCGGTGTCGTTCGAGTGGCTGCGGGTCTATTTCTCGGAACACAACCCCCTGCCGCTGTTCGTGGTCTTTTTGATCGGCTTCGGCATGAAGGCGGGCGTCTTCCCGCTGCACATCTGGCTGCCCGAGGCCCATCCGGCCGCCCCGGCCCACGTCTCGGCCCTGATGTCGGGGGTGATGATCAAGATGGGGGTCTACGGGCTGATGCGGGTGACTTCGTTTATCGAAACGGAACTTTATACCGTTGGCCTGGTGATTTTTATCGTCGGTATTGTCACCGGCCTCTGGGGCGTGATCCTGGCCACGCTGCAAAGCGAGATCAAAAAGCTGCTGGCCTACTCGAGCATCGAGAACGTCGGGATCATCCTGATGACCCTGGGCCTCTCGCTGCTGGCCCGCTCGCAGAACAACACTCCGTTGGCCCTGTGCGCCTTCGCCGGGGCGATTCTGCACACGCTCAACCACTCCTTTTTCAAGTCGCTGCTCTACCTGGGCGCGGGAAATGTGGCCACGGGGGCGCATACCACCCTGCTCGATGAATTGGGCGGGCTGGGGCGCCGCATGCCGCTCACGGCGACGCTTTTCCTGCTGGGGACCCTGGCCCTCTGCGCCTTCCCGCCCCTGAACGGCTTCGTCTCTGAATTCCTGATCTTCAAAACCATGCTGGACGGCATCGCCGCCGACGGCGCACTGACCGTCGAATCCCTGTTCGGCCTGATTATGCTGGCCTTTATCGGGGGTATGGTGGTGATCGCCCTCTCCAAATTATACGGCGTGGCCTTCCAGGGCCAGCCCCGCAGCCCGCAGGCCAGCCAAGCCCGCGAAGTGGGCAACTGGATGCTCGGCGGCATGTGCCTGCCCCTGACCGGGATGCTCCTCGTGGGCCTCGCCCCGGTGTTGGTACTGCCCGCGATCTACCGGGTGGGGGCCTCCTGGCTGGGCATCGCCGACGGCGGGACGTTCTACGCCCTTTCCGAAGAAACTTACTGGACGCTGAGCTACGCCATCTGGGTCCTGTTGGGCATCACCTTGGCCCTCTGGGGCCTGCGCCGCCTGGCGTTGCGGGGCCGCCCGACGGCCAGCTCGCCCACCTGGGGCTGCGGCTTCACGGCCCCGAGCCCCCGCCTGCAATACACCGGGGAGTCCTTCAGCGAGGGCCTCGAACGCATCTCCGAGCGGGTCATCAAGCGCAGCGGGCACGGCGTGGAGCTCTCCGGCGGCGAGATTTTCCCCACGGAGCACGACTTCGACATCACCCACAAGGACCGCATCGAAAAGCTCTTCTCGCGCTGGTGGCTGGGCGTGCTTCGGCGCGTCAACGCCTCGACCTCGGTGCTGCGCACCGGGAAGGTGAACCACTATATTTTGTTCGGCCTGTTGTTCCTGCTGCTGGTCTTTTTACTCACCCTTTTCGGTTGGTTGTAATATGGTAGCCCTTTTGCTCATAGTTTTTACAGCGTTGATGCTGCCCGGCCTGATCGCCCGGACCCGGGCCCGCCTGAGCGGCCGCAAGGGCATCCGGTTCTACCAGCACCTGAGCAACCTGGGAGTACTGCTACGCAAAGAACCCCTATACAGCACGCTCTCCGGAGCGATCACCCGCCTCGCCCCGGTGGTCTACCTGGGGGCCACTCTGACGGCCTGCCTGCTCGTGCCGGTGGGCGGCTTCTCTCCGCTGCTCTCGTTCCAGGGCGATATCGTGCTGTTCTGCTACCTGCTGGGCCTGGGCCGCCTGGCCCTGATCCTGGGAGCGATGGACGCCGGCAGCAGCTTCCAGGGCATGGGGGCCAGCCGCGAAGCCCTCTACGGGGCCTTTGCCGAGCCCGCCCTCTTTCTGGTGCTGGGCACCCTGGCGCTGATCTCGGGAGAGGGCAGCTTCGGACGGCTGTTCGTCGAAACGACGGGACGGCCTGAGCTCCTGGTGCTGATGCTCCTGCTCTTTTACGCCCTGTTCCGCATCACACTGGTCGAGTCGGGGCGCGTGCCCGTGGACGATCCCCGCACCCATTTGGAGCTGACCATGATCCATGAGGTGATGATGTTGGATTACAGCGGCTTCGACCTGGCCCTGATCACCCTCGGGGGCTGGCTCAAAACGGCCTCTCTGGCGCTGATCGCCGCCTCGGCCCTTTGCTCGGCCCTCTGGGACAGCGCGGCGCTGATCGTGGCGGCGGCCCTGCTGTTCGGGCTGCTGATCGGGGCCCTGGAGTCCTTCACGGCCCGCAACCGCCTTTCGCGCAACCCCACCTACATCGTCACCATCCTGGCCATCGCCTTCGTGATCTTTGTGATCGCCTTTTTGATCGTGCGCAACATTTCAATCCAGTAGACATGCTCCTTTCGCTGATTATACTTTACGTCCTCTCGTTGCTTTACCTCTCGATCATCGAGCGGTTCCGCCATTATGTGATGGTGATCAGCCTCCAGGGGTGGCTGCTGCTGGGCGTGGCGCTGTTGAGGCTGCACAGTACGGATTGGTACGAACTGGCCTTCGTGGTGGCTGAGACCTTGATCTTCAAGGCCCTGGTGCTTCCCATGATCCTGCGCTACGTGATCCGCCGCACGGGCATCAACCGGGTGCACGCCGCCTCGGTGGCCGTTTTCAACCAGTTGTTGCTTTCGATGGGCCTACTGCTGGGCAGCCTGGTGGTGACCCATTACATGGCCTCGGAGGGGGCCTTCGATAGGGTGTTCTTCGGGGTGGCGCTCTACGCTTTGCTGAGCGGCATGCTGTTGATTATCACTCATAAACGTATTTTCTCGCACCTGGTTGGCTTCCTGGTCATCGAGAACGGGGTTTTCCTCTTCGCCATGGCCATCGGGGCCGAGATGCCCTACCTGGTCAACATCGCTATCCTGCTGGACCTGGTGATGAGTGTGCTGATGCTGGGCCTGGTGATCGGGCGCATCGGCCGCCACTACCACAATTTTCACGTCGATAGCCTCAATACCTTGAAAGACTGATCCCATGCTGACCGCCTACCTGATCCTCTCGCTCGTTCTTGCCGCCGCCTGCGCCCTGTTGCGCAGCCGCTCGCAGGTACGTGCGGCGGGCTATGTATTCTACGGATTGCAGTTGGCTTTTGCGGGAGCGCTTCTGCCGCTGGGTCTGGGTAAGACCGAGTTGCAGTTCTTCACGCTCGACGCCCTGGGTATCCTCTTTTTTATTCTGCTCGCGGTGATCTCCTTTGTCGCTTTCTACCAGAGCAACGTCTACCTCGACCGGGATAGGCTCAATGCCTACAAGACCTACAACATCTCGCTGATCCTGCTCTGCGCCTCGGCCACGGCGGTCTACTTCTCAAATAACCTGGCGGTCACCTGGATCTTCCTCGAAGCCACCACCCTGGCCACGGCCGGGCTGATCTACCACGACCGCAACGAACGCAGCCTGGAGGCCACCTGGAAATACGTCTTCGTCTGTTCGACGGGCATCCTGATCGCCTACCTGGGCATTCTGCTGCTCAGTACGATGGCCACGCACGGAGAACTTTCCTACAGCGCCCTGGCGACGGCTGTCTCCGGGGGCAACCCCTTGTACCTGAAGATCGCCTTCCTCTTTATCCTGGTGGGGTACAGTTGCAAGCTGGAGGTCTTTCCCTTCTACGCGGTGGGCATCGATGCCAACTCCACGGCCCCCACGCCCGCCTCGGCCGTGATCTCGACCGTGCTGGTTAATGCCGGCTTCGTTTCGCTGCTGAGGGTCTACCAGGTGGCGGCCCTTTCGGAAGTCTTTGTCTGGATGTCGCGGGTGCTGATCCTCACCGGATTGGCCTCGGTGCTGATCGGGGCGGTCTACCTGCGGCGGACCAACCATTACAAACGCTTTTTCGCCTATTCCACCACCGAGAACCTGGGCATCGTCTTGATCGGCCTGGGGCTGGGCGGGGTAGGGGTCTTCGCCGCCCTGTTCCACGTCGTGGCCCACAGCCTGCTCAAATCGGGCATCTTCTTCAACCTGGCCCAGATCGGCAAGATCTACGGCAGCTACCGCATCAACCGGATCGGCAACTACATGCACGTCAACCGGATCGGCTCCATTTCGATGCTCCTGGGGACGATCTGCCTGCTGGCCCTGCCGCCCTCGGCGCTCTTTATCTCGGAGCTGATGATCTTCCGGGAGATCATCGCCACGGGGCAGTGGTGGCTGCTGGCGGTGCTGGTGGGGCTGCTCTGTTTCGTGATGTATAGCCTCTCTTACAGGCTGTTGAGGCTCTGCTATAAACCCGTCCAAATGCCCGCCGGGGAACGTCCCGCCGTCAGCCGCATGGTCACCTGGACGGGCTTCGGGCTGATCGCCCTGGCGGTGGCCCTGGGGATTTTCCAACCGCCTTTTTTGGTGGACTTTATCCAATCGATCGTTGCTGTGCCATGAAGTGGTTGACGACATATCCGCGTGAAGGGGCCGTCCGCCTGTCGGACCTGCCCGGGACGGACTACGCCTCCCTGTACACCGAGCTCAAAGAGCGTCTCTGGGACGAAAATTGCCACCTGGGGGCCTACTTCGGCTGGCCCTCGCCGGAGGGACTACGCCTGATCTGTCTGCTGCTGGACGACGCCACGGGCGAAATTTCGCTGGCCTCCGTGCCCTACGAGGGGGAAGTGCTGCCCTCGCTCTCGGCGGAGCACCCGGCCCTGCACGTCTTCGAGCGGGAAATGGCCGAGAACTTCGGGGTTATGTTCGCCGACAGCCCCTGGGACAAACCCCTGCGCTACGCCCATGATAGGGCCGACCGCCGCACGGGGATGAATGACTATCCTTTCTATTCCATACAGGGCGAAGCCCTGCACGAGGTGAACGTGGGCCCCATCCACGCCGGGGTGATCGAGCCGGGTTGCTTCCGCTTTATCTGCAACGGCGAGCAGATCATCCACCTCGAGATCATGCTGGGCTACCAGCACCGGGGCGTCGAACGCCTGCTGCGCGAAACGGACAACCGCCTCAGGCAGATCGTCCTTTCGGAAAGCATCGCCGGGGACAGCACCGTGGCCCACGGAACGGCCTGCGCGATGGCATTCGAAAAATTGGGCGGCCTGCGCGTAAGCGAATCCCTGGAACTCGAACGCGCCGTGGCCCTCGAATTGGAGCGCATCGCCCTGCACATCGCCGACACGGGCGCCCTCTGCACCGACATCGCCTACCAACTCGGGCAGGTCGCCTGCGAGGCCCTGCGCACGATCGTCATCAACACCACCCAGGCCTGGTGCGGCAACCGCTTCGGCAAGGGGCTGATCCGTCCGGGGGGAAGTTATTTCCCGCTGACGGCCGAGCTGAGGGCCAAGGTGCTGGAAAATTTAAACGAGGTCGAACGCCGCTATGCCGAGGTGGCCGACAACCTGAACGAGACGACCTCGGTGCTCTCGCGCTTCGAGGACTGCGGGATCGTCACCACCCAGCAGGCCCTGCGCATCGGCGCGGTGGGCCTCGCCGCCCGGGCTTCGGGCCTGGCCCGCGATTTGCGGGCTACCCATCCCTGGGGCCCCTACGGCCGGACGATCACCCATGACGCCTTCACCCGCCCCGAGGGGGACGTGGCCGCCCGCCTGCGGGTCCGCCTGGGGGAAGTGGCCCGCTCGGTGGTCTGCATCCGTTCGATGATCGGCCGCCTGGAAGAATTTTCTGGGGTGGCGCCCTCGCTTCCCGATTACGGGTTTGCTTTGGCCCCCGATTCGTTGGCTTTTGCACTGATCGAAGGCTGGCGGGGAGAAGTGGCGCATGTGGCCCTGACCGATGGGGAGGGCCGGATCGCCGCCTACAAAGTCAAAGACCCCTCGCTGCACAACTGGATGGCCCTCGCGCTTTCCGTGCGGGGCGAAGGGATTTCGGATTTTCCGATCTGCAACAAGAGTTTTAATTTGTCCTACTGCGGACACGATTTATAATCAGCTATGGCCTTTTCCGCGTTCAAAGTGTTGCGCAGCCACGGGAAGCAATTTATTCCCGACCTGAGGGCCGTGCGCCTCGTCGAGCCCTTCCGGGGGCGTCCCCGCATCGCGGGCGCTCCGACGGCGGAACTCGCCCGCGAGCTTGCCGCGCTCTGCCCCTCGGCGGCCATCGCCCCGGAGCCCTTTTCGATCGACCTGGGCCGCTGCGTCTTTTGCGGCGAATGCACCCGGAGGGCCCCGCAGCAGATCGTTTTCACGCCCGATTACCGCCTGGCGACCACTTCCCGCGAGGCCCTGAGGGTGGATGAAACCAGCCCCGGTTATATTCCCTTCGAGCCGAAGAATGTTCGCAAAGAGATCCGCCGCCTTTTTGGAGAAGCCCTCAAGCTGCGGCAGGTAAGCGCCGGGGGCGACAACGCCACCGAGATGGAGCTCAACGCATCGCTCAACGTCAACTTCGACTTCTCCCGCTACGGCATCGACTTCGTGGCCTCGCCGCGCCATGCCGACGGGCTGGTCATCACGGGGCCCATCACCGAAAATATGGCCGTCGCCCTGGAGATCTGCTACAACAGCACCCCGGCCCCCAAGCTGGTGATCCTCTGCGGCACGGACGCCGTCTCGGGCGGCCTGTTCGCCGATTCTCCCGCCCTGAACCGCTCGTTCCTCGACCGCTTCGGCGTCGATCTCTACATCCCCGGAAATCCGGTCCACCCGCTCGCGTTTATCGACGGGGTGATGACCCTGCTGGGCCATTGGGAGCGGGACGAACAAAAATTCTAACCATGAATAAACCCCTGGAGCTGTTGCTCACGTTCGCCAAGATCGGTAGTTTCACCTTCGGCGGAGGCTACGCCATGGTGCCGCTCATCGAGCGCGAGGTGATCGACCGCAAGGGCTGGGTGGATCCTTCCGAATTCCTCGAACTGCTTGCCCTGGCCCAGTCGGCTCCGGGGCCCATAGCGCTCAATACCTCGGTCTTCGTGGGCTACAAGGTGGACGGCTACCGGGGCGCGCTGTGCTCCGTGGCGGGGGTCGTGCTGCCCTCCTTCGTCGTGATCCTGCTCGTGGCCCTCTACTTTACCTCCCTGCGGGAAAACCCGGCCGTGGAAGCCGTCTTCAAGGGAATGCGCCCGGCCGTGGTGGCCCTGATCGCCGCCCCGCTGATCAACCTCTCCAAGGGCCTGGGCTGGAAGCGGGGCCTGCTCTCCGTAGCCGCCTGCGCGCTGCTGTGGTATTTCGGCTTTTCGCCCATCTACCTGATTCTGGCCGGGGCCCTGGGCGGCCTGGTCTACGGATTTTTCAGAAAGGAAGAGCGGCTATGATCTACCTCCAACTTTTTTATTCGTATCTGAAAATCGGCTTCTTCGGCTTCGGTGGGGGATATGCCATGCTCTCGCTGATCCAGAACGAGATCGTGGTCAACCGCGGCTGGATCGACAACGGCCAGTTCACCGACATCGTCGCCATCTCGCAGATCACCCCCGGCCCCATCGCCATAAACAGCGCCACCTACGTGGGCTACGTCGTCACGGGCGACATCTGGGGTTCGGTGGTGGCCACGCTGGCCGTCTGCCTGCCCTCGCTGACGCTGATGCTGCTGGTGACCCGCTTCTACCTGGCCCTGGGAGCCAATCGCTATGTCCGGCAGGCCCTCGCCGGGATGCAACCCATGGTGCTGGCGATGATCGGCTCGGCGGCCCTGCTGCTGATTACCAAAGAGACGTTTCCCGACGCCTGGAGCTGGGGTATCCTCGGCGTCACCTTTATCGCCTCCGTCAAAAAAGTCAACCCCATCCTGCTGATCCTCCTTTCCGGTCTGGCGGGCTACCTCATCTACGGGTTATAACAACTTTCTCCCCTGAAAGAAGCGAAGGAGCGAAAAAAACGCTAACTTAGCTTTCACGGATTTTAATACCCGAACTTCATGAAAAAACTACTGTTGACCGTACTGGCCCTCTGCTGTACGGTGGCCGGGGCGCAAGCCCAGTGGCAGAACCTCTTCGACGGCAAGAGCCTCAAAGGCTGGAAAGTCCTGGGCGGCACAGCCCACTACCGGGTGGTCGACGGAGCCATCGTGGGCACGACGGTGCCCGATACCCCGAATACCTTCCTGCGCACGGAACGCGAGTACGGAGATTTTATCCTCGAATTGTTGTTTAAGGTCGACGACGCGCTCAACTCGGGCATCCAGTTCCGCAGCGAGTCGAGACCCGATTACCAGCAGGGCCGGGTGCACGGCTACCAGTACGAGATCGACCCCTCGCCACGGGCCTGGTCGGGCGGCGTGTACGACGAATCGCGCCTGGGCTGGCTCTATCCGCTGACCACCAACCCCAGGGCCCAGCAAGCCTTCAGAGCGGGTGACTGGAACAAGGTCCGCATCGAAGCCATCGGCCCCCGCATCCGCACCTGGATCAACGGCGTCCCGGCCGCCGACCTGCTCGACGCCCAGACCCCCAGCGGATTTATCGCCCTGCAGGTGCACTCGATCCATGCGCCCGGCCTGGAAGGCAAGCAGGTGATGTGGAAAGAGATCCGTATCCTCACCAAGGACCTGCAATACGAACAGTCCGCTGAAACCGGCATCCCCCAGTTTAACTGCATCCCCAACACGATCTCGGAGCGCGAAGCCGCCGAGGGCTGGAAGCTGCTCTGGGACGGACATTCCACCGACGGCTGGATCAGCCACAAGGGAGGCGCTTTCCCTTCGAAGGGCTGGCACATCGCCGACGGCATCCTGAGCGTCGAAAAGGCCGACGGGGCCGAATCGGGCAACGGCGGGGACATCATCACCCAACAGAAATACAAAAATTTCGTCCTCTCGGTCGATTTCCAGATCACCCCCGGAGCCAACAGCGGGATCAAGTACTTCGTCAACCCCGCCGTCAACAGCGCCCCGGGCGGGTCGGCCATCGGCTGCGAATACCAGATCCTGGACGACCAGCGCCACCCGGACGCCAAGCTGGGCGTGGCGGGCAACCGCACCCTGGGCTCCTTGTACGACCTGATCGCCGCCCCCGAGGATAAGCCTTTCCGGGGTGGATTTTTCAACCGGGCGACCATCGTCGTCGACGGGAACCGGGTCGAGCACTGGCTCAACGACGTGAAGATCATCGAGTACGAGCGGGGCAACCAGCAATGGGATGCCCTGGTCAAGTACAGCAAATATGCAGGCTGGGTCGATTTCGGCAACTTCGAAACGGGGCACATCCTGCTCCAGGACCACGGCGACGAAGTACAGTTCAAGAACATCAAGATCAAAGAACTCTAAGCCCGATCGATATGTCTGAAAACAAGCTATCGCGCAGGAAATTCCTGCAACAAGCGGCGCTCTTTACCGCCGCGACGGCCCTGGCGCCTTCTACGCTCGTTGCAAGCGCCGGGACCGACGGCCCCCAGGCCAAAAAAACAGCCGACCCGAAAGTCGTAGGGGCAGGCGGAAAGGTGAACATGGCCATGGTAGGGATCGGAAACCGGGGCGCCGAGGTCATCAAAGAGTTAGACAAGACCGGCCTCTGCCGGGTGGTCGCCCTCTGCGACGTGGACATGGGCGCCGCGCACACCCAAGAGATCATCGGGATGTTCCCGGGTGTCCCGCAGTTCCGCGACTTCAGGCAGATGCTCGACAAGCTGGCCCCGCAGATCGACGCGGTGCTGGTGGCCACGCCCGACCACAGCCATTTCCCAATCTGCATGGCCGCCATGCGGGCGGGCAAGCACGTCTACGTCGAAAAACCGCTGGCCCGGACCTTCTACGAATGCGAGCTGCTGATGCTCTCCGAGAAAAAATACGGCGTGGTCACCCAGATGGGCAACCAGGGGCATTCCGAGGCCAACTATTTCCAGTTCAAGGCCTGGCAGCAGGCGGGCATCATCCGGGACGTGACGGCCGTCACCGCCCACATGAACAACGTCCGCCGCTGGCACGGCTGGGACCCCGCGATGACCTCCTATCCCCCGGCCGAGTCCGTCCCTCCCGGCATGGATTGGGACACCTGGCTCTCGGCGGCGCACGAGCACGCCTACAATCCGGATTACCACCTGGGCCAGTGGCGCTGCTGGTACGACTTCGGCATGGGCGTGCTGGGTGACTGGGGGGCGCACCTGATCGACACCGTGCACGAATTCCTCGACCTGGGGCTGCCCACGGAGGTCAATCCCACCTACCTCAAGGGCCACAACCGCTTCTTCTACCCGATGTCCTCGACCCTCGAGTTCAAATTTCCGGAGCGCAGGGGAATGCCCGCGCTCGACATCACCTGGTACGACGGGCTGGACAACATCCCACCCGTGCCCGACGGATACGGCGTCTCGGAACTCGACCCCAACATCCCGACCGTGGCCGGGGGCAAGATCCAGCCGGCCAAGCTGAACCCGGGCAAGGAGATCTACTCCGATACCCTCACCTTCAAGGGCGGCTCGCACGGAAGCACCCTCTCGATCATCCCCGATGAAAAAGCCTGGGAGATGGCCTCCCGCCTGCCCGAGGTGCCCGAAAGCTCCTCGAACCATTACGCCAACTTCCTGCTCTCGTGCCAGGGCCGCGAGAAAACCCGCTCGCCCTTCTCGGTCTCCGGCCCGCTGAGCCAGGTGTTCTGCCTGGGCGTGATCAGCCAATGGACCGGCGAGAAGATACTCTTCGACCGTCAGAGTAAGCAGATCACCAACAACCCCCTGGCCAATCAGTTGCTCTGGGGCTCCACGCCCCGCAAGGGCTGGGAGGAGTTTTATACCTTATAACTAAGGTGTCAAGAAAAACCGGGGAGTGCTGTCGCACTCCCCGGTTTTCGTTTGTATAAAACGCTTATTGTTCAAGCGCCTTGCGGATCACCGGATCGATGCTCTGCAACTCGTAGTAGAACGCGTTCTCCTCCAGGGGCGTGTTGCGGGCAATATACGCCTTGAGTTGCGCCAGCATCAGCTTGCGCGACTGGGCGATCTGCCGGGCGTCCGGCGCCACATCCGCCCCGGCGGCGTACTGCACGAAACCCTCCAGCAGCGCCGGGTCCTTGGCGAAAAAGGCGTCCAGGGCCCCGAAGGAGTTGATGGCGTTGATCTCCGTGCGGTGGCGGTCGCTGTAGGCGATGGTGTATTTGTAGAGCAGGTTCAGGCGGCTCACTTTGCGGTAGTAGCGCGTCATGTCGGAGGTGTCGGCCCCAACGAACTCGTCGGGCATGATCCCGCCCCCGCCGTATACCGTGCGGCCCCCGACGGTGGTGTAGCGCAGGCTGTCGGCGAAGTGGATGCTGTCTGCGGAAAAATATTCGTTGTGGTCGTAGCGTTCTTCCAGCTCGCTGTAATACGAGGAAGACCCCTTGTCGTAGGGTTTCTGGATCGAGCGGCCCGAGGGGGTGTAGTAGCGGGCCACGGTCAGCCGCACGGCCGAGCCGTCCGGGAAGGGGATCTGCTCCTGCACCAGCCCTTTGCCGAAGGAGCGGCGGCCGATGATCGTGCCCCGGTCGTTGTCCTGCAGGGCCCCGGCCAGGATTTCGCTCGAGGAGGCGCTGTGCTCGTCGATCAGCACTTCCAGCTCCAGGTCCTGGTAACGGCCCTTGCCGTTGGAGTATTGTTTTTCCTCGGCCCCGTCGCGGTTGCGGGTGAAGACGATCAGGCTGCCCTGGGGCAGGAATTCGTTCGAAATCAAGATGGCCTGGTCGAGGAATCCTCCCGGGTTGGCGCGGATGTCGAGGATCAGTTTTTTCATCCCCTCTTTTTTCAATTGGTCCACCACGGCCACCAGTTCGGTGTGGGCGTTGCGCGAGAATTGCGAGAAGGCCACGTAACCCGTCTCAGGCGCGATGATGTAAGCCGCCGCGATGCAGTTGATGGGGATCACGCCCCGGGTGACGTGGATGGGCACCAGTTCGGCGACGCCCACCCGTTGGATGCCCAGCTTGACCTGGGTGCCGCGGCGTCCGCGCAGGCGCTTCATCACCTCGTTCTGGTCCATCTTGACCCCGGCCACCACCGTGTCGTTGATGGTGACGATGCGGTCGCCGCCCAACACGCCGGCCTTGTCGCTCGGGCCGGTGGGTACGACGTTGAGCACGAGCACCGTGTCGGTGGCCATGTTGAACTTCACACCGATGCCGTCGAACTCGCCGTCCAGCGATTCGTTCACCGCGGAGAGGTCCTTGGCTGGAACGTAGGAAGAGTGGGGGTCCAGTTCCTCGAGGACCATCGGCATGACCTGCTCGGTGATCGTGTCGATCGACACGGTGTCCACGTAGCGCGTGGCGATCAGGCCCAACAGCAGGTCGATCTTCCCGTTGCCCGACACCGACAGCCTGGCCCGGGGCGAGGCCGCGGGACTGGTGCGGAAGACCACCCCGCTGAGCAGGATGCCCGCCGTGAGCGAGAGGGCCACGACGAGGGGGATTAGGATGGTATACTTGTTGTTTTTATACATCGGTCTTATTTGTTCTTGAACGTATACGTCAGGGCCACGTTGGCCGAGTAGTTGAACTGGACCTTCCGCAGGAACGGATCGGTGTCGGGATTTTCCGCGAAGTTGACGGTACTGTCGAAGATCGTTTTGCAGAATACGGAGAAGACCATGAATTTCAGTACCTTTATATCCAGGTAGTTGTCAAATTTAACGCGGGTGACGTCGTCGTAGTTGGTGAAGACGTCCAGGTAGGTACGGTAGGTCAATTTCTCCTTGGCAAAGGGTATGCTGAAGTTGAGGATCAAGGCGGAACCGATGGTCGCTTTGACGTTTTTGTCGGGGTCCACCCCGTATTTTTCACGCAGGATGGAGTCCTTGACGAAGGTCATGTTGCCCGACAGGGGCGAGATGTTGATGGTCAGGGGGAGTTTCTGGTGGCGGTAGGTGAACCCCAGACCGAGGGTCAAGTTACCCGGCGACATGAAGTTCGAGACCAGGGTGGAGTCCGTCCGCGATTTGAATCCCCGGTCGAACTGGCTGCCGAACTGGATCAACCCGGCGTAGGACCAGTTTTTGTTCAGGTCCCAGGAGGGATTGATGTTCAGGCGGAACATGTCTTCGTTCTTGAAGGTCTGTTTGTCGATGTGGTTAAGGCCGTAGGCCGCTTCGAGGGTGTAGGCGAAGTTGAATTTACTCTTTTTGTACAGGTGCGAGAAGTTGATGCCGACCCGGGTCGAGAAGGTGTTATTCCCCCCGGCCGACCAGTCGTTGAAACCGGTTTGCCCCAGGCCTGTGACGGTGGTGAAGGTGATCGTATTGCGTTCCTTGCGGATGCGGCGGCGCTCGGCGTCCACGCGCGACTGGCTGAAGTAGGAATTGTCTATCTCCAGGTTTTTAGTGGAGTCCTTGAGTGCTTCGGTATCCACTTCCTTGGGGGTCACCTTCGTGATCGAGAACTGGGCGGAAGCCTCCGTGGCGCCGAGGGTCAGCGCTGCCAAAAACAAGATCAGTTTGAACCTTTTCATCGTATCGGGAGCTTTTTTAATAAAGATAGGCAAAGATAGGAATAATTCTTAAATTTGGAGTGTAACGCACACACTATACAACTCGCTTATGAAATACATCGGAGCCCATATCAGTGCCGCGGGCGGGGTGGAGAACACTCCCGGAAGGGCTCTCGCCATCGGGGCCGACGCCTTTGCCCTGTTCACCAAGAACCAACGCCAGTGGACCGCCGCGCCCTTGAGCCCGGCTTCCATCGAAGCCTTCCGGCGGGCCTGCGCCGAGGGGGGATTCGCCCCGTCGCAGATACTGCCCCACGACAGCTACCTGATCAACCTGGGCCACCCCGAGGCGGAGGCTCTGGCCAAGTCCCGGGCGGCCTTCCTCGACGAGATGCAGCGCTGTGAGCAGCTGGGCCTCGACCGGCTCAACTTCCACCCCGGCTCCCACCTGGGGCAGATTTCCGAAGAGCAGTGCCTCGATAGGGTGGCCGAGTCGATCAACCGGACGCTCTCGGCGACGCAGGGCGTGACGGCGGTCATCGAAAACACCGCCGGGCAGGGCTCCAACGTCGGCTACCGCTTCGAGCACCTCGCCTACATTATTTCCTTGGTGGAGGACAAATCCCGGGTGGGGGTCTGCCTCGATACCTGCCACAGCTTCGCCGCCGGGTACGACCTGCTGACGGCGGCTTCCTGCGAGGCGGTCTTCGCCGAATTCGACCGCGTGGTGGGCTTTTCGTATTTGCGGGGCATGCACTTCAACGACGCGATGAAGGGCCTCGGCAGCCGCATCGACCGCCACGCCCGCCTGGGCGAGGGGGCCCTGGGCCTGGAGGTGTTCCGCTACATCATGCGCGATCCGCGCTTCGAGGGCATTCCCTTGATCCTCGAGACCCCCGACGAGGAGCGTGGGCCCTAGGAGATACGCTTGCTTCGCAAATTGGAAGAAGAATAAAAAAACGGCAGCCTTTCAGAAAAGGCTGCCGTTTTTTAAGTTGAAATCACCTTATACGTTATAAAGGTAGCGTTTGATACTTTTCTTAGGCGTCTTCTCAAACTCATTCGGGAAAAGCGTAATGGCCGAAACCCGTTCATAAGGAGCCACCCGCCGGTTGAGCAGGGCGAGGTTCTCGTTCATGATCTGCTCGATGTCCCCGTCGGCGTCGGCCTGTTCGTAGTCGGGGTAGACCAGCGCCACCAGCTTGCCGTCGCGCATCAGCACCAGCGATTCCATCACGCAGGGCAGGTTGTTGAGTTTGCTCTCGATGGCCTCGGGGTAGATGTTCTGCCCGCTGGGCCCCAGCAGCATGCTCTTGGAGCGGCCCCGGATAAAGAGCATGTTGTCGGCGTCCATCGTGCCGATGTCCCCCGTGCGCAGCCAGCCTTCCTCGTCGAAGATATCCGCCGTGGCCTGGGGATTTTTGTAGTACCCCTTCATAACGTTCTCGCCCTTGACCAGGATTTCGCCCGGGATGTTCAGGGGGTCGGGGGAGTTGATCTTGGCGGTCATCACCCCGGGCAGCACCTGCCCGCAGGAGGTGGGGACGAATTTTTCGAAGCCCACGTAGCTCACCAGGGGGGCGCATTCGGTCAGCCCGTAGCCCACGGTGAAGGGGAACTTGATCAACCGCAGCAGGTATTCCACCTCGCTGTTGAGCGGGGCCCCGCCGATGATCACTTCCAGGACGGCCCCGCCGAAGGCCGCGTGCAACTTCTTTTTGACCTGTTCCAGAAAAGCCGGGTCGAGTTCTTCCAGGGGGATGCCCTGCTGCTCGGCCGCGCTTTCCAGCATGGGCTTCACTTGTTTGCGGACTACCTTCTCGACGATCAGCGGCACGGTGCAAGTGCGCGTGGGCCGCACCTCGACCAGCGCTTCGAAAAGCACCTTGGGCGAGGGCATGCGTCCCAGCAGGGTGATGTGGCTGCCCGCGGCCAGCGGCAGCAAGAAGTCGATGGCGCCCCCGAAGGCGTGGGCCAGCGGCAGGAACGAGAGCACCCGGCTGCCCCGGTAGTGGAGCTTGTGCCAGAGGCAGAAGGCCACGTTGCCGGTGAGGTTGTTGATGGTCAGGATCACCCCTTTGCTGAAGCCGGTGGTCCCGGAGGTGTAGTTGATGACGGCCACTTCGTCATTCTCCACGCGGGGGTAGCGGATGTCGTCCGTGGTGAATCCCTCGGGGTAGCGGTCGCGGAAGTGGCGGGAACTGTTTTTCAGGAAGGAGCTCAACTCACTGCCGCTGCGCTCGTAGATGCAGCTGTAGTCGGTCAGCGAGACGATGGCCATGATCCGTTCGATGGAATCGGTGTCGATCGAATCCCAGAAGATATCGCCCACGAACAGCAGCCGCGAACCGGAGTGGTTGACGATGTGCTGCATGTCGTTGGCGTTGAAGTCCTGCAGGATGGGGACGATGACGGCCCCGTAGGTGAGCGTGGCCAGGTAGAGCATGCACCAGCGGGGGTTGTTGCGGCCGATCAGGGCGATGCGGTCGCCTTTCTGGATGCCGGCTTTTTCAAAAAAGAGGTGAAGTTTGGCGATCTCCTGGGCCATTTCGAAGTAGGAGAAATGCTCCTTCTTGAAGTAGTCGCTCAGCGCGGGCAGTTCGCGGTTGTCCCGGAAGCTCTGCTCGTAGAGCTCGATCAGGTTTTCCTTCATCATATCAGTCGGGTCAATAGTGTATTTAAGAGTGGGTTGAGGGGCAAAGATAGAATAATTTCATGAATCCGTAACCGCTGTGTAATATTCGTCATCAGGGCCTGTAAGTGTTATTTTTAGGAAAAATGATTTTTTTCTGAGGATTTATAAAGTTTTGCATGGAACTTGCTTTAGAACAAGCGTTACACCCGGTGAAGAAACGAAAACTTATTATTAAATAATAATTCAAAAAAATGATTATGAAAAAGATGACCACCGAGATCCTGAACCTGGACGTGAAAAAACTGATCGACATCCTCAACGCTGCCCTGGCCGAAGAATGGCTCGCCTACTACCAATACTGGGTGGGCGCACGGCTGATGGAAGGCCCCATGCGCACCGAGATCGAGACCGAACTGCTGGTGCACGCCGACGAAGAACTGGGCCACGCCGTACGCGTGATCGACCGCATCATCCAGTTGGGAGGCACCCCGGTGCTGGACCCCGAACAGTGGAAAAAGGTCGCCGCCTGCGTCTACGAAGCCCCCACGGACCCCTACATCGAAGTGATCCTGGCCCAGAACCTCACCGGCGAACGCTGCGCCATCAAGCGCTACCAGGAGTTGGCCGAGTTCACCGCCGGCAAAGACCTTGTCACCAATAAAATGGCCATCGAAATCCTGACCGACGAACTGGAACACGAAAACGACATCATGGATTGGCAGACCGACATAGCCGTCATGAAAGAATCCCTGAAGCGAATCCTAAAATAACGGGTCGGCTGCGCATATCGCACGCCACTTTTCACTTATCCTCTTCCGCTCAAATCCTCACGTACTTTAGTACGCTCCGGTTTGATGCTCGGACGATAAGCAAAATCTGACGCACGCTATGCACAGCCGCGTTCCGGCCGGTCGAGGTGTCCTCACCCGGCTTTCCAAGCAAAGGCCGCTCACTTTGGTGAGCGGCCTTTTTGTGTTTTCGGTAAAAAGATTAACTTTGTTAATCCAACCCGATAACCCTGCCGATTATGAAAACATTTTCCCGCCTGTTGCTCCTGGCCGGACTGCTCGCCCTGGGCGCCTGCGCCGAACCCGCCGCCCCGGCCGCCGAAGAGGAGCCCGGCCGCACCCTGCGCCGCAGCGAATCCTACTTCGGCTTCCACTTCGACTTCCACTCCTCGACCGACTGCAACACCATCGGCCGCAGCCTCACCGAGGGAATGATCGACACGCTGCTCGAGATGACCAAGCCCGACTACATCCAGGTCGACTGCAAGGGCCACCCCGGCTACACGAGCTACCCCACGGAGGAGGGCAACCAATCCCCCGGCTACGAAAAGGACATCCTGGAGATGTTCCGCGAAGTTACCCGCCGCCACAACGTGGCCCTGTACGTGCACTATTCGGGTCTCTGGGACAGCCGGGCCGTGGAGCTGCACCCCGACTGGGCCGCCCGCCACGCCGACGGTACCCCCGACAAGGACATTACCTCCTACGACGGCCCCTACGTCGAAAAACTGATGGTTCCCCAGATCAAAGAGATCGCCGCCCGGGGAGTGGACGGCATCTGGATCGACGGCGAGTGCTGGGCCGCCATCCCCGATTATTCGGCCGCCATGTTGAAGCGCTACCGCGCGGCCACCGGCGCGGCGGTCCTGCCCAAGCCCGGACAGAAAGGCTACGCCGAATTTATGGAGTGCAACCGCACGGCTTTCAAAGAATACCTTGACCGCTACATGCGGGGAGTGAAAGAAGAGTATCCCGATTTCCAGATGACCAGCAACTGGGCTTACTCCTCGATCATGCCCGAACCCGTAGAGGCCCCGGTGGATTACCTCTCGGGCGACGTGGCCGGGCAGAACGGCCTCTACAGCGCCGCCTGGGAAGCCCGCTGCATGGCTCCGCAGGGCATGCCCTGGGACCTGATGTCCTGGGGATTCACCTTCAATTTCGACAGCCAGTTCCTCTCGCCCAAATCGGTCGAAATGTTGCAACAGGAGGCGGCCGAGGTGATGGCTATGGGGGGAGGCTTCCAGGTCTACTACCAGCAGAACCGCGACGGCTCCCTCAAAACCGACTACTTCCCCCGCATGGCTGCCTTGGCCTCCTGGGTGCGCGAGCGCCAGCCCTATTGCCAAGGCGGGGAGCCCCTGCACCAGATCGCCCTGTGGTATTCGGTGGCGGGAAGCAAGGCCGTGCAGAAAAAAGTCTATGAACACCTGGGGCGCATGACCGGCGTGCTGGACCTGCTGCTCGATGGCCGCCAGGGCGTGGAGGTACTGATGGACCACCACCTCGAAAAGAAACTTAAGGATTATCCCCTGCTGGTACTGCCCGAGTGGCAACACATCGGGGAGCCGATGAAACGCCTGGTCCTGGACTATGTGGAGCAGGGAGGCAACCTGCTGGTGATCGGCCCCGGAGCGATCGGCAATTTCATCGCTGAGCTGGGCGTGGACACCCTGGGAAGCCTGAGCGGCAAGAACATCTGCTTGCGTACCGAAGGCGGCTCCATGGCCACCATCAAACGGCCCGACCTCCTGAAAGTGCAGCTCCAACCGGGAACGACCGCTTTCGGAAAGGTCTACGAGGGGGACGACCCCCGCTACTGGCCCGCCATCGCCCCGATGGCCACGATCCGCCCTTACGGCAAGGGAAAAATAGCCGCCCTTTATTGTGACCTGAACGAAGCCTACCTGACGGCCCGCAGCGAGGGGATGGTGCAGGTGGTAAATGCCTTGGTGAACGAGTTGTTGCCCCAGCCCCTGGTGCGCATCGCCACGCCCGCCCGGGTGCATGTGGTGCCTGCCAAGAAAGACGACCACTGGATGATCCACCTGATCAACACCGCCGGGGACCACTCCAATAAGGAGGTTTTCTCGTACGACCAGGTCCCGGCCCTGCCCGCCCTGGAGCTGGAGGTGGACGCCCCGAAGCCTTTTACGCGCGCTGTCTTGCAGCCCGAGGGAATCCGGCTTAATGTCCGCAACGAACGAGGTAGATATTTCGTCGAAGTACCATCCATTCCTTTATATGGGATCGTAGAATTAACGTTTTAGATAACACCCACACAAAATATTTTTTACCTTTACGGGGCCTGCACTCAACCTGCGGGCCCCGTACTAGCATCCGCCCGCATGAAAAAACTGCTCCTGACTGCCCTCTCTTTGGGCATTTTCTCCCTCTCGGCCCAAACCGAAACTTCGACCCAAACGCCGCCCGAAACTCCCGAGCCTTCCTACTTCGAGCGGACAACCTCCTCCGGCACCTGGACCATAGACGAAAAGGACGGCCACAAAGCCCATTCGGAAAAACGCTGGCAGAGCCGCCCGCCCGCCCCGGCCTACACGGCCCAGCCCGCCAACGGCGAGAATCCCTCGCGCTTCGCCCCCGAAGTGGTCTGGGGCCTCTGGGCGGATTTCTTCTTCGACAACCGCGAATACAAAAAGAGCCAGATCAACTGGCCCCAGACGCTCTTCGGCATGCGCCTCTCGCCCGAGCTGGGCCTGCGCTGGCGGGGCGGCCACTCCATCATGGCGGGGGTCAGCCTGCTGGCCGACTTCGGGGCCAAGCCCTTCGAGGTGGACAACGAAATCTTCGCCTACTACCAATACCGCTCCCCGAAATTCCGGGCCTACGGCGGGGTGATCCCCCGCTACAAGACCATCGGCGACTACAGCCCGGCCTTCTTCAGCGACTCGGTCAAGTACTACGACCCCAACCTGACGGGTCTGCTGCTCCAGTACGCCGGAGGCAAGGGCTACGCCGAACTGGGCTTCGACTGGAACAGCAAGCAGGGGCCCACGCAGCGTGAAAAATTCCTGATCTTCTCTTCCGGGCGCATCAACCACAGGTTGTTCTACGCCGGATACAACCTCAGCCTCTCCCACCACGCGGCCAGCGAGACCGTCGACGGGGTGGTGGACAACATCTGGCTCTATCCCTTCGTGGGGATCGACCTGGTGCAGAAGACCTGCATGGAGGTGCTCAACCTGCAGGTGGGTTGGATTCAGACCATGCAGAACGACCGCAAGTACGTCGGCGAGTATGTCACCCCCGGCGGCTTCCAGGCCCAACTGCGCCTGCAAAAATGGGGCTTCGGGATCGACGAGACCTTTTATACAGGCAAGAACCTGATGCCCTACTGGGTGGCCCCCGAGTCCGACGTCGACCTCGATTACGGCCCCGGCCTCTACTGGGGCGAGCCCTGGTACCGCACTTCTTCGGTCTACAATCGCCTGGAAATCTACTGGCAGCCCATCGCCAACAACCGCATGAGCCTGCGCATCGCCTCGGTCCATCACTACGACGGCGACCAATGGGGGTGGCAGCAGAAAATTCTTTTCCGGATTAATCTGGGGCAGAACCGCCTGATCAATAAACGGTAAACTGAAAAAGGACCCGCAAGGGTCCTTTTTCAGTTTGCCGGGCCAGCCGGAAATTATCTCTTTTTCAACCCGTACTCCGCCGCCAGTTTTTCCATCATGGCGTAGGCGGGTCCGTACTCGTTGGGGATCTCCCCCTCCAGGATGGCCTCCTTGATAGCCTCCTTGATCAGGCCCACCTCGCGGCAGGGCTCGATGTCGTAAACTTCCATAATTAAATTTCCGTCCACCGGAGGCTGGAAGTTGCGCACCCGGTCTTTCACCTCGATCTCGGCAAGTTTGATCCGCACCAGGTTGAAGTTGGCCAGAAAGCGCTGCACCTTGGCGTCGTTGGCCGAGGTGATGTCCGCCTCGCAGAGGGTCATCAGGTCGTCGATGTCGTCCCCCGCTTCGAACAGCAATCTTCGCACAGCCGAGTCGGTCACTTCCTCCTCGGAGAGCACGATGGGGCGCAGGTGCAGGAAAACGAGCTTCTGGACGTACTTCATCCGCTCGTCCAGGGGGAGTTTCAGGCGGCGGAAGATGCCCGGGATCATCTTAGACCCCAGGGTCTCGTGCCCGTGGAAGGTCCAGCCCAAGCGTGCGTCGTAGGCCTTGGTGCGCGGCTTGCCGATGTCGTGCAGCAGGGCCGCCCAGCGCAGGTAGAGGTTGTCGCTCTTGCGGGAGACGTTATCCAACACCTTGAGCGTGTGCTCGAAATTGTCCTTGTGCGCCCGTCCGGCCACTTTTTCCACGCCCTTGAGGGCGACCATTTCCGGAAAGATCAGCCCCAGCAGGCCGCAGTTGTCCAATAGATAAAAACCCAGCGAGGGGGCGGGGGAGAGCATGATTTTGTTGAGCTCGGTCAGGATGCGCTCGGCCGAGACGATCTTGATGCGTTCGGCATTGCGGCGGATCGCTTCATAAGTTTCGTCCTCGATGTCGAAGCCCAGTTGGGTGGCGAAGCGCACGGCCCGGACCATCCGCAGGGGGTCGTCCGAGAAGGTGACGTCGCCGTCCCCCGGCGTGCGGATGGTGCAGCGTTGCAGGTCGCCCATGCCGTCGAAGGGGTCGACGAGCTCGCCGAAGGTCTCTTCGTTGAGCGAAAAGGCCATGGCGTTGATCGTGAAATCGCGCCGTTGCTGGTCGTCTTCGAGCGTGCCGTCCTCGACGATGGGCTTGCGCGAATCGGCCCGGTAGGACTCCTTGCGGGCCCCCACGAACTCCACTTCCCACTCGCCGCAGCGCAGCATGGCCGTCCCGAAATTCTTGAACACCGAGACGTTCGTGCCCAGCTCCCGGCCCAGGGCGCGGGCCAGCTCGATGCCGCTGCCCAGCACCACCACGTCGATGTCGGTGACCGGGCGGTGCAGAAACCAGTCGCGCACGTAGCCGCCGATGGCGTAGGCACGCACGCCTTTTTCATCGGCCAGGCGGCCGAGCTGCCGGAATACGGGGGCTTCGAGGGCTTCGGGGTAGGTGCTCACGCGTTTATTGTTTCAATTCTCTCAGGTAGAGCTGGATCGTGTTCTCGAATCCCAGGTAGATGGCCTCCGAGATCAGGGCGTGCCCGATCGAGACTTCCAGCAATCCGGGGATGTTTTCGGCGAAGTAGCGCAGGTTCTCCCGGCTCAGGTCGTGCCCGGCGTTGAGGCCCAGGCCGTAACTTTGGGCCGCCCGCGCCGTTTCAATAAAAGGAGCGATGGCCGCCTCGCGCCCCGAGGCGTACCCCGTGGCATAGCCTTCCGTGTAGAGCTCGATGCGGTCGGCCCCGGTGGCCGCCGCGTAGGGCACCAGCTCGGGGTTGGGATCGAGGAAGATCGAGGTGCGGATGCCCTTCTCCTTGAAGCGGGCGATCACGTCGCTCAGGAAGCGCTCATGGGTACGCGTGTCCCAGCCGGCGTTGGAGGTGACGGCGTCGTGGGCGTCGGGGACCAGGGTCACCTGGGCCGGAACGGTCTCCAGGACCAGGGCCACGAAGCTCTCCGTCGGGTTGCCTTCGATGTTGAGTTCGGTGGAGATCGCTCCCTTCAGCTCGCGCACGTCCCGGTAGCGGATGTGTCGTTCGTCGGGCCGCGGGTGGACGGTGATTCCCTGGGCTCCGAAACGTTCCGCCGCCAGGGCCGCTTCCAGTACGTTGGGGGTGTCCCCGCCCCGGGAGTTGCGCAGCGTGGCGATCTTATTGATGTTGACGCTCAGCTTTGTCATATTTTTCCTATTTTTGCGGGGTAAAGTTAGCGCTTTTTTAGAAATTTTGTCGTATGCAGATCGCCCTTTATAGCCGCCCCCGTCCCCGGGAGGAAGCCGGGGAGTTGGACCGCCTGTTCGAGGCGCTCCAGGCCAACGGCCTGTCGTTTACCCTCAACGAGGCTTTCGCCCGGGAGGCCGCCGGGGCCACCGGACGCACCTTCGGTCCCGGGCAGGTCTATGCCGATGTACGGGAGTTGGACCCCGAGACCTCCGTGCTGGTGAGCTACGGGGGCGACGGCACCTTCCTGGAGGCCGTGCGGATGCTCTCGGCGCGGCCCATTCCCCTGATCGGGATCAACTCGGGCCGCCTGGGTTTCCTGGCCAACGTCACCAAGGAGGAGATGAACGACGCCTTTGCCCGCATCCGTCGGGGAGACTACACCCTCGAGGAGCGTTCGCTGCTGCAGGCCGAGGGCGGCTTCACGGAGCAACCCGAATACCCCTTCGCCTTCAACGAGCTGACCATCCAGCGCCAGGGCGCCAGCATGGTGATGACCGAGGTCTGCGTGGACGGCGAGCTGATCGCGACCTGCCACGGCGACGGGCTGCTGGTCTCGACCCCCTCGGGCTCGACGGCCTATTCGCTCAGTGTGGGCGGCCCGGTGGTCTCGCCGCAGTGCAACTGCCTGATTATCTCGCCTATCGCCCCGCATAATCTCACCATGCGCCCGGTGGTGGTGCCCGACAGCAGCCGCATCACCCTGAAAATCCGCAGCCGCGAAGGCGGATTCTACGTTTCGCTTGATAATCAGAACTATTCGGCCCCGGACGGAGCCGAGTTCCGGATCAGGAAGGCGGAAAAACCGGTTTTTTTGGTCCACCTGCAAAATATATCGTTTTACGAAACGTTAAGAAATAAAATGATGTGGGGAATGGACAGCCGGGATAAGAGCCTCTGAAAACTTCCCCAGCGTGTGGAGGATAAGACTATTTCTTATAAATAATGTTATCTTTGCACACTGAAATACTACGCCCGCGGCACAGCCCCCAGGCGCCCCGAAAACTTCGAGAACCCAAACTTCGAATGAATCCGATCGATCCGCAGCGTACCCCCGCACATGTCGCCATCATCATGGACGGCAACGGCCGGTGGGCCGAGCAGCGAGGCCAGCAGCGCCTCTACGGCCATATCCAGGGGGTCGAGAGCGTGCGCCGGAGCGTCGAGGCCGCGGTGAAGCTGGGGGTCCGTTACCTTACCTTATACGCTTTTTCCACCGAGAACTGGGGCCGCCCCGAGGCCGAAGTGACCGCCCTGATGGAGCTGCTCTGCGAGAACAGCGTGGGCGAAGCGCCCCGCCTCCGGAAAGCCGGGGTGAGCATGCGCTTTATCGGCGACCTGAGCATGCTTTCCGAAAAAGTCCAGGCCTCGATCCGCGAGGGCGAAGCCCTGACCGCCGGGGGCGACAAGCTGACCCTGCTGATCGCCGTCAATTACAGCTCCCGCTGGGAACTTACCGGAATGACCCGCCGCCTGGCCGCGCAGGTGGCCGCCGGGCGCTTGACAACGGAAGAGATCACCCCCGACCTGATCTCAAAAAATCTTTCCACCGCGGGGATTCCCGATCCCGATCTGCTGATCCGCACCAGCGGCGAACACCGCCTGAGCAATTTCCTGCTCTGGCAGCTCTCCTACAGTGAGTTGTATTTTACCGATATATGCTGGCCCGATTTCGACGAAGGGGCTTTTGAACAGGCCGTGGCGGACTATCAAGGTCGCCAGCGCCGCTACGGAGTATTAACGAAATAGAGCACAGGGTGCAGATGAGATTTTTCAGCTTAGCAATCATTTCCTTTTTGATCGGAACCGCGACCCTGGTTTCGGCCCAGACTACCGAGCCCCCCCAAGCCACTCCCCCCGCCGATACCACCCGGCAGCAGGAGCGCCAGCCGGCGGCTACCATGGCCGACTACGAGGCCCCCAAACAGTTCATCGTGAACCAGATCCGGGTCAACGGGGTGAAATTCCTCGACCCCGACATCATCGCCAGCACCTCGGGCATCGCCCCCGGGGACACCGTCATGATCCCCAGCGATTACGTCTCTTCGGCCATCCGCAAGATGTGGGCCCAGCGCTTCTATTCCGACGTGCAGATCGAAGCCGAGACGGTGGGGGACAGCGTCAACTTCGACATTTACCTCCAGGAACGTCCCCGGGTCTACAAATGGAAGTACCTCGGGGTCCGCAAAGGGGAAGAGAAAGAACTCAAAGAGAAACTGAACCTCAAGGAGGGCCGCGAACTCTCGGATTACATCATCAAGACCTCGATCGACGTCATCAAGAAATTCTACTCCCAGAAGGGCTACCGCAACGTGGAGGTCGACGTCCTCCAGGAGAACGACCCGACCCTGCCCAACACCGTGAACGTCACCTTCGGGATTCACCGCAACGAGAAAGTGCACATCGGGGAGATCCTCTTCGAGGGCAACGAAGTCTACAAAGACAAGAAGTTGCGCAAGACGATGAAGAAGACCCATCAGAAAAGCATCAACTTATTCCGCGCCACCAAGCTCAAGGAGAAAGAATACGGGGAAGACAAGGGAAACATCATCGACTTCTACGGCGCCCAGGGCTACCGCAACGCCGCCATCGTCAGCGACTCGATCTACACGATCAACCCCAAGCGGATCGGCATTCGGATCACCCTGGAGGAAGGGCTCAAATTCTACTACCGCAACGTAACCTGGCTGGGCAACAGCGTCTATCCCACCGATCAGCTCAACCTGGTCCTGGGGGTGGTCAAAGGCCGCCACTACGACCGCAAATCGCTCCACAAGCAGTTGGGGATTTACCGCGAAATGGACCCCGAGTACCCCTCGGTCTCCTCGATGTACCAGAACAGCGGGTACCTCTTCTCCCAGATCGAGCCCGAAGAAACGGTGGTCGGCGTCGACTCGGTCGACATCAAGATCAAAGTCTACGAAGGCAAGCAGGCCCGGATCAACGAAGTGAACATCACCGGGAACCTGCGCGTGGACGAGAAGGTGATCCGCCGCGAGTTGTATGTGCGCCCGGGTGAGCTCTACGACCGCTCGCTGCTGATGCAGACCCTGCGCCAGCTGAGCCAGATGCAGCACTTCAACCCCGAAACCCTCCAGCCCGGGATCTCTCCGGTGACCGGCGAGCTGGTCGACCTGAACTTCCCGCTCGAGGAGCAGGCCAGCGACCGCTTCGAGGTCTCCGGCGGTTGGGGGAGCGGCATGTTCGTCGGCTCGGTCGGGGTCGTGCTGAACAACTTCTCGGTCAAGAACCTCTTCCACAGCGACCGCTGGACGCCCTATCCCTCGGGCCAGAACCAGCAGCTCTCGATCCGCGGACAATCCAACGGTACTTACTACAAGGCCCTTTCGCTGCAGTTCGTCGAACCCTGGCTGGGCGGAAAGAAGCCCCACAGTTTCACCCTGGGGCTCTACTACTCCGACCAGACCAACGCTTACAGCATGTTCCAGGCGGGAACCAAGCACTTCCGCACCATCGGGGCCAGCGTCGGGATCGGCCGCCGCCTCAACTGGCCCGACCGTTTCTTCACCATCTACAATGAAATCAGCTACCAGGCCTACAACCTCAAGGATTGGGACAACTTCGTGGTGGAGAACGGGAGCTCGAACATCATCGCCTTCAAGACCACCTTCGGCCGCAACACGGTCGACCAGCCGATCTTCCCGCGCAGCGGGTCCGATTTCTCGATCAGCGTGGCCCTGACGCCGCCTTATTCGCTCTTCGACGGGATCGACTACTCCCGCACCGACCTGACCGATAAGCAGCGTTACCAGTGGATCGAATACCACAAATGGGGCCTCAAGGGCGAGTGGTACGTGCCTCTGACCCGCAACCGCAAGCTGGTGATGATGGCCCGGGCGCAGATGGGCTACCTCGGCTCCTACGACAAATACAAACCCTCGCCCTTCGAAGGCTTCGACGTCGGGGGGGACGGGATGTCCGGCTACAACGTCTACGGGGTGGATGTGATCGCCATGCGCGGGTACAGCAACAGTTCTCTGACGACCTATACCAGTACGCAGAATTACTCCAACGCCTACAACAAATACACCATCGAAGTCCGCTTCCCGTTCATGCTGCAACCCAATTCCACCATCTACGGCCTGGTCTTTGCGGAAGCAGGGAATGCCTTCCCTTCCTGGAAGACCTTCGACCCCTTCAACCTGAAGCGCTCCATCGGGGCGGGGGTCCGCCTCTACCTGCCGTTCGTGGGCCTGCTGGGCTTCGACTGGGGGTACGGTTTTGACAGCGAGTACGGCCAGACCGGCAAACACGGCGGCCAGGTGCACTTTATGATCGGGCAGCAATTTTAGCTTTCCCCCACAGACCAATTTTCAGATCAAATCACTATCTTGCAACCCACTTTATTAATGAACCGGATATGAAAAAGCAAATCTTATTGGCCGCTTGTATGCTTTTGTCGGTGTGCGGCGTTTCCGCCCAAAGTTATATCTTTGTGAACTCGGAGAAGGTATTCAAGTCCCAGGCCTCTTACAACACCGCCATCAAGCAGTTGGAAGACCTGACGGCCGCCTACCAGAAGAACATCGACGACGCGTACGCCACCATCGAACAAGCTTACACCAACTACCAGTCGCAGAAGGCCTACCTCTCCGACACCCGCCGCAACGAACGCGAGCAGGAGATCATCGACATGGAACACAAGGTGACCGCCTACCAGCAGGAAAAGTTCGGCAACGAGGGCGAGGTGATGAAAAAGCGCCTCGAGTTGATCAAGCCGATCCAGGACAAGGTCTTCGCCGTGATCAACAAGTACGCCGAGACCAACAACCACACGATGGTCGTGGACGTGGTCAACAACCAAACGCTGTTGTATTACGCCCCGGCTTTGGATAAGACACAAGAAATAATTAACTTGCTCAATCAATAACCTACTTAATGCTCTCTTTTATGAAAATCGTTTTGAAAACCCTATTGGCTGCCTGCGTTCTGGTACTGTGCGGCCACACCGCTTCGGCCCAGAAATTCGGCGCCATCGACACCCAGGCCCTGATCATGTCGATGCCCGAGCGCGACTCCGCCGCTGTGAAGCTGCAGAAGTTCGAAGAAGAACTCAGCGGCCAGATGGAGACGATCCAGGTGGAATACAACAACAAGTTCACGGAATACCAGAAAGGCCAGGAAACCATGACCGCTGCCACCAAGCAGCTCAAGGAAAAAGAACTGGAAGACCTGGGCCGCCGTTTCCAGGAGTTCCAGCAGGCTGCCCAGCAGGACTACGAGAAGATGCAGCGGGAGCTGATGGCCCCTGTCTTCACCAAGGCTGAAGAAGCCGTCAAAAAGGTGAGCAAATCCATGGGCATGACCTTCGTGTTCGACATCTCGGCCGGTGGTCTGATCTACCGCGACGAATCCACCGTGACGGACCTGCTTCCGCTGGTGAAAAAGGAACTGGGGATCACCAAATAGTCGATCCGTTCATACGAATAAAAAGCCCGCTTCCGAAAAGAAGCGGGCTTTTTGTATGCCGGCCGGAGCGGAGTTTAGGATTCCGCGGAGGGAATACCCCCCTTTTCCTGCAGGAACCGCTCGGCGACCACCACGCGGATGGCCCGGTCGATCACCTCGAATTCGAAGGGCGAGTAGCCCAGCGCTTCGCCGTCCACCTCCACGGCGATCTCGGGCGAGGAGTCGATGCGGATGCGGCGGCCCCGGTTGAGGCTCGTCGAGGGCAGGCGGTAGATGCGCCCGTTGAAGAGCACCTTGAAGTTGAGCAGCACCTTGAGGGGCGTCATGCGGCGGATCACCGTCACGTCGAAGAGGCCGTCGTCGGCGATGGCCTCGGGGGTCTGCAACATCCCGCCCCCGTTGTACTTGCCGATGCCGATCGTGGCGCTGTAGACCAGCTCGTTGACCACCAGCTCGTCGTCCACGTACACCTTCACCCCGGTGGAGTTGTAGCGCAGCACGGCCTTGAGCGTGCTCCACAGGTAGAGCCATTTGCCGTGTTTGCCCTCCTGCTTGAGGTGGTTGTACTTGCGGTTGACGAAGGCGTCGAAGCCGATCCCGGCCACGTTGGCCATGTAGCGGCTCTGCTTGACCCGGCTCTGGTGGTAGGAGATCACCCCCACGTCCTGCAGGAACGAGTGCTCCTCGACGATGGCGCGGATGGCCTCGGAATACTTGCGGGGGATGCCGAACATCCGGATCCAGTCGTTGCCCGTCCCCACGGCGATCACGCTCAGCAGCACCTCGCGCGGAGGCACTCTCTGCTGGATGAACAATCCGTTGATGACCTCGTGGATGGTGCCGTCCCCACCCACGACGATGATCCTCCGGAAGCCCTTGTTGACTGCTTCCACGGCCAATTCCACGGCGTGGTAGTGGCGTTCGGTGAAGACGTACTCGGGCACGATGCCGTGATCGCGCAACAGCTTGCTGATCAGCGGCCAGTCCGTGAGCCCCTTGCCGCTACCGGCAACGGGATTGACAATCGCAAACCATTTTCCAGCGGCGTCCATCGGTTGTTTATTTTTCCGGAGCGTTGGCCAGGGTGTAACACAGGAAATCCCAGAATTTTTCGACCGAGGCGATCTCGACCTTTTCGTCCGGGGAGTGGGGGAAGCGGATGGTGGGCCCGAAGGAGATCATGTCCAGGCCGGGGTAGGTCCCACCCAGGATGCCGCACTCCAGTCCGGCGTGGACGGCGTTGACCTTGGGCTCCTTGCCGTAGAGTTTTTTGTAGCTTTCCCGCATGGTTTTCAGGATGGCCGAGGCCGGGTTGGGGTTCCAGCCGCTGTAGCCTCCGGAGAGTTCCACGCTGGCTCCGGCCAACGAAAAGAGCGCCTTCATCACCTCGCCCAAGGCTGCTTTCTCGCTGTCCGCCGAGCTGCGCATGAGGCATTGCAGGGTGATGTTTCCGGGGGCCGATACCACGCGGGCCAGGTTGGTCGAAGTCTGCACCAGGCCCTTCATCGAGGGGCTCATGCGGATGACCCCGTTGGGGCAGGCGGCTACCGCCTTGAGCAGGCACTCCTGGGTGGCGGCGTCGATCACCGAGGCGGGCGTCGCGCAGGCCGAAGCCTTGAAGATCACCCCGTCGTCCACGCCTTTGAGCTCGGTGAGCGTCAGCGTTTCATAGGCGGCGACCGCTTTTTCGAAGGCGGCGGCCTGGGCCGCGGGGACCGTCACGACGACGGTCGATTCACGCGGAATGGCGTTGCGCAGGCTGCCCCCGTCCAGCGAGGCGATCCGCAGCGAAAACTCCGCAGAGGCACCCAGCAGGAAGCGGTTCATGATCTTGTTGGCGTTGCCCCGTTCGAGGATGATTTCCAATCCCGAATGGCCGCCCAGCAGGCCGCGCAACTCGAGTTTGTAGGCTTTCACATCGGCGGCGGGAGCCTCGTCGCGGCAGGCGAAGGAGATGTTCACATCCTCGCCCCCGGCGCATCCCACAAACAATTCCCCCTCGTCTTCCGAGTCCAGGTTTAACAAAATTTGGCCTTGCAGAACGCCTGGTTTTAACCCGAACGCCCCGTTCATGCCCACCTCTTCGGTGGCGGTCACCAGCAGCTCCAGGGGACCGTGCTTCAGATCGTCCGCGGCCAGCACAGCCAGCGAGGCGGCCAGCCCCATGCCGTTGTCCGAGCCGAGGGTGGTGCCGTTGGCCTTCACCCAGCCGCCGTCGACATAGGCTTCGATGGGGTCGTTCTCAAAATCGAACACCTTGTCGCTGTTCTTCTGGGGCACCATGTCCATGTGGGCCTGCAGGATGATTCCCCGGCGCGATTCCATGCCGGGCGTGGCCTTCTTGCGGATAATCACGTTGCCCGCCTCGTCGGCTACGCACTCCAGACGGAGCCGTTTGGCTTCGGCGACCAGGTAGTCGTGGATTTTCATTTCGTGGTGCGAAGGGTGGGGGATGGCGCAGATTTCACTGAAATATTTCCACACTTGCTGCGGCGAGAGCGCCTGAATATTTTTGTCCATAGCTAATCGTTTTGCAGGATTATTTCAGCCGGGAGAGCATGTTTTTGATGTTGCCCTCGATGCGGTCCAGCACGTCGTCCTGGTCGGCTTTGACGAATTTTTCGCCCGTGATCTTTTCGTACAGCTCGATGTAGCGGTCGCTGACGCTTGCCACAAATTCGTCGGTCATCTCGGGAACTTTCTCGCCCGGACGGCCCTGGAAACCGTTCTCCATCAACCACTCGCGCACGAATTCCTTGGAGAGCTGGCGTTGGTTCTCCCCTTTATCGAAACGTTCTTGATATCCGTCGGCGTAGAAATAACGCGAACTATCGGGGGTATGGATCTCGTCCATCAGGTAGATCACGCCGTCCTTGCTGCCGAATTCATACTTGGTGTCCACCAGGATCAAACCCTGCTTGGCGGCAATCTCCGCCCCCCGGGCGAACAGGGCCAGCGAGTACTGCTCCAGTTTCTCGTACTCCTCGCGGCCGACCAGCCCCTGGGCGATGATCTGCTCCTTGGAGATGTTCTCGTCGTGCTGGCCGATTTCGGCCTTGGTCGAGGGGGTGACGATGGGCTGGGGGAAGCGTTGGTGCTCGCGCATGCCGTCGGGGATCTTGATCCCGCAGATCTCGCGGGCCCCGGCTTTGTAATCCCGCCAGGACGAGCCCGTCAGGTAGGCCCGCACGATCATCTCCACCGGATATCCCTCGCAGCGGTGCCCCACGGTGACCATGGGGTCGGGAGAGGCGATCTTCCAGTTGGGGCAGATGTCCGCCGTGGCGTCCAGGAACTTCGAGGCGATTTGGTTGAGCACCTGTCCCTTGTAGGGAATGCCCTTGGGCAGCACGACGTCGAAGGCCGAGATGCGGTCGCTCACGACCATGACCAGGTACTGGTCGTCGATGTTGTAGACGTCGCGGACCTTGCCCACGTAGAGGCTTTTCTGCCCGTCGAAATGAAAGTCGGTTTTGGTGATTGCTTTTGCCATGACAGTATTTGTCTTATTAAATTATTCTTCTTTGGGCGTTTTTTCGAATGCTTCCACGATGTACTTGACCAGTTTGTGGCGGATGATGTCGCGGTTGTCGAACTGCACCTGGCCGATGCCGTCGATGCCGCTCAACATGTTCACTACCGGCGTAAGGCCCGAGTCCTTGAGCTGGGGCAGGTCGATCTGGGTGACGTCGCCCGTGACGATGAACTTGGCGTTCTTGCCCATGCGCGTCAGAAACATCTTGATCTGGGCCACGGTGGTGTTCTGGGCCTCGTCCAGGATCACGAAGGCGTTGTCCAGCGTGCGCCCCCGCATGTAGGCCAACGGCGCGATCTGCACCACGCCCTCCTCCATGTAGCGGCTCAGCTTGGCCGCCGGGATCATGTCGTTGAGCGCGTCGTAGAGCGGCTGGAGATAAGGATCGAGCTTGTCCTTGAGGTCGCCGGGCAGGAAGCCCAGTTTCTCGCCCGCCTCCACCGCCGGACGCGTGAGGATGATGCGTTTGACCTCTTTGTTGCGCAGGGCCCGCACGGCCAGGGCGATGGCCGTGTAGGTCTTGCCCGAGCCGGCCGGGCCGATGGCGAACAGCAGGTCGTTCGTTTCGTAGAGCTTGACCAGGCGCTGCTGGTTGACGGTGCGCGCCCGCACGATCAGCCCGTTGTTGCCGTAGACGATCACGTCCTTGTCGACGGCCGCCTCGGTCCTGGGCATCCCCCCGTCGTAGACCTGGTCGATCACCTCCCGGGAGAGGTGGCCGTAGCGGGCGTAGTACTCGATCAGATCATTCAGCTTGCCCTCGAAGCGCGTGATCTCCACTTCCTCACCCATGACTTTGAGCGAGGAGCCCCGGCCGATGATCTTGAGCTTCGGGAATTTTTCCCGGATGCGCTCCAGGTGTGCGTTGCCGCTGCCGTAGAGTTCGGCCGGATCTATGCCTTCGAGGAGAATGATCTTTTCGGTCATCTTGTGTGCTTAAAACATCCAACCCACGTTGACTTGGACGGTGTTGACGGAGGTCTTGAATTGCTCCATCACGTCGCCGTAGGTGATGCTCTGGGTGGCCTGCTTGAACTGGCCGTCGTAGCGCAGGTCGATGTTCAGGTGCTTGAGCAGTTCGACGCCCAGGCCCACTTGGTAGCCCAGGGCGTATTTGTCCAGGTCGGTGTTCAGCCCCGAGGGCAAAGTGCCCGACTTGACGTTGGTTTTGTTCATCAGGTTGAAAGTCGGCCCGGCCATGAGGCGCAGGAAGAAGATTTTATAGCCCAGCAGCACGGGGACTTCGATGTTGTTGACGGCGTATTTGGCCGAGGCGGCCGCCGTTTCGTCCTTCATGGTGTAGGAGGAGTGGCTGTAGACCACTTCGGGCTGGATGTAGAGCGGAACGACGCCCAGCGAGACACGCATCATGGCACCCACCAGGTAGCCCCCGTTGCCGTCCGAGGAGAGCAGGTCGCCCACGTTCTTGGGGTGCATGTTGAGGGATTGGCCCTGGAAGCCGGCTTTGACCCCGAAGCGGATCGGGCTTAGGGCCTGGGCCGAAGAAATGCTCAGAAGAGAAAAGGTCAGGGCGAGGCCCAGCAGGAGTAAGTTCTTTTTAATCATTGGGATAAGGTTTGTTGTTCGTCGTTAATCGACTCAAAGATAGAAAAAATACCCTATATATCAGGGTGGGTCTCCCCGGAGAATGCATCCGTGCGAAAAAAAATCCGCAATAGAGGCAAAAAGACTTGATAGGTTGAAAATTATAGTACCTTTGTCCCGAAAAATAAAGGGGTATTTTGCAAAAAACCTTACCCCAGCTTAAAATTAGAATTTATGAAACAGTTATTTTTTGTAGCCGCCCTGATGGTGTTGGCTGTTTCTTGCGTGAAAAATCCCGGAACGGATCCTGAGGAATCCACCGTTGATATCGCTCATTTTGCGACCTCCCAGGAGTTTGATGTTCCGACCCGTGCGGGACACGTCACCCTGGTGAAAATCAATGACCAGGTGGTGGCCGAGACGGATGTCCCCATGACGATCACTCTGCCCGCCCATGTGCAGACCCGCTCGCTCGAAGCCCTGTGCGAATACCTCCCTTATGCCGAATATCCCAATTATCTCGGCCCGAACAGCCAATATTTCCAAGTGGTCTGTTTTGAAGACTCCCGGTCGGGCGATTACGACTACAACGACCTGGTCATCCATGTGAAGTACCAGGCCAGCGGGGATCTCTTCGGTTTTGGCGTGCAGCCCGTCGCTTTGGGTTCTGTCAAATCGATCAAGTTGGGCTGTGTCGTCTACAAAGGCACCACCCAGGTGTTCAACGGGCTGATCACCCCCGAAGGCAAGGATTGCCGTGCCCAGCATTTCGAGTCGAAGGAGGGTTTCGTCAATACCGTCGGCAATACGGTCAACTGGTCGGGCAACGGCGGCAACCGAATCTTCCTCGGTTCCACCATGCGCAACTGGAATGTAACCCGCATTCCCGGCTCCGGCTCCATGAGTGTGGAGTGGTTTATCGAGGTGGATAACGGCCAGCGTCTGTACGCCCTTTCGACCCACTACCTGAAACAGTCCTTCGATAAAAATAACCTGCCTTACGGGCTGGTGATCACCAATACCGGAAGCGAATTCCGGGACGAAAAGGGTTCTCTGTGTGGTTATGACTGGTTCAATTATCCCAAGGAGTCGGTACACATCAAGGAGGTTTATCCCGAACTCTGGACGTGGATGACAACCTCCGGTGCAACTTACGATTTTGCCGCCATTTACGATGGCCGTAATGTGCCCGCCAAGGCTTTCCCGGCCAGTTCGCTGGGGGTTTTCCTTACCAAGACCACAAACGTGCTGAACGAAAGCTTCCTCCAGAATTAAATCCGACGGAATATTTACAGCAATGAGGCTTGCCCATCCGGGCAAGCCTCATTTTTATTCGACATTCCGGAACTCCGCTATGCGCAGTCTCCCCAGGAGCTAAAGCAATGGGCTGAATAGCCGGCATATTGCTTCGTAGATACTGTGCAGGGTGGGGCGGCTCTCCCAATACTCCCGCGTGACCAACCGGCAACGCCCCAAATCATCCAGAAAACTCGTCTCCAATTCCTCCGACAGCGCCTTGTCATAGATCATCGCCGTCACCTCGAAGTTGTCCTCGAAGCTCCGGATATCCATGTTGGCCGTGCCCACCGAGCAGAACTGCCCGTCGATCATGATGAGCTTCGAGTGGTTGAACCCCTTGCGGTAGAGGTAGACCTTGACGTGGGCGTCGATCAGCTCGCCGATGTAGGAGCGCGAAGCCCAGTAGACCACCTTCGAGTCCGAGCGGCTGGGGATCATGATCCGCACGTCGATGCCGCTCAGGGCCGCCACCTTGATGGCCGTCAGGATGGCTTCGTTGGGCATGAAGTAGGGCGACGAGATGTAGATGTGGTGCTGGGCGTGGGTCATCGCCGAAAAGAAGGCCTGCATGATCGAGGCCCAGTCCGAGTCGGGGCCCGAGGCGGCGATCTGCACCAGGTGTTCCTCCTTGATGCGGGTGCGGGGCAGGTATTTGTCGACGTTTTTGAAATGCTTCTTGCTGACGAAGAACCAGTCGGTCATAAAGATCGTCTGGAGCATGCTGGCCGCTTCGCCCTCCACCTTGAGGTGGGTGTCGCGCCAGGGGCCCATTTTCTTGGTCCCCGTCACGTAGCGCTGGGCGATGTTGATCCCTCCGGTGAAGGCCACGGAGCCGTCCACCACCAGGATTTTGCGGTGGTTGCGGTAGTTGACCTTGCTGGTGAGCCAGGGGAAGACCACCTGCATAAAGCAGTGCACCTCCACCCCGGCCTGGCGCAGGGGACCCAGGTAGCTGCGGCCCAGGCCCCAGCTGCCCACGTCGTCGTAGATCATGCGCACCTCGACCCCTTCGGCGGCTTTCTCGATCAGGATGTCGGCGATCTCGCGGCCCAGGGGGTCGTCCTCGATGATGTAGTATTCGAGGTGGATCGTGCTGCGGGCCTCTCGCAGGGCCTTTTTGATCTCGTCGAAGGTCGCCTCGCCGTTGTTGAGGATGCGGATGCGGTTGTGGGCCGTCAATAGGGCCTTGTTGTTGTTGAGCAGCAGGGTGATGGTGTCGCGGTGGTCGCTGATCTCGGCGCGTTGCAGCAGGCTGGGGTCGTTGATCTCCGAGAGTTGCTGGCGGCTCATTTCGTCGATCTGCTCGAGGTCGTGCAGTTCCTTGCGGTTGAATATCTTTTCTTTGCGGTGGTTGCGCCCGAAGAGGATGTAGAGGATGAATCCCGCCACCGGCAACAGGGCCAGCACCGCGATCCAGGAGAGGGCCTTGACCGGGTCCCGTTTCTCGTGGATGATAAAGGCCATGGTGGCCACCAGAAAGAGGATGTAGCCTACCCAGAGCAGGCTCTTGAGATCGGCCGGAGCGAACAATAGGATACTCATACAGCAAAGATAAATAATTCCCGGAGAGTTCGGCTGGAATTTTTACCGAAGTTATTTGATGCCTATTTTCAAAGGTATTTTTCTTTCGGCTTGCAGGGGCATATCGGGAATATGTCCCCGCAAACCGGAGGGAAAATAACTCGAACAAAAGGCGTAAAAGAACGAAAGTAAAATTTTCGGACGAACTCTGCATTTGGAAACCCAAAAACTTTTCCTTATATTTGTATCATACGAAAAGTAAGTTCTGGCCCCTGTAGAGAATGCTGGGGGCTGGGATTTTTTCTTTTTTGTATGCATTTACTAAAGAACCTATCAATTTATGGCAACAAAAAGTGTTCATTTGACCGAAGCCGGGTTGCAGAAGTTAAAGAGCGAGTTGGATCAATTGCGTTCGGTGGAGCGTCCGGCCATTTCGGCGGCCATCGCCGAGGCCCGCGATAAGGGCGACTTGTCCGAGAACGCCGAATACGACGCGGCCAAGGAAGCCCAGGGCATGCTCGAAATGCGCATCGCCAAGCTCGAGCAGACCATCGCCAGCGCCCGGGTGATCGACGAATCGCGCATCAATACCAATACCGTCCAGATCCTCAACCGGGTGACCCTGCTCAACCGGACCACCGGCAAGCAGGTGGAATACGTCCTGGTCTCCGAAAGCGAGGCCAGCCTCAAGGAGGGCAAGCTGGCCATCGGCACCCCCATCGCCCAGGCCCTGTTGGGGCACAAAAAAGGCGAGGTGGTGGAGGTGACGGTCCCCTCGGGCGTGATCCATTTCGAAATCCTCGACATATCCTTATAGTATAAGAAGTCTCCGGCCGGTCGTGCCGGGCTCTTCGCCCACAGGCAGGCCGCACGTTCAGTAAGGCCTGCCTTTTTTGAATCCATCGTAATCCGTTTTCTGCCCATGAAATCCCGCTTGATTTTCACCGGCCTGCTGGCCGCCCTGTTCGCCGGACCGCTCGCGGCCCAGCCCGGCACCGAGTGGATCGACCAGAACCTCAACGCCATCAACCGCGCCCCCGTGCACGCCGACTACTTTGCCTACGAATCCGCCGAAAAAGCCCTCTCGGGCGACCGCACGGCCTCGGCCAACTACCGCAGCCTGGATGGCAACTGGAAATTCAACTGGGTAAAGGACCGGGACCAGCGGCCCAAGGATTTCTTCGCCGAAAATTACGACGACGCCCACTGGGCCGATTTCTCCGTCCCGGCCATCTGGGAGACCAGCGGCTACGGAGACCCGCTCTACGTCAACATCCCCAGCGCCTGGTCGCAGCAGTTCGCCGACAATCCCCCCTTTGTAGAGGAACTCAACAACCACACGGGCTCCTACCGCCGAAGCGTGGAGCTGCCCGCCGACTGGAACGGCAAGCAGGTGATGTTCCGCGTGGGCTCGGCCACCTCGAATTTTTATTTGTGGGTCAACGGCCGCTTCGTGGGCTACAGCGAGGACAGCAAGCTGGGCGCCGAGTTCGACGTTACGGCTTATCTGAAACCCGGAAAGAACCTCTTCGCCATGCAGATCAACCGCTGGTGCGACGGATCGTACATCGAGTGCCAGGACTTCTGGCGCCTCTCGGGCATCGCCCGGGGCGTCTGGCTCTACGCCCGCGAGAAACAGTCGATCCAGGATATTTTCATCACTCCCGACCTGGACGCCGCCTACCGCCACGGGACCCTCGCGGTAGAAGTTTTTACGAGTAACGCCGCCGGAACGACCCTTTCACTGGAACTGCTCGACGGCACGCGCCCCATTGCCCGCGCCGAAACCAAGCCCGATGCGACGGGAAAAAATACGTTCACGCTGAAAGTAGCCGACCCCAAAAAGTGGAGCGCCGAGGCCCCCAACCTCTACACGGCTTTGTTGACGTTGAAAGACGCTTCGGGCCGAATCATTGAAACCATCCCCCAAAAGGTGGGCTTCCGCAAGGTCGAGATGCGTCCCCGCGAGGGCCAGGTCTGGGTCAACGGGAAACCTATTCTTTTCAAAGGAGTCAACCGCCACGAGGTGGACCCGCTGGACGGCTACCAGGTCAGCCGCGAACGCATGATCCAGGACATCCGGATCATGAAGCAGTACAACATCAACGCCGTGCGCACCTGCCACTACCCGGACGACCCGCTCTGGTACGACCTCTGTGACGAGTACGGCCTCTACGTGGTCTGCGAGGCCAACCTCGAGTCCCACGCCATCGGCTACAAGGCGGGGCGCACCCTGGCCGGCAAACCCGAATGGGAAAAGGCCCACGTCGAGCGCAACGAGCGCATGGTGCAGGAATTCAAGAACCACCCCTCGATCGTCACCTGGTCGCTGGGCAACGAGGCGGGCGACGGAGCCAACTTCGTGAGTGCCTACGAGTGGATCAGGAAGTACGACCCCTCGCGGCCCATCCAGTATGAACGCTCGCTGCCCGACGGCAAGGACGAGCCGGGGCGCATCGACCCCCGCCAACACAGCGACATTTTCTGCCCGATGTACGCCGATTACGACAGCCTGCGCCGCTACGCCGCAGGTCCGGACCGCCGTCCGCTGATCCAATGCGAATACGCCCACGCCATGGGCAACTCCCTGGGCGGATTCCGCCAGTACTGGGAGCTCCACCGCCGGGAGCCCAAGCTCCAGGGCGGTTTTATCTGGGATTTCGTGGACCAGGGCCTGCGCAAGTACAACGCCCAGGGGGATATGTTCTACGCCTACGGGGGCGACTACAACCTCTACGACGCCTCGGACCAGAATTTCAACTGCAACGGCCTGATCAGCCCCGACCGCCGGCCCAATCCCCATATGGACGAAGCGGGCTACTACCAGCAGTCGATCTGGAGTACACCCGTTGATTTGAACAAGGGGGTTATCTCCGTCTACAACGAAAATTTCTTCATCTCCCTGGAGGATTACTACCTCGAATGGACGCTGCTGTGCGACGGCGAGCCCGTGCAGCAGGGCGTGGAAACGCGTCTGAGCGTCGCGGCCCAGGCCCGGACGAACGTCACCCTGACGGGCTACTCACTCCCCACCCATACGCAAGGCGAACTACTTTTAAATCTTTCCTATAAACTCAAAAAGGCCAAGCAACTGCTACCCGCCGGACTGACCGTAGCCCGCCAGCAACTCTCCGTGCGGCCCTATTCCGCTTACACCGCCTCCGTCGAGCCTCTCGGGGAAGTGACCCTCTACGAAAGCGTCTCCGTCTGCCAGGTCTCGGCCGAAGATTTCAAAGTGACCTTCAACCGCAAAACCGGCTGGATCGAGGGCCTCGAATACGATGACGTTCAGATGCTCCTCTATGGAAGTGCTTTAAAACCCAATTTCTGGCGGGCGCCCACGGACAACGACTTCGGGGCCGAACTGCAGGTCAAACTCGCCGCCTGGAAAGCCCCGCAAATCAACCTCACTTCCCTGAAAGCCGAAAAGGCCGGGGCGGGAGCCGTGGTGACGGCCACCTACGAGATGCCCGAGGTAGGATCACGCCTCGCTATGCGCTACGAGATCAACGCCCGGGGCCGCATCGCCGTGCAGCAGAAGCTGACCCCGCAGCCCGGAGCCCGGGCCCCGGAGCTATTCCGCTTCGGGATGCAGCTGGTCATGCCCGAGCACTTCGACCGGGTACGCTACTACGGGCGCGGCCCCATCGAGAACTATGAGGACCGCAACAGCAGCACCTTCCTGGGATTGTACGACCAGACCGTGGCCGAACAATTCTACCCCTACGTCCGACCCCAGGAGACCGGCGCCCGCAGCGACCTGCGCTGGTGGTGCGTCCGGGACGCCGACGGGCGCGGCCTGCGTTTCGCCTCCGACAAATCCTTCCTGGGCACGGCCCTGCATTACCTGCCGTGCGACCTGGACGACGGCCTCAAAAAACACCAGCGCCACTCGGGCGAACTGCACCCCCGCGAGCTGACCTGCGTGTCGATCGACTCCCGCATGATGGGCCTGGGCTGCATCGAGAGCTGGGGGGCCATGCCGCTCGACGAGTACCGCCTGCCGCTGGGCGAGTACGAATTCAACTTCGTGATAACACCTGTTAAACATGAATTATAGCAAAACTAAAATCCTGATGATTATGAAAAAACTGATCTTAGGCCTGGCAACAGCCCTGTTGCTGGCGGCCTGCTCCTCGGGCGTGAAGGTGGAGAACCTGCGCGTCGAGATGCAGGAAAACCCGATCGCCCTCGGCGTCAAGACGCCCCGTTTCTCCTGGCAGATTAAAGCCACGGGAAGCGACGTCTTCCAGACGGCCTACCGGATCGAAGTGGCCGCCACGGAAAAGGCCCTCAAAGCGGGCGACCTGCTCTGGACCTCCGGCGAAGTGCTCTCCGGCGAATCGATCCTGATCCCCTACGAAGGCCCCGCCCTCCAGTCGCGCCAGAGCTGCTACTGGCGGGTGAAAGCCACCACCAACCAGGGCGAAACCGCCTGGAGTCCCGCCAACCGCTGGACGATGGCCCTGCTCGACGAGTCGGACTGGTCGGCCCAGTGGATCGGCCTCGACGCCATGGTCAACCCCGGTGAAACCCAGGGCGATGCCACCGCCAAAGGCTGGATGGGCACCCGCCTGGCCGCCCGCTACATGCGTACGGACTTCCAGGCCCCCGCCACGGTCAGCCGCGCCACCCTTTACATCGCCGGCCTGGGCTCTTCGGAAGCCTACCTCAACGGCAAGCTCGTCGCCGAAGACATCTTCGCCCCCGTGCCGAGCGTCTACACCGACCGGGTGTACTACGAAACCTACGACGTGACCTCCCTGGTGCAGTCCGGCGAAAACACCCTGGGCGTGATCCTGGGCAACGGCCGCTACTTCGCCATGCGCAACCCGGGCATGAGCTTCTTCGGCCTGCCCCGCCTGCGCGCTCAGCTGGAGATCACCCTCTCCGACGGCACCATCCAGACCGTGGTCACCGACCCGGCCACCTGGACGGTCACTTCCAACGGCCCCATCGTGGCCAACAATGAATTCGACGGCGAAGAGTACGACGAGCGCCTCGAAATGCCGGGTTGGAACCAGCCCGGATTCGCCGGCGAAGGTTGGCAGAAAGCCGACGCCATGAGCGCCCCCGGCGGCGTGATGGAGGCCCAGCCCAACCCGCCCCTGCGGATCATGGAACGGATCAGCCCGGTCTCGGTCACCGCCTTGCCCGACGGCCGCTACATCCTGGACATGGGCCAGAACATGGTGGGCTGGCTGAAGGTGAAACTCCCCGGCAAAACGGGCTCGCCCGTCACGCTGCGTTTCTCCGAACTGCTGCAGGCCGACGGCACCCTCTACATGGACAACCTGCGCAACGCCAAGGTGACCGACATCTACACCCCGGCCCAGGACGGCACCTTCGAATGGGAGCCCCGCTTCGTCTACCACGGCTTCCGTTTCGTCGAAATCTCCGGCCTGGACGCCAAGCCCGCGCTTGAAAGCTTCACGGGCTGCGTGATCTACGACCAGATGGAGACCACCGGCAGCTTCGAGACCTCGAACTCCGTGATCAACCAAGTCTATAAAAACGCCTACTGGGGCATCCGCGGCAACTACCGCGGCTTCCCCACCGACTGCCCCCAGCGCGACGAACGCCAGGGCTGGCTGGGCGACCGCACCACGGGCGCCTACGGCGAAGCCTTCGTCTTCGGCAACGGCCTCTTCTACGGCAAGTGGTTGCAGGACATCGAGGATTCGCAGAGCCCCCAGGGCAGCATCTCCGACGTGTCGCCCTACTACTGGACGATCTGGAGCGACGACGTGACCTGGCCCGCGGCCTACTTCCAGGTGGCCGACATGCTCTACCGCCAGTACGGCGACGTGAGCGGCATCACCCGCCACTACGCCTCCATGAAGAAGTGGATCGACCACCTGACGGCCACCCAGATGAAGGACTACATCCTCCAGAAAGACTCCTACGGCGACTGGTGCATGCCTCCCGAAAGCCTCGAGCTGATCCACGCCAAGGACCCCGCCCGCAAAACCTCGGGCCAGTTGCTCAGCACGGCGATGTTCTACCACCTGCTGCAGGTGATGGGCGAGTTCGCCACCCTCAGCGGTCACGATGCCGATATCCCGGGCTACCTCGAGTTGGCGGCCAAGATCAAGGAGTCCTACAACACCACCTTCTTCGATCCCTCGACGGCCCGCTACGACAACAACACCGTGACGGCCAACATCCTCTCGCTGATGCTGGGCCTGGTGCCCGCGGGCTACGAGGAGCAGGTGATGGAGAACATCATCGAAAAGACCGAGGGTGAATTCAACGGCCACGTCAGCGTAGGCGTCCTGGGCATTCAGCAGTTGATGCGCGGCCTGACCGCCTACGGCCACGAAGACCTGGCCTACAAGATCGCCACCAACGAGACTTACCCCAGCTGGGGCTACATGGCCGCCAACGGGGCTACCACCATCTGGGAGCTCTGGAACGGCAACACGGCCGCCCCGGCGATGAACTCCTGCAACCACGTGATGCTGCTGGGCGACCTGCTTATCTGGTACTACGAGAACCTGGCCGCCATCCAAAACGATCCCTCGTCCATCGCCTTCAAGAAGGTCCGCATGGAGCCCACCTTCCCCGACGGACTGGAGTGGGTCAACGCCTCTTATGATTCGCCCTACGGGATGATCAAGAGCGCCTGGTCGCTCAAGGACGGCGCCTTCGACTGGCGGATCGAGATTCCGGCCAACAGCTCGGCCGAACTGCGTCTGCCCGCCTCCATGGGGACGGACATGTTCAAAGGTTCCGGTGTGCGTAGCGTCACCGAGACCGGAGACCAGGTCATCGTCGAGATCGGCTCGGGCTCTTATCGCTTTACTTCGGTAAAATAGCCTTACATAGACCTTTATATCGGACCATGCCGGAGGTTTTCCTCCGGCATGGTTTTATTTAGGGGGAAAAGGAGAAAAGAAACTTTTTTATGTTATATTTGCAGAATATAGGATGCGCCTCGGACAAGCTCAAACAAGTTTGGCTTGCCTCCCGGCTTTCACTATATTGCAATCATGAACACTCCGTTCGAACGGAAATTAAATCGAATATAATTATGTCTACACTTGCATTTCTCCTGCCTATGGGCGTGATCGGCCCGACCCAGATCGTGCTGATCGTGGTGCTGATCGTGGTATTGTTCGGTGGGAAGAAGATTCCCGAACTGATGCGTGGCATGGGCCGCGGGGTCAAAGAATTCAAAGACGCCGTCAACAAGGACTACACCGCCGACGTCACCGACGAAACGGTCAAGAAAGAACCGAAAGACGAGTCAACCCAAGCTTAGAGCCAGAACAAATTCTTGAAGTAACACATGGCTACTGATACAGAAAAGTCATCCGATCTCGAGATGACTTTTTTTGAGCATGTCGAAGCCCTGCGCCCCCACTTGGTGCGGGGCGTACTGGCGTTGATCGTGGTCATGATCGCGGCCTTCATCGGTCACCGCTTCCTGATCGACAGCGTGCTGATGGCTCCGGCTTCGCCCGAGTTCGTCATCAACCGCTGGCTGTGCCAGTTCTCCCACTGGGTAATGAACAACGACTCGCTGTGCATCAACCAGGTGCGCTTCAACATCGTCAACACTTCCCTGGCCGGGCAGTTCAACCTGAGCATGACGGTTTCCCTGGCCACGGCCATCGTGGTGGCCGTGCCCTACCTGCTCTGGGAGATCTGGCGCTTCGTGGCCCCGGCCCTGACCGGCTTCGAACGCCGCAAGAGCCGGATGTTCGTGTTGTACGTCTCGCTCTGTTTCTTCGCGGGGCTGCTGTTCGGCTACTTCCTGATCGTGCCCCTGTCGATCAACTTCCTGGCGGGCTTCACGGCCAGCAACGACATCACCAACATGATCGATGTGCGCTCCTACCTCTCGACGGTGCTGAGCGTCTCGATCGCCTGCGCCGCGGTCTTCCAACTGCCCCTGCTGGTCTATTTCGTCGCCCGCATGGGCCTGATCACCTCGGCCTTCATGAAGAAGTACCGCCGCCACGCCATCGTGCTGCTGACCATCCTTTCGGCCATCATCACCCCGCCGGATTTGTTCAGCCTGATCCTGGTGGTGCTTCCCCTCTACGGCCTCTACGAATACAGCATCGTGGTCGCCGCCCGCGTCGAACGCAAGAAGGCGCAGGAAGAGGCGGCTGCGGAAGCGGCTTATGCCGCCCTGCCGTCGGTGAAGAAAGAAGAATAGCCCCGATGCCCCATAACCAAAAACAGCCGCGATCCGCGGCTGTTTTTGGTTTGAAATAGGACCTCTATCGGTTGTCTTCGATCTTGCAGTACCTCTCCGATTTGCTCTTATAAATGTCCTTGATGGTGATAAGGATACCCGTTTCCTCGACCTCCCCGAAGTCGGGGTTGCAGACTGTCCCGAAGACTCGCATCGAGGGAGAAATGCTCATGTAGGAGTGGATCAGCGGCGGGATATTCTCCTGGAACTTGCGGATCTCGCGCACCAGGATTTTGTAATCCTCGGCATAGGAGCCCCCGCAGAAGATTTCCGCCATGGCGTTGTAGTCGATGTGCAGGGGGATGGGGTGGATCGGCTCGACCAGGTTTTCGCGGTCGGGGAAATATTGCTTGAGGAAGTATATCAGCAGGTTGCGTGCATCCTGTTCGTAGTGGCCGTACATGGTCACCTTGCCGAAGAAGTAGCGAATGTCGGGGTTGAGGACCACCAGCGCGCCCAGCCCGTCCCAGAGGTTGTCCAGGGCGTAAATGCCCCGGGGGTTGGCGCGCGAGCCCTGGTAGAGGGGCTGCACGAAGGAGCGTCCCAGTTCGATCAGGTGGGGGAGGTACTCCTGCCGGAAGCGGTCGCTGAAGCGGAAGTAGTGTTCCGTGGACATGTGCTTGGGGTGGGAGTCGCGGCTGACAATGAAGCGGTAGCCGCCCACGATCTCTTCCTCTTTGGGGTCCCAGACGAACAGCTGCTGGTAGCCGCCCTCGATGGTGTCCAGCTCGTCGATGTCCACTTCGGCTCCGGTGCCCCCGCCCGAATCGCGGAACGAGAGTTCGCGCAGGCGTCCCAGCTCGCGCATGATGTTCGGGCTGTTCTGGGCCGTGATGACGTAAATTTCATTGCCCGCATTGTTGGTACTTCGCAAGAATTTGTCGTCGGTCAGTTCGCTTTTGATCAGCGCCCGGTCGACCGGTGGGATGATGGGTTTCATGGGTTGGATAGCAGAAATAGTCTTACAAAAATAATCATTTTTTGACAGAATGATTCAATGCGTACACCGCTTCCCGGATACGCCCCGTCCAGAGAGCCGGAGAGCCCCCCTCGGCGATCTCCTGCCAGGGGACGGGAGTCCCGAAAATAATATTAAAATGCTTGCCCCGCTGGCGGAACATTTCGTCCGCCAGGTAGAGCATCTCGAGGTTGGCCTTGACGCCCAGGGTGGTACGTAAATTTGATAAATTGTAAAAGAAGTTGGAAAGCCGCCCCTCGAAGTAAACCGGCACGATGTCGCGCCGGCTTTCGACGGCACTCTTGATAAAACTCGGTTTCCAGGGCAGGTCCGCCACCACGCCTTTTTTGCGGCGCGAGCAGAGCCCGGCGGGGAAGGTGGCCATCTGCCCCGGGCCCAGCAGGGCCTCGCGCATCCCCTGGGCGTAGGCGCCGCTCTGCCGCCCGTGCTTGTTGATGGGGACGAACAGCGGCGCGATGGGCGCGAGGTTCATCAGCAGGTCGTTGACGATGATGCGCCCCGAGCCGAAGTAGCGGTCCAGTTCGTCCAGCAGCATCAGCCCGTCCATCCCCCCGAAGGGGTGGTTGGCGGCGAAGAGGTAGCGGCCCGTGGGGTCCAGTTTCTCGATCCCCACGGCCGTGTGGCTGATCTGCTGGTCCCGGAAGGCGGCCCGGATAAATTCCACGGGGGGCAACTGCGAGTAGGCTTCCAGGAGGCGGTTGATCTCCTCCTGGTGGACGATGCGCTTGAGGTAGCTGAGGGCCATGCCCGGCAGCCAGCTCGCCAGGCGCGGGCTTTTGGAGGCGATGACTTGCTCGAGGTCGATCTTCAGCGGAGCGTCGGGTCGGTTCATGGGTGGGATGCTTGTTACAAAGATAGGGGATTGCGCGATTATCTACAAAAATATCTACCTTTATGCCGGTTAAATTCCCGTTGCATGGACCAGCCCTACCACATTCCCGCTCTGTTGCCCGAAACCCTCGACGCCCTGGCGATCCGGCCCGGTGGAACCTACGTCGACCTTACGTTCGGCGGCGGGGGCCACTCGCGCGGCATCCTCGAAAAGCTTGGGAAGCGGGGCCGCCTGGTGGCTTTCGACCAGGACGAGGACGCCCGGGCCAACCGCCCCGACGATCCCCGGCTGCTGTTCGTGGAGGGCAATTTCCGCTTTATGCGCTCCCTGCTGCGCTACCACGGCATCGACTCCGTGGACGGCATCCTGGCCGACCTGGGGGTATCGTCCCACCACTTCGACACCCAGCAGCGGGGCTTTTCCTTCCGCTTCGACGGACCCCTGGACATGCGGATGAACCAGCGGGGCACGCTGCGGGCCGACACGGTGGTCAACACCTACGACCATGTGGCCCTGACGGCCCTGCTGCGCGACTACGGCGAGTTGGATTCCCCCCACAAGATCACCCAATGCATCGAGCGGGCCCGCGCCGGGGCTCCCCTGGGGACCATCGGCTCGCTGATCGAGGCCGTCGCCCCCGTCACCCCCCGGGGCGGCGAGAGTAAGTTCCTGGCCAAGCTCTTCCAGGCCCTGCGCATCGAGGTCAACGGCGAGATGGAGGCCCTGCGCATGATGCTCGAGCAGGCCCTCAAGGCCCTCAGCCCCGGAGGCCGCCTGGCGGTGATCACCTACCACTCGCTCGAAGACCGTCTGGTGAAGAATTTTATGCGCAGCGGCAACTTCGAAGGCCACCTCGAAAAGGACTTCTTCGGCCGGGTGCAGACCCCCTTCGAGACCGTCACCCGCAAGGCCGTCGTCCCCACGGAGGAGGAGGTGCAGCGCAACCCCCGTTCGCGCAGCGCCAAACTGCGCGCCGCCGAGAAAAAAGAGCCGGCGCAGTAGCCGCCGCAATCTCCCGAATAAGTTATCCACAACCTGTCAACAAACCGCCTTTTTCAGGCGGTTTGTTTTTACATTTGCAGAATATAGGAGGCGCCTCGGCAGAGCCCAAGCAAGCTTGGCTCTGCTCTCGACTTTCACTATATTTGCTCCCAAAAAACTTTATGATCGTATGAAAAAGAGCATCATCATAGCACTCTTGATTCTTCTGGGTTCCGCTCCGCTCGCCGCCCAGGACGGGCTGCTGGCCACGGAGGCCGGATACCACTACAGCCGGGGGATCGAACTCTATGAATACCAGCGCTACGAGGCCGCCCAGGCCGAGTTCCGCAAGGCCTACGAGGCCGCCGACCTCGACGACGGGGGCGTGGCCATGCGCAGCAGCTACTACATCGCCCAGTGCGCCGCCCGGGCCTCGCAGCCCGATGCCCGGCAGCTGTTGGAATCCTTCCAGGAGGAGTACCCCAACTCGATCTACCTCAATGACACCCGCTTCTCCCTGGGGCTGCTTCAGGAGAAGGAGGGCGACTACGCCGGGGCCTATGCCACCTTCCAGAGCGTCGATCCCTACGCCCTGGAATTTTCGCGGCTCGACGAGTACAACTACCGCACGGGCCACGCCGCCTATCAGGCCGGGGAGACCGAAAAGGCTTACTCCTATTTCCGGCAGGTGAACACCGATCCGGGCTTTATTCCCCACGCGACGTATTACAAAGGCTACATCGACTACGCCCGGGGCGATCTGGACGAGGCCAAGCGCGAGTTTTCCTCCATCGCCTCGGTGCCCGCCTACGAGCCGATCATTCCCTTCTACCTGTTGCAGATCGAATTCCAACAGGGCAACTACGACTACGTGATCGAGCACGGCCTGCTGCTGGACAAAACCACCGGCAGCCGCCGGGCCGAGATCGCCCGGATGCTCTCCGAATCCTACTTCCACAAGGCGGCCTACGCCGACGCCCTGCGCTACATCCAGCAGTACGAGGAACTGGGCGGGGCGATGGGCCGCGAGGAACTCTACCTGGCGGGCTTCTGCAACTACGACCAACTCTATTTCAACCGGGCCGTCGACCAGCTTTCGGCCGTGGCTTCGGCCGACGACGAGCTGGGCCAGAACGCCGCCTTCCACCTCGGGGACAGCTACCTGCAGTTGCAGGACAAGCGCAAGGCCCTGGGCGCTTTCGCCCTGGCCTCTTCGGCCGATTTCAACCCGGCCGTCCAGGAGGAAGCGATGTTCAACTACGGCAAATTGCAGTACGAGCAGGGTGGGGGAGCCTTCGGCGAGGCGATCACCATCCTGGATAAATACGTGAAAACCTTCCCCAACTCGCCCCGCATCGACGAGGCCCGCGAGATCCTGCTGGCCGCCTATTTCAATTCGCACAACTACGAAGCGGCCTACGACGCCATCCAGTCGGTGCGCAACCCCGACAACAACGTCAAAACGGCCATGCAGAAGATCGCCTACTTCCGCGGCCTGGAATTTTTCGAACAGGGCGACTACCCTCAGGCGCTCAAGTTCTTCGACATCGCCGACGCCAACCGTTTCAATCCCAAGTACACCGCCCTGACCCGCTTCTGGCGCGCCGAGACGCTGGTCCGTGAGCAAAAGTACACCCAGGCCATCCCTTTGTATAAGGAGTACATCAACCTCTCGCCGAAGGACGAATACGAGAACAAAGTGGCCAACTACAACCTGGGATACTGCTACTTCAACACCAAGCAGTGGGACGCCGCGGGCGCCTCCTTCGACAAATTCCTGTCGGTCTACACCCCCAAGGATAACCTGCGGGGCGACACCTACAACCGCCTGGGCGACATCGCCTTCGCCAAGCGCGAGCACACCAAGGCCATCGAGGACTACGACCAGGCCATCCGCCTGGGGAGCGCCTCCTCCGACTACGCCCGCTTCCAGCGGGCCGTCGTGCAGGGCCTCTCGGGCAAGCGCGACAACAAGATCGACGTCCTCAAATCCATCGTCGCCTCGGGCAAGGGCGACTACGTGGACGACGCGCTCTACGAACTGGGCCGCACCTACGTGCAGACCGACCGCTTCACCGAAGGGGCCGCCTCGCTCAAGAGCCTGGTGGAGAAATACCCCTCCTCGCCCTACTACCTGTCCGCGCTGGCCGAATTGGGGCTGACGTACCAGAATCTCGGCAACGAGAACGAGGCCCTGCGCTACTACAAGCAGGTGGTCGAAAAGTTCCCCAACTCCCGCCAGGCCCAGGATGCCATGCTGGGCATCCGCAACATCTACGTCGACCGCAACGACGTGGACTCCTACTTCGCCTACGCCAAGCAGGCCGGGGTGGAGACTTCCTCCGGGGCCTTAGAGCGCGATTCGCTCTCCTTCGCCGCCGCCGAACGGGTCTACCAGAGCGGCAACTCCGAGAGGGCCCTCACGCTCATGGACAACTACTTGGGCCAATACCCCAAAGGGGTCTATCGTGCCGACGCCCTCTACGCCCTGGGCGACTGCTCGCTCCAGCAGGGCAACCGCGCCGGAGCGTTGGCCGCCTTCGAGGAGGTGGCATCGCTGCCTTCCAACAAGTATAAGGAACAAGCCCTGCAACGGGCGGCCAAGATGCGCGCCGAGGACGGCAACCACGCCGAAGCCGCCGCCCTGTACCACGAGCTGAGCAAGCACTCCTCCCGCTCGGCCGTGGTGAGCGAGGCCCTGACGGGGTACCTGCGCGAGACGGTCTCCACGGGCAACACGCCGGCCATCTCCCAGGCCGCTTCCGAGGTGCTCGTCTCCTCCTTCGTGACGGACGACCTGACCCGCGAGGCCCACTTCGCCCAGGCCCGCGTGGCCCAACAGGAAGGGCGCAACGACGAGGCCCTGAGGCTCTACCGCCAGGTCACTCCGGCCCGCACCCGCGAGGGGGCCGAAAGCCGCTACCGCATCGCCGAACTGCTCTACTCCCGGGGCGATCTTCCCGGGGCGGAGAAAGAGGTCTACGCCCTTTCGGAGGCCAACACGCCGTATCAGTACTGGATGGGCAAGGCCTTCCTGCTGCTGGGCGACATCTACGTCAAGAAGAACGACCACTTCCAGGCCAAGGCCACCTACCAGAGCATCGTCGACGGCTACGCCGACCAGACGGACGGCGTGGTGGCCGAAGCCCGCGAAAAACTCAGTACGTTGAAATAAAGAACTACCGCGCATGAAAAAGATACTGATTCCGATCCTGATTTTGGGAGCCCTCCCGGCGCTCCGGGCCCAGAATGCCGGGCCCCTCAACCGCCAGCTGGAGGTGACCCGGGCCTACGAACCCACGGTCAACGAGGCGACCAAGTTGCCCATCAAGCCCAACATGACCGACACGGTGGCCCTGCGCCCCGAGTTGAGCTACGCCGTCAAGGCGATGCCCGTCGACTACGGCTTCCAGACCACGCCCTTCCGCCCGGCGGACGTCAATGTGAACGACTACAGCCTCCGGACGCCGTTTTATCTGAAGGCGGCCCTGGGATTCCCCTTCCAGAGCCTGCTGGACGGCTACTACCACTCGACCGACATGGTCAACGGCTCCCTGGGCGCCTACATCAACCACTACGGCTCCTGGAGCAAGATCGAGAACGACAACGGCGTCAAAGCTCCCGCCTCGCAGACCTTCAACAAGATCGGCGCGCTGGGCGACCGCCGCTTCGGCCGCTACACGCTGGAGGGCGAACTGGGCTACGATTACACCTTGGTGAGCCGCTACGGCTACTACACCCACGGACAGCCCCTGCCCACGGATTACGACACCACGGCCAGCGGCCTGCGTAGCCGTTTTTCGACCCTGCGGGGCCAGGTTTCGTTCGGGGATAAATTCGAGGACCTCTCCACCTTCAACTTCCGGGTCAGCGCCCGGGGAGCCTACTTCACCGACAACGACAACTACAGCCAGGGGGACTACACCTTCGGGGTGGACCTGGGTAAGCGTTTCGGCGGCAAGCACGACGTGACCCTGCACGCCGAGTTCGACGGCATCCGGGGCAAGCAGAAGGACGCCGATAACTTCTATGACGTCTACGACTACGACAACGACCGGATCACGGTGGCCCCGCTCTACCACCTGCTCGCGGGCCGCTTCGACTTCGCCGTCGGGGTCGACTACGTTTTCAACCGCATCTCCAAGCCCGATCTCTCGGGGGATCACAGCACCCGGAGCTACCTCTTCCCCCGTTTTAGGATGAGCGTGGATCTGACCAGCGGCTATTTCGTGCCCTACGTCGAGATCGACGGATCGCTCAACAGCAACGACTACCGCATCTCGGTGCTCGAAAATCCCTATTACATCAAGGGCATCGACCCCAATACGGCGGTCTACAACGGCCGGGTCGGTTTCACGGGTAGCTTCTCCTCGACCTTCTCCTACAAGGTATACGGGGGGGCGAGCCTCTACAAGGATTACCTGATGCCGACCAGCCTTTATGTGCGGGATTATTCCTACGGCGAACGGGTCACGGTGCTGGCCGATTCCATGACGATGTGGACCGTGGGCGTCGACCTCGAAGGCCGGGTTTCGGGCTCCTTCGGCGTGGAGGCTTCGGTGCAGTACCGGGGCTACACGCGGCTCGACCACGAGTACGTCTCGGGCATGCCCAACCTGACCGCCCGAGTGGGCCTGCGCTACAACTACCAGGATAAACTGATCCTGAACTTGGGCGCCACTTTCCTCTCCAACCGGCACTTCGCCTCGGAGGACTGGGGCGTGCTCCCGGACGCTCCGGGCCCGGTTTTCTTCGAGAAGGTCAACGCCACGGTGGATATCTCCCTGGGGGCCGAGTACCGCCTCTCGAAAACGCTGGGGGTATTCCTGCAGGGCAACAACCTGGCTAACCAGAAACTTTATCCCTATTACCACTACCGAGGTCTTGGTATTAACGTGCTAGCCGGTGTAAAGTGGGCCTTCTAAGGCCGCTGCACATATCGCACGCCATCTTTCACTTATCCTCCTTGTTCCAGTCCTCACGTACTTCAAGTACGCTCCGGGCTGGCCCTTCGGACGATAAGCAAAATCTGACGCACGCTATGCACAGCGGTGTCCGGCATGGTAGGGGTACTCCCACATCTAAATGAAAGAGCCGCGTCCCGTAGGGACGCGGCTCTTTCATGAGGGGAGTTAATCCTTATTTCAGTTTGAGAATGGTCTCGCGGAACTGGGCCATGGTCTGGGGACCATAGATCGACGAAAGCACCGTGGTGTAGGTATCCTCGGCCTCGTACACCCGGTAGAAAGGATTCTGGCCGTATTTGCCGCCGGAATACCCTTTTTCCACCTTGAACTTGGCGAAGCCCTGGAAAACGTCCAGCAACTTGAACGAGTAGTCCTCGCCGTTGCTTTCGAAGAAGATGCTCTCCTTGCTCCCGGCTGCGCCGTCGTTGGCCGTGAAGACGTTCATCACCTTGTTGGCGGCGTTCTCGGGGCGGATGTCCACGTTGCGCAGGTTGCTCAGCGTGAAGGCGTCGTGCGAGGTGACGATCTCGCCGTTGGAGCAGATCATGTGCAGCTCGCCGCCCGCGATCACCAGGTAGTAGAGCGACATGTCGAAGCTCTGGCGTGAGGTGAGCACTTCGGTAGCCCCCTTGAGCAGTTTCTTGCCGATGCCTTTCTTGGGTTCGGCCGGGCACATGCACTCGATCTGGGCTTCGCCGACGGCGTCCTTGATCATCTTGAACTGGGCGGGGTTGGAGAATAGTTCGGCCAGCACGCCTTCCTTGTCGTCGCTCCAGAGTTTGTTGGCGTCGTCATAGGCCTTGATGGTCTTGCCCGTGAATTTGTCCTTGAACAGGTAGAACACCACCAGGAAACCGGCGATGCAGGCGATGGGAATAAATACGGTCCACATAGTTGTTGAGTGATTTTGTTGGTTATGGTTAATTAAAGATTGTTTTTCTCCACCCGCCCCGTTTCGGGGTCGACGTAAATGGTGCGCGTGCGCAGGTCATCGCCCCACCAGGCCAGCAAGCCGCCCAGGGCCATGATGATCAACGATACCCACCAGGGCAAAACGTCGTTTGCGAAAATGATGCAAAAAAGCCCCACCAGGGCCAGGCCGCCTCCGATGGAAAGGATGGCGTTACCGATCAACGAGCGGAACCATCCGCCGGAGTATCCAGGTTTGCGTGTAGAACGATTCATGGGTCATGTCTGTTAAATGCGGGTCAAAATTATTGAAAAATCTTGCATTTCGAAAAAATCAAACCATCTATTTATCAAGATGTTTAAAAAAAATGATCTTTTCGAAGCCCAAAACCTCGCCGCATGGAGAGTGGCCTAATCCTGGGGAGTACTCCTGGACCTTTTTTGTTAATTTTATTGGAAATGTCGATTTTTCTGTTTAATTTAGGTATGGGAAAATGTAAGCTATTAATTATCAAAATCATGAAAAAGCTATTGTCGTTATTCGGTTTGAGTATTCTCGGCGGTTTGATTTCTTTGCAGGCCCAGGAAGTCCCCCCGCGCGTGATGCCGGAGCTCCCCGCCAACCTGAGTCCCGAGATCGTTTCCTTGCTGCCCGACAGCACGATTTTCGGCGAG
>JAVBNV010000007.1:0-225654 GCA_031551325.1 Alistipes sp.
TCCCGTATATATTTTTTTCGGTGTTGAGATTGACATGTACATAATTGTCGCTGGCGGTGTTCCCCGCAATTTTAGCCTGAGCCGTGGCGGTGATTACCTCCTGGATATTTGTGATCCAAACCGCTGACACTGTGGTCTGAATGGTGATGGTGTAAGCTCCGGCAGCCGGGAGGTTCAGGGTGTAGGCTCGCGTTCCGGCGAATCCAATTTTATCCAAGAAGGAGTAATCATCACCGACGACAGTTACCAGCCCTTTTATACCCGGCGTTCCCTCCAGGCCCGCCTCGACGGAACGACCTCCGATGATGGCCATAAAGCTGACGGTGGCAGGGCCGGTAGTGGTAAAGGTTGTGTAAGCCTGACACATCGCGGAAACAGACTCGGCTTTCTTCACGGAGACATCCGCCGGGCGGCCCGTACTGGCGATAGCAACATTCAGCAGCCCGGAGCCTCCCAGAGATGCGAGAGAGGGTAACGCCTTGTTGCTAAATAGGTTTTTCCCATCCTCCGTGACAACGCTTCCTCCATCGATCTTTATGCCGCCGAAATAACCGCTTTTCGCTTCAATATGGCTGACGTCAACCAGAGTTGCGTTGATCTTATCGCCCTGGATGAGGACCTTCTTTTTCCCCGTATTATCCTTGACGACCAAATTATCCGCCGTGATCTCGACGAGGTGATTTGTGATGTCAATGCCGGTAGCCAGCATGTCCGCAGTCATGTCCTCTGGTGCGGCGGTCCAGTCCGTAGCTTTATTCCCGGCAGATACCTTCACCTTATTGAGGATGATCCTCCCGTTTGGAATTGTCCCAATGAACGCAGGGTAGATCATGATGCGGTCATTCGTAGTGGACGTTTTTTTAAGAACAGCCGACATCCTGCCTGTGCCACTATAGGTGATGGTTTGTGTGCCGCTTGTAAACGAAGTTCCGTTATAAAAACCAAGTTGCATTCCGATTGCGTTGGATGCATTATTTTCGACCGACTCAAAGGAAATAACATACTCGCCTGGGGAAGATACTTCGACAGGGTAAATGGGCTTGTTATATGCCCCGGACTCACACACGATCTGCTGGGAATTTCGCAGTAAGTTGCGCACCCCAGGCTGCGAGGCATTGATGGCGTCGGAAATTTTCACTCCCCAACTTGCGGCCGTTTGTTCGACAACGCTAAACCGGGTGTCGATGGCGGTATTATTGGCGTCATAGGTTGTCTTAGCTACCCTCGCAGCAATGGCGGTATCTCGGATGGCCAGCTCCGAGGACATCTCGGCGCGGGTCGCCCGGCTGTCGGCGTCAGATTTGAGTGTGGCGGCGATTTTGTCGAGCATCGCCTTTCGCTTATCGAAGTAAGCCGCGATGTTTTCGTAGTCATTTCCCACGGTGATCGTCTCCGGGGTGACGGCGGTGTACTTGGTTAGGGCCGCCGTGGCCAACGTATAGGCGCTTACACAAGCTGTCCATTCACTTGAAGTCGTGAGAGAATAGCGGGTGGTCTGTAACGCCATCGCGGCATGCTCGGCCACTATTTCGGCTTTTTGCTGCAACAGGGCCGTTTTCTCCGGAGGCGATATGTAGCTGTCGGCAGCCCAGGTGTCGAGGCGGCCCTTTGCCGCGGTGGCCGACGCCTCAGCAGCGCTGGCTGCCTGCTCCGCGTTGCCTATTTGCAGACTCACATCTTCCTCGGAAAGGCACCAATCCGAAGGCTTGTTCCCCGCCTCGGCCATGAATTTGCGGTCCGAGGAGTTGGCCACGCTCATCACCCCGTTGTCGGCGCGGCGCATCATAAAGCGGATTTGCGTGGTCCCTGCGGGAACGCTGTAGGTCTTGGGGTAGGAGGTCGGCCATAGATTTCCGGACATGGAATAGGTGTCGCCCTTGAAGGTTGTGCCAGCGTAGAAGTACACCAGAATCCCGTAGGCGGAGTTATGGTTGCCAACGGTGATCTGGTCCGCCGAGAAGGGGATGTAGCCCACCGAGCGGATGCGCGTATTGTAGGCGACGTCCACGCCGGTCCCCGTAACTATCCCCCCGGATTCCCAGAGATAGTTGGCGCTCGGGCAATAGTTCCGGCCTCCGAGATTGATGCCGGACACCGCACTCTTCACGGAGAGGTCGATCACCCCTCCCTGGATGGAGATTTGGGCTATGACGGACTTTTGGATGGCTTCGCCCTGCTCGGTAAGGTAGTCGAGCAGCTGCTTGGTGCCGCCCAGGGTGATGTATTCGCCCGGGATGTTCGCCCCGGTCTTCCCAGCGTGCTGACCGAACCAGGCACCCTCCTTGCCTGCGAGGGTGAAGCTGTTGATGCCGTTATAGGTCAGGATACCAACCTCCCCTCCCACGGCCGAGAGAATGGTCACGCTCTGCCGGTCGGCATTCGTGCGGTGGCCCATTTGAACCAGGCTGTCACCGGCTGCAGGAATGCCGGTGCCGTCCTTGTCGGTCTTCGACAGGTTGACGTAATCCTCACCCACCGAAGTCACCCGGGCCCAGAGGTATTTCTGGGAGGTGCCGGAAAAATTATTGATACGGGCCTGGTCATTGAGAATAAATTCATTCGGCACCTCCCCATCGCAGGTGTCAAAGAAGCATTGCCAGGAACTGCCACCATCCTCCACCCGGCTGACCTTGATCCCGGCCGGAGACAACACCAGCATCCCTCCCTGGTGGCGCATTTTCTGCACCACCAACTCGATCACCGTCATTATTTTGCGAACGAGGAGGTAATCGGTCTCCACTTGGCCGTCGCCAGTCAGGAGGCGCTTTAAGAGAGCGCCCACCCCCAACAGGCCTGGAACATGACCTTCGGTGCTGACCGCGTCCGACACTACCTCCTTGGAGTGCAATCGGAACAGCTTTAGAACAATGTTATCCTGCAGCAACTTATCCTTCAGCCAAAGGACTTTGCCGGTAAGTCCTTCAACAACCGACCGCAGAGTGATCCCCCGGAGAGTCACATCCCCCTCGATCTCCTGATTTCCGACCATCTGGTTGCCCCCGTATAACCTGGCGAAATTGCGGGCAGTCCAGGATTTGGAGGCGTTGATATCGTAGAGCACCTCGGACTTGAGTACTTCCGCCTTTTCCCGGGCGCTCTGGATCTTTACCTCGATCTCTTTTTCCCAGCTGTATCTCGGATAATTCGATACTTCGCAGGTGAGGGTGCCTGTATGGAGATTTTTCTTCAGGCCGATAATCCGCAGCTGTCGGTCGATATTCTCCTCGGCGTCAACGATCCGGATCACATCTCCCACCTGCAGGGAAATGCCCCTCTGCCGCAGATAGCGATGATCCACCGAAAGAGTAAACCGCACCCGCAGCTGCGAGTAGACGTTAAGCCACTCGACGCCCTTTGCCCGCAATTCCTCTTCCGCCCGGTCCACGTACTCCTGCGGCATTGTGATGTCCGTGAAGTTGATCTCATCCCCAGGCTGCGGTCGCTTCGTAGCATTGGGGATCAGGGGGCGGTTTCCTTCCTCGTCGGGCAAGGCCGTTTCGTCCTCCTGGTGGATCAGTGTTACCTCTTTATTCGCATGGTTGTAGGTCAATTCGAAGGCAACCCCGGTCAGGTCGCCAGTCACGAAGTTAACCTTGGCCGTCACCCCGCCGATCAGGTAGTTGTTGATGTCGAAGTCGATGGCGCTACACTTGACCACCTCGAAATTGCCGCCCCGAACCTCCTCGACGGCACCCTCAAAGTGAGGGTAAACGTCATCGAAATAGACATCCCGCTCCACTACTTTCGGGTAGTCGTCAAAATTCTCCACGTAGTAATTTCCCGCGGCGTCGGCCCAGCGCAAATACTCAGAGCCACTACGATAACCCAAAGGAAGGTTTTTGGTTCCTCCGTAGAGAAGGGCCCGGGTAACGGTGTTTTCCGAGTCGACATTCTCCCGGGAGAGCGTATAGAGGCCCTGGCCCTGACCCTGCCGGAACACCAGCGCCGTGTGCCGTTCGTAGCGATCATAAAAGTGGATGACCCGCCCCTCAATGTGGTATTCGACCGTAAACTCATCGGCCAGCTGATTCAACACATCCCCACAGGTTCGGCTCTCGAACAGAATATTTTTGCGAGGGGTTTCCGGGCAGTCGCCGACCGTCCAGCCGGGATTCAGCTGGTTGGCGTTCGACGCAACGAGTTCCACAAAGTCCCGCAGGGTGCCGGTCAGGGGGAAGCGGGTCTGTCGAGTGATGGGATACTCGTAGCCTTTGTCCAGTAGGTCGTAAAGAGGTCCTTCGAAGGTGAATGCATAGCGGTGTTTCAGGCCAGACTCTTTCGTGAGGGAGGGCTCCCTGTTTAGGGTATACACCTGGCCACCATAGCGGATATAATCGAGGACCTGCACGGGCAGCGGCCCTTCAGCCACCATCTCGACCACCACCTCATCCTTGCCCATCAGCTCGCAGGCGTATGCGGCCTGGTCGTCCGCCAAAGAACAGACGACTTGCTCAACGCTGTTTATTTTCCGGTATACCGCAATCATACGATTCGAAGTTTGAAGTCAAAAGAGAGTTTGGTGGAATGCTCGGCCTTTGCCGCGAAGCCCTCCCGGACGTAACCGGACAGCGTCAACCCGTCCGGGAAGTGCAGGGCCCGCAAGCCAGGACGTGAGCACAGGGCATGGAACAGGCCCATCTGGCGGTAGAGCTCAGCGAAGCCTTCGCCACGCATATAGCACTTGAGTATTGCCGTGCCGTGATCCCGGTACCGGGTTTGCGTGTAGGGTAGTGTCGTGTCCACCTCGAGGCGCTTGCCCACACCGTTGTTGTCTTGGCGCTCGGATACCCGTATGCCGAAAGCATCCCGGAGGTTGTAGCCGTCGAGCTGGTATCCGGTCCCACCGGAGGCCGCAACGTCTAATGCCGGGATATCCACTTCCTGCTGCCAAAAGGTGGCGGAGGCCAGGGCGACATTGTGGCCTATGTATTCTTTGACCTTGACCCCCTCCTTGAGCACAACCGAGAAGGCGGCGCAATCCGTAGTGAGGGTCCTGGCCGAGATGCAGGCTTGCTTGAATCCCTCCAGGTCCGCCTCGACCCCCAGGAGCCACACGCTCAGGGTTAGCGTGCGGCCGTCGAACTCCAGATCCTCCGCTTCGACAAAGGGCTCTATTCCGGTATCCCAGTTCCGCTCCGTCTCTCCCTTTCGCTTTGGGAAATCGAAAGCCCCCACCAGAGCGAAAGCATCGCCCCGGCTGGCCGCAACGGCCCCATAAGTGCCGATATCTATCCCGTTGAGCTTATACATCACCTTCTGCTGTTACTTTCTTTCGTGTTGGCCATAATGGCATCCAGTTGCCGGTGCATCCGGTCGAAACCCTCCTTGAGTTCGGACACGGTGGCCCCGGTATTTTGCGCCGTGGCCCGGGTGTTTTCCTCGATCAGGATTACCGTCAGCAGGATCTGCCGCACATCGGGCTGGATCTGCCGGGCGGTCTCGATCCCTCCCGCCGTGAGCTCCCGCAGGGCCCGCATATCCAGGGCGGTCATATTCCACAGGCCCACCAGTTGCGAGGCCGTGCCCTCGGTCATTTCAGCCTGCAGTTGGCCCGAAGCCCCCGTCTTTTTCGAGCTCTCATCCTCTGCCCACAAGTCGAAACCGCGCTCCTGGCCCCGCTTCTGCCAGTACTCAAGCCAGTCCTGGGCCTGCTGCATCTTCCCGCCGATCTGGTCGTAGAATTGATCGACGGTATCCATGGCATTGCGGGCAATCTGTTCTTCACTGAGCCCACTACCATACACGGCCTCAAGCTTCTTTTGCAGCTGGTTAAAATCATCCTGCAGGAAAAGTGAATAGGCAGCCTGTTGTCCGAGTTTCTCAAGGACCTTGGCGCCGGTCTTTCCGAATTCCTCCCAGGCATTGGTGCCGGACTGGATGGAGCCCACGAGAGCCTCCATGATCCCCGAGCCCAGATCTCCGTAGGTCTCCTGGATGTAGGCGTTCAGTTCCTCCCGGGCGGCCTCGGCCTGCTCCTGCAGGTCGATCAGCGACTGCACCAGGTTCTTCGTGCTGTCGCTCATTTTCTGGGTGCTCAGGATGGACTTAGCCAGGGCCACATCCAGCTGTCCCTCGCTGTCGATCAGCTTGGGGTATACCGCCAGGATGCTGCTGTAGGTATCCCTCCCTTTGCCCCATCCGAAGAGCCCCGTCTTTTTGTGGCCCGTGACTACCTGGGCGCTCGAGAGGGCCCCGATACCTTGATTGTAGGTGGCGAGCTGTTTACTGTACAGCCCTGAGGTCACGCCTGAAAAGGTTTTGGTCGGCGCGTCGCCCTGGAGCTCCGCCTTGTAGTCGGCGATGGCCTGCCGATACACCCTCAGCGCATTGGTGGCCCGCCCGATCTCGTCGGTCCCGAAGGCATTCTTGCCTTCCTGATAGAGCAGGTTCTGCTCCAGGAGAAGAAGGTTATACTGGCGCTGCTGCTGGATGCGGGCTTCGGCAATGGTCTTGAGTGCCTCCTGATGGCGCTTTTCCGCCTCGGCGCCCATGGAGAAGATCTTGCCCAGCCCGCTGACGACATTCATCACGCCGCCCACGATATCCCCCGACGCGATGCTGGCCAGGCCGGCGCCGACATCCCCGACCGATTCGGCCAGGTCCATCGCCTGTGAGATGGCCTCGGAGACGTCCCCTCCGAAGATATTTCCCAAGTCATCCCCGAACTTTCTGATCGCAGGGGATATCTCCTTGAAGGCGGTGTTTATAATCCCAACACCCCCAGCGACCTCCTCCCATCCCTTCCCGTCCTTAAAGGCGTTCGAGATCTTATCGACGCCCGCCTTGACGTCGACCGAAAAGCGCTCGAAGGGGCTTTTCTGTCCGAGCTCTTGCTTGAGTTTTTGGATGGCCTCCTGAATGGCCCGCAGGCTCTCGGGGCTCTTTTTGAGGTTCTCCAGCTGCTCGTCCGTAAAGCCTACCGGCTTGGCAGCCCCCTCTTTCCCCTGCAGGAAATCGTAAAGCTTCTGGGTTTCATCGAGCAGGCTGCGGATCTGCGCCACCGACTTAAGTGACGCTTCGGAGAACAACCGGATCCACAGATCGCTCTCCTGGAGCATGGACGCCGAGAGGGCCTTCAGGGCTTTGTCCCGCTGCCGCTCAGCCTCCTGCGCCTGTGCTTCGTAGCCGGCGGCGCGAAGCTTCAGGATCTTGTCGTTGTAGGTCGCCGCGATCTGGGCGACCTGCTCCTCGTAGCTGCGGAATTGCTCGCGCAGCTCGTCAAGCTCGGCCTTCTGTTGAGCCTTGTCGATCTGGCCATACAGCACGGCAGCCTCGCCGCCGGACATCCCGTCACGCTGCGCGCTGGTGTTGACCCGGTTGCGCAGTTCGTCGAAGCGGTCCTGGATAGCCTTCGTTTTGCGCTGCTCCTCGGTCAGGAATACGTCGGCCAGCTCTTTGTAGAGGGCTTCGGTCTGGTTGAAATATTCGAGTTCAGCCTGGTAGCGCTTATTGTCGCGTTCCACCCCGGCCAACTCCCGCCGGGCGCCGAAAGCCTCTTTCTCCTCCGGGCTCATTTTCTTGCCGGCGGCCTTATATTGAGCAGCCAGATCCGCCTGCTCTTTGTTGATCGAGGCCAGGCGCTGCCGGTATTCGTTCTCAGCGGTGGCCAGGCGCTTATCCCGCCCGTCCTCCATGACGGCAACGCGGGCGCTCTCCAGCTCAATTTCTCCCTGGAGGGCCGCCTGTCCGATCTTGCTTTGGAGTTTAGCCGGATCCGTGGCGAAGTCCCACGTCTTCAGCTTCTGCTCGGCCGTGCGCAATTTTTTGAGTTGCTCGTCCCACTCGGCCGTCCCGCGTTTCCCGTTTTCCATGGCCGCGAGGGCAGCCTGGGCACCATCGCGCTGCTGCTCCCAGTAAGCCTTGTTCTGGGCGATCGCCTCCTTGTCGGGGGTTGCCTTTCCGAAGACACGGTCGGCCACCTTCTCGACGCTGTCCAATTCCGTAAGGGCGATATGAAAGTCCTGGACGAGGTTTTTCCCTCCCATCTCATCCACCACATTCATCCGGCCGGTGAGGTACCTGCGGGCATCCAGCTCTCCTATGCCGCGCTTGGTCAGCGCCTCCATAGCGGCGTCCATTTTCTCGGAGCCGGTCTTGCCGGCCGACAAAAGAATGTCGGTCACCTCGGCCATGATATTGGTGATGGTCAGGGGAAATTTATCCAGGTACTCGCGGCTGAAGAATCCGGTGACGTTGTCCCGGATCCCCTTCATGGCGCCGCCCATCTTCTCGTTGGCTGTACCCTGGGCGTCGGATACGAAAGCCGCCCGAGCCCGGTCGTTGATGCTCTGGATGGCCGCTGTGGAGATGGCCTTGTAGGCTCCTTCCACATCCTGGAGGGTGCGGATCTCCGTCGAGAGCCCCTGGAGGTACTTCCCGTAACCGGACAGGATCTTATCCTTGGCCTTCTCGTAGCCCTTGGTGCCCTTTTCTGCTTTCTGCAGGGCTTCGAACTGCCGGCCGATCTCTGCCGTCTCCTGGGTGATCTCGATGCGGCTTTTGACCACCTGGTCGTGCAGGGCGGCGTCCTTTTTCAGGGCCTCCTCCTTGGCCTTGCTCATCCGGTTGAATAGTACGATCGCCCCCGTGATGGCCAGCGAAAGCCCCAGGGTAAGGGTCGCCATCAGGGCCTTGGCGGCCACATTGGAAATGCCCAGGGCAACGGACAAGCGTGTCGTGGCCACCGTTACCTGATCTTTGGCCCGGGCCAGGATCAGGTGAGTGAAGTAACTGTCCTTGTTAAGTACCTGGGCGACCTGGTTCACGCCGATGGAGATGGCCATCACCGCCTGCAGGCGGGCCTGGATCTTGGCCAGGTTCTCCTGCGAGGCCCCGAACAGGGTGGCGATGCCGGTGCCGGCAGCCATGGCGCCCGAGATTCCCTGGATGGTCTCCGTGGTGGCCCGGATGTATTTCTGGTCATCGGCGAAGATCTGCCCCTGCTTGGAAATGTCCGCAAACCGGTCCTGCAGGACGCCGAGCTCCTGCATTTTCTGCTTATACTCGTCCGTTCCCTCGACCATACCGGCCATCTCGTCCTTCGCCTTGCGGATTTTCGTCCGCAGCGAGACGGTGGATTGTTCGTACTGGCGCTGCTGGGCCTCCAGCGCCCCCAGGGCCGCCCGTTCCTCCTCGATCTCCTTCTTGGCCGTGCGCAGCTGGGCGTTGGCAGCCTCCTTGGCCGCGCCCGGCGCCATCTTGTCCACTTTCTTCTCGGCGGCCTTGTGCTGCTTCTCGAGGTCCGCGAGCACCTGCTTCTGGATCCGGATGTTCTCGGTCATGTTCTCCAGGGGGATGTTGCCCTGCTCGAAGGCTGAAGCCATGGCCTTGCCCGCGGCGACGCTGGCCTTTTCCGTACCGGAAAGGGCCGCCTTGACACGGGAGTTTTCCTGCTCCACCTCGGGGCTGTTAATCAAGAATCGGATGTCGATTTCGTCCATATTACAGGCTCTCTGCGTACTTAATCAGGTCTTCGTCACTCATTTCTTCGGGCTCGGCCAGCCCCAGGGGGCCGCCTTTTGCGGTTGTGTAGCGCGGGGAGTCGGCCAGCATCATCGTTATGTTCGCCCAGGATTCACCCCAGAGAACCTCGTCGGCGGTCATGTGCAGATCCTTGCGCAACTGGTAGATCATACCCCAGGGGCTATGGAGGCCGGTTACTCGTCCTCTTGACTCCCCTGAATCCTCGGACTCAGCAGATCCGGCATTTCCTCCTGGATCGATCTGATAGAATTGATAAAATCCGCGACGCCGTTAAGCAGCAGGACGATGCGTAGGGCGTAAGCCTGCATAGTGGGCTCGATCTTCCACAGTAACTTGACCGCCAGGCGTTCGTGGTATCGTTCGACGAGTTTTTTGCGTCGCAGGATGACGATGGAGAGGATCTGCATCACCTTCTCGCCATATTGCTCGACCAGCCGGTAGCATTGTTCCACGGTCAGGTTCTGAAACTCCTGTGACGAAAGCCCCATCTCGGCCACCACCCGGCCGATCATGATCAGGGCTCCCATGGTGGGCTGGTGCAGGGTGACGCTCAGGCGCCGGACGCCGAAGACCCTCAAGAGAAGGGGCGCGGATACAATCGGCACCCGCACCCCTCTCCGTAGGATCGTGTCGGCAGCCTTCAGTTTTACAAGCTGCTCTTTCATGGTTTACGGGTTTAACCCTCCGCTTGTACGGGAGCTTTTACAGTCATTTTTTTGGCGCCGCCCTTTTTAGGCGTTAGCACCTTCAGGGTGTGCTCGAGTAGGCCGTAACCGTCCTTCTTGATCGCCCAGTTCATCCGGGTGAACATCTTGGCGCGGCCGATGACGACCACGAGGCCAGTGCGGGTGGTGTATTTCACGAACACCTCCTTGGACTTAAACTGGTCGGGCGCCTCCCAGGTGTTCGTGGCCTCGTCGTATTTGCCACCGAAGGCTTTGTAGCAGCTCGCCGGATCCAGGTCGGAGGTCGAATACTTGAGGGTCGTGGCCCCCGGGGTGTAGATCTCGTCCTCGGGCTCGTCATCCTCTTCGCAGTCGCAGGGGACGGTTTCCCCCTCGGCGGTCTCGAGGATGGCCGTGTCCTTGTAGGTTTTCCCCAGGGCCACGAATTCGTCTTCTGTGGGCATAACCCCGTCTTTGGTCATGTCGGCCAGCAGGATCCCGTTTTCGTCCAGGCCGATCGCTTTCTTTGTCATATCAGAATAGTTTTAGTAAGGTTTTTAAGGTTAGGCTCTTCCAGTTGATGGCCAACTTCAGCCCCAGGCGCGCCAGGTAAAACACCCCGGCCCACAGCAGCCATTTCTGCCAGGCCCGCATCCGGTAGACCACCTTTTCCTTCTCGACAGGCACCGGCACCTCGATCCGGAGGTAAACCGTATCGGCGCTGATCTCTTGGCGCATCCGCTGCTCCTGCTCGATCTGGGCTTTCACCCTCAGCAGGTTGTCCTTCAGGCTGAGGTTTTGATTCAGTAGTCGGCCGTTTTCGGTCGTGAGCTCCCGGATCCACACCTGGCCGAGGCTGTCGCACTCGAGCAGGGCTTGAATCAGGGCACTGTCCTGGATTGTCCGCGTGATGGTGTCCACGATGCGCTCTGTGCTGCGGTGCTCCCGGATGGATTGTACTGGGACCGCCTGCCGGCAGCAGCCGGAGAGTAGAAGCAGGAAGCAGAGGGGAAGAAGTCGTCTCATCGCATTAGCTGTGTTTGTGCTGCATGAAGAGCTGCCAGCCGAGATTCAGATCGGGCACTTGGACCGTCGCCCCTGCATTCTCCACGGCGATCATCGCCTTGACAATGGGCTCCATCACGTCCCGGTTGGTGGTCGTCAGCCGGCTGGTGCGGGAGACCCCCGAGCGCTTGGCCACCTCCCGGATATAGGCTTCGGTGTCGTTCTCGTTGGGCGGCGCCCACCGGGCGATCATCTTCTCGATTGTGTCACAGCCATGAAACAGCCGGTAGTTGTTCAGCAGGTGGTAGATCGCCCGGACTCCCCAGGCCATCGTCTCGAAGGTTTTAAAACTCCGATCCGCACCCGCAACCTGCCCCCGGTACTGCGTCTTGCTGTGCCGGATGTTGCCCGGGTTGTTGTTCCTCATTCCTCTGGTCATCGCATAAAATCAGGTTATAGAGCTCCGCCTGTTTGATCAGCACGGGGCATCGGTAAGAAGGGGTTTTGCATTTGTAAGCTTCCTGGATTGTAGCCCGCTCCTGCGCGATCGTCCTGTTGTTCCTGATGACTTCGGCATCCATGTCCTTGACCCTTTCGCTCAAGCGGTCAACCTCTGCCTGCAGCAGAGCTACCAGCTTAGCAGTCTTGTCGGTTTTGTTGGTCAGCCACCCGAGGATGGTCAGGAAGGCCGGCGCAATCAGGGCCACGATCCAGGTTTCCATAGCTTACGTTTTGAAGGTTAGGCCGCCGTGTCCTGCACGATGGCGATCACGCCCTTGCTGTCCTTGCGGCGAATACGGCCACCCATACGCACCAGGGCCGAGTAGACATCTCCGTAATACTGGGGGTTCCCCAGGTCCTCGAAGAATTTGACTTCACCCAGCGCGCGCTCCACACTGTTCACATGCCAGCACAGGGCGGCGGCGTTGTCCGTGGCCGAAGGAGCAGTACCCGGGGCCAGGACACTGTTGGCATCCGTGTATGCCAGCACGAAAGAGCGCTGCAGGATGTTGAAGCCGAAGAGTTTGCCGACCACGCCCGTCTTCTCGTCGTAGGCCCGCGAAAAATCGCGGTACAGGCTCTCGGTGAGCTGGTCGGTGAGCTGGTCGTACATGTCGGCATCCAGGATCGCGTAGCGCCCCTCGGTCGGCACGTTGTCCTTGTTCATCATCTTCTGGGCGGACTTCAGGTCGGCCAGAAGGAACTCCGCCCGCTTGCCGGTGCCGATATGGGCATCCACCGCATCGCCGGAGGTGCGGATGATGCGGGCGGCACCCGGGGCCCAGGCGGCCAGCATAGTCACGCCGATCGTTTCGTTCAGTGCCGCCTTCGTGTCAAGCAGCACCGAGTTGCGCTTGTCGTAGCTCAGCTCGCAGGTGTCGGCGTTGGGGATGTGCACCGGATCCGAGGTAAACTCGTCGATGGCGTAGGTGATGTCCACGTCGGTGCGTTTGGTTACCTTCGCGGGTAACTCTTCGCGGTTTTTGGTGACGCTGGGCGACGCGCCGGCCTGCGGAATGTGCACCACTTTCCCGGCCAGCACGTACTGGTCAGAATTGAAGCACAGGCTCAGGTGCGGGTTTGCGGCATACAGCGCCTCGACGATGTCCGCTTCCCAGATTTCTTTTTGAATTGCCATAGGTTTTTGGTTTTTGATGGTTAGACTTTTGCGGGCTTGCGGCCGAAGCGCTCCTCGTACTTCTGCTCGAATACGTCGGGATACTTGGCCTTCAGGTCGGCCAGGCGGCCCGATTTGTCGAGCCCTTCCCAGGAGGCGTCGAGCAGCTCCTTGTCGGCCTCGTTCTTGGTGTCGATCTTCGGGGTGACGGCCTCACGCTTGGGAATGGCGCCCAGGGCAGCCATGGCCCCGGCATGGTCATTCTCGAACATTTTCTCCCAGGAGGCGATCGCATCCTTGTTGTCGGCATCCAGGCGGCCGTCTTTCTTAGCCGCTTCGAGCAACACCTTGGCCTCAGCCGCCTCGGCTTCCTTCTGTTTTTGCCCGATCTCGGCCAGCTTGGCCTCGGCATCGGTGGCTCGCTTGCCCAGGGCGATGACGGCGGCGGAGATATCCGCACCGGTGGCGTCCGCCGAAATATTCAGCGAGGCGCGGGCGTCGTTGGTTAATTCCATATTCTCGTTTTTAATGGGTTGATTTTCGGCGTCGATCTGCGCGAGGATCTGCATGGGGGCCAGGTTGGCCATCTTCCGCTTGGAGGGAAGCACCTCATCGCACAGCCCGTGCTCCTTGGCCTGGGCGGCCGACAGCCATGTTTCTTCGCTCATCAGCTTCGAGATCTCGGCCTCCTCCTTGCCCCGGCGGGACAGTACCCGCCCCAGCATCTCCTTCATGCGCTCAAGGATTTTCTTCTGCTTGGCCGTCACTTCCCCCTGGCCGGAAAAGACCGGGTCGTGCATCATGAATTGGGAGAAGTCTGTCATATAGACCCGGTCACCGCAGACAGCAACCACGCCGGCCATGGAGGCGGCGATGCCGTCGATGTACATGTGTACGGGGGTATTCATGGCCAGCACGGCCGAGACGATGGACATCCCCTGCAACACATCGCCGCCGGGGGAGTTGATGCGGATCTTGATCAGGTCCAGGCCATCGAGGTTGTAGAGCTCCTGGGCGAACAGGTCGCCGTCGACCTTCTCCCCGATGGCGCCATAGAGGCGCATCGTGGCCTCCTGGCCCTGGTTGTTAATGGTATCGATGTAGGTGTTTTTCATGCGCTCTTTTCGGGGCGCAGCGGCCCCCTTTTGAGCGCAAATATTCGCCCGAAAACAAGCGTCACAAAATTGTGTTACAAGGCATTACACTATTTTTTCAAATAGGTCCGTGAGGGCCTTTTTTTGTGCCAAAATCAGATATCATGGAAGAGCTAACACGAAAGCAGAAAAAGGACTTTGCCAAGATGGTATACCTATCTGAAAAGGGAATCACCCAAAAAGAGGTCGCGGCACGTGTAGGCACAACCGAGGGAACGGTCAGTAAATGGGCGACAGAGGGGAAGTGGGCAGTCCTGAGAACCTCCCTGCTGGGCACGAAAGAAGCCACCCTCGCCTGGTTGTATAATCAGCTCATTGAGCGGCGGGCAAAGGTGGAGGAGAGAAAGGAAGAGGAAGGGGGGCCGGTTGCCAGCAAGGGAGATCTGGCCGCGATTAAGGATTTAACCGCCTCGATCCGGGCGCTCGAAACCGAGACGAATATCTCGCAGAAGGTGGAGGTGGGCAAGCAATTCCTGGTTTTCCTGCGGCAATTCGATGCGCAGAAGGCCTTGGAATACCTGCCGCTCTACGACGCATTCATTAAAGAGGCGATGCAATAATGGCCAAGCAAACAAAACTCCAGGCGTATCAGGATTGGTACGAGTTTCAGGCGGCCTTCAACAGCGGCCTGGACGTAGATCCGTTCGAGACCCAGGCCAATAAACTCAAGCGGATCCGCCGCCTGGAGGCCGATCCGGAAGCCTGGTTCAAATACTACTTCAAGAAGTTTTACAAAGTCGATCCGGCACCCTTTCACCTGAAGGGAACCAAACGGGTACTCAGCAACCCCGAGTGGTACGAGGTCCGGGCATGGGCCCGATCCCTGGCCAAGACGGCCCGCACCCGCATGGAGGTATGCTACCTGGTGGCCACCCGGAAGAAACGGGCGGTTATCCTGGCATCGAACAGCCAGGAAAACGCCGAGCGCTTGCTGGCACCCTACCGGGCATTCTTCGAGTTCAATGACCGGCTGCGCAATGATTACGGGGAACAGAAGAATATCGGCAGCTGGACCGCCGAGGAGTTCACTACCCGGGACGGGGCGTACTTCCGGGCTCTCGGGAATGGGCAGTCGCCGCGCGGGACCAACAACGCCGAGCTGCGTCCGGACGTGCTGCTGATCGACGACTTCGACACGGACTCCGACTGCCGAAACCCCGATATGGTCACCCAAAAATGGAACTGGATCGAGGAGGCCCTGCTCCCCACGCGCGAGATCTGCGACCCCCTGCTGGTGATCTTCTGCGGCAACATTATCGCCGAGGATTGCTGCATCCTGAAAGCAATCGAAAAAGCCGACCACAGCGACGTCATCAACCTGCGAATGGTCAACGTGAACAAACCGAACCCCGTCGAGGACTACGAGCGGGGCACCTCGGCCTGGCCGCAGAAGAACTCCGAAAAGGCCATCGACCGGGTGCTTTCGAAAGTCAGCATGAAGGCGGGCCTGGGTGAATATTTTAACTACCCCACCACGGAGGGCACCACCTTCGGGGAGGTCGCCTGGGGCAAGTGTCCGCCCCTGACCCGCTTCCCCTTCCTGGTGGCCTATGCTGACCCCGCCACCTCAAACAAGGACAACAAGGCCTCCTGCACCAAGGCCCTGGTATTGCTCGGCCTCCTGGAGGGCAAATTCTACGTCCTGAACTGCTTCGTAGACCGGGCCACCACCGATGCCTTCATCCAATGGTTTTACGACATGCACAACTTCGTGGGAGGGCGATCCACGCTTTACTTCTACATCGAGAACAACTCCCTCCAGAATCCCTTCTACGAGCAGGTGTTCCTGCCCAAGTTCGCCGAGCGCGGCAAGGCCGACGGCAATAGCGTGGGAGTTATTCCCGATGCCCGCAACAAGGGCGACAAATTCACCCGCATCGAGGGGGCCCTCGAGCCCCTGGTGCGCAACGGTCAGCTGGTGCTCAACGAGGCCGAAAAAGACAACCCCAATATGAAGCGCCTGCGGGATCAGTTCAAGGGGGTGAGCCCCCGGATGAAGGCTCCCTGCGACGGTGTCGACGCCACCGAGGGGGGCGTGTATATCATCCGGGATAAGATGGTCAGCTACCACAGTAAAATCACCTACATCCCCCGCGCACGCAACACTAAACGATACTAAGCCATGTTTCTGAACCAAAAAGACCTGGAGAGCCACCTAAGAGGCGAGCTTCAGGAAGAAATCACCCGGGGCGATAAGGCCATCGCCGAAGCGGCCATCGACGGGGCCATCGCCGAAGCCAAGGGCTACCTGGGCATGTACGACACGGAGGCGATCTTCGGCACCAAGGAGGGTGACCGGCATAGCCTGCTGCTGATCTTCGTCAAGGACATTGCCGTGTACCACCTAATCAACATGACCTCCCCAGGCACCCACTACGAGCACCGACAGCGACGTTACGACCGGGCGGTGGCATGGCTCAAAGGAGTCCAGAAGGGGGATATCACCCCGGACCTGCCGCGCAAGGAGGATCCCTCCGGGCAGAGCGGCCTGGTGTACCACTCCTCAAACCCCAAGCGCGTGCAACACTTCTAAAGCGTAAAAACGGCGTTTAATCGCCTTTAATTCGACTTCAAAACGAAAAAATAACCCACACTCCCAATTATGGCGAAACAGCAAAATAACGGGCCCCAAAAGCCGGGAGGGAAAAACCCTCAGTTGGTGGTAAACCAGATCACCATCCAGCCCATCGCCCGCAACACGGCCGACATCGATACCTGGCGCAACGCCTTGCGGGCCGCCGACCGGGGAAAGCGTAAGCAGCTCTACGAGCTGTACGAAGATCTGCTGCTGGATCCGATCCTCTCCGACGCCATCGACAAACGCATCGAGGCCATCACCAACGCCGAGCTGGTATTCCGCACCGGCAAGGGGGAGTCGGTGCCGGTCATGGATGACCTGATGGACACCCCTGAGTTCGAGGAGTTCCTGAAGGAGGCCATGCGAGCCCACATTGTTTGGGGGATCTCGGTCGAAGAACTCGACTTCTCCGACGGCTTCAGCTTCCAGTCGGTACCCCGGGCCCATATTCGCCCCGAAACGGGCGAGATCGTTCTGAACGTATCGGACGAGAAGGGGATCCCCTACCGCGATAGCGACTTCTTCCTGGAGATCGGGGATAAAAAAGACCTGGGGTTGGTCCTCAAGGCTGCCCCCTACGTGATCTACAAGCGCGGAGGCTTCGGCGACTGGGCCCAATACGTCGAGATCTTCGGGATGCCGTTCCAGATCGCCAAATACAGCAACTATGACGAAGCCACGCGCCAGGAGCTGATCCGGGCCCTCGAAGCCTCGGGATCGGCCCGGCGGGCGGTGATCCCCAAGGAGAGCGACATCGACTACCGGGACAACAAGAGCTCCGGCGACGGGGGGATCTACGAAAAGCTCCGGATGGCCTGCATCGAGGAGATCCTGATCTGCATCCTCGGCCAGACGATGACCACCCTGGACGGATCCTCCCGCTCCCAGGGCGAGGTTCACCTGGAGGTGCTCGAGAGCAAACACAAGGCCGACCGCCGCTTCGTGCAGCGGATCCTGAACCGCAAGTTGGTGCCCATCCTGGCAAAACGGGGCTACCCCGTCGGGGATGGCTACTTCATGTTTCCCGAGACCGGCGAGACGGTTTCTCTGACCGAACGGATGGCCCTGGTCGAAAAGGCGGCGGCCATGGTGCCCGTGCCGGCCGATTACATCTACGAAACCTTCGGGGTGCCGAAGCCCAAGGAGGGCGAGGAGGTGGTGCAGATCCGCCCCGCCAGCCCGTTCCCGATCGGCCCGGAAGAGGAAGACCCTGAGGAGGCCCCTGAAAACAGCAGCATCTGGTCCTCCTGGTTGAGAAGTTTTTTCGTAGGAGCCCCCGAGGCGGGGGCGTCCGGTGGCACCCCCCGCATGATGAATTTTAACGATAGCCCCGAGGATGATTTCAATGCACGCCTGGCCAAAAAGGTAGCCCGGGGGGAGGCATATTATTTCGATGCGGAACTGTTCAACTTCTTCGCCTCCGGCTTCACCGAGGCCCTGGGCCGGGGCTTCACCGGGAAGGGGCCTGTAAATATCGGGCTCGACTACGGTCTGCAGAACGATGTGGTCCGCACGGCCATGGAGACAAACCTATTCCACTTCTCGGCCGCCAAGACCCTTGCCGAGCTCCAGCAACTGAATCAGATCTTCCAGGAAAGCAAAAGCCCGGCCGACTTCCTGAAGCGGGCCAAAGGAGTGACGGATGTCTTCAACGAGACCTGGGCGCGCACGGAGTACCAGACCGCCAACGCCGTGGCTGAGCGAACTGCCGACTACTTCGAATTGATCTCGCAGCCTCACTTGTTTCCGTACTGGGAGTATCGCACGGCCGGAGATGATAAGGTCCGCGAGGAGCACCGCGAGCTCGACGGCGTGATCCTCCCGGCCAACGATCCGCGCTGGGGGAAGATCTACCCGCCCAACGGATGGAGCTGCCGCTGCTACGTGGTGGCCAGGATGGCGCACGAGTTCGACAAGGCCTCCCTGCCGGCCATGCGCAAGCGGGTGGACGACTACTTCGACACCGCCGACTACAAGAACGCCAAGGCGCAGGGGTTCGGAGTCAACCGGGCCCTGGCGGGCGAGGTGTTCACGGAAAATCAAATGTACATCCGGAAGTTCCCCGCGAAAGCCGCCAAGCACCTTGACCGGCTGGGGGCTGCCGATTACAGCCTGCCGGCGGTCACCAAGGCACAGCAGATTCAGGCGACTCAACCGGCTCCGCTCTACAAGGGAACCCCCGAGGAGTGGCGGCGCAAGCATGAGAACCAGGGGAAGATCTCCTTCACCGATTACAACGGCCGCCAGGTAACGCTCCCAGCCAAAAACTTCACCACGCACACCACCGGCAAGAAGCAGGACCGGGTAGCAGGGCTGGACGCCATCGCAGACGTCGTGAAGACTCCCTCGGAGGTGTGGCTGAACAACGAGCAACCGGGACGGCCTTACGAAAACTACACCATCATCAAGTACTACACCGACGAGATCATGGTGGTGTGCTGCCGGATCACGGGCGGGCAGATGAACGAGATCCGCACCTGGTACCCGATGCGCCTCAAGCGGGAAGTGGTCGACAAGTGTCGGCGCGGGCTGCTGGTGTATACAGAAAAAGCCCCCCGTTAGGGAGGCTTTCTGCGAGCCGCGAAGTTGTGCGCTGTGCTGTGCCAGACTTTCGACGGTCCCCCGCTCACTGGGTAAAGGCCGTTTCAATTAACCGCACGTATTCACGTACTGCAAATATATACAACTTTCGTACAAAATGGCAACCTTCGACGATGTTTTGCGAAAAATAGATGGCCTTAGCGAGGCTGTCCGGAAGGAGGTGCCCGGGCTTATCGCAAAAACCGCTGCCGAGCACTTCCGGGGAAGGTTTCGAAATGAGGCCAAGGGGTGGGATGGGAAGCCCTGGGCGCCCACCAAGCGGCCCAACCCGCGCGGCTCACTGATGAACCGCACAGGGGCCCTGATGAACACGATCCGGCCGACACTGATCTCCGAGCGCGAGGTGCGCATCGGAGCCGGAGGGCCCAATGTCCCCTATGCGCGGATCCACAACGAGGGCGGCGTCATAAAGCATCCCGGTGGCACCGCATATATGCCGACAAAGGATAAGCGCTTTACCTGGGTGCGCAACGAGGTGGCGGATGGGTCAGATCTGCCCAGGACAAAACCGCATGACATCACAATTCCAAAACGCCAATTTATGGGGCATTCTGCGGCCCTTAATGACGAAATCAACGCCAGGCTGGACGCCCTGGTCAAACAAACTTTTAAGTAGCCATGGACAAGATCTACCTGGCCGTCGAACGGCGGCTCAAAGAGAAAGTACCCGAGTTGCGCTGGATCGACCTCGAGAGCGGCCAGCTGGAACCTTACGACAAGCAGCCGCCCCCGGTGTCACTCACCTGCGCCCTGGTGGACATGCGCTTTGTCAGGTGCGCCGACCAATCGCGCACCAATCAGCAGGTCGAAGTCCGAATCATCGTCCGGGTGGCCTGGGAAGCCTGGGCCGACGAGACCGGCAGCCTGGCCAACCCCGCCTGGCGCACTAAGGCCCTGGCGAAGATGCGGATCGCTGACCGGGTGTATTGCGCCCTGCAAGGCTGGGGCTGTGAATACTTCAGCGCCCTGTCCCGGGTGAGCGTGGAACCGGAGAAGCGCAGCGACGGCCTGAAGGTTGTCCGCATCGAGTTCTCCACCACGCTCGAGGATAGCGCGGAAGAGGAATAAGAAAGGCCCCGGACACGGGGCCTTTCTTATTCAAAAAGTTTTAATTGGGTGGCCTCTTCGGCCGCCTCGGGATCCCGGGCCTTCAGGCAGCGCAGGAATGTACGGTAGCAGATTCCATAGGCCGGGTAAATGTGGCGCCGCCACACCCACTTGAGGCAGCGATCCTGCCGCCCCGGCTCGTAATGCTGTTTTGCGATCTCCTGCAAAACCTTGGCCCGTAAAAAATATCCGCGCTTGTTGTACGCCATCGCCGAATTATCACTATCTTTGTCCTATCCCTCCAGGATAGGAGCCGCTGGTGATCGTTCGCCGGTGGCTTCTTTTTTAGCTGGCCGGGCCGTCGCTCCGGGTGGGCACCGTGATGTAGATCTCCGGCGCAGCGGGCTTCGCCGCCGGCGGTTCCGGCACCACCTCCGGCCGATCGGCCCGGTAGTAGTAGCCGTTGTCCTTCATGCTGCGCAGCTTGCGTGTAAGGTTGAGCAGTTCCTGCTCGTCCTTGATCCGGAAGAGCTCGCGCCCGGCGATCCGCGGGCTGGCCAGGAAGGCGTTCACCCGTGCCCAGCAGGCATTCTGCCGCTCGCCCGGAACCACATAATACACCCCCATGTCCGTCAGCAGCCGCAGGATCACGCTGCGGTGCTTTTTTACCATCCCCTCGGTGCGGATCAGCTTCTCGTCCTCCAGTCGATCGACCAGGGCGCGCAGCTGCTCATCGGTCAGATCCCTCGAGCTCTCCACCCCGTAACCGGAGAGGATGTCCTCTTTGCGGTCCTTGATCCCCATCTCGCCCAGAAGGGCGTGAAAGCGGCGGTTTAGCTTTGTTCTGTCCATGGCTTCAGTTATAAGTAGGTTGCCCCGTAATAGATCGGCTTCTCAAGCTCGCGGGCGATCTCGTGCTCGATGCGCGCGCCCTTGCTGCTCGCCCAGCCCGGCAGCATAAAAACGCTGTCGGCGCTCAGCAGCATCTTAATGTCGGCCACCATGTGGTCGTTCCAGGAGGCCGAGTGGTCGAGGCCATTGCCCCAGATGGGATTCAGCACCTCGTACCCCAGCGCCTCCAGCACCCCCTCGGCGCGGTCGAACTCCAGTTGCGCCTCCTCGAGGGGCAATCCGCTGATCCGACCTGAGATATACATACGCTCCCTGGTTATTCCGGCCATTCTCCCAGCGCCGGGACGATGGTTCCGATACTCCTCAAGGAAGTCCGCCAAGGACTCAACGGCAAAGAGCATGCACTCAAAGTCTCCGATCTTCTCTTTTATGAATTCTCGCGCTGTCATGCCTTATTTCAGGGCTATAAGCATCATTTTGACAAGGAATATCACGGTGAGCAGGGCGAATACTCCCCAAAGCGGAGCTGTCACCCACCACCACGACCAGGCGATCACATTCATCAGCTTCAGGACGAGAAAAATCAGGAACAACATTCCCGGAAATCCAATCTTCATAGTAGTAAATTTTATGCCCAAAGGCTGGTTAATTGCTCCCGGCAGGGGAGTTGAACCCCTGCCATGCCACCCGTCCGGGAGTTATTTTGTTATACCTTCAAGGATCTGCGCCATCCGGGGCCGATCATCGGGTTTGACCATGAGGAACAGGTCGATGAATGCTTTTATCATGTAGTAACCAGTTAAATGTTCGCCTTCGAACAGCTCCCGGGCCATCTCCAGCGCCTCGTCATCCTTGTCTGCCGGGATGGGGTCCGGGTCCGGCCCGGGCTCCGCTTGCGGCTCGGCCTTTCTTACATACTTCCGCTTCGGTCGTGTGTCGGTTGCCGGAACGGGGGGGGGGGGATTTGGGCTGCTTACAGGGAGGGATCGGCGGCTCAGCTGAAAACACTTCCCATCCTTCAGTCATCGGTTTTTTCATGGCTTTCTTGTTGGTTTGATTCAGAGAATGTGATAGCCTCTGTAAGCACCGAGGCAATGAGGGGGGCACTTGAGACCGCTGCACCTATTCCCTCTACAAGGTTCCGGGGAGATCCATAAACAAAGCTTACGCTGGTCTTATCAGCTTTATCGACGCCAACCATAAAGATGGTCACACCAGGATTTGCTTCTGAAAATTTCCCCACCTCATTGCAGAGGTCTCTCAATGTCTTTTTCATATCGTTTATTTTTAGGGGTTTGGTTTCGTGAATAGTATTTCGTCTCGGCGCCGCAACACTTCTTCGCCTTCTTGCCGCTACCGCAGGAGCAGGGCCCGTTCCGGTCGACCTTCTTGGCAAGTAGCTGATTATCGCCTTTCCTGGGCTTCACCAGGAGCACCTTTCTTCGCTCTTTCATAATTCCATCCGTTTAGTTCGTAGACCTTGCGCCGCGCCTCCTCCATGGTGTCAAATTCATCCACCTTAGTGCCCGCGCTGCCGCCTTCCGTGTAGGTCATTTTGTAGACCGCCCAATGGCGGCCGCGCGGGGCGTATTTGTACTTCGGTTTCCCGGGTAGGGGGTGGTGCACGAGCATGGCTACACCTCCTCTTTTTTGGGTTCCACGTAGAAGGTTTCGTCCTGGACGACCGTAACGCCGATCTTGGCCATCCGGGCCTCCATGCCGTCCACCTTGCGCTCATCGAGCAGCTTGTCCTTGTTGACCTCTTCGGACGTCCGGATGAAGTCCGGCATACGCTCCCGGGCCAGGGAAAGGACGGAGAGCCAGGTGTACCCCTTGAGAAGCTTCAGCTTCGGGTTGCCGATCCGGAAACCCAGGACCCCGTGGGCCGTATCCATGCTTTTTTTCTTCGAGAACAGAGCCTCCCGGTTCTCGGCCGCAAAGGCCTGCATAACCTCGAAGGCGTCCTCTCTGGCCTGCTCGAGAGCGGCGAGCTCGAGGGCTTTCTCCTCCCGGAGTTTCGTTATTTTGGCGTCCAGATCCGCGCCGATGCGCTGTATCCTGGCGTCGGCGAGCGCAAACTCGCCGAAGGCCTGCTCCATTTGCTCGCGGGTGATCCCCGTAAGTACAATCTTTTTTGTTCTTTTTGCCATAATACTGTCGTTTAAAGGTTTGTTTGCGGAGAGGGCGGGACTCGAACCCGCGAAGTGTGGCACGTCGACTGCCGGGCATTTCAGCCTGGTATTTCCACCTGCCGCCCTTCCCATTTGGCGGCCTGCACTTCAGCTGCTGCAGCTGCTGCGCCTTCGCGTCCTCTCCCTTTGCCTGTCTTTCCAGGCTGCCAGTCTTTTACCGGAATTCCCCCACGATTTTCAGGCGGCGGGGCTTATCTAATACAAGCGCTTATATCCATGCGGCTCACTTGTTTTAAGATTCCGGTACCCTCCCTTACCCCGACCAGGGCAAGCGCTTAATGTGCCGCCAGCCGCTCCTTACTCAAATATCAGCAACTGAACAGGGGGGGGGGGATTCCAGGTTGCCTAACTCCTTGCGCATCTCCCAGATCGACTCGATCGTCCGGCAGAGGTGCTGCTGCAACATCCGCAACTTACTTTCACTAAAACAGTCCTTGAATAGGGCGATGTAGCGCTCTGTGGACTGTGCCTTCTCCTCCCGGGCCCGGATGAGGCTTTGCAGTTGCGTAATCTGAAACTCCCGGCGACGGTCGGCGCTCCAGCCGGCGGTCGATCGTACTCTTGTTTCGGTCATGGCTATGCTGATTTAGTGGTGATTCCGTACATGGTTCTGAAGTAGATATCGGTCAGCGGCTGGTTGTGTTCGGCTGCCGATCGCAAAGCGGGTTCCAGGAAGTCGTGCAGCTCGCCGTAGTTGTTGCACAGGCCCATGAGCAACTTGCGCAACTCCAGGTCCTGGACGCCTTCCAGGAATGTGTTGAAGTGTTCGCGGGCGATCGGCTTCAGCCGGACAGTCCCAGCCTTGAACCGGCGGCGAAATTGCGGGATTCCCTCGTGGTGGTAACGTTCGAGCTTGTCGAGTTTCCACTCAAGCTCATTGGTTCCGATCAGCACGAGCCCGGCGTAGCCCGGTGTGACAAAGGCGTCGTATAGGGTCTTACATACACCCACTCCCCCGTGAGTGAGGTTCTCCGTCTCGTCCACCATGACAATGGGCCGGATGCCTTGTGCACGTTGATTTTGGAGTTCGGTGGCGATATTCCGGACCCTCGAGGTTTTGCGCCAGGAGAGCTCGATATTCAAAGCCTCACTGAGGTCCTCGATCACATCCTTGATCTTATGCAGGCTGCTCACGGTGATCTTGTGGGTGCCGAGCGGATTGGCCTCCCGGAACTTGTCCGAGGCAAAGGTTTTTCCGCAGCCGGTCTCTCCCAGGATCATCTTGGCCACTCCGCGCGCTTTGGCATCCTCGAGAGCTGCGATCATCTCGATAAATTGCGGGGTCTCCACGGTTTTCCAGTAGGAGACAACCAGGGACATGCCGATCGCCCGGGCGATGGTTTCGAAGTGGCGGTCGGCGATCGCCGCGGTCCGATCTTCCGCGATGCGGTAGTCAAAGATCCCGTTCAGAATATTGCTCAGGTACGAGGGGTTCACCCCGGAATACCTGGCGAAGGCGGCCTGCGACATACCCTTGGAGGTCATGTACGTCTTGGCGCCGTCAGCGATTTGGTGTTTTTGCTGGTCGTTCATCATTAAGCTATTTGGTGTATTTTGACATATCGGAAATGCTATCCTTCTTGAATTGCAGCGCGGCCGCCTCGATGGATTGGGCCTCCTTTTTTTCCTCTCGCTGACGGGCTTTCTCCTCCTTGGCCTGAGCCTTGGCCAGCGCCTTGTTGTACTCGGCGTTCGAGATCTCTTCCCGCATGCCGTTGTAGTCCTCTTTGGCCGTGCCGTCCGGGTTGACGTTGAAGCCGTACTGCGGTGAGAGCACCTTCTTGGCGTTTTCGACATCCTGCACCCAGTCGTCGACCATCTGCTCCATGGCTTCGGCCCGGCTCCGGTTGTGACCCAAGGCAGCCAGGCTGTCGTGATCGGCCTCCGAATCGGACTTCGAAGCCCGCAGCGCGCGGGCGCAGGAGAACATGTAGACGCCCTCGCGGGTGTAGATGTCGGCCGCCTCGTCGTCCCAGTACACCTGGACCGGCACCGAGGAGTGGTAACCCATGTGCTCGGCGATCAGCGCCACCACGTCGGCCACATCCGGGATCTCGAATTGATGCTTGACCCCACTGCGCCACAGGTCGATGAAGCCGCGCATGTAGCTGATATCGACCTTCGACACTTCGCCGGTGATCATCCGGTACTGGCGCTCATCGTACTGCTGTGCATCGGGGTTCTTGTTCTCGTGGAACCACTCGGCCGGCGTCACGCCGTTGGCCATCGGGGTGTTGTTCCACTCCTGGATGGCCGTCTCCAGCATCCCGATCGCCTCCGGGTAGGTTGGCAGATCCATGATCGCGTAGTAGTCCGGGTTGGCCATGCTCTCGAGGCCCTTGGCACTCCAGGAGGTTTCCGGCAGCTTGAAATAGCGCTTGAACCTCCGTTTGAAAAGCCGGAAAATGGTCTCGGCCGGATTGGCCTGGGAGTTCCCGACCTCGATCGTGCGGTACTTGCGGCAGGCGAACTGCAGAAATTCCTTCGACTCGGCGCTCGTGTAAGCGCCATGGTTGTCGCTGATGAAGTCCACCACCTCGGTCATGCCGTTGTCCCGGAGGGCCTTACCCATGGCCGAGCGCAGCATCCGGTAGTCCTCGACGTGCTGCCCCTTGCGGGATACCTCCCAGCCTGCGATGTACTTACTGGCCACGTCGGAGACCATCATCACGTAGACCTTCATCATCCGCCACTTGCCATACTGGTCCTGGTAGCGGTAGGGCACGATCCCCGAGCCGTCGGAGGCCCACAGGGAGTTGGCGTATTCCAACCGGCGGGCCGGGACGTAGGTCTTGAACATGGCCTTGAAATAGGCCGCCCCGTGGCGCTCTTTGGCGCTCTTGAGCCGGTTGACCCAGGTATTGGTATAGTGCGTAAAGGTCGAGTAACTCACCGGAGCCTCGCCGATCGCGCCCATGTCCCGGCAGTACTCCTCCCAGAGCTCGATCTTGGTACCCTTGGTGGTCCCGCCCGGGTTGAGCCAGTAGTTCATGATGATCGCCTGGTGGATGTCGAACTGGATCAGCTCGCCTGTCTCGGTGTCCACCATCTGGTACTTGCCCAGTTTGCGGGCGTTGTCGTTGCCGTATTTGTCCGAGACCAGGTAGTGGTGCAGCTCGTCGTAGTTGTTCGGGGCCTCGTAGATCTTCTTGCGGATGGAGGCCATGGTGGTCGTCCGCAGCCCCTCGAGGTTCCGCTTGGCAAGGATCTCGGCGCAGAGCGTCAGAAAGTCCTCCTGGGAGGCGAAGCCGAGGGCCTTGTGCTCGTCGGTGGCCAGGGCCCGCTTGAGGAACTTGCACCAGGCCACCGAGAGGCTCAGCTCCCGGGCCTTGTCCCGGCCGAACACCGTGCGGTCCCCGATCAGGTAGCGCATATAGTAGTGGATGTCGCCATTGTCGACCAGCTGCAGCACCTGCTCCTCGACCAGTTTGCGCAGGGCCGCCTGGCGCTCCCGGCTGCCGCGCAGGCGCTGCTCGTCCACTTCGGCGATCAGCTCCTCCTTGGCGGGCAGCTTGTCCCGGTAGTAGCAGGGCGCCCGGTTCGGGATCCGGTCCAGGTCGTAGTAGTATTGCCCGCCCTGGCGGCCCCAGCGCCACGACTTGCCCGGGTTGTCGCCCAGGAAGAACTCGCTTTGCTCCGACACCTTCCGCCAACTGGCGGCCAGGGATCTTTTATAACGGACTCTATGGCTGTTTTTCAGATCTCGCTCACTGACCCCGCACACCTCGACCACCAGGCGCTGCGACACCCAAACGGTGGTCCCGCCGGGGGTTTCGCGCAGCAGTATGTCGTTGGGGAGGATCATTTACGGGGCGTTTGTATCGTGATTAATGGTTATTTAGGGTCGTTCTTCAGCGACTGGTGCAGCGTCTGAATCCAGGCGGTGTCCACGGCAATGAGGCTCCACACTTCGGCAGTCTCCTCGGTGGCTATCCGGGCCGCTTCGGCGGAGATCTCGATCAGCTGCGGCCATTTCTCCAGGTAAACCGTTTCTTTGGAGCACTCCGCCCAGGCCTCCCTGGCTGCCTTCTGGGAAATTTCGATAAGTTTCCGCTCTTTGCCGGTCGTGATTGGATACTGCCATCCGGCGCTAACGCCGACCGCATAACTAATTATCGAGGCGAGTAAGGCTGGTACCATTTCTCTCATGTCATTGTCTTTTGTTTGCTCCCGTGCCGGTATCGCTCCGGATAACGCCTTTGCGTTCACGGGATTTTTGATTAACTTACGGTCGCCAGACTTTCACTAATCAAAAACTTATTTCTATGGACTACATGGGCTATGAAGACGCTTTCCGTAAATCCAAGGAACTGATGGAGTTGTTCAACGAAAAACAATCCGAGTGGTTGCAACGCGTTTTGTTTTTATCTGCAACTCTCTTTGGAGTACTCGTTTCCCTCCACACCACCACTGAAGCAGGGCTATACAGCCGTCTGGCATTTGGTGCTTCACTCGTCTCACTCGCACTTGGAATCCTGATGCTTGCCATTGCCTTATATAGTCATATAGACAGTTTGAAGCGCGTGCGGAAGGCATACACTGAGGAAGCAGGAAGCGCAGTTCGTGAACGCCGCGAAGTCGGCTTCGTCTCCGTGCCACCAAGAAAATTCTATACCGCCTGCGAAGTTGCCGCATATATTTTCCTGCCGTTGTCCGTAGTGCTGTTGACCACATATTCGGTTATGGTTATCGTTTGATACTTGCTCCCGCTCCGGTCTCGCTCCGGATGGCGGCCCGGGGCCGCTGCGGGATTTTTGATTAACTTAGTCTTGTCAATTACTTTATTAATCAAAACTCTACGATAATGGCTACTTCAAAGTGCGCTAAATGTGACTCAACTCGCTTTGAGATGAAAGAGGCAAAAATCCTACGCTCCAATTACCCGCACAGCTTTGTCCAGTGCGCCCAATGCGGAGCCGTTGTCGGCACGGTACCGGATACCGATACCAATTACCTGATTAGAAGGCTTGCCGAGCAATTAAAGATCACTCTCTGATTTGCTCGTCATTGAGCGGCCGTCCTCCACCTCCACCTCGCTCCCGAGGTCGGCTTCGATATCGGCCAGTACCTGGAGGGTCTCGGCCGACTTGATGGCGGTGTTCCGGGCCTTGATCATCCCGTTCAGGATGCTGCGGTAGTCGCTCACATCTTTCTCGCCGAGCTTCTTGCAGAGATTTTCGTACTCGATCTGGGCGGTCGTGCCCTGCTCCTCGATGTCGTTGCGCGCGGCCGTGATGGCGGTCTTGATCTGGCGTTCGCGCAAACCGAACAGCTTGTCGGCGAGCTTGCATCCCTGGAGGATGGCTGTTACTTTTTTCATACGTTTAGTTGTTTGATGGTTAATAAATCACCATCGATCAGGTCGATGGTGTGTTTCTTTTGGTGACAGCGGCCCCAGGGGATGGGGTCTATATAAAGGGCTTCGCCCAATTTTCTTAGGGCATCCTGCAAATCATTGTGCTTTTTCCGGGCTGATACCTGAATGGTATCTCCTATGACTATCCAATCATCATCCTCGCCGCCTTCAGTTTGGAGGATGGCCCGACTGGCATTCCGCCAGAGTTCCACGTCGGCGCCCGACGGGTCGTTGCTCAAAGAGGGCATTCTCTCGATGCGTATTGGATCGCCGGGCCCAGGAGGTAAATCAGAGCGATGCGGACATCCCGCCGCATCCATCCATCCGCGCTCGCTCGAGAATAAGTGGAAGGAGGGCTCGAACATCTCATCCGTCCAGCTGTTATTGCCGTCATCTATGTCGAGATCGTAGTAGTCGTTGCCGACAAATGTGATTGTTGCTCTGGCACCGCAATAAGCGCACATATATCTCAAGAGAAAATGACGCTCACCACATTCGACGTCGCCATCGCCATCCTTTGGCTGTTTATCGAACCATTCCTTGGAGCGAATGGTAATAGTATCTCCAACTTTGTAGCGCATATCTTTATAGGTTAAGGTTGATTCAATTAGTTACCCCCCCCCCGCTCGGCGAGGTAGCGTTCGACGGCTTGCAGGATCGGTTCGCTGGACCCCCAGCCGTTGACTACTTTGGTGACCCACTCACGGGTCACCCCTTCTTTTTTTGCGATGCGGGTCAAATCCCCCCGCATCAGGCGCCCCTGAATGGTTTTCAGGCGGTCGCCATGCGCACCGGCAAGCATCGCGATGCGTTTTTCTTCCAGTCGTGCCTGCATAATCTCAATTTTTATAATACTTTTGTGGGTGAACTACCCGCAAATATATACACAATACGTGAAATAAACAAATTGTGAAGCGAAAAAGTTCAACAATTTGTGTATGATTAAGAAAACCAACATACTGGATAGGGTGATTTCGCACTACCAATTAAAAGGAAAGGCGGAATTAGCCTCATTTCTCGGTATAACCCCACAGGCGGTTTCGAATTGGTATAGCAGGGAGACAATAGACTATGATCTCATTTTTACAAAATGTGAGGGGGTAGACCTAAATTGGCTCCTCACAGGTAAGGGGAGGGAAAATATTTCTGAAACGAAAAGTATAGAAAACGCCTACAATCGAAATGTAGGCGAACTTGTAGGCCAAAATGTAGGCAAACGAAAAGTGAAAAAAACGCCTACAATTGAGGCGGAGGTGGTTGCATTCGTTAATGATACCCCGGGCGCATACATTCCAGCGACGGGCAAGGACATGCACCCCATCCCTGTCTACCGGCGTACAGGTAGTATGAGTGCCTCTGCTATGCTGGGCGGCAGGGCGGGGGCCATCGACTACGTGGCTCTGCCGGGCCTAACTATGTGCGACGGTGCTATCGAGATGGGGGGCAAAGACATGGAGCCGGAGATTAAGGCCGGGGACTTCGTGGTGTACCGGATCAGGGACCTTCGTAAGGGCGTCCGCTTCGGGCGTCTTTACCTACTCGCCATTGAGCTGGAGCCGGGAGAGGAGGAGATCTTTATTCAGTACGTCGATCCGGGCGACGACGAGCAGCATGTGCGCCTGGATGGACCGGGGCGAAAGCACGCCTTCGACGTCCCTCTCAATGCGATACGAACGCTCGCCGAAGTCAAGGCAACATTCAGATATGCAGGGATGTAGATAGTGCGGAGGCAATAAAATAATAGTGGGCTGCGTTAGTAGCTCACTATTTATTTTATATAATATCTGATGACGAAGTATATCATTGTTAAGCAGTTCCCACTTATTACTGACAGCACGATCACCCGCCAGACGCTCCCCCGCTACGACCTGCGGGCATGGGCGGGAATCAAGTCGATGCTGATCGAGCGCGAGGATGTCGAGGACCGAATCGAAATAGAAGGAGTGCCGCCGTGCAGCGGGGCGATCCCAGTTTACGGGGACAGTATGGAGCCCCTGTGCAGCGCCGGGGATGTGGCCCTGTACAAAGTGACGCCCAGCCGACGTGGCGGGCTGTATTTCGGCAATCCCTACGTGGTGGTGTTCGATGACGAGGGCGAGACCTCGATCAGTGTGAAATACCTCTACATGTCCGACCAGCGCGGCTACTACCGCCTCGAGAGCGAGAACCCGGACTATAAGCCGGTAGAGATCCCGATCGACAACGTCCGGCTGTTGGGGCTCGTCAAAGCGTTCGTCCGCCCGGTGATGATGTCGATTTAATCGTTCATTAAATACAGGTTAAGCGGGCTTTAAGGGCCCGCTTTTCCTGTCGCCGCCCGCCATTTTCGGCGGTTTTTCGTGGGGGAATTATACTTTTATAGGTGAAATGGGGCCCAAAACCTTGGGATTCTTACACCGGAATTATAGTGAATTATAGTTCTGTTTTCGGCTAACTATCTGGTAAATCGCCAGTTAATCATTTTTACCTTTCATTTTGCCGCTCTTAGGGAAACTGCGTTTCCCATGATTAGCTTGTTGGTCCTATATAGGTTATACTAGAGAGACCCGCGATCTTTTGATCGCGGGTCTCTCTAGTATAACCTATGTAAAATCCTAGCAAAGTCAGTCATGCGATACGAAGTATCGCCCGAAAGTTTTGCGGCGCTTTTACAAAAGCGCCAGTTTCTGGCCGGTCTGAGAGGTTTGGTTTTAGATGTCGTCTGAGTTGAATTTGTAGCCCAGGCGTTTGCCGGTTTGGAGTTTTGAGTTTTCGATTTTGGTGTTGAGTTGGTCGACGGTGACGACTTTTACGGTGTCGTATTGGGGGACCAGCAGGTCGAAGTCTACGGCGTAGTCTATGGCGGCTTCTACGATGTTTTGGAGGGCTTCGCGGTCTATGGTTTGTGTCCCGAAGTTATTGTGGCGCATGCTGATTTGGCGCTTTCCTTCGACGAAGTATTGCATTTGGCGGTTTACGAAGATCCTTCCTATTAGGTATCCTTCGTCGGCGCTTCGGTTGTACTTGAAGGAGTCGGCGAGGAAGTTGTAGATGTTGATGATTCCGCAGTAGGAGTTGGCTTTGTCCTGGGCCACGTAGGAGTTTTGCCAGATGATGTGTTCGCGGTTGAATTCGAAGATGTTGGAGTGCATGCTGAAGATCAGGATATCTTCGGCTACGTGCAGTTGGGCTTCGAATTTTCCCCGGTCGCGGTATTCGATGCGGACGTCTTCGTGGCCTCGCTGTTCGAGGGCGTCGTCCAGTTCCGAGGAGAGTTCGTGGAGCAGCTCTTTGAGTCTCCCGAACACGTGTAGGGTGTTGTCGAATACGGTTTGGGTGAGTGCGGATTTGTCGCTCAGTTTGCCGATCAGGGCTTCGAGGCTAGGGGAAGGGTCTCCGTCCATGGTGTTTTTAGAGAATGGGTTTTAGGATTAATATAAGGGTTTACATGAGTCTGATTTGCTGCCCGGCGTTCACGGGGCTGTCTTTGGGCCGGCGGTTGATGTTGCAGAGACTCTTGAGCCGGATGCCGTACATCTGCGAGATGCTGTGGAGGGTTTCTCCCTCTTTGGCGATGTGGAGCAGTTTGCCGTTCTCGCTGCGGGTGTTTTTGGGCCGGATGTAGACCATCGTGCCGGGAGCCAGGGTGCCCAGGACTTCCAGGTCGTTGTATTTGGCCAGTTTGGCGGGTTTGAGCCCGAACTCGGTGGCGATCTTCTGGTAGGAGTCTCCCTGGGAGGCGAGGATAAACTCGCTGCCGTTGTTGTGGTAGACGGTGTGCTTGCCTCCTCCTCCGCTCACGGCGATGGAGTAGTTGTCCACGTCGATGACTTCCACGGGCTTGGGGGTCTCGGGGGCCGGCGGGCTGTCCGCCTGGGTGACTCCGGGGGTGGTTTTCTGCGGGGCGGCGGGCGTTTCGGCTTCGGCCAGCAGGACGGCATTGACGTCCTTGCCCTCGTCGAGCAGGTAGAGTTGGTTGTCCTCGATGATCTTGATGAGGATCTCGGGGTATTTGGGGTTGGTGGCGTAGCCGGCTTTTTTGAGCCCGTAAGCCCAGCCTTTGTAGTCCATCGGGTCGAGCTTGAAGAGCTCCTGGTAGCGGGCCGACTTGTCCAGGAATTCGGAGTGGTCGACGTAGGATTCCTCGGGGGAGCCGTACTTGCGGAAGCATTCGCCCGGGGCGTCGTCGTCGTGGTCGATGGTGGGACCGGTCCAGGTGCTTTTGCACTTGATGCCGAAATGGTTGTTGGCCAGGCGCGCCAGGCGGCTGTTGCCGTTGTCGGACTCGTGCAGGCCCTGGGCCAGCTTGATGCTGGCCGGGATGCCGTAGACCTCCATCTGTTCGATGGCCAGCTTCTTATACTTTTGGATGTACTCTTCGCGGGTGATCCGCTGTTGGGCCCCGGCGCTCACAATGGCGGCCACGACCAGGAAAAACGCCAGAGAGGCGATCCGATACAATTTCATCTCTTGAGTGATCAGTCTTCGGGCGGAAGTTCCGGCCCTTTTTGCAAAAGTAGTATTTTCTTGCAAATCGCACAAAATTCTTTAGCTTTGTGGGACAACCCCGATAAAACACCTGCCACTATGCTTTTTACCGAACTTGCCAATCAGATATTTGGGAAGGTCATCGACACCTACCACCTTACGGACAACGTGGACGAGCCCATCGTGAACCCTTACGAGAAAGGGTCGCTCGAATACCTGCTCTACCTGAAGAACTGGATCGACACCGTGCAGTGGCATTTCGAGGACATTATCCGCGATCCGCAGATCGACCCCGTGGCGGCCCTGGTGCTCAAGCGCCGCATCGACGCCTCCAACCAGGAGCGCACGGACATGGTCGAGTACATCGACAGCTATTTCCTGGACAAGTTCAAGGACGTCAAGGTGCTTCCCGACGCGAAGATCAACACCGAAAGCCCCGCCTGGGCCATCGACCGCCTGTCGATCCTGGCCCTGAAGATCTACCACATGGCCCGCGAGGTCGAGCGCACGGACGTCAGCGAAGAGCACCGCGCGCAGTGCCAAAAGAAGCTGGATATCCTGCTCCAGCAGCAGGTCGACCTGTCGACCGGCATCGAGGAGTTGCTCGAAGACATGGCCGCCGGCCGCAAGTACATGAAGGTCTACAAGCAGATGAAAATGTACAACGACCCCGCCCTCAACCCCGTCCTCTACGGCGGTAAATAAATCCATGCCGATACCCCCTGCACCTGCTGCTCCGCGCATTTTGGTGATCCGTCTTTCGGCCATGGGCGACGTGGCGATGACGGTTCCCGTGGTGGGCGCCCTGCGCCGGAAATACCCCGAGGCGCGGATCGTCGTGTTGACCCCGGCTTTCCTGCAGCCCTTTTTCCGGGAGGTGGAGGGCATCGGGTTTTTCACTCCCGACTTCAAAAAACGCCACAAGGGACTCACCGGCCTCTGGCGGTTGAGCCGCGATCTGGGCCGCTTCGATCTGGTGGCCGACCTGCACGACGTGATCCGCACCAAGATCCTGCGCCGCATCATGGCCTCTCGGGGTTCGCGCGTCGTGTACATCGACAAGGACCGTGAGGCGAAAAAAGCCCTGGTGTCGCTGGAGGAGAAGGTGAGAGTCCCCCTGAAAACCACCCCCGAACGCTACCGGGACGTTTTCCTGAAGCTGGGTTTCGACCTGCCCCCGGTGGAGGCTCCGTCCCGCCGCCGCTATGAGCTGAGTGCCGCCGTGGAGGCCCTCTCCGGTGATCGCACGCGGTATTGGATCGGGGTCGCCCCCTTCGCCAAGCACCGGGGGAAAATCTATCCGCCCGATAAGATGGAGTGGGTGATCGCCTCTCTGTCCGAGCTGGAGGGAGCGCGTTTGTTTCTCTTCGGGGGCGGAGCTTCCGAGCGGGAATACGCCGAACGCATGGCGGCGGCTTATCCCGGGGTGGTCTCCGTGATCGGGAAGATCGACCTGGCCGGGGAACTGGAGCTGATCTCGCAGCTGGACGTGATGTTGAGCATGGACTCCTCGGCCCAGCACATGGCCTCGCTGGTGGGCACTCCCGCCGTGTCGGTCTGGGGGGCCACGCACCCCTACGCCGGATTCTACGGCCTGGGCCAGAATCCCGACAACGCCGTCCAACTCGATATGTGGTGCCGCCCCTGCTCGATCTACGGCAACAAGGCCTGTGCCTTCGACGGCTATCCCTGCCTGCTGAACTTGCCGCCAGATATGATAGTACAGAGGGTATTAAGGCAACTCGGAGTCTCTCTCCTTTAAAAATATGTCGAAAAAAACGTTTGGAAAATACGCTTTGGTCGGTGTGTTGGTCCTTTTGGGTGTGTTCGTGCTGCTCTTCGGGATGGCTTTCCTGAAAGAGTACCGCCCCAAGCTCCGGGAGGGGGTTCGTCCGGCCGAGGCGTCCGGTATCCTGCCCGACACGCTGCTTGTGCTCAGTTGGAACATCGGCTACGGCGGCCTGGGCGCGGGGATGGATTTTTTCTACGACGGCGGCCGTCGGGTGCGCGACAGCCGCGAGCAGACCCGGGCCAACCTGGAACATATCCTCGCGCTATTGAAAACCGTCGACGCCGATATTATGCTGCTCCAGGAAGTCGACCTGGACAGCCGCCGCACCTACGGCATCGACCAGGCGGCCCTGCTCCGAAAAACCTTTCCGGAGCACACCCTCACCTTCGCCTACAACTACAAAGCGCCCTGGGTGCCCGTGCCCTGGTACAACCCCATGGGCCGCGTGGCCTCCGGCGTGGCCATCCTCTCGCGGGTGCAGCCCGTGGAGGCCGTCCGCCTCAGCTACCCTTCGGGCTTTCCCTTTCCGGAGCGGATGTTCAACCTCAAGCGCTGCCTGCTCGCCGCGAAGTTTCTCACCGCCCGGGGCGACACGCTACTGGTGGGAAACACCCACAACACGGCTTTCGGTCCTCAGAGTATGCAGCGGGAGGAGATGGATTTTTTGAAAGGGGAGATCGCCCGGGCCCCGGGGCCGGTGCTGCTCGGGGGCGACTGGAACCAGTACCCGCCGGGATACACCCCCTCGGAGGAGGTGCTCTCGAATCCCCACTACGCCCCCGGCCCCATCGGAGAAGCCTTCTCGGGCCTGCCGGGAGTTTGGATCTACGACACGCTGGTCCCCTCGCTGCGCTATTTAGACAAACCCTACGGACCGGAATCCGCCACCACCGTGACCGACTTTTTCTGGGCCTCGGACGCCCTGCGGGTGCTCTCCGTGGAGACCCTCGACGAGGGCTTTTCGGCCAGCGACCACAACCCGGTTTTACTCCGTTTGTCGGTGGAATAGATTTGTGTGAAAAAATCACAACACCTTTTTTTATACACAATAAAACTCTACCTTTGGGCCACCGGATTCGTTTCCGAATTTTGCCGTCATCAATTCTAAAAATAACATACCATGAACATTCCGTCGAACTTAAAGTACTCCAAAGACCACGAGTGGATTCGGGTCGAAGGGGATCAGGCCTATGTGGGCATCACCGATTTTGCCCAGGGACAACTGGGTGACATCGTCTTCGTAGACGTCACCACGGTGGGCGAAACCTTGGCCGAAAACGAAATCTTCGGGACCATCGAGGCCGTGAAGACCGTCTCGGACGCCTTCCTGCCCGTGGGCGGGGAAGTGCTCGAATTCAACGAGGCCCTCAACGACGCTCCCGACCTGGTCAACAAAGATCCCTACGGCGAAGGCTGGATGATCAAGATCCGCGTCACCAACGTAGCAGAGCTGGACGCCCTGCTCTCGGCGGCAGACTATGAAAAGCTGATTGGTTAATTTTAAAAGAGATACGAAAATGAGTAAAGTAACTGTTGTAGGGGCCGGTAACGTAGGCGCTACCTGCGCCAACGTAATCGCCACCCGCGAAATCGCAGACGAACTGGTCCTGTTGGACATCAAAGAAGGCATGTCGGAAGGTAAGATGCTGGACATCTACCAGACGGCTACCCTGCTGGACTTCGACACCAAGCTGGTCGGTGTGACCAACGACTACGCCGCTACGGCGGGCTCGGACGTGGTGGTCGTCACCTCGGGCCTGCCCCGCAAACCGGGCATGACCCGCGAAGAGCTGATCGGCGTCAACGCCGGCATCGTCGACACGGTGGTTTCCAGCATCCTGAAATATTCGCCCAAGGCCATCATCCTGATCGTCTCCAACCCCATGGACACGATGACCTACCTGGCCCTCAAAAAGAGCGGTGTGCCCAAGAACCAGATCTTCGGCATGGGCGGCAACCTCGACTCCTCGCGTTTCAAGTGCTACCTGGCCAAGGCCCTGGGCGCCAACTCGAACGAAGTGGAAGGCATGGTCATCGGCGGACACGGCGACACCACCATGATCCCCCTCTGGTCGAAAGCCACCTACAAAGGCATTCCGGTGACCGAACTGCTGAGCAAGGAAGAACTGGAAAAAGTCGTGGCCGACACCATGGTGGGCGGTGCCACGCTGACCGGCCTGCTGGGCACCTCGGCCTGGTACGCTCCCGGCGCTGCCGCCGCTTACGTGGTGGAAGCCATCGTGTGCGACCAGAAGAAAGTCGTGGCCTCCTGCGTGGCCCTGGACGGCGAGTACGGCCAGAAGGACATCTGCATCGGCGTCCCGACCGTCATTGGCAAGAACGGGGCTGAAAAGATCCTCGAAATCTCTCTGACCGACGAGGAAAAAGCCCTCTTCGAAAAGAGCGCTGCCGCCGTTCGTGCGACAAACGCTGTACTCAAAGAGATCAAAGCTCTCTAAGGTATTAGAGTTCAATTTATAAAAAGAGGCGCCCCCTTGGCAGGGGGCGCCTCTTTTTTGGTACGGTATATGTGGTGCTTATAGAAGTATAAAAAGATCCGATCGGAACTTTTTCGTTTTTCCGATCCGGTTTCCTACTTTTGAATGGGAGAGGATTTCATTTCTAAAATCTTAAAAAATATAAAATCTCGCGTTATGGAAAAGAAAAAATTGCTGACTACTGATGCAGGAGCACCGGTAGGGGAAAACGAAAACGTCCAGACCCCCGGGCCACACGGCCCCATGCTGATCCAAAACGTCTGGTACCTTGAGAAAATGGCCCACTTCACCCGCGAGCGCATCCCCGAGCGGGTGGTCCACGCCAAAGGCTCGGCCGCCTACGGCACACTGACCGTCACCCACGACATCACGGCCTACACCAAGGCCTCGATCTTCGCCCAGGTGGGCAAGAAAACCGACCTCTTCCTGCGTTTCTCGACCGTGGCCGGGGAGCGCGGCGCCGCCGACACCGAACGCGACGTGCGCGGATTCGCCATCAAGTTCTACACCGACGAGGGCAACTGGGACCTGGTGGGCAACAACACTCCGGTCTTCTTTATCCGCGACCCGCTCAAGTTCCCCGACTTCATCCACACCCAAAAACGAGACCCCAAGACCAACCTGCGCAACAACGAGGCCGCCTGGGACTTCTGGAGCCTATCGCCCGAAACCCTCCACCAGGTGATGATCCTGATGAGCGACCGCGGCATCCCGGCTTCCCTGCGCCAGATGCACGGCTTCGGAAGCCATACCTTCAGTTTTATCAATGCCGGTGGAGAACGCTTCTGGGTCAAATTCCACTTCAAAACCCAGCAAGGCATAGCCAACCTGACCAACCAGGAGGCCGAAAAAATCGTAGGCACGGACCGCGAAGCTTCCCAGAGAGACCTCTTCGAGCACATCTTATGCGGAGATTTTCCGCGTTGGACGATGTACGTCCAGGTCATGCCCGAGGCCGACGCAGCCACCTACCGCATCAACCCCTTCGACCTGACCAAGGTATGGCCCCACGGAGACTACCCCCTCATCGAAGTCGGAGTATTGGAGCTCAACCGCAACCCCGAAAACTACTTCGCCGAAGTGGAACAAGCCGCCTTCAACCCCGCCAACGTAGTCCCCGGAATAGGATTCTCCCCCGATAAAATGCTACAGGGAAGACTCTTCGCCTACGGGGATGCCCACCGCTACCGCCTGGGAGTCAACTTCGAAAGCCTGCCCGTAAACGCCTCAAGATGCCCCGTCCACAACTACAACCGCGACGGAATGATGAGGGGTGACTGCAACGGAGGAGGAAGCGTCAACTACCACCCCAACAGCTTCGGAGGACCCGAGGCCGACCCCGTCTACTTAGAACCCGGCCTCGAAATGCACGGAGGAGCCGTCATAGGACATTACACCCAGGACACCGACTACTACACACAACCCGGAGACCTGTTCCGGCTGCAATCCCCCGAAGCCCAGGCCCGCCTGATAGCCAACGCCGCCGACCACATGAAAGACGCCAGCCACGAAATCAAACTCCGGGCCATAGCCCGCTTCTACCAAGCCGACCAAACCTGCGGCCAAGGCATAGCCAAATACCTCGACATAGACCTGCAAGAAGTACTCGCCGAGGTGGCGGCTCAACAAGGCTAAAAACTGCCCCTTTTTGTAAAAAGGGGCCCCTGCAACCTTTTAGGGGAAACTTCGTTTCCCATGATTAGCTTGGTTAGCCTAAGTAGGTTATAATAGAGACCCCGGGATCATTTGATCCCGGGGTCTCTATTTATAACCTATATAAAACTGATCGAAGTCAAGTCATGCGATACGTAGTATCGCCCTAAAGTTTTGCGGCGCTTTTACAAAAGCGCCAGTTTCTGGCTTATTGGACGGTCATCACAGCGGGTATTCTTCGCGGGCGTAGAGTAGGGTTGAGAGGTATCTTTCTCCGGTGTCCGGGAGGAGGACTATGATTCGTTTTCCTTTGTTTTCTAGTCTTTTGGCTAGTTCGGTGGCGGCTTTTAGGGCGGCTCCGGCGCTTATTCCGGCTAAGATGCCTTCTTGGTCGGCTAATTGTCGTCCGGTTTTCAGGGCTTGGTCAGAGGTTACAGGGATTACTTCGTCTACTACTTTTGGGTCGTAGTTTTTGGGGATGAATCCGGCTCCTATGCCTTGGATTTTGTGGGGACCGGGTTTTCCTCCGGATAGGACGGGGGATTCGGCGGGTTCTACGGCTACTATTTTGATGTTGGGATTTTTTGCTTTCAGGTATCTTCCGGCTCCGCTTATGGTTCCTCCGGTTCCTACTCCGGCCACGAAGATGTCTATCTGGCCTTCAGTGTCGCGCCAGATTTCGGGGCCGGTGGTTTTTTCGTGGGTGGCGGGGTTGGCTGGGTTGTCGAACTGGCCTAAGATCATGGCGCCGGGGATTTCCTTTCTTAGGGCTTCGGCCCGGGCTATGGCTCCGGACATTCCTTCGCTGCCGGGGGTCAGTTCGAGGCGGGCTCCGTAGGCTTTCAGCAGGTTTCTCCGCTCGAGGCTCATGGTCTCGGGCATGGTCAGGATCACCCGGTAGCCTTTTACGGCGGCCACGAGGGCCAGGCCGATTCCGGTGTTTCCGCTGGTGGGCTCGATCAGGGTGGCTCCGGGTTTCAGCAGGCCGTCTTGTTCGGCCTTTTCTACCATGCCGAGGGCTATGCGGTCTTTGACGCTGCCTCCGGGGTTGAAGGATTCGACTTTGGCGATGAGGCTGGCCCCGAGGCCTTCGGTGCAGGCGTACTTGGTGAGTTCCTGCAGGGGGGTCTCGCCGATAAGCGAGGTCAGGCGGGCGGGTATCTTTGTCATGGCATTATCCTTTTATGGAATTAAGTATTTGCAGCATGTATTCATCCTGCCAGCCCGCGGTGGTTTTGGTCCACTCCCGCTTGAGGCCGATAATCGAAAAGCCCTTGCTTTTGAAAAGCGCCAGGCTTCGCAGGTTATTCGAGGGGATGTTGCAGTACAACTGGTTGAAGTGCAGCACCTGGAAGCAGTAGCGCACGAGCAGCGACAGGGCCTCCGAGGCGTACCCCTTCTGCTGGTCCTTGGTCCGGTAGATCAGGATGCCTACCCCGGCCCGGGCGTTGTAGGGGTCGATGTCGAAGAGGTCGATGGCCCCCACGGGAGCCCCCGTCGAATTGGCCTCGACGATCAATCTCAGCTGCCGGGTCTCGTAGATGTCCCGGCTCTGCTCCTCGATAAACCGGCCGAGCACATACTTCGAAAAGGGCGCCACCGTGTTGCTCACCTTCCAGATGTCGGTGTCGTTCTCCCACTTGTAGAGAATCTCGATGTCCTCGGGCTCCAGGGCCCTCAGTTTAACCAAATCGCTTTGCAGAAGATCCATAGTCGCAAATTATAAACCGATGATTTTGTTCCGGATCAACATGGCCGCGCCCAGGGCTCCGATGTTGTCTTCGAGGGTGGTGGCCCGGAAGAGGGTGTCGTTGTAGACCAGGCGCAGGGAATATTTGTTGACGGCGGCTTGCAGGGGGAGCATCAGGGTGTCTCCGGCGGCGGCCATGCGGCCTCCGATGATGACTTGTTCGGGGTTGAAGATGTTGATCAGGTAGGCGATGCTTTTGCCGATTTTCTCTCCCGCTTCCTCGATCAGTTCGATGGAGAGAGTGTCGTCGTGACGGGCGGCCTGCACGATTTCCCGGATTCTCAACTCTTTTGTTTTTCGATACTTGGCGGAAAGGACGGTGCTTCGTCCGGCTTCGATCTGGGCGGCCATTTTGCGTTCGATGGCGATGCCGGAGACTTCCGTTTCGAGGCAGCCTTTTTTGCCGCATTCGCAGATGATCTCGTTGTCGAAGAAGGGGGCGTGGCCGAACTCTCCCGCGAAGCCCGAGTGTCCGTAGTAGAGTTTTCCGTCGACGATGATCCCGATGGCCATCCCTCGTCCGAGGTTGAGGTAGATGATGTTCTTCTCGTCGCCCCGGCAGCCCTGGATGTATTCGCCGTAGCAGCGGGCCCGGGTGTCGTTCTCGATGAGTACCGGGTGGCCGAGACGCTCCTCGAGGATTTCGCTCAGCGAGCGGGGCTCGGCGGTGAAGTAGAGGTAGCTGCGGCCGGTGTTGGGGTTGACCCGCCCGGCTATGCTGACGCCCAGTCCGAGTAACTTCCGGGGGTCTACTTTGCTGACTTTCAAAAAATGTTCGATTTTCGTGCAGATCGTTTCCAAGCACTCGGAGGTGTCGGCGAGTTGAAAGTCGAGGTCGCGTTCGGTGGTGATGATCCGGTTTTTGAGGTCGGTGACCACCGAGACGATCTGGTCGCGGCTGATCTCGATGCCCACGAAGTAGATAGCCGAGTCGGTCAGCCCGAAAATGTTGGGCCGCCGCCCGCCGCTGGTCTCGATCTTGCCCAGATCGGAGACGATCTCCTCCTGGACCAGCTCCTCGATCAGCTTGGTGACCGTCGGGATGCTGATGTGCAGTTCGCGGGAGAGTTCCGAGAGGGTGCACTTGCCCTCGGTGGCCATATGGGCGATGATGTCCCGCTTGAGGATGTTGTTTTTCTGGATGATCCCCTTGCTTTGGCTGGATACCGTCTGGCTGAAAAATTCCTGGAGTGAGGTCATCGGAGTGGATAGTTCAATTGTATACGAACAAATTTAATGATATTTTTTCAAAAATAGCCCTGTGTTAATAAATTTTTATAAAAAATAAAAGCCGTCCCCGGTGTACGGAGGCGGCTTTTCTATGGGGAGGAAAGTCTTACAGATTCTGACGCGAAGAAGCTTCCATGGTGCGGTCGACCTTCTTGACGAGACCTTGGAGAACGGCGCCCGGGCCCAGTTCGGTAAAGGAGGTGGCCCCGTCGGCGATCATGTTCTGCACGATCTGGGTCCAGCGCACCGGGGCGGTCAGCTGGGCGATCAGGTTGGCCTTGATCTGCTCGGGATCGGTGTAGGGCTTGGCGTCCACGTTCTGGTAGATCGGGCAGCTGGGCTTGGCGAAGGGAGCGGCCTGGATGGCGGCTTCCAGTTCGACCCGGGCCGGTTCCATCAGCGGCGAGTGGAAGGCCCCGCCCACGTTGAGTTTCAGGGCTCGCTTGGCCCCGGCTTCGGTCAGCTTGGCGCAGGCTGCGTCCACGGCTTCGATGCTGCCCGAGATGACCAGCTGGCCGGGGCAGTTGTAGTTGGCCGGAACGACCACTCCGTCGATCGAGGCGCAGATCTCTTCGACCGTCTTGTCGTCCAGGCCCAGGATGGCGGCCATGGTCGAGGGAGTCTCTTCGCAGGCCTTCTGCATGGCCAGGGCGCGCTGGGAGACCAGCTTGAGGCCGTCTTCGAAGCCGAGGGCTCCGGCGGCGACCAGGGCGCTGAACTCGCCCAGGGAGTGGCCGGCGGCCATGTCGGGGGCGAAGTTGGCTCCGATCGAGCGGGCCAGAATGACCGAGTGCAGGAAGATGGCCGGCTGGGTCACCTTGGTCTGGCGCAGTTCTTCGTCCGTGCCCGAGAACATGATGTCGGTGATGCGGAAGCCGAGGATCCGGTTGGCTTGTTCAAAAAGTTCCTTGGCGGCCGGGACGCTCTCGTAGAGGTCTTTGCCCATGCCCACGAATTGGGCGCCCTGTCCGGGAAATACGAATGCTTTCATGGTTTTATCGTATTGATTTTCAGTTTGGATCGAAAGGATTTGAAGGAAAGTCTGGGGCAAAGATAGTTATTTTTCGTAACTTCCTTTTTCCGGGCCCCCGCCGCCTTTTCCGGGGCGCTGGTTTTGTGATTAATTGTTAGTAAAAGAGGCTGGGCGCGGGCGGGAAGAACCGAAAAATTATGCTAATTTTGCGAGATTAAAGGTGTAATCCGCTCCGACTCATGGGATCGATCCTCTACTACATTGGTTTTATTCTATTTACCGTCATCTGCTTCGTGCCGATGGCGCTGTTGTTCCTGCTGACGGTGCTCTTCGACAAGGAACGCGTGGCGCTGCATTGGGCCTCGCGCTTTTGGGCCGAGGGAATTTACCGGATTTGCCCGCTCTGGAAGCTGAAAGTCACGGGAAAGGAGCGCATCGACCGCAAGAAAAATTACGTCATCATCACCAACCACCAGTCCATGCTGGATATTCCCCTGATGTACACCCTGCCGCTGACCTTCAAATGGGTCTCCAAGCGCGAGGTGTTGAAGTGGCCCGTTTTCGGGCTGGTGCTGTGGATGCACGGCGATATCCTGGTCAAGCGCGGGTCGAGCCGCAGTACGCGCGACATGATGCGCCAGGCCAAGGAGATCCTCGGCCGGGGCAAGACCTCGGTGATCATGTTCCCCGAGGGCACCCGCTCCAAGACGGGCCGCCTGGGGCATTTCCGCGAAGGGGCTTTCGCCATCGCCAAGTACGCCGGGGTGGGGATTCTGCCGGTGGTGCACGAGGGCAACGCTTCGCTCAACCGGGGCTGGCGCCTGCGTATGCCGCACACCTTCCAGGTGCGGGTGCTCGATCCCATTTCCCCCGAGGAAGTGGCCGCCTCGACGGATCGTGAACTGGCCGCATGCCTGCACGATACGATGCTCGCCGAGCACAAAACGATGCGCCCCGACCTATACGAAAACAAGTAAAAGAAAGATAGCTACATGAACGCAGCCGCAGCCAATTATTCGGACGAACACATCCAGACCCTCGACTGGAAAGAGCACATCCGCCGCCGCCCCGGGATGTATATCGGCAAACTGGGCGACGGCACCTCCGCCGACGACGGGATTTACATCCTCATCAAGGAGGTGCTCGACAACTCCATCGACGAGTATATGATGGGCTTCGGCAAGACCATCGACATCGCCATCGAGGGCGACCGGGTGAGCGTCCGCGACTACGGCCGCGGGATTCCCCTGGGCAAGCTGGTGGACGTGGCCTCCAAGATGAACACCGGGGCCAAGTACGACTCCAAGGCCTTCAAGAAATCGGTGGGCCTCAACGGGGTGGGGATCAAGGCGGTCAACGCCCTCTCGAGCCATTTCGTGGTGCGCAGCGTGCGCGACGGCGAGGCCCGGACGGTGACTTTCGAGGCGGGCAACGAGGTCACGGACGTGCAGCAGAGCGGCGTCTCCGACAAAAACGGCACCAGCGTCACCTTCATCGCCGACCCCAGCGTCTTCGGCACCTACGAATACCACCTGGAATACGTCGAGGCCATGCTGCGCAACTACAGCTACCTCAACGCCGGGCTGACCATCAAGCTCAACGACCAGTCTTTCCTCTCGAAAAACGGCCTGCTGGACCTGCTCAACGAAAACCTGGGCGAGGAACCCCTCTACGCCCCCATCCACCTGAGCGGCGAGGACATCGAGGTGGCCATCACCCACGGCAACGGCTACGGCGAGACCTACTACTCCTTCGTCAACGGCCAGCACACCACCCAGGGGGGGACCCACCAGGCCGCCTTCCGCGAAGCCCTGGCCAAGACGATCAAGGAATTTTACCGCAAGGACTACGACGCGGCCGACGTGCGTACCTCGATCATCGCCGCCATCAGCGTCAAGGTCGAGGAGCCGCTGTTCGAATCCCAGACCAAGACCAAGCTCGGCTCGAAGGACATGGGCCCCAACGGTCCCACGGTGCGCAATTTTATTGTCGATTTTCTGAAAAAGGAACTCGACAACTACCTGCACAAGCATCCCGAGACCGCGGACATCCTGCAAAAGAAAATCCAGGAGAGCGAGAAGGAACGCAAGGCCATTTCGGGTATCCAGAAGAAGGCCCGCGAGATGGCCAAGAAGGTGAGCCTCAACAACAAAAAGCTGCGCGACTGCCGCATCCACCTGGGGGATAAGAACGAGCGGGCCGAGGAATCGATGATCTTCATCACCGAGGGCAACTCGGCCAGCGGCTCGATCACCAAATCGCGCGACGTCAATACCCAGGCCGTTTTCTCCCTGCGCGGGAAACCCCTCAACTGCTACGGGCTGACCAAGAAGATCGTCTACGAGAACGAGGAGTTCAACCTGCTCCAGGCCGCCCTCAACATCGAGGAGGACATGGACAACCTGCGCTACAACCGCATCATCATCGCCACCGATGCCGACGTCGACGGGATGCACATCCGGCTGCTGATGCTGACCTTCTTCCTGCAATTTTTCCCCGACGTGATCCGCCGGGGACATCTCCACATCCTGCAAACCCCGCTTTTCCGGGTGCGCAACAAAAAGGAGACCCGCTACTGCTACAGCGAGGAGGAGCGCCAGAAGGCCGTCTCGCAGCTGGGCCCCAACCCCGAGATCACCCGCTTCAAGGGGCTGGGCGAAATCTCGGCCGACGAATTTAAGGCGTTTATCGGCGAGGACATGCGCATCGAGAAAGTGCGCATGACCAAGGAGGACCCCATCCACGATTTGCTGGAATTTTATATGGGGAAAAACACCCCCGACCGGCAGGGTTTCATTATTGGCAACCTGCGCATCGAGGCCGATTTTATTGAAGAAGAGCTGTCGGCCTAAAAAAGAAGAGAATAATTACTTAGCGGATTCGATCCGAATATGAGCGAAACGATAGACAACCCAGAATTTTTGGAAGAACAAGGGGCCCAGGACGAGCCTGCGGTGGAGACTCCCCCCGCCGACACGGAGGAGAGCCTGCCGGAGGCCGCGCCCAAGGAGAGCCGCTTCGACCGCCTGACCGGGGAGGAAGCCACCCGCAAGAAGCTCACCGGGATGTACAAGGACTGGTTCCTCGATTACGCCTCCTACGTGATCCTGGAGCGGGCCGTGCCCCACGTCGAGGACGGTCTCAAGCCGGTGCACCGCCGCATCCTGCACGCCATGAAGCGCATGGACGACGGGCGCTACAACAAGGTGGCCAACCTCATCGGCTCGACCATGCAGTTCCACCCCCACGGCGATGCCTCCATCGGCGACGCCCTGGTGCAACTGGGGCAGAAGGACCTGCTGGTGGACTGCCAGGGGAACTGGGGGAACATCCTTACCGGGGACGGGGCCGCCGCCGCCCGCTACATCGAGGCCCGGCTGTCGAAATTCGCCCTGGACGTCGTCTTCAGCCCCAAGATCACCGAGTGGATGCTCTCCTACGACGGGCGCAACCAGGAACCGGTGACGCTGCCCGTGAAGTTTCCGCTGCTGCTGGCCCAGGGGGTCGAGGGGATCGCCGTGGGCCTGGCCTCCAAGATCCTGCCCCACAATTTCAATGAGTTGATCGACGCCTGCATCGCTTACCTGCGGGAGGAACCTTTCGAACTCTACCCCGACTTCCCGACCGGAGGCACGGCCGACGTGAGCCGCTACAACGACGGCCTGCGCGGCGGGGCGGTCAAGGTGCGCGCCCGGATCAACAAGATCGACAAGCGTACCCTCTCGATCACCGAAATTCCCTTCGGCACGACCACCGAGTCGATCAAGGAGTCCATCATCAAGGCCAACGACAAGGGCAAGATCAAGATCAAGAAGGTGGACGACAACACCTCCGACCGCGTCGAGATCATCATCCACGTCAGCAACGACGAATCCTCGGACAAGACCATTGATGCGCTCTATGCCTTCACCGACTGCGAGGTCTCCATTTCTCCCAACTCCTGCGTCATCATGGACGAGCATCCCCACTTTATGGGCGTGCGGGAGATTCTGGGCCGCAACGTCGACCACACCCGGGAGCTCTTGAAACGTGAGCTGGAGATCCGCCTGGGCGAACTCGAGGAGGACTGGCACATGTCCTCGCTCGAAAAAATCTTTATCGAGGAGAAAATCTTCCACGACATTGAGGAATGTACCACCTGGGAGAGTGTCCTCGAGACCATCGACCGGGGTCTGGACCCCTTCAAGCCGCAGTTGCGCCGGGAGGTGACCCGCGAGGACATCATCCGCCTGACCGAGATTAAGATCAAGCGCATCTCGAAGTTCGACAGCTTCAAAGCGGACGAGCACATCCGGGGCGTCGAAAAGGAGATCAAGACCGTCAAGGGACACCTGGCCAAACTGACCGAGTTCACGATCGATTACTTCAAGCGCATCAAGGAGAAATACGGCGCCGGGCGCGAGCGCAAGACCGAACTGCGGGCCTTCGACTCGATCGAGGCGGTGAAGGTGGTGGTGGCCAACGCCAAGCTCTACGTCAACCGCGAGGAGGGCTTCTTCGGCTTCGGGGCGGCCATGAAAAAGGACGAGTTCGTCTGCGACTGCTCGGACATGGACGACGTGATCGTTATCACTAAAGAGGGTAAGTATATCATTACCAAAGCCTCTGAAAAAGCGTTCTTCGCCAAAAATATCTATTACATCGGGGTGTTCAAGCGCAACGACGAGCGCACGATCTACAACCTGCTCTATCGCGACGGCCGCAACGGCCCCCTGATGATGAAGCGCTGCGCGATCAAGGGCATCACCCGCGACCGGGAATACGACCTTACGAAGGGCACGCCCCGCAGCGAGATCCTCTACATGAGCGTCAACCCCAACGGGGAGGCCGAAGTTCTCAAAATTTACTTCAAACCGCGCCCGAGGCTCAAAAAGCTGATCGTCGACCTGAGCTTCGGCACCCTGGCCATCAAGGGGCGGCAGTCGCAGGGCAATCTCTTCTCGCGCTACGCCATCCACAAGATCGTGCTCAAGGAGCGGGGGGCTTCGACGCTTTCGGGCCAGGATGTCTGGTACGACGAGGAGATCCGGCGGCTCAACACCGACGGCCGCGGCACGCTGCTGGGCGAGTTCGTCGGCGACGACCGTCTGCTGGTGATGACCGCCAAGGGCCACTACTATACTACGGGCTACGATCTGGGCGTTTATTTCCCGGAGGACGTCCTGCGCGTCGAGAAGTACGAGCCCGAGACGGTCTATTCGGTGGTCTATTACGATGGCGAACAACGGTATTATTATGTAAAACGCTTCACCGCCGAGCAGAGCGACAAGACGATGGTCTTCGCCGAGATCGAGGAGACGCCCGGTACCCGCATCGCCGCCATCAGCAACGAGCTCTACCCGCTGCTGGAGGTGAGCTACGCGGGCGCGCAGAAAAACCGCCCCGCCGAGCAGTTCGATGTGGACGCCTTTATCGGGTTGAAAAGCCACCGCGCCAAGGGCAAGCGCCTGACCACCTTCGAGGTGGGGAGCGTCTCTTTTGTGGAACCCCTCGATAAGGGGCCCGTTCCCGGGGAGACTGCCGGAGAGGAACAGGACGAGGATTTCGGTCCCGAAAACGAGGATATCCAGGATGTTTCGGAGGAAGTCGTCGAGGTAGCGATTGCGGAGGAACCCGCAAAGGCTCCTGCTCCGATCCCGGCCCCGAAAAAACCGGCTCCGGTTGCTGAAGAGCCGGTCCCGGTCGCCGAAAAACCCGCTCCCGCCCCCGCGCCGGCTCCCGCTCCCCCCAAGAAGGAGGAATTCGTGCCGGGCGAAAGCGTCGAGTTCGACATCGCCGCCGAGCAGGAGGAAGAGAAGGCCCGGGACAGCCAGATGGAATTATTTTAGAAGTTTATTATTATAAAATTGCATCTATCATGAAAACGAAAATCCACGAAAGCATTCTCCGCTGCGGGCTATTCGGCCTGCTGCTGGGTGCAGCTTGCGGTTGTAACAAGGACGAGGGCGGCGATGAAAACCTCAAGCCCACCGACTATTCGACCTTGGATAACTGGCTCGCCGTGCCGCTCACGCCGACCAAGGCAGTGGACGTCTTCTACATCTATCCAACGGTTTTTAGCTCGGAAGACCGGATTTTCGCCGAGATCGACGAGCCGTCCATGCGCGAGGGGGCGCCCGGCATGATCGAGAAGCAGGCTTCGGCCTTCGAGACCGTCGGCAATATCTACGCGCCTTACTACCGGCAGTGCACCGGCGGCATCCTCGAATTCACGCTCGAAAAACAGAACAGTCTCACCGATTCCCTGCCCGCGCTGGACCTGATGGCGGCCTTCGACTACTACATCCGCCACTACAACCAGGGCCGCCCGTTTATCCTGGCCACCCACTCCCAGGGCTCGGTCATCACCCTGCGTTCGCTGATGGCCAAGTACATGAAATCCCATCCGGAGGTCTACAGCCGCCTGATCGCGGCCTACCTGATCGGCTACGGGGTCACGGCCGACCTGCTGGCGCAGTACCCCCACCTGAAATTCGCCGAACGCGCCGACGACCTGGGGGTGATCATTTCCTACAACACCGAGATGCCGGGCGTCACCGAGACCAACCCGGTCCTTCCGGCGGGCTCGGTGGTCATCAACCCCATCAACTGGAAGCGCGACGCCACGGTGGCCCCGGCCTCCGAAAGCCTGGGCGCGCGCCTGGAGTTGGACAACGGGCGCTTCGAATACCGGGCGCACTACGCCGACGCCACGGTAAACGCCGCGCGCGGAGTAGTGGAGTGCACGACGGTCAACCCGGACGAGATGCAGGCCCCCGGTTTTCCGCGGGGCGCCTACCACACTGGGGATTACGCTTTGTATTACTACGACCTGCGGGCCAACGCCCAACTGCGGGCGGAGGCTTACCTCGACGCCCATCCTTAACCTGCGAGTAAACACGTGCTGATATTTCTGATCGGATACATGGGGAGCGGCAAAAGCTCCATCGGACGGGGCCTCGCCCGGCGGCTGGACTACCGCTTCGTGGATATGGACACAGAGGTGGAGCGTCTGGTAGGCATGAACGTGGCCGATTTTTTCGCCACCCGGGGCGAGCAGGAATTTCGAAAAATGGAGCGCACTGTGCTCGAATCGCTCACCTCGGAGCGCGACGCCGTGGTGGCCACCGGGGGCGGGGTGCCCTGCTTCGGCGACACCATGGAGGTGATGAACGCCGCGGGCCTGACGATCTACTTTAAGATGGGGCCCGAAAAACTGCTCCGGCGCCTCGAGCACGGCCAGGCCAAACGCCCGCTGCTCAGAGACAAGACACAGGATGAATTATTGCGCTATATTTCTGAAAATCTGGAAAAACGCGAGCCGTTTTACAGCCGGGCCCGGATGGTGGTCGCTTGCGACAGCCTCAGCGACGAGTACATCGCGGGCCATGTGTTGATGTATATAGAAAATCAAAAATCATGAAAAGAATCCTTTTCTTTTGCCTGATCGGCCTGATGGCCTCCTGCGGCGAAGGCACCCCCGGGGGTGGCCTGAGCTGGACCAACGATACGATTTCCCGCTCGACCGCAAACGACGTGGTGGCCCTGATCTACCCCCTGGCCCAGGGCCCGGCGGCGGCCGATTCGATCAACGCCCACGTGCGGGATTACCTCAAAGAGGTCTTTACCAACGACATTCCGGGCCCTTCGCTCTCCCTGGCCGCTTCGGTGGACAGCCTGCTGGCCCAGAAGAGCCGGGACACTTTCCTCAGTGACCGTCCCTTCCAGTTGCACAGCGAGGGGAGCGTCTACAGCCGCGGCGGGATGAGCTCGCTCTGGTTGCAGACCTATGCGTTCACGGGCGGGGCCCACGGGATGACCCTCGGGCGGATGCTCAACGTGGACAACGCCAGCGGCCGGGTGCTCACCACCGGGGAGCTGTTCCGCGACACGGTCCGCCTGGCGGAACTCAACCGCGAGGCCTTCAAACGCTTTTTGCGGGAAAAGGGCATCGAGCGCGTCGAGGAAAGTTTGTTTGTCAGCCCGGATACGCTACCTTTGCCCACGGAGATCGGACTCGATTCGACGGGGGTGGTGATGCTGTACAACCCCTACGAGATCGCCCCCTATGTCTTCGGGCAGTCGGTCTACTCGCTTCCCTACGCGGAGGTGGAATCCCTGTTGCAAAAAATCGCTAAAAAATAGAAAACCCACTCTGGCATGATCCTTTTCTTTAAAAAATCGAACACGATCTACGGCGTCGACGCACGCGGCACATTTTCGGGCGAGGAGCTCTCGCGCCTGGAATGGCTTTTCGGGGGAGCCCAGCGGCTCGACGCCGAGACCATCCACGGCATTTTCATCGGTCCCCGCCGCGAAATGATCACTCCCTGGAGCACCAACGCCGTGGAGATCACCCAGAACATGGGTTTGCAGGGGATCGCCCGCATCGAAGAATTTGAGGTGGCCCGCGACGAGAACCAGCCCTTCGACGGGATGCTGCGCCGCAAGTACCACGTCCTGGATCAGGCCGTTTTCACCATCGACAAGCAGCCCGAAGAGGTGGTCTACATCGAGGACATCGCCGCCTACAACCTCCAGGAGGGCCTGGCGCTGAACGCCGACGAAACGGCCTACCTCGAGGAACTCTCGCGCCGCATCGGCCGCTCGTTGACCGACAGCGAGGTCTTCGGTTTCTCGCAGGTCAATTCCGAGCACTGCCGCCACAAGATTTTCAACGGTCAGTTCATCATCGACGGGCAGGAGATGCCCAGCACCTTGTTCGGGCTCATCAAAAAGACCACCAAGACCAACCCCGGCCGCGTGGTCTCGGCCTACAAGGACAACTGCGCCTTCCTGGAAGGCCCCCGGGCCGAGCAGTTCGCCCCTTCGGCGCACGACACCTCGGACTACTTCACCATCAAGGACTTCGATAGTGTGATCACGATCAAGGCCGAGACCCACAACGTCCCCACCACGGTCGAGCCCTTCAACGGCGCGGCCACGGGCAGCGGCGGCGAGATCCGCGACCGCATCGCCGGGGGCAAGGGTGCCTTTCCCGTCGCCGGGACGGCCGTCTACATGACCGCCTACCCGCGCCTGGAGGAAGACCGGCCCTGGGAGCAGCATACCGAACCCAGAAAGTGGCTTTATCAGAGTCCGGAGGATATCTTACTAAAAGCTTCGGACGGGGCTTCCGATTTTGGGAATAAATTCGGGCAACCTTTGATCTGCGGTAGCTTGCAGACCTTCGAGCACTTCGAGAACGGCAAACGCTACGGCTTCGACAAGGTCATCATGCAAGCCGGGGGCATCGGCTACGGCCGCAAGCAGGACAGCCTCAAGGACGAGCCGGTCAAGGGCGACAAGGTGATCCTCCTCGGGGGCGACAACTACCGCATCGGCATGGGCGGCGGGGCCGTCTCCTCGGTGGCTACGGGCGAGTACGCCGGAGCCATCGAGCTCAACGCCGTGCAGCGCTCCAACCCCGAGATGCAGAAACGCGCCTACAACGCCATCCGGGCGGTCAGCGAGGAGGACGAAAACCCCATCATTTCGATCCACGACCACGGGGCCGGAGGTCACCTCAACTGCCTGAGCGAACTGGTGGAAGCCACGGGGGGCCGCATCGACATCGACGCCCTGCCCATCGGCGACCCCACGCTGAGCGCCAAGGAGATCGTGGGCAACGAGTCCCAGGAACGCATGGGCCTGGTGATCAAGGAGGGCAGCATCGAAAAGCTGCGCCGCATCGCCGAGCGCGAGCGCGCGCCCTTCTACGTGATCGGCGAGGCCACGGGCGACATGCAGTTCACCTTCGTCAACAACCGCACGGGCGAGAAGGCCATCGACCTCAAGTTGGAGGACATGTTCGGCAACACGCCCCGCACGGTGATGGAAGACACCACCCTGGCGGAAACCTACGCCGACCCGCAATACGAAGCCGGGAACCTGGTGCAGTACCTCGAAAACGTGCTGCAACTCGAAGGCGTGGCCTGCAAGGACTGGTTGACCAACAAGGTCGACCGCTCGGTGACGGGCCGCGTGGCCATGCAGCAGACCGCGGGCAGCATCCAGCTGCCTCTGAACGACTGCGCCGTGGTAGCCCTGGATTATCAGGGAACCACGGGGATCGCCACCGCCCTGGGGCACGCCCCCGTCGCGGCGATGGCCGACCCGGCCAAGGGCTCGGTGCTGGCCATGACCGAGTCGCTGACCAACATCGTCTTCGCTCCACTGGCCGGAGGCCTCGGAAGCATTTCGCTGAGCGCCAACTGGATGTGGCCTTGCAAGAACCCCGGCGAGGACGCCCGCCTCTACACGGCCGTGCAGGCCGCCAGCGACTACGCTCTGGCCCTGGGGATCAACATCCCCACCGGCAAGGACTCGCTGTCGATGACCCAAAAATACAAAGACGAAGCCCCCGTCTACGCCCCCGGCACGGTGATCATCACCTCGGCCGGAGAGGTCTCGGACGTCAAGAAATGCGTCTCCCCGGCCCTCAAGCACCGCCGCAGCCAGGTGGTCTACGTGGACATGTGCCGCGACGCTTTCCGCCTGGGGGGCAGCAGCTTCGCCCAGATCGTCGGGAGCGTGGGCATGGACGTGCCGACGGTCACCTCGGCCGACTACTTCGCCCGCTCGTTCGACGCCGTGCAGCAGTTGATCACCGAGGGAAAAGTGCTCGCCGGACACGACGTCTCGGCGGGGGGACTTATCACGGCCCTGCTGGAAATGACCTTCGCCGACAACCGCAGCGGGATGGATCTGAGCCTGGCCGCGCTGGGCGAATCAGACATCGTCCGGGTGCTCTTCAGCGAGAAACCGGCCCTGGTGTTGCAGGTCGAAAACGGCTCGGACGTCTGCGAGGAGCTGAAATTCCTGGGCGTGGACGCCTACGTGATCGGCGAAATGAACCTCGACCGCCGCTTCGCGATCACCAACGCCGGGCTCGAACTCGAGTTGTTGATCGACTCCCTGCGCGACACCTGGTACAAGAGCTCCTACCTGCTGGACCGCCGCCAGAGCGGCCCCGGCAAGGCCGCCGAGCGCTACACCAATTACAAGACTCAAGAGCTGTTCTATAACTTCCCCGAAACCTTCACCGGAAAACTTTCGCAGTGGGGCCTCGAGCCCAGCCGCCGTACCCCGACGGGCGTCAAGGCGGCCGTCATCCGCGAGAAAGGCTCGAACAGCGAACGGGAAATGGCCTGGAGCATGTACCTCTCCGGGCTGGATGTCAAGGACGTCCACATGACCGACCTGATCACCGGGCGCGAAACATTGGAAGATGTCAACCTGATCGTCTTCGTGGGCGGTTTCTCGAACTCCGACGTGCTGGACTCGGCCAAGGGTTGGGCGGGAGCCTTCCTGTATAACCCGCGGGCCAAGGAAGCCTTGGATAACTTCTTCGCCCGCGAGGACACCCTTTCGCTGGGCGTCTGCAACGGCTGCCAGTTGCTGGTCGAGTTGGGGCTGATCATGCCCGAGCATACCCAAAAACCCCGCATGCTGCACAACGATACCCACAAGTTCGAATCGATCTTCGTGAACGTCGATATTCCCGAGAACCGCTCGGTGATGCTCTCCTCGCTGGCGGGCAGCCGCCTGGGGATCTGGTCTGTCCACGGAGAGGGCAAGTTCAGCCTCCCCTACGACGAAAGCGAGTACAACATCCCGATGAAATTCTCCTATGGGGAGTATCCGGGTAATCCCAACGGCAGCCGCTACAACGCCGCGGCCATCGTCTCTGAAGACGGCCGCCACCTGGCCATGATGCCCCACCTGGAACGGTCGATCCGTCCCTGGAACTGGGCCTACTACCCCGAGGACCGCACGTCGGATGAGGTGACCCCCTGGATCGAAGCCTTCGTGAATGCCCGCGAATGGATTCAGGCCAAGAAGAAATAAGGGAAATGAACAACGCACCCATCGGCGTTTTTGACTCGGGCCTGGGCGGGCTGACGGTTTGGAGCGAGCTGTATAAGAAGCTGCCGCACGAATCGCTGCTCTACTTCGGCGACGGGACGAATTGCCCCTACGGCGACCGGCCCCGCTCCGAGATCATCTCCTTCGTGGACGAGGCCGTCCGGAGGATGCTCTCCCAGGGCGTCAAGATGGTGGTGATCGCCTGCAACGCGGCCACGGCCATGGCCATCGACCACCTGCGGGCGACCTACACCATCCCCTTCGTCGGGCTGGAACCGGCGGTCAAACCGGCCGTCGAGACTTCCCGGAGCGGCGTGATCGGCGTGCTGGCCACGACGGCCACCCTGGGCGGTGAACTTTTTCGCAAGACCTCCGAGCGGTACTCCTCGCAGGCGAAGATTCTTACGGCCGTGGGCCGGGGCTTCGTCGAGCTGGTCGAGGGCGATAGGGAGGATACCCCCGAGGCGCGGCAGACCGTGGCGCAGGTGCTGGAACCTTTGTTGCAACAGGGCGCCGATAGGATCGTGCTGGGCTGCACCCACTATCCTTTCCTGGCGCAGGCCATGCGGGAGGTGATCGGGAGTAGGGACGTGACCTTGATCAATCCGGCCTCGGCCATCGAGCGGCGGGTGGCGAGCCTGCTGGATCAGCACGGCCTGAGTGCCTCGGAAGAGCACCGACCGGAATACACCTTCGACACCTTCGCCGGGGAGGAGTACCGCCGCAAGCTGATCGCCAAAAGCGGGGAAGCCCGGCAGATGAATTTCGAATAACGACTTAGAAAAGCCTATGGCTACGAGAAAAAAACCGGCGGCTGCGGCCAAGCAGCCCCAGGCAAAAGGATTGAGCGACAACCAGCGGTGGGCCTACGGGCTGATCCTGCTGGCCGTGGCGGCTTTTATCCTGGTCTCGGTGGCCTCCTTCTTTATTTTCTGGCGCGACGATCAGGGCATCACCCTCTGGGGCCAGGTTTTCACTTCGACCGGCGAACAGGTCAACAACCTGGGTGGCAAGCTGGGGGCCGTGCTGGCCAACGTGCTGGTGGGCGAGTGGTTCGGGCTGTTCGGGCTTTGCATTCCCATTGCTTTGATTGTGCTGGCTCTCAGAATTATGCGCTTCCGGCCCGTGGTTTTGCGCAAGTCCGTGCGGCTGATCCTTATCCTGATGATCCTGGGCTCGGTGGCTTTGGGTTTTCTGTTCGGCGAAGCCTGGGGCGTGTTCGGCTCGGGCCTGGGCGGTGAGCGCGGCATTTTTGCCGCCCGCTGGCTGGTGTCGGTGCTGGGCATGGTCGGCACGGGGCTGCTGTTGTTGCTCTCCTTTATTATTTATGCCGTCTACATCAACCGCAACACCATCTCGCTGGTCAACCGCGTGGGCAAGGAGTTGGTCGAAGGCGGCAAAAAAGTGGGCGGCGTGGTGACGGGAGCCGCCGGAAGCATCCTCTCGCACGAATTCAAGGAACAACCCGACGAAGCCCCGCAAGTGGATGAGGACGAAATGAACCCCTCGCCGGTGCACTCCGGACAGGCCCCCGACGAGGACGGCTTCGAAATCCGCACGGCGGGTAATCCCTTCCTCGACGAACCCCGGCAGCCGGAGGAAACGGAAATCCGCATGGACGAGGACGGTTTTACGATCGTCGACCGCTCGGGCGTGCTGGACCAGGGAGCATATCCGCCTGCCGCCCCGGCCGCTATGCCCGCGAGCGAGGTCAAAGTGGACGAAAATGGCTTTACCATCACCGACCTGTCGCCCGCCGAGGCGGTCCCGCAGGTGGATACCGTCCCGTCCTTCCGCCAAGAAGTGGACGAGAACGGCTTTGTTATCCAGTACGCCGGAGAAGAGGCTCCCGCCGATCCCTACGGGACGGATTTCGTGGCCTCGGTACCTTCTTTCTCCGAAGTGGAAGCCACCGGGGAGATGGCCGTGCAGCACCTGCCCGAGGACGTGACCCTGAGCGACGAGGAGATCGAGAACGCCTTGTACGACCCCACGCTCGACTTGTCGACCTACCAGCGCCCCCCGGTCGAACTGCTGGAAGACCACAGTGTCGACGCCAGTGTGACCAGCGAGGAGATCGTCGAGAACAAGAACCGCATCCAGAGCACGCTCGAAAATTTCGGCATCCGCATCGACAAGATCAAGGCCACGGTCGGCCCGACGTTCACCCTCTACGAGATCGTCCCGGCCCCGGGCATCCGCATCTCGAAGATCAAAAACCTCGAGGATGACATCGCCCTGAGCCTCTCGGCCCTGGGCATCCGCATCATCGCCCCCATCCCCGGCAAGGGGACCATCGGCATCGAGGTGCCCAACAAGGACAAGCAGGTGGTCTCGATGTACTCGGTGATCACCTCGGCCAAGTTCCAGGAGTCGGGCTACGACCTGCCCGTGGTGCTGGGCAAGACGATCCAGAACGAGACCTTCGTCATCGACCTGGCCAAGATGCCCCACCTGCTGGTGGCCGGGGCCACGGGGCAGGGCAAGTCGGTGGGCCTGAACGCCATCATCGCCTCGCTGCTCTACAAAAAGCACCCTTCGGAATTGAAGCTGGTGCTGGTCGACCCTAAGAAGGTGGAGCTGACGCTCTACTCCAAGCTCGAACGCCACTTCCTGGCCAAGATGCCGGGCGAGGACGACGCCATCATCACCGACACCCACAAGGTGATCTACACCCTCAACTCGATCTGCATCGAGATGGACGCCCGCTACGACCTGCTGCGCCTGGCCGAGGTGCGCCACGTCAAGGAGTACAACGAGAAATTCAAGAACCGCCGGCTCAATCCCAACAAGGGCCACCGCTTCCTGCCCTACATCATCGTCATCATCGACGAGTTCGCCGACCTGATCATGACCGCCGGGCGCGAGGTCGAGACCCCCATCGCCCGCATCGCCCAGTTGGCCCGGGCCGTGGGCATCCACCTGGTGATCGCCACGCAGCGTCCCACGACCAACATCATCACCGGGGTCATCAAGGCCAACTTCCCCGCCCGGATCGCCTTCCGGGTCACCTCGATGATCGACTCGCGCACGATCATCGACCAGCCGGGGGCCAACCAACTCATCGGCCGGGGCGACATGCTCGTCTCCACGGGCAGCGACATGATCCGGGTGCAGTGCGCCTTCGTCGACACCCCCGAGATCGAGCGCATCACTGAGTTTATCGGAGGCCAACGCGGCTACCTGGGAGCCTACGAACTGCCCGAATATGTGCCCGAAGGGGCCGACAACGGCGCGGGCGGCAACCGGGCCAACGACCTGAGCCAACTGGACGCCATGTTCGAGGAGGTGGCCAACTTCGTGGTGCAACACCAGCAGGGGTCGACCAGCTCGATCCAACGCCGCTTCTCGATCGGCTACAACCGCGCCGGGCGCATCATGGACCAGCTCGAAATGGCCGGGGTGGTGGGCCGCGCCGAGGGCAGCAAGCCCCGCGAGGTGCTGATTCAGGACATTATGTCCCTGGAGCATTTGATAAACGGTCTGGGCAAGTAAGCAACTCATTTACCTTTGGGCAAACGGCCCTATAGGGCCGTTTGCAAGCCTCCCCCTACGGTTAGGGGAGGGTAGGGGAGGGGTGATCGAGCCTTGCGGCGTTGAAAAAGCCGCATAACGCGAGTGGTGGATAAGAAATCGCAGGGTAACGATCATAGAAGTAAACCGATAAAATGATTTCTTATCCGCAACTCACGTTAACTATGGGCAAGTTGAAATTCTATATCCTCTTGACGCTCGGGGCCCTGGCCCTGCTGCCGGTGCGGGCCGACGAAAAGTCCAAAGCCCTGCTGGGGACCCTCTCCGCGGAGATGGCTTCTTACAAGAGTTATGAGATCGCTTTTACTTCCAGCATGCCCGGCGAGTTCGAGGGCCTGGAGGGCAGGATGACGGTCAGCGGCGAGCGCTACTGCATCGCCGCGGGCGACGTGGAAATTTACTACGACGGCAAAACCCGCTGGACCTACAACCGCACGCAAAAAGAAGTGCTCTGCGAAAAACCCGGCAGCGCCCAGATCGGCCTGCTGGACAACCCCGCCCGCTTCTTCAAACTCTACGACACCGACTTCACCCACACCTACAAGGGCCCGGGCACCTGGAACGGAAAGAAGGTCGAGCAGATCGAACTGACCCCCCGAACCCCCGGCGAGGGCTACGACCAGATCCTGCTGCGCCTGGACGCCGCCACGGGAGATCCCCTCTCGGTGCGCTACGGCTCCTCCCCCCCGCTCGAAATCACCATCCGCACCCTCACCCCGAACGTCCCGGTCTCCGACGCGACTTTTACGTTCGACCCCAAGCAGCACAAAGGAGTGGAAGTCATAGATTTCAGATAAGCACAACACCGATACTAAAAGCGCGGCCTGTTTTTGACGGGCCGCGCTTTTCACAGATGGATTAGGGAGATGCTTAGGAAAGCATAGGAATGATCGTAATAAAAATCCCTGCGATGATGGCCGAGGTGATGACGCCCATGATGTTGGCGCCCAGGGCTTCGGGCAGGATCATCGAGCCGGGGTTTTCTTTGGCGACCAGTTTCTGGGCCACCTTGGCCGTAGTGGGGACGCAGCTGACGGCCGCGATGCCGATCACGGGGTTGAAGTTGCCCTTCTTGACGAAGTACATGAAGTAGCCGCCCAGGATGCCCCCGATGCCCGAGATGAGCAGGGCCAGGATGCCCAGCACCAGCAGTTTCAACACCACCGGGTCGAGCAGGATGTGCGCGTCGCAGAGCACGCCCAGCAGGATACCCAGGAAGAAGGTGGAGCCGTAGAGCAGCGGCCCGGAGACGAAGTCCAGCACGTGCTTCATGTCCGATTCCTTGATCACCACGCCGATAAAGAGCGAGAAGAAGAGCGGCGCGGCCACCGGAAAGAGCAGGCAGAGCACCACGCACAGGCCCACGGCCAGGGCGATCTTGGTCGCCGGGGTGTAGTTCTTGGGTTTTTCCTTCGAGCGGTCGATCTTGATGCCTCGCAACCGCTTGGGCACCATCAGCTTGACCAGGTAGGGGTAGCCTCCGTAGGTGAGCCCCAGGTAGAGGTAGGCCACCACGGTGATCGGCACGAAGAGGCTTTTGGAGAGGTTTAGCGAGGTGAACAGCACCATGGGGCCGTCGGCGCCCCCCACCATGGCGATCGAGGCGCTGTCGTTGGGGCTCAGGCCCATGGCCACGGCGATGGGCAGCACGGCGAAGGTCCCCAGTTCGGCGAACAGGGCCAGCACCATGCTCTGCACCGGCTTGGCCAGCAGGAATCCCATGTCGAGCATGGTCCCGATGCCCATGAAGATCAGGCAGGCGATCAGGCCGTTGCTGAAGGCATAGGTGTAGATAGGTTGCAGGAAGTCGATCTGCAGGATCTCCATCAGCGGCTCGGTCTCGGTGACCATCGGATCCAGGAAGAGGTTCCCCGGAACGCCCCCGGGCATCAGCAGCACCCCGGCGTTGATGGCCGCCATGCCTAAGCCCATGGGGATCATCACCAGCGGCTCGAGCACCCCCTTGCGGCCCAGGTAGACCAGCGCGATGCCCAGCAGCATCAGCCCGATGCGCGAATACATAATCACCGGGTCGGACTGCAGCAGGGTCGAAATGCCCTGGAAAATCGACCCCAAATCAAATTTCTCCATGGTAATATTTTACTAGTGAGGCGATTCCGGCTTTCCCTTCCAGGGTGGTTTCTGTTTTGTCGGGGCCGCTTTCGCCGCCGTAGCGGTAGTTGGCGATGCCGTAGAGCGATTTCACCCGGGCCCGCTGGCCCCGGGGATTGCGGTTTTCGTACTCCATGTTGAGCAGTTCGTTGCCGGAGGTTTTTTCGAGTTGCTCCGATGCCTCGCGGATCTCGGCCTTCTCGCGCAGGTAGTGTTGGTGCTCGGTGGCCCGTTGCTGCTTGCCCTCCTTGCTCAGGTACACAAAGCTGAAGGTCATCCCCTTGATCAGGTAGGCCACGCTGAGGCCGATGGCGGTCGTAAAGACCATCATCAGCAAGGTTTCTATCAAAATTTTATCGAGTGCCATAACAATTGATTCTGCCCGTCCCCGCGTGGGAACGGAATGTAACTAAAATGCTTGCCCTGCAGTGCGCGCAACGCACCTTGGCCGGGCGAAAATTCTCACAAAGCAAAATGGGCGGGAAACCGCCTGGGAATCAAATGTTCAGCCGCCGGAGCAAGGAGAGCCCCGGATTATAGGAAATGTAATCGAACGAAATGCGTAGAGTATAGCTCTTGACGAAGATGTTCGTCGGCAGATTTTCCGTGTGGATGGACTTGTCCTTGAAAAAACGCGGCAGGCTGCGCTGGTCGCGGCGCGAGGAGAGTTTCAGGGAGGAGGGGACCAAGTCTTGCGAGCCCTCCACCAACGCGAGGCAGCCCGCGGGGGAGCTCTCCGTGAGGACGTAATCGTGCAGGGAGGCCAGGGCCGTATCGGCATGGGCGGCCGAGGCCTTGGGGGCGAAGAACCCGCCGAGGCAACAGATCGCGAATGCGAATATGAACAGGTGCTTTTTCATCTCCCCTTGATCGATGCGACAAACATAACCATTATTGCCAATAAAGGCAAATTTTATGCCTGGAAAAGTGTTGAGCCCGGGGAGCGGGAAAAATTACCGGATCCGGTTGAGCGAATTGAGGAGGGCCTGGTCGCGGACGATGCCCCGGAAGGCCAGGATCGCCAGGATGATACCGATCAACGGGATCACATCCACCGGGGAGTATTTTATGGAACCAAGCTCCAGGAGATCAAGGGCATTTCGCGAGCGGAGCACGTAGAAGGCGATGTAGATCTGCATGCCCGAGAGCAGGATGATCTCTACCACGCAGAGGCGCAACTGCACCCAGCGGTGGCGGAACAGGAAGATCGTCACCAGCGGTAGCAGGGTGGCGAGCGTCCAGAGGATGCCCATCTGGGGGGTGGGGACGACGGTCTCCCCCGTGTCGGTGTTCACGATGCCCCAAAGCGTGATCCGGAATTCCTCGGGGCCGCTCATCATCGTGGCCATCGGGAGAAAGGCGAGCAACAGCATGCCGAGGAAGATCAGCAGCAGGTATAGCGTTTGAATGCGTTGGATCATACGTTTATATGTTTTTATCAATGAGATATCTATTGCGGTCCGAGGAGTTGCGCCCGATCAGCTCGCCCAGGAATCCGGCCAGGAACAGCTGCACGCCGACGATGGCGGCGGCGATGGCCAGGTAGAACAGCGGCTGCTCGGTGACGCTGCGCAGGGGCAGGCTGTGTGCCTGCTTGTAGAGCTTTTCGGCGATCAGCCAGACGGTGGTCAGCCCCCCGGCCAGGAACATCAGCGAGCCCAGACCCCCGAAGAGGTACATCGGGCTTTTGCCGAAGCGGGCCATGAACATCACGCTGATCAGGTCGAGGTAGCCCTTGATCGTGCGCTCCCAGCCGAATTTGGTCTTGCCGTACTTGCGGGCCTGGTGCTCCACGACTTTCTCCCCGATCTTCTTGAATCCGGCCCACTTGGCCAGGATGGGGATGTAGCGGTGCATCTCGCCGTAGACCTCGATGCTCTTGACCACCTGCGAGCGGTAGGCCTTGAGCCCCGAGTTGAAATCGTGCAGTTGGATGCCCGAGGCCGCCCGGGAAGTGGCGTTGAAGAGCTTGCTGGGCAGGGTCTTGCCCAGGGGGTCGTAGCGCTTTTTCTTCCAGCCGCTCACCAGGTCGTAGCCCTCGCGCGTGATCATCCGGTAGAGCTCCGGGATCTCGTCGGGCGAGTCCTGCAGGTCGGCGTCCATGGTGATGACCACGTCGCCCGTCGTGGCGGCGAAGCCGCAGTAGAGGGCCGCCGACTTGCCGTAGTTGCGCCGGAACTTGATGCCCCGCACGGCCGGGTTGAGGGCCGCCAAGGCCTCGACCACCTGCCAGGAGGTGTCCGTGCTGCCGTCGTCGATGAAGATCACCTCGTAGGAGAGTTTTTCGGTGGTGACGACCCGCTCGATCCAGGCAAGCAGCTCGCCCAGCGACTCCTCCTCGTTGTAAAGGGGGACGACGATGGAAAGGTTCGGATTATTCATGCGTTTCGTTGTTTTCGCAGTGGGTTTCCTCCTCGGGGGGCAGGGGTTGGGCCGGGCGTTTGAGAAAGGCCGAGAGCACCACCCCGATCAGCCCGCCGTAGATCAACATGCTCAGGGCGCCGCTGATGGCCATGATGACGGGGTTGGTCAGGGCCTGGTCGAGTTGGTCGCGGGGAACTTCGGTGTCGAGCGCCCGGTAGGTGGTCTCCACGACGCCCCGGTAGTAGTCGGGATCGACGTAGGTCTGTAGTACGAACTGGCTGAGTCCGGCGATCACCCCGGCGAACAGCATCAGCCTCAGGCTGAATCCGATGCTCTGGACGAAGGAGTAGCCCCGGGGCCCGTAGTGCGCGCCCATGCGGCGGCCGTAGGCCATGATAAAGCCGCCCAGAAAGACGAAGTCCAGCGCCCCCGGAAGCCAGGCGAGCGCACTCTGCTCGCGGATCAGGTAGGCCAGGACCATGCTGGCGCAGAGTGCGAGCCCCAACAGCAGGCCGCCCGTGGCCGCTTCGCGCCAGGATATTTTCGAAAGGTTTTCCATGTGCTTTTTATTCTTGTAGGTCGCCGATTCCGGGCCGGATGATTTCCACCCCGTCGCCCGTGCAATCCACCACCGTGGAGGGCTCGTTGTGTCCGTAGCCCCCGTCCACCACCAGATCGACCCGGGTGCCGTACTGCTCGTGGATCAGCGAGGGATCGGTGGTGTATTCCTCTTCCAGCTCCGGGTCCTTGACCGAGGCGCTCACCAGGGGGCTGCCCAATTCCTCGACGATGGCCCGGGCGATGGCGTTGTCCGGGATGCGGACGCCGACCGTCTTTTTGCGCTCGAGGCACTTTTCGGGCGTCTTGTTGGACGCTTCGAGGATAAAGGTAAAAGGCCCCGGCAGGTTGCGTTTAAGCAGTTTGAAGGTGGGCGTATCCACCCGGGCGTAGGTCGAGATCGTGGCCAGGTCGGCGCAAACGATCGAAAAATCGCTGCCCGCCTTGCCCGAAGCCTGCCGCAGCCGCTCGATCCCCCGCGCACTGCACAGCGCCGCGCCATAGGCGTACACGCTGTCGGTGGGGTAGATAACGATCCCCCCGGAGCGCAGAACCTCGGCGACCTGCCGGATCGCTTTCTCACTCGGATTTTCGGGATAGACCTTCAGAAGCATGCGCCGAAGTTACAAAAAAAACTGAAATAAAGAGAGAAAGAAGGGAGAGAAGCGGAGGTTGAAGGCCCCTGGTGGTTGAGAGCCCCCGCTGTGCATAGCGTGCGTCAGATTTAAGCGATCGTCCGGTTCGAGGAGCGGAGCGTACTTGAAGTACGTGAGCACCGCAGAGAGGAGGATAGGTTAAATGTGGCGTGCGATATGCGCAGCCTCCCCATCACCGAGACAAATAAAAAGTGGGTAAGCTACTTATATCGCACCGCTACAACCGCCTACCCTTGCTGTCTTCCGACCCTGGGGGATTCAGCAGGAGCTGGTCGTATAAGACTTACCCACGCACAAAGGTATGCTTTTTTATTCCATTTGCAAATCGTACTTTTGCGTAGATGAAAAATATGTCGAAACGAACTAAACGATGGCTCTTGATCGGAGGGGCGGTGCTTTTGTTCGGAGCCACCACGCTGGCCTACGTGGCCGGAAGTTATTACCGGGGTAGGGCCGTGGGCTCCGAGGTGGTGGTGCTGGTGCCCACCGGCAGCACCTTCGAAGGGATGATGGACTCGCTCGAGGCCAGCGGGGCCCTGCGCAATCCCGAGCGCTTCCGCAAGCTGGCCCTGGCCCGCGAACTGGACGGCAACGTGCGCCCCGGACGCTATGTCCTGCCCGCGGGAATGACCTACGCCGCCCTCTACAACACCCTGCGCAGCGGACGGCAGACCCCCGTGCGCGTGACCTTCAATAACCTGCGCACCCTGGACCGCCTGGCGGGCGTGGTGGCCCGCAAGCTCGAAGCCGATTCGCTCGATTTCCTGGCCGTCCTTACCGACGACACCCTGGCCCGGAGGCTGGGATTCAACCGCCGCACGCTGATCGGGATGTTTATCCCCAACACCTACGAACTCTACTGGACAACCTCCCCCGGGGAATTTATGGAGCGGATGAAGTGGGAGTACGACCGTTTCTGGACGCCCGAACGCAGTGAAAAACTCGCCCGCAGCGGCCTCACCCGCCAACAGGCCGTCACCCTGGCTTCGATCGTCTACGAGGAAACCAAGAAAGAGGCCGAGATGCCCCGCGTGGCCGGAGTCTACGTCAACCGCCTCAAAAAGGGCATGCCCTTGCAGGCCGACCCGACGGTCAAATTCGCCCTGGGAGACTTTGCCATCAAACGCGTGCTGCTGCGCCACCTGGAGGTAGACTCTCCCTACAACACCTACAAGGTCCAGGGGCTGCCCCCGGGGCCCATCTGCATGCCCTCGATAGCGGCCATCGATGCCGTGCTGGACTTCGAAAGCCACAACTACCTCTACTTCTGTGCCAAGGACGACCTCTCGGGAGCCCACAACTTCGCCGTGACCCTCTCCGAGCACAACCGCAACGCCCAAGCCTATTCCCAAGCCCTCAACCGCTTGAAAATCAGATAACGCGAATCCCTAAATTCTGAAAGGTATGAAGAAGATTCTATTGAGTTTGATCTGCCTGGGTTGCCTCTCGGGCGCCCGGGCCCAATCGCCCGCCGACATGAAAACGATCCCCCTTCTCGCCCCCCAGCTCACCCGGGGCCTTCCTGTGATGCAGGCGCTCAAGGAACGCCAATCCACTCGCGCCTTCGATACCCGCGCCCTGAGCCTGCAAGACCTCTCCGACCTGCTCTGGGCCGCCAACGGCGTCAACCGTCCCGAATCGGGCAAGCGTACCGCCCCCTCGGCCCGCAACACGCAGGACATCCAGGTCTACGCCTGCCTCGCCGAAGGCACGTATCGCTATGACGCGAAAGCCCACACCCTCGTCCCGGTCAGCGTCGGAGACGTCCGTCCCGACGGAGCCCCCCTCTGCCTGGTGCTGGTCTCGGACGCCCAGGAAACGTACAGCGGCATAGACGCCGGAATCGTTTCTCAGAATATTTCCATCTTTTGCGCCGCCGTCGGCCTGGGGACCTACCCAAGAGGAACCATGGACCGCCCCACCCTAACAAAAGCCCTAAACTTGCAAGACAAGCAACACCTCCAACTCTGCCACCCCATAGGCTACCCCCAGTAACCGACCGAAAACGAGCCGGGTAACAAGTCTTTAGACGGGCCGGAAACTGGCGCTTTTGTAAAAGCGCCGCAAAACTTTCGGGCGATACTGCGTATCGCATGACTTGACTTTGATCAGTTTTATATAGGTTATAAATAGAGACCCCCGCGATCTTCGGATCGCGGGGGTCTCTATTTATAACCTACTTAGGCTAACCAAGCTAATCATGGGAAACGCAGTTTCCCCTAAAAATTTTTGGGTCCCTTTTTATAAAAAGGGGCAGTTCTTAGGCTTGTTTAAAGGCCTTGTTACTTGGCCCGTTTTCGGTCGATTTCGTGGAGTAGGATTTTGCGCAGGCGGATGTGTTTGGGAGTCACCTCCACGTATTCGTCGGCCTTGATGTACTCGAGGGCTTCTTCCAGCGAGAAGACGACGGGGGGGGCGATGGATGTTTTTTCGTCCGATCCGCTGGCGCGCATGTTGGTGAGCTTCTTGGATTTGGTGAGGTTTACGACAATGTCCTCGCTTCGGGAGCTTTCGCCCACGACCTGTCCTTCGTAGATGTCTTCCTGGGGGGAGACGAAGAAGATGCCGCGGTCCTGGAGCTTGTTGATGGCGTAGGCGTAGGCGTTGCCGGTCTCCATGGCGATCAGCGAGCCGTTGGTGCGCATTTCGAGGTCCCCTTTGTAGGGTTCGAAGGCCTTGAGGCGGTGCGACATGACGGCTTCCCCGGCGGTGGCGGTGAGCAGGTTGCTGCGCAGACCGATGATGCCGCGCGAGGGGCTTTCGAATTCGAGCCGCTGGCGGTCGTGGATGGTGATCATGTTGGAGAGGGTCCCTTTGCGCTTGGTGACCATCTCGATGGCTTTGCCGGCGTACTCTTCGGGCAGGTCGATGGTCAGTTCTTCGATGGGTTCGCAGCGTTTGCCGTCGACCTCCTTGATGATGACCTGGGGCTGGCCCACCTGCAGTTCGTAGCCTTCGCGGCGCATGGTCTCGATCAGCACCGAGAGGTGCAGTACGCCGCGTCCGAAGACGACGAAGCTCTCGGCCGTGACTCCGGGAGTGACCCTCAGGGCGAGGTTCTTCTCCAGTTCCCGCTCGAGGCGCTCCTTGAGGTGGCGCGAGGTGACGAATTTGCCGTCCTTGCCGAAGAAGGGCGAGTCGTTGATGGTGAAGAGCATGCTCATCGTCGGTTCGTCGATGGCGATGGGCTCGAGCGCTTCGGGGTTTTCGAAGTCGCAGATGGTATCCCCGATCTCGAAGCCGTCGATGCCCACCAGGGCGCAGATCTCTCCGCACTCGACCTGTTCGACCTTGGTTTTGCCGAGGCCTTCGAAGACCATCAGTTCCTTGATGCGGGTCTTGACCAGGGTCTCGCCGTCGCGCTTGGCCAGGGTGACGGGCATCCCGGAGCGCAGGGTCCCGCGGGTGAGTTTTCCGACGGCTATCCGGCCCACGTAAGACGAAAATTCTAACGAAGTGATCAGCAACTGGGGTGTTCCTTCGGCCACGACGGGGGCGGGGATGTTGTCGATGATGGCGTCCAGCAGGGGAGTGATGTCCGTGGTGCGTTCCTTCCATACGTGCGACATCCAGCCCTGTTTGGCGCTGCCGTAGAGGGTGGTGAAGTCGAGCTGTTCCTCGGTGGCGCCCAGGGTGAACATCAGGTCGAAGACCTGTTCGTGCACCTCCTCGGGGCGGCAGTTGGGCTTGTCGACCTTGTTGATCACCACGATGGGTTTTTTGCCCAGGGCCAGGGCCTTTTGGAGCACGAAGCGCGTCTGGGGCATGGTGCCTTCGAAGGCGTCCACCAGCAGCAGCACCCCGTCGGCCATGTTGAGCACCCGCTCGACTTCGCCTCCGAAGTCGGAGTGGCCCGGGGTGTCGATGATGTTGATCTTGTAGTCTTTGTAGACGACCGAGACGTTTTTCGAAAGGATGGTGATCCCCCGTTCGCGTTCCAGGTCGTTGTTGTCCATGATGAGTTCGCCCTTCTTCTCGTTCTCCCGGAAGAGGTTTCCCTGGAGGATCATTTTGTCGACGACGGTGGTTTTGCCGTGGTCGACGTGGGCGATGATCGCAATGTTGCGTATTTTTTGCATCCTATTCTTTTTAGCGGGGCAAAGGTATGAAAAATGCGCTATATTTTGATAATATAGGATGCGCCTCGGCAATCTTTTCAAGCAAGCTTGGAGATTGCTCTCGACTTTTCATATATTTGTGCAGAAAGATATACCTAATCGTCATGAAACAACTCATTGAAGTGCAACGCCAGGGGCTGCCGCCCTCCCGCATCCTCATCGGGGACGTCATCCATTCGCTGGACAGCTTCCTGCCCGCGGGGCACCGGGTGGTCATCATCACCGACAGCAACATCCACCGCCGCTACAAGGAGATCATCAACCGCTACGAGTACCTGCTTATCGGGCAGGGCGAGACGAGCAAGACTCTCACGACGGTCTCCAAGCTCTACGGCGAGCTGCTCGACATGGATGCGGACAGGAGCACCTTTATCCTCGGCTTCGGGGGCGGCATCGTCACCGACATCGCCGGATTCGTCGCCTCCACCTACATGCGGGGGGTGCCTTTCGGCTTCGTCGCCACCACCTTGCTCTCGCAGGTGGACGCCAGCGTGGGCGGCAAGAACGGGGTCAACTTCGATGGCTATAAGAATATCGTCGGGACGTTCAACCAACCCGATTTCGTGCTCTGCGACCTCTCGCTGCTCGATTCGCTGCCCGAACGGGAGTTTCTGGCGGGCCTCTCCGAGATCATCAAGGCCGGGCTGATCGCCGACGCCGGGTTGTTCGAACTCTTCGAAAAGCACGACCTGGAGGCTTTCCGGACTGACCGTGCCCTGCTCAAGGAGGCCGTTACGCGGGCCGTGCAGGTCAAGGCCGACGTGGTGGCCCGGGACGAGAAGGAGCGGGATGAACGCCGCAAGCTCAACCTGGGGCACACCTTCGCCCACGCCATCGAAAAGGTCTCCCGGGAGTTCCTCCACGGGGAAGCCGTCTCGATCGGCACGGTGATGATCGCCGAGCGTTCCGCCAAGTTGGGCACGGCCACCGAAAAGGACGCCCAGCGTGTACGCGCGGTGTTCCAGCGGATGGGCCTGCCGGTGGAGGCGGGCATCGAGCTGCGCAAGCTGGTGGCGGCGCTCAAACGCGACAAGAAAAAAGAGGCCAAGGCGGTCAACCTGGTGTTGATGCGCGGGATCGGAGATTGCGAAATCAGACGATTTTCCTTCGAGGAAATCGATCAGTGGATGTAAGTTGCACAGCTCTGTTCCTGAACGTCAGGGGTGTTCTTTGGGCCCCTTTTTGTGTAGGCAATTCCCGGCACAGGAATTGCCCTATTTTTTGAAACATCTTTATTGACTGCATGAAAATTTTTTCCCCCGTTCTGATCTTTTTTCTGATCGCCTGCTCGTCGCCCTCCCCGGGCGTGACCGATAAAACGGCTGATTCGACGGCCGTTGTTGCTGAAAAACCCGCCCCGCGCCCGAAGATCACCGCCGGGGATATCCGCCTCGAAAAGGAATTGTTGTTTGACAAGTACATCCTCGAGGACACCTATCCCTACCGCGATACCGTCCGGAAATTCCAATGGGATAAGATCTCGGAAATCCTCTCCCGGCTCGAAAACCTGCAACGCGAGGCACCCGCCTGGGGCATCCTGCAAAACCGCAAGAACGACAACGGCGAGGCCCCCCTGACGCACAACTACCGCCGCAACGCCTACAAGCGCATTTCGGACACCCTGGGCGTGGAGCGCTACCAGGGCACGCCGCTCTACCTCCCTTCCGACACCCTGACGCCCGAACTGTACGGCCAGGACGGCAGCCTGGTGCGCTGGCGGGATACCCTGGGGGGATTCGTCTCCCTGGAAACGGTGCATTCGCCGGGCAGCTTCCTGGTGCCCCGCCGCTATGTCCGTTTTATCGACACGGTCGATTTCCGCAAGGTGATCTTCGTGGACCGCACCAACGAAAACATCGCGGTGCTGGAGAAAAAGGGGGAAGCCTCCTGGCTGATCCGGAGCACAAATCCCGCCACCACGGGCCTGCACCGGCCCCCCTACATGCAGGAGACCCCGCTGGGCATCTTCGTGATCCAGCAGAAAAAGGCCAAAATGATCTACCTGGTGGACGGCTCGACCGAGACGGGTGGGTTCGCCCCCTACGCCAGCCGCTTTTCGAACGGGGGGTATATTCATGGAATTCCGGTCAATGCGCCCCACACCGCGCTGGTCGAGTACAGCCCTTCGCTGGGGACGACGCCGCGCTCGCATATGTGCGTTCGGAATGCCACCTCACATGCAAAATTCATCTACGACTGGGCGCCTGTGGAAAAAAGTTTGGTGGTGGTTTTGGAATAAATTTTATATTTTCGCGTTATACGTTTATCCGAACGATGCGCGAAATTTCCCGGTTCATACTCCTTATTTTACTGATCGTCTTGCCTGTGGGATATTCTTCCACCCGGGGGAGCGAGCCTGTCGCGCCCTCCGGGGAGGACACTTGCCAGGCCCTTTTTGAAACTTTTCAGCTCGCGGGACAGGTGGAATATGCCGCATTCAGGCAGGCGATGGAGGGACTTTCGCGGGTCGACGCACCCCGCAAGGAGATTCTGACGCTGATCGATTTTTCGCAGCCTTCCACCCGCCAACGCTTGTTCGTGCTCGACCTGAAGCAGAAAAAAGTGCTCTTCCAGTCGCTGGTGGCGCATGGGCAGGGCAGCGGCGAGAATTACGCCACGAAATTTTCGAACCGCAACGGTTCGCACATGAGTTCGTTGGGATTTTACCTCACCGGGCACACCTATCAAGGTGGAAAAGGCTATTCGCTGATCCTCGAAGGATTGGAGGCCGGGATCAACGACCGGGCCCGGGAGCGGTCGATCGTGATCCACGCGGCCGCTTACGCCAACCCCTCGGTCGTCGCCTCCGGAGGCCGGCTCGGGCGTAGCCACGGTTGCCCCGCCCTGCCCGAAAAGATCAACCGGGCCGTTATCGACGTCATCAAGGACGGTACCCTGCTGTATATCTACGCCAAGGACCCGGACTACCTCGCCCACAGTCCCATTCTCTCGTCCGTCCCGGACATACTCTAAGCTTTCGGTAAGCTAAATAAGAATTCGAGACCGCCTTCCGGGCGGTTTTTTGCTACGATAGTGCCTTTATGAAAAGCCACGGCATTGCGCACGATCGACAGCCCCAGGCCCGAGCCGCCCGTGTCGCGGGTGCGCCCTTCGCCCACCCGGTAGAAGCGTTCGAAGAGCCGCCCGAGGTGTTGTTCGTCGGCGATCCCGACCCCGTTGTCGGCGAAGGAGAAGTAGTAGAACTGGGCGTCCTCGTTGTATTTGCTCACGAAGATCGTCACCCCGTCGCCCGCGTAGCGGATGGCGTTGTCGGTGAGATTCCGGAAGATGGAGTAGAGCAGGTGGCGGTTGCCGGACACTTCCACGCCGGCCCCGACGGTCCATTCCATGCGGATGTTTTTCTCTTGCAGGTCCGTTTCCAGGTCGCTGCGCAATTCTTCCAACAACGACCGGATGCCGACCGTTTCCAGCGAAAAGAGCTGGGGGGCTTCCTCGATCTTGGTAATCAGGCTGATATCCCGGATCAACTCGGAGAGCACCAGGGTCTGGGAGTAGGCTTTCTCCAGGAACAGGCGTTGCCGGGCCGGGTCGGGGGATTGTTCGAGCAGGGTCTCGAGGTAGCCCCTCACGGTGGTCACCGGGGTGCGCAGTTCGTGGGCGATGTTGCCCGTCATCTCCTGCTTGAGCAGCCTGGTTTTTTCCTGGCTGGTGATGTCGTTGAGGGTGATCTCGAAGCTGCCGTCCTCGAAGCGGTTGATCCTTACCGCAAAGTGTTTGCCCTGCTTGCTGAGGCGTGTTTCCTGAAACTCCTTGTCGCGGATTTTTTCCTCCAACAGCGCGCGCACCGGCTCGAAGGCCTTTTCAGTGAAAATGGCCGTGGGTGTGGCGTCGGATCCATCTGCTATCGTATTGATATACTGAATAAAAAGTCCGTTGTAAAATTCCACGCTGCGGTCGGCCCCGTAAAAACAGATTCCCTCCTCCGAGGAGTGGACGTGTTGGAGCAGTTTTTCTCGCTCGAGGGCGATGGTGCGTTTGTTTTCCCGCATCTGGCGGTAATTTTCCGCAATTTTAGCTCCGATCTCCCCCAGTTCGTCGTTCGGAAAATAGTAGCCCGGCAGGCCGGGACCTTCCTCGCGGGCCGCCAGGGCGAAGTCCCTCAGCCGCCGGATCGACTTGCCGAAGCGGCCGGAAACGAAGTTGACCGAGAGCAGCGCCAGGGCGAACAGGACGATGATGAAGGAGAAGAACAGGGCGTCGGGCCGCAGCAGGTCCCGCAGCACCAGGTCGTAGGGCAGGGCTACGCGCAGGTAGTACTCCCCGAAGTATTTGGCGTAGTAGAGGTACTGTTGCCGGTTGGTAGCCGAGGTGCGGATAAAGGCGCCCGATCCCGCCTCGCGGGCGCTGGCGATCTCGGGGCGCTGAAAGTGGTTTTCGCTCGAGAGAACCTCGTTGTCGTAGAGCACGTTTCCGCCCTTGTCGATCAGCGTCAGGCGCAGGTTTTCCGGAAAGAGGACCTTCAGCGAGTCGAGGGCTGCCACCGGGTCGTCGCTCTGCCGGATGGCTTCCCAGGCCACCCCGGCGTAGACGTCCAACCGGCCCCGGAGGGCTTCGGTCTTTTCGCGTTTTTCGCGCTGGTGCTCAAAGAGCAGCACCCCGCCCGTGAAGAGGGCGAAGATCAGCAGGAACCAGAGGAACAGCCGTTGGCGGTAGTTGATTTTCATAGGGCTTCCGCGTCAAATCTATACCCGAATCCCGGGCGGCTGGAGATGGCCGCGGCGGCCTCTCCCAGTTTTTTGCGCAGGCGGGTGATGTGCACGTCCACGGTGCGCTCGGTGATGTAGGGGGTCTCCTTCCAGAGGATGTCGATGAGGTTCTCGCGCGAAAAAACGCGGCCGGGCTGCGAGGCCAGCAGGGCCAGCAACTGGAACTCGGTGCGTGTCAACGCGATCCGCTCCCCGCTGACGTAGGCCTCCTTGAGGGCCGGGTCGATGCGCAGGGGGCCGCATTCGAGCACGCCGCCCTCCTCGCCCCGGGGGGCCTTCCGGCGGAGTACGGCCTTCACCCGGGCCACCACCTCTTTGATGGAGAACGGCTTGGAGATGTAGTCGTCCCCGCCTACGGAAAATCCGGTCAGCATGTCGTTCTCGGTGTCCTTGGCCGTCAGGAAGATGATGGGGGTGTGGTTGCCCTGGCGGCGGAGCGTCTCGGCCATTTTGTAGCCCGACATCCCGCCCATCATCACGTCCAGCAGGATCAGCTCGTGCTCGGGCCTAAGCAGCCGCAGGGCCTCCTCTGCGCTCGGGGCGCTGGTCACCGCGAAACCTTCGCTCGTGAGGTTGAATTCGAGGATTTCGCAGATGCCGGGTTCGTCGTCGACGATTAAAATATGGGCCATTTGGTCTCGGTTCTAGGTAGGCTGCACATATCGCACGCCGTATTTCACTTATCCTCCTGCGCTCAAATCCTCACATACTTCAAGTATGCTCCGGTTTGATGCTCGGACGATAAGCAAAATCCGACGCGCGCTATGCACAGCTTCGTTGTGCACGGTAGGGGTGCGACTACAGCTCTACACAAAGGTAACAAATTCCTAAACAAACCCTCAGGCCTTCTGCGCTGCTTTGCCGCCGTGCTTCAACACCTTGGCGTCCACATAGAAGACGATGTCCTCGACGATGTTGCTGCAGTGGTCGCCGATGCGCTCCAATTTGCGCACCAGCAGCGAGAGCTTCAGCCCGCAGCGGATCATGGCGGGGTTCTTTTCCAGGTAGGCGCTCAGCACGTCCAGCGAGGCGCGGTAGAGGGTGTCGACCTCCTCGTCCCGGGAGAGAATTTTTCCCGAGAGCCGGGTGTTCTCCGATTCGAGGGCCACGAAACTCTCGGAGAGCATCGTCACCAGGGTGTCGAACATCTTTTCGAGTTGCAGTTCCTCGATCACGGCCGGGTCGATCTTTGTGCAATCCTCCTCGATGACGTGGCGGGCGATTCCCTCGGCGAAGTCGCCGATGCGTTCGAGCGTGCCCGTGATCTTGATGACCGACAGCACCAGGCGCAGGTCCACGGCCACCGGGTTGTACAGGGCGATGTAATTCTCGCAGTCGCTCTCGATCTTCAGCTCGAAGGCGTCCACCCGCTTCTCGCGGCTGGCGATCTCGCGGGCCAGTTCTATGTCGCCTCCGAAGAAGGCCTGTTTCGATTTTTCCAATTGCGAAAGCACCAGCTTCCACATTTGCGTCACCTCTTCCTTGAGGATGAGCATCTCTTTTTCGGTGTGTTTCATGGCTGTTATCCGAATCTTCCGGTGATGTAGTCTTGCGTTTGTGTTTTTTCGGGGTTGAGGAACATTTTCTTGGTGTCGTTGTACTCGACCAGTTCGCCCAGCATGAAGAAGCCGGTCTTGTCGCTCACGCGGGCGGCCTGCTGCATGTTGTGGGTGACGATGACGATCGTGTACTCCTTCTTGAGTTCGTGGATCAGCTCCTCGACCTTGGAGGTGGAGATCGGGTCGAGGGCCGAGGCCGGTTCGTCCATCAGCAGCACCGAGGGCGAGATGGCCAGCGCCCGGGCGATGCAGAGGCGCTGCTGCTGGCCGCCGGAGAGCTCGAAGGCCGACTTTTTGAGCTTGTCCTTCACTTCCTCCCAGAGGGCGGCCCCTTGCAGGGACTGCTCGACCCGTTCGGCGATCGTTTTTTTGTCGTTGATCCCGTTGACCCTGAGGCCATAGGCTACGTTTTCGAAGATCGATTTGGGGAAGGGGTTGGGTTTCTGGAAGACCATGCCCACCTGCTTGCGCAGCTCGTCGACCTGCACCCCGCGGGCGTAGATGTTCTTGCCGTCCAGCAGGCAGTCACCCTCCAGGCGCGTGCCCTCGATCAGGTCGTTCATGCGGTTGAACAACCTCAGGAAGGTCGATTTCCCGCAGCCCGAGGGGCCGATAAAGGCGGTGACGGTGTGGGCCTCCATGCGCATCGAGATGTCCTTGAGGGCATGGAAGTCGCCGTAGTAAAAATTGATATTCTTAGTCTCTATCATAACGGTTATTTCATTTTAACTTTTCCGCCGAAGTAGCGCCGCAGGGTGGTGGCCAGCAGGTTCATCAGCAGGACGATCAGGATCAGCACCAGGGCCGTGCCGTAGGCGATCGGGCGCGAGGCCTCGAGGTCGGTGCCGCTCGTGGCGATCACGTAGAGGTGGTAGGGCAGGGCCATCACCTGGTCGAAGATGCTCGAGGGCAACTTGGGCAGGAAGTAGGCCGCCACGGTGAAGAGGATGGGGGCCGTTTCGCCCGAGACGCGGCCGATGGAGAGGATCAGCCCGGTGATGATGTTCGGAAAGGCCATCGGCAGGATCACCCGCCGGATGGTTTGCAGGCGGCTGGCGCCCAGGGCCAGCGAGCCCGTGCGGAAGGAGTCGGGGATGGCTTTGAGGGCCTCCTCGGTGGTGCGGATAATCAGCGGCAGTACCAGCAGCCCCAGGGTGAGCGAGCCCGCCAGGATCGAGTCTCCGAAGCCCAGGGTGTTGACAAAGAGCGACATCCCGAACAGCCCGAAGACGATCGAGGGGATGCTCCCCAGGTTGTTGGTCATCACCCGGATAAAGCGCACGATCAGGCCGCCTCCGGCGTATTCGTTCATGTAGAGGCCCGCCATCACCCCCAGGGGGAAGGCGAAGACCATGCTCCCGGCGACCAGGCAGAGCGTGCCGACGATGGCGGGGAAGATCCCCCCACCGGTCATCCCGTCGGTGGGGGCTTCGGTGAGGAAGTCCCAGCTGATGACCCCGGCGCCCTGGTAGAGGATAAAGCCCAGGATCCAGCAGAGGATGCCCACGACCAGCAGGCCCAGCAGGCGGAAGGTCCAGAAGGCGATGGTTTGCGATGTATGTTTATTGACGGCCATGGCTTACACTCCTTTGTTGCGTTGTTGTTTCGAAATGACCTCGGCCGAGATGCTGATCACCATCGTGATCAGGAAGAGGATGCAGCCCAGCAGGAACAGCGCCTGGTAGTGGGCGCCGCCCGCGGGGGCTTCGCCCAGCTCGGCGGCGATGGTGGCCGGGATGGTGCGCACCGATTCGAACAGCGACCGGGGCATCACGGCGGCGTTGCCGGTGACCATCAGCACGGCCATCGTCTCGCCGATGGCCCGCCCGATGCCCAGCACCACGGCGGCCGAAATCCCCGAGGAGGCGTAGGGCACGATCACCTTGTAGATGGTCTGCCAGCGGGTGGCCCCCAGGGCCAGGCTCGCCTCGCGCATGGCTTGGGGTGTGCCCCGCATGGCGTCCTCAGCGATGGTGATGATGGTGGGCAGGGCCATGATGGCTAGGATCAGGCTTCCGGCCAGGGCGGTTTCGCCTACGGGAAGGTTCAACGTGCGCTGGATCAGCGGAACGAGTACCACCAAGCCGAAGAAGCCGTAGACCACGGACGGGATCCCGGCCAGCAATTCGATGGTCGGCTTCAGAAATTTCCGGGTCGCGGGCCCGGCCAGCTCCGAAAGGTAGATGGCCACGCCCAGGCCCAGCGGCAGGGCGATCAGGATGGCGAACAGGCTCACCCACAACGTACCCAGGATCAATGGCAGCACCCCGAACTGCGCCGACGGGGTGGCCGTGGGCATCCAGCTTTGGCCCCCGAAGAAGTCGGCGGGCGAGATGTTGCGCGTGGGCAGCACCTTCACCGCCGGGTTGTCCGCGGGCAGGTAAGCCTGGGGCAGGAAGGCGATGATGCCGGGGGAGGCCGCGACCACTTCTCCTAATTTTTCGGGCAGCAGCGCATATTCCTCGCCCAGTTCTTCGTCGGAATAGAGCGAAAAAATCTCGTCGAAGCGGAAGGGGACGATCTCCACATCCGGGCCGCCCAATTCCTTCCAGGAAGTGATCTCCCAGTCGAAGACTTTTCGAATTTGTTCGGGAGATAGCTCCCCGACGGGGTTGTCCGCGTTGACGCAGAGCGCGTAGCCTTTCTCCACTTCGGGGCTCCCGAACAGGCCGAAGCCCTCTTTGAACAGGAAGACGATGATCAGCAGGATCGCAAGGCTTGCCACCCCTCCGCTGAGGGTTAGCAAGCCTTCGATCGCGCGTTCAATTAGTTTTCGGAACTTACGCATGGGTTTATTTTACCGTAATAAAACCCACTTCGGTGACGATCTTCTGCCCGGCGGGCGAGAGGATGAAGTCGAGGTAGGGTTTCACCTTGGCTTCGGAGGTGGTCACGTAGTAGTAGAACAGCGGGCGGACGATGGGGTAGCTCTTGTTCTTGGCGTTGGCCACCGAAGGCTCCACGAAGGTCTTGCCGCCGTCGTAGGAGACGTGCACCGCGGCGACATCCTTGCCCAGGTAGGCCAGGCCTACGTAGCCGATGGCGCCCTTGGTCTGGCTGACCGATTGGATGATGGCCCCCGTGGCGGGCATGCTCATGATGCCGTTGAGGTAGTTTTTGTTTTTGAGGACGCTCTCCTTGAAGAACTCGTAGGTCCCCGAGGAGGTTTCGCGGGAGTAGGGGACGATCTTCATGTCGTCGCCGCCCAGGTCCTTCCAGTTGGTGATCTTACCCGTAAAAATGCCTTCGAGCTGTTCGCGGGTCAGATTTTTCACCTTGTTGGAGGGGTGGATGACGATGGCCAGGGCGTCGTAGGCGGCGATGACTTCCCGGACCGTCTTCCCCCCTTCCTGGAGTTTTTGTTTCTCGTCGAATTTGATCTTGCGCGAGGCCTGGGCCAGGTCGGTGGTGCCTTCGAGCAGGGCCGAGATGCCCACGCCGCTGCCGCCGCCGGTGACCGTCACGGTCTGCGAGGGATTGCTCTTCATAAAGCTCTCGGCTTCTTTCTGCGAGAGGGGCAGCATGGTGTCCGAGCCTTTGATTTTCTGGGCGCTGAGGGCCGTGGTGAGACCCAACAGGAGGGCCGCGGTGAAGAAAAACGTCTTTTTCATGGTATGTTCTACTAATAATATGGGACAAATGTAAGGGTGTCGTGTTACGGCGTTGAAACAGCCGTGTTACGAAACGGTTAAGATTTTAACGTGAATTTTGGATGCGAATTCCAGGTTATGTTTTGTAGGCAAGGTCGTTAACGCGAGAATTCGCATCCAAAATTCACGTGTTTTTAGAATTTGTATTGCAGGCGCAGGGTGAAGAGGTCGTTCTTGACGTCCTTGGTGAAGTTGGCCAGGTTGGTCGTCTTCTCGTTCTTGTTGAGCTCGTAGTAGGCCGTCAGGCGGATGCTGGGGCTGGCCCGCCACAAGAGACCGAAGCCGAAGGTGTTCTGCGAAAGGTCGACATAGTTGGTGCCGTTCAGGCCGATGTCATCACCCGAGACCTTGGTGTTGGGGTCGTACCAGTCGTACTTGAGCACGGCCGAGAGGGGCAATTTTCCGAAATCCTGGACGAAGATCACGTAACCGCCCTGGAAGTTGCGCAGGTAAGTGTCCGTGAGAATCAGCACCGACGAGTTGGGGCTCTTGCTGCTGAGCGGGCCGCCGGGCTGTTTGCCGAAGAGGTACTCGGCCCGCAGTTGGGTCATCCCCAGGCGGCTCATGATATTGAACTGGCCGTCCACGCCGAAGTATTCGCGCTTGGAGTACGAGCCCTTGTTGGCGGGGTCGTTGTTGAGTACGAAGGCCTTGCCCTGCATGGAGTAGACGTTCTCGTTGCCCTGGAAGACGCCCCCGTTGTAGTAGGAGACGCCCAGGCCCCACTTGATGTTGGCGCCGATGCCTTTAGCGGCCGAGAGGTGTCCGATAAAGTCCTTGCGGGTGTCGGTTTCCTGCTTGATCCCGTTCCCGGCGAAGAGGCCGCCTTCGAGTTTGAGGAAATTCCAGGGGGACGTTTTGGAGGCTTGCAGGACCAGCATCGCCCCCAGGTCGCGTTCGTCGGGGAAGAGGGTCTGGAAGACGGTCGAGCGTTCGGGGGATTCGCGGCGCGAGGAGGAGTAGCTGATCTCGAAACCGAAGGGACGGTCGAAGACCCCGGCGCGCAGCTGGTTGGTCCCCACCCAGGGGTCTTTGATGTTCAGGTAGGCGTCCTTGATGCCGACGCCCTTTTCGGTGATGTCCAGTTGGAAGACGCCCGAGAAGATGCCTTCTTCGTAGGCGAACTTGATGCGGCCGCGGCGGATGCCGACACGGCTATAGCCTCTGCCGGGGTGTTCGTTGACGGCGTTGCCCACCTTCATGATGGCGTCCGGCTCGCCCACCTGGAGCTGGGCCTGGATGTACCCCGATACTTTGAGTTTCTGGAGTTTTTTGACCGATTCCTCGAGGACGCCGGTGCGCTGTTCGAGTTTTTCGGTCTCGGTCAGTTCGGCTTCCTGGGCCCGGAGGTTGGCGGTGCCGAGGCAGAGGGCGCCGCAGAGGAGGATCATTGCTTTGACGGAGGTAAAACGTCTTTTCATACTTGGGATAGTTTGTGATTGATGCCGCAAAACTATCCCGGTGGTATTACAGCCGTTTTACGTGGATGTTACAAAATAATGACGCCTGATTTTCGAGGGAAAATCAGGCGTCATTATAGGTGGTGAGACATTTACAATTTGGTCACTCCGTCCGAGGCGATGGAGTAGGCGTACTGCTTGCCCCCGAGGGTGTAGCGGATCACGGGGTCCTTGCCGCTCTCGTCCAGTGTGAAGCTATTTGCAGAGGCTTTCAGGCCGCTCGGGTAAAAGACCGTGGCGATCACGTTCTCCGTCTTGGGGGCCTTGAGGGAGGTGTAGACGCAGGGGACGCGCTGCATGGGGTCGTTTTTGACCATGCGCACGACGTACTGGTGTCTCAGCTCCACCTCGTAGGGCGAGTTGACCAGGGGGCGCATCTCCATGCTCGCCTGTTTGCCCGTGAAGCTTACCGAGCGGTCGTCCTGCACGAGGGTCTCCACCCGGGGGTGGAACAGCACATCGATCTTGGCTCCCTTGGCGCAGCTTACGCGGTCCAGCACCAGCACCACGTCGGTCTGCTTGTCGAGCACCATGGTCCGCTTCCAGCCTTTGAGTTGTTGCTTGGGGTAGGCGTTCGTCGGGTCCATGACGGTGTAGTCGAAGTCCGGAGACGTATAAAACTTGTCGATCCGGCCGCCCAGCCCGTCGATCCAGGGGCCGTCCTTGTGGCGGCAGGGGATCTGCTCCTCGTCGTTGACCTGCACTACGTTGTGGCCCAGGGAGCGCACGTGGAGGTACTCCCAGCGGTATTCGGTGAAGAAATACTGGTCGTAGATCTTCTGCTCCATCTCGCCCACCAGGATGTCCCCCCGCAGGCTGAGGTTGAAGGTCCCGGCGTCCAGGTGGCCGTGGTGGGGGTCCTGCATCGGGGCGCACTTGACGGCCACCTGCAGGTACTCGTCCCCGAAGTCCTTGCGCATGAAGGCCAGGTCGACGCTCGTGAAGTGCTTCGAGGCCACGGCGGGTTTTTCGGCCTTGACGTTCGTCGGGCGCGGCCAGATCAGCTCCCAGAAATTCATCGAACGGCGCTCGCCGCTGAAGTGGGTCTCCAGGTAGTACATGGCCGCCGGATCGGGATTTTCGGCGATAAATTTGTTGTAAAAATAAGAGTAGCCGATGGGTCCGAACGAAAATCCGTCGTTGAAAGTCCCGGTCATGCCGTAGAGCCCGAAGTCGGCGGGATGCTCCCAGCCCGGACACTGGAAGAGGTTGACCTTTCCGTCCGAAAGTCGTTTGATGGCGTCCATAAAGGCGATCGTTTCGCGGATGCCGTAGATCGAGTAATGGCGGCCTTCGGCCCAGCCGTTGTCGGCCCCGTATTGGGCCAGGTTCTTGGCCATGCCCTCGCAGCTGCGCGAGACGACGTCCGTCAGCTTGGGCTCCTCGGTCAGCAGGGCCAGCGCGGTGATGCCCAGCCCGCCGTAGCAGCTGCCCGTCCAGTTGCAGCGGTAGGCCTCGCTCCACCAGAAGTAGTCGTAGTTGCCCCGCACGCGCAGGATGGCGTTTTCCAACAGGCCGCTGCGGACGCGGTCGCGTTGCTCCTTGTCCATGGCCGGGTAGATCCAGTCGTAGACCAGGCCCAGGGCCAGGGCGATCTCGCTGGTGTGCAGGTCGTAGGTGAAGACCACCTGGTCGTTGTCCGCGCCCCAGGGCCATACCCGCTTGTGGATGATGTGGTAGCGGTGGATGCTGGCCACCCAGTAGGTCATTTCGCACAGCTGGTCGGCATAGTGGAAGGCCTTTTGGGCGTAGGCCTCCTCGCCGGTCATTTGGTAGAGGAAGGCCAGCAGCTTGGCGCCCTCGCGGTAGAAACCGACGTAGTGCTCGAACTCCCAGGTCTCGTTGTAGACGATGGCGCCGCTTTCCAGGAAAGGTTCGGGCTCGACGGTGGTGAGCATCAGCCGGCGGCCCTGTTGCTGCACGAGGTCCCAGATCTGGGCCTGCACGGGGTCGGAGGCGATCCTCTCGAGGATGGCCTGCTTGGCTTGCTTGTCGAGCACCAGGTAGGGGTGCTCGAGGGGGCGGCTGGCGATCTCGCGGCTGAGGGCGTCATAGTCCTGAGCCTTTGCCCCCGCGAGGGAGCAAAGGCTCAGCATGACCATGAAAAAAGCTTTTTTCATAGTAGTATGTGTGTTAGAGGCGTGTTACCTGGTCCGGGGCGATTTCGTAGGCGATCGTTTTGCCGCCCAGGGTGCAGCGCAGCACGGGGTTCTTGCCGCTCTGGTCGAGGGTGCACACCGCGCCCTCCTTCAGGGCGCTGGGGTAGAAGGCCATCCCGATGACGTTCTCCGTGGCGGGGGCTTTTACCGTGGTCGTGAGGCAGGGAACCCACTGTACGGGGTTGTTCTTGACCACGCGCACGGTGTACTGCTTTTCAAAGCGCACATCGTAGGGCATGTTCATCACGGGCTGCATCTCCATGCTTGCCTTTTTGCCCACGAGGCTCACCGAGCGGCCGTCGTTGACGGTCGACTCCACGCGGGGGTGGAAAAAGAGGTCGATCTTGGCTCCCTTGGCGCAGTTGACGCGGTCCAGCGACAGCACCACGTTGTTCTCCTTATCGAGGATGACGGTGCGCTTCCAGCCTTTGAGCTCCACCTTGGGGTAGGCATTGGTGGCGTCGGCGATCGTGTAGTCGAACTCGGGAGAGGTGTGGAATTTTTCGATCTTGCCGCCGAGGCCGTGAATCCAGGGCTCGTTCTTGTGCTTGCAGGTGATCTGTTCTTCGTCGTTGACCTGCACCACGTTGTGGCCCAGCGAGCGGACGTAGAGGTAGTCCCAGCGGTTTTCGTTGAAGAAGAACTGATCATAAAATTTTTGTTCCACTTCGCCTACCAGCAAATCTCCCTGCCAGTTGATGTCGAACGACCCGGCGTCGAGGTGGCCGTGGTGCGGGTCCTCCATCGGGGCGCACTTGAGGGCTACCTGCACGTCGGCGTCCCCGAAGTCCTTGCGCATAAAGGCCCAGTCGATGCTGGGGAAGAATTTCGAGGCCACGGCGGGCTTGACGGCCTTGACGTCGGTCGGACGCGGCCAGATCAGCTCGTACATGTTCATGCTTCGGCGCTCGCCGCTGAAATACTCTTCGAGGTAGAACATCGTGTTGGGGTCCTTGCTCTCGGAGGCCAGCTTGTTGTACATATACGAATAACCGGTGGGGCCGGGCGAAAACCCATCATTAAAACTGCCTTTTTCGCCGAAGAGGCTGAAGTCGGCCGGGTGCTTGAGGCCCTTGGTGTCGAAGAGGTTGAGCTTGCCTGTTGTGAGGGTCTTCATGGCGTCGACGAACACCAGCGACTCGCGGATGCCGTAGACGCCGTAGTGGCGGCCTTCGGCCCAGCCGTTGTCGTCACCATAATTGGCCAGCATCTTTTCGAGACCTTCGCAGCTGCGGGCCACGACGTCCACCAGGTGGGGGTCTTCGGTCAGCAGGGCCAAGGCCGCTACGCCCAGGCCGCCGTGGCAGATGGCCGACCAGTTGCATTTGTAGGCTTCACTCCACCAGTGGTATTCGTAGTTGCCGCGCACGCGGGTGATGGCGTTTTCGAGCAGGCCACCCCGCATGCGGTCGCGCTGCTCCTTGGTCATGGCCGGGTAGATCCAGTCGTAGACCAGCCCCAGTCCCAGGGCGCAGTCGCCCGTCATGATGTCGTACGAGAAGAGCACCTGGTCGTCCTTGGCGCCGATGGGCCACACGCGCGGGTAGATGATCTCGAAGTGGTGGGCTCCGGCGGCCCAGTTTTCCAGGGCGCAGAGTTTATCGACGTAATGGAACGCCTTCTGGGCGTAGGCGTCCTCCCCGGTCATTTGGTAGAGGAAGGCCAGCAACTGGGAGTTGCCCAGGTAGAAGCCCACGTACTGCTCGTAGAGCGGGGTCTCGTTGTAGCGCGAGGCGATGTCGTTGAAGGCGCGCTCGGGCTCCACGGTGTTGAGCATCACGCGGCGGCCCTGCTGCAGGAGCAGGTCCCAGGTCTGGGCCGCGAAGGGATCGCTTTTGATCTGGTCGAGGATGGCCTGTTTGGTCTGCGCGTTGAGCAGCAGGTAGGGGTGGGTGAGTTTCTGGTTCAGCAGGGCCTTGCTGGTAGCCAGGTAGTCCTGGGCCTTGAGGGCGGTCGCGCCCAGGCAAAGCACTGCGCACAGCAGCAGTAGTTTTTTCATGGTTTTAGAGGGTATGGTTTTAGTTGTTTTCGCAGCCGGGGAATAAACGTTCGAATGTACGGAAAAATCCCGTTATCTCCAAAAAAAGAGCGCCCGGCAACTTGGCCGGGCGGTCCTTATACTATATTCTATTAATGTATGTACGCCGATTTGCGTGACTTCCGTCCAAACCCTGGCTGTGCATAGAGTGCGTCAGATTTTGCTTATCGTCCGAGCATCCAACCGGAGCATACTGGAAGTATGTGAGGATTGGAGCGCAGGAGGATAAGTGAAATATGGCGTGCTATATGTGCAGCCACTAGTTCCGGCGGGCGAAGCCGAGGTAGTAAATCAGCGTGGCGATGGCGCTCAGGGCGGCCACCAGGTAGGTGCGCGCGGCCCAGCTCAGCGCTTCGCGGGCCTGGAGGACCTGCTCCCCTTGCAGGGTGCGGGTGCTTTCGAGCCACTCCATGGCGCGGTTCGAGGCGTTGTACTCCACGGGCAGGGTCACCAGCGAGAACAGGGCCGAGAGGGCGATCATCCCGATCCCGATCCAGAACAGGGCGGGAAAGGTGTTGATCAGTACGATGCCCGCGATAATCACCCAGGTGGACCACATGGACGAAAACTGCACGGCGGGCACCAGGGCCGAGCGCAGTTTAAGCGGGGCGTACTCGCGGGCGTGCTGCACGGCATGTCCGCACTCGTGGGCGGCGACGGCCGCGGCGGCGATGCTGTTGCTCTCGTAGACCCCTTCGCTCAGGTTAACGGTCTTGGTGGCGGGGTTGTAGTGGTCGGTGAGCTGCCCGCGGGTAGAGACCACCTTGACGTCGTAGATGCCGTTGTCGCGCAGCATGCGCTCGGCCACTTCGCGTCCGGTGAGCCCGCCGGGGAAGAGCACTTTCGAGTATTTCTTGAAGACGGATTGCAGTTTGGCCTGCACGATCATCCCCAGTACGGCGATGACGATAATCAGTAAGAATCCGGGGTTCCAGGTCATATGCTTTTCAATTTTTGACGTTGCGTATTATTAGGCGATAACGGGCGCCCCCGCAAATTTATTTTGTCTTTCGCTTAAAATACCTCCTTGCGGGCGGCCTTGAGCGTGTTTTTCATCAGCGAGATGATCGTCATCGGGCCCACGCCTCCCGGCACGGGGGTGATGTAGCTGCACAGCGGGGCCACCTCGTCGAACTTGACGTCGCCCAGCAACTTCCAGCCGCTTTTGGTGGTGTCGCTCTTCACGCGGGTGATCCCCACGTCGATGACCACCGCCCCGGGGGAGATCATGTCGGCGGTGACGAACTCGGCCTGGCCCAGCGCCGCGATGACGATCTCGCCCGTGCGCACCACGCCGGGAAGGTCCTTCGTGCGGCTGTGGCAGATGGTCACCGTGCAGTCCCAGCCTTTCTGCGAAAGCAGGTTGGCGATGGGGCGTCCCACGATGTTGCTCCGTCCGATCACCACGCAGTGCTTGCCGGAGGTCTCGATCTTGTAGTGTTTCAACAGTTCCAGGATACCGTCCGGCGTGGCGGGCAGGTAGGCGGGCAGCCCGGCGATCATGCGGCCCGTGTTTTCGGGGTGGAAACCGTCCACGTCCTTGCGCGGGTCGATGGCCTCGGTCACCTTCTGCTCCGAAATGTGCTTGGGCAGGGGCAACTGGACGATAAAGCCGTCCACCTCGGGGTCGGCGTTGAGTTTGGCGATTTCGGAGAGCAGGAATTCCTCGCTGATCTCGGCTTCGAAGCGCAGCACCGTCGAGCGGAAGCCCACCTCGGAGCAGGCCCGCTCCTTGTGTCCCACGTAGGTCTGGCTGGCGCCGTCGTTGCCCACCAGGATGGCCACCAGGTGGGGGGCGCGGTGTCCGCTCTCTTTCCAGGAGGCCACTTCGGCGGCGATCTCTTTTTTCAGTTTGTCGGAAACTTCTTTTCCGTCGATGCGTGTCATATCGTGAGCTTTTTATTAGTTATCTTCTTCTCCCCTGGGGCACGCCCTTGGGCAGGCCGCCTCCGGCGACGGCTTTCATCATCTTGCGGGTCTGGTCGAACTGTTTGAGTAACGAGTTGACCGCCTGGAGGGTGGTGCCGCTTCCCGTGGCGATGCGCTGCTTGCGGCTGGCGTTGATGACGGCCGGGTTTTCGCGTTCGAGGGGGGTCATCGAGTAGATGATCGACTCGGTCTGCTTGAAGGCGTCGTCGCCGATCTCCACGTCCTTGAGGGCCTTGCCCACGCCGGGGATCATCGAGGCCACGTCCTTGAGGTTGCCCATCTTCTTGATCTGGGCGATCTGGGTGAGGAAGTCGTTGAAGTTGAACTGGTCCTTGATCAGTTTCTTCTTCAGCTTGCGGGCCTCCTCCTCGTCGAACTGCTCCTGGGCGCGCTCGACCAGCGAGACGATGTCGCCCATGCCGAGGATGCGGTCGGCCATGCGTTCGGGGTGGAAGACCTGCAGGGCGTCCATCTTCTCGCCCGAGCTGACGAACTTCAGGGGCCGGTCGACCACCGAGCGGATCGAGATGGCCGCCCCGCCGCGGGTGTCCCCGTCCAGCTTGGTGAGCACCACCCCGTCGAAGCCGAGGCGTTGGTTGAATTCCCGGGCCGTGTTGACGGCGTCCTGGCCCGTCATGGCGTCCACCACGAAGAGGGTCTCGGACGGCTGTACGGCGGCTTTGACGCGGGTGATCTCCTGCATCATCTCCTCGTCCACGGCCAGGCGTCCGGCCGTGTCGACGATCACCGTATTGATGTGGTGGGCCCGGGCGTACTTGATGGCGTTCTCGGCGATCTCCACCGGGTTTTTGTTACCTTCCTCGGTGTAGACCTCCACGCCGATCTGCTCGCCGAGGATTTTGAGTTGTTCGATGGCTGCCGGGCGGTAGACGTCCCCGGCCACGAGCAGCACCTGGCGTCCCTTCTTGCTTTTGATCAGGTTGGCCAGCTTGCCCGAGAAGGTCGTCTTCCCCGAGCCCTGGAGCCCGGCGATCAGCACCACGGCCGGAGAACCTTCCAGCGAGATGTCGCTCATCGTGCCGCCCATCAGAGCGGCCAGCTCGTCGCGCACGATCTTGGTCATCATCTCCCCGGGCTTGATCGACTTGAGGACGTCCTGGCCCAGGGCCTTTTCCTTCACTTCGTCGGTGAACGTCTTGGCCACCTTGTAGTTGACGTCGGCGTCGATCAGCGCCCGGCGGATCTCCTTGAGGCTTTCGGCGATGTTGATCTCCGTGATCCGGCCCTGGCCTTTGAGGATTTTGAACGAGCGTTCGAGCTTATCCGTTAAATTTTCAAACATATAGGGGATTTATGAAATCGTTATTTGTCCCTATCCAGGACGAAGTCCGCGAACTGTTCGAGGCTGGTCTTGATCGCCGAAGCGGGGTAGGGCTCCAACAGGGCGAGGGCCTTGTCGCGGTACTGTGTCATGCTCTCCCGGGCGTGTTCGATCCCGCCCTCGGCCAACACCGCCTCTTGCAGGTAGGCCGCGTTGCGGGGTTTTTCCCGGACCTTGGAGAATTTTTCGAGCAGCTTCGCGCGCTCCTTTTCCGGGCTGTTTTCCAGCAGGTAGAGCAGCGGCAAGGTGATCTTTCGCTCGCGCAGGTCGCCCCCGGAGGGTTTGCCGGTCACCTCTTCGGGCGAAAAATCCAGGATGTCGTCCTTGATCTGGAAGGCTACCCCCAGGTTGTCCCCGAAGGCGCGCAGGGTGGCGACCTCTTGCTCCGAAGCGCCCACCGAGAGGGCGCCCACGGCGCCGCAGGCCCCGATGAGCGAGCCGGTCTTTTTGTAGATGATCTCGAAGTAAATGTCCCGGGTCATCGCCAGGTTTTTGGTCTGCTGGGTCTGGATCAGCTCCCCCTCGCTCACCTCGTGGATGGCGCGGGTCACTTCGCGGAGCAGGTCTTCGGCCCCTTCCTGGAGGCTGGAGTAGTAGCTGCGGGCGAAGATGTAGTCGCCCACCAGCACCGCCGTGCGGGACTGCCAGAGGGCGTTGACCGAGGGGGCCCCGCGGCGGGTGAAGGCTTCGTCCACCACGTCGTCGTGGATCAGCGAGGCGGTGTGGATCATCTCCACCAGGGCCGCGCCCACGTAGCTGCGGCGGCCGATCTCTCCGTGCAGGGCGGCCGAGAGCAGCACCAGCAGGGGGCGCATCTGCTTGCCCCGCTTGGAGAGGATGTAGTCGCAGATCGAGGCCACGAATTCGTTGTCGCTGCGTAGGATCGAAGCGATGAATTCTTCGTAGCGGCGGACGTTTTTCTCGATGGGTTGCTGTATCTCGGTCAGGCTCGGCATGTTCGGCAAATTGCGAATCGCAAATATCGTCCTTTTTTTCGTAATCGTCAAGATTTTTTCGACAATTGTCTGTAGAGGTGTTAATCCGTGCGGGACGGGTGTGTGGATTCTTTCAACATTTTTTCGTTACTTTGCGCTTTAATCCATTTCGAGCCATGTCTTCCGTCAAATCTTCCAGCTCCTGGTTGCCTTATATCGTTTCGCTGGGTCTCTTCCTGGCCGTCACCATGCTCTATTTCGCCCCCCAGTTCCGGGGCGAGGTGCTGCCCCAGAGCGACATCCGCCAGTACGAGGGGATGACCCAGGACATCGTCGAGCACCGCGCCCAGTACGGCGAGGACCCCCAGTGGGAAGGCCGCATGTTCTCGGGCATGCCCGCCTACCTGATCAACGTCAAATACGAGGGAACTATTATCCGTACCCTCACCAAAGCCTTCTACTTCCTGGGCCAGCCCGCCTCGCTGATCTTCCTGGCGCTCGCGGGCTTCTTTGTGATGCTGCTCTGCTTAGGTGTCGCTCCCTGGGTGGCCATGGTCTCGGCGCTGGGCTACGGCTTTTCCTCCTTCTTCTTTATCATCATCGGGGCGGGACACGTCACCCAGATGATGGCCCTGGCCTTCGCGCCCATGATGATGGGAGGGATTTTTTATGCCTACCGCAAGAACCGGTGGGTGGGGGCGGCCTTGACGGCCTTTTTCGGCTCGGTGCTCATCGGGGTCAACCACCCGCAGATCACCTACTACTTCTTGTTGATCATCCTTGCCTTCGGGATCAACGAACTGGTCCGGGCCTGGAAGACCCATGCCCTGCCCGCCTTTGCCAAGACCACGGGCCTGCTACTGCTCTCCGGAGCCCTGGCCGTGGGCAGCAATGCTGGGATGCTCTACTACATCCAGAGCCACAGCCACGACACCATCCGCGGAGGCAGCGAACTGAGCGGCGGGACCTCCATGGACGGGGACAAGGGCCTCGACCTGGAATACGCCACGGCCTGGAGCTACGGCAAGGGCGAGACCTTCGACATGCTGATCCCCAACCTCTTCGGGGGCTCCTCCTCCGGAGGCTTCAGCTCCGACGGCCCCGTGGCCGCCTCGCTGGCGCCCTACAACGCCCGGGGGATGGCCACGCAACTGCCCGCCTACTGGGGGCCGCAGCCCTGGACCGAGGGACCGGTCTACGTGGGGGCGCTGGCGCTCTTTATCGCCGTGCTGGGGCTGTTCGTGCTGCGGGGTAGGCAGACCTGGTGGATCGCCGTGATCACGCTGCTGGCCGTGATGCTCTCCTGGGGCCGCAACATGATGTGGTTTACGGAGTTGTTCTTCGATTATTTTCCCCTATACAGCAAATTCAGGACGGTCTCGATGATCCTGGTGATCGTCGAGTGGACGGTGCCCCTGCTGGGGGCGCTGACCCTCCAGCAGATATGGACGGGCGAGCTGCCCAAGCCCACGCTGCGCCGGGGGCTCAAGTACAGCGCCGCTACCGTGGGCGGGGTGATACTGTTTTTTCTCTTGTTCGGGGGGGCTATCCTCTCGTTCAGCGGAGCCTCCGACGGCCAGCTTCCGGAGGATGTGGTGGCGGCCATGCGCACCGAGCGGGCCGAGCTGATGCGTGCCGACGCCCTGCGTTCGCTGCTGTTCGTGCTGCTGGGGGCCACCATCCTGTGGATGTACATGGTGGGCAAGATCAAGAAAACGTACCTCGTCGCTGTGCTCTCCTGCCTGATCCTGGCCGATATGGTGCCCGTGGCCATGCGCTACCTGGGCCCCGACCGCTTTGTCAGCCCCGAAAACAACAAGATCCGCCCCACGGCCGCCGACTTGCAGATCCTCGAGGACAAGGAGCCCGGCTTCCGGGTGCTGAACCTCTCGGTGAGCCCCTTCAACGACGCCTCCACCTCCTACTTCCACCGCTCGGTGGGGGGCTACCACGGGGCCAAGCTGAGCCGTTACCAGGACCTGATCGAACGCTACCTCTCGCAGATGAACATGGGCGTGTACGACATGCTCAACACCAAATACGTCATCACCCGCGAGCAGCAGGGCGGCGCCCCGCAGGTGCAGCTCAACCCGGGAGCCAATGGGGCCGCCTGGTTTGTGAGCGACATAAAGACCGTTGAGGGACCCGACGCCGAGATCGCCGCCCTGGACGGCCTCGACACCAAGCAAACGGCCGTGGTGGGAGCCGACTTCGCCGACGCCCTGCAAGGGGTCTCGCCCGCGGAGGACTCCACGGCCCGCATCGCCCTGACCGATTACCGGGTCAACCACCTGACCTACGAATACACCGCCTCGGAGAGCGCCGTGGCCGTCTTCTCCGAAGTCTACTACCCCAAAGGCTGGACGGCCTGTATCGATGGGCAGGAAGCCCCTTATTTCCGGGCCGACTACCTGCTGCGCGCCATGGTCCTGCCCGCGGGCAGCCACCGGGTGGAATTCAGCTTCCGGGCCCCGCACTACGCCACGTTGACGAGTATCAACTGGGTCTGCTCGCTGCTGGTGTTGGCCGGGCTGCTGGGCGCTGGCGCGCTGGCAATTTTTACCAAAAAAGAAGAAACCGATGGCGGACAACAGCAATAAACGGCTCCGGCGCAAGGTGCGCAACGCCTACATCATCTCGACCGTCAGCGTGGCCCTGGTGCTTTTCCTGCTGGGTGGCGTGGGCTACCTGATCGTGGGGGCCCTGGGCGCCACGCAGCGCCTCCAGGAGAGCATGACGGTCCATGTGATGCTCAAAAACGACATCGCGGAGGAGAGCCTGCCCGCCATCAAGGAGAAGCTTGGAAAACTCGAAGCGGTCAAGGCCGTGAAATTCATCTCGAAAGACGCCGCCGCCGCCGACTTCAAGGCCTACCTGGGCGACGATTTCGTGGACTTTCTGGGGAGTAACCCGTTGCCCGACTCCTACGAGGTGACCCTGCTCTCGGACCGTTCCGACGGCGCGGAGGTCGCCGCCCTCGAGAAGCAACTCCTCTCCTGGGAGGGCGTGGACGAGGTGGTCTACCCGCGCAACGTGGTCGAGCAGATTTCCTCCAACATCAATAAGTTCAACCTGGTGCTGCTCTTTTTCGGGGCTACGTTGCTGCTCATTTCGCTGATCCTTCTGAACAACACCATCCGCGTGACCATCCTCTCGAGGCGCTACATCATCAACACCATGAAGCTCGTGGGGGCCACCCCCGGCTTTATCATGCGGCCCTTCCTGCGGCAAAGCGTCCTGCAGGGAATGTACGCCGGGCTGATCTCCTGGGCGATGCTCGCCCTGATGATCCTGGGCCTGCGCGAGGGCCTGCCCGAAGTGAACCTGGTGAGCGAGCAGCTCTACCTGGGGGTGATTTTCGGGGCGATGATGGTGGGAGGTATCCTCATTTCGCTGCTCTTTACCGCCTTCGCCGTCCGGAAATTTTTGCGGATGAATTCGAGCAACATTCATATCTACTAGACTATACTTGCCATGAAAAGCAAAGAGAAAGAAATACCCGCGGCCCTGCGCGAAAAACAGCGCCAGATGCCCCTGGGGCTGGTCAATTACAAGCTCATGCTCCTCGGCCTGGGCGTGATCATCCTCGGATTCATCCTGATGGCCGGGGGCGGCAGCGACGATCCCGACGTATTCAACGAGGCGATGTTCTCCTGGCGCAGGATTACCCTGGCCCCGGTGCTGGTGCTGGCGGGCTTCGCCTTCGAGATCTACGCCATCCTGAAGAAACCGAAAAAAGAGCAGTAGCATGGAGTTGTGGGAAGCCATCGTCCTGGGCGTGATCCAGGGCCTGACCGAATTTCTGCCCGTCTCGAGCAGCGGACACCTCGAAATCGCCAACGCCCTGTTTGGGATCGAGGAGAGCAATAACCTGGCCTTTACGGTGGCCGTGCACGGGGCTACGGTGCTGAGCACCATCGTCGTATTCTGGAGCGAGATCGGCCGCCTGCTGAAGGGATTTTTTAAATTCCGGCTCAATGAGGAGACGAAGTTTCTCTTGAATATCGGGATTTCGATGATTCCGGTGCTGCTCGTAGGCCTGTTTTTCAAAGAGCAGGTCGAGGCGCTGTTCACCAGCAACATGACCCTGGTGGGCGCCATGCTGATCGTGACGGCCGCCCTGCTGACCTTTTCGCAGTACGCCCGCCGCCGCCAACGCCCCATGACCCCCGGCAGCGCCCTGATGATGGGGGTGGCCCAAGCCATCGCCGTGTTGCCGGGCCTCTCGCGCTCGGGCTCGACCATTTCGACCGGGTTGATGATGGGGGTGAAACCCGAGGAAGTGACGAAATTTTCCTTCCTGATGGTTCTGGTCCCCATCCTTGGGATGAACTTTCTGGATATCATCGGAGGCAATTTTTCCGCCGGGGAAAGCGTTGGTACCGTAAAACTTTGCGCCGGGGCCCTGTCCGCCTTTGTGACGGGGACGCTGGCCTGCAAGTGGATGGTCGGCATCGTCCGCCGCGGCAAGCTGATCTGGTTTGCGCTCTATTGCCTGGTCGTGGGCCTGGGCGCCCTGATTTACTCCTTAGTATAACGACTTTTCTGTTGAAACCCGAACTTCATCCGCAAATCCCCTTTGACGAGGGATACGTGCTGCCCGTGGACAAACCGCTGGGCTGGACCTCGGCCGACGTGGTGCGCAAGGTCAAGGTGATGCTGCGCAAGCTGGGCCACCGCAAGACCAAGATCGGCCATGCCGGTACGCTCGACCCCCTGGCCACGGGGGTGCTGCTCGTCTGCATCGGACGCGCCACCAAGCAGGCCGAGGCCCTGCAGGCCGAGGAGAAAGAATACCTGGCCACCGTCGAACTGGGCGCCACGACCCCCAGCTACGACCTCGAGCACCCCGTCGACGAAACCTACCCCTACGAACACCTCACGCCCGAACTTTTGGAGGCTGCCCTGCGTTCGCTCGAAGGCGAGCAGTTGCAGGTGCCTCCCGTCTACTCGGCCAAGCTGATCGACGGCAAACGGGCCTACGAATACGCCCGCAAGGGCCAGGAGGTCGAGATGCGCCGCGCGGCGGTCACGATCTACGAGATCCGCACCGAATCCTTCGAGCTGCCCCGGGCCGTCCTGAGGGTGCGCTGCAGCAAGGGGACCTACATCCGTTCCCTGGCCCGCGACCTGGGCGAAAGACTCGACAGCGGGGGCTACCTGAGCGCCCTGGTGCGTACCCGCAGCGGGAATTTCGCGGTCGAGGAGTGCTATTCGCTCGAGGAGGTGGAGGCGTTGCTTTCCCCCGGATTTTCAGCCCCGGAAACGCCCGGGATATAATTTTTTCTACAAAAACCGACCCTCCCCTGAAACAAAACGGGATTATTTACGTATAATAAGTACTTGTTTTGTTTTTTTCGGGGCAGCCCGAGCGATCTTGAAAAAATCGATTCCATGAAACTATCCCAGTACAACTACCCCTTTTCGGCCGAAATGCTGGCCAAGTATCCGGCCGACAACCGCGACGAATCCAAATTGATGGTCATCGACCGTAAGAGCGGCAAGATCAAGCACCGGGAGTTCAAGGACCTGATCGAATACTTCAAGCCGGGGGATGTGCTGGTGTTCAACGACACCAAGGTCTTCCCGGCCCGCCTCTACGGCAACAAGGAGAAAACGGGGGCCGAGATCGAAATATTTTTGCTGCGCGAACTCAACCGCGAGTTGCGCCTGTGGGACGTGCTGGTGGACCCGGCGCGCAAAATCCGCATCGGCAACAAACTCTACTTCGGGGACGACGACGCCCTGGTGGCCGAGGTGATCGACAACACCACCTCGCGCGGGAGGACCCTGCGCTTCCTCTTCGACGGCGACTACGACCAGTTCAAAGAAGCCCTCTACAACATGGGTGAAACCCCGCTGCCCAAGTGGATCCGCCCGAAGGCCGAATCCATCGACGAAGAACGCTATCAAACCATCTACGCCTGCCAGGAAGGGGCCGTGGCCGCACCTACGGCCGGGCTGCACTTCAGCAAGCACCTGATGAAACGCCTCGAGATCAAAGGGGTGGGGGTCGAGTACCTGACCCTGCACGTGGGCCTGGGCAGCTTCCGCACGGTGGACGTCGAGGACCTCACCAAGCACAAAATGGACTCCGAGCAATTCCAGATCCCGGAAGGCACGGCCGAGGCGGTCAACAAGGTGAAATGCTCCGGGGGCAAGGTCTGCTCGGTGGGTACCACCACCATGCGGGCCCTGGAAAGCTCCGTGTCGACCGAGGGGATGCTCAAGCCCAACGCCGGCTGGACCAACCGCTTTATTTTCCATCCGTACGAATTCAGTGTGCCCAACTGTATGATTACCAATTTTCATCTGCCTTATTCGACCCACCTGATGATGGCCTCGGCTTTCGCGGGCTATGACCTGCTGATGGAGGCGTACAAGGTGGCCAAAGAAGAGAAATACCGCTTCGGGACCTACGGAGACGCCATGCTAATCTTCTAGTGCGGCTGTGCATATCGCACGCCATCTTTCGTCCATCCTCCTCTCTTCGGTGCTCACGTACTTCAAGTACGCTCCGCTCCTCGAACCGGACGATGAACAAAAGCTGACGCACGCTATGCACAGCCGGGGTCCCTGCGGCGGGTGTGTGGGCCTTCTTGGATAGATGCTTTTTTAACAAGAAAGAATGCTGTTGTCAAAAACTTCTTTTTTTGGTCGGGTTGGATTGTCTTTAAAAAGTCGTACCTTTGTATTCGATTGCACCCTAAAAACAGGGAATGAGTAACCCCAGGATTTTATATGTTTGTCAGGAGATAACTCCTTACTTGCCCGAAAGCGAGATGTCGGTTTTGTGCCGCGCTCTTTCTCAGGGTATGCAGGAGAGAGGGTATGAGATACGTACGTTCATGCCCCGCTATGGCCTTATCAACGAGCGCCGTAACCAGCTCCACGAGGTGATCCGCCTCTCGGGGATGAACCTCATCATCGACAACAACGACCACCAGTTGATCATCAAGGTGGCCTCGATTCCCTCGGCCCGCGTCCAGATCTATTTCATCGACAACGAAGACTATTTCCACCGCAAGGCCGTCGTCTCGGACGAGAACGGCTTCTTTGCGGACAACGACGAACGGGCTATTTTCTTCGCCCGCGGCGTCCTGGAAACGGTCAAGAAACTCCGCTGGACCCCCGACATCGTCCACGTCCACGGCTGGTTCTCGGCCATCGTCCCGATCTACCTGCGCCACGCCTTCGCCGACGATCCGGTGTTCAAGAACGTGAAGATCGTCGTCTCCCTCTACGACGACGCCTTCCCGGGCGAACTCGACGCGAACTTCAAGGCGAAGATCGCGGGAGAAGGCGTTCCGGAGAAAAAACTCGCCCTTTTGGCCTCGCCCACATACCAAAACCTGATGCGCTACGTTCTTGGTTATGCAGACGGTGTGATTCTGGAGACTCCCACACCCGACCCGGAGTTGATGAAGTTCCTCGACGAGAGCGGTAAACCGACGCTCGCCTATCAGGACAAATCCACGCCGGAGTACCTGAACAATTACCAGGCGTTTTATGAAAAAATCCAGGCGAATGAATAGGCTTTTCGGCAAAGGTATCTTCCCGGCATTGCTCGCGGGAATGTGTATGTTTTCCTGTACGGATGTGGACCCCACCCTGGGCTCCGACCTGATCCCCGACGACCAGCAGACCCAAGTCTCCTATATGACCGTCACCGGCGTCGACGCTTACCTTTACAAGGTCGACAGTATCATATCCAACGCCGCGACTTACACATATATCGGCAAGATGACCTCCGAGACCTTCGGGGTGACCGAAGCCAGCTGGGTGGGACAGTACGCCCCTTCGACGTTCAGTACCGAGGAGAGGACCTTCGGGACGAATCCGGTGGTCGATTCGCTCGTGCTGGGCTTGTCCGTCTACCAGTTGGCCAATTACGGGGATACCACCAAACTCCAGACTTTCAGTGTGCACGAGGTTACCCATCGTTTCCAAAAAGGTGATAGTATGTTCTATTATTCGGCGATGGATATGACGGGGAAGATCGATCCCGAGCCGCTGTTTGTTTTCGAGTACAAGGGCAGCGGGGTGATCCAGAAAAAAATGATGGGTCCCAAGGTCGATGACCTGATCCAGCGCCTGTTGGACGTATCCGGCGATGTCTATGAAGAAGGCAACGACTCCTTGTTCGTCGACCGCTTCAAGGGGCTCTACGTCAAGCCGCTCGACGCCTCTCCCACCGATGCGGTGTGCGTGTCGATCTATCCGGACCTTTCCACCTTGACCCTCTACACCCACCATGTGATCGACCCGGCGGTCGATCCCGACAAGGATACGACGGTGATCGCACAGTACAGTTTCGACCAGGACTATATGGTCAATTTCAACCTGTATAAGCACGATTATACGGGAACCGTCATGGAGACCATCGATCCCGATGCCGTCACCCCGGTGGGTTATGTACAGGGAGCCGCCGGGATTTCTACCCGCATCCAGTTTACGAAGGAGTTCGTCGATGCCTTGAGGAGTAAAGTGCCGGAGTCTTATAAGACGATGCTGATCAATAGCGCCACCCTGCAAATCGGACTCAAAGAGCCGACCATACCCAACCTGGACGCCTCTTTTAGTCGCCTGGGCTCCTATTCGAATTATCAGGAATTGGTGGGCACCGTGGACTACCCCTATGGGGACGAGTTGAGTACGACCTACCCCGTTACGCTGCCTTACGGAGGTTATCTGAACCGCAGCCGCAACGGATTTACGATGGACATTTCCCGGTATATTCAACAAATCGCTTCCGCAGATCCGGCAGGTGACTACGTCCTTGTCAAGCAGTTGCTTTCCTCTAATCCGAACGTTTATGAGGAGAAAAAGGTGTGGAAGTGGCAATACACCCTGGCTCCCTCCTATGGGCAGGATGTATACGGCATGGGAGAGGCGGTGCTGGACATGAAACCCCAGAAGGACAACCCGACACCCCTGGAGGTGTCGGTGGTTTACACCTTACTAAAGTAATAGAACCGTAACGCTGAAACCTAAAGGAGCCCTTTAGGTTTTCGCTTTTTTTAAGAGTTTGAAAAGAATTGTTTGTTATGCAGGATAATCTGGTCATTGTCGAGTCCCCGGCCAAAGCCAAAACCATCGAGAAATTCCTGGGAAAGGATTTCGTCGTCAAGTCGAGCTTCGGGCACATCCGCGACCTCTCGAAAAAAGAATTGGGCATCGATATCGCCCACGACTTCGCCCCCAACTACGAAGTCTCGGCGGACAAGAAAAAGGTGGTCACCGAGCTCTCCAAGCTGGCCAAGGAGGCCAAGACCGTCTGGCTGGCGTCCGATGAGGACCGCGAGGGAGAGGCCATCGCCTGGCACCTGGCCCAGGTGCTGAAGCTGGATCCGGCCAAAACCAAGCGGATCGTCTTCCACGAGATCACCAAGAACGCCATACTCAAGGCGGTGGAAACCCCCCGCACGATCGACATGAACCTGGTCAACGCCCAGCAGGCCCGTCGCATCCTGGACCGTCTGGTGGGCTTCGAGCTCTCGCCGGTGCTGTGGAAAAAGATCCGGCCCTCCTTGTCGGCCGGGCGCGTGCAGAGCGTGGCCGTACGCCTGATCGTCGAGCGCGAACGCGAGATCATGGCCTTCGAATCGACGGCCTACTACCGGGTCGTGGCCGACTTCACGGTGACCGATCCTCAGGGGAAGACCCAGACGTTCAAGGCCGAACTGAACAAACGTCTGAAAACGGAGGAAGAAGCCCTCGCCCTGCTGGAACGCTGCAAGACGGCGACCTTCCAGGTGCTGCAGGTCGACCGCAAGCCCTCGAAAAAGAGCCCTCCGGCCCCCTTCACGACCTCGACCCTCCAGCAGGAGGCGGGCCGCAAGCTGGGGATGTCCGTTTCGCAGATCATGTCGGTGGCCCAGCGCCTCTACGAGGCCGGGTACATCACCTACATGCGTACCGACTCGGTGAATCTCTCGGGCCAGGCCATCGCCGCGGCCAAGGAGGAAATTTTCACGCGTTTCGGGGAAAATTACTCGGAGGTCCGCAACTACAAAACCAAGACCAAAGGGGCCCAGGAGGCGCACGAAGCCATCCGTCCCTCCTACATGAATCAAGCGGAGATCGAGGCCGCGCCACAGGAAAAACGGCTGTATAGCCTGATCTGGAAGCGGACGATGGCCTCGCAGATGGCCGCCGCCCAGATCGAACGCACGGTGGTGGACATCGCCATCTCGGGTGCCCCGGAGCAATTCGTGGCCACGGGCGAGGTCGTCAAATTCGACGGGTTTCTGAAATTATACTCCGAGTCTGTTGAAGACGAAGCCCAGGAAGGCGAGGAAGCCCTTCTGCCGGCCATGCAGCCGGGGGATGAGCCCGCCGCCAAAAGCATCACCGCCTCGCAGCGCTTCACCCAGAGCCCGGCCCGCTACAGCGAGGCCTCCCTCGTGAAACACCTCGAGGAGTTGGGCATCGGCCGCCCCTCGACCTACGCCCCCACGATCTCGACGATCATCGCCCGCGGATACGTGGTCAAGGAAAACCGCGAGGGAACCAAGCGCGAATACGCCCAGCTCAAGCTCGAAAAGGGCGCTATCGCCCGCAAGATGCTCAGCGAGCAGGTGGGCAAGGAGAAGAACAAGCTCTCGCCCACGGACATCGGCCTCATCGTGACGGACTACCTGGACGGGCAGTTCGCCGCCATCATGGATTACAACTTCACGGCCACGGTCGAAAAGGAATTCGACGAGATCGCCGAGGGCGACAAGAGCTGGGTGGAAATGCTCCGCGCTTTCTACGGTTCGTTCCACCCCAAGGTGGACGAGGCCCTCGAGAAGGACCCCGTGCGCAGCAACCAGGCCCGCCTGCTGGGGACCGACCCCAAGAGCGGCAAGCCCGTCTTCGCCAAGGTGGGCCGCTTCGGTCCGGTGGCCCAGATCGGCGGCGGCGAGGGGGACGAGGAAAAACCCCGATTCGCCAGCCTCAAGAAGGGCCAGTTGGTGGCCAACATCACGTTGGAAGAAGCCCTGGAGCTCTTTACCATGCCCCGCACGGTCGGGGAGTTCGAGGGCAAGGAGGTCGTGATCGGCCTGGGACGCTTCGGCCCCTACGTGCGCCACGACGGTAAGTTTACCTCCTTGATGCGCACCGACGATCCTTATACGATCGAACTGCCGCGCGCCATCGAGCTGATCGTGGCCAAGCGCGAGAAGGATACCAAGATGAAGGAACCGATCAAGGTTTTTCCCGAGGAGCCCAAGTTGCAGGTGCTCAACGGACGGTATGGTCCTTACATCGCTTTCGACGGGAAGAATTACCGGATTCCCAAGGGACAGGAGCCTGAGGCGCTGACCCTGGCCGCGATCAAAGAGATCATAGCCAAGTCCAAGAAATAACTTTAGCTGCACATCTCGCGCACTGATTAGGGGGGATAGCTCATATGCTATCCCCCTTCTTATGTGTACCTCAAATCGGCTTTTCACGGGCCTCGAATGGCGTCGATCCCGCCCTCAAAACGAGGGTTTGTTTGGGACTTATTCGCAGAGAAAACATATATCTGGTTTTTATTCTCCCCGATAATCCTATCTTTGTAGAGAAGCATTTCATCGCCGGGAGAAATTTCGCAGGCCTTTGTGTCTGGTGCTTGCCTCCCGATAAACCATCGTGCCATGAGATATCTCCTTGTTTCAACGTTAGTTGTTTATGCTCTATTTGGCGTCGGCGTCGTTCGCGGAGCGTCATCCGGGGGGAATAAAATCGGCGTTATTTCTTTGGACGGCCGCTGGGAATTCAGGCAGGGCGAATACGTTCAGAACGAACAATTCGCCGATTCCGTGACCTTGCCGGGAACCATGGATACGAACGGGAAAGGTAATCCCGTGGAAGAGTCGTTTGCGGCAGATGTTCCGCATGTGGGGGAGGATCTGCAAAAATCCCTTTCTTTCACCAATCGTTTAAGCCGCCTGTATACCTATTCGGGCAAGGCGGTCTACCAAAAAAGCATAGCTATTCCCGGCGACTGGTCGGGCAAGGACGTTTTTCTGTTCATGGAACGTACCCGGGAGACCCGTGTCTGGATCGATGGGAAGTATGCAGGCTGGCAAAATGCACTCGGTGTGGCTCAGCGGTACGACATATCCGAACTGGTCGTTCCCGGACGAGAGAATCAGATAACGGTCGAGGTGGATAACGGAGATTACTGCACCGGGGAATTGATTCCCGGATCGCATATGGCAACCGAAGAGACAACCACGAATTGGAACGGTATCATGGGGGCGATACAACTAATCGCGAAGGATCGTGTACACATCAAAAGCGTCAAGGTCTATCCGATGGTTGCCCAAAAGACGGTCCGGATCAAACTGGCGATAAAAAGTTCCGTCCCTGCCAGCGGGACGCTGTCGTTGAAGGTCACGAGCCGCGATGCCGCCAAGTCGCATACGTTGAAACCGGTCACCTTGAAATTCCGCACGCTCGGAGAAGATATTTGCCTGGATTATGATTTCCCGATGGGTGACAACGTCGAACTCTGGTCGGAATTCTCCCCGGCGATGTACGATTTGGCGGTGGATTTGACGGCCGACGGCGGCCGCTTCAACGATTCGGCGAAAGTGAATTTCGGTATGCGGGAATTCAAGGTGACGCCTGATGGAAAACAATTCAGCATTAACGGAATAACCATATTTCTGAGGGGGGAAGCAAGTTCCAACGTCTTTCCGGCGACCGGGTATTGCCCGATGGATAAGGCCGCCTGGATGACCTACTTGAGTAAATTCAAACAGCTTGGGGTCAATCATATGCGTTTCCATACATGGTGTCCCCCGGAAGCGGCGTTCGAAGCCGCAGACGAATTGGGGATATACATGCAGCCGGAACTTTATGTATTCGGTGGACGCACGGGCACCGATCCGTTTGCGCGGTACGAAGTATACGCATACATGAAGGCAGAGGGAGAACGTATCCTGGAGGCGTACGCCAATCATCCCTCTTTTGTGATGATGGCTTTTGGCAACGAAGGCGCCACGACCGGTTTGCGCAAAATCGATTTATACAATCGGTTCAAGAAGCTCGATCCGAGCCGGTTATATAGTGACGGAAGCGCCACGCTCTTTTGGACCTATGATGCCGGGAATAATGAGGCGATCGGCGATTTCCGGTCTTGCTACAAATCGAAATACGGGTATTGCCGGATGCAATTTTATGCCGGGGAACATCCCCAATCGGCCTCTCATAATTATAACGATATTATTGCGCATTTGAAGGTCCCTTTCGTGTCGCATGAGCTCGGCCAATGCTCGGTGTACCCCGACTACGGCGAAATCGAAAAATACAAAAACACGATTTTCAGGGCAAAGAATCTGGAGTTTTTCCGGCAGATGCTCTCCGACAAAGGAATGGCGGAGCAAAACCGTGATTTCCAGATGGCCTCCGGAAGATGGTCCACCATTTTTCAGCGGGATGAGATAGAGGCGTCGCTGCGTACTGAGAAACTGGCCGGACTCCAATTCCTTTCCTTTCAGGATTTTCCGGGACAAGGAACGGCTTTGGTGGGAATCTACGATGCGCTTATGGATCTCAAGGGGATTGCCCAACCCGAAGAGATCCGCCGATACAATTCGGATCGGGTGCTATTGGGCGTTATCCCCAAATATGTCTGGACATTCGGCGAGCAATTCGTTGCCGAAATCAAAGTGGCAAATTACAGTGCCCAGTCGCTTCTCGATGTCGTGCCGGGTTGGAGCTTGAAAACAGCGGCGGGAGAGGTGATCGCTTCGGGAAAATTGCCCGAGGTGACGATCGAACGGGGCGGATTATCTTCGGTAGGGACAATCGACCATACCCTGGGGGGGATAGATTTTCCCCAAAAACTGACCTTGGAAATCCGGATAGACGGAACGTCCCTTGCCACGGATTATCCTCTCTGGATATATCCCGCCACGACAGAGGTGGAGATTCCCCAGGGCGTACACGTCACCCGGCAGTATGACGGTGAAACCAAACGCGTACTTCAGGCCGGGGGACGGGTCCTGTGGCTGCCCGAGCCCAATGGTTTGCGCCCGGAAAAAAGCATATCCGGAAAGTTCCTTCCCGATTTCTGGAGTAAAATGTTCCACAAGTACGACCAGAACGACTGCTATACGATGGGCTTGCTGATCGATGAGGCGCATCCCGCATTAAAGGGATTCCCCACCGAATTCCATACCAATTGGCAATGGTACGATCTGGTGACGGCATCCCGTTCGGTAATCTTGGACGGGGCGGTGCCAGACGCGTACAGGCCCATCGTGCAGACGATAGATCATTTTGATAGGAATCTCCGGCTCGGGAATGTTTTTGAAGCGAAAGTCGGAAACGGAAAATTGCTTGTCTGCACGTTCGATTTGCCGGGTTTGTTGGAAACCAGGCCCGAAGCGCGGCAGCTGTACGAGAGTTTACTGGCTTATGTGTCCGGCGATGGGTTTAATCCCTCCGACACTTTTCCTGAACTTTTTTTTGAGGGGCTGGCGAAAGAACGGGAGTAGAATTACTCGAAAAATTTCCAGATCTCATTGGCCACCAGGCGGTGTCCCCATTCGTTGGGATGGTTGACCTGGCTCATGTATTCGGCCACCGGTCTGCCCGAGCGCACTTCGCGCTGAAAAATGGCATAACTGTCCACGAGGCCCGTGCGGTACTGGGCCGCCAGCTCCCGGATCTGTTGCGCCAGCCGGGCCAGGATTGTGCTCTCGTCCAGCAGGTCGACCCGCTGGTCCGGCGTGGGGGTCAGCAGGACCACCGGAATGCCCCGCCCCTGGGCCGCCTCGATCATCTGCACCCAGGCCGCCCGCGAGCGTTCGAGCCCGCCGCCCTGATCGTTGAGGGCGTAATCGATAAAGATCACTTCGGGCCGAAGCGAAAGCACATCCCGCTCGAAGCGCGCCGCGCCCCGTTCGGAGGTCTCGCCCCCGATGGCCGTCACGATCACGTTGGTCACGGTATACGGATAGTGCTCCTTGATGTTTTCGAGCGTGAGCTGGGGGTAGGCCCCCAGGGTATTCACTACCGGGGTGACGAAGTAGCCCGCCGGGACGCTGTGGCCGTGGAACACGCAGTTGAGCATCCGGTTGTCGGGGTAAATTTTTCGAAATTCGGTTTTCAGGCTATCCAGGTAATGGGTAGGATCGGCCACCTGGGCCCCGAGCGGCCCCCCGGCCAGGAGCAGGGCGCAGATCAACAGCAGCTTTTTCATGATTCTTCCTCCTCTTCTTCCTCTACTTCCCCCGGTCGGCGGGAAGCCGTGTAATTTTCCCAGCGTTCGATCACCGCGCGCATGTCTTCGGGCAGCGGGCTTTCGAAAAAGAGCTCCTCGCCGCTCAGCGGATGCTTGAATCCCAGGCTGCGGGCATGCAGCGCCTGGCGGGGCAGTATCTTGAAGCAGTTTTCGACGAATTGGCGGTATTTCGTAAAGGTCGTCCCCTTGAGGATGCGGGCCCCTCCGTAGCGCTCGTCGTTGAACAGGGGGTGGCCGATCCAGGCCATGTGTACCCGGATCTGGTGGGTGCGTCCCGTCTCGAGGCGGCATTCCACCAGGTTGACGTAGCCCAGGCGTTGGAGGACGCGGTAGTGGGTGACGGCCGTTTTGCCCTGGTCCCCGTCGGGGAAGACGGCCATCTGGAGCCGGTCGCGGACGCTGCGGCCGATGTTTCCCTCGATGGTGCCTTCGTCCTCGGGCAGGTTGCCCCAGACCAGGGCGGTGTAGGTGCGCGAGATGGTGTGGTCGAAGAATTGCTTGGCCAGCCGCGCGTGGGCCCGTTCAGTCTTGGCCACCACCAGTAGGCCCGAGGTGTCCTTGTCGATGCGGTGCACGAGTCCCGCCCGCATGTCCCCGCTTTGGAAGAGGGGCAGATCCTGCAAATGATAGGTCAGGGCGTTGACCAGTGTGCCCGAGTAGTTGCCGTGGCCCGGGTGGACCACTAGCCCGGCGGATTTGTCGACGATCAGCAGTTCGTCGTCTTCGTAGGGGATGGTCAGCGGAATGTTTTCGGCGATGATCTCCACTTCGCGCACCGGGTAGGGCATCACGATGGAGACGGTGTCCAGGGGCTTGACCTTGTAGCTCGATTTGACGGGCTTGCCGCCCACCAGGATGCTGTTGTTGTCGGCGGCGGTCTGGATGCGGTGGCGCGAGATGTTCTCGAGGCGGTTGGTCAGGAATTTGTCGATCCGCAGGGGACTCTGGCCCCGGTCCACCACCACGCTGAAATGCTCGTACATCTCCTCGCCGGGAGTTTCCTCCGCGTCGGGGGACAAGAAGTCCGGGTCTTCCGTAGGGTCGTAGGTTTTATTCATCGGATGTAGTAACGGGGGCGTTGGCTACCGAATCGGCATAGGCTTTGGCGTTCGCTTTGGCCGCCTTGTCGGCGTCGAGGCGGCCTTTTTCGATGCGGTCCTCGTCCAGCGAGAGGGTGAACGAGACGGTCGATCCGTAGGCGAGCCGCGAGCCCACGCCGGGGGACTGCACCCGCACGCGGGCGTCCTTTTCATTGAGCAGGTTGATGCCCTCGTCGTGCGAGACCTTGCCCACGTTGAAGCCCGCTTCCCACAGGCGGCTCTTGGCCTCGCGGGCCGAGAAGCCCACCAGACGGGGGACGGCCTGCGCCCCGGCGTCGGCCCCGAGGCCCACGACCAGCGTGATGCCCGAGCCCACTTCGGCCTCGGTTTTGTTGCCCGCCTGGATCGTCTTGCCGTTGTATTTTTCTTCGAGCACGTAGTTGGTGGCCAGGTCGTTGCGGTAGATCAGCTGGTCGATCCCGAGGCCCGCCATCTCGAGGTTGTTCTTGGCCTGGCGCAGCGAATAGCCCGTGACGTAGGGGATGGTCACCATCTTCTGGCGGAAGGAGTTGATCGTCACGAAGACCCGGCGGCCCGACTTGACGCGGGCGCCCGGAGAAGGATTCTGCTCGAGGATCACGCCCCCGGGGTAGGCCGGGACGTAGAGCGAGTCGTTGATCTCGATGCGCAGCGCGGAGCCGCGGCCCGCCTGGGCGGCCTCCTGGACGCTCATGCCCCCGAAATCGGGCACCTCGCGCACCTGGCCGTGGCGGGTGAAGAGGTTCAGCAGCAGGTTGACCGCGAAGACGAAGACGATCAGCGCACAGACGGCCAGCACCACGTTGCGGGTGATGGGGTTGGCGTTTATTTTACGGATGAAATCAATGAATCTATCCATGGGGCGACGTACTATTTTTCCGGGATCAAAGGTATTCTTTTTTTACCGGATTATAAAATGTGTCCCGTTCCACGGGCTCGTACCCGGCCGCGCGGATCAGGCGCTCCATCTCTTCGGTGGTCATGGCGGGGGCGGCTTCTTCCGATCCGGCCATGGTGTAGATGCGCGTCGAGTCGTCGATCGTGCCGTCCAGGTCGTCCGCCCCGAAGGAGAGGGCCAGCTCGGCGGTCTGCTTGCCGTACATGGGCCAGTAGGCCTTGATGTGGGGGATGTTGTCGAGGTAGATCCGTGCGATGGCGCTCATGCGCATGTCCTCGACGATGGAGACTTCCCGGGCGATCCGCTCGCCCAGGGGGTTGTTCGCGCGGCGGTACTTGAGCGGGATAAAGGCGTTGAAGCCCCCGGTCTCGTCCTGCAGGCTCCGCAGCCGCTCGAGGTGGTCGATGCGTTCGGCGGGGGTCTCGATGTGGCCGTAGAGGATGGTGGCGTTGGTGGGTAAGCCCAGGGCGTGGGCTTCTCGGTGTACCTCGAGCCAGGCTTCGGCAGTTCCCTTTTCGGGGCAAAGCTCCCCGCGGACCCGTTCGGCGAAAATTTCGGCGCCCCCGCCGGGGATGGCTCCCATTCCGGCCGCCTGAAGGCGGACGAGCCCCTCGCGCAGCGGCAGCCCCGCCTGCTCGATCATGTGGCGCAGTTCGATGGCCGTGAAGGCTTTTACGCTCGCCTCGGGCATCCGCCTCTTGACCTCACGGATCAGTTCTTCGTAAAATTCCAGCCCCCGGCGCGGGTGCACCCCGCCCACGATGTGGACCTCGGTGGCTCCGCTGTCGCGGCGGCTTTCGACCTGGGCGAGCATTTCCTCCAGCGAATAGTCCCAGGCCAGGGGCGAGTCCTCCGCCTGGCGGTAGGAGCAGAAGCGGCAATGGAACAGGCAGATGTTCGAAGGCTCGACGTGAAAATTCCGGTTGTAGTAGACCGCCTTTCCGCTGAGGCGCTGCTTGGCTTGCGCCGCCAGCAAGCCAAGCAGGGCCGTGGGCGCTTCCGTCAGCAGCAGAAGCCCTTCCTCGGGGGAAACGCGCTCTCCCGAGGCGCTTTTCCGGGCGATCTCGCGCAGGCGTTCAGGCAGGGTATTTAGCAGTATTTCCATGGCGGATTAGCAAAAAAAGGCTGCTCTTCTTGCAAAGGCAGCCTTTTGTAGGGTGTCGTCGGATCGACTACTTGAAGCGGGCGTCGTCCGAAACGGTCAATTTCTTACGGCCTTTGGCGCGGCGGGCAGCCAGGACCTTGCGGCCGTTGGCGGTAGCCATGCGTTCGCGGAAGCCGTGTTTGTTGATTTTCTTTTTCTGTGAGGGTTGGTAAGTCCTTTTGCTCATCACTATATTTTTTAGATTTTCGCTTGGCTATCGGTGCGCCGGTGATCAGGACGCAACGGAGTGCAAAGGTAAAACTTTTTTGATCGATACAAAAATTTTCCGGAAATTTTTGAACAAGCCTTTCAGCGTGGCAGGTAGACCACCTGTTTGGTCTCGAAAAACTCTTCTCCGAAAAAGGCGCCGATGGGGTAGAGGGCGTAGGGTTTTCCGGCCTCGGTGAGTTCCCGCTCCAGGTCGCCCCCCTTGAGGTAGAGGATGCCGTTGTCGAGGCTTCCCGACCGGGCGCCCCGGTCGATTTTATCCCAGATCCAGCCCAGAAAGGGTTTCATTTCGGTGACGGCCCGGCTGACCACGAAGTCGAAGCGGCCCGGCACTTTTTCCGCCCGCTCGTGCAGCGTGCTCAGGTTTTCGAGGCCGATCTCCCGGGCGATCTCCTGGGCCACCCGCACCTTTTTGCCGATCGAATCGACCAGCGTGAACCGCGCCTCGGGAAAGAGGATGGCCAGCGGAAGGCCCGGGAATCCCCCCCCCGTGCCCACGTCCAGTATCCGCGCTCCGGGGGCGAAGCGGCACACCTTGGCGATGGAGAGCGAATGCAGCACATGGTGCAGATAGAGCTCCCCGATGTCCGTGCGCGAGATGACGTTGATCCGCTCGTTCCAGGTGGCGTACAACTCGCCCAGCGCACCGAATTGTTCTTTCTGGCGCTCGGTCAGATCGGGAAAATAGTGCAGGAGAAGTTCCATGGCGATCAAAGCAGATTTTCTTCGCTTTCGGAGATAAAGCGGCAGAGTTGTTCGCGCGCCCGGTGGATCTGGGTCTTGACCGTGCCCATGGGCAGGGAGAGTTCCGCGGCGATCTCCTCGTAGGAAAACTCCCGGAAAAACCGTAGTTCGATCAACTGCCTGTAGCGGGGCGTCATCTTGTTGATGAAAGACTCCAGCTGGCGGCGATTCTGGTCGTTAATCAAGCTTTCCTCGGGCGAGGGGGTGCTGTGGGCGGCGATGTAGCCCGCCGTGTCGGAGGTGTTGTCGATCGAGACGGTGTCGTCGCGGCGGCGGCGGACGTAGTCGATGAAGGTGTTGCGGGCGATGGTGTAGATCCACTGGCCGAAGGTGTAGGCCGGGTTGTAGCGGTGCAGGTTGAGGTAGGCCTTCACGAAGGCCTCCTGCAGCAGGTCGTCCGTGTCGTCGGCGTTGCCTGCTGTGCGTTGCAGGTAGAGCTGGTGGATCGATCCCCGGTAGCGGTTGAACAGCTGCTCGAAGGCCAGGGCATCCCCTTGCAGCACCCGGTCGACGAGTTGCTGGTCGGTGGCGACGATGTAATCTACGATCTCCATATCGCGTCGTTGGGCCGGATCCTCCGGCTCAGGGCCATGCAGGCTTCCCCCAGGGGGGCGAACAAGTCATACAGCACATAGGCCCACATCAGTTTGCGCTCGCCCAGGCGGCGGGCCGTCCCCCGGGTTTTCCAGCAGACCACCCCCAAGCGCAGCAATAACAATACCAGGGGCGACAGATTCCAGGGAAAAGGCATCAGGACGATGGCGGCCAGGGCCGAAGCGAAGAACAGGAAGCGGCTCCACAGCTCGATGCCCGTCGTCCAACGCGCTCCGGCGGGGTAGTAGGAGTAGGCGTGGCTGAAGAATTTGCGCGAGGAGGCCCACCAGCGCAAGCCGCCGTAGGGGATCTGGCGCACGGTGGCGTGGGGGTTCATCACCACGCTGACGTTGTGGCTCGAGACGATCTTGCGGATAAACAGGTCGTCGTCCCCGATGTTCATATTCAGGTAGTTGAATCCCTTGTGGGCGAAGTAGAGGCTGCGGGTGTAGCCGAGGTTGTGGGCGATGCCGCGGTAGGCTTTGCCGCGGATGGCCGCACTGAGCCAGCGCACCGAGACCGCCATGCGGCTGCAACGGATCAGCTTGTTGGTCAGCCCTTTTTCTTGTTCGATCCCGCAGTAGCCCAGCACCACCTCCCCGTTGATAAATCCTTTGGCCATCAGCGAGAGCCATTTCTCGGAGGTGGGGTAGGCGTCCCCGGTGGTCAGCACCAGGTGTTCGTAGCGGGCGGCCTTGATGCCCACGGTGATGGCCAGCTTGATGCTGTGGTCGTGGTTGTGGCGGGCCTGGATGCGGGTGAGGTGCATGTGGGGGTTGCGCTCGCGGATTTCGTAGAGCATCGCCCCGATTTCGTCGTCGTAGCTGCAATCCACGACGATCACCTCGAAGGCGTCGTACTCCTGGGCGAGCAGGTTTTGCAGGCCGTTCTCCACGAAATAGGCGTGGTTTTCACGTACCACCACCACCACCGAGACCGGAGGGGAAGGAATGGTTACGCCCGTGTCGCGGTTGTTGCGGAAGCGGGCCAAGCCCCCGTAGTGGCCTCCGTAGTACCCCAGTTGGACGATGAAGCAGAGGGCCATCCCTCCCAGCAGCACCCAGAGCCAGGGTTCGGGGATCAGGCTGTTTGTTGCCAGTTCGTTATAGATGTGTTCGAGAAAATCCACCGGATCAAAAAAGTTTCCTACAAAGGTACGAAAATTAAAGTACTTTGCAGAGGGGCCGAAAGTGAATCCCGAAATTTCGCTACCTTTGCGAGCATGACCTTCGATCTAATCCATACCGACTCCTCCACAAAGGCCCGTGCCGGGATTATGCACACCGATCACGGGCCTGTCCAGACCCCGGTCTTTATGCCGGTGGGGACGGTCGGCAGCGTCAAGGGGGTCTTCCACCGCGACCTGCGCGACGACGTGCTCTCGCGCATCATCCTGGGCAACACCTACCACCTCTACCTGCGTCCCGGCACCGAAATCCTCGAGCAGGCGGGCGGGCTGCACCGCTTCTGCAACTGGGAGGGTCCGATCCTCACGGACAGCGGGGGTTTCCAGGTCTTTTCCCTGGCCGATTGCCGCAAACTCACCGAGGAGGGTTGCAAATTCCGCTCGCACATCGACGGCTCGTCCCACCTCTTCACGCCCGAAAACGTCATCGACATCCAACGCAGCATCGGGGCCGACATCATGATGGCCTTCGACGAATGCCCGCCGGGGGACGCCGAGTACAAATACGCCGAAAAATCCCTGGGTCTGACCCACCGCTGGCTCGAGCGCTGCTTCAAGCAGTACCGCGCCACGGAGCCCCGGTACGGCCACCACCAATCGCTCTTCCCCATCGTCCAGGGCTGCACCTACGGAGACCTGCGCCGCCGCTCGGCCGAGTTCGTGCAGCAGTTCGACGCCGAAGGATATGCCATCGGGGGCCTGGCCGTGGGCGAACCGGCCGAGGTGATGTACGAGATGATCGAGCTGGTCAACGCCGTCCTGCCCGAGGACCGGCCCCGCTACCTGATGGGCGTAGGCACGCCGGTCAACCTGCTGGAGGCCATCGAGCGGGGCGTGGACATGTTCGACTGCGTCATGCCCACGCGCAACGGCCGCAACGGGATGCTCTTTACCTCCGAAGGGATCGTCAACATCCGTAATCTTAAGTGGCGCAACGATTTCTCGCCCCTCGACCCGGCCCTTTGCAGCTTTGTGGACTCGACTTATACGAAGGCCTACCTGCGCCACCTGACCCTCGCGGGCGAAATGTTGGCCGCCCAGATCGCCAGCCTGCACAACCTGGCCTTCTACACCTGGCTGATGCGCCAGGCGCGGGAGCAGATCCTACAGGGGACGTTCTCCGCCTGGAAACCGGCCATGGTCGAAAAACTTTCGAGAAGATTATGAAATTCCCGGGCCTCAAGATCATAGACCGCTACATCATCCGTAAGTTCCTGGGGACTTACTTCTTCGCCATTACGCTGATCATCGTCATCGTGGTGATCTTCGACGCCGTGGAGAAGATCGACGACTTCATCGGGATGAAGGCCCCGCTCTCGGCCATCGCCTTCCAGTACTACCTCAATTTCATCCCCTTCTTCATCAACCAGTTCAGCGGGTTGTTCACCTTCATCGCGGTGATCTTCTTTACCTCCAAGATGGCCTACAACACCGAGATCGTCGCCATCCTCTCGGGCGGGGTGAGCTTCAAGCGCCTCATGTGGCCCTACTTCGTGAGCGCCTCGGCCATCACGCTGCTGAGCCTGATCCTGAACCTCTACATCATCCCCGGGGCCAACTCCCGCCGCCTCGACTTCGAGGTGAAGTACATCAAGCGGGTGTTCAACGCCAAGTTCGACCCCCACATCTACCGCCAGATCGAGCCGGGGACCTTCGTCTACATCCGCAATTTCTCGAACACCGACAACAGCGCCGGCTACTTCGTGCTGGAGACCTACCAAGAGGGGGCCATCGTCTCCTCGCTCGAAGCCTCCAATGTCCATTACGACCCCGAAACCCGCCGCTGGAGCGCCCCCAAGAGCGTGATCCGGACCTTCGACGGCGAGAAGGAAACTTTCGACAACACCCAGAAACTCGATACGCTCATCAACCTGACCACCCAGGAGTTGGGTCGGGTCGAAAAACTGGTCACCACGATGAACATCGGGGAGCTGAACCGCTTTATCGCCCAGCAGCGCGACAAGGGATCGGACATGATCGCCCAGTTCGAGGTGGAGCGGCAGAATCGTTTTTCGTTCCCCATCTCGACCTTTATCCTCACCATCATCGGGGTGTCGCTCTCCTCGCGCAAGGTGCGGGGCGGCACGGGACTTCACATCGGGGTGGGGATCGTACTCTGCTTTTCGTTTATCCTCTTCAGCCGCTTCGCCGACGAATTCGCCAAGGGGGGGATGCTGCCTCCGGTGATCGCCGTGTGGATGCCCAACCTGATTTATGCGTGTATCGCCGTCTACTTATACAAAAAGGCCCCGAAGTAGGGCGGCTGCACATATCGCACGCCGCTTTTCACTTATCCTCCTGCGCTCCAACCGACGAAGGAGTGAGAGCAAAGTCAAGCTTGCTTGAACTTTGCCGAGCGAGGAGGAGGAAAACGGGCGTCTTTTTGCCCGTTAATCCTCACGTACATTAAGTACGCTCCGGTTGGATGCTCGGACGATAAGCAAAAATCGACGCACGCTATGCACAGCCGTGGTCCCGGGGAGCCAGTCGTTTTCGGGATATAACACTTTAAAAATAAAACGGGGCCTGTCCAATAAAGGACAGGCCCCGTTTTGTTGGTGCCGTCGGAGCGCTATTTCTTGGGCGTTTCGATGATTTCTTCGACTACCGAGATGATGGTGTCACCGGTGAGGGTGTCCACGTCGACTTCGGCTTCGATCAGGGCGACGATCGAGTCGGCGGCGGCAGCGGCGGCCAGTGAATCGGCTTCGGCTTTCTTCGAAGCGGCGTTACCGCAGGAAGCGAAGGCGACGAAAGAGGCCATGACGGCTACCATAAGAGCGGATTTGGTAAAAGTTTTCATTTTCTTGATAAAATTAGTTCGTTTATTCGGGCGCAAAGGTAATGCCATTTTGACCGAATGGAACGCCTGAATCCAAGAAAATATCAACAAAATCGCATTTTTTCGCCCCAATAGTTGGAATTTAGCGAAATTTTTCTTACAAGAAAAAGCGGAGGCCCGGGGTGGCTCAGGGATTTTCCGCCGCCGGAGCGGGCGCGGAAGCCGTCGCCGACTCGGTGAACAGCGACAGGGGAATCTCCTCCTGGATCGGGAAGGCCCGGTTGAAGGTGCCCTGGATTTTGCCCAACAGGATGCGGGCCTCGTCCTCGGTGAGGCAGTTGCCCACGGTCACCTTGAAGTAGGGATTTTCGTAGACCAGGTAGGCCGGGATGTCGGGGTAGATCTCCTTGAAGCGGCTCATGGCCGCGTTGGCCTGGCCGCGGGCGTTCTGGCTGTTGTCGAAGAAGATGCGCACCCGGTAGCCCAGCACCTTGGTCTGGGAGTGGCGTCCCTGCATCGCGCGGACGGCCCCGGCGGCCGTGCCGTGCTCGGTGATCTCCGTGCGGCTGCCGTAGGAGGGGTCGGCCTGCTTGAGTTTGCCCTTATACTGTTCGAGGCTCTGGGCCGCGGCTCCCGAGGCCGTCAGGGCCAGGGCGAGCAGGAAGAGGAGTCGTTTCATGGATTCTGGTAGGATTTAAAAAATTCAACGGGGTCGATCCCGGCCTGCCGGAGCAGGTCTTCCACCGGCTTGTTCTCGATCCGGAAGGTCTTTTTGGCCCAACCGCCCCGCAGGGTGGCTTCCACGTCGATCGTACAGTCCTTCATGCCCGAGGCGAGCACCGTCCCGGCGCTGAGCATCCCGGCGATGCCCTCGAAGCGCACCACCAGGGGCAGGGTCTGCAGGCCCGAGCTGCGGCGGGGCACGACGACCTTGTCGCGCAGCAGCAGCTCCATAAAAGGAGCCCCGCGCCGCGCGATGGTCAGCTTGGCCGCCGTGAGGGCGATGTTCTTGCCCGAGAGGTTCGTCACCCGGACGTCCGCCTCGACGTTCATCCCGGTGCCGCCCACCGACACCACCCGGAACGATTCGACGTTGCCCAACTGCACATCGTCGGGCTTGATGCAGGAGGTGGCCAGGAAAAACAGGCCGAGGATCAGGAGGATATGGTTTCTTTTCATGCGTTAATTCAGCTGGTATCCGCTTTTGTTAATGGCTATTTTTCCTCTTGTTGTTTGAAACCACTCGTAAACTCGATAGGCCATCGACGAAGGATCCGTGTCGGAACGGATGACGGCATATACTTCGGTCGTATAGGGGTAGGTGCGGTTGCCGATGGTTTGAACGTTGGGCAGAACTCCGTCGATAGCAACTGCTTGCAAAGAATGTTTCGCTCGGATAATCTGCTCGTTGTAGTAATATACCGTGTACCCTATTGCATTATAGTCGCTTCCAATGGCATCAATCAATCCCGCCATGTTCCAAATGAGGGTCTCCTGATAGATCGGAAGATCTTTGTAGGGAAGGTCTTTCATGATCAACAGATCCATCAATTCCTGACTTCCTGAATTTTGATTTCTTATGTATGGACGTATAGGGGCAGGTCCAGAATATGTTTTTCCATCCAATTCGGCCCAGTCGGTTACCTTCCCCGTGTAAATATCCTGGATGTTCTTGGTTGTTAGGTTTATTTCCGAATCATAACGACTAACGATAAAAATAAAGGCGTCGAGGGCAATCGGGGTCTCGATCAGAGTGACGCCTTTCTCCGCGGCATATTGTTTTTCGTCGGCCGACATGGTTCGTGCGGTAAGCGCGATCTGGGCCGCCCCGTCGATGAGGTTGATGTAGGAGTTGTGGGTCTGGGAGCATTTGACCACGCGGTCGAACTTCTTTCTCAGCCCTTTCCCGATCCGGGGCTCCATGCTCCAGGAGACTGCTTGGCCCTCTACGTTTTCTTGCCACTGGTAGCTAAGCCCCATCAATTCGCAGGCGATCACCGTGTTTAACGGCAGCGTGGAGGTGGAGCCGTCGATGACCGGATACGTGTCGATCGACAATCCTTCGATGTAAGGCGACTCGGTAGGCTCTTCTTCGTGCTTGTCGCAGCCGGTGTAAACCAGCAGGGCGGACAGGGCGAACAGGGCCAGGCGGGCGAATCGATTCATCTCCATTCGGTTTTAGGGGATTTTACCTTCATAAATCTGCGCCACGCCTCCGAAGAGGTCGGTGCAGGAAACTTCTGTAAACCCGGCCCGCTCCATCAGGCCTGAAAAGGCCGCCCCGTAGGGGAACTCATCCACCGATTCGGGCAGGTAGCGGTAGGCCTTTTTGTCGCGTGAGATCACTCCCCCTATCCAGGGCAGCACCCGGTGGAAGTAGAAGCGGTAGAGGCTTCCCAGCAGGCGGTTGCCCGGCAGGCCGAATTCCAGCACCCAGAGTTTTCCGCCCGGGGTGAGTACCCGGCTTATCTCGCTCAAGCCCGCCGGAATGTCCTCGAAGTTGCGCACCCCGAAGGCCACGGTCACCGCGTCGTAGAATCGGTCCGCCTCGGCGAGCGATTCGGCCTCGCCCTGGCCGAGCGAAATCCGCCCGGTGAGCCCGGCCCGCGCCACCTTTTCGGCGGCGATCTCCAGCATCTTTCCCGAGAGGTCCACGCCCCGGATCTGCGCCCCGGGGCAGTGTTTGGCCAGCATCAGCGCCAGGTCCCCCGTGCCCGTGGCCAGGTCGAGGATCGTCCGCGGCCCGCAGGCGGCCACCCGCCGGATCACTTTCTTGCGCCAGCAGCGGTCGATGCCCAGCGAGAGCAGGTGGTTGAGCGTGTCGTAGCGTCCCGCGATGGCGTCGAACATCGTGCGCACCTGCTGCTTTTTGCCGTCTGGGTTTTCGTAGGGTTTCATGCGGGATGCGGAGCCTATTCGAAGCGGATGCTTTTCTCCGGCAAAATTAATGAAATTATCAGCGTCGGCAAACTCAGCAGCGAAACAAGCAGCACGAAGTTCACCCCGATGAGCGCCAGCCCCAAACCCCAGTCCAGGGCCACCGGCAGCCGCGTGAGAAAGTATCCCGACTCGTCGAGGCTCACCCAGCCCGTGGCCTGCTGCAGCAGGCAGAGGCCCACCCCCAGCACGTTGCCCCAGAAAAGTCCCTGGCCGATGATAAAGGCCGAGCGGATCACGAAGAGTTTTTGCAGCGCCCGGTTGCCCATGCCCAGGGCCTTGAGCACCCCGATCATGGGGGTGCGCTCGAGCAGGATGATCAACAGGGCGGCGATCATGTTGAACAGGGCCACCAACAGCATCACCGTGATGATGACCGCGGCGTTGACGTTGTGCGCCCTGAGCCAGTCGAAGATCATGGGGTAGCGCTCGCGGATGCTGACCACCCGCAGTTGCTGCGCGTCGGGGGATTCGTAGACCAGGCGTTCCACCTCCCGGCTCATGCGGTCGATCCGGCCGAAGTCGTCGAGCATGATCTCGAAGCCGGTCACCTGCGTGGAGTCCCAGGAGCTGAGGCGCTGCACGTCGCGGACGTCGCAGAGCACCATCATCCGGTCCAGCTCGTCGAAGCCCGTATCGTAGAGCCCCGCCACCCGGAAGCGGTCCCTCCGGGGCGGATTCTGGATAAAGAGCATCTCCAGGGGGTCGCCCACCGGCAGGTCGATCAGTTCGGAGAGGCGGCGCGAGATCATCACCTCCTTCGTGCGGACCGAGTCGCCCACCCGGGGAAGCGCCCCCTCGGTGCGGTAGCGCTCGAAAAACGCCCAGTCGTACTCCGGGCCAACGCCCTTGAGTACCACGCCCTGCATCGCTTCGGCGCCCCGCAGGATGCCCGCCTTGATGGCGTAAGGCTGGACGCTCCGGATGCCCGGCAGCGTCCGGATTTGGTCGATGACGGGGAGGTCGGAGCGGATGGGGACGGTCTCATAAGACGTATTTCCGTCGAGGTGGACCAGTTGGATGTGCGCCCCGAAGCCGGTCAGCTTGGCCGTGATCTCGCGCTTGAAGCCGAAGATCACCGCCAGCGAGACGATCATGGCCGCCACGCCGATGGCCACGCTCAGGGCCGCGATGCGCACCATGATGTTGTTTCGGTGGCCGCCGGTCTCCCGGGCGATCCGCCGGGCCAGGAAATATTCGAGGTCGAATTTTCGCATGAAAAGTTTTTTATAGAGTTTGTCCAGGGGTTTTACCGAAGTTATTTTGCGCCTATTTTAGAGGGCTTTTTCCTCCGATTTGCAGGGACATATCGAGAATATGTTCCAAAAATTGGAGGGAAAAGGACTCTAAAAGAGGGGTGAAAGAACGAGAGTGAAATTCCTGGACAAACTCTGAGGCAAAGTAACGCAAAAAATCCTACTTTTGTAGAACAAATCGACTTGCCATGAAGAAAACGGCTTTGATAACGGGGGCCTCGTCGGGGATCGGGGCTGCCACGGCCCGGGTACTGGCGGCCTCCGGGTATGACCTGGTGATCACCGCCCGCCGTGCTGAGCGTCTCCAGACCCTGAGCGACGAACTGGAAAAGGACTTCGGCATCAAGGTGCTCGCCCTGGGCTTCGACATCCGCGACCGCATCCAGACCGAGAGCGCCATCGGGGCCCTGCCCCGCCACTTCCGCGGGATCGACGTGCTGGTCAACAACGCCGGACTGGCCTCGGGCCTGGACCTGCTCGACGAGGGAGACACGCTCGATTGGGAAAAGATGATCGACACCAACATCAAGGGGGTGCTTTATATTACCCGGGTGGTTTCGCAGGGGATGATCGAACGCGGCCAGGGCGGCCACATCGTCAACATCGGCTCCATCGCCGGGACCCAGGTCTACGAAAAGGGCGCGGTCTATTGCGCCTCGAAGCACGCTCTGCACGCCCTGAGCGAGGGGATGCGCATCGACCTGCTCTCGCACGGTATCCGGGTGAGCGAGGTGCGTCCCGGCATGGTGGAGACCGAATTTTCGCTGGTGCGCTTCCACGGCGACCAGACCCGCGCCGACGCCGTCTACGAAGGCGTGCAGGCCCTCTCTCCCGAGGATGTCGCCGGGGCCATCGGCTGGGTCGTTAGCCTGCCCGCGCACGTCAACGTCAACGACATCGTCATCACCCCCACCCAGCAGGCCAACGCCTTTTATACCTACCGCAAGTAACTTTTCATGAAAAAACTCTTTCTCCCGCTTCTCTGCCTGCTTGTAAGCGCATCCGCCTTCGGGGCGCAACCCCTTTTCCCCGAAGCCGTCTCGGGTGCCAGCAACACCCCGACGACCACCCAGCGCCTCGAGCAGCAGGGGCTCGTGGACGTGGGCAAGATGGATTCGACGCTGATCGTCCGCATGGTCTACGCCACGGCCGACAATTTTACCGGCATGGTGCTCTACGAAGACCTCGACCGGCCCTACCTGCAACCCGAGGTGGCCGAAAAATTGCTGAAAGCCAGTGAGATTCTCCGCCGTGAGCGTCCCGAGCTGAGGATCATCGTCTACGATGCCGCGCGGCCCATCTCCGTCCAGCGCCGGATGTGGAAGCTGGTCTCCGGAACGCCCCAGAACATCTACGTCTCCAACCCCAACAAGGGTGGCGGCCTGCATAATTATGCCGCAGCCGTGGACGTGACCCTGGCCGACAAGACGGGAACTCCCCTGGACATGGGCACCGCGTTCGATCACTTCGGCCCGGAAGCGCATATAGATAAGGAAAAAGCCCTGGTCACGGAAGGGAAGATCACCCCCGAAGCCCTCGAAAACCGCCTGTTGTTACGCAGCGTTATGACCCGCGCGGGCTTTTTGACCCTCCAGAATGAATGGTGGCATTTCAATTCCCTGCCTTTGCAAGACGCTAAAACCCGTTATAAGTTAATTGAGTAAAATTTTCCACGGAATACCATAAAAAACGCGGCGACCTTTTCGGGGTCGCCGCGTTTTAGTTATATAAAGGTTGCGTTAGACGCAACCTTGGGCCAACATCGCATTGGCCACCTTCATAAAACCGGCGATGTTCGCACCTTTGACGTAGTTGATGTATCCGTCGGGGCCGGTGCCGTATTTGACGCAGGCTTCGTGGATGTTCTTCATGATGCTGTGGAGCTTCTTGTCCACTTCCTCGGGGGCCCACTGCAGGCGCTCGGAGTTCTGGGTCATTTCCAGGCCCGAGGTGGCCACGCCGCCCGCGTTGGAGGCTTTGCCGGGGGCGTAGAGGACCTTGGCGGTCTGGAAGACGCGGATCGCCTCGGGGGTCGAGGGCATGTTGGCGCCTTCGGCCACGCAGATGCAGCCGTTCTTGACCAGGGTCTCGGCCTGCTCTTCGTTGAGTTCGTTCTGGGTAGCGCAGGGCATGGCGATGTCGCACTTGACGCCCCAGGGACGCTCTCCTTCGTGGTAGGTGGCCGAGGGGTAGCGGTCGGCGTACTCCTTGATGCGGCCGCGGAAGATATTTTTGAGTTCCAGCACATAAGCCAGCTTATCGGCGTCGATGCCTTCGGGATCGTGGATGAAGCCCGAGGAGTCGGAGAGGGTCACCACCTTGGCGCCCAGTTGGGTAGCCTTCTCGACGGCGTACTGGGCCACGTTGCCCGATCCGGAGATGGTCACGGTCTTGCCTTTGAATGATTCGCCCTGGGTGGCGAGCATCTCCTGGGCGAAGTAGCAGGTGCCGTAGCCGGTGGCTTCGGGACGCAGCGGGCTGCCGCCCCAACCGAGGCCTTTGCCGGTGAAGGTACCGGTGAATTCGTTGCGCAGGCGCTTGTACTGGCCGAAGAGGAAGCCGATCTCGCGTCCGCCCACGCCGATGTCCCCGGCGGGTACGTCGGTGTCCTGGCCCACGTGGCGGTAGAGTTCCGTCATGAAGGACTGGCAGAAGCGCATCACTTCGTTGTCCGATTTTCCTTTGGGATTGAAGTCCGAGCCGCCCTTACCCCCTCCCATCGGAAGTGTGGTGAGACTATTCTTGAAAGTTTGTTCGAAGGCGAGGAATTTGAGGATGCCCAGGTTGACCGAGGCATGGAAGCGCAGGCCGCCCTTGTAGGGGCCGATGGCGCTGTTCATCTGGACGCGGAAGCCGCGGTTGATCTCGATCTCACCCTTGTCGTTGAGCCAGGGCACGCGGAAGATCACCACGCGTTCGGGCTCGGCGATGCGCTCGAGCACTTTCATTTTGGACAGGGCCGGGTTGTCCAGGATATAGGGGGCCAGGGATTCCACCACCTCGAGCACTGCCTGGTGAAACTCTTTTTCACCGGGATTCTTGGCGATCACTTCTGCCATGAAGCGATCCACATACTGCTGCACATGCTTTTCCATACGATTCGCTTTTATCTGTTAGTTCAACGGCAAAAGTAGGCAAATTGGTTATAAACTGCAAATTTAGACCCCTTGGAAATAGGGGTTTATTACATTTTGTCAAAAATTTAACACTGATTTCCTTACTGTTTTGCAGCGAAACCGCAAAAATGCTTAAAGATAGAAACCCGGAAAAAGCGAAGCCGGAAAATCCGTAATTAATAAAAAAATTTAAAAATATTTTCCGGCTTATAGAGCGCCTGGGGCCGAAATGGGCCCGGAAGGGGTGCCGCGGGGCGAGGAATCGCCTTTATTTGGAAAGCCCTTCTTCCTGCAGGAAGCGGCGGCGGATCACCTCGGAGACGGGTACACCCTCCAACTTGCTTTGCAGCCAGGAGAGCACGTCCAGGTAGTAGAATGTCCGGCGCTCGTAGGGATGGTCCTCGAAGGGTTTCAGTTTTTTATACAATTTACGAAACTCCTCCTTGATGTCGGCTTCGTAGAGCGAGCCGATGCGTTTCAAAAAGGCCATCATCTCTTGCTGCACCTGCTGCATGTCGTTCATCTTGACCAGGAAGACGTACACCGAGCGGATCTGGTAGTCGAGGTTGTAGTCCAGCCCCGATTCGTAGGAGGCGATCAGGTTGAGGATGCGGGCGTAGCATTGCAGGTCTCGGCGGATCTGCGGGTCGCGGGTGCGGATTACCCGGGCGAGGTACTCCATGCAGCGGCCGTACTCTTCGTTGCCGAAGTAGAGGCAAGCCACCTTATAATAGAGGGCCATCCGGTGGCGGATGTCCAGGGCGGGAAATTCATTCAGGAAGCGTTCCACCTCCGGGACGATCTTCACGCCCCCGGCGAAATCGCCCTCGTAAAAGTAGCGGTTGATGCGGTTGGTGTAAAGGATCTGCTCGGAGAGCATGCGGGCATTGTCGGTAGGCGATTCGAGCGTTCCGATCTCGAGCTGGAATTCCTCGAGCCGCTGGACGAAGCGTTTGTACTTGCGCATCAGGAAAAGTCCGTCCAGCAAGCGCGAATAGCCCCGCAGGTACAGGTCGAGGTGCAGGTTTTTCATCGTAGGCTGCCCCTCGAAGAGGTCCGTCCAGCGGCAGGCGTAGCGGTAGCAGGTGAGCAGGTCGTGGCGGATGTAGTGGTACCAGGCCATGGCCTGGAAGTAGTGCAGCCGTTCGACGAAGGACATGCCCTCGGGCGAGTATTGCTGCAACTGGGGGGCGAAGACCTGCTCGATCAGGTCGATGTCTTTTTGCGTGCGGGCGTAGCCCAGCTTGAGGTAGAGCGCGTAGAGCTGCATCGAGAGGCCCGAGAGCTCGTTGAGGGCCCCGGCCCGCTGGCACGCCTCCCGGGTCCGGCGGCTCAGGGCCACGCTGCGCGAGGCGATGCTGCGGGGGATGGTCTGGGTCTCGATCTGTTTCTGCATCTCGCCGATGGCGATCAGCGCGGGGTATTGTTCGCTCGCCTCGGCCAGCTCGCGGGCCTTTTCGAGTTGCTTGGCGCTCTGGCGGTAGAGCCCTTTGTCGTAGAGGATGGTGGCGAAATCGGTCAGCTCGCGCAGTTGCATCGGGATGCTGCGCTGGGCGTCCAGCAGGCGGATGCTCACCAGGATCTGCTTGTAGAGGTGGGCCTTCATGTTGGGCAGCTGCTCCTTCTTGACCGGGCAGCGCTGGAGGATCTTGGCCTCGTCGTACTCGTCGAGAGCCTCCATGCAATCGAACAGGCTGAGGAACTTGGCCTCCTGGTTGCCCGAGAGGCGGGTGGCGTAGAGCTTGAAATTGCGCTTCTCGGCCTTGCTCATGCTCCGGATCAGTTCGAAGACGGCTTCCTGTTTGTTGCTGGTAATGTTCATGGCGGTGGCTTTACTCCAAGCAAAAGTACTTAAAAATTTGCCGGAAACGAAATATAATCCCTACCTTTGGGACTCTCAACGCCTAAGCACAACCTTATGTCCAGCTCATCCTCACGCTATGCCGGGCGCGGCGTCTCCTTCTCCAAGGAGGACGTCCACGCGGCCATCCGGAACATCGACAAGGGACTTTTCCCCCAGGCTTTCTGCAAGATCATCCCCGACCACCTGAGCGGCGATCCGGCCTCCTGCCTGATCATGCACGCCGACGGGGCGGGCACCAAGTCCTCGCTGGCGTACGCCTACTGGCGCGAGACGGGCGACCTGTCGGTCTGGCGGGGCATTGCCCAGGACGCCGTGGTGATGAACACCGACGACCTGCTGTGCGTGGGCGCCACGGGCCCCATCCTGCTTTCCTCGACCATCGGGCGCAACAAGCGCCTGATCCCGGGCGAGGTCATCTCGGCGCTGATCAACGGCACGGAAGAATTCCTGCAGACCATGCGCGACTTAGGGGTCGAAATCCATTCGACCGGGGGCGAGACCGCCGACGTGGGCGACCTGGTGCGCACGGTGATCGTCGACAGCACCGTCACGGCCCGCATGCCCCGTGCGCAGGTGGTGGACAACGCCGGCATCCGCGCCGGCGACGTGATCGTGGCCCTGAGCTCCTCGGGCCAGGCCACCTACGAGAGCGAGTACAACGGCGGCATGGGCAGCAACGGGCTGACCTCGGCCCGCCACGACGTTTTTTCGAAAGCGGTCGCCGAAAAATACCCCGAGACCTTCGACAGCGGCATCTCCGGGGACCTGGTCTACACGGGCCGCTACGGCCTCACCGACTGCATCGAGGGCTGCCCCCTGACCGTGGGCCAACTGGTGCTCTCCCCGACGCGCACCTACGCCCCCATCATCAAGCGGGCCCTGGACGGCTACCGCGCCCACATCCACGGCATGGTGCACTGCAGCGGGGGTGCCCAGACCAAGATTTTACATTTTGTGGACAACCTCCATATTATCAAGGATAACCTTTTCGAAACACCCCTCCTGTTCCGCCTGATCCAGGAGGAGTCCGGGACCTCCTGGAAGGAAATGTACAGCGTCTTCAACATGGGGCACCGCATGGAGCTCTACGTGGACGAGGCGGTGGCCGCCGAGCTGGTCGCCCTCTCCGAATCCTTCGGGGTCGAAGCCCGCATCGTGGGCCGGGTCGAAGCGACCGAAGGGCCCGCCCGCGTGAGCCTAACCCACGCCGGGGAAATTTTCGAGTATACGAAATAGGCCTTATTTTCCGCAACTATAAAAGAGGGCCTGCTCGGATGAGCAGGCCCTCTTTTATATAAGGTGTATGTCAGTCTACCACCAGAAAACGACTTTCTCGCCGTCCGGATGCTTGTACCAGTCGGCATTGGCGGCGCCCCCGCTGGTCACCCAGCCCGTGTATTCGGGATAGGCCTTGTAGAAGGAAGTCTTTTCCCAGGCGTGGCGGGTCAGCACCGGAGTCTTGAAGCCCCAGACGTAGCCGGCCTGCGCGCAGTAGGTCGTCGAGGAGTTCATGGCTATCCCTTTCGTCACGTCCATCGCGTAGCCCGTATAGCCCGGGGTGGGTTCGTATCCCTTCATGTGGATTTCGTAGGCGCCCCGGATGTCGGTCGTGCGCAGGAAGAAATTCTGGCTCTCGATGTCCGTCACGGCCTTGATGTAGTGGGCCACCTGGGCGTCGCCTTCGGTAGCTTCCATCGTCGAACGGTCCTTGCCCTTGAAGATAACGGTCAGGGTGTAGAGGTCGCCCCCGGTGTTCATGTAGGCCTTGTTGACGTTGTAGTAGCGCGGGGTGGTGTCGTCGGCGTAGTCCGGGTTTTTCACGGGCGTGTTGATCACCTGCAATTCCCCGGTTTTGGAGTTGATGTAGGTGGCCGTCGTGGGGCCGGACTGGATCATCCAGTTGAGGTTGGTCAGCGAGAGGACCGGATGCTCTCCGGTGACGTCCACGTTAAATTTCACGCCTTTGGCCGGAACATCTTCGTTCCAGTTTCCCAGGGTAAGTTTAGCCTCGTAGCTCTCGATGAATTCGGTGTTGAGCCCTTCGAGCATCAGCCCGGCATGGTTGGGGAACCCGCCGCCGATGGCGCGCAGGTGCATCACCACCTTCAGGCATTCGCGGTAGAGTTGGCTGGGAGCCGCTGAGGCGTCCACGGTCTTGGCTTCGATGTCGTAGTCCACCACCAGGTCGTTGAAGTCACCGTCCGCCGTGTAGCTGGTGGGCCAGCCGTCGTCGAACATGACCACGCCGCTCGAGTGGTAGAAGGTGAAGGGACCGTCGGCGGTCACGTATTCTTGGACGGCGTCCTCGGGCAGGGTGAGGCCTCCGGCCTTCGTGGCGGCGGCGCCCCCGGCCACGGCCAGGTTTTCGACCAGCGGGTAGGGTTTCCCGGTGGCGTCTTCCCCGTAAATGCTCACGCGGGTATCCACCGCCGAGTTGATCTCGAGCGTGGTGGTGGTGATGGGACTGAGGCTACGCCCGGCGGTGGCTTTGGCCACGGGGGAGATCGGGGCCGTCACCGATTTGACGCCCGACGCGGTGGGGTAGTCGATGCGCACGGAGGTGCAACCCACCGGAACGACCAGTTCGACGGAGGTGGGCCCCCCGGCTACGGGTTCGATAACGGGATTTTCGGGCTCGATGACCGGAGCTACGGGCTCCTTATCGGAAGAACAGGCGTAGAGGGCCAAAGCTCCCAGGGCGGTGATCAATAGTTGTCTTACTTTCATGACAAAAGTTTTTTACGTTAGCAATCCAATTAATACTCAAAATCCCATAACCAAAAATAGCCATCCCAAAGGGGGCACATCCGGCAGGGTGCGTTCACCTAAAAAATAAATTGGATAAGTAAAAAATAGAATTAATTGGATAGGATAGGGCCCTCCAGAGAGGATAACTATCTGCAACAAAAATAGATATTCTCCCTCGAGATGCGATTCTTTTTATCGTCATACCGACGTGTTTTCAGGAAAACTATCCTTGATTTTCGTGAGTCGAAAAACGTTTTATTTGGCGTTTTTACGATAAACGACAATCGAGATCTCCGAATGGAGAAAGAATGCGAAATTCGTCACATTTTGAGGGTTCCCGACGGCGGATGAATCAGAGCGATTCGATCGGGGGGTTGATTTGAATGTCGAATTGTTGCGGGGAGGGCCGGACACAGAGCGCCGCGCCGTATCCCGCCCAGCCGAATTCCAGGAAGCGGAAGCCCTCGTAGCGGCTGTCCGCCGGGCCAGGGAGCCGATCCGGGAGAAATTCCGGGAATGCCCCGGCCTCCGCCAGCCCCGTGCCCGAGGCCTTCAGGGCACTCTCCTTGAGGGTCCACAGGCGGGTGAAGCAGGCCCGGCGCAGCTCCTCCGGCAGGCCGTCCAGGTACGATAATTCGTCCGGGGACATACACCGCAGGGCCACCTCCCGGTCGAAGGCCCCGACCGGCTCGATGTCCACGCCCAGCTCCACCGGCCCCGTCGCACAGACGGCATAGTCGCCGCCGTGCGAGAGGTTGAAGTGGATCGCCGGGAAGCCCGCCAGACGGGGTTTTCCACCGGGTCCTTCGGAGTAGGTCATCTCCTGCTCGCGCAACCCGTAGCCCCGCAACAGCGCGTCCAGGGCCAGGGCGGCCCCGAGGCTCAGGTTGCGGTCGCGGCGGAAGCGGTAGCGCAGGATTTTCGCGCGGCGGTACTCCGAGACGCTCTCCAGGGCGGCCCCGAAGGCGGCTTCCCCGTCGAGAAAGCGTATGTCCACGGCCTGAATCCGGATCGGTGCCGCCTGGCAGGGGGTCATAGGCCGGTCTACTGTTTGCTCAGGTTTATCATCCGTTTGCACTTGCCGCCTCCGGCGTTTTTGGTGATTCCTCCTTGGGAGAACGTGAGGTGGATACCCTCGCCGCCGTTGGCGGCCAGGAAGCGGTCGAACATCTGCCGGATCTCCCCCATGATCGCTTCCCGGTCGAATCCCGGCGCCGGTTCGTAGTGGAAGCACACCGTGGCAGCGTCCTGTTGGGCGAACTGGTAATCGAGCAGTCCGGTGACATCGGGCATCTGGCAGATAAGGGGTGCCGAGCTGACTTGTTTGTCCCGCCAACTGAACGAATCGTCCTGGCGTCCAATGACCTCGATGGTCGGCAGGGAACTGCCGCAGGGGCAGGGCTTGTGGCTGATGAGGGCATGGTCGCTGACGAAGTAACGGATAACGGGCTGGACGAAATTGGTCAGATCGGTGAGCAGGACGCCCGCCGAGGCGCTCCCTTCGGCGGCCGGATTGCCCTGTCCGTCCACCGGTTCGATGATCACCCAGTCGGAATTGATGTGCAACTGTCCCTCGCTGCAGGACATCGCCAACTCGCCCCCTTCCGTACTGCAATAGTTGTTGAGTACCGGACAATTGAATGTTTGCCGCAGGTAACGGTAATTCTCGTTGGTGAGGGCTTCGGCGGAACAGGCGATCATTTTAAGGTTCAGGCGCAGTCTTCCGTCCTGCTGTTCGCGGGCCAGGCCGGCCAGTACGCTCGGGTATCCGGTCAGGACATCGGGATCGAAGGCCTGGAGTTTTTCAACGATGACCGGGATCGGATCGAGCGTCGAGACGGCGAGCATGTTGTGGGCATAGGCCGGCTGGGCCTTTTGGGCTTTGAGGAATGACGAATACGACGAACAATGCCCGGCGGTGAAGATCACCGAGGCAATGCGGTGGGAGGCTGGATTCAGCAGGCTGGGGTCCAGACCTCTAAGTAGCCTTACTTGCATCAGGGCCCCGTGGATGGTATTGTGGTAGGCATCCCGCACCATGATCAACGGCGTTCCGGTGCTGCCCGAGGTCGTGATGGCCGTGTAGGCATCCAGCAGTCGGTCGCCCCGGTCTTCCCGGAGGTAATCTCCGACCACTTGGCGGGTTAGTCTCCGGTCGGTAAACCAGTCGTCGAGACGTTCGGCCAGCCCCTCTTTGCGGGTGATGGGCAAGCTCTCCAGGTTGAAGTCATCCGGGTCGACCGCCCGGTACAACTCGCCGAAAAACGGGGAATTTTCCTTGGCATAGCGCACCAACCGGGCAAGCCGTTCGTGACGCAGTTTTCCCAATTGGGCCGGACTCATCGTTTCGGCTTCGCGGATCGCCGCGCAAGCCTCCCGGGGGGTAATCGTCAGCATACCTTCTTTCATGCCTGCAAGGTTTATTCGTCAAAGAAACCGAGTCCCTGCAACGATTGCAGGAAGCGGGCCACGTAGTCCCACGAGGTGGCGGGCCAGTGGTAGCCCTGCCGGTAGAGGATCTGCATGGTGTGCGTGTTGTTCTTGGGTGTGGGCACGACGGCCAGGCCGTGGGCCATGTTCCGGTAGGCGATTATGCTCGAGAGCGTCCGGGCCTTCACCGGGTCGGCTTCGGCCTCGGTCATCGCCTGGGTGAACTCGGGCTCTTCGACTGCCTGCACCCCGAATCCGGCGTTGCTCATCTCCGTGAAAATATCCCCCAGCAGGATGAAATGGTGGTTGTAGGGGTGGAAGACGCAGCAGGCTTTCGGGCTCAGGCAGAGGCTCAGGATCGCCTTGGCCGTTTCGTCGATGGGGGAGAATTCCAGCGGCGTGTCCAACTGTCCGTAGGGGCACTTGCCGAGCATCCGGTAGGATTTCAGGCGGCCCATGAAGGAGTTGGTGCTGAAGTTGATCTGGAACTCGCCGTCCGAGTGGCGGGCCGAGAGGTTTCCGACGCGCATGATCTTGGCGTTGAGCCCCTTGTCCCGGATGTTTTCCAGGATCAGGCGCTCGGCCAGGAACTTCGAGCGGATGTACTTGTTGTCGAGGATCTGCCCGAAGTAGAACATCCGCTCGTTCAGCGCCCGGACGGGCTCCGGTCCGCCGGCCGTCGTGAGGCCCCCGACGCTCATGGTCGAGACGTGCACCAGCCGGGCCCCCTTGTCGAGGCAGAAGGCGATCAGGTTGCCCACCCCGCCCACGTTGACCGCCTCGATGTCGTTCCCTTCGGAGAAGTGCTTGACGTTGGCGGCGCAGTTGATCACGGTCGAGATGTGCGCCCCGTCGATCTGCGCGAGCGTCTCGGGGCGGGTGACGTCGCCCTCGACGATGAAGATCCGCTCTCCGAAGAGCTCCTCGAACGAATTTTCGAAGTAGTAGAACAGCGAGATTTTCAGGCGCGTCTCGGCCGAAATTTCGCCCTTGCTGCGCAGCAGGCAGTAGACCTTGCCCGTGCCGGAGGTGAGGAATTCATGGAGCAAGTGGATACCCAGGTAGCCGCTGGCGCCCGTCAGCAGGACGTCGCCCAGGGGCTGGGCCTCGCCGGCGAGGAAGTGTTCGATCGTGTTGGCCTCCAGGATCGGTTGCAGGGAGTCGTAGTCGTACCCGGTGATCTCGGTGTCGGCCTCACCCGGCTGGCTTTCCGCTTCGGGACTGCTGGCCGAGGGGAACAGGGCGGCCAGCGCCCGGGGCGAGGGATGCGCGAAGACATCCCCGTAGGCGACCGGGAATCCGGCCTTGTTCGAGTCGATGATGATCCGCGCCACGGAGAGCGAGGTGCCCCCCAGGTCGAAGAAGCTGTCGGTGGCGCCCACTTGCTCGAGGTCGAGGATGCGGGCGAAGATCTCGCAGAACTTGCGCTCGGTCTCGTTGGCCGCCGCCACGCCGCCCCCGGCCAGCAGCCGCGGCTCGGGCAGGGCCTTGAGGTCGGTCTTGCCGTTGGGTGTCAGCGGCAGGCTTTCCAGTTGGAGGTAGGCCGTGGGGACCATGTAGGGGGCGAGGGTCTTTTTGAGTTCCTCTTTCAGCGCTTCGATCTCGATGGGGCTGTCGGCCGTGAAGTAGGCGCAGAGGTGCTCGCCGCCGTGGATGCGGCGGATCATGACCACCGCCGAGCGGACGGCCTCCACGCGGGCGATGGCCGACTCGACCTCGCCGAGTTCGATGCGCAGCCCGCGCAGTTTGACCTGGTTGTCGCTGCGGCCCAGGACCACGATCTCGCCCTGGGGCGTCCAGCGGGCGTAATCGCCCGATTTGTAGACACGCACGCCCTGGTAATCGGCGAAACGCTCGCGGGTCATCTCCTCGAGGTTGAGGTAGCCCTTGGCGACCCCGATGCCGCCGATGTAGAGCTCTCCGACGACGTTGGGCGGCAACTCGTTGCCGTCGCTGTCCACGACGAACTCGCGGTAGTTGAGCAGCGGGGCTCCGATGTTGACCACGTTGGACGAGGTCAACTCCTTGCCGTTCGACGAGACGGTGATCTCGGTGGGCCCGTAGGTGTTGAAGATGCGGGCGGAGGTGATGCTGCGCAGGCGGTCCAGCAACTGGTCGGGGTATTTTTCACCCCCGCACATCACCACCTTGCACTGCGACAAAGCGACGCAGAAAGCGGGCAGCTCGAGGTATTGCATCATGCGCGAAGGCGTGGCGTTGAAGATGTCGGCCCCGGTGCGTCCGAAGAGCTCGGCCAGCAGGATGGGGTTGTTGGCCTGCACCTCGTCGGCCAGCACCAGTGTCAGCCCGTTGTAGAGGGTCGTGCCGATCTCCTTGAGCGACATGTCGAACGAGACGGTGGTCACCGAAAGATACATGTGAGCATCGTTCACCATCGCGTGGACGTGGCGGTTGTGCGGATCGTCGGTGAGGTAGTTGCAGATGCCCGCGTGGTGGAGCATCACGCCTTTGGGTTTTCCGGTCGAGCCCGAGGTGTAGATCAGGTAGACCAGGTCGTCCGGCGTCACGTCCGTTTGGGGCGTGGCGGTACTCGGGCACTTCAGCAGTTCCTCCACGTCCAGGGCCCGCCCGGGGGCGAAGTCGGCGACCCGGTCGGCCGTCGTGATGACGTAGGCCGCCTGGGAATCCTCCAGGATGTGGTTGATCCGGTCGACCGGGTAGTCCGGGTCGCAGGGGATGTAGGCGCTGCCGCTCTTCATCACCCCGAACATGGACATGATCACGCGGCCCGTGCGGGGCAGCAGCAGGGCCACCCGCGAACGGGCTTGCACGCCCCGCTCGATCAGGGCGTTGGCGATCCTATTGGCGCAGGCGTTCAGCTCGGCGTAGGTGTAGCTGCCCTCGGAGGCGATCAGGGCCATGTGGTCGGGCCGCTGCAGGGCCTGGCGCTGTAGGGCCTCGTGGTAGAGGCCGATGCGGGCTTCGCCCGTGTCGCGGAATTTTTCCAGCACTTTCTTACGCGCGGCGTCGAGCAGGGATACCTGCTTGACGGGCGCCCCGGGAGCGTCGGTCATGTGTTCGAGGGCCGAGGCCATCGAAACGGCGAAGCTCTCCATCAGGGTGCTGCTGTACAGCGCGTCGTTGTATTGCAGCACGATGGCCGGTGTGCCGTCGCGCTCCTCGATGTGGATCGAGAGTTTGAATTTGGCCCGTTTCAGCTCGAGCCCTTCCATTCCCACGGGATGGCCTTGCAGCGTCCAGGCCTCGTCGAGAACACCCAACTGGCAGGCGTAGACGATCTGGGGGTTGAAGCCGTAGTCGGCCGAGATCCGGGCGAAGGGATACCCCTCGTGCTCGACCGTCTCGGAGAGCACCTGCCCGGCCTGGGCGATGAATTCGCCGGAGCTCTGTTCGGCCAGGGTGATCCCCAGGGGCAGTGTCTTGACGAACATCCCCAGCGAGCTGGCCGTGCGCACGTCGCTGCGGCCGTTGCTGATCGTACTCAGGTAGACCTGCTTGCTGTTGACGTAGCGGGAGACCGTGTAGAAGGCCGCCGCCAGGCACAGGGCCGCGGGGGTGGTGCGGTGCTCGCGGCAGTAGCGCTCCAGGCGGGCGTCGTCCAGCGGGTGGACCCACTCCTGCAGGCTGCCGTTTTCGGGCAGGCCGCCCAGGTCGGCCGTCAGCTCGCTGGCTCCCTCGCACTGGCCGAGCATGTCGGCAAAATAGGTGCGGTTCTCCTCGTAGCGGGGCGTCCCTTCGGCGCGTTTTTCGTCGGCCACGTAGTCATAATAGGAGTAGCTCTCCTTGTCGAGGGTCTCTCCTTCGAAGGCCCGTTTGAACTCCCCGAAGAAGAGGTCGAACGAGGCCCCGTCGAAGACCAGGTGGTGGAAATCCATCAGCAGGCACACCCGCTCCGGCGTCCGGACGACACAGAGCCTGAAGAGCGGCCCCGTGGCGAGGTCGAACGGGCGGACGAACTCTTTTTTGTAGGTATCCAGTTGGGCCTCGCTCATCTCCTGCCGGGGAATCTCGACGGTGTGCGGCGAAGCGATCTGCACGACCTCCTCCCCGCGCATTTCGAAGCGGGTCATCACATAAGGGTGGGCGAGGATCACCTCGGTGAGCGCCCGGGCGAATTTCTCCGGGTCGGTGCCGGCCGGGAAAGAGAGCAGCGCGGGGATGTTGTAGGTCATCTCCCCGGGCGATTTCATGCAGTCGTAGTAGACCCCCTGCTGGGCGTAGGAGAGCGGGGCGAGGCCGGGCGTGGAGGCCGCCGGGGCCGGTTCTGCCGCGGGGGCCGCTCCGGTGGGATTTTCCATCCAGTGGCGGATCACCTCGTTCTCGAGGGTCAGGATGCTGGCGCCGTTGAGCAGCGCCTTGGAGCGGATGTTCAGCCCGAAGCGCTTGAAGAGGGCCGTCGAGAGTTTGATCGACGAGATGGAGGTCAAGCCCAGGTAGGCCAGGTCGGCCGTCACGCCGAAGTCGCTGCTGCGGACGATCCCGCCGACGATCTCCTTGAGCTCCTGCTCGAGCAGGTTGAGCGGACGGTTGTCTTCGGCCGCGGAGGCAGCCGTGGAGGCTTGCAGCTCGGGGGCGGGCAGGGCCCGCTTGTTGACCTTCATGTTCTGGTTCAGCGGGATGTGGTCGATCTGCATGGTCACCGCCGGAACCATGTAGGGCGGCTTGCGCTCGCGGATAAAGTCGCCCAGCGCGGCGATGTCCACCGTCTCGTCGCTGACGACGTAGGCGGCGATGAACTTGCCGCCGTTGGGATCGTCGTAAGCCACCACCGTGGCATCCTTGATGGGGGGGTATTCGCGCACGACGCCCTCCACTTCGGTCAGCTCGATGCGGAAGCCGCGGATCTTGACCTGGGCGTCGCGGCGGCCGACGAACTCGACGTTGCCGTCGGGCAGGTAGCGGACGATGTCCCCTGTGCGGTAGACGCGCGCGTAGTCCGGATCGGAGTTGAACGGGTTGGGAATGTAGGCATATTCGGTCTGCTCGGGCCGGTTGAGGTAGCCATAGGTTACCTGGGGCCCGGCGATCCACAGTTCGCCGATGGCGCCCACGCTCAGGCGGCGTCCGGCGCGGTCCGTCACATAGAGTTTCAGGTTGCTCAGCGGCTTGCCGATCGGGATATTCTCTTCGTATTTGGTAAACTCGTATACGCTCGTGAGGATCGTGCATTCGGTCGGGCCGTACAGGTTGCAAAAACGGTAGCCTGTCGGAGGTTCCAGCGCCACGAGTTTTTCGCCTCCGGTGCCGAGGTGCTTGAGCGTGGGATGGTCGGGGTATTCGAGGGCAAACTGGCGTCCGACCTGTGTAGTCATAAACAGGTGGGTAACGCGGTGCCGTTCGAGGAATTCGCTCAGCACCGGCAGGTCCAGGCGCATCTCTTCCTCGATGATGCAGATGGTGGCTCCGCCGGTGAGTGCCGGATACATGTCCTGCATATTGGCGTCGAAGCCGTAGCTGGAATAAGCTCCCACCCGGGCGCCGGGCGCCAGGTCGTAGTAGCGCCAGCCCCAGTTGCAGAAAGCCGTCAGGTTGCTGTGGCGGATCTTGCATCCCTTGGGCTGGCCGGTCGAGCCGGAGGTGTAGAGCAGCGTGAAGAGGTCCTCGGGGGCGGGGTCTTCCAGCTTCTGGCCCGTGCCGGGCAGTCCGGGCAGTTCATTTAGGTAGACCACGGGGCCTTCGTATTCGCCGAGTACTGGACGCAACTCCTCTGTGGTGATAAGCAGCTTGGCCCCGGAGTCCTGCACCATGAAATTGAGCCGTTCGGGCGGATAGGTCGGGTCCAGGGGCTGGTAGGTGCAGCGCGCCTTGAGGGCCCCGAGCGAGGCGATGACCATGTATTCGCAGCGCGGGATCAGGATCGAGACCACCTCGCCCCGGCCCACGTCCGAGCGGAGAATGTACTGTGCGATGCGGTCCGAGAGCTCGTCCACTTCGCGGTAGGAGTACTCGCGATCCCGGAAAATGATCGCGACGTTGCCGGGATTCTGTGCGGCCTGTCGGCGGAAGAGCGAAATGACGGTTTGCGTGTTGTCGTAAGGCATCTCCGTCTCGTTGAAGCCGTCCAGTTCGCGGATTTGCCCTGCGGGCAGGACGGCGATGCGGCTCATCTGTTTTTCCGTCAGCAGGCCGCCCAGCACTTGCTCGTAGCACTCCAGGAAACGCTCGACGAAGCCCGGCGAATAGCGGTTTTCATGGAATTCGGCCATTAGTTTGAGGGAGTTCCCCCGACGGAATATCTGCAGCGCGAAGGGCTCCCCGGTCGCGTTCTCCTGTGCGGAGAGGTCTTCGTAGACCACCCCGAAGAGCTGATCCTCGATGGAGAGGTCGCCCTGGTAGGCGAACAGCACCCGGCTGGTGACGATGCTCTGGGCGGTCAGCTCGGCGAAGGAGTAGAGGTCGTGGTTCATGGCTGTGAGTAGCTGCTCCTTGACCGAGAGCAGGTAGTCCCGGGTGGAGGTGTCGTCCGCCCAGCGGGCGTAGACGGGCAGCGTCTTGACCAGCATGCCGATCGTGCGCGAGACCTGCAGGTCCCCGCGCCCGTTGTAGATCGTGGCGAAGAGGGCCTCGGGGTTGTTGGTGTAGAGCCCCAGCAGGTAGCCGAAGGCCGCCGTGGTAAGCACGTTCATCGTGACGCCCGTCTCGCGGCAGAAGGCCTCGAGGCGCTCGTAGTCGAGCCCCAGGTCGATCTCCCGGCTGCCGAAGCGGACTTCTTCCTCGTGGCGGTCGGGCAGTGGCTGGCTGTCCGTCTCCAGGTCGCCGAAGGTCCGGATGTACCAGCTTTCGGCCTCGGTGTAGAGCTCCGTCCGGCGCAGGCGCTGCTCCTGCTGGGCTACTTCGAAGCCGCTCCAGCTTTCCACTTCGAGCGGTTCTCCGCGGTAGGCGGCGTTCAGGTCGTTCAACAATACGCCGTGCGACGTGCCGTCGTAGACGATGTGGTGGAAGTCGAGGAACAGGTACAGGGCGCTCTCGGTCTTGAACAGCCGCAGCCGGAACAGCTCGTCGGCGAGCAGGTCGAAGGGCTGCACCAGGGAGGGGGTCAGCGCGGCCAGTTCGGCCTCGGAGAGGTTTTCCACCGTCTGCCGGTAGCTCCCCTCCTCGTTGCGGCGCTGCCGGGGTTCTCCCTCGGCGTCCAGGAAGAGGCGGGTGCGGACGGCTCTGTGGGCGGCTATGGCGGCTTCGATGGCCGCGGCGGCTTTTTTGGGGTCGACCCCGGCGCCCAGGCGGTAGAGGCGGGGGTTGTTGTAGACGGCTTCGCCGGGACGGTTCATGCACTCGATGTAGATGCCCATCTGGGTCTGGCTCAGCGGGTAGTCTTCCTGGCGTTCGAGCTTTTCAGAGGTCTCCTGCACGCACTGTGCGGCGATGAGGCGGGGAGTTCGCTCGCGGTAGATCAGCTTCGAAGAGAGCGGCAGGGCGGGGCAGAGCTGCTGGATGGCCATCACCCGGATGCTGTCGCCGCCCAGGCGGAAGAAGTCGTCGTCGATGCCCACGCGCTCCAGCCCCAGGGCCGAGGCGAAGGCCTCACACAAGGCCGCTTCGGTCTCGTTCGTGGGCGCTTCATAAGCCGCCGCGAGCGAAGAGCGCTCGGGGGGCAGCAGCGATTTGCGGTCCAGTTTGCCGTTGGCGTTCAGGGGGAAACTTTCCATGCGGACGAAGTAGAGCGGGACCATGTACGAAGGGAGCGTTTTCTGCAACTCCTCGCGCAGGTACTCTTCCGTCATGCCGTCCGGGGCGATGTAGTAGGCGCACAGGTACTGGCTGCCGCTGTCCGAGTCGAATCCCTTGACAATGGCGTTCCCGACGCCCGGCACGTTTTTCAGGACGGCTTCCACCTCGCCCGGCTCGACCCGCTGGCCGTTGATCTTCACCATCCAGTCCTTGCGGTTGACGTAGACGTAGTTGCCGTCGGGCAGTTGCCTGGCCAGGTCGCCCGTGTGCAGCACGCCGCCCCGGTAGAGTTCCTCCGTTTTCTCCGGTTCGCGGAAATAGCCCGGGGTAAATATTCCCTCCAGACAGAGTTCGCCTTCCTCCCCTTGCGGGAGGATGTTGCCCCGATCGTCCCGGATAGAGGCCGTTACGTTTTTGTTGGGCAGGCCGATGGGCGTGTTTTCGTAGGCCTTGTCGACGGGGAAGCAGAGGACCCCGGCGACGGTCTCGGTCAGGCCGTAGCAGTTCATCAGTTCGTAACTCCGGGGTCCGATTCCCGCCAGGCGTTCCGACCCGGTCAGCACCCGCCGCAGGGAGGGTGATTGGGAGTGGAATTGGGCGAGGACGGCCGGGCTGATGAACGTGATCGTGATGCCGTGCCGGAGGATGTATTCTTCGAGTTTCCGCACATCGGTGAGGGTCTCCTTGTCGTACAAATGCACCGTGCCACCCAGCAGCAAAAGGTCGTAGACCAGGACGACCGCGATGAAATACATGGGAGCCCCGATCCCGAAGATGTCCTCCTGCCGGAAAGCGAACGCTTCACACTGTCCGGTCATGTTGAATTCCAGGCTTTCGAACGTGTGCACGATTCCCTTGGGATTGCCCGTGCTGCCCGAGGTGTAGAACAGCGCGGCGGTATCTTTCTCCGCCCGGCTGATCCGTCCGGTGAGCCCTTCGCAGGCCATGGCCTTCTGGAAAACCTCCTGGTCGATGATCAGCGGAGCCTGGCAATGCTCGCGGATGTACCCGACGCGCTCCCGGGGGAATTCTTCACCCAGGGGGACGATGGCGTGTCCCGCCAGCCAGATGCCCACCTCGGCGGCCAGGTACTCGGCCCCGGCCGGCAGCCGGATGGGAATGAACGAACTGGGCGGCAGGGACAGGGATTGCAGGTAGGCGGCCATCCGGCGCGCTTGCCGGTCCAGTTCCGCGTAGGTGGTCTGCCGGGTGCCGCCCCGGTCTGCCAGGGCGATCTTTTCGGGTTGTTGCTGCGCGTGATCTTGCAGGGCGGCGATTAAATTCAAGGTTTCCATATCGTAGTTATTTTATATCGGCTTTTCGGATCGTGATCAGAGTTTGGTTGAGGGCCAGCACCCGGTTGTAGGAGAGCGAGCTGGAGAGGGCTTTCAGCAGCAGGATGCTGTCGATGTCGAACTCTTTTTCGCCGGGGCTGTACTCCACGGGGTTGAAAAAGGCCCCGTCGTCGCGCACGGCGATCAGCAGTTCGTCGTCCACGGAGCTGATGCGCACGTCCACGTTCACCGAGCGCTTGCGGTTGGGGGCGTAGCGGGCGGTGTTGTCCACGATCTCCTCGAGGGCGATGCCCGCCTTGACGGCCTGTTCGCGCCGCAGGCCGTTGCTTTCGAGGACCGCCATCGCTTCGGCAGACATGCCCGAGGCGTTCTCCCGGGTGGCTTTCAGCGAGATGTCGTAGAGCAGTTCGGGACCGCTGCGTTCGATCAGGAGCATGTCCGGGAAGCGGCCCGCCGAGCGTTTCCTCTCCCGGCGGGTCAGCCAGTACAGAACCCCCAGGGCCCCGGCCTCGGCCAGGATGTAAGCCACCCAGATTCCCGTGATGCCCATCGCCGCCGAGAGCAGCCAGGCTAGCGGGACGATGATCGCGATCCCCTCCAGGACCGAGAGCGTCAGGGCGATCGTCGAGCGCTGCGTGGTCATGAAATAGTACATCATCAGGTAGGTCACCGTCATGCCGAAGAGGCTCACCGCGAACAGCCGCAGTGAGGGGACGCCGATGGCCAGCAGGGCCGGGTCGGTGACGCCGAAAAGCGAGAATACCGTGGCCGGAAGAAATTCGAACAGCAGGACGATGCACCCGGTGGTCAGCATCCCGAAGCGGAGCGTATAGTTGAAGATCAGGCGGATGCCCAGGTAGTCCCGCTCCCCGTAGAGGGTGCCCAGGATGGGCATCATCGTGCCGGCGGTGCCGCCGACGAACATCGACACGAAGGAGAGGCAGGAGAGGCAGACCGTGAAGACGACCACCCCCTGGCTTCCGGCGATGATCCCCACCAGCAGGTTGATGCAGAAGACCTTGACAGCGACCAGCGCGCCGCTCAGGGCCGCCGGGGAGCCGCTGCGGACGATCTCGCCCGCCTGCCTGAACAGCCGGCTTATGCGACCCGTGTGCAGGTTCAACCTCAGGGTGCGTTGCTTCGAGCGGGCGTACCCGATGAGCATCAGCGCACCCCCGGCGTAGCCGCAGACGGTGGCCAGGGCCGATCCCGCGATGCCCATCCGGCAGGGGCCGATGAAGACGACGTCCAGCCCCAGGTTAATGACGTTGGCGACGATCAGGATGGCCGACGAGAGGCGCACCATGCCGTCCGTGCGCAGGATATACGTGAAGGCCGTCACCAGCAGGATCAGGCCGTTGCCCCAGAAAACCACTTGCAGGTAGGCCCCGGCCAGCGGTTGCAGGGTCTCGTCCGGGGTCAGCCAGCGGGCGATGCCTCCGGCCCAGGGAGCCGCCGCGGTCAGCAGCAGGGCGATGAGCAGCAAGGCGAGCAGGGAGGTCGTGAAGAGGCTGTTGGCCCGCTCCGAGTCCCGCCGCCCCAGGGCGATGGCGATCAGCGTCGAGGCTCCGATGCCGATCAATGCGGCCAGTGTGAAGAACATCTGCAGCACGGGCATGCAGAGGTTGACGCCCGCCATGGGGTTGGGACCCAGCATATTGCCGACAATGATGCTGTCCACGATGATCCCCATCGAGGTGGAGACCGAGGCGAGGATCGTAGGCAGGAAAAAGGCCCGGTATTTCCGGTAGAGCAATGCCCCGCTGCGTTGGTATAAGTTAGTGTTTTCCAGGACTATAAATTTTTATATTCAGTATTCTTCGGCCGGATTCCGGGAAAGCCGGTGGGGTACTGTTCGAAATGGCGCTGTGACCGGCACCGGCAATTTTGCGGTAATGCGTTCGGAATAAATATTAAATACGATAAATAAGGATGTGCAAATTATGGAAAATTCGGGAAATAACCAAAGGTGCCCCGGCTCATAGTTTATGCGGCGGTGCGTCAAGCGGAAACAAAAGTAAGGCAAAACGATGCCGGAGGAGTCCCATTTCTACAATAAGTTGCCCATTGAAAGCTCCGGAAAGTCCCGAAAAATAAAAAATAGCCCGCGAGGGCTGTTTCCGGGGCGATTGCCTGCCGGGATCACCAAAAAACAAGCCATGCAAAGTACTCTTTGCATGGCTTATCAGCATAAGGGATGTGCTGTCCGGTTATTTGCTTTTGCCCTGCCCGGCCACGGCTTCCATCCGGGCGCGGATCTCCTCGGGATCGCCCAGAAAATGATCGGAGCGCAGCCTCAGCGAATCGTCGAACTCGAAGACGTAGGGAACCCCCGTGGGCAGGTTGAGCCCCGCGATGTCGGCGTCGGAAATCCCCTTGAGGTACTTCACGATCCCGCGCAGGCTGTTGCCGTGCGCCGCCACGAGCACCTGCCCGGCCTCGTGCAGCGTGGGGAAGATCACCTCTTTCCAGTAGGGCAGGATGCGCTCGACGGTGTCCTTGAGCGATTCGGTGCGGGGCAGCAGCCCGGCGGGCACGTCCCTGTAGCGGAGCTCGAAGCGAGGGTTGCGCGGGTCGTCCTCCCCGAGCGGCGGGGCGGGCACGTCGTAGCTGCGCCGCCAGAGCTGAACCTGCTGGTCGCCGTATTTCGCGGCGGTCTCCTTTTTGTTCAGGCCCTGCAGGGCGCCGTAGTGTTTTTCGTTGAGCCGCCAGTTCTTTTCGACCGGAATCCACTCCTGATCGAGGCGCCCGAGCACGATGTCGAGCGTCTGAATGGCCCGCTTGAGGTAGGAGGTGTAGGCCTTGTCGAACCGGAAACCTTCCTCGCGCAGCAGGTCGCCCGCCCGGACGGCCTCCTCCATGCCCCGCTGGCTGAGGCCGACGTCGGTCCATCCCGTGAAGCGGTTCTCTTGATTCCAGGTGCTTTCGCCGTGGCGGAGCAGTACGATCTTTTTCATGGGTTGAAATTTACTTTTTTTTCTCTGTTGAACACATACAGTGCCAGATTTTTCGACCGGCGACCCTTGTCGTTCCCCTGAAATGTACTATCTTTATAGAAATAGGTGCCGATTCCTGGCAGCCGCCTTGCATTCCATCCTACTTGACCGCCCAAATGAACTACAAAATGAAAAACCATTTGCTCGGAAGCCTTTTAGCCATTTTCCTGGCCGCCTGCCCGCTGGGTATGTACGCAACGAACCCCAACCTGGTCGATCCGGGCCAGGGGGTAATCCTGGAGGCCTCATCGGTCGATCGGGACTATCCGCTGCGCCGACTCTACGATTTCCGGCCGACCATGCGCTGGGAAACCCAAGACCAGACGGAGGGCGTCTGGCTCCGGGTCGCCTGGCAGGAGCCCCGCACGATCCGGGAGATCCGTCTCATCAACAAGCCCGCGGAGTTCGACCTGCTGCTCGATCTGGACCTGCGCACGGCCGATTTTCCGGCCGCCCGCAGCATCACGCTGAGCTTTCCGGACGGGAGTACGCAAAAGGCCGAGCTGCGCCTGGCGGATTATTTCCAGATCATCCGACTTTCCGAGCCGAAGACCGTCCGCGAATTCCGACTGAGTATCGACCGCCTCTGGGACAACTCCGCGCGCGGACGCACGGGCCTGGGCAAGTTGCAGGTGTACGGCGAGGAGCACGGCCCGCAGTTCAAGGTAGAATTGTTCGAGATGTACCGCATGCAGGGCGACACACCCGTGCGCTCCGCCAAGATCGAGCTGCTCAATCCCGGGGAAGAAATCGCGGGCGCCCGGCTCAACGTCTCGCACAACGGAAAAAAGCACGCGACGCTCGATCTCGAGACCATTCCCGCGCGTTCGGTGACGGTCCAGCAACTCTGGATTCCGATCGTGTATGAACCCGGAGAGATGGCGTTTTCGATGCAGCATACCGGAAAACCCCTTTTCGCCGCGCAGAAAAAGGAGGTCGAGCCCTATGAGAAAAACTACTTCGACGGCGGGACCTTCGACATCCTGAACATGAACCACAACGACCTGGGATTCCAGGACACCCAGTTCGCAACGGCCGACTACCGCAGCCGCGAGCTGATCGGCCCGGCCCTCGATTTGATGCGCGAGCACCCCGAATTCACCTATTCCATGGAGTCGGTGGAGTACCTCAAGGAGTTTCTGGTGCGCTGCCCCGAACGCCGGGACGAGATCGCCCAACGGATGCGCGAAGGGCGCTTCTCGTTCGGAGCCGGCTATGTGCTCAACCTGCCGGTGCACGTGGGGCCGGAGAAACTGGTGCGGCAGTTTTACTACGGCCGCCGCTGGCTGCTCGAAAATTTCCCGGGATGTGACACCCGCTTCTACTCCAACGTGGACGTGCCCGGCATGACCTACCAGTTGCCGCAGATTTTGAAAAAATCGGGGATCGACTACATGATCCAGGGCCGCTTCCCCTGGGGATTCTATTACTGGGAGGGCCTGGACGGCAGCGTGATGCCGGTCTTCGCCCTGCGCTACACGGGCTCCTACCGGCTGCTCAACCCGAAGAACAACACCGGCTGGCTGCCCTTCCAGAACATCCGCGAACCCTACTACCGTGAGCATAACCTGCCCCGGACGCTGCTCTACGACTTCAATTGCGATTACCTGCCGCCCGCCCCTTCGCTGATCCCCTTTGTGGAGGAGCAGAACCGCGACATGAAAGCCCTGGCCGGGCATTGGAACGAGCATTTCGCGGAGCAGCCCGAAAAGCAGATCACGCCTCCCACGCTGCGTTTCGCCTCGCCCGAACCGGCGCTCAAGGAGATATTCGGAAACGGCGAACTGGAGATAGAAACCATACGCGGAAACTGGCCCTTGTCCTGGGCCTATTTCGACGAGCCGGGACACCGGGAGGGCTTGCTGATGGGCCGCCTGGGTCACAACCGCCTCCTGCAGGCCGAGCGCATCAACGCCTGGCTGAAGGTTCAGGATCCGGTTCACACCTACCCCCGCGAGGAACTTGAAAAAGGCTGGCTGGCCAATTGCTGGCCCGACCACGGCTGGGGCGGCAACCACGGCGTGGTGACCGACAGCATCAACGTGGCCTCCTACCGCCGCTCGCTGGAGATCGGCACCCACCTGGCCGACGAGGCGGGGGCGGCGTTGGCTGCCCGGATGGCTCCGGATGCGCAGGGAGGCCTTCCGCTGTTGGTCTACAACGCTTCGGGCTGGTCGCGCAGCGATGTGGTCGGCGGCACGCTGAACTACCCGCCGGGATGGCGCGGGATGGCGCTTTTCGACGCCCAGGGGGCTCCTGTCCCCTACGAGGTGGTGAGCCACGATCCGGCGGCGCGGCTGATCGAACTGCTGTTCGAAGCCCGGGAGGTGCCTTCGCTCGGCTATACGACGTTCTACGCGAGGCCCGCGGCGGAATTTTCGGAGAACAGGACACTCGCGGCCGGGGAACGGGAGTTCGAAAATGAATTTGTAAAAATCCGGCTCTCGGATTCCGGCATCGCTTCTCTTTATGACAAGGTAAAGAAGCGGGAAGTGCTGAACACCGAAAAATTCTCCGGCGGGGAATTGATCCAGCTCACCGCCCCGACCCAAGCCTGGGACGGCCCGCAGACGGTGACCACCGAACACTTCGACCGCACGGCCCGGCATGAGACGAAACTCTTGAGGGCGTACGAAAGTCCGGTGCGTTACCTGGTCGAACAAGAGACCGATTTCCCCGATTTCACGCTGCGCCAACGGTTTATCCTTCCTAAAAATGCCCGCGAGGCGGTCGTCGAGACCGACATTCTGAATTGGGCGGGCGTTCCCAACCGGGAGTTGCGCGTGGTTTTCCCCATGAACCTGGCCGCCGACGCGAAGATCAGCTACGAAGTGCCTTTCGGAACGGTCGAAAAAGAGCGGGACGGGATGGATTTCTCCCACCTGCCCGCGGCCCCCGAATGCCAGTTCAGGGCCGAGCTGGAAGCCCCCTCCGACCTGCCGTTCCGCGAAGCGGTCAACTGGATCGACGCCTCGCAGGGCCTCTACCGGGGTGCCGGTTGCCTGCTGGCCTCCGACGTCACCCTGCACACCTTCCGCGATGTGACCGACGACCCGGTCCCCTATCCGTTGATGCAGCACGTCCTGCTCTCCACGCGCAAAAGCCTGGCCTGGAATCCCGAGAACTGGTTCGTGCAACCCGGCGACCACAGCTACCGCATGGCCCTCTACCCGCACGACGGCAACTGGCGCTACGCCTACAAAGAGGGGATGGCCTTCAACCAGCCGCTGAGCCTCTACGCGGGGCCGGACCACGGATCCGGGGCCGACGCGCTGCCCGCCACACAGGCTTTCCTGGAGGTCGCCCCCGGCAACCTGATCCTCTCCGCGGTCAAGCAGGCCGAAGACGGGCAGGGGCTTTTCGTGCGCCTCTACGAAGCCGAGGGCCGCTACTCCAAACTGCGCCTCAAAGGTTTCAAACCCTTCGTAAAGGCCTCCCTGACCGATATGATCGAGTACGACGAAAAGGAACTTCCGCTCGCTCCGGACGGCAGCCTGGAGCTGTCCGTAAAACCCTGGGAAATCATCAACCTGCGGATCGAATTTTAGGCTCCGCCGCGGCAAGAAGCGCCGGGGGGGTCAAATGAAAAGAAACCGCCCCGAATCCGGTAGCCGAAGTCGATGTTGCCCGCCTTGGTAAATTTCATGGCGTTGTTCAGCAGGTTGATCATCACCTGGTAGATGCGGTTCTTGTCGCTGTTCACGTGGCAGTCGGGCAGTTCGGCCACGTAGTTGATGCTCACCTCGGGGAATATCCTCCGCGCCCGGGCCGCGGTTTCCAACTCTTGGGAGGTCCCGTTGAGGTCGAAATCCGAATAGTGGTATTCGAGCGTCCCCGCCTCGATCTTCGCCAGGTCGAGGATGTCGCTGATGAGTTGCAGCAGCAGGGCGTTGTTGTGCTCGATGATGCTCATGTATTCCGCCCGCTCCTCGTCCGTGCTGGCCGTGGTCAGCACCTCCGAGAAGCCCACGATGGCGTTCAGGGGGGTGCGTATCTCGTGGCTCATGTTGGCCAGAAAGGCCGATTTGAGGCGGTTCGACTCGTCGGCCTTGAGCTTGGCGTCAATCAGGTCCTGCTCCATGGCTTTGCGCTGGGTGATCACCAGCGACGAGCCGATCAGCACGGTCGCCTTGCCGTCCTGGTAGAGTTCGTCGGCGATCACCTTGGCCTCCACCCAGTCGTAGACCATCTGGCTCTCCTTGCGCACCAGCACGCGGTACTCTTCGCGGATCTTCTCCCGGTGTTCCTCGATCAATTCGTTGAACGACTCGCGGAGGTGCTCCCGGTCGTCGGGATAGCAGTTTCGACGGCCCGAAGCTTTTCCCCGTTATCTCCGAGCAGAAATATAACGTAGCAAAGGTTTTTCTATTACGGTATCGGATGATTGGGGTGAAGACAATATAGCGGGTTTGTAAAAGCAAGGAAGTCATACCAATTTTCCACTATTTGTGGTGCAAATGTGGTGCAAATTCAGAAAAACAGAAAGCCAATTAGTTAATTAATAACTAATTGGCTTTCTGAATGGTACCCGGAGCCGATACACAACCGGGATAAAACCGGAAATCATCGGAAAATAAGTATGCTATAGGACTTTAAAAATTAATGTATAAGAAGCAGAGAATTTTGTATCGAATATTATGAGTAAATTTGGGTCAAGATGCGACGAGGCATTTTTATCTGCATGCATTGAACCCAAATTGAAAGAAGATGCCTAAGAGTAGGAAAAGAGCGACTCCAAAGAAAAAGAGTAGAAAAAGCAACCCAAAGCCATATCAGGTTGTTAAACAAAAACTCGTTAAGATGGAGATCCCTCTTCCTAAGGATATCCCTTTGGAGAAAAAGATAGAGGTCTTGCATAAGCTAGGTGAAAAGGCGAGTGTTGAGGCTGAAGAAACGTTTCAGAAACTAGTTGGCTATTTTGGTGAGTACGACCCTTTATATCTATGCTCATTCTGTTCTCGGTATTTTGCAACTTCAGCAGAAGGTATTGATGAGGAAGCGATTCATGGTTCTTTAGATTTCCATCTTTACTATCTTGAGGTTTTACAGTGTATATCACTAACTTTTGAGCGACATTTATCTGGTAAACCGCTAGATGAAAACATAGTTGAATTTAAGGCTACCATTAAAAATCTTTGCTATAACCAAGGATTGGCGCATCTTAAGTTAGCGGGCAATATAAAGAGCCAAGATGATGTCGATGCAGTTATGCTGCGGTCGGAGATGATGGGCCAAACTATGGCTGTCCGAAATTGGGCTTACGCAAACCAGATGCAGAGTATAGCATATGATTTAGCTGATTTGGCGGAATCTAATTTCTCCCAATCACAGGGCTTTAAGCTCAAACATATTCTTGATATTATATTTGCATTAGGTGTTCTCACTCAAGATAAGTTAAATATTCACATTCAAAAAACCCGTAATTTCGTTCGTGCTAAAAACTACACAGAGGTATATAATAGATATGAAGCGAGTTTCCCTAATGTCGAAAAGACGGGAACAGATGATCGAATGCAATTTTGGAATATTATTGGAAAGAATCTCATGAATTTGAAATGTGCTCTTTTGGTTCATTCCGACTGCTTCCTACCGAATATCTATACACACGACTTAATAGAAATTCACGAATTTCTAGATCAAGAGATTCCTATAGAAGAAATCAGCGAGATTCTAAACAAAATGAGTCTTAAATTTGGAGAGCTATCAGGCATAAATAAGGATCACATATTTCTAAATAACCCTGTTCATGCGAAACCTTTTATCAAAATAACTGATACAAGTTTCTTTTCTGTAATCCCTCATATGTTTAGTCATCTCGGGGTTGATTTGATCGAAGGGTTTATCGCAAACGACGCGAAGTTGAAACGTGAATATGCTAGTAAGAAAGGGAAATTTCTCGAAACAAGGGTAGAGCAATTGTTTAGGGATGCGTTTCCTGATGCACAAATTTTACCTGGAAGTATATGGCACTGTCCGGCGACCAATAAAGACTTTGAGAATGATTTGATTGTATTAATCGAAGACTTTGCCATAATTGTAGAATGTAAATCAGGAACAATATCTCCGCCCGCAAGACGTGGGGCCCCCGATAGACTATTTAAGACTTTACAGGAACTAATTATTGCCCCGTCTCAACAAGCAATTCGTTTTGAGTCATACTTAAAACAAAATCGTGAAATACATGAATTTAGAACCAAAACAGGAATTGCAAATATTGTAGACAGTACAAAAATTAAGTATTATGTGCCACTAGGGATTACCCTGTCAAATTTAGGGTCGATAGGCTGTAACTTAAAGAAGTTAATTCGGGCAAAGATTACCGATCTTAAACTAGGTGAATTGGCCCCATCTATCAGTCTTACGGATTTAGAGGTGATTTTTGAGATTCTAACATTAAAATCAGAAAAGATACACTATTTGTCAAGACGGAGAGAAGTTGATGCTCATCTGAATTTCCAGGGTGATGAAATGGATCTGTTTGGTTTCTATTTGGAAAATGGATTTAATATAGGAGAGGCAGAATATAATGAATCGGGTTATATAGATTTGACATTAAAATCTAAAGAAATAGACCCTTATTTTGTTGGAAAGCAGCGAGGGAAAAAGATAAAAAAACCGTCTTTGCGAAAAACTAAATACTGGAATGACATTCTTAATACGCTTGAATGCCGTTCCCAAAATTGGCTTATGGCATCTTACATTCTGCTCAATTTACCTAAAGAAGATCAAATTCAATTTCAAAAAAATCTGAAATTACTGGTCAAAAATATCTCGCAAGGGAAATGTCCTGATCCTCACAATTGGATGGTATTGTATTGCGGTCCAGAAAGAAGAACATATGCGATTGTGGGATTTCCCTACAAAGGCATTGACCGAAAAACGAGGAATGCTTTAATAAACAAGATTATATCTTCTTTTGAGGCAAAGGAGAATCTAAGAGGTGTTGTCCTATTGGGATATGATTTGGATGTAAACCTGTACCCTTATTCGGTTGTTGCAGGTAGATTAAAAACAGATTTCTTCGACGATCTAGAATTAGATCAAGAAATAGGTATGTTTGGTGAATTTGAAGTTTCCAAACGAATAACCTAATCTCAATAAAATCCGGAGATTTGTCATAAAGTACACTTTTAGTACACTTTGGGAAATAAATAACGCCTGTTAATCAATCGATTAACAGGCGTTTCTCGTACCCGGAGCCGGGATCGAACCGGCACGAATTGCTTCACTGGTGTTTGAGACCAGCGCGTCTACCAATTCCGCCATCCGGGCCTTTGAGCGCGATGCGTTCAGGGGGCAAAGATAACGAATAATTCATTTTCTGCAAGCGTCTGCTCGCTCAACTTTTGCGGGAAGATCGCCTGGGCGTCCGGGCGAGGTTCCCCGGAGGGGTGGGTTATTCCGGCGCGTTTTCCTCCTGGGTGTGCTTGTCCTGGAAATATTCCGAAGGGGTCATGCCGATCATCTGGCGGAAGTTGCGCAGGGCCGTCGACTTGGAGCGGAAGCCCGCGTCGAAAAAGGTGTCCAGGAAGCGGGCGGAGGCGCCGGTGCCGATCATGTTCAGAAAATCTTTGACCCTCAGCCTGTTTATGTAATCCGAGTAGTTCTCGTAGCCTTGCTCCTGGATGGCCTGGCCCAGGGAGGTGCGGTTGGTGTAGAGTGTCTTGACCAGGGCGGACATCGACAGGTCGGGGTCGCGCCAGGGGTGTTCGCCGTTGTGCATATAAGCCTCCAGCCGCTTGAAGAGGATTTCGTTTTTCGCCTCCTGTTTTTCGGCCTCGGCATCCGTCCAGGCCGGAACGGGGCTTTGGGGGGCCTTGGGCTCCGTGTCCGGCAGGGATTTCGTCCGGCTGATCAGGCGCACGAAAAGCTCCTGGTAGACGATGTAGAGTTCACAACCGACGCTGATGTAGTAATAGCCCGTTTTGACGTAGATGCTGTCGAAGACCAGCACGGCGATGTAGCCGAGGGTGTTGATCGAAAAGACGATCAGGTAGCCCCACATCCACTTCCGGTTGGTGTTGTTGTACTTCTTGGTATACGGAACGAAGAAAATGAATGCCAGGGGCATGAAAACCAGCAGCATGAGCAGCAGCCGGAACCAGACGTCGAAGTTTCCGGCATGGGGCAGCATCGCCGCGAACGAGTCGTAGTGCCGGTATTCCACGCCCAGCAGCCGGGTCAGGCCCCAAAGTCCCGTGAGTGCGAGCACCGGGGTGAATACCTTCAGGACGCGCCGGAAGTTGAGCCAGCCCGGCGAGACCACCTCGAGGGGGTACATGATGTAGCAGCTGACCATGAAGATGCCCACCAGCAACATCGGGGCGGAGATTACGATCGGGGGAATGTGCCCGTCGAGTACGCTGAAGATGCGTATGGCGTAGTTGAGCACCGTCACCAGCACGATCACGCCGAGGATCGTCCGCGAGCGTTCCCCTTCGCGGCGCTGCATCAACAGCAGCAACGCCATGATAAAATGGGCCATGGCGCCCATGAATATGGAACAGATATAAACAGTTTGCATGGAAGGTCTATTAGGGAGGGGTAGACATCGACAAAATTATATAAAAAGAAACTGGAAAACCGGGCCCACTGGGGCTGGTTATCTGTTTTTTGAGACTATTATTGTTTTTTTGGCACCCCGGGGAGGGGAAATTGTAAAAATGACACCCTGAACGTGTAATAGTGAAACGTTTGGAAAAATTCCGCGCTCTACTTTTGTCTCGAATTCAAAGAACGGCTTCATCGTCGTTCACCTATAAAAGAATAGTATCGAAAAAATTAACTGATTTCAAACATTTATTAACGGACAAAAACATGAAAAAATTATTTTTTTTAGCTGCGGTCCTCACTTTTGCGCTCAGTGGCTGTGTAAAAGACAAAGAATGGGTAGACCCCAATGAAAACACCACCGTCACCAAAGCACCCTCGGACGGTGTGGCGCTGATCGCCTACGGCGACGTTTCCGACGGTGTGGCGCTCCGGGAGAGCCACCAGCTGGTCGACCGGATCGTCTCGCTCCAGGACAACACCAAGGCGGAGATCGACGCCGCCCTGGCGACGATTTCCGACGGGGGCTTCGTCTACATCATGGTGGACTGCTCGGTCTTCGGCGGCGAAATGCCCACCCGGGCCTACGAGGACCTGAGCGCTTTCTGGACGGAGTGGACGTCGGGCTCGTACTACGACTTCGGCGGCAAGACCATCACGCCGGTCTGGATCGTCAACGTGGTGAATCCGGAAGAGGCCGGGAAGCTGTTCGGCATCACTCTGGGTACCGGTTGGTATGTGATGACCGACGATTTGGCCCTGCCCAAGTTCTCCGAAGAAGGAAGCCTCTCCGGCATCCGCTTGCAGGAGTACGTGCTCAAGATCAAGGAGGCCATGGCGGCCGGAACCCGTGCCGACGAGAAGGAAGTCGCCCAGCCGCCTGTCATCACCCGGCATTACAGCATCAATTACTTCATCACCAATCCGAACATGAATCCCATGACCGAGGATCGGACGAAGATGAAAACGTCCAAGTATTTTCCCCTGGGGGAACAATACTTGACCAAAAGAGCCCCTACGGAAGATGAAATGGAAATGATCAAGAAAACGGGCGGTGCCATGGTCTCTCTGGACGTTGCCCTGGAGATTTGTTATGTCCCCGGCCACGAAGTCAAAGGGATCAAGGTGACGACCTCCAACGGCTATCAATTGATCCCCTACATCAACGACCGGGATGTGATGAGCTATTGGGTACACAGTGGAGATGCTTTTGTGGGCTACATGATGCGCAACTTCACAGTCGATGTCACGCTCCAGTCGACGGCCAGCAACGTCATCGCTCTCTCCGCCTGCTATCCCGATGTGACGCAAAAAGACTATAAAGTCTCCGAAGAAAAAGGCTTCAGCATCAGCCTGGGTATGGAAGGAGAAGGATCATATTCGGCAGAAAAAGGCGGAGGAGGAAAGGGCTCGGTATCGCTCGGGATGACCTGGAGTTCGACGGAAAAAATCAGCTACGACATGACCAACATGTATGTCCAGCGGGTTTCGGAGACCGGGGCCACGAACCGTTCACGCTCGACCACTTGGAAGGTTTGTCCCGAATGGTGGAACAAAAAACCGGCTTTCGAAAACGACGATAAATCCCGGCCTCTGGCTGTGGACGTGCACTTCGCGAAGAGTTCGCTCCCGGCCGGTGGCGGTACGCTGTTCTCCGCCATCCGGGATAATGTCCATGTCTCGGAAATGAACTTCCAGTCGAGCACGACCAACAAGCAGGTGGCTACTTTCCGGGTGAGCGATCCCTCCAACGGCGACCTGACCCTCATCGTCAATGCCGGTCTCAATGTCCAGAACTCCAACATCGGCTATGTCGCCGGGGTTCGCCGGGGCTGCTACTGGAAGACCTCGATCTTCGACACCAAAGGCATCAAAGACCTGTCGCTAAAAGTTCCCATTACGTTCCAGGACCCCGCCGTGTTCGGCAGCTTTGTTCTGGTCCCGGGGGCGAGATAATTTCTCTTACGATACTTTCCGGGGGCGCGGGGATTTCCTCCCGCGCCTCTCCGGGAAGTTTTTCAAGGATGTACAACCTAAAAATTCACGCATAAATCGGTATGAAAAAAGTTCTTTTATTTGCCCTGGCCCTCGTGGCAGGCGTTTCGATGGCCTCCGCCCAGGGATTCTCCTGGGGGATCAAAGGCGGCGCCAACCTCACCAGTTTGACCGCCATGGATAATTCCTGCTACAAATTCTCGGCCTTCGGCGGCGCCTTTGCCGAATACCGCTTCAATGACCGCTGGGCCATTTCCCCGGAGTTGCTCTACTCCCGCCAGGGATGCAACTTCGATGATATTTTACTGGTGATGGGAAACGGGGACAGTTACACGCTGACCGACCGGGTGATGCGGCTCAACTACCTGAACGTTCCGGTACTGGCTAAATTCTACGTCTGCAAGCACTTGAGCATTGACCTGGGGCCCCAGGTGGGTTTCCTGCTCAACGCGACGAATAAGTCCACCCTCGACGGATCGGAAAGCATCGTCACGGGCACCGAAGGCTACCACACCGTGGACCTGAGCGTCGGCCTGGGCGTTACCTACAACTACAAATCCTTCCTCGTTTCCGGCCGCTACAACCAAGGCCTGACAAATGTCATCAAGGAGGATGCCGGAAATACGAAACACAGTGTATTCCAGTTGGGAGTAGGCTATCGCTTCTAATCTTTTGTTCGACTAAAAAACCGGGCGGTCCACATTGGACCGCCCGGTTCTTTATGAATATCAGGTCGCTATCTATGCATCGAGGAGTATCTCGAGGATCTTGATGGCGGCCGTGGCGATGGGGGTGCCGGGGCCGAAGATGGCGGCGGCGCCTGCCTTGTAGAGCGCGTCGTAGTCCTGGGCGGGAATCACGCCACCGACGATAACCACGATGTCCTCGCGGCCCAGTTTCTTGAGCTCGGCGACGATCTGCGGTACCAGGGTCTTGTGTCCAGCGGCCAGCGAGGAGACGCCCACCACGTGCACGTCGTTTTCGACGGCCTGCTTGGCGGCTTCCTCGGGGGTCTGGAACAAGGGGCCCATGTCGACGTCGAAGCCGATGTCGGCGTAGCCCGTGGCCACCACCTTGGCGCCGCGGTCGTGACCGTCCTGGCCCAGCTTGGCCACCATGATGCGGGGCTGGCGGCCCTCTTTCTTGGCGAATTTTTCGGCCAAAGCCTTGGCTTCGGCGAAGGCGGGATCGTTTTTCACTTCGGAAGAATATACGCCCGAGATGGAGCGGATGACGGCCTTGTAGCGGCCGACGACGCTCTCGCAGGCGTCGGAAATCTCGCCCAGCGAGGCGCGCACCTTGGCCGCTTCGACGGCCAGCTCGAGCAGGTTACCTTTTTTCGTTTTAACGCATTCGGTGATCGCGGCCAGGGCAGCCTTTACCTTGGCTTCGTCGCGCGAGGCGCGCAGGGCGCCCAGGCGTTCGATCTGCGAGAGGCGCACGGCGGTGTTGTCCACGTCGAGGATGTCGATGGGGTCTTCCTTCTCGAGGCGGTACTTGTTGATCCCCACGATGGTGTCGGTGCCCGAGTCGATGCGGGCCTGCTTGCGGGCGGCCGCTTCCTCGATGCGCATCTTGGGAATCCCGGTCTCGATGGCCTTGGCCATCCCGCCCAGGGTTTCCACCTCTTCGATCAGCTTCCAGGCCTTTTCGACGATCTCCTGGGTGAGAGACTCTACATAATAGGAACCGGCCCAGGGGTCTACCTCGCGGCAGATGTCGGTCTCTTCCTGGATGTAGATCTGGGTGTTGCGGGCGATGCGGGCCGAAAAGTCGGTCGGCAGGGCGATGGCTTCGTCCAGGGCGTTGGTGTGGAGGCTCTGGGTGTGGCCCAGGGCGGCCGCCATGGCTTCGATGGCCGTGCGGGCCACGTTGTTGAAGGGGTCCTGCTCGGTGAGCGACCAACCGGAGGTCTGCGAGTGGGTACGCAGGGCCAGCGACTTGGGATTCTTGGGCTCGAATTTTTGTACAATTTTAGCCCACAACAATCGGGCGGCTCTCATCTTGGCGATCTCCATGAAGTGGTTCATGCCGATGGCCCAGAAGAACGACAAGCGCGGGGCGAAGGTATCTACGCTCATGCCGGCGTTGACGCCCGTGCGCAGGTATTCCAACCCGTCGGCCAGGGTGTAGGCCAGTTCGATGTCGGCCGTGGCCCCGGCTTCCTGCATGTGGTAGCCCGAGATGGAGATGGAGTTGAACTTGGGCATGTTCCTGGAGGTGTACTCGAAGATGTCGGCGATGATCTGCATCGAGAATTCGGGCGGGTAGATGTAGGTGTTGCGCACCATGAATTCCTTGAGGATGTCGTTCTGGATCGTCCCGCTGAGCTGGTCCAGGGTGCAGCCCTGTTCCAGGCCGGCCACGATGTAGAAGGCCAGCACGGGCAGCACGGCGCCGTTCATGGTCATCGACACGGACATCTTGTCGAGGGGAATGCCGTCGAAGAGCACCTTCATGTCTTCGACCGAGCAGATCGACACCCCGGCCTTGCCCACGTCGCCCACCACGCGGGGGTGGTCGGCGTCGTAGCCGCGGTGGGTGGCCAGGTCGAAGGCTACCGACAAGCCCTTCTGGCCCGAGGCCAGGTTGCGGCGGTAGAAGGCGTTGGACTCGGCGGCGGTGGAGAAGCCGGCGTACTGGCGGATGGTCCAGGGGCGCATCACGTACATCGTGCTGTAAGGACCCCGCAGGAAGGGGGCGATCCCGGCCGCATAGTTCAGGTGTTCCATGCAGGCGAGGTCTTCGGCCGTGTAGACGCCTTTGACGGTAATCTGTTCGGGGGTCTCCCACGGCTGGGCTTCCCCGGTGCAACCTTTGGTGCCGCAGCTCTTAGCCGGGGCGCCGGTGTAGGTCAGTTCGCTGTATTTTGCTCTTGTCATGATCTGTTGCTTGTTAAATTCCCAATTGCTTGAGGTAATCCTTCAGCGTCTCGAGCACGTTGGAACGCACGCTGATGAAGTTCTTGATCCCCTGGGCTTCCAGCTCGGCCTGCGAGGCGGGGGCTCCGGCGACCACGAAGATGGCCTTGCCGTCCAGTTTCTTGTAGGCTTCGGGGGCCAACGTGGCGTAGTCCTCGTCCGAGGCGCAGATCACCACGATCTCGGCCTTGGCGGCCAGGGCGGCCTTGACGCCCTCTTCGACGCTGGCGAAGTGGGTGTTGTCCTCGACCCGGATGCCGGCGCAAGCGAAGAAGTTGCAGGCGAACTGGGCGCGGGCGCGGGCGAACGAGAGTGAGCCTACGGTCAGCATAAAGGCCTTGGGCTGCTTGCCGCTGCGGTCGACGCTCAGGCGCATTTTCTCGAATTCCATGGCCCCGCGGTAGGGCTTCAGGGTGCGCAGGCCGGTCGTTTCACCGCTGGAGCAGCTGCAGGCGCATTTGGGTTTTTCGGCGGAAGCCGTGCATTCTGTCAGGGCTTTGTCGGCCACCTCCGTAAAGTTGGGGTATTGGTTGGTGCCCAGCAGGATCTGGCGGCGCGTGGCGATGGCCTTGTCCTTGGCGGCGGCCGAAGCCTCGATCTGGTCCTGGATAAACCCGGCCTGGAAAGCGGCGATGTAGCCGCCCTTTTCCTCGACCTGTTTGAACAGCGCCCAGGCCTCTTCGGCGATCGAGCGGGTCAGCACCTCGATGTAGTAGGAGCCGCCCGCGGGATCGGCCACCTGGTCGAAGTGGGATTCTTCCTTGAGCAGCAACTGGGTGTTACGGGCGATGCGGGCCGAGAATTCGGTCGGGGCCTCGTAGGCGGCGTCGAAGGGCAGCACCTCCAGGGAGTGTACCCCGGCGATGGCGGCGCTCATGGCTTCGGTCGTCCCGCGCAGCATATTTACATAAGGGTCGTAGGCGGTCAGGTTCCACTTGGAGGTGACCGCGTGGATCTTCATTTTAGAGGCGCAACCGCGGCTGGGGTTGTAGGGGGCGATGACGTTGGCCCACAGCATCCGGGCGGCGCGGAACTTGGCGATCTCCATGAAGTAGTTGGCGCTGACGGCCATCCCGAAGCGGATCGAGGGGGCGACCTGGTCGACGCTCAGGCCCTGCTCCATCAGCTTGACCACGTATTCGTGTCCGGCGGCCAGGGTGAAGGCCAGCTCCTGGACGATGGTCGAGCCGCAGTTCTGGAACTCCTGGCCGTTTACGCCCACGAAGCGCACGCGCTTGTACTGGGGGGCCTTGGAGATCAGGCCCGCGAGGCCTTCGAAGTTCTTGCAGCCTTCGTTGGGGCATTTGCCTTTGAGGGTGAGTTTCTTGACAATGGGGTCGAGGACGAAGTTTACCTTTACGTCTTCGGGGTCGCAGGTGCAGGTGGCCAGCTTGTCGGTGAACAGCTCGGCCGCTTTCCAGGAACCGCAGCCGCAGAACGTCAGCTCGGTTTCCTTGAGCGTGATACCCTTCAGCAGGGTGTCGAGGTCTTCGGCGGAAAATTCCTTGCTGCGGATGTCGAAGCGGATCGCCTCGACGCCCTTGGTCAGCAGTTCGAGCGCCCGGGCGTTGCCCGCTTTGGCGTCATCCACGAACACGCTTTGCTGGATGAGCCAGCCGTTGTTCTTTTTGGTCCCGCGAACATAGGGAAATTCGCCGGGGGCGGAGCTCAGAAAGCGGATACCCTGCAGGTCTTCGGCCCGGTAGTAAGGACGGACGTTGAACCCTTCGGCGCTCTTCCACACCAGTTTTTTCTCGTAGTCGGCGCCTTTGAGGTCGGTTGCGATTACCGCTTCCCACTGTTCGGTCGAGACCGGGGGAAACTGATCGAACAACTTGGTTGCCTTGCAATTTGCCATGATAAAAGTATGATTTTTAGGTAAGTTTGATTTTTTCGGAAATAGAGGCTGTAAAGTTACTGTTTTTTTGGTAACGATCTCCCCTTATTTAATAAAAACATCTTTTCGACTCCGGATACGTTCTTGCAACCGCCTGAGCCCGCAGCGGGACAGCGGACTTTTCGAGAATAGTTTTTCGAATCGGGCTTCGTCCAGCTCGAGCCAATCCTCCGCCTCCATCGCCTCCAGGGGGGGCAGGGGAGAGAGGGGTCCCGGAGCGGCCACGGGGGCGGCGGCATTGAACGGACAGGCCCGCAGGCAGGCGTCGCAGCCGAACAGCCAGCCGTGCAGTTCGCCCTCCTCGCCGGGGGCGCTCTCTTCGATGGTGCGCCGCGAGACGCAGCGCCCGGCGTCCGGCATTCTATCTTCGCCCAGGGCCCCGGCGGGGCAGGCTTCCACGCAGGCCCGGCAACTCCCGCAGCCGGGGCCGCTGTAGGGAGTGTCTGCGGGGAGCTCGGCGTCGGTGACGATCACCCCCAGCATCAGGTAGGAGCCCAGGCGGGGGTGGGTGAGCAGGCTGTTGCGGCCGATCCAGCCCAGGCCGGCCTCCACGGCCCAGGACTTTTCGAGCAGGGGCGCCGTGTCTACGAACACCCGGCCCGAGGAGCCTGGATAGGCATTCTTCAGGGCGGCGAGCAGCTGAGTGAGTTTTTCGCGGATCACCTCGTGGTAATCGGCCCCCCAGGCATAGGAGGCGATGCGACCCAGTAGCGGATTGGGGTGGGGAGCGCGTTTGTAAGCCAGGCCGCAAACCACCACGCTGCGGGCCCCTGTGACCAGGCGCGAGGGGTCGAGACGCGTCTCGACGTTGCGTTCCAGATAACCCAGGCCCCCGTGGCGTCCTTGGGCCAGATAACGCCCGAGCCGCTCCCGCTCCCCGGTCAACTCCCGGCTGCGGGCCACGCCGCAGGCGTCGAAGCCCAGGGCGGCCGCCTGAGCGTGTATGGAAAAGGATTCGGCCATCGGGTAAATGTAAGAAATAATATTAACTTTGTCGTAGGATACCCCCTGCCGAAGGGGGCATGTATCGCTTATAAAATACGTATGACGACCCATACCCTGCGCGAGTTATATCTCCACAGCATCAATACCTTCCCGGACAATCCCTGCTTCTCGATGTACGGGGGGGAGTCGCTCACCTACGCCGATTTCGCCGCCCGGGTGGACGCCCTGGTCGAGACCTTTCTGGAGGCGGGACTCTGCAGCGGCGACAAGATCGCCCTGTTGAGCAACAACATGCCCAACTGGGGGGTGACCTACTTCGCCGCCGTCATCTCGGGGATGGTGATCGTGCCCATCCTGCCCGATTTCTCGGGCCCCGAACTCGACCGCATCATCGCCCACTGCGACGCCCGGGCCCTGGTGGCCTCCGATAAACTCTACGGAAAAGTCTCCAAAGAGACCATCGAGGGCCTCAACCTGGTGGTGCGCAGCATGAACCTGGGCGTGATCGCCCGCCAGGAACCCGCTGCGAGGGGCACGATCACCGCGCCCGCGCCCGAGGACCTGGCCGCCATCATCTACACCTCGGGCACCACTTCGGAGCCCAAGGGGGTGATGCTCTCGCACCGCAACCTCTACAGCGAACTTTTCATGGTCAGCATCCTGCAGCCCATCGAACCGGAGGATATTTTCCTCTCGATCCTGCCCCTGGCCCACACCTACGAATGCTCGCTGGGCATGCTGCTGCCGGTGATGTGGGGCGCTTCGGTGGTCTACCTCGACAAGGCTCCCACGCCCTCGGTGCTGCTTCCCGTGCTGCGCGAGGTGCGCCCCACGATGATGCTGAGCGTGCCGCTGATCATCGAAAAAATTTACAAAAACACCATCCTGCCCCAGATCCGCCACAGCTGGCTGCTGTCGAAACTCTACCGCACCAATCCCGGCCGCAAGTACATCAACCGCAAGGTGGGCAAGCGCTTGTTTGATATGTTCGGCGGCCGCCTCCACTTCTTCGGCATCGGCGGGGCCAAGCTCGACCCGAGGGTCGAACAATTCCTGATGGAAGCCCGCTTCCCCTACGCCATCGGCTACGGCCTCACGGAGACTTCTCCGGTATTGGCCGGGGTCAACCCCAGTATGGTGCGCCACCAGTCCACGGGCCCGATGCTCGAGGGGATCGAGGCGCGCCTCGACAACGTCAACCCCGCCTCGGGCGAGGGCGAGATCGTGGTCAAGGGGCCCAACGTGATGATGGGTTACTACAAAAATCCCGAAGCCACGGCCGACAGCTTTACGCCCGACGGCTGGTTCCGCACCAAGGATCTCGGGATTTTCGACAAGGACGGTTACCTCTACATCAAGGGCCGCCTGGGCAACATGATCCTGGGTCCCAGCGGCGAGAACATCTACCCCGAGGAGATCGAGAGCGTCATCAATAGCCACGCCCTGGTCACCGACTCGCTGGTGCGCGAGGAGATGGGCCGCCTGGTGGCCCTGGTGCACTTCGACCGGGAAGCCCTCGAGCAGAAGTACCATACCGTCAAGGAGGAACTGGAGCAGAAGATGGAGGCCACCAAGCTGGAACTGATGAAATACGTCAACTCCAAGGTCGGCAAGTTTTCGCACATTTCTTCCGTAGAGGAGACCCCCGAGGATTTTGAGAAAACCCCCACGCTCAAGATCAAACGGTTTCTGTACAATAAAAAAGGGAAGTAACAGTTTCTCCCCATGAAAGATCCCCGGCAAATATTCGAATTGCAGGGCGGGGCGGATTTCGAGGCCCTGTCCTTGGATGTCTTCCGCCGTCAGGCTGTGGATTGTCCGCCTTACCGGGAGTATATTTCTTTATTGGGGGTCGATCCTGCCGGGGTGGACGCTCTCGAAAAAATTCCTTTTCTTCCCGTCGAACTTTTTAAGACCCACGAGATATATTGCGCTTCCGTCCCGCCTGAAAAGGTGTTTACCAGCAGCGCCACCACCGGACAGACCCCCTCGCGGCACGCCGTGGCCGACCTGTCGCTCTACGAAGAATCGTTCCTGCGCGGATTCCAGCATTTTTACGGCCCGGCGGAGCAGACGGCCATCTTCGCCCTGCTGCCCGGCTACCTCGAGCGCGAGGGTTCTTCGCTGGTCTACATGGCCGACGGGCTGATCCGGAGGGGTGGCGGTGGATTTTACCTGGGTGACCCCGAGCAGTTGCTCAGCGACCTGCATGTCCACCGGGGCCGCAAGATACTGTTGGGGGTCAGCTATGCCCTTTGGGACCTGGCCGAAAACCATCCCGGAGCGTTGGGCGATACCATCGTGATGGAGACCGGGGGCATGAAGGGCCGCCGCAAGGAACTTTCCCGTGAGGCGTTTCATAAGTTGCTCTGCGAGGCGTTCGATTTACAGAGTATTCATTCCGAATACGGCATGGCCGAGCTCCTTTCGCAGGCTTATTCCTCCGGCGCGGGGCTGTTCCGCACGCCCCCCTGGATGCGGGTGATGGTCCGGGACCTCAACGACCCGTTCGCCCACCTGGCCCCCGGACAGACCGGCGGGATCGACATCATCGACCTGGCCAACGTCCACTCCTGCAGCTTCGTGCAGACGGCCGACCTGGGCGTCCTCTTCGAAGACGGCAGTTTTCGGGTGCAGGGCCGGATCACCGGCAGCGAAATCCGGGGGTGTAACTTATTGGTACAATGACGACAAACGACTATATCCGGGCCCTGGGCGAAGTGATCCGCCGAGAACTGACGCCCCGCATTCCGGGCGACTACGTCCTGCTGGACTGCCCCTACCACGCCAACATCGGCGACACGCTGATCTGGCAGGGAGAGCTCTCCTTGCTGACCGGGCTTCCCGGCAAGTGCCTGGGCTACGGATCGTTGTCGACCTGGCTTTTTCCGCGCCTCGACCCCTCGGTGACCATCCTGCTGCACGGGGGCGGTAATTTCGGCGACCTCTGGGAGGGGGTGCAGGAGTTTCGCCTGCGGGTGATCGAGACTTACCCGGAGAATCCGATCCTGGTTTTTCCGCAGACCGTCCACTACCGGGACGAAGCCCGGATGCGCTCCGACGCCGCCCGGATGGCGCGCCACCGCAACTTGACGATCTGCGCCCGGGACGAACGTTCGTTCGGCCTGCTTTCGCAGCATTTTTTGAATACGCCATTGCTCTTGCCCGATATGGCTTTCTGCATAGATTTTGGGTTTATGCAGTTTGTTGCCACCCAGCTACATCCCAAAAAGAGACCGTTGTGGCTACAACGCACCGACCTCGAGAAAGCAGGTGCCGATCGTCCCGCGGGTGTGCCCGCGGAGGCTGTCCGGCGCGACTGGCCCACCATGGAGCGTACTACCGCGACGACCTGGCTGGTTTATAAGCTCAGCGGGCTGTGTGACCGATTGGGCCGCAGTGGGCGCCTGAAAACCTGGCGTCGTATGGCGGCCGCCCTGGCCAATAACCTGGCCAAGGATTACCTGTCCCCGCAGAGTACCCAACGTGGAATCCGCTTTCTATGTGCTTACAGGGATATCTACACCACCCGCCTGCACGGGGCGATCCTCGCGCTGCTGCTGGGCAAGGAACACATTACGCTGATCGACAACAGTTACGGGAAAAATTCAGCGTTCTATAATGCCTGGTTCCGGGATATTCCGACGATTCACTTACTGGGAGAAAACGATGGAAAAGATTGATTTTTCGGTGGTTGTCCCCCTCTATAATAAGCGGGACGAGATCGCGCAGACGCTCCGCTCGATTCTCGCGCAGAGCTATCCCCCGCTCGAAATCCTGGTGGTGGACGACGGCAGCACGGACGGCAGCGCCCTGATCGTGCGGGAGTTCGATTCGCCCCTGATCCGCCTGATCCCGCAGGCCAACGCCGGGGAGTGCGCCGCCCGCAACCGTGCTATCTCCGAGGCACGGGGCTCTTACCTGGCCCTGCTGGACGCCGACGACGCTTGGGAGCCTGGTTATCTCGAAGAAATCGCCCGGCTGATCGGGCTTTATCCCGGCTGCGGGCTGTATAGCACGGCCTTCAAGATTGTCAGCCGCGAGGGTGTTTTTCCCGGCCATTCGCCCGAGCAGGAAGGGGTGGTCGATAATTTTTTCCGCACGTCGCTCTCTTATTATGTCAGCATTCCGTCGGCCTCGACCATTCCGGCCTCGGTATTCCGGGAAGTGGGTGGCTTTCCCGAGGGGATGCGTATGGGGGGCGACCAGTATATGTGGGTCAAGATCGCCCGGCGCTACCCGGTCTGCTTTTCGCCCAAACGCCTGTGCCTGTACAGCGTAATGGCCTCGAACCGCTCGGCGGCCTTGTACACGCCCGAGCAAACGCCTTATTCTTTCCGGGAATTTTACGACCCCGCAGGCGATCCCGACTTGAACGAATACCTGGCCCGGGTCGATCTGGGCAAGGCCCTGACCCTTTCCGCAAAAGGCGATACGGCTTATGGCCGCGGGGCGGCGGATTTTTACAAATACACCCGCGCCAACCGCCGGGCGTTGTGCAAACTTCGGGTGCTTAACCGGATTCCCGCGCGTTGGCGGCCCCGTTTTTTTCGACTGTATAATACGTTGGCCTGGAAACTGGCTAAGAAAGGGCTATAAAAACGAGAGCGGCGGAAAATTTTCCGTCGCTCCCTTTTTTCTATTCCCCGACCAACCCCCGGCTGATCTGCCAGCGTTGCCTCACTAGATACACCCCTTTGAGAGGCTGAAAACGAAGCGTATAGCCCAGGCAAAGAAAAATAGCCGCCGCCCACTTGATCCCCTCGCCGACCAGGCGGAGGAAATAAGCTCCCCGGCCCTGGTTCAAAGTGCGCAAACGTTCGCTCGCGCCACCCAACAAGTTGACCCGGTCGAAATAATCCGGGGTGAGTTTTTCCGTGGGAATGTAATGGTTGATAACGGCTCCGGGAATGTAGTAGATCGCCTCGCCCCCCGCGCGCAGCCGCCCGAAAAGCTCCTTTTCCTCGCCGCCCAGCGGCTTTGTACCTGTTCGTCCCAGGGCGGGATCGAACAGGCCGTAGCGGTCCAGCATCTCCCGCCGCACGGCCATATTGCCCCCCGGAGGGTATTTTCCCTTCGGGAAAGGCCGGACGTCGGGTCCCAGGTCCAACTGCCCGGTGATGGGTCGCGCCGCCCAGGGCGTGAGCCAGCGGGGAGGATCGCATTCATACACCGGCACCACGGCGCCCCCGCCTCCGGCGGCCTCGGGGTGCCCTTCAAAAAAGGCAACGTAGGCGGCGGCGAACTCAGGGTTGACTGTCTCGTCGTCGTCGATAATGGCGATCACGGAGCCCCGGCTCACGCGGATGCCCGCGTTGCGGGCGGGCGAAAGGCCCTGGACCGGTTCTTTCAATAGCCTGATTTGCAGCTCCGGATGGTCCCCGGAAAACGCCGTGACCACCGCCGGGGTGTCGTCCGTGGAGTTGTTGTTTACCACCACCACCTCCCACTGGTCGGGATCGAGGGTTTGTAAGGAGAGGCTTTCCAACGCACGCAACAGCGAGGCCGCCCGGTTGTAGGTGGCGATCACGATCGAGAGCGTGGGGGCCGGACGGTTCATAATCCCGCGATAAAGGCTTTCATCTCGCCCTCGTGCGCTTCGATGCTTCGCAGCAGTTTGAACTGGGCGTAGGAGCGTTGCAGGTTGTGCGTGGGGTGCTGGATCTTATAATAGGTGTCCCCCTCGAGGTAGTCGGTCAGGAAACGGACCGTCTGCATGTAGGTCAGCATCTTGCCCCCGAACGGCAGCAGCTCGCGTTCGGTCGGGGTCAGGAAGGAGCCCGCCGAGCGGATATAGCCCCGGATAAAGGCTTTGAATACGTCCAGGTTTACCTCCACGCGGCTCAGGTCGGGATCGTCCTCGGCCCCGGTGTTGCAGCCGGTGCGGATAAAGTCGCCCACGTCCGAGAGCACGTAGCCCGGCATGGTGGTGTCCAGGTCGATCACGCACAAGGCCCGGTCCTGCTCGTCGAAGAGCAGGTTGTTGACCTTGGTGTCGCAGTGGGTCACCCGTTTGGGCAGCTTTCCGGCGCGGTGCAGGCGTTCGGCCTGGGTCATTTCCTCGGACCGGCTCAGCAGTTCGTCCACCAGGCCCTGCACCTCTTGAAGACGGTCTTTGGAATTTTCAGAAATGGCCTTGTGAAATCCTTCTAGCCGGAATTCCATGTTGTGAAAATTCGGAATGGTCTCGCCCAGGGTGCCTGCGGGCAGGTCGGCCAACTGGCCCTGGAACTCTCCGAAGGCCTCCCCGGTCAGTTCGGCCAGGCGGCTGTCCATCGTTTCGTGGGTGACCGATCCGGCGATATAGACCATCACCCGCCAGTAATTCTCGCCGTCGAAGTGGTAGAGTTTGCCGTCCCGGGCTTCTATAATTTGCAGGGCGCGGCGGCCGATGTCGTCCGCTCCGGCCCCGGCGAGTTTCTCGCGGATGTGATCCGTGATGTGGAGGATGTTGTTTTGCAATAGCTCCACATCTTTGAAAATGTGGTGGTTGATCCGCTGGAGGATGTAGTCGGGGGTGTGCTCCGAGGCCGTGCGCACCCGGTAGGTGTCGTTGATGAGCCCGTTGCCCACCGTTTCGATGGAGGCGACCGTTCCCTGGATGGCGAACTGGTCGACGATGTTTTGCTTCGAATCCATAGAAAGATTATTTATCCGTTTCGGCCATGGCCCACGAGAATCCGTCGATCTTGTTCCAGGCCCCGCGCGTGAAGTCGGGGACCTGCACCGGACGGCTGCCGTTGTTGACGGAAATCTCGGTCAGCTCGACCAGCGAACACCATTCGGCCGCGTCGTAGACATCCTGGTCCAGGGGAAGCCCGTTGCGCAGGCAGTAGATCAACCGGGCGTCCATGATAAAGTCCATGCCGCCGTGGCCGCCCACCTGGCGGGCCTTCTCGCCGTAGAATTTGCTGATGGGGTGTTCGTACTCGGCCAGAATTTTTTCGCGCTGGGCCTCATCGAGGGCTCCGTGACCCAGCGAATCGAAGGCCAGCACCTCGCAGGGCCACTTCTGGGCGAAGCCCTTGGTGCCGCTGATGAGGTGGATGCGGCTGTAGGGCTGCGGGCTGGAGACGTTGTGCTGCACGAGGATGGTCTTGCCCTTGGCCGTGCGCACGACGGTGGTGTTCATGTCCCCTTTCTTGTACTCGCGCTTGGCGAACTCGCTGTCGGGCCCGTGCTTTTTGATGGCCGCGGGGGTCAGGCTGAATTGATCCGTGGACATCGAGACCAGGTACTCCATCTTGTCGCCCCGGTGGATGTCGAGCGCCTGGCAGATGGGGCCCAGCCCGTGGGTGGGGTAGGGGTTGCCGTCGTGCTTGGCGTTGTACTCCAGGCGCCACATCTTGTAGTAGCTGGTCGTGTCGTCGAACAGCAGGTCGCGCAGGTCGTGGATGTAGGCTCCCTCGACGTGGATGATTTCCCCGAACAGCCCTTTCTGGGCCATGTTCAGGGTGGCCAGTTCGAAGAAGTCGTAGCAGCAGTTTTCCAACATCATGAAGTGGCGGCGGGTCTTTTCGACCGTGTTGACCAGTTGCCAGCACTCGTCGACGGTCAGCGCCGCGGGCACTTCGCTGGCCACGTGCTTGCCGTGTTCCATGGCGTAGACCCCGATGGGGGTGTGCATCACCCAGTCGGTGCAGCAGTAGATCAGGTCGATGTCATCGCGCTCGCAGACCTTCTTCCACTCCTCTTCGCCGCAATAGCCTTCCGCCGCGGGAAATCCCCGCTCGGCGAGGATCTGCTGCGACTTGGCGATGTTCTCCGGGACCAGGTCGCACACGGCCACGATCTTCACTCCCTCCTGGTAAGTGAAGCGCTCCAGGGCTCCGCGGCCCCGGCCGCCCATGCCGATGAAGCCGATGCGGACGGTGTCGATGGGGGCGCAGCGCAGCTGCAGGGCGTCGGTCTGGCCCGCTTCCCGGGCAGGAATCGAACAGGTGATCATGCCGGTGTCCTGGGACTTGCCGGTGCATTGGGTCAACAACAGCCCCAGGCCCACGAGGGGAACCAGAGCGAGGCTAAGCAGGAACTTTTTCATGCGTCGGGGACCTTTAAGGTTAGTTCATCGAATAGGGTTTGTCCTCGGCCGAGTAGAGCCGTTTCTTGTTGGGCTTCGAGCCCATGGTGAAGGTCAGTTCGCCCCCGGCGAGAATCTCGTCCTGGGTGATGTAAGCCTTGGTGAGGGGCTTGCCGTTGAGGGTCACGCTCTGCACGTAGCGGTTGGTGTCGCTGACCTTGGGCGCGCGGATGGTGAAGCTCTTGCCATTTTCGAGGTTGATCTTCAGGTAGGGCAGGTAGGGGGCTCCGATGACGTACTGGTCGGTGCCCGGGCAGACCGGGTAGAAGCCCATGGCCGTGAAGATGTACCAGGCCGACATCTGGCCGCAGTCGTCGTTGCCCGAGAGGCCGTCGATGCGGTTGTAGTACATCCGGTTCATCACCTCGCGCAGCCAGTACTGGCTCTTCCAGGGCTGTGAGGTCCAGGCCCAGAGGTAGGGGATGTGCTGGCTGGGCTCGTTGCCGTGCACGTAGTTGCCCAGGATGCCCTCGCGGGTGACGTCCTCGGTGTTTTCGAAGAATTCGTCGGGCAGGTGCATCGTGAAGAGCGAGTCCATGCGGCCCAGGAAGGTTTTTTCGCCGCCCATCAGCTGGATCAGCGTGTTGACGTCCTGGGGCACGTAGAACGAGTAATTCCAGGAGTTGCCCTCGATAAAGCCCATGTCGTGGGTCTCTAGCAGGTTGAATTTCTTGCGGAAGGAGCCGTCGGCCAGACGCGGACGCACGAAGCCCAGCGTGGGGTCGAAGACGTTGCGGAAGTACTGGGCGCGGGGTTTGTAGGCCGCTTCGATCTCTTTATTTCCCAGGCGTTTGGCCGCTTCGTAGAGGGCCCAGTCGTCGTAGGCGTACTCCAGGGTGATCGAGGCCGAGGCGCCGTTGCACTCGTCGGGGGCGTAGCCCAACTTCATGTACTCGCCCGTGCAGACGTGGTAGGGGATGGTCGAGCTGGCGACCATGGCATCCAGGGCGGCCTGCTTGTCGACCTTGATCCCCTTGGCGATGGCATCCGAGAGCACCGAGAGGCTGTGGTAGCCGATCATGCAGTAGTTTTCGCCCGCCATGTGCGACCAGACGGGCAGGGCCTTGTGGACGCTCTGCTGCTGGTGGGCCAGCATCGAGGCCATCATATCGGCGCTACGCTCGCGGTTGATGATCGTGTAGAGGGGCATCAGGGCGCGGTAGGTGTCCCAGAACGAGAAGATGGTGTAGTTCGTAAAGCCTTTGGCCTGGTGGATGTTGTGGTCCAAGCCGCGGTACTGGCCGTCCACGTCCTGGTAGACCGAGGGGTTGATGAGGGTGTGGTAGAGCGAGGTGTAGAGCATATCCAACTGGTCGTCGGTCCCTTCGGCCTCGATGACGTTCAGTTCCTTGGCCCACTTGGCGTTGGCCGCGCGGCTCAGCTGCTCGAAGCTCTTGCCCAGGCTTTCGGCCTCGAGGTTCTTCATGGCGCCGTCGGTGCTGACGGCCGAGAGGGCGAACTTGATCTCCAGGGTGGGGTCGGCGCCCAGGTCGAACTCGAAGTAGGAGATCACCTGGCGGCCTTCGATGTGGGGCCAGTTGTGGTAGAGGTCGAACTTGCGCAGCTGGCCCAGGTAGAGGGGCTCGATTTTGTCGATGTAGCCGTAGTTGACGATGGGCTTCGAAAGGCGCATGGCGAAGTAGGTGTAGTTGGTGCGGGCCCAGCCGTTGGTGATGCGGTAGCCGGTGATCGTCGAGTCGTTCTCTACGCGCAGGTTGGCCCAGCGGCTTTTGCCGTCGTAGTTGTAGATGCCGTGGTTCATATCCAGCACGATGCGGGGGGTCTCGGCGTTGCGGGGGAAGGTGTAGCGGTGCATCCCGGTGCGCTCGCTGGCCGTCAGTTGGGCCTTGACGCCGTAGTCCGAAAGCACGACTTCATAATAACCGGGGCGCGAGACTTCGGTGTCGTGCGAGAAGCGCGAGCGGTAGCCCGCGTCGGGGTCGGTCTGGGTGCCGGGGTTGAGCTTCAGGGGCCCGGTGGTGGGGATGATCAGGAAGTCGCCCAGGTCGGAGTGGCCCGTGCCGCTGAAGTGGGTGTGGCTGAAGCCGACGATGGTCGAGTCCTTGTACTGGTACCCGGCGCAGTATTCATAGGCCCGGGGCTGGTAGACGCCCTCGATGTTGTGGGGGATGGTGTCGGTGTCGGGGCTCAGGGCCATGATGCCGTGGGGCACGCAGGCGCCGGGAAAGACGTGGCCCATCTTGGCCGTCCCGATCATCGGGTTGACGCGTTCGACGGGCGTTTGGGCTTGCAGCGAGGCCACGCCCGCGAGGCAGAGAATCGAGAAAATCAGTTTTTTCATTATGGTTTTTTTGAGATGATTTTTAGTCTTGGGTTTCAAAGATAGTGATTTTTTCGGGTTTTCGGAAAAACCGAGGCGGGGGTTTGAATTCCGGGGAAAATCCCTATCTTTGGATGCAAGATACCTAAACCTAATCTAATATACGATGAAAAAAACAGCTTTCCTTTTGGTCTGCCTGGCCTTTCTGGGCCTTCAAGCCCGGGCCCAATATAAGCCTGCGGCCGAAAACCTCAAAAACCGCGAAGCCTTCCAGGACGACAAGTTCGGGCTCTTTATCCACTGGGGCGTCTACAGCATGCTGGCCGACGGCGAATGGTTCATGGAACAGAAAAACATCAGCAAAGAGGAGTATGCCAAGCTGCCTTCGGGCTTCTACCCCTCGAAGTTCGACGCCGCCGCCTGGGTCTCGGCCATCAAGGATGCCGGGGTGCAGTACATCACCATCACCTCGCGCCACCACGACGGTTTCTCGATGTGGGACACCAAGCAGTCCGACTACAACATCGTCAAGGCCTCCCCCTTCAAACGCGACATCCTCAAGGAACTCGCCGACGAATGCCGCAAGCAGGGCATGAAGCTGGGCTTCTACTACTCCCACCTGGACTGGTACCACCCCGATTACTACCCCCTGGGCCGCACGGGCCACAGCACGGGACGCCCCGAGGGCGGCAACTGGAACGACTACCTCCAGTTTATGAACAACCAGTTGACCGAACTGCTGACCAACTACGGCCCCGTCAACCAGATCTGGTTCGACGGCTGGTGGGACCAGAAGACGGCCATCGACTGGAAACTCCCCGAACAGTACGCCCTGATCCACCGCCTGCAGCCGGGCTGCCTGGTGGGCAACAACCACCATGTCAAGCCCATCGAAGGCGAGGATTTCCAAATGTTTGAAAAGGACCTCCCCGGCCAGAACCTCTCGGGCCACTCGGGCACCTCGGAGATCGGCAACCTGCCCCTCGAGACCTGCGAGACCATGAACGGCATGTGGGGCTACAAGATCACCGACCAGAACTACATGAGCCCCAAGACCCTGATCCAGTACCTGGTCAAGGCGGCCGGCAACAACGCCAACCTGCTGATGAACGTAGGTCCCCAGCCCAACGGCGAAATCCCCGCCATCGCCCTCGAACGCCTCAAGGAGATGGGCGTCTGGCTGCGCCAGTACGGCGAGACGATCTACGGCACCCGCGGCGGCATGATTTCCCCGAGAGACTGGGGCGTGACCACACAGAAGGACAACAAGCTCTACGTCCATATCCTCGACCTGAAGGATGCGGGCCTCTTTTTGCCCATCGCGGACAAGAAGGTGAAGAAGGCCGTCTCTTTCAAAGACGGTTCCCCCGTGCGCTTTACGCAGGATAAGGATGGAGTGGTGTTGCACCTGGCCTCGGTGCCCACAGATATTGACTATGTGGTAACGTTAGAGTTTTAATGCATTTTAAATAAAAAGAGAGGGCGTCCCGTTTTCGGGACGCCCTCTCTTTTTTATAGGTTTATTTACTGCTTCGGCGCCTTGAAATCCGGGCGAACGGACGTTTGTTCAGCCGTCGGGAAGTCGGCCGGAACAGGCTGCGTCACCTTGCCCGTGGCGGCCCATTCAGCCCCCCGAAGCAGCAGCACCTGGAAGCCGGTGCACTGCATGGCCGGGCTCTGCTCGGGTGTTTCGCCCACGTGGCCGATCATCGTATGAAAAATCCGGGCCTTGCCGTAGTCCACCGTGAAGACCATCGGCTCCTCGCGCCCCGAGCCCCGGGTGGCGGGGTCGGAATAGGCCGTGTAGAGCAGCGAGGCGATGTTGCCCGGGCCCCGCATGCGGTCGTAGAGCTCGTCTTGGTTGTGCATCCACACCGGGGGGAGACCCTTTACAATGGGGTGCGAAGAGTCCCGGCAAGTGAGCGGGTAGGCGTGCGCGTCCCCGTGCGAGCCGCCCCCGCCGGGGCTCAGGTCCTGGGTCAGCTTGTCGTTCTGCCAGTACCAGTAGGGTCCGCTCTGCTCGTTGCGGCCGCCCCAGCCGCCCAGGGCGATGATGCGGTTGAACTCGGGCCAATCCGGGAAGGTGTTGTCCGCGGCGTGGTAGATCACCAGGCCGCCGCCCTGTTGGAGGTAGGCCAGAAAATCGGCGTCGGCCTGCTCGTTCCAGCGCTGGCCGTTGTAGTCCAGCACCACCACCCCGTACTCTTTGAATGAAGGATTGAATGTCGAAAAATCCCCGCCCGCGGGAGGCGTCACGGCGATGTCCACCGTGAAGAGCCCCGAGTTTTCGAGGATCTGCTGTACCATCAAGTGGCTCACGGGCCAGTTGTGGTTGTTCTGGCCCGTGACGATCAGGGCCTTGATGGGTTTTGCCCCCAGCAGCGGAAAGGCCAGCAGGCAGGCGGCGCACAAAAGAAAGAGACGTTTCATAGGGAGTATGGGATTAAAACTAGGTGAGTTGAACCAAAAGCATCGGTTTTGGCAAAGGCCCCCTTCTCAAAGGGGGATTTAGGGGGATTGTCTGTGCGTTTGGGGCATCGAAGATGCCCTTGGCGTGAGTTTCACGAATTCAAAATTTCGAGTAGGCCTTATATATGCCTGATAACGATTATGTTTGAATTCGTGAAACTCACGTTAGCGCGTTTTTTCTACAAATTCCACGGGTGTGCCGCCCTTTTGGCGGGGTGCCGAGGCCCAGGCCCCGTCTCGGTAGGAGCCGGTGACGATGCCGCCGCCGCGCACGTGCAGCTTGAAGTCGACGTTCCAGTCGGCGGGCCAGGCTGGCAGCAGGTAGACCTGTTGGCCGTGGCTCTGAAGCACCATCAGTTGGAGCGTCTCCATCAGGTTGCCCCCGTGGTCCTGGTCGGGCGTCCAGTCGTAGTTGGGGCCCCAGATGGCCGGGAAGCGGAAGTTGGGGTTTTTGTTTTCGATCTTCCCGAGAAGGTTCTCCCGGGCCTCGTCCGTCAGGCCCAGCAGGGCGGAAAACTCGCCGTCCTGGCGCCAGCCGTCCGGACCCCGGAAAGGCCGCACTTCGTAGGTATCAATGCCCACTTGGCGGTCTTCCGTGCCCAGGTGGGTGAGCCAGAAGGGGAAGACGCTGTAGAGCTCGGGCACTTCCACGTTGTTTTTCTTGGGGTCGTAGGCCGCCGCCGGGACGAAGCGCATTTTTTCGTCCACTTCCCGTTCGGGCAGCGCGGGCACCGTGGCGAGCATCTTTTCCCAGGCCGAGCGCTGCTCTGCGGAAGTCAACTCGCCGGGCAGTTCCAGCAGGCGGGTCAGCACGGCCTGCAGGCCGGCCACGCTGGGCAGGTCGTTCTGCACGCCCTCCCAGTAGGTCTCGAGGCTCTGGGTGAAGTTGATGTTCATTTTTCCGTCGGCGCCGATGGGGAATTTGGTCTGGAAGTAGCGCAGCAGCTCGGCCGACATGGGCAGCAGTTCATCCCCGACGAACGCCTTGTCCCCCGTGTAGTCGTAGTAGTCGAGCATCATCGAGAGGTATTCCAGACCGCTGTTCCAAATGTGGCGGATGTAGCGGTTCTGGATTTCGCCTTTCTTGAGGTCCCCGCGCTCCCAGCCGTAGTCCTGGTTGCGGTAGATTCCGAAGATCGACGAAGTCTCGGGCAGCACGGCCCCCTCGGCCCCGAAGTACTCGCGGGCGATGATCTGGAAGGAGGGCAGCAGGTTCTGGTAGTGGCTGAACAGCGGGCGCATCATCTCGGTGTGCCCTCCGGCGAGCATGCTGTAGTAGGGCAGCCGGGTGTTCTGCCACCAGTAGTGGCCGCCCCAGAGGCGGAAGTCGACGTTTGCCTGGATTTTCGGGTCCGTAAAACGGGGGTCCACCGTAAAAATGGTACCGTTGAACTTGATGGGGTAGTTGCCCCGTCCGGCCGAGGCCGTGATCCAGCTTTGCAGCAGGTAGCTTCTCGTGATGCGCTGCCCGGCGTCGCTGCCGGGGGTTTCCACATAAATCCAACTTTGTTTCCAGTAGTCATTCCAGTACTGGCTGGTCGCCAGTTCGGCCCGGTCGGGACCGGGGGCGGCGTTCCACAGGGCGGCTACCTCCTGCTCCCAGGTGGCCGCGTCGGGCGTCTGGGCCGTCAGGCTGGCCAGCTTGAGCGTGAAATGCTTCAGCGGTTTTTCGGTCTGGAGTTTAAGAGGGTCGGTCTTGACGAAGCGGTCCCCTTTCATGTAGATGCCGAAGGTGCGGTGCAGCAGCGGGTCCGGCAGCACCTCGCGGATCGATTCGAGTTGCTGGTGCTCGAGCGAGAGGTCGTAGACCGTGTGCTCGTTGCGGTGGTACCACACCACGGCTCCGGGATCGGCGCCCGTCAGGTCGGCCGACTCGATCACCTGCGAATAATCGTAGGTGCCCGTGCGGGGCCATTCGGTGCCGATGTTCAGCAGGCTGTCCTGCAGGGGAATGTCGTAGGGGGCGGTGCGCCAGGGCTCGGAGGAGGCGGTGACGCTGAGCGGCTGGTCGGAGATGCCCGTCACGTGTAGCACGTCGTGGTCCGGGTCGGCGAAGATGCTCAGCCGCACCCGCTGGGCGTTCTCGCCCGCTTCGATCTCGATGCGTCCGTCGTGCAGGTTGAGGCGCTGGGTGAAGGGGGTGTTTTTGGCGAAGGGATTCGGCGAGAGGCTCACGCGGACCTTGCCCAGCTTGAGCAGGCGGCCCGTTTCGCTCCAGGAGTCGGTGCGCGAGAGGTAGAACAGCAGGTCGCCCCCGGCTTCCACCCAGAGGTTGACGCCCAGCTCGCCGTTGCCCAGGGGCATCGAGCCCGAAGCGTCTGTGGAGGGGGAGTCCCAGATGACGTCATAATCGCTCACCCGGGGGCGGGCGTCTTCACAGCCGCTCGACAGCAGCAGGCTGCAGCAGGCGGCAAAAACAAAAAGCAGGGATTTCATACGATTAGATTTTTTCATGAACGGCTTGGAAAAGCGCCTCGACATTTTCGGGCTTCGTGTCCGGCAGGATGGTCTCGTGGCTGGGCGAGAGGATCAGTCCCGTGGGAAAGAGCCGCCGCAGTTCCAGCACCTTTTCGCGCACCTCTCCGGGCGTGCCGTTGACCATCAGGTACTGGGCGTCCACGCCCCCGCAGAAGGAAATTTTGCCCCCGAAGTCGCGTTGCAGCCGGTCGGGCTCCATCTTGTAGGCCAGCGCCTGCATGGGGTTGATGGCGTCGGCTCCGGCGGAGATGATGTCCGGGATCACGTCGTAGACCGAGCCGCAGGAGTGGTGGATCACCTTGACCCCGTACTCGTGGGCCTGGGAGAGCAGCCGGCGCGTGCCGTCGAAAATAAACTCCCGCAGGTCCTCCGGCGAGACCATCAGGCCCCGCTGGCTGCCGAAGTCGTTGCCGATCAGCACGGCGTGCAGTTTTCCGCGCGTGGCCTCATAGAAAATGCGATTGGCCCGCAGGTAGAAGTCGACGATGCGCTCCGTCACCGCCCGGAACAGCCCGGGGGCAGTGTACATTTTTACCAACGCGTCCTCCATGCCGAAGGCGGCGCAGGCGTCCTGGAAGTGGGCCGACCAGACGGCCCCCAGCACGGCGTAGCCCTCGGGGACTTCCTCGACCACCCGGCGGCACTCGGCCGGGTCGATGTATTTCTCGGGATCGGGCCAGTCGAAGCGCTCCACGTCCTCGGCCTTCGAATAATCCTCGAAAAACCCGGGGGCCGTCAGGGTGCGCTCCGTGGGGTCGAGGGTTTTCTTGGCGAAGGGGAAGGCGCTGTAGATGGCCTCGCTCACGGGCGAGTGGTAGGGCAGCTCCACGGGCCAGACGTCGTCGTCGAGGCGCGCTTTGAGGGCGGCCATGTCCTGCACTCCGAAGTAATCGTACAGGCGCGGCAGGGCGCTGGGGTCGGGAATGCCCAGCCAGGCGGCGGGCCGGTCCACGGGTTGCCGGTCGAGGGTAGCGTAGAAACGTTCAATATGGTCCATGGAATTTTAGAATCGATCTTAAGAACAAATATACATAAAATAGATTCGGAATAAAATAAAAACGCCTATCTTTGGTAACAGACTTCAACTTTAATCCCTTAGTCTTATGGCCAGAGATGTTACTTTGTACACCGCGCAATGGGGCGATATGTCCCTGGAAACTATTTGCCAAAAGGCCCAGGAGATGGGCTACGACGGCCTCGAACTGGCCTGCAACGACAACCACCTCGACCTGAGCCGCCTGAGCCAGTCCTATGTGGATCAGGTCAAAGCGACCCTGGCGCAGTATGGTCTGGGGCTCTACACCATTTCGACCCACTGTGTGGGCCAGTGCGTCTGCGACCCGATCGACATCCGCCACAAGGGCATCGTCCCTTCTTATATCTGGGGCGACGGCAATCCCGAAGGGGTGCGTGAGCGGGCCGCCCTCGAAATGATCAAGACGGGCCAGGCCGCCGCCATGCTGGGCATCAAGAATATCGTGGGTTTTACAGGTAGCCCCATCTGGCACATGCTCTACTCCTTCCCGGCCGTCTCGGAGCAGCAGATCGAGGCCGGCTACGCCGAGTTCGCCCGCCGCTTCACCCCCATCCTGGACGAGTACCAGCGCCTGGGCGTGCGTTTTTGCCTGGAGGTGCACCCCACGGAGATCGCCTTCGACACCGTTTCCGCCCAGCGGGCCGTCGAAGCCGTGAAAGGGCATCCCGCCTTCGGCTTCAACTACGACCCCAGCCACCTGGGCTACCAGAACGTCGATTACGTCGATTTCATCGACACGTTTCCGGATCGGATTTTCCACGTCCACATGAAAGACGTCTGGTGGTCTCCCACCCCCCGCCGCTGCGGCACCTTCGGGGGTCATACCCCCTTCGGCGATCCCCGCCGCAGCTGGGATTTCCGGAGTATGGGCCGCGGGAGGATCGACTTCGAGGAGATCATCCGCGCCCTCAACCGCATCGGCTACCAGGGCCCCCTCTCGGTGGAGTGGGAAGACAGCAACATGGACCGCGAAATGGGCGCCGCCGAGTCCTGCGACTTCGTGCGTTCGATCGATTTCAAACCTTCGGCCGTGGCCTTCGACGCCGCCTTTGAGAAAAAATAATTTTATAATTCTATGAAAAAAGCACTGTTTACCTTAATTTTCTGCGCCGGAGCCGCCGCGTCGCAGGCCCAGAACATCACCCTGATCTCGCAGCCCGACCCCAAACCCGTCGTGGTGACCCCCGCCGCCGTGGAGCGGCCCGTGCCTCCCCCCTCGGATGCCTACATTTTGTTCGACGGCACGAATTTTTCGGAGTGGCAGCACAAGGACGGCTCTCCGGTCAAGTGGGAGCTCTCCGACGGCGCCATGACGGTGGTTCCCCAGACGGGCGAAATCCGCACCAAGCGAGATTTCGAAGACTACCAACTCCACCTCGAATGGGCCTCTCCCGCCGAAGTGAAAGGCCAGGACCAGCTCCGGGGCAACAGCGGCGTCTTTATGCAGTGCCGCTACGAGATCCAGATCCTCGACAGCTACCAGAACGACACCTACGTCAACGGCCAGGCCGGGAGCGTCTACAAGCAATATCCGCCCCTGGTGAACGCCATGCAGAAGCCCGGCGAATGGAACACCTACGACATCATCTACACCGCCCCCCGCTTCAAGGAGAACGGTCAGGTGATTTCCCTGGGCCGGATCACCGTGCTGCACAACGGGGTGCTGGTGCAGAACAATTCCTTGATTCTGGGCGCCACGAATCATGCCGAGGCTCCGACCTATACGCCTCATGGTCCGGCTCCCATTATGTTGCAGGACCACGGCGATTTAGTTAAATTCAGAAATATCTGGATTCGCGAATTATAAAACTATGAAAAGATACGGTAGCGTGATCGGGGTGGCCCCCGAGAAACTCGAGGAATACAAAGCCCTGCACCGGGCCGTGTGGCCGGGTGTACTGGCCAAGATCGCCGAGTGCAACATCCGCAATTACAGCATCTATTATAAGGACGGCTTGCTGTTCAGCTACTTCGAGTACATCGGGGAAGACTATGAAAAGGACATGGCCCTGATGGCCGCCGACCCCGAGACCCAGCGCTGGTGGGCCGTCTGCAAGCCCTGCCAGGTGCCGGTGCAAAACCGCGCCGAAGGGGAGTGGTGGGCCGACATGGAAGAAGTGTTTCACACGGATTAAACCACAGATGCCTGAAAATCAAGAAAAGGACCGGGCCTTTATGCGCCGGGCCATCGACCTGTCACTCCAGAGTGTCGCTTCCGGGGGAGGACCCTTCGGAGCGGTGATCGTCCGCTCCGGAGACGTGATCGCCACGGGTTGCAACTGCGTGGTCCCGGGCTGTGACCCCACGGCCCACGCCGAGGTGAGCGCCATCCGCGAGGCCGCCCGGACGCTGGGCACCCACGATTTGAGCGGTTGCGAGATCTACACCTCCTGCGAGCCCTGCCCGATGTGCCTCGGGGCGATCTACTGGGCCCGGCTCGATCGGATGTGCTACGCCGCCGACCGCGAGGACGCCGCCCGTTCGGGCTTCGACGACTCGCTGATCTACCGTGAAGTGGCCCTGGAGCCCCAGGGACGCAGTCTGCCCACGGAGCGTTTGCTCGGCGACGAAGCCCGCCAGGCGTTCCGGATGTGGGACGAAAAGGAGGATAAGACGGAGTATTGATTTCAATACAACAAAGAACACACCGGTTGTGAGCGGAAGAGGATAAGTGAAATCTGGCGTGCGATATGTGCAGCCTATCCAAGAGCAAGACTGATAAGCGGGGTGAAGGGGCATAATAGCCGCTTCACCCCGCTTTTTTGTCGATTCACCCGGGCGGCGGGATATTCTGCTTGTTGGTTAGTTAGATTTGTAAAAGCAAACCGGTGCATCCGCACATTAATATGTAGAACTTATGAAAACGATCTTAAAATTCCGCCGTGCTTTCGCCGCTACGCTGGTTGTGGCCGCCGGCCTGTTGCTTTCCTCCCACGTGCTGGCCCAGCAGGGTCCTTCCCACTCGACTCCCGAAGACCGGGCCAAGATGATGACCGACCGCATGAAGGAAAAGCTCTCGCTCACCGACGAGCAATACCAGTCGGTCTACGACCTGAACCTCAAGTACGCCAAGAAGCAACAGGCCCTGATGCAAAACCGCCAGCAGGAGCGCCAGGAAGCCACCGAGAAGGCCAAAGCCCTCAAGGACTCCAAGGACGGCGAACTCAAAGGCATGCTGACCGCAGACCAGTACAAACAGTATACGGAAGATATGAACCAGATGCGTTCCCACGGCCCGCAACGTCCCCCGCGCGACGGCTCCCCGGGCGATCCTTCCAACTCATCCCGCCGCGGCGGCAAACGTTAAGCACCTCCCTAATCTTTGTAAGTCAGGCATGGATTCCGTATGGGGTCCATGCCTTTTTTATAATCGAAGGGAGTTCCGAGGAATCACGATATTTATTATTTTTGCGGTTGTAGAAAACAAGTAGAATCACAACCGTTCAAAACGCCGCTGTGCATAGCGTGCGTCAGATTTTACTTATCGTCCGAAGGTCCAGCCCGGAGCGTACTTGAAGTACGTGAGGACTGGAACGAGGAGGATAAGGAAAAGATGGCGTGCGATATGTGCAGTCCTTCCCAGAAGTAAGACGATGCTAACCGATTTCGCCGCGATAGACTTCGAAACCGCCAACTACCAGCCCAGCAGCATCTGCTCGGCGGGGGTGGTCGTGGTGCGCGGGGGAGTGATCGCCGAGCGTATCCATACCCTGATCCGGCCGACGCCCAACTACTACATCCGGCGTTTCACCGAGGAGATTCACGGGATCGGTTTCGACGACACCTGCGACGCCCCCGAGTTTCCCGATGCCTGGGCCCGCATCGCCCCCCGCATCGAGGGGCTTACGCTGGTGGCCCACAACAAGGCCTTCGACGAGTCGGTGCTGCGCAAGACCTTTTCGGCCTATGGGCTCCGCTGGCCCGGTTACGAGTTTCTCTGCACGCTGCAGGCCGCCCGCCGCCTCTTTCCCAAGGCGCAGATCGGCAACCACCGCCTGCCCACCGTCTGCCGCCACCTGGGCATCGAGTTCGAAAACCACCACGATGCCCTGGCGGATGCTGAGGGATGTGCAAGGATAGCTCTCCGCATCTTTTGAGGCTGCGCATATCACACGCCATCTTTGATTTATCTTTTTGGTTTCAAATCCTCACATACGTCAAGTACGCTCCGGTGTGATGCTCGGACGATAAGCAAAACCGACGAAGGAGTGAGCGCAAAGTCAACCGACGAACGCAGCAGGAGCAGAGAGCGCTTGCGGTCTTTGCCCTGCCAGGAGGAGGAAGACCGAAGGTCAACCTTGCTTGAACCTTGCCGAGCGAGGAGGAGGAAAACGGGCGTCTTTTTGCCCGTTAAAGCTGACGCACGCTATGCACAGCTGCGTTCCGGAATGCTGTGCAGCCCTTCCCCCTGCGCTTCCGCCGCGCCTTGGGCTTTTTGCCACGGACGTCTTATCCCGCTTCGACCGCCCCCTCCGGGCGGTTTTTCGTTTTCTCCCTCTCGGGAACTGTTCATTTTGGAACAAGTGTCCTTCTAAACTACCTTTTTTAAACAGGAAAACTTGAAAACTTTTTTGGTTTTCAAGTTTTCCTGTTATATTTGTCCCACTAATCCGCCCTAAATCAAATCCCAATACCTAGTCATGGCTACTCGTGAAAACATCGTGGAACAATCGTTGGAGCTTTTCCTCCGGCACGGCCTCAAGCTGGTCCGGATGGACGACATCGCCTCCTCGCTGGGGGTTTCCAAGCGCACTTTGTACGAGATGTTCGGAAACCGCGAAAACCTGATCGGCTCTTGTGTCGAGCTGCATTTCGAGCAGCAACGGGCCCTGCATGAACAGAAACAGCAGGAGTGCGGCCATCTCAACGTGATCGGGAAAATCCTCGAGATGATCGCCAACTGGGAGAGCATCATCCAGAGCGACATCAATTTTATGACCGAGTTGAGGCGCTATTACCCCAAAGTGTACAGCCGGGTCACGGAAACCCAACACGCCGAAGGGGTCGAGACCCTCAAGCAGGAGCTTCGCGGAGGCGTCGAGGACGGCGTGCTGCTGCGCGGCATCAACGTCGAATTTTCGGCCCAGGTGCTGATCAATGCGATCAACAGCGTCCTGATGGACCCTGCCCAGTACGAGACCAGTAACATTTCGACGGCCGAGGCGTTTCAATACATCCTCCTCTATTTCTTCCGGGGGATCGCCACCAACAAGGGCCGCCGCCAGATCGACCGCCTGTTCGCCGACCGCAACCCGCAGTGGTGGGAGGACAAAAAAAAGTAAAACCACATTGCCTCGAAAATATTTTCGCCCCTGAAACGTCAGGGATATAGTAACGACTCACAATAACGATGAACAAGATGAAAAAATGTGTATGGCTGATCGCGTTGATGTTCGCATCGACCGGCCTTCGCGCGCAGGACACCCTGCGGTTGGACCTTCCCCAGGCCCTGGAGATCGCCCTGAGTGAAAATCCCACGATCAAGATCGCCGACAAGGAGATCCAGCGGCAGGAATATGTCCGCAAGGAGACCCGAGGCAACCTCTATCCCAATCTTTCGGGGAGCGGTACCTACAATTATGCGATCAAGAAATCGACCATGGATTTCGGCGGGCAGAAGGTCTCGCTCGAACCGACCAACACGGTCGTGGCTGCCGCCTCGCTCAATCTTCCCCTGTTCATCCCCTCGGTCTACCAGACCCTCAAGATGAACGACGAGCAGATGCGCGCCGCCGTCGAGGAGGCCCGCGCCTCGAAGATCACCCTGGTGGCGGAGGTCAAGAAGGCTTTCTATAACGTCCTGCTGGCGCAGCGCTCCCACGAGGTGCTCAAGGCCAGCGAAGAGAACATCACCCAGGTGGTCAACCAGACCCAGGCCCTGTTCGACCAGGAGATGGCCTCGGAGTACGACCTGCTGACCGCCCAGGTGCAGTTGAGCAACCTCGAGCCGACGATCATCCAGACCGAGAACTCGATCCGGGTGGCCAAGGACTTGCTGAAGATGTACCTCTTCCTGCCCCAGGAGCTGGAGATCACCCTGACCGGGAACCTGGTGGAGCTCTTCAAGCAGAACGGCCTTGAAGGCGCAGGCGCTTCCATGGACCTTTCGGGCAACAGCGACCTGAGGCAGTTGGACATCCAGCAGGATATCCTCCGCCAGCAGTTCAAGGTGCTGCGCACGAACCGCTACCCGACGCTCGCCTTCGTGGGCAGCGCCCAGTACATGGGCCGCAACAACATCTCCTTCGGGGGGGACACCGGCGGCAAGAGCTGGCAGAACCTGGCCCCGATGGCCATCGGCCTGCAGGCTTCGGTGCCCATCTTCGCCGGCTGGACCAACGTCAACCGCGAGAAGCAGCTAAGGAGCAACATCGAGCAGGTGCAGCTCCAGCGCGATTACCTGGCCGAAAGCGTCAACGTGCAGGCCAAAACCGCGCGTAACGACATCATGACCGCCCAGGCCAAGATGGCCGCCAACCAGAAAGCCATCACCCAGGCCCAGCGGGGCTACGAGATCGCCCGGGCGCGCTACTACGCCGACATGGGGACCATCCTGGAACTCAACTCGGCCCAGTTGTCGCTCACCCAGGCCCGATTGAGCCTCTCCCAGTCCTCGTACGACTACCTGGCCGCGCAGGCCGAGTACGAACGCATCCTGGGCAACAAATTTTAGATACCGAAAAAATAAAAACTAAATAGACGAAAAATCATGAAAAGAGTACTCATAGCCAGTTTGTTGTCCCTCGCTGTGGTGATGACCGGTTGCCAGCAAAAAAAACAAGAGGTCAAGGAAGCGGCCGACCCCGTGGTCAAAACCGCCCTGTCGACCACGGCCCAGGTGGAGCAGTTGGCCGAATTCACGGGGACCATCCAGCCCTACCTGCAGACGGTCATCAGTCCGGCTTCGGGCGGGCGCATCGCCGACATCCTGGTGGATGTGGGCGCCCGGGTGAGCCAGGGACAGTTGCTGGTCAAGATGGACGGGACTTCCTACCGCCAGACGGCGGTGCAGTTGGCCCAGCAGGAACTCGACTACAAGCGCATGGAAGCGGTCTACCAGGCCGCCGGGATTTCCAAGCAGCAACTGGACGCCCAGTTGGCCCAGGTGGAAGTCTCCCGCGAAGCGGTGCGCAATCTGGAGGAGAACATCGAACTGCGTAGCCCGCTGAACGGCGTGGTCACCGGCCGCTATTACGATCCGGGCGAGGTCTACACCATGTCGCCCCGCGACGGGGTCACCGGCATCCTGACGGTCATGCAGATGGACCGCCTGAAGGTGCACATCCACGTTTCGGAACAATATTTCACGGCCATCAAGGTGGGCCAGGAAGCGGAAATTCGCCTCGAGCTGTTCCCCGGCACGGTTTTCCCGGCCAAGGTCTCGCTGGCCTATCCGGCCATCGACGCCGCCACGAGAACCTTCACCGTGGAGATCACCATCCCCAACGGCAACCTCAAGCTGCGCCCCGGGATGTTCTCCCGCGTGACCCTCAACTTCGGCAAGACCCAGCGGGCCATGATCCCCGACCTCTCGGTGCAGAAACAGGCCGGAACCAACGAGAAATACGTTTTCGTGGTCAAGGACGGTGTGGCCCAACGCCGCACGGTGGAAGTGGGCCGCCAGATCGGCAAGGAGTATGAAGTGCTCAGCGGAGTCGAAACCGGCGAGGAAGTGATCACCGCCGGGGCCAGTCGCCTGACCGACGGCTCCCGGGTGCAGGTGACGAAGTAAGCCCCCGGGAAGAGAGAATATGAATGTAACGTAAAGGCTTTTTAAACGATGAAAATATACGAAACCGCGGTCCGAAAACCGATTTCGACCATCCTGATCTTCATCGGGGTGGTGTTCCTGGGGGTCTTCTCCCTCCAGACGCTATCGGTGGATATGTACCCCGAAATCGACGTGCCGTCGATCTACGTGATCACCTCCTACCCGGGGGCCAACGCCTCGGACATCGAGACCAACGTCACCCGCATCCTGGAGGACAACCTCAATACGGTCAACAACCTCAAGAAAATCACCTCCCGCTCCTCGGACAACCTCTCGGTGGTCATACTCGAATTCGAGTGGGGCTCCAACCTGGACGAGGCGGCCAACGACATCCGCGACGCCGTCAGCCGGGTCCAGAGCCTGCTGCCCGATGAAGTGGACCAACCCACGATCTTCAAGCTCAGCAGCAGCATGTTCCCCGTGCTGATGATCTCGGCCACGGCCAACGAAAGCTACGCCGCCCTGAACAAGATACTCGACGACAAGCTGGTCAATACGCTCAGCCGCATCAACGGGGTGGGCGCGGTGAGCGTCTACGGGCAGCCCGAGCGCGAGGTTCAGGTCAATGTCGATCCCAAGAAGATCGAGGCCTACGGCATCTCGGTCGAGCAGATCGGAGCCATCATCGCCCAGGAGAACGTCAACGTCCCCAGTGGGACCATCGATCTGGGGAACAACACCCTCAACGTCAAGGCCGACGGCGAGTTCGACAGCAGCGATCAGCTCCGTGAGGTCATCGTGGCCCACGTGGGTGGCAAGGACATCATGCTCACCGACGTGGCCACCATCAAAGACACCCTCAAGACGGCCACCATCGACGAGCGCATCAACGACGAGCTGGGGGTGACCATCATCGTCCAGAAGCAGTCCGGGGCCAACACCGTGGACATCGCCCAGACCGTGCTGGCCGAACTGCCCGCCATCCAGAAAACCCTCCCTCCCGACGTGAAGCTGGACATCATCATGGACGGCTCGGAATCGATCGTCGACAGCATCAACTCGCTGAGCGAGACGGTGATGTTCGCCTTTATTTTCGTGATCCTGGTGGTCCTCTTCTTCCTGGGGCGCTGGCGGGCGACATTCATCATCTGCCTGACCATCCCGGTCTCGCTGCTCGTCTCGTTCATCTACCTCAAGCTGACCGGGGGGACGATCAACGTCATCTCCCTGAGCTCGCTCTCGATCGCCATCGGGATGGTCGTCGACGACGCCATCGTGGTGCTGGAGAACATCACTACCCACATCGAACGGGGGAGCAAGCCCCGCGAAGCGGCCATCTACGGCACCAACGAGGTGTGGTTGGCAGTGATCGCCACCACGCTGACCGTCGTGGCCGTGTTCCTGCCGATGACCATGATCGGTGGCCAGGCCGGGATCATGTTCAACCAGTTGGGTTGGATCGTCTCGCTGGTGATCGTCGTCTCGACCGTCGCCGCCATCACGCTCACCCCCATGCTCACGGGGCTGTTGTTGCGTGACAACCGCGAAGGTCATACCTACAAGGGTCTCGGGATCGTTTTCAAGCCCATCGACAAGTTCCTCGATAAGCTCGATAACGGGTACGCCGGGCTGTTGACCTGGGCCGTGCGCCACCGGGCAATCATCCTCGTATCCACCCTGGGGATCTTTGTAGCCAGTATTTTCCTGATCTCCCGGGTGCCGAGCGAGTACTTCACCCCCTCGGACAACGGCTACATCGAGGCCATCGTCGAGTTGGACATGGGCGTGGGCGTGGATTATTCGAGCGACGTGGCCCGCCGGCTCAACAAGGTGATCGCCGAAAAATACCCCGAAGTCCGGATCGTCTCCTCCAGCGCCGGGCAGCCCGACGCGGACAACGCCTTTGCCGCCATGCAGGAATCGGGTCTCAACCAGATCAATTTCCGGATGAGCCTGCCCCGTTCCTCGGAGCGCGACCGCTCGATCTTCGAGATCGGCGACTCGCTGCGCAACGACTTTGCCCGCATGCCCGAGATCAAGCAGTACAAGGTCACCCCCGGGGGTGACCAGGGCGGGACTTCCGGAGGGAGTAATCTGGAAGTCAAAGTCTTCGGATATGATTTCGGTCTCACCAACGAAGTGGCGGGCGACCTCAAGGAGAGAATCTCCGCCGTGGAGGGCACCCGCGACGTGCAGCTGAGCCGCAAGGACATGAAGCCCGAGTTGAACGTGCGCTTCGACCGCAACAAGCTGGCCTACTACGGCCTCAGCTCGGCTACGGCTTCCAACGCCGTGCGCAACCGGATCAACGGGCTGACCGCCTCGAAGTACCGCGAGGACGGGGATGAGTACGACATCGTCGTGCGCTACGCCGAGCCCTTCCGCGAGTCGATGGAGGACATCTACAACATCACGGTCTACAACTCGGCGGGCCACGGGATCAAGGTCTCGGACATCGCCACGATCGAAGAGACCTATGCCCCGCCCACGATCGAGCGTGAAAACCGCCAGCGCGTGGTGAGCGTCAAATCCTCCCTGGCTCCGGGCGTGGCCCTGGGAACCGTGGTCAGCGAGGTGAACGCCATCTTGGCCGAGTACCAGGTGCCCGACGGCGTGGCCCTCGAAGTGGGGGGGACGCTCGAGGACCAGAGCGAGGACTTCGGCAGTCTGTTCGCCCTGCTGATTCTGATCATCGTGCTGGTGTACATCGTGATGGCCACCCAGTTCGAGTCCTTCCTGATGCCCTTCATCATCATGTTCACCCTGCCCTTCGCCATGACGGGGGTCTTCGTGGCCCTCTACCTGACCAACACCCCCTTGAGCCTGGTCGCCCTGATCGGGGCCATCATGCTGGTGGGGATCGTGGTCAAGAACGGGATCGTGATGGTGGACTTCACCAACCTGCTGCGCGAACGCGGGGCGAGCGTCAACCAGGCGGTGATCGCCGCCGGGAAAAGCCGTCTGCGTCCCGTGCTGATGACTTCGCTGACGACCATCCTGGGGATGGTGCCGATGGCCTTCGGCTCGGGTGAGGGCTCCGAAATCTGGCAGCCGATGGGAATCTCCGTGATAGGGGGCCTGACCTTCTCGACTCTGCTGACGCTGATCGTCATCCCGGTGGTCTACTCGCTCTTCAAAGCGGGCGGAATCCGGCGCCAGCGTCGCCGCCTGGCCGCACAGTTTGCAGAACAGGAGAGTTTATAAACGTCTAAATCAGCCATTGCTATGAAAGCACTTTTTATAAGTTATAACCAGGCCCTGACCGATCCCGTGATGGGGATACTCAACAAAAACAGCATCCGCGGATTCACCAAGTGGGCCCTCACCGAAGGCCGCGGCTCGGTGGACGGCGAGCCCCACTACGGCAACCACACCTGGCCCTCGATGAACTCGACCATCCTGGCCGTCACCGAGGAGCATAAGATCGCCCCGGTGCTGGAGGCGCTGCGGGCGCTGGATGCCGAAACCAAGATGCAGGGTCTCCGGGCGTTCGTCTGGGACATTACGGATCAGTTGTAAATTTTGATATATGAAAAAGAAAGGGGATTCCTACTGCAGGAATCCCCTCTCTTTTGTTCTATGGTTCTTATAATTCCAGGGCAAGTGTGGCCAGGGAGGCGACACCCTGCACGAGTCCTTCCTCGTTGGGATTGAATGTGGGGCTGTGCAGGTTTCCGGCTTCAGTGCCGTCGGTGTAGCCCACGCCCAGACGGTAGAAGAGGCTGGGGTAGCGCTTGGTGTAGTGGCCGAAATCCTCGCCGGTCATCCTCAGCGACAGCTCGACGACCTGCTGCGGACCCCACAGGCGGCCGAAAATCTCCCCGGCCCGGCGGGTCACTTCCTCGTCGTTCACCACGCAGGGGTAGCCTCCCTCGGCGACTTTCACTTCGGCCTGTACGCCGTGGGCGGCGCCGGTGCTTTCGGCGATCTGGCGCACCCGTTGCAGGGCCTCGGCCCGCCAGGTCTCGTCCATCGTGCGCAGGGTCCCTTCCAGGTAAGCCTCCGAGGGAATCACGTTGGTGGCACCCTCGGCGATCAGCCGCCCGAAGGAGAGGATGGTGGGGACGGTGGCGTCGATGTTGCGGGCGGCCACCTGTTGCAGCGACATCAGCAGCTCGGCGGCGCAGAGCACCGGGTCATGGAGCAGGTGAGGCAGGGCGGCGTGTCCGCCCCGGCCGTGGAGGTAGATGCGGATCTCGTCGCTCGAAGCCATGTATTTGCCGCTTCTGAGGCCCAGCGTCCCGGCGGGCAGCTCGGGGGCCACGTGCTCGCCCACAAAGGCGCGGATGCGGTAATTCTGGAAGGGGTTTTCGGCCAGCACTTTCGAAGCGCCCCCGGGGGCCAGTTCTTCGGCGGGCTGGAAAAGACCGAACACCGTGCCTTGGATTTCGTCTTTGCGGTCGTTGAGTACGCGTAAAGCCCCCAGCAGGCAGGCGGCGTGGAGGTCGTGCCCGCAAGCGTGCATCACGCCCGGGTTTTGAGAAGCGAACGGCACTCCGCTCTCCTCCTGCAGGGGCAGGGCGTCCGTGTCGGCCCGCAGCACGACGGCTTCGCGCAGGTCCCCCTTTCCTTCTATGCGGGCCAGCAGACCCGTTCCGGCCACCCGCTCGAAGGGAATGCCCGCGCGGGTGAGTTCCCCGGAGAGGTACTCCGCCGTGGCCTCCTCCCGGAATGAAAGTTCGGGGTGGGCGTGCAGGTGGCGGCGGCAGGCGCGGACGTCTTCGAAAAGAGCCTCCGCGGCTTGTTTTATGGATTCGTAATCAGCCATTTTTTAGAATTTTTCCAGGTCGGCCGCGTGCTCGGCGTACTGCACCGGGCCGCCGTAGCGCGCTTGCAAAGTCTGCTCGGCCCACTCCCGCGAAAAGGCCGGGCCCCAGACGAGCAGCGGAATGTCGAGTCCCTTGCGGCGGGCCGTGTCGGCGATGCGGATCACTTCTTCCCGCGCGGCGGGGAGGTTGCCGGGGAGCACCAGCGCCCGGGCTTCGCTGCGGATCGTTTCGTTGACGATGCGCTCGGGCAGGGGTTTTCCGGCGATATTTTCGATGGCATAGCCTTTGGCTCCGAAACGCATTATCGCCAGGTTTTTTCCGAGTTCGCCCGCGTCGCCCGAGAGCGAAGGCAGCACCACCCGGGGCGCGCCTTCGGCGGGCAGGGGGGGCTGTGTGGTGGCTTCTTTTACCTTTGCGGTCAGTTCTTTGGCATAGCGCAGCAGGCCGGGCAGGAAGATTTTCCGTTCACCCAGCCAGGCGTAAAGTAGTTCTACCGTTTCGGTCGGCGTTTTTTCCGGAAGGGAAATTTCGGTCGGGCCTTCGTAAGCCAAAAGTTGAGAGACGGCTCCGGCTTTGCCCGAAATTACCGCCCGGCAGAGGGTGAGTAACTCGGGAGCGACCTGCTCGTATCCGGTCAGGTGGGCCGGGTCCATCAGGGCGATGGCGAGGCCCGCGCGGGTGGCTTCGTAGAGCAGCACGGCGTGCAGGGCTGCGCGGAGAGCGGGCTTGGCTTCCAGGGTCCGCGTACATTCGCCGATGCGGCCCAGGGGGCGGGCCCCCGGACAATTTTTCTGAATCCAGGCGCAGGTTTTCAGAAAGGCCGGGATGGAATTTTGCTCCGTGCCCAGGGGGGAGAGCAGCAGGTCGAATACGATCTCTTCCGGAGCGGTGCCGTCAGCTTTCAATAGGGTATAGGCTCGTGCGGCTACGGTGGTCTTGCGTTCGAGGGTCTCGGCGGGGCCTTGTTCGTCGGCCAGGCGGATTACGGGCAGGGCCCCGTAGCGGCGCAGTTCGTGCACTCCCGTGAGCAGGGCCTCGTCTCCTTTTTTCAGGGAGAGGGCGCTTCCCAGCGAGCGGCCCTGGACGCAACTCAGGCCCGCGGTCAGCACGCTCCGGCGGTAGGAATCCACCAGCAGCGGCACCCTTGAGACGCCCGGATCGGACTGGGCCAGGTTCAGCAAACGGCGCATGGCCTGCTCGCCCTCGATCCCGTCGGCGTCGAGGCAGACGGCCATCCCCTGCGCCCCTTCGGAGAGTTGGGAAGAGGTCTGGTAGAGGGCGCTTTCGTAGGCTCCCTGGCGGATTTGTTCGGCGAAGGCGGCGTTGTCGGTGCTGGCCCGGTCGCCGAAAATCACGAAGTCACCTTCCGCGAGATTCAGGTCCTCCAGCCCACTGAGCCGGGTGAGGGGCCGGGGCTTTGGAATCGGCCGGGGTTGGTAGCGCGAGGCCACCTCGGCGATGGCGGTGATGTGTGCGGGAGTGGTGCCGCAGCAGCCCCCTACGATATTCAGCAGTCCCGCCTCGAAGTAGGGAGTGAGGCTTTCGGCCATGCTCTCCGGAGTCTCGTCGTAGCCCCCCGCCCCGTTGGGCAGCCCCGCGTTGGGGTAGATGGCCACGGCGCAGTCGGCCACGGAGGCCACGCGCTGGGCGTAAGGGAACATCTGGTCGGCCCCGAAGCCGCAGTTCAGGCCCACCGAGAGGGTGTTCTCCCGACGGACCGAGGTGTAAAATGCCTCTAAGGTCTGCCCCGAGAGCAGCCGTCCGCTGGCGTCGGTGAGCGTGCCCGAGACCATCACGGGCGTACTGGCCCCCCGCTCCTCGTCCAGGCTGTCCAGGGCGTAGAGGGCGGCTTTGATGTTGAGCGTGTCGATGGAGGTCTCGATCAGGATGATCTGGGCCCCGCCGTCGAGCAGGCCCCGGATCTGGTCGCGGTAGGTGGCGGCCAGTTCATCGAACGTGATCGAGCGGGCCCCCGGATCGTAGAGGTCGGGCGAGAGCGAGGCCGTGCGGTTGGTCGAGCCCACCGAGCCCGCCACGTAGCGGGGCTTCGCCGGGTCGGCGGCGGTATACTTGTCGCAGAGGCCCCGGGCCAACTCCGCCGCTGCCCGGTTGAACTCATAGACACAGTCCTGGAGGCTGTAGTCGGCCAGGGAGACGGCGTTGGCGTTGAGCGTGTCCGTAGAAATGATGTCGGCGCCCACCCGCAGGTAGCTCTCGTGGATCTCGCCGATCACGTCCGGCCGGGTCATCGGCAGGATGTCGTAGCAGCCCGTCAGGGGGGTGGGGTGCGCGGAGAAACGTTCCCCCCGGTAGTCCGCCTCTTCGAGGCCGTAGCCCTGCACCAGGGTGCCCAGTCCCCCGTCGAGGATCAGTATGCGGCGGGAGAGCGAGTCGTATAATGTCTTCATAAGGTCTTATAGTTGGCTGCACATATCGCACGCCATCTTTTTCTTATCCTCCACAGTTTCAGTCCTCACGTACCTTAAGTACGCTCCGGGCTGTAACTGCGGACGATAAGAAAAATCTGACGCACGCTATGCACAGCTTTTGGACGGTTTGTTTACTTCTTAAAAAGTTCGATCTCGAACAGCTTGTTCCAGTACTTGCCCGTCACGAAGATGCGGCTCCGGCGCTCGTCGTAGGCGATGCCGTTGAGCACGTCGGTCGTGGGCCCCTTGTCTGCCGGGGAGAGCAGTCCGCTCAGGTCGATGATGCCGGTGATGGCTCCCGTGCGGGGGTCGATGCGGACGATCTGGTCCGTGGTGTAGACGTTGGCCCAGAGTTCGCCCTCGATCCACTCCAGTTCGTTGAGGTAGGCTATTTTGCTCTGGTCGGTGTAGACTTCCAGGGTGCGCAAGGGCTTGAAGGTCTCGGGGTCGAGCACCTTGATGCGCTCGCTGCCGTCGCTCATGTAGAGCTGCGCGCCGTCGGTGGCCAGGCCCCAGCCCTCGCCCGCGTAGTTGAACTCGCCGGTCTTCTCGAGGCTCCCCGCGTCGTAGACGAGTGCCTTGTTGTTCTGCCAGGTGAGCTGGTAGAATTTCCCTTTCAGCAAGGCCAACCCCTCGCCGAAATAGTTGCGCGGAAGGTTGACGTTCTGCAGCACTTTTCCGGAGGCTAATTCCACCTTTCGCAGGGCCGACTGGCCTTCCACCCCGGTGCTTTCGTACAGCGCCCCGTTGTGCCAGAGCAGGCCCTGGGTGTAGGCTTCACGGTCGTGGGGGTAGGTGGCTTTCACCTTGTAGCCGTAGAGCGTGGGGGCTTCGGCGGATAGGACGGTGAACTCCCCGCTGCGGGCTTCGGGCACGCCCTCGCGGTAGGCGGTCAGGGTGTAGATTACCCGGCCTGTGGGGTGGGTTTTGCGGATGATGTAGGTGTAGCCCGTGCTGTCGACCCTCCGCAGCCTCTCTCCGCGCACGCTCAGTACGACGCTGTCGATCTCGGCCCCCGGGGAGCTCCGGAAGCCGATCTGCACGGTGTCCCCCTGGCGCACCGAGGTGCCGTAGAGGGGTTTTACGGAGGCGATCAGGGAGGTGCCCGCGCCCTTACCCGCGCCCGGAGAGTTGCCGCGGCCGCTTCCCCCGCAGGAGATCAGCACGCCTGCCGCGACGGCTAAGGCCCATCCTATGCTTGAAGAAAGTTTCGTCATACCCACAAAGGTACGAAAAAATAGGGCGAGATGTTTTTCCTTACGACCGCAACCCGCGATTTTTATTATCTTTGCTCCATCTTGTTAATTCCATAAACCCATGCTTACACTCAAGCAAATCCGCGAAAACCGGGCCGAGGCCCTCGAACGCCTCGCCGTGAAAGGGGTGGACGCCGCCGCCACGCTCGACGCCATCGAACGCCTGGACGACGCCCGCAAGGGCCTGCAAGTCCAACTGGACGCCAACCTGGCCCAGCAAAACGCCCTGGCCAAGGAGATCGGCATGCTCTTCAAGTCGGGCAAACAGGCCGAAGCCAACGCCGCCAAGGAACAGACCGCCTCGCTCAAGGAAGCCTCCAAGAGCCTCGAGGAAAAACTCCGCGAAACCGAGACGGAGCTCAACAATACCCTCGTCACCCTGCCCAACCTGCCCCACACTTCCGTTCCCCGCGGCCGCACGGCCGAGGACAACGAGGTGGTGCGCACGGGCGGTGAGGTACCCACGTTGCCCGAGGGAGCCGTGCCCCACTGGGACCTGGCCGCCCGCTACGGCATCATCGACTTCGAGCTGGGCGTCAAGATCACCGGAGCCGGAGTCCCGGTCTACAAAGGGGCCGGGGCCGCCCTACAGCGCGCCCTGATCTCGTTCTTCCTGGACCGCAACACCGCCGCGGGCTACACCGAGGTGATGCCCCCGCTGATGGTCAACGAGGCCTCGGGCTTCGGGACCGGCAACCTGCCCGACAAGGAAGGGCAGATGTACTACGCCTCCGCCGACGGTTTCTACCTGATCACCACGGCCGAGGTGCCCGTCACGAATATCTACCGGGATGTGATTCTCAATGAATCCGAGTTCCCGGTCCGTCTGACCGCCTACACCCCCTGCTTCCGCCGCGAGGCCGGATCTTACGGCAAGGACGTGCGGGGACTCAACCGCCTGCACCAGTTCGACAAGGTGGAGATCGTGCAGATCGCCCATCCGGAGGTTTCCTACGAGGCGCTCGACGGCATGGTCGCCCACGTGGAGAGCATTGTCAAGGCCCTGGGCCTGCCCTACCGCATCCTGCGCCTGTGCGGGGGCGATATGAGCTTCACCTCGGCGCTGACCTACGACTTCGAGGTCTACTCGGCCGCCCAGGGGCGCTGGCTGGAGGTTTCCTCTGTCTCGAACTTCGAGTCTTTTCAAGCCAACCGCCTGAAGCTGCGTTACCGCGACGCCAACAAGAAGACTCAGTTGGCCCACACGCTCAACGGCAGTTCGCTGGCCCTGCCCCGCATCCTGGCGGCCCTGTTAGAGAACAACCAGACCCCGGAGGGCATTCGCATTCCCGAAGTCCTGGTGCCTTACACGAAATTTGAGATGATCAAGTAATCTCTTGTCACGATATGCGATGGCCGCCCGACAGGACGGCCATCGTTTTTTGAATAGTACGCAAGAATGTTTATATTTGAAGAATATAGGATGCGCCTCGGCAATCTCAAGCAAGCTTGGATTGCGCTCGACTTTCGCTATATTTGACCTTCAGCCCAAACTTGATTTCCCGATGAGAAAAAACCTGACCCTCCACTTCCGGCACGCTTGCTTGGGAGTCGTTTTGTTGTCCATTCTGAGTGCCTGCTCCGGCGATCCCGGCCAGGCCGAGGCCCTGCCGCCCCAGTGCAGCGTGGAGAATGCCCACACGCTAAAAGCCCTGTCCGAAAATTTTCTGAATCCGGGCGAGGAAAACCGCGCCTGGGTCTATTGGTTCGTGATGGACGGCAATTTCTCCCGCGAGGGGATCACGGCCGACCTCGAAGCCATGAAGCGGGCCGGGATCGGGGGCGCCATGCTGATGGAGGTCAACGTGGGCGTGCCCCGCGGGCCGGTCGACTTTATGAGCCCCGAGTGGGTCGAGTGCTTCAAGCACGCCTGCCGCGAGAGCGAGCGCCTGGGCATCTCCCTCTCGCTGATCTCCGGGCCCGGCTGGACGGGCAGCGGCGGCCCCTGGGTCAAGCCCGAGGACGCCATGCACTTTATCGTGGGCGACACGATCACGGTGCAGGGAGGCGGGAAAGTGGACGTTCAGCTTCCGCGCCCGCAGCCGCGCGATCCCTATTTCGGGCACGCCAACCTGACCCCCGAGATGAAAGCCCAGCGCGAAGCCTATTACCAGGACCTCTTTATCCTGGCCTACCCCAAAAATACCGCCGAGGGGCGCATTGAAGACATAGCCCACAAGGCGTTCTATATCCGTGACCCCTATTCCTCCATGCCGGGCGCCCTCCCTTATCAGCCCGTCTATTCCGACTATCCGGCCCTGCCCGAGGGGGCGGCCATCGCTTCGCAGGGGTGCATCGACCTCACCGATAAGGTTTCGCCCGAAGGAAAGCTCAACTGGGAAGCTCCCGCAGGCGAGTGGGTTGTCTACCGCTTCGGCCGCACGCTCACCGGGGCCAACACCCGCCCGGCTCCCCTGGCCGCCGTGGGCTTCGAGGCCAGCAAGATGGATACCACGGCCTTCAACCTCCACCTGGACCACTACATCGGCGCCCTGATGGAGGCCGTCGGCATCAAGCCGGGAGCCCGCACCTCGGGCTGGAACATGCTCCACATCGACTCCTGGGAGATGGGTCCCCAGAACTGGAGCGAGGATTTTTACAGGCAATTCCGCGCCCGCCGGGGCTACGATCCGAAGCCTTACCTGCCCGCACTTGCGGGCCAGGTGGTCGACGACCTCGAACTTTCGGAGCGTTTTCTCTGGGACATGCGCCTGACGGTCCAGGAGCTGATCCTCGAAAACCACGGCGCCCACCTGCGGCGCTACGCCCACCGCTACGGCTTCGGACTCTCGATCGAGCCCTACGACATGAACCCCACCAACGACATGGCCCTGGGCTCGCTGGCCGATGTGCCGATGTGCGAGAGCTGGGAGGTGGACGACCACTTCAACACGGCCTTCAGTTGCATCGAGGCCGTCTCGGTGGCCAACCTCAAGGCCCGTCCCATCGTGGGCGCGGAGGCTTTTACCAGCCACAATGCGAAATTCTGGCAACTCCATCCGGGCAACATGAAAAACCAGACCGACTGGTGCTTCGCCATCGGCATCAATAGGCTCTGCTTCCACCGCTACGCCCACCAGTACTGGACCGACCGCTGGCCCGGCATGACCATGGGCCCCTACGGCATGAACTACGACCGCACGCAGACCTGGTGGGACCTTTCCCAGGCCTGGCATACGTATCTGGCTCGTTGCCAGTATCTGTTGCGTCAGGGGCGCGGCGTGGCCGACATTCTCTTCCTGACGCCCGAGGGCGCACCCATGGCCTTTATGCCGCCCGAAAGCGCCCTGGCGGGCACCGACCGCCTGCCGGACAAGCGGGGCTACAACTTCGACGGCTGTGAACCGGGCACGCTGATGAGGGCCTCGGTGCATGACGGAAAAATCTGCTTCCCCGGCGGCATGGAGTACCGCATCCTGGTGCTGCCCACCGAAGAGACCATGACCCCGGGCCTGCTCGGCAAGATCAAAAGCCTGATCCGCGAGGGGGCCACCGTGATGGGTTACGCCCCGGCGGGCTCGCCCAGCCTCTCGGATTATCCCCGCTCGGACGAGCAGGTGGCCGCTCTCTCCGCCGAACTCTGGGGCGAGGCCGGGGGTTCCTCCTGCCGCATCCTGGGCAAGGGCCGCCTGATCACGCCTTCTGCGGCGGATACCCTCGACCGCAAGCCGAGTGTCCGCGGCTTTATTCCCCCTTATGTCCATTATGAGGTGATCGCGGAGGCGCTGGGCGCTTCGGGCCTCAAGCCCGACTTCGAGAGCGACGCCACCTTGCGCTACATCCACCGCCACACCCCCGCCGGGGAGATCTATATGGTTTCCAATCCTTCGGAAAATGCCCTTACGGCGACCTGTACCTTCCGGGTCGATGGCCTGAAAGCCTCGCTCTGGGATGCCGTGCAGGGAGCCATCGCCCCGGGCTCCGTGACGGCCACCGCCGACGGTCGCTCTGCATTGACCCTGCCGTTGGAGGCTTACGGATCGGTCTTCGTGATCTTCAGCCGCGAGGACGCGGCCCCGGTGGTAACGACCCCCACGCTCTGGCCCGAGTTGCATCCCGCCCTCGAACTGACGGGTCCCTGGGAAGTGACCTTCCAGGCCGACCGCGGAGCCCCCGCCTCGGCGACTTTCCCCTCGCTCACCGACTGGAGCCTCAACGCCACCGAGGGCATCCGCTATTTCAGCGGGATCGCCGAGTACACCAAGACCTTTGCGCTGGATGCTGGACAACTCGCCGCCCACGACCGTTGGCTGATCGACCTGGGCCGCGTCGAAGTGATGGCCCGCGTGGAGATCAACGGGCAGGTGGTGACCGAATTGTGGAACGCTCCCTACCGCTGCGACGTGGCGAAGTACCTCAAGCCTGGCGAGAATACCCTGCGCATCTCGGTGGCCAACCAGTGGCCCAACCGCCTGGCGGGAGACCAGCGTCTGCCGGAAAAGGACCGGATCACGTTCACCACCCATTCGCCCATCACGAAGGATTTTCCTCTGTTGCCTTCGGGGCTTCTCGGACCGGTCAATTTGCTCTGGGGAGAATAAAATAGTGCTTACGAAAAATGGGAGCCACCGCACGGTGGCTCCCATTTTTTATGCGATGGCGTGAAAGACTATTTCTTCTCCTTGGCTATGGCTACTTCCCAGCTTACTTCCGAGAGACAGTCGGATTGGCTGCACCAGGGCGTGTTCTCTTTCGGAGTGACAAAGAAACGAAGCGTGTACTTGCCGGGTTTAAGCCCCTCGAGCGAAGCCTTCACCTGGCCCCGGCTCTGGGGAACCACCGAGACCGGGACGATCTCTTCCTTGAGGACCCGCTTGCCGGAAAGGATGCTGTAGCCGACCCGGAAACTGGAAAGGTTGACAATTCGAAAGCCGTTTTTGAGGATGGCCTCGTCGGCCTGATCGCTTTCGTGCAGCGAAACCCCTCCGGCCTTTACCGGCGACGCCTGCCATTGGCTCGGGGTGGCCAGCGAGAGCACATAGCGCTTGTCCGACGGGTTTTTGGCCGTGGCCGATCCCACCACCATGTCGGTGTTCCACTCGGCTCCGGCGCCCTCGTAGATCACGGGCCGCTGTTTCTCCACTTCCTTGAGCCGCAGGTAGGCCTCGTAGAGGTTGTAGCCCTGTCCGGCCTGTCCGCCCAGCGAGAACATCACCACCGAGGGGTGGTTCTGAGAGGCGTAGTACATATCCATCACCCGGTCGGCGTAGGCCCGGGCCCAGAGGGTGTCGTTGGCCGGGTTGGTGTCTATCTTGCGTTCGGGTCCACTGGCGCGGGTGTCCAGGTTGGCCTGGTCGCAGACGTAGATCCCGTAGCGGTCGCACAGTTCATAAAAGGTCTGGCGCTGGGGAAAATTGCTCACCCGCAGCAGGTTGATGCCCTGCTGACGGAAGGAGGCCAGGTCGCGGCGCAGGCTCGCCTCGTCCGGCGGGCAGAGGTAGTCGATGCCCCGCAGTTCGATGGGCGATCCGTTGATAATCAGCCCGTTTTCATCGTAGGTAACGTCCCGGAAGCCCACCTTGATGGTGGTGTATTCGGTGAAGCGGCCCTCGTGCTGGAGTCTCAGCAGCACGGTGTAGAGCTTGGGATTCTCGTGGCTCCAGGAGTCGATGCGGGGGATGTTGGCGAAAAAGCGCACGGTGTCCTCGCGGCGCATGTCGAAGCGGGCGTCGCGGCGTCCCGAGGCGATTTTGGTGCTGTCCGGGGCGAAGAGGTCGTAGTAGACCATCACCTCGCGGGGGTTGAGCAGGTGGGTCTTGACGACCACGCCCAGGTTGAACAGGCCGCTGGTGCCGTCCGGGGCAAACCTCGTATCGGCCACGTAGTCCCGCATCCGCACCCGGGGCTGCGAGAAGACGTAGACGTCCCCCTCGACGGCCGTGCCGCGTCCGGGGATCTGGTCTTCGAGCCGGGTGGAGGCCGGGTCGGCGTAGGCGATGATCGAGAGGTGGTTCTTGCCTTCGGTGGCAAAGCGGGTGACGTTGAACTCGGCGGCCGCCTTGCTGTCCTCGAAGTAGCCCGCCTGCTCTCCGTTGACATAGACGTAGTAAGCCCGGCTGACGGGACCCACGTGCACGAAGACCTCGCGGCCCACCCAGGCGAAGGGCATCTTGAACTCGGTGCGGTAGATCGCCGCCGGGGCGTTGACTTTCTCCCGGGCGGGCACCGGAGCCGCTCCCCAGGAGCTCAGGTCGGTGCCGACAGCCGTCAGGAGGGTGTCGACGTCTTCGGCCGAGGCGAAGGTTTTGACTTTCCAGGTGCCGTCCAGGCGCTGGACGTAGGTCGAGGCGGCCACGTCCCCGCTCATGGCGGCTTCGGCCGTGTTGTAGGGCAGCAGCGGGTAGCGGGGCTCGTCGCTGCCCAGCGAGATCACCTGCGGGTCTTCCAGCGGGAGGGTCTGCGGGGCGTTCTGGGCCGCTACCGCTCCACCGAAAAGGCCTGCAAACAGGGCGGTCAGGAAAAGTATATTTTTCATGGGAAATGGCGATTGGTTCGTTGCAAAGATAAGAAAAGGTGCGCGCCCATGCAAGAAAACAAAAACAGCCATTTCCACGAAAGGGAAGCGGCTGTTTTTGAGAAAATTTCCGGTCCGCTTATTTCAACGGAATGGTCTCGGCCACGGCGATCATCGCCAGGTTGATGAGCGTACGTGCGCTGGCGTTTTCGGGCACCAGGTGGACGATGTTCTTCTCGAGGCCCATCAGGATGGGGCCGTTCACTTCGGCGCCCCCCAGCATTTCGACCAACTTGTAGGAAATGTTGGCCGCCGCCAGGTTGGGGAAGATGAAGGTGTTGACCTCCCGGTCGCCCAGCTTGTTGAAGGGGAAGCGTTTGGCGCGGCGGTTTTGTTTGAGGGCGATGTCGGCCTTCATTTCGCCTTCCACCAGCAGGTCGGGGTGCTCGGCGTGGAGGATGCGCACCGCTTCGCTCACCTTGAGCGGCGAGGCGGCCTTGTCGGTCCCGAAGTTGGAGTAGGAGAGCATGGCGATCACCGGCTCGATCCCCAGGATGCGCACGGCGCGGGCGGCCAGCAGGGCGATCTTCACCAGGTCGTTAGCGTTGGGGTTGGGGTTGATGGCCGTGTCGGCGAAGAACATCGGGCCCCGCTTGGTGCTGACGATGCGCATGGCGGCCAGCAGGGTGTCGGGTCCGGGCGAGAAGACCTGCTTGACGATGCCCAGGGCCTCGGTGTAGTTGTGGTCGTAGCCCAGCAGGGTGGTGTCGGCGTCGCCCGAGGCCACCATCATCAGGGTGAACCAGTCGCGCTTGAGCATGTACTTGAGGGCCTCCTCGCGGCTGATCCCCTGGCGGCTCATCTTGCTGTAGAGCAGCTCGGCGTAGCGGACGCGGCGCTCCTTCTCGGACTCGCTGCGGAAGTCGATGATGTAGCGGTCGTCGATGGCCAGGTTGTTCTCGGCGAGCAGTTCGTCGATCTCGGGCTTGTCCCCGATCAAGATCGGCTCGGCGATGTTGTCCGAGATCAGGTGGATGGCGGCCTTGATGCTGTTGAGCGTGTCGCCTTCGCTGATGGCGATGCGGCGCGGGGCGGCGGTGATGGCCATCGTGCGGACCGAACGCATCAATTTGTCGTCGCGTCCCATACGCCCTTCGAGTTCATGCTGGTAGGCTTCCCAGTCGGTGATCGTGTGGCGGGCCACCCCCGAGTCGATCGCCGCCCGGGCTACGGCCATCGAGATGCGCGAGATGAGCCGCGGGTCGATGGGCTTGGGGATGATGTATCCGCGGCCGAAGGCGATGTTGTTGTCGTTGTAGGAGGCGGCCACCATGTCGGGCACGGGCTCCTTGGTCAGCGCGGCCAGGGCCCTCACGGCGGCGATCTTCATCTCCTCGTTGATCTTCGAGGCCCGCACGTCCAGGGCGCCCCGGAAGATGTAGGGGAAGCCCAGCACGTTGTTCACCTGGTTGGGGTAGTCCGAGCGGCCCGTGGCGAAGATGATGTCCTCGCGCGAGGCCATGGCTTTTTCATAGCTGATCTCGGGGTTGGGGTTGGCCAGGGCGAAGACGATGGGGTTGGCGGCCATGCTGAGCACCATTTCGGTGGTGAGCACGTCGGCCACGGACAAGCCCAGGAAGACGTCGCAGCCTTTGACGGCTTCTTCCAGCGTGTGGAGGTCGCGGTCGGTGGCGAAGTATTTTTTGGAAGCGTTGAGGTCCGTGCGCGAGGTGCTCAGCACGCCCTTGCTGTCGCACATGACGAGCTTATTCTTGTCGATCCCCAGCGAGATGTAGAGCTTGGCGCAGGAGACCGCGGCGGCTCCGGCCCCGTTGACCACCACCGTGACCTGGTCGATCTGCTTGCCCGCCACCTCCAGGGCGTTCAGCAGGGCGGCGGCCGAAATGATGGCCGTGCCGTGCTGGTCGTCGTGCATCACGGGGATGGAGAGCTCCTCCTTGAGGCGCTCCTCGATGATGAAGCACTCGGGGGCCTTGATGTCCTCGAGGTTGATCCCCCCGAAGGTCACCGAGATGTTCTTGACCGTCTGGATAAACTGTTCGGTGTCCTTGGTGTCCACCTCGATGTCGAAGACGTCGATGTCGGCGAAGGTTTTAAACAGCAGGCCCTTGCCCTCCATAACGGGCTTGCCGGCCATGGCGCCGATGTCGCCCAGGCCCAGTACGGCGGTGCCGTTGGAGATCACGGCCACCAGGTTGCCCTTGGCGGTGTATTTGTAGGCGTCCTCGGGATGCGCCTCGATCTCGAGGCAGGGCTCGGCCACCCCGGGGGAGTAGGCCAGCGAGAGGTCCTTCTGGGTGCTGTAGGGTTTGGTAGGGACGACCTCGATCTTGCCGGGCCGGCCTTCGGAGTGGTATAGCAGCGCTTCCTCGCGTTTGCTCTTTTCGTTATTTTTCATCGCTTTTGTTCGTTAACGATCCTTTCACTATCTTTGTTCCATCGGCCTCAAAACCAGGTCTTGAAGCGGGATCGGCACCCCGGAACGGGAAAGCCGAATTTGCGACAAGGTACGATTTTTTCGACAAACCTTTGCCACGGGTTTTCCGGGTTCTCGGGCGGAGGTTTTTCTCTTTCTTACTTATAGACAATAGGATAAGCGTCAATCTATTGTGAAAAATTGCACCTTGGAATTAAATTTTCAACAAAAAACCCAACGAAAGTTAAAAACATCTCCATGAGTTCCTTTCCCTCTTTGAATTTGCCCGCCTGTAGCTTCCGGATGCGCCGCGAAGGGGACTTGACCCGCCTGTGGGACCCCCTGAGGGGGCAATGGCTGCTGCTGACCCCCGAGGAGTGGGTGCGCCAGCACATGATCCGCTACTTGATCGATCAGCGGGGGGCTCAGGCCCAGTACATCGTGCAGGAATACCCCGTCAACCTCAACGGCCAGCCCCAGCGGGCCGACATCGTCGTGACGGACCGCAGCGGCGCCCCCTGCCTGGTGGTGGAGTGCAAGGCCCCCGAGGTGAAGCTCCGGCGGGAGTCGCTGGCCCAGGTGGTGCGCTACAACAGCGTGCTCAAAGCGCCTTACGTGGCCCTGACCAACGGGCTGCAACTGATGTGCTCGGCCTGGGATTGTGAGAGCCGCCGCTACACGCCCCGCACCGAGTTGCCCGACCTTTCCGAATTTTTTTAAGCATGGCAGGCAATCCTCTCCGCAAACACGCTTCCGGCCTTTGGGCGCTCAGCCCGCTGATCTTCTTCCTGTGCCTCTACCTGGGCACGTCCATCGTTATCAACGACTTCTACAAGGTGCCCATCGCGGTGGCCTTCCTGGCCGCCTCGGTCTATGCCGTGGCCATCGGGCGGGGGAGCCTGCCGCAGCGCGTGGCCCATTTTTCCGAGGGGGCTGCGCACCCCAACATCCTGCTGATGATCTGGATCTTCGTGCTGGCCGGGGCCTTCGCCGCCGCCGCCGGGGCCATGGGGGCCATCGATGCCACAGTCAACCTGACTCTGCGCATCCTGCCCGGACGGATGCTGCTGGCCGGGATTTTCCTGGCCTCCTGCTTCGTATCCCTGGCCATCGGAACCTCCGTGGGCACCATCGTGGCCCTGGTGCCGGTGGTGGCCGGGATCGCCGCGAAGACCGGCGCCGAGATGCCGCTGCTGGTGGGCGTCGTCGTGGGCGGGGCGTTTTTCGGGGACAACCTGTCGTTTATTTCGGACACCACCATCGCCGCCACCCGCACCCAGGAGTGCGCCATGCGGGACAAATTCCGGGTCAACTTCCGGATCGTCTCCCCGGCGGCCTTGCTGGTGCTGCTGCTCTATGTATTTATGGGGTGGCAGGTGCAGGTTCCGGCCCAGGTGGAGCCCATCGAGTGGATCAAGGTGTTGCCCTACCTGATCGTGCTGGTGACGGCCGTCGCCGGGGTGGACGTGATCCTGGTGCTGGTGATTGGGCTGATCGTGACCGGAGGGATCGGGATGGCCACCGGGAGCTTCGGCTTTTTCGACTGGTTCGGGAGCATGGGCTCCGGCATCGCGGGCATGGGCGAGCTGATCGTTGTGACCCTGCTGGCCGCCGGGATGCTCGAGCTGATCCGCCGGGGCGGGGGCATCGACTACCTGATCGAACGGCTGACGGGTCGCGTGCGCACCAAGCGGGGGGCCGAACTGAGCCTGGCGGCCCTGGTCTCCCTGGCCAACTTCTGCACGGCCAACAACACCGTGGCCCTGATCACGGTGGGCCCCATCGCCCGGCAGATCGCCGACCGCTTCGGGGTCGACCGACGCAAGTCGGCCAGCATCCTCGACACCTTCTCCTGCCTCGTGCAGGGCATTATTCCCTACGGGGCGCAGTTGCTGATGGCCGCCTCGCTGGCTTCCCTCTCCCCGCTGGAGATCATTCCCTACCTCTATTATCCCTGGGCGATGGGTCTTTTCGCCCTGGGGGCCATTCTGCTGAGGTATCCCCGCAAATACTCGTAAAACAAACAGCCCCGGAAAACCTTCCGGGGCTGTTTGTTTCTAAAGAAGCCAGGCTTACTTCATATGCTTGTGCATGCTTTTGAGCTGCAGTGAGAATGCAAACGTGGAGATTCCGGCGAAGAGCAGCGAGACGCCTACCCAAACGACCACCATGGTCGTGCCGAAGGCCAGGGGCTGGAGCAGGATCCAGATCGCAAGCAGCAGCAACAGCACCCCGCAAACGATGGTCCACCCGGCGCCCGGAATTCTCATGGAACTCATGTCGCCGCCCCAGCCGATGGTCGAGAAAGCACGAAACATCAGCCAGAAAGCCAGGACGATGGGCAGCGTGACGACCGACAGGCCCAGGTTGCAGCAGAGGATCAACCCCAGGATCACCTGGATGATCCCTCCGGCCAGTACCCAGCCGCGCCCCGAGAAGTAGTGCTTCCCGGAGGAGGCGAGCACGATCTCGACGATCCCCGAAACGAGGACCAGCACGCCGAAAACGACGGCCAGGCTGAGGTAGCTGGCGGCGGGATAGAAGAAGGTCAACACGCCGACGGCGAACAGGGCGATGCCCAGAATGGTGAAGAGCCACCAATTTTTGACGGCTTCTCTCGAGCGTTCAAAGAATTCGGTTACAGGATTTTCCATAATCGTTATGTTTTAAAAAGGTTTACAAAAACAGTTTCGATTAGGGAGTTGCAAAAATCGGACAAAAGTCTGCAATAGAGACCTGAAAAAAAATGGTCGTTTCCCCCGATTTTCTGATAGATTGTTGGCTGTCAGTCCCGAAAGAAAAAGCGGCGGATAAAACCATCACCCTCCAGTAGTCCGTAATTTCCGGAGAGAACGCCCGCTTCGTCGAACCGGGTCGTGGCGTCGCCGGGGTCGCCCGTCCGGAAGATCAGGAAGGGGACCGGTCCGGCCGAGTGGGCCCGGCTGCGGCAGAGGGTGGGGTGGTCGGGCAGCACGGCCAGGGTAAAATCTTCGCCGGAGGTTTTCAGGGATTCGAAGAGCGGGCCGACGATCTGCGCGTCGAGGGCTTCGATGGCGGTGATTTTTGCGGCCACGTCGCCCTCGTGGCTGCATTCGTCCGGGGCCTCGAGGTGCAGCAGCACGAAGTCGTCCGTTTGCAGGGCCTGTAAGGCTGCCCGGGCCTTGCCCTCGTAGTCGGTGTCGGTATAGCCCGTGGCGCCCGGGACCTCGATCACGCGCAGGCCCGCCGAGGCGCCGATGCCCCGGGCCAGGGGAACTCCGGCGACGACGGCTCCGGCCGTGAAGCCGTATTTTTCAGGGAGGGGAGTCAGTGTCAGTTTGCATCCCGGCGCCCAAGGCCAGATCGTGTCGGCCATGGGCAGTCCCGCTACGCGGCGCCGCAAGTTGACCGGGTGCGCTGCCAGGATTTTTTGAGAAAGAGAGACCAGTTCATTGAGCCGCCGGGCGGTGGAGAGGGCTTCGGGCTTGGCCCCCCGGACGGGATGGTCCTCCGCCCGCTCTCCCCGGATGTCCTGGGGCGGGGCGCATAGCACGGCCGGATCGGCGTTCTTTAAACATAAGATACCCCGGAACGAGACGCCGGGATGGAACTGGACCTCCGGACTTCCCAACCGCTCTTGCAGGCAGGCGATCAGTTCGGCCGCCTCGGGGGAAGTGATCTGCCCGGCGTTGTGGTTGAGCAGGCGGCCTTCACCGTCGAGGCTCAGCAGGTTGCAGCGCAGGGCCAGCTCGCCGGGCGAGAGGTCGAGGCCCAGTCCCGCCGCTTCCAACGCCCCCCGGGCCTCCGCGGCCCCCCTGGGATCGTAGCCCAGCAGGGACAGCAGCGCCGTTTCGCTGCCGGGCGGGCAGCCCTCCGGCGAGGTGGACAGCCTTCCGCAGCGGCCCAGCCGGGCCAGGGCGTCCAGATAAGGAGTCTCAGCCTGTTGCAGGGGAGTCCGGCCGCCCAACGCCTCGAGGGGCTCGTCGGCCATGCCGTCGCCTACAATCAGCAGCCACTTCATGGGTTACATGACGATATTGACGATCTTTCCCGGTACGACGATCACCTTCTTGGGCGCTTTCCCCTCCAGGTATTTTTCCGTGGACGGATCGGCGAGGATGATCTCTTCGATCTCCTTGGGAGAAAAACCCGCGGGCAGGCTCTTTTTGAAGCGCATCTTGCCATTAAACGACACGGGGTATTCGATCTCGTCCTCCACCAGGTACTGCTCCTCGAACACGGGGAAGGCGGCGTCGAAAACCGTGCTCCTGTGGCCCAGCTGCGACCAGATCTCTTCGGCCACGTGGGGAGCGAAGGGGGCGATCAGGATCACCAGCGGTTCGAGCACCTCGCGCTTGTTGCACTTCTGCTCGCTCAGCTCGTTCAGGCAGATCATAAAGGCGCTCACGGCGGTGTTGAACGAGAAATTTTCGATGTCCTCGCTCACCTTTTTGATCGTTTTGTGCAGGGTTTTCAGCTCCGTGGGGCTGCCTTTTTCCCCGGTCAGGATCAGTCGACCGTCCCGGTCGAAGAACAACCGCCAGAAGCGGCGCAGGAATTTGTGTACGCCGTCGATGCCGTTCGTGTCCCAGGGCTTGCTCTGCTCCAGGGGGCCCAGGAACATCTCGTACATGCGCAGCGTGTCGGCCCCGTACTGCTCGACGATGTGGTCGGGGTTGACCACGTTGAACATCGACTTGGACATCTTTTCGACGGCCCAGCCGCAGACGTATTTGCCGTCTTCGAGGATGAACTCGGCCTTGGCGAACTCCGGCCGCCAGGCCCGGAAGGCGTCCAGGTCGAGCAGGTCGTTGCGCACGATGTTCACGTCGACGTGGATTTCCTGGGTTTTGTAGCTATCCTTGAGGCCCAGGGAGACGAACCGGTCGGTGCCCACCACGCGGTAGACGAAGTTGGACCGGCCCTGGATCATGCCCTGGTTGACCAGTTTCTTAAAGGGCTCGGGCTCGCAGACGTCGCCCAGGTCGTAGAGGAACATGTTCCAGAAGCGGGAGTACATCAGGTGGCCCGTGGCGTGCTCGATGCCGCCCACGTAGAGGTCGACGTTGCGCCAGTATTCGTTCTCCTTTTTGCCCACCAGCGCATGGCCGTTGTGCGGGTCCATGTAGCGCAGGTAGTAGGCCGAGGAACCGGCGAAGCCCGGCATGGTCCCTGTTTCGTAGGGGTAGCCCTGGTCGGTGTGCCAGCCCGTGGCGCGGGCCAGGGGCGGCTCGCCTTCTTCGGTGGGGCCGAAGTTTTCGATGGCGGGCAGCGTCAGGGGCAGTTGATCTTCGGGGAGCGGGTAGGCGATGTCGTCCTTGTAGTAAATCGGGAAGGGCTCGCCCCAATAGCGCTGGCGGCTGAAGATGGCGTCCCTCAGGCGGTAGTTGATCCGGCGTTGTCCGAGCTCGCGTTTCTCGACCTCGGCGAACATCATCGGGATGGCTTCCTTAACGTCCAGGCCCGTGATCAGGCCCGAGTTGATCATTTTTCCGGCCTTGGCATCATAGGAATTTTCCGAAATGTCTCCCCCGTCGACCACCGGGATGATCGGCAGGTCGAAGTGCTTGGCAAAAGCGTAGTCGCGGCTGTCGTGGGCCGGTACGGCCATGATGGCCCCGGTGCCGTAGCCCGCCAGGACGTAGTCGCTGATGAAGATGGGAATCTCGGCCCCGGTGAAGGGATTTTGCGCGTAGGAGCCCGTGAACTGGCCGCTGACGCGTTTGGTGTCGGCCATGCGTTCGCGCTCCGAGCGTTTTTTGGCCTGGGCCAGGTAGTCGTCCACGGCGGGTTTGTACTCGGGGGTGGTCAGCGAGTCGACGTACTCGTGCTCGGGGGCCAGCACCATGAAGGTCACCCCGAAGATGGTGTCGGGGCGCGTGGTGAAGACCTCCAGTTTTTCTTCGTGGCCCTTGATCCCGAAGAAGACCTGGGCCCCTTCGCTGCGGCCGATCCAGTTGCGCTGGATCTCCTTGAGCGATTCGCTCCATTCGAGTTTTTCGAGGCCGTCCAACATGCGCTGGGCGTAGGCGGTCACGCGCAGCAGCCACTGTTTCATGCGTTTCTGTTCGACCGGATGGCCGCCGCGTTCGGAGAGGCCGTCCTTCACCTCGTCGTTGGCCAGCACGGTGCCCAGGGCGGGGCACCAGTTGACCAGGGTGTCGGCCCGGTAGGCCAGGCGGTAGTTTTGCAGCACTTCCTCGCGGCCCGCTTTGTCCAGACCATTCCAGTGCGCGGCGGTGAATTCCATCGGTGTGGTGCAGGCCACGCTGAGGCCCTCGGTGCCGTTTTTCTCAAAGGCGCGGATCAGCTCCTCGATGGGTTTTGCTTTCTGGCAGTCGATGCAATAAAAGCTGCCGAACATCTTCAGAAAGGCCCACTGGGTCCAGTGGTAGTATTCCGGGTCGCAAGTGCGCACCTCGCGTTCCCAGTCGAAGCTGAAGCCCAGCTTGTCGAGCTGCTCGCGGTAGCGTTCGATGTTGCGCTCGGTAGTCACGGCCGGGTGCTGGCCCGTCTGGATGGCGTACTGCTCGGCGGGCAGGCCGAAGGCGTCGTAGCCCATGGGGTGCAGGACGTTAAAGCCGCGCAGGCGTTTGTAGCGCGAGTAGATGTCCGAGGCGATGTAGCCCAGCGGATGGCCCACGTGCAGGCCCGCCCCCGAGGGGTAGGGGAACATGTCGAGGACGTAGAATTTCGGTTTCTTCCCGTCCACCCCGACGCGGTATACTTTGTCGGCGGCCCACCGGCCCTGCCACTTTTGTTCGATCGACTTAAAATCGTATTCCATGGGTTGTCTCTATTTTTCGTTTTTCTTGATTGCCTGATAAATGCCTTCGCCGTCGTAGCCGCAAAGCCGGTAAAGCTCCTTCTGGGTGCCCTGGGTGACGAACTCGTCCCCGATACCCAGCGTCGTGACGCGGGGGGTATAGCCGTGTGCGTTGAAAAAGGCCAGAGAGGCCTCGCCCACGCCGCCGCGCACGGCCCCGTCCTCGACGGTGACCACGCGCTTGAAGTCGCGTCCCACTCTATGTAGTAACTCTTCGTCCAGGGGCTTGGCGTAGCGCAGGTCGATGTGCAGCACCGAAGTGCCTTCTTTTTCAGCCCGCTCGGCGGCTTCGGCAGCCGTGTGCGCCACGGGTCCCAGGCTCAGCAGGGCCACGTCGTGGCCTTCGCGCAGCACCCGGCCCCGGCCGATGGGCAATTCCTCGAACGGCTGGTGCCACTGTTCGGTGACGCCCGTCCCCCGGGGGTAGCGGATCACGAAAGGACCCCGGCCCTGCGAGGCGGTATACATCAAATTGCGCAGTTCGAGCTCGTCGGCCGGCGAGGCGATGGTCAGTCCCGGCACCGGCAACAGGTAGGCCAGGTCGAAGGCCCCATGGTGGGTGGCTCCGTCCTCGCCCACCAGGCCCGCCCGGTCGAGGCACATCACCACGTCGAGGCCCTGGATGGCCACGTCGTGGATCAGGTTGTCGTAGGCCCGCTGCATAAACGAGGAGTAGATGTTGCAGAAAGGCACCATCCCCTGGGCGGCCAACCCGGCGGCAAAAGTGACGGCGTGCCCCTCCTCGATGCCCACATCGAAGCAGCGCTCGGGCATTGCCTCCATCAGAATGCTGAGCGAGCAGCCCGAGGGCATGGCCGGGGTGATCCCCACGATGCGGGGATTTTCGCGGGCCAGCTCGAGGACGCTCTCCCCGAATACTTCCTGATACAGCGGCGGCTCGCCCGCGCGGCGTTTACTCATGCGGTCGCCCGTCTCGGGGTCGAACAGGCCGGGGGCGTGCCAGATGTGCTGCTGCCGCTCGGCGGGGGTGTAGCCCTTGCCCTTGACGGTGAGCACGTGCAGCAGCTTGGGGCCCGGGATCTCCCGCAGGTCGCGCAGCACCCGTACCAGTTGGTCTGTGTTGTGCCCGTCCACGGGGCCGAAGTAGCGGAAATTGAGGCTCTCGAAGAGGTTGCTCTGCTTGAGGAAGGTCAGTTTGAGCAGGTTGCCCGCGTGCTGGATTGTGCGCCTCAGGCGGGGAAAATGCCTCAGGCTCATCCAGGTGCGGTGCTTGAAAAGGTTGTACCGCCGCGAGGTGGTCAGTTTGAGCAGATATTCTTTGAGTGCGCCCACGTTGGGGTCGATCGACATCTTGTTGTCGTTGAGGATCACCAGCAGGTTGGCCCCGGAGGCCCCGGCGTTGTTGAGCCCCTCGAAGGCCAGTCCGCCCCCGATGGCCCCGTCGCCGATCACGGCCACCACGTCCCGCTGCTGGCCCTGCAACTGCGAGGCCAGGGCGATGCCCAGGGCCGCCGAGATGGAGGTCGAGGCGTGCCCGCCCCCGAAGGCGTCGTAGGGGCTTTCGCTCATCTTGGGGAAGCCGCTCAGACCGCCCATTTTCCGGTTGGTGGGGAAGGCGTCGCGGCGCCCGGTGATGATCTTGTGGGCGTAGGCCTGGTGGCCCACGTCCCAGATCAGCTTGTCGTCGGGGGTGTTGTAGACGTAGTGCAGGGCAGCGGTGAGCTCCACCACGCCCAGGTTAGAGCCCAGGTGGCCGGGGTTGGCCGACAGCTGTTCGATGAGGTAGGTGCGCAGTTCCCCGCAATAAACTTTCAGCGCCGTGGCGTCGAGTTTTTTGAGGTCTTCCGGGCTGTTTACGGTGTTGAGGTATTTGAACTCCTGAGTGGTCATAGGTCCTGTTGCAGCCTACAAAGATATTGAAAAGTTTCGATAACGGCTAAACCGAATCTTTTTCGTATATTTGTCAACGTAAAGTTCAAACTCCGAGTGCCGGAAGGCACCGTGCCAAGAAAGATTTTGATCCATGCGAAAAATCATCTATTTGCTGCTGGCCGGCTCCCTTTTCGGAAGCTGCGTATCGACCCAGAAATTCAACTCCATGAAGGCCGAGGCCCTGCGCCTGGACGGCGAACTCTCCTCGGCCCAGCGCCGCAACGAGGCCCTTTCCACGCGCAACGACGCCCTGACGGCCGAAAATCAGCGCCTCTCCGCCGACACCCTGCGCCTGCACGAAAGCAACCAACTCCTCTATAACCGCTACCAGAAACTGCTCGCCGACGGCTCGGCCGAAGCCGCCCGCATGCTCAAGGAGTTGGAATCCAACCAGCTGAGCCTGAGCGAACGCTCGCGCCGGGTGGACGAGTTGGAAGCCATGCTGCGCAGCCGCGAGGAGGCCATCAACAACATCCGCCGCAAGGTGACCGACGCCCTGACGGGCTTCGAAGGCAAGGGCCTCTCGATCTCGATCAAGAACGGCAACGTCTACGTCTCGATGGACGACAAGCTGCTTTTCCGCTCGGGCAGCTTCGAGATCGATCCCAACGGAGCCCGCGCCGTGCGCGACCTGGCGGGCGTGCTGGCCCAGAACCCGGACATCAACGTGATGGTCGAGGGCCACACCGACGACGTGCCCTACCGCCCCAACGGCAATCTGCAGGACAACCTCGACCTGAGCGCCAAGCGTGCCACCACGGTCACCCGCCTGCTGCTCGAGAACAAAAGCATCGCTCCCAGCCGCATCATCGCCGCCGGACGCGGCGAGTCGGTGCCCGTGGACCCGGGCAAGAGCGCCGAGGCCCGCGCCAAGAACCGCCGCACGGAGATCATCCTCACGCCCAAGTTGGACGAGCTGATGCAGATCATGGAAACGACCAAATAGTTTTTGAAAGAATATGGCCATTTATAAACGCATACTACTGAAACTGAGCGGCGAGTCGCTCATGGGCGACCAGGGCTACGGCCTCTCGACCGAGGTGCTCTCCTCCTACGCCACCCAGATCAAAGCGGCTGCCGGAAGCGGCGTCCAGATCGGCATCGTTATCGGCGGCGGCAATATTTTCCGCGGCCTGACCGGCGCCAAAAAGGGCTTCGACCGCGTCAAGGGCGACCAGATGGGGATGCTCGCCACGGTGATCAACTCCCTGGCCCTGCAAACCGCCCTCGAAGCCGAGGGAGCGAAGGCCAAGGTGCTCACCTCCATCCGCATGGAGCCCGTGGGCGAGCTCTACTCCAAGGCCAAGGCCCTCGAGTTGATGGCCGCCGGGGTGATCGTCATCATCGCCGGGGGCACCGGCAACCCCTATTTCACGACCGACAGTGCCTCGGCCCTGCGGGGGGTGGAGATCGAGGCCGACGTGATGCTCAAGGGCACCCGCGTGGACGGGGTGTACACCGCCGACCCTGAGAAGGACCCCACGGCCACGAAGTTCGACACGATTTCGTTCGACGAAGTCTACAAACGCCAGCTTAAAGTGATGGACCTCACGGCCTTCACCCTCTGCCGCGAAAACGACCTGCCGATCCTGGTCTTCGACATGGATACCCCCGGAAACCTCTCGAAGGTCCTTTCCGGCGAAAAGATCGGCACCCTGGTTAAAAACGACTAATTAAAATGCACGCATATGACTGAACCCAAGACCCTACTAGACGCTGCCCAGGCCAAGATGGACAAGACCATCGACCACCTGGCAGAAGCCCTGTTGACCGTCCGGGCCGGCAAGGCCAGCACCAACGTACTCAATGGGATCACCGTGGATTACTACGGCAGCGAGACCCCTATTTCGCAGCTGGCCAGCGTGACGGTGCCCGACGCCCGCACGGTGCTGATCCAGCCCTGGGAAAAGAACCTGATCCCGACCATCGAGAAAGCCATCCTGGTGGCTAACATCGGACTGACCCCCTCGAACAACGGGGAGCACATCCGCCTGAACATCCCGGCCCTGACCGAGGAGCGCCGCAAGGAACTGGTCAAGCAGATCAAGACGGAGTCCGAACAGGCCCGCATCGGCCTGCGCAACGTCCGCCGCGACCTGGTGGAGTCCTTCAAAAAGGCCCAGAAAGAAGGCATGCCCGAGGACATGGCCAAGGACGGCGAAGAATCGGCCCAGAAGCTGACCGAGAAGTACGACAAGAAGGTGGATGCCCTTTTTGCGGAGAAAGAGAAAGAGATTATGACCGTGTAGAGGTTGATCTGTTCTATAAATAAAAGGCGCGCCGAATATTCGGCGCGCCTTTTATTTATTACCCCCCCCGACGGTTAGGACCCGGGCTGTGCATAGCGTGCGATATGTGCAGCCCCTAAAAATACTTAGTTACTTTGGCATCTCTGAACGAACTCATCTCGCGGATCATTCTTACGGCGGAATCCACAATAGGGTAGGCGCAAATAGCCCCTGTGCCCTCGCCCAGCCGCAGATCAAGTTGCAGGATCGGCTCGGCCCCCAGGTGGTCCAACACCAGTTTGTGTCCCGCCTCGTCGCCCCGGTGCCCGAAAACGGCGTAGTGCATCACCTCGGGATAGAGCCGCGAGGCTACCAGCAGGCAGTTGGTCATGATAAACCCGTCGATGAGGATCACCATCCCCCGCTCGGCCGCCCGCAGCATCCCGCCCACGGCGGCCACCATTTCATAGCCCCCGAAGTAGCGCATGACGTCGAAGGCCGAGCGGTCGCCGGAGTACTTGTCCGCCGCCCGTTGCAGGATTTCGTATTTGCGGCGCACCCCGGCCGAGTCCAGGCCGCTGCCCGCCCCGGTGCAGGTCTCGAGCGGAATGTCCGTCAGGAAGTGCATCCACATCGAAGAGGAGGAGGTGTTGGCGATGCCCATTTCCCCGAAGCTCAGAATGTTGCATCCTTCCGCGGCGCAGTCGTCCACAATGGAGGCCCCAATCTCCAGGGCCCGCAGGGCTTCCTCGTCGGTCATGGCCGCCTCGTGCAGGTAGTTGCGCGTACCCTTGCGGATTTTGCGGTCGATCAATCCCTCCAGGGGCGGAAAATCGAAATCGACCCCGCAGTCGACCACCTTGATTCCGAAGCCGTGCTGCCGGGCCAGGAAATTGACGCCGGCCCCGCCCTCCAGAAAATTGGCGATCATCTGCCGGGTCACCTCCTTGGGCGAAAAACTCACCCCCTCGTCGGCGATGCCGTGGTCCCCCGCGAAGACGATGTTGAACGGTTTGCGAAGCTCGGGTTTTAGGGTCTGTTGAATCCAGCCGATTTGCAGGGCCAGGCGTTCGAGTACGCCCAGCGAGCCCTTGGGCTTGGTCAGGTCGTCGATCCGCTCCTGCAGCCGGGGGCGGATCGCCTCGTCCGGCTTGCGGATCGAAAAGAGTTTTTTTACAGCAGAGTCCATCGTAAGAGTCTCTTTAAAAGGTTATTTGATCGGGACGGGAATTCCCGCCACCATCAGCACCACGCGGTCGGCCCGCGCGGCGATGTACTGGTTCATCCACCCCTGCAGGTCGTTGAAGCGGCGTTGCAGGGCGTTTTCCGAAGTGCCCCCGAGCCCCACCTCGTTGGTCACGAAGATCAGATCGGCCTTCTGGGCGGCCAGGCGGTCGAACTCGGCTTGGAGCAGGTCCAGGCAGTGCTGGACGTCGCCCCCGGTGTCCGAGAAAAAGTTGGTGCACCAGAGCGTCACGCAGTCCACCACCACCGTACGGCCCGTGAAGTCGTGGCGGCTCAGCTCCTTGGGCTCCTCCACGGTGCTCCAGGCCTCGCTGCGGTCGGCCTGGTGGCGCAGGATGCGTTGCAGGTGCTCCTCGTCCCAGGGGCGCGAGGTGGCCAGGTAGACCGGGTTTGCGGAACGTTCCAAAGCCAGTTGCTGGGCGTAGCGGCTTTTGCCGGAGCGTTGCCCGCCCGTAATTAGGGTAATGCTCATGGGTTTCTCAGTTTGTCTGGCTGCACATATCGCACGCCATCTTTTCCTTATCCTCCTTATTCCAGTCCTCACGTACTTCAAGTACGCTCCGGGCTAAAACTTCAGACGATAAAAAAAATCTGACGCACGCTATGCACAGCTGTGGAACGGTAGCGGTGCTAATTATTTTTACCACCCGTTTTTTTTAATTGGTCGGATAACTCTTCAAAATTGCGGCAGTCGCGGCGGCTTCCGTCCGGCGCGTGCCACTCGATTTGTCCGGGCGCGTGCACCCGCAGCAGAGCCTCGCCGGACTCTGCCGGAACCGCCCGGAATCCGTGGCGCGCGAGCAAATTCTCCACCCAGCGGGCCATCTCCGGAGCGGCTTCCACGGCCAGCGGCCGGAGTGCCCCGGCTTCGAGCCGGAAACTACCGTCGCGCAGGTCGAAGCCGATCTCGCCCCGGCCGAAAAAGCGTTCCATGGCCCCCTCCAGCACCAGGTCCTCGGTCAGCCCGCAGCGCATGCCGTGCTCGCGCGAAAGCAGCCACAGGCGGTCGGCCAGCGCGAGGGCCTGCTCGATGTCGTGGGTCGAGACCAGCACGGTCTTTCCCGAGCGGGCCAGGCGGTGCAGCAGGTGCATGATCTCGATGCGGCTGGTCACGTCCAGAAAGGCGGTCGGTTCGTCCAGCAGGATCAGCGGACACTCCTGCGCCAGGGCCTTGGCGATCATCACCTTCTGCCGCTCGCCGTCCGAGAGCTCGGCCATGTAGCTGTCGGCCTTGGCCGTGATCCCGGCTTCTTCCAACGCCCGTTCGACCACGGCGTGGTCTTCGCGGTGGAGGCGGCCGAAAAAGCCCACGTAGGGGTGGCGGCCCAGGGCCACCAGCTCCCGCACCCGGAGCCCCCCGGCCTGGGTCTTGTCGGTGAGCACCAGTCCGATGAGCTGAGAAAGTTCGCGGGGTGAATAGCCCGTCAGGGGACCCTTGTCCAGCCACAGCTCGCCCCCCAGGGGAGCCTGCATGCCCGAGAGCGTGCGCAGCAGGGTCGATTTGCCCGCCCCGTTGGGGCCCAGCAGGCAGGTCAGTTCGCCCCGTTTGAGCGAAAAATCCAGCTCGCGCTGCACCGTTTTGATGCCCCGGCCTCCCTGACGGTAGCCGATCGAGAGGCGGTTGGCCAGGATCATTTCCATCAGTTGAAGTATTGGATTTTCTTTTGGTTTACAATCACATAGACGATCACCGGAGCCCCCAGCACCGGCATAATGGCGTTCAGCGGAATGACGCTGCCCGAGGCCGGGAGGGTGCTGATCAGGTTGCACAGCAGGGCCACGGCTCCGCCCAGCAGCATCGTGGCGGGCAGCAGCCCGTTGTGGTTGGAGGAGCCGATCCCCAGCCGCGCCATGTGGGGCACGGCCAGCCCGATAAAGGCGATGGGTCCGCAGAAGGCGGTGGTAGTGGCCGTCAGGATGCCCGTGCTGACGAACATCCACACCCTCACGCGGCCCACGCGAACGCCCAGGTTGCGGGCATAGCGTTCGCCCAACAGCATGGCGTTCATTGGTTTAATAAGTAGGCAGGCGATCAGCAAACCGATCCCCAGGGTAATGCTAAAGAAAGGCAACTGGGCCATCGGGACCCCCGAAAAATCGCCCAGTCCCCAGAGAACATAACTAAAAACCCCCTCGGCCGAGGCGAAAAAGGTGATCAGCGAGATCAGCGAGGAGGTCAGGTAGCCCACCATCAGCCCCACGATCAGCAACATCAGGTTGCTGCGCATCAGCGTCGAAAAGAAGATAATCACCCCCAGCACCAGTGAGGCCCCGATAAAGGCCCCCACGATGATGGAGAGGTAGCCCGAGAGCGAAAATCCGATGATCGAGCCGCCGATGGTCCCGCCCAGAAAGAGCATCACCACGGCCACGCCCAGGCTGGCCCCGGTGTTGATCCCCAGGATCGAAGGTCCGGCCAGCGGGTTGTTGAAGACCGTCTGTAGCATCAGCCCGGCCACGGCCAGCGAGGCCCCCGTCAGCAGGGCGGTGATGGCCTGCGGTAGGCGACTCTGGAGGACGATGTAGCCCCAGGTGGCCTTTTCGGCCTCGCCTCCCGAGAGTATCCGGCACACGGCTTCGAAGGGGATGCGCACCGAGCCCCAGAAGAGGTTTCCGAGGAAAAGCAGCACGATCCCCAGGGCGGAAAGGGCGATCAGCAGGCGGTATTTTTTGGCGGTCGTCATCGGGGTTTACTCCTTCATTTTGTGGAAATAGCGGGGTTCGCACCCGGGCAGCAGCTCGGGGTGGAAGACCCACACCAGGTCGCGCAGAATCCGCTCGGGATGGATCGGCAGGTCCTCGTAGTAGGGGGTGGTGTTGGTGTTGCAGGCGTAAACGTTGCGGTTGCGGAAGGCCGCGAACCGGGTGTTGCCCGCCCCCTCGGCCTCCAGGTCGGCGTAGGTCATGTCCTCCGGGCGGTTGTACTTGAGCACCCACACTTCGGCCTCGCCCGCCCGTTCCAACACCTGTTCGAAGGACATGGGCACCGAGCCCGCCCGGTCCAGGTCCGCCCAGGGGTAATCGGCCCCGGCGTCGCGGTAGAGGTTGGCGGCGTAGCTGCGCGATCCGGGGATGTGCCAGGCCGAGCCCCGCTTGCTTTCGGAGAGCACCCGGGGACGGGGTGTGCTGCCGGAGGCCAGTTTGCTTAGTTCGTTGTAGGCGGCGGCCGTCTCGGCGAACAGGGAGTCGGCGAGTTGCTCGCAGCCGAAAAAGAGGCCGTAGAAGCGAATCCACTCGGCCCGGCCCAGGGGAGTGAGCTCCATGTAGTCGGTGGCCTCGATCAGGGGGATGCCCATTTTCTCGATCCGGCCGTAGCCGATCCCCTCGAGGGGGGTGGTGATCAGCACCTCGGGCGAGAGGTCCATGATGCGCTCCACGTTGGGCGAGGCGGCTTCGCCCACATCCACGATCCGTCCCTCGGCGAGGGCTTCCTGGAAAACCGGGATGTTCACGTAGCGCGATTCGCAAATGCCCACGACCGTCCCGGCGGCCCCCAGGCAGTCGATCACCCCACAGTGCACCGACGAAAAGGGCACCACCCGCTGCAGGGGAGTACGCACGAGGGTCCCCTCGGGCAGCTCCCCGGGCAGGGGGCTGTCGGCGGGCACCAGCACGTAGCGGCGCAGGGTCTTGAGGGTGTCCCAGGGGTTACGCACGCTCACTAGGGTGTACTCGTCCGTGCGCTCCACCCGGAAGCCCCGGGCGTAGTGCAGTTGGTCGGCTTCGCCCGCCGCCTGCGTCCGGGCCGGGCCGCTGCCGCAGGCGCTCAGCAACAAAATGATCGATAACAGGAATAGTCTCATACCAAACTAAGTATCAATGCGCAAATTACTAAAAATACCCCTTCCGCCCGCCGGCAGAGTTTTAGAGCATGGCATTCGTCTTCGCCGGTCAACTCCCGGATGTTCTCCCCGATGTAGGGTTTTTCGACGAGCAGCCCGCCGTAGTTGTTCGGCCCTCCGAAGCGGCATCCGAGTATCCCGGCCAGGGCCGCCTCCGGGTAACCCGAGTTGGGACTGGCATGACAGCGACCGTAGCGGCGCACGAAGCCCAGCAGGCCCGGACGTCCGGCGCAGCAGACCAGCAGCAGGGCCGTCAGCCGCGCGGGCAGGTAGTTGGCCGCGTCGTCCAGGCGGGCCGCCCAGCGCCCGAAGCGCGCGTAGCGCTCGTTGCGGTAGCCGATCATCGAATCCAGCGTGTTGACCATCTTGTAGGCCAGCATCCCGGGCAGGCCCAGCAGCAGGTACCACAGCACCGGGGCGATCACCCCATCGCTGAGGTTTTCCGCGAGGGTCTCTAAAGCTGCCGTGCGGATTTGCTGGTTGTTCAACTCGGAGGTGTCCCGTCCCACGATGCGGCTCAACTGCCGCCTCCCCTCCTCCGTGCTGCGCTCCACGGCCCGGAAGACCGCGCGCACTTCCCGTTGCAGGGTTTCTCCGCCCAGCGAGTAAAACACGCCGACGGTCGCCACTACCATGGCCGCCCAGGTGCTCCAACGAGCCGTGATATCCAATAGCCCGAATGTCAGTCCACCCACCGCCGCCACGCTGCCCAGGGCCAACAAGGCCCCTTTGGCCACGCGGCCCGGATCTCGGTTGAGCCTGCGCTCGGCCCAGGCGATCCACCGCCCGAAGCCCACCACCGGGTGGGGCCAGCGCTCCGGATCGCCCAGCAGGCGGTCGGCGATCCAGCCTGCCAGCAGGGGGATCACGAGGATCAGCGCCGAAGTATCCATTGCCGGATGGCCGTTACACATTCATCATTCTCCTCCGGGCGCTGGGCCGCCAGGCGGAAATGGCCGGGGCTGTGGCCCCGGAAGTTGGCCGCGTTGCGGATCAGCAGGCCGTGTTCGCGGGCCAGGTATTCTTTGAGTTCCGTGGCTGACCCTTCGGAAAGTTTTGCCGTAAAAAAGTGGCAGGCCGAAGGTTGCGTCTCCACGCCCGGAATTTTTCCGATGGCCATCCGGAAGCGTTCGCACTCAGTTAAATAGGATTCCAGTGGGATCGTAAATTCCCCTTCGTGGTCCAGCAAATAGTGCCCCGCCTCGATGGCCAGGGAGTTGACCGACCAGGGCATCCTCGCGGCGGCCACGCGGGCCGTCAGGGCCTCCGACGCGCACAGGTAGCCCAGGCGCAGGCCCGCAATGCCGTAGACCTTGGTCATCGAATGCACCGTGATCACGTTCCCGAGGGCGACGGCTTCTGCCGTGTCCAACAGTGGTTCGCGGGTAAATCCGGCGTAGGAAGCGTCCAGGACGAAGACCGTCCTGGGATTGCTTTCGAAGAGCCACCGGAGTTCCTGCGGCGGGATCACCCGCCCATCGGGGTTGTTGGGGTTGCAAAGCCAGACCAGGCACCCGCTCAGCTCCACGGCTCCCTCCAACAGGGCGTCCGTCGAAACGAACTCGATGCCATGCCCATGCAGCGCACAAGCGTCCTCGTACTCGCGGAACGAGGGGACGGCGATCACCGAGCGGCTGCCCGCCCAGGCCTGGGCGATCAGGTAAAAGGCCTCGGTGGCCCCGTTGGTGACGCACACTTGCCCTGGCCGCAAACCGTGGCGCCGGGCCAGGCGTTCCCCCAGGGCGGCGGCATCCGGTTCGGGGTAGGCGGCCACGGCGGCGCGGCAGTTTCCGAGATGGCGCATCAGCCCCTCCAGGTCGGCCCCGTACCAGACGTTCGAGCTGAAATTCACCCGGATCCGGTCGCCGTAGCGGAATATGTCGTCCCCGTGTCCGTGCAGCATTATTTTCCCAGAATACTGTAAATCAAATCCATATCGACATGGCTGCGAACGTGGTCCGCCAGCTTGTCGTACTGCTCCTCCTTGAACGCCCGGTAGTCGAAAGGCTCTTTGCGGTCCAGTTTATCCGCGTAAGGTGTTAGTAAATACTCCACCACCGCCGGATTGTCCAGCGCCCCGTGCAGGTAAGTGCCCAGGCAGCGGTCGCTGCCGTAGCAGCCCTCGGGAGTGCCGTCGGAGAGTCGCGCCACCGCCGGAGCGCTTTCCCCTTCGGCAGGAACGGTTACACCCATATGAATCTCATAGCCCCGGCAGGTCTCCGGAGAATCGCGCCAGAAAAATTCCACCTGCCGCGTCACTTTTTCGGCCGTGAGGGTCGTTTCCACGGGCAGCAGCCCCAGGCCCGGCATACGTTCCTGGGAGCTTTCCACGTGCAGCGGGTCGGCAATCCCGCGGCCCATCATCTGGTAGCCGCCGCAGATGCCCAGCACGGTTTTTCCCTCGCGGGCCGCCTGCACCACCGCCTGGGCCACGCCGTTGCGGCGCAATTCGTAGAGGTCGGCGATCGTGCTTTTCGAGCCGGGCAGGATGACGATGTCGGCCTTGGCGATCTCGCCGGGATTGTTGGTGTAGAACAGGTGCACCCGGTCGTCGCGTTCCAGGGCGTTGAAATCCGTAAAATTCGAGAGGTGCCTCAGCAGGACGACCGCCACATTGATCTTTTCCTCGCTCGCCTGGATGTGCTTGCTGTGCAGCATCACCGAATCCTCCTCCTCGATGTGGATGTCCCGGTAGTAGGGCACGACCCCCACGACGGGTACTCCGCACAACTCTTCGAGCATCCCGATGCCCGGTTCGAACAGCCGGATATCCCCCCGGACTTTATTGATCAGTATCCCTTTCAGGTGCCGCCGTTCTTCTTCCGTCAGCAGCATCACCGAGCCGTAGACACTCCCGAAGACCCCGCCCCGGTCGATGTCGGCCACCAGGATCACGTCCGCTCCCGCGTGGATGGCCATCGGCATGTTGACGATGTCCTGCGAGCGCAGATTGATCTCCGAAATGCTGCCTGCGCCCTCCATCACCACCGGGTTGTAGCGCTGTTCCAAGCGGTCGAAGGCCGCGCAGACTTCCCGCCTCACCAGATCCCGGTCCTGATTCGGGGCGAACAGTTCAAAGGCTTTTTTGTTGCCCACCGGCTTGCCGTTGAGCACCACCTGTGCCGTCTTGTCCGTGCAGGGTTTCAGTAACAACGGATTCATGTCCGTGTGGCAGGGCACCCCGGCGGCCTCGGCCTGCACGGCCTGGGCCCGGCCTATTTCGAGGCCCTCGGGCGTGGCGTAGGAGTTGAGCGCCATGTTCTGGGCCTTGAAGGGGGCGGGGTTGTAGCCGTCCTGGCGGAAAATCCGGCAGAAGGCCGCCGCGATCACGCTTTTGCCTACGTCGCTGCCGGTGCCGGCCAGCATCAGGGGGTGCAGTTTTTTCATGCCGTCAAAAGGTGAACATTATGCTGCCCAGGATGCTTCTCAGGGGCATCGGGTAGAATTGGGTCGATTCGTAATAGGTGTCGAAGAGGTTGTCCACCCGTAGTTTCGGGGTCAGCTTGTAGCGCTTACGCAGCTTGATATCGTAGCCCAGTTCGAGGTCGTGGATCGTGTAGGCGTTGGTGCTGTAAGCCTCGTCGGCCGAGGTGTAGCGCTCTCCGGTGTAGTTGACCAGGTAGGTGAAAAACAGGTTTTTGTAGTCGACCCTGAGCCGGGCATTGGCCTTGTGCAAGGGAACGTAGGGCAACTGCTTGTGGTAAGTGTTGTCCTCGGCAAAATTGCGTTCGCGGTTCATCGAGCGCGAGTAGGTGTAATTGACGCCCAACTTGACCCGCCAGTCGAGGTAGCGCCAGGTGAGGCTCGTGAGCACCTCCGCCCCGGCCGAAAGAACGTTGTGGACGTTGCGGGGCTCCCAGTACCAGTGGTCCGAGGGGAGCCACATGATCCAGTTGTCGATGTTCATCACGTAGCCCGTCACTTCGCCGTAAAAGTAGAAATACTCCCCGATCTTGGGCGTGTAGCGCAGCGAGAGGTCGTAGCTGAATCCTTCCTCGGGCTTGAGGTCGGGGTTGCCCCCCGGCTGCCAGTAAAGGTCGTTGAGGCTGGGGAACTTGTAGTTGTAGGAAATATTGGCCTTGAGGGTCAGCTTCTCGGCCAGTTCGGCCGCCGCGCCCACCGAAAAGGTCGGGGCCGCTTCGGTGTCGTTGAGCTCGCCCATCACCTGGCCGGTGAGCGAGAGCCAGGAGTTCTTCCACATCGCCCCCGCCTGCAGCGAAGCCACGTGGCGGTCGGTGCGTTCGTTGGCGTAGCTGTTGGCCTCGACGCGGTCGTAGCGGTAGCGCACCGAGCCGTTGAGGGTCCAGCGGCTCGCGGGGGTATAGGTGTAGTCCCCGATCAGGGCCAGCGTGTGCGAGCGGTTGAGGCTCCGCTCGTCGCTCTGGTAGGAGCCCGTCGTCCAACGGCGGTACTCCATGCGGTCCATCAGGTAGCCCGCCTTGGCCGAGACCTCGTGGCGGTCGCGCTCGTAGCGGTATTCGAACATGTACTTGAGGTCCAGCATGTCCTGGGTCTCGTGCTGGCTGCGGTTGACCACCACGGGCTGGGGCAGGTGCCGGTCGTTGTATTGCAGCCAGAGGTTGTTGGAGATCGTCGAGTATTTTCCCGGCCTAAAGTAGGCTTCCTGCATCACCCCCGCCTGCTTGTACTGCGCTTCCTGGCGGCGTTCGTAAAACGGTTCCACCGCAAATACCTTATTCAGATACCGGTAGTCGTTGTCCGACTGCTGGTAGTAGAGCCGGGTCTGGTAGAGGGCCTTGGGGCGGACGATCCGCACCGAGGCGGCCCCCGTCCAGGTGTTCCAGGAGCCGTATTCCGCGAAGGCCCTTACACGGGTGGTGTCGTTCCAATCGGCGGTGTTGCCGATGTTGATGCTGCCGCCCAGGGCTCCGGTGCCGCCCTTGATGTAGCTGTTGCCGTGGTAGAGGGTGACGTTGTCGGCGAAGAAGACGGGGATCTGCGAGAAGTCGAACGTGCTCGACATGTTGGGGTTGATGTTGATCCCGTTCCAGTTGACCTGGGTGTGGCTCGGGCTGGTCCCCCGGAAGGAGGAGGTCGCCAGGGCTCCCTGGCCCGTGCTCTTGACGTAGACCATGGTGTTGTTGGAGAGCAGTTCGCTCAGCGAGCGGGTCTGGTTGCCTTCCAACACCTGCATGCTGATGGGGGTCACGCGGGTGCCCACGCTCACTTCCTGGGTGCGGTGGGTGCGCTGTCCGGTCACCACCACCGAATCGATCTCCACTTCGCGAGCCACCTCACTCCCCGGGGTTTCCTGGGCGCGGAGGCTTGCGACACAAAACAGCAGCAGTATGGATAAAGGAATTTTCACCGTCGAAAAAGAGAAAAGCGGGAGAGCCGGAACCCTCCCGCTTAGTCAGAAAACTATTTGTCGTATTCCGTAAAATGCACCGAGCGCGGGTAGATCCCCACCCGGTAGCTGGTCACGTTGGTCCCCTCGGGGCCGTACTCGCGCAGGTACCCCCGCTGGGCCGAGTAGTCGAGGCAGTCGCAGACGTATACCTTCGTGCCGTCGGGCGAGACCCCCATGCCGTAAAGCATCTTGACGTCCGGCAGCAGGCGGAAAGGCTCGCTCGAGATGGCGTCGGCGTTCACGTCGAGGGTGTAGATGGCCACGTGTTCGGTGGGGCCGCTATACCGGCTGTAAGCATCGAGTTGGTTGAGCGTGATGTAGATTTTGGAGCCCGTGCGGTCCGTGTCGACGCGCGGGTAGGTGGGGGCGCTGGTGATCTTGCCGATGTTCTCCGTGGAGGCCTCCGCGAAGGGGATTTCCACCGTTTTGATGACCGTCTCGGTGGCCGGGTCGAGGCAGCGCAGGGTCATCGAGACGCCCAGGTCGTGGCTCACTACCCACAGTTTATTGTTCTTGTCGACGATCAGCTTGCAGGTTTTCGAGTACTCGCTCACCGCCGGTTCGGTCAGCAGGCGGTACTGCCCCTCGCCGTAGGTGCCCAGGTCGAAGACGACCACCCCGACCTCGCCCGCGTTCGGATAATCCTCTTTCCAGGCCGCGCAGAAGAGCTTGCCTCCCACGACGGCCATCTTTTCGAGGCGGCCGCCCAGGCTGCTGAGGGTGATGTATTCGGAGACCGTCTGGGTGCGGGTGTCGATGCGGATCAAGCCCTTCTGGGTGGAGGCGATGGCTTCGCCGGTGCCGGTCTTGACCACGAAACGGGGCATCAGGCCCGTGCCGCTGCCGTCGTCCAGGCTCAGGGTTTTCACCTGCTTGAAGGTCTGGGGCTCCATCACTTCGATCTTGCCCGTCAGGCAGACGTAGTAGTAGCCGTCCACGTAGTTGATGGACTGGGCCATGTCGCCCAGGGCGCGTTTGTTGACGTCCTGGAAGATGTCGTAGGTCGTGTGACCCAGGTCGTCGATGGCGCTCAGCGTGGCCAGGCCCTTGTTGTAGCCGCCTTCGCTGACGACCACCATTTCGACGGTCGCGGTGGGATCGGGCTCCGGATTGGAGCCATTGTCGCAGGATGCCAGTATACCCGCCGGCAGCAGTGCGAGGAGAAAATAGAACAGTTTGTTCATGGGTGGAATTGAATTTTGCGAAACGATCTGACACAAGCAGTCGCCTCCGGTTAATAAAACCGAGCAAAAGCCAAAAGGGGAAGTCGGGGAGGGATGGGCCTGTTGAGGGCGCCTCTGAGCACGACGAATTCCATTTTTGCTTTTTACCCGAAACAAAAATTGAAACAGAGATTCACACAGGCAGGTTTTCTGGCTTACCCTCCGTCGGACGGCCTTCCCATCTCAAGAGACAGTGGCACGGGGATTGTCCGGCGAAACAATGGATTTACAGCTGCGGGAACAGCTCCGGTCTTGAAACGCGCGCGCGCTTCGCACCGGATTCCCTATTAAGACTATCCGCCCCCGGTGGGGCGGCATCGTCGCCTTGCATGAAAAATCGGATCAAAAGTAGCGCAATTTTTTGGTTTCCCCAAAAACAGGCCGTACTTTCGTTAGAGGAAACAGATATAAACAGCGATAGCTATGAAAAACTTTATTTTTCAAAACCCCACCCAGCTCGTTTTCGGAAAAGGACAGATCGCCTCTCTGGCAAAATTGATTCCCGCCGGGGTCCGGCTGATGGTCACCTTCGGGGGCGGAAGCGTCCGAAAAAACGGGGTCTACGACCAGGTAAGCGCGGCTCTCAAAGGGCGCGAGTACATCGAGTTCTGGGGCATAGAACCCAACCCCACGGTAGAGACTCTGCGCAAGGCCATCGCCCAGGGCAAAGAGAATAACATCGACTTCCTGCTGGCCGTGGGCGGAGGCTCGGTGTTGGACGGCACCAAGCTGATCGCCGCCGGAATCCCGTATGAGGGGGACGCCTGGGAGATCGTCCAGCGCCATGCGGCCAAAGGGGGAATTCCCTTCGCCTCGGTGATGACCCTGCCCGCCACGGGCTCCGAAATGAACTCCGGAGCGGTGATCTCCCGCAGCGAGACCCACGAAAAGAGCGCCTTCTACGGCAACTACCCCCGCTTCTCGATCCTCGACCCCGAGACGACCTATTCGCTGCCTCCGTTCCAGGTGGCCTGCGGACTGACCGACACCTTCGTGCACGTGATGGAGCAATATCTCACCACGCCCGGTCAGTCGCGGGTGATGGACCGCTGGGCCGAGGGCATCCTACAGACCGTGATCGAGATCGCGCCCCAGATACAGAAGAACCAGCACGACTACGACCTGATGGCCGACTTTATGCTCTCGGCTACCATGGGCCTGAACGATTTCATTCGCATGGGGGTCTCCCAAGACTGGGCCACCCACATGATCGGGCACGAGCTGACGGCCCTGCACGGGCTCACCCACGGGGCCTCGCTGGCCATCGTCCTGGGAGGTACCCTGCGGACGCTCAAGGAGCAAAAGTGGGGCAAGCTGTTGCAGTACGGCGAGCGAGTCTGGGGCATCACCGCCGGAAGCGAAGAGCAGCGGGTGGACGAAGCCATCGCCCGCACGGAGAAATTTTTCCGCTCGCTGGGCCTGCATACCCGCCTTTCGGAAGAAGGCATCGGACAGCAGACCATCGACGAGGTCGCCCGCCGCTTCACCGCCTCCGGGGTGGCCTACGGCGAAGCCGGAAACGTCAATGGAGAAATGGCAAAACGAATTTTGGAAAACTGCTTATAGCCGTTGCTGCCCAAAAGAGAAGGCCGTCCGGAGTGGGCGGCCTTTTTTTGTGCGGATAAATTGTTAATTTTGTCAGCAATTGATTCAAACGCAGGTTTCTATGGGCATCCCGGGACAAGTCGAAAAACCCCGACAACGCCATCCGCTGCGCCGGATGCTGGGCCGGGAGTTTTACATCCTCAAACGCCGCCTGCGCTGGCTCTCCCGGGCGGGCTCCTACGCCCGCTGCCGGGAGGACATCCCCACGCCCCATCCGCACATTCGCCACAAGTCGTTTCTGCTGCGTCCGCTGAAAGGTGTCGAGATGTACCTGCAACACAACAAAGTCGAAAACCTGCGCCTGGCCATCGCCCCCATCGACGGGATCGTGATCGCTCCGGGAGAGCGCTTTTCGGTCTGGAAGCAGGTCGGCAGGCCCACCAAACGCCGGGGATTCCTCGAGGGTCTGGTCCTGCACGACGGCCGCATCACCAGCGGGACGGGCGGGGGCCTGTGCCAGTTGGGCAACCTGCTCTACTGGATGGCCCTGCACACCGACCTCGAAGTGACCGAACGCTGGCGCCACAGCTACGACGTCTTCCCGGACATCAACCGGACGATCCCCTTCGCCTGCGGGGCCACGCTGGCCTACAACTACATCGACCTGGAGCTCCACAACCCCACCGACCGCCCTTATTCCCTGCACCTGTGGCTGGACGGGGAGTACCTCCGCGGGGAGATCCGCAGCGACCGGCCCCCAGCCCACACCTTCGAAGTCTTCGAGACCGACCACCAGATCCGCCACCAATGGTGGGGAGGTTTTTCGCGGCACAACCGCATCTGGAAGCGCAAAACCGCCCCGGATGGAAGCGTCCACTCCGAGACCCTGGTCTCGGAAAACCACGCCATTATGATGTATAATCCGCTGTTGCCGGAATGATCTTCAGAAAGAAAATGGCCGCCCCTCGGGCGGCCATTCTTATTTTATCAGGGAAGTCCCCCTACATCTTGTCCCCGTAGGCCAGGTCGCCCACGTCGCCCAGGCCGGGGACGATGTAGGATTTGACGGTCATCTCGGCGTCCACCGTGCCGCACCAGAGCGAGGTGGTCTGGGCCGAAAAATGCTTGCGGATATACTCGAGGCCCTCCTGGGAGGCGATCACCGTGGCGATGTGGGTGTGGGCGGGGATGCCCGCTTTCTGGACCAGTTCCTTGTGGGTCAATGCCAGGGACGATCCCGTGGCCAGCATGGGGTCGACCAGGATCAGCGTCTTGCCCGTGAGGTCGCAGGAGGAGATGTATTCCACCTTGATGTTGAAGCTGTTGTCTTTGCTGTATTTGCGGTAGGCCGACACGAAGGCGTTCTGCGCGTCGTCAAAATAATTCAAAAATCCCTGGTGGAAGGGAATACCTGCCCGCAGGATGCTGGCGATCACCACTTCTTCGTCGGGGACCATCATATCGGCTTCGCCCAGGGGGGTCTCCACCAGTGTTTGCCGGTAACGCATCGTTTTGCTGATCTCGTAGGCCATTATTTCACCTATGCGCTCGAGGTTGCGGCGGAAACGCATGCTGTCGCCCTGCACGTTCACGTCGCGCATCTGGGCGATAAAACGGTTCATCAGGGAGTTTTCGTGATCGAAGAGGGTAACCATAGATTCTTCTATTAAATTCTATACAAAGTAACGATATTTTCCCGGTTTTGCAAAGACTTCCCCGCAAAACGAAACAGGAAGACCCGGGGGCCTTCCTGTTTTATGGGTTTCACTGAATCTTACCAGCGGGCGTAATTTACGTGCTTGTCGTAGGTATTTGTTTTGATCCGGTTCGAACTCCAGTTCAGCGGCGAGCCCGTTTCGATCCAGCTCTTGAAGCCGGGATAGGCTTCCCAGATGGGAGTCCGTTCGAAGCAGTGGTAGCCGGCGTTGAGCATCGAGATGCCGTAGGGGAAGGTCCCTGCGGGAGCGCTCTTGTCGATCGACGAGACGTAGAACTTGCAGCCGCTGGTCTTGATGAAGTACTTGACCATTTTGGCGTCGTTGCTCTGGGAGGTGCAGGTGGTGGGCACGGGATCGTACTTGAAGTAGCCGCCCACGACCAGGTCCGCCGTGGGATCTTCGTAGTGTTGGCGCTCCATGGTCGTGCGGTCCTTGACGATGGTGTAGCCGGCGTGCACTTCGTTGCCGCCGCCTTTGACCACGGGGATCAACTCGATCATCGGCTTGTCGGCGTAGGTGTTGATGAAGCCCTCGTGGCCGAAGAAGAAGTCCTGGCGGACGTTTTCGGAGAGCATGTGCTCACCGTTGCCGTCTTCCCACCCGAAGGCGATCTTGTTGACGCTACCCAGGGCGATGGGTTTCACCCAGATAGTGATGGTGAAGGGATTGCTGACGCTGCCGTTACCCCGGATGGAGTGCTTGACGTAGAGCACCAGGTCGTTGTAGTCGTAGTCGCCCGTGCGGGAGTCTTCGAACATGAGCACCGAGCTGCTCTCCTTGATAGCCGAGTTGGCTTCGAAGTCGATCGTGCCCCGGGCGTAGTTGAGGATTTCGAGGTAGTCCTCGCTCTCGCCGCTGCGTACGACGGGGCCCTCGAGCCAGGCGGGGATCTGGATGGTCAGCGGAATGTCGGTCGTGGCCAGGATCTCCCGGTCGCCGTCGGAGCGGTGGTAGACCACCTGGGTGACGGTGCCGTCGCCCACTACGGGAACGGAGTAACTTTTGGTCGGCAGGTAGCTCTCTACGATGACCACGTCGTCGGTTTCGGGCTCGGGCGTGGGGTTCTTGACGCAGGAGGCCAGTGCGGCGCTTCCGGCCAACAGGAGCAACAATAATTTCTTCATCATGCGGATAGGAAGATTGATTTTCTGGGGCAAAGATACTAATAATGTTATGAATCAGAATAAAATTGGTGTTCTGAAATTCAAAAAAAAATCCCAGGCTCTTGCGGAAAATGAAAATTCCTTCCGGATCAGTAGAGGAAGTTATTGTAAGGATAGCGCTTGGCGTGGATTTCGCGTACCATGCCGTAGAGCTCCTTGCGGAACAGGTCGATGCCGGTGCTTTCGCGGGCCGAGATAAAGATGCAGGGCGAGTTTTCCTTGGCGATCCAACTGCTTTTGAGCTCGTCCAGGGTCCAGTGTTCCCGCAGCCGCGGGGCCAGGTCGTCCTCGTCCTTGGGGACCGGACGGTAGGCGTCTATTTTATTGAAAATCAGGAAAACCGGCTTGTCTCCCGCCCCGATCTCCCGCAGGGTGTCGCGCACCACCTCGATCTGATCCTCGAATCCGGGGTGGGAGATGTCCACCACGTGCAGCAGCAGGTCGGCCTCGCGCACCTCGTCGAGGGTCGATTTGAAGGATTCGACGAGTTGGTGGGGCAGCTTGCGGATAAAGCCTACGGTGTCCGACAACAGGAAGGGCAGGTTCTCCAGCACGACCTTGCGCACGGTGGTGTCCAGCGTGGCGAAGAGCTTGTTTTCGGCGAACACCTCGCTCTTGGCGACCCGGTTCATCAGGGTCGACTTGCCCACGTTGGTGTAGCCCACCAGGGCCACGCGCACCAACTCGCCCCGGTTGGAGCGCTGGACGGCCATCTGGCGGTCGATCTTCTGGAGCTGCTCCTTGAGCCGGGTGATGCGCTCGCGGACGATGCGGCGGTCGGTCTCGATCTCGCGTTCGCCCGCCCCGCCGCGGGTTCCGGTGCCCCCGCGCTGCCGCTCGAGGTGGGTCCACATCCCCGTGAGCCGGGGTAGCAGGTACTGGCATTGGGCCAGCTCCACCTGGGTTTTGGCGTAGGCCGAGGTGGCCCGCTGCATGAAAATTTCGAGGATCAGGCTGGTACGGTCGTAGATTTTTTTCGAAAAGATCTTGTCCAGGTTGCGCAACTGGGAGGGGCTCAGCTCGTCGTCGAAGATGACGAAGTCGATCTCGTGCTCCTCCACGTAGGCGGCGATTTCGGCCAGCTTTCCCTCGCCGATGTAGGTCCCGCTGTGGGGCGTCGGGAGGCGTTGGGTGAATCGTTTGACGCTCTCGACGCCGGCCGTCTCGGCCAGAAAGGCCAGCTCGTCGAGGTATTCCGCGGCCTGGGCCTCGCTCTGGCGGTCGCGGATGACCGCCACCAGCACGGCCCGCTGCGGGGTTTCTTCTGAAAGGTTTTGTTGTTCCATAGAGGTTGAAAAAGGTGCTGCCGAAGCAGCACCTTTTGGTCTGTTTTTCGGAATGTTTAAGGTTACGGTTGTATCTTAAATACGACCGGCATGTTGTAACGAACCTGGGCGGGGTTGCCGCGCTGTTTGCCGGGTTCCCAGCGCGGGGAGCTCTGCACCACGCGAAGGGCCTCCTCGGCCAGGGATTTGTCGGGGGCGTTCAGGATTTCCACCTGGGTCACCGCGCCGTCCTTGCCGACGACGAAGGTCACAACTACCGTGCCCTGGATGCCGATCTCCTGCGCCGTTTGCGGATACCTCAGCCGCGCCTGCACCCACTTGGCGAACTCCTTGAGGTTCTCGCTGCCCAGGAAGGTGGGCATGTTCTCCACGCGGATGAAGATGTCGTCCAGGTCGCCGGACGGTTCTTCCGTGGGCACTTGGCTGACCAGGATCACCCCGTCCATGTTGTCGCCGCCCCAGTCGATATCCTCGAGGACGATCGTCCGGTCGTTGGACACGATGCGGATCCGTTCGATGGAGGGCATGATCCGCTGAACCATCGGCTTGGCCTCTTCCGGCGGCCGGGTGACGGGAGTCAGCTCGATGTCGGGGGAGAGGACGGGGTCGGTGACGACCATCCGTTTTTTCTCTTGCTGGCTCCAGCCCAGGGCGAGTGCGCAGGCCAGCAGCGCGACGATGAATCCGATTTGTAGGAACAAACCCCGTTTGTTCTCTAGGTTGGCTCGGGTAGTTTTTTTCGATTCCATAGCAAACGATTTTAAGGTGAGTACTTTATGCAGTTCCTTTACCTAGCTGTCGTTCTTCTTTCTACAGGCTCTTACTCTATAACAAGTATACGAAAAAAATACGTCGATTCCAAGCGTTTCCCCACTCTTTTTCAGCGTATTTCGCCCTCCGGGCGAGCTGCTTTCCGGGCCACCCTCACGGCGGGCGAATGCCCGGCAAAGATATACTTTTTCGGCGATCCCCGCCACAAAAAAGAGAAGCCCCGAACGCGATTTTCGGGGCTTCTCTGGGTGGTATGGGGCCGGGTTACTTGAAAATCTTCTCCCCGGTCTGGTCGTCCAGGATCACCGTCGAGCCGGATTTTATATCGAGGTCCACGGTTTTTCCATTACGCAGATGGATCTTTCGGGAGCCGCCCTCGTCCGCCTTCGTGGCCACGCAGACGATGCCGCCTCCGGCGATTACCACGTCGTTGGCGTCGTTGTAAATATGCACCCCGGCCTCGCGGAACAACTCCCGCATCAGGCTCGGATTGCGCAGCGGCAGGGCCGAGTAGACCACCGTGTAATCGGCCTGTTTCTTGCGGGCCACGGCCGCTTGGCCCGAGCCCTTGTAGGCCCCCAGGATCTCCACGTCTTTATCGTCGATCGCGAACAGCGGGGAGACCGGGACGAGCCCCGGGGCGCCGTTGGGGTCCAGCCCGTACTCTTTGCCCTGGTAGTTGACCACGGGCGGCGTGGAGATGGTAATGGACCGGACGTCCATTTCGGTGATTGCGGCGATCCGGCCGATGTCCAGGCGGGTGCCCTCGGTATAGGCG
>JAVBNV010000003.1:0-112046 GCA_031551325.1 Alistipes sp.
ACAGATGGTCTTCTACCAACCCAAATACGACGTGCCCGATGAGCTGAAAAGCCCGATGAGAGACATCCGGACCACAATCTACTGGGACCCCGTCGTGCGGACCGACCCCACAGGAAAAGCCTTCGTCAGCTTCTACACCGCAGACAAGGCCACCCGTTACAACGTCGTGCTGGAAGGCATCTCCGACAACGGGAAAATCTGCCGGTATACCACCACCCTCGAACGGACCAAAGAATAGGATGGGTGGTTGAACAAAGGAGCGGCGGCCGATGGCCGCCGCTCCTTTTTAGGGAATACTTATTTATTCTTCGTAGCCGAATCTTTTTAATTGCCGGTCGTCGTTGCGCCAGTTGTCGTTCACCTTGACGAACAACTCCAGGAAGACTTTTTTGCCTAGGAACTGCTCCAGCTCGGTGCGGGCTTCGGTGCCCACCTGCTTGAGTTTGGAGCCCTTGTGGCCGATGAGGATGCCTTTCTGGCTGTCGCGGGCCACGTAGATCACCGCGGCGATGCGGTCGATGGCGGGCTCCTCCTTGTACTCCTCGATGGCGATCTCGACGCAATAGGGAATCTCCTTGTCGTAGTGCAGGAAGATTTTTTCGCGGATGATCTCCGAGGCGAAAAAGCGCAGGGTCTTGTCCGTGAGGGCGTCCTTGGGGTAATAGGGGTCTCCCTCGGGCAGCAACTCGAGGATGCGGTCGAAGAGGCCCCCGATGTTGAAGTTATTGAGGGCCGAGACCGGAACGACCATCGCCTGGGGCAGGATATGCTTCCAGGTATCGACCAGGGCGTCCAGCTGTTCGGGCGTGGTGAGGTCCACCTTGTTGATGACCAGCAGGGTCGGGATGCCGCTCAGGGCGATCTTTTCGACGAACTCGCTTCGGTTTTCGGGGCGCTCGACCGTGTCGGTGACGTAGAGGATGATGTCGGCGTCCTTGAGGGCTCCCTGCACGAACTTCATCATGGAAGATTGCAGCTTGTAGCTCGGTTTGAGAATGCCCGGGGTGTCCGAGTAGACGATCTGGAACTCCTCGCCGTTGACGATCCCCAGGATGCGGTGGCGGGTGGTCTGGGCCTTGGAGGTGATGATCGACAAGCGCTCGCCGACCAGGGCGTTCATCAGGGTGGACTTGCCGACGTTGGGGTTGCCGATGATATTTACGAAACCGGATTTATGCATGTACCATATTATTTAGCGGCAAAGATAGGGCTTTTATTTCCAAAACGAGGGATCGTAGCTCGATTCGGCGGCCCGCTGGAGCGTATCATTCAGGGAATGAAAAAAATCGTAGCCCAGCAGCGCCTCCAGGGAATCGACGGAGAGGGCGTAATCCCCGTAGCGGCCCTCGATGCGCTGGGCGTTGGGAATCCGGAAGGCGACGGCCTCGCAACGTCCCCCGCCGCACACCAGCAGGGCCTTGAAATAGGCGGCGGGCACCCCTACTCCACTGGCGCCCTGCCGGGGCAGGTCGGGCTCGAGGCAGGGGCCCGTCACGACATAGAGCGAATCGTAGCGGGCCGCCCAGCGACGGACCTGTTCCTCGAGGTCCTTCCAGATGTGGCGGTTGAGGGCCGGATACTGAGGCGAAACGTTGGAGAAATAGAAAGTGGTCTTGTTCTCCCGGGTCGTCCCGTTGCGGTCGGCCGAGGGGAGCAGGTGGCCCCGGTCGAAGTCGCTGTGGGCGTAATCGCTGTCCGAGGCCGAGGGCCAGCCCCGGCGCAGGACCTCCGGGTCGCGGCTGAAGTGGGTGCTGCGCTTGACCCCGGGGGCCTCCACTTCCTCGCGCGTGAGCAGGTAGGCCACCCAGGCGGCCTGGCGGTAGGCGGTGTCGTACAATAGGGTGTAGCGGCCCGTTTCGTTTACGATCAGAAAAGCCGTGTCGGCGTCCCCGCAACGGGGTAGCTCCCGGCCCCCGGGAGGCTGGTCGGCGGCGGCCCACAAGAAGGCTCCGAAGAGCAGGAGCAAGAGGCGAAAACGAGGGTTAGTTATCGGCATAAGGGCTAGGCAATTCCCCGCAAAGATAAGGGTTTCGGAATTTCTGCTTACCTTTGTCCGTGTATTTTTAACTGAATTGCGCTATGGCCTCCTCCAATTTTGTCGACTATGTGAAGATCTTCGCCCGCTCGGGCAACGGAGGGGCCGGGTCCCGGCATTTCCGCAAAGAGAAGTTCGTCGAATTCGGGGGTCCCGACGGCGGCGACGGCGGCGACGGCGGCAGCATCATCCTGCGCGGAAACAGCCAGTACTGGACGCTGATCCACCTGAAATTCCAACGCCACATCTTCGCCGGCAGCGGCGAGTCGGGCAGCGGCGCCCGCTGCTCGGGCAAGAACGGGGAGACCGTCATCCTGGACGTGCCCCTGGGCACAGTGGCCCGGGACGCCGAGACCGGGGAACTGGTCTGCGAAGTGACCGAGGACGGCCAGGAAGCCGTGCTGTTGCCCGGAGGCCGCGGCGGTCTGGGCAACTGGCACTTCAAGACGGCCACCAACCAGGCCCCCCGCTATGCCCAGTCGGGCGAGCCCTACCAGGAGGGCGCCTTTATCCTGGAGCTGAAGATCCTGGCCGACGTCGGGCTGGTGGGCTTCCCGAACGCCGGGAAATCGACCCTGCTGGCCGCCGTGTCGGCCGCCAAGCCCAAGATCGCCAACTACGCCTTCACCACCCTGGAGCCCAACCTGGGCATCGTCGAGTACCGCGACTACAGGTCCTTCGTGATGGCCGACATCCCCGGCATCATCGAGGGTGCGCACGAGGGCAAGGGCCTGGGAACCCGCTTCCTGCGCCACATCGAGCGCAACTCGATCCTGCTGTTCATGATCCCGGCCGATGCCGACGACATCCGCGAGCAATACCGCATCCTGCTTAATGAGTTGGAACAATACAACCCCGAGTTGATGGACAAGCAGCGCCTGCTGGCCATCACCAAGAGCGATATGCTGGACGAGGAATTGATGGAGGCCCTGCAGGGAGAAGTGCCCGAAGGCATTCCCTCCCTCTTTATCTCGGCCGTCAGCGGCTACCACATCCCCCAACTCAAGGATATGCTGTGGGAGGCCCTGCAACAAGAGAATAAGTAATGAAAAAGATAGACACCGAACAGCCCTGGGAGGTCGTCGAAAGCGAGTACCTCCACCGGGCGCCCTGGCTGACCGTCCGGCGCGAGAAACTCCGCCTGGGCAACGGCAACCTCATCCCCGAATACTACGTGCTCGAATACCCCGACTGGGTCAACGTGCTGGCCGTAACGACCGCCGGGCAGTTCGTCTTCGTGCGCCAGTACCGCCGGGGGCTGGGAGCGTGGTGCTACGAGCTCTGCGCCGGAGTACGCGATCCCGAGGACTCCTCTCCCGAGGCGGCCGCGCGGCGCGAATTATTAGAGGAAACGGGCTACGGGGGCGGCAACTGGGAGCTCTACATGACCCTGTCGGCCAATCCAGGCACACACACCAACCTGACCTATTGCTTCCTGGCCACGGGGGTGGAGCCCATTGCCGAAGCCGCGCCCGAGGAGACCGAAGAACTGAGCGTGCACCTGCTTTCGAAGGAAGAAGTGCGGGAGTTGCTCGCCACCGACCGGATCAAACAGTCCCTGCACGCCGGTCCGCTCTGGAAATACCTGGCCACCCATGATTAAAGCGATTTTTTTCGACATAGACGGGACGCTGATCAGCTTCCGTACCCACACCGTTCCCCAGGCCACGAAAGATGCCTTACGAGAAATCCGCCGCAAGGGGATCAAGACCTTTATCGCCTCGGGGCGGCCCCGGGCCCAGATTACGGGCCTGGACGGGATGGAGTTCGACGGCTACATCACCCTCAACGGGGCTTACTGCCTGGACAAGGAGGGGGCGGTGATCCACAAGAGTGCCCTCCCGGAGGCCGATCTGGCGGCGATGGTGGAGTACCAGCGGCAGCGGCCTTTCCCGGTGATCCTGGTGGGTGAACGCAACATCTCGATCAATTTCGTCAACGAACAGGTGGACGAGCTCTCCCGCTTCGTGGCCGTGCCTCCTCCCCCGGTGCGGAACTTGGGTGAAGCGGCTTCCGAGGAAGTTTTCCAGGCCACGGTTTATGTCGACAAAGAGTGGGAGCCGGAGGTCATGTCGGACGTTTTCCCCGGCTGCCAGGGCAACCGCTGGCACCCCTATTTCGTCGACGTCAACCGGCAGGGCACCGACAAGGCCGGCGGCATCGACCGCGTGCTGGAACGGTACGGCATTTCCCTGGATGAGACCATGGCCTTCGGGGACGGGGGCAACGACATCGCCATGCTGCGGCATGTGGGCATCGGCGTGGCGATGGGAAATGCCTCGGACGCGGTCAAGGCTCAGGCCGACTACGTCACCGCCTCGGTGGACGAGGAGGGGATTCCGAATGCCTTGCGGCATTTTCAACTGCTAGAATAATAGAGAACGGCGCCTTGTACGGCGCCGTTTCTTATTCCTCTCTGGCCCAGCCTGGGGCTGTTAGCACTATCTGTTGTCCGTCCGGAGTTACGAGATTCGCTCCTGTTCCGGCGGGGCTCATGTGCCCGATCATATCCACGCCCAGGGCCGCCATCTCATCGCGCAACGTGACGGGGACCGTGAACAGCAGTTCGTAGTCCTCGCCCCCGTTGAGGGCCGAGACCACCGGGTCGGCGTGCAGTTCGGCGGCCATGGCCGAGGTTTCGGCGGCGATGGGCAGGCGGTCGAGGTAGAGCCGCGCGCCCAGGCCCGAGGCCTTGCAGAGCTGGAGCAGGTCGGAAGCCAGACCGTCCGTCAGGTCGATCATCGAGGTGGGGACGATGCCCCGCGAAGAAAGTTCGCGGATCACGTCCAGGCGCGCCTCGGGGCGGAGCTGTCTTCCCAGAATGTATTCGTAGCCTTCGAAGCGGGGCTTAGGGTCGGGCAGGCCCTCGAGGGCCCGCTTTTCGCGTTCGAGCAGGTGCATGCCCATGTAAGCCGCGCCCAGGTCGCCCGTCACGCAGAGCAGGTCGTGCTCGCCGGCCCCGCGGCGGTAGGCGATCTTTTCTTTCTCCACGTCTCCGAGAGCCGTCACACTCAGGCTCAGTCCGTTGACCGAAGCCGAGGTATCGCCTCCCGCGAGGTCGACCCCGTAGCGGGTGCAGGCGGCGCGGACCCCCTCGTAAAGTTGTTCGAGCATTTCCACCGAAAAACGGGACGAGACGCCCACGCCCAACAAGACCTGCCGGGGAGTACCATTCATGGCCAGGATATCCGAAATGCCCGCCACCACGGCCTTGTAGCCCAGGTGTTGCAGGGGGTAGTAGGTCAGGTCGAACTGCACGCCCTCGAGCAGCAACTCGGTCGAGACCAGAGAGAAGCGGTCCCCGGCGTCGATCACCGCGGCGTCGTCCCCCACCCCTTGGCAGGTGGAGGGATTGACGTTCTGGAAAGGTGCGCTCAGGCGGTCGACCAGGCCGAATTGGCCCAGGGCGGAGATGGGAGTATGTTTGGGTTGGCTCATCTGTAAAAAAGCGGTTTCCGGTTTAATTTCCCACAAAGGTAGGAAATAAACCGGAAACCGCTTTTTAATGAAATAAACTACATTCTGCCGGGACCGCCGCCAGGGCCATTCCCCGAGGAAGTGCCTACGGTGGTGACCATGGAGGAGGGGTTGAAAGTCGAAATGGCCGAGCCGGGTGTGTAGCTCTCCCCGCTGTAAAGACCATGAAAGCTGCTGCCACCGCTGACGGTGCCGCCGTTGTAGATGGTATAAGTAGTGCCCGATTTGAGGATCGGAGAGCTCAGCACCATCTGCATCTGCTGAGTGTAGGCCCGCGGGACGCGGAAAGTGACGCCCGTGCCGTCCGGGGCGGCCACGCGGATCAGTTGCCCGGCGATGATGTTTGCGGTGTTGTAGCACAGCACGCGCTGGGTGCATAGGCTCGACGTGGGGGTGCTGTTGTCGCCGCCGATGCCGATGAGGGTACCCCCGGTGATCTTGAAGGGGCTGTTGTCGCAGTCGAGGCCCCCTTCGGGCGTCGTGGTACCGGAGGCGATGACCGTGCCCCCGGTGATGGTCAACGAGCCGTTGGAGTCGATGCCGTCGTTGGCCGTGGAGTAGCAGTAGATTTCACCGCCGTTGATCGTGATGGCGTTGGTGGCGTTGATGCAGTCGTCGTAGGCGACGATCACGATACGCCCGCCGTTGATGGTCAGGATGTCCTTGCTTTCGAGCCCTTCGCCCCCGGTGCCGTGGGTGACGAGGGTGATCTCGCCGGAGTTGACGGTCAGGTTGCCGTCGGCCTTGACCGCTTTGGGCGAGGAATCGAGGCTGCCGTAGACGAACTGGCTGCCCCAGGTGATGATGTCGGTGACGCCACCATCGAAGAGAACGTCGCCGTCGGCGCTGATCCCCTTGTTGGCCTTGCCCGTGCAGCGGATGCGCAGCGAGCAGTCGCCCGAGACGAGCACGTTGGCGTCGCTCTTGACGCCCGAGCCGGAAGTGATGTCCGATTTGGAGGAGTCGTACCAGGAATCGACGGTGGTCCTCAGGTCGAGGCTCCCCCCGCTGAGGGTGATGTCCCCGGCGGCCTTGATACCCTTGCCGCCCTTGCCGGTGGTGGTGGCGCGGAGGGTTCCTCCGGTGACGGTGAGGTAGCCGTCGCTTACTTCGATGCCATCCGAGGAGCCTTCGAGGATTACTATGCCACCCTTGAGTTCGAGGTAATCCTTGGCCCGGATGGCGTCCGAGACGGCATTGTTGACCGTGATCGTACCGCCCTCGATGCGGATGTAGTCGTCGCTGCAAATGCCGTGCTTGGCGTTGCCGTAGACGAGCAGTCTGCCCGAGCCGTCGAAGATCAGCTGCCCTTCGCTGAAGAAAGTTCCTTTCATGTCCTCTCCGTCGACGGTGGCGGTGTATTCGGCACCGTCAATCAGGCGGTTGGCCGTTCCGTCGGTCAGGGTGACCGAAATCTTTTTGCCCGCCTGGACGTTGACGGCCGCTCCGGCGGGGTTGCAGATGCTCACCCCGTCGAAGACGAGGCCCAGCTTGAAGTCGCTGTATATCTTAAAGGAACCGTCCGCGGTCATGCCCGAGAGGACGTAGTTGACTTCGCGGCTCGCGGCGGAGACCGTGGCGTTGACGGTCACGTGCTGCCCATCGAGGGTCACCGTGACGCCCTGGGCGCTGAAGGGGTTGACCACGTCGACGCCGCCCGCTTCGGTAAAGGCGATCCGCACGGCGTTGTCGGGGGAGACGCCCCGGGTGGAGGTTTCAAACGTTGCGGCCGGGGTGGTGGAGTTGGGCGTGTAGGCTGTCTGGGACTCCTGCAACTGTGTCACGGGATCGGCATCGTCCACGAACACCGCGCCCTGGCCCGAGGTGTCGAGCTCGGGATCGGTCGGTTCGTTGTTGCAGGAGACCGCCACAGAAAGAGCGGCCAGCAGGAAGAAAGGTTTTAAGGTCATAGAGGGTTGTTTTTGAGGATGATATATCGTTTTAACGAACCCTCCGGGTATTTATTGCGCTTTATTACCCTTGAATTTCGCAACGAAAGCGATTCGATAATCCGAAAAAAAGTGTAGATTTGCCCTCTCTTTTTCACAGGTAAGACAACAAATGGACCCCATGATCAACCTTGTTTTGTTCGGCCCCCCGGGAGCGGGGAAAGGTACCCAGGCTGAAAAACTCGTCGCCAAATACGGTTTCAACCACATCTCCACCGGGGAGGTGATCCGCCAGGAGATCCGCCAGGACACCGAGCAGGGCCGGGCCATGAAGCAATTCATCGAACGGGGCGAACTGGCCCCCGACAGCCTGGTGATCGACATGATCGCCGACTACGTCGAGCACCACAAAAGCGCCACGGGCAACATCTTCGACGGGTTCCCCCGCACCACGGCCCAGGCCGAAGCCTTCGACCGCATCATGGCCGAGCACGGGATTCCGGTGGACGCCATGCTCTCGCTCGAAGTACCCAACGAGGAGCTGGTCACGCGGCTGCTCAAGCGCGGCGAGGTGAGCGGCCGGGCCGACGACCGCAACGAGGAGGTGATCCGCAAGCGCATCGACGTTTATAAAGGGCAGACCGCCGTGGTGGCCGACTTCTACAAGCCCCAGGGCAAATACCGTCCCGTGGACGGACTGGGCTCGATCGAGGATATTTTCGAGCGGCTTTGCTCGGAGATCGACTCCATGGAAGAGTAATTTGCTTTTTTCGAAAAAACCCTTTACATTTGTCCTATCTTATTGACACGACCATGACTTTCCGCAAAAACATCCATCACGTTCATCATCATCCATACCTGCTCGGGTAGGCTGTGACGTGTGTGTTGTTTCCGGAACCATCGCATACACCAAACGAAGGCTTACCCAATCCGGGTGGGCCTTCTTTTATTTTCAACAGAATCGAAAAACCAACGACAAACCATATGATCCGTATTGCCATTCAGACGAAAGGACGTCTCAACGAAGAAAGCCTGGCCCTGCTGCGTGAGGCGGGGATCAGCATCGAGGACAGCAAACGCAAACTGCTGGCCCGCAGCGAAGATTTCCCGGTCGAAGTGCTCTACCTGCGCGACGACGACATTCCCCAGGCCGTGGCCATGGGCGTGGCCGACCTGGGCATCGTGGGCCAGAACGAAGTGGCCGAGAAGAACTACGCCGTGGAAGAGGTGCGCCCCCTGGGCTTCGGCAAGTGCCGCATCTCGCTGGCCATCCCCAAGGGCGAGGAGTACACCGGCCCGGCCTACTTCGACGGCAAGCGAATCGCCACCTCCTACCCGGTGATCCTGACGAAATTTTTCGAAAAGCAGAACATCCGGGGTGAGATCCACGAGATCGCCGGCTCGGTCGAAATCGCCCCTTCGGTGGGCATGGCCGAGGCCATCTTCGACATCGTCAGCTCGGGCGGCACGCTGGTGACCAACGGACTGAAGGAGGTTGAAAAAGTCTTTCACAGCGAGGCCGTGCTGATTGCCACCCCGGGCCTCGACGGACGGAAGAAACAACTGCTCGAACAGATCCTTTTCCGCCTGGATGCCGTGCAGCGCAGCCGGGGCATGAAATACGTGCTGATGAACCTGCCCGAAGGGAAAATCCCCGAGGTGACGGCCATCCTGCCCGGCATGAAGAGCCCCACGGTGCTGCCCCTGGCCCAGGAGGGTTGGTGCTCGATCCATGTGGTGATCAACGAACGGGAGCTGTGGTGCAAGATCGAACAGCTCAAGGCCATCGGCGCCGAAGATATCCTGGTGTTGTCCCTCGAAAAAATGATCCGATGATACAAACGATTGTCAATCCCGAAGCCCGCGATTGGGCCTCCCTGATCGCCCGGCCCCGCATCGAGCGGGAGCAGATTTCCTCCCGCGTGGAGGCCATCCTGGAAGCCGTCCGCACCCGCGGCGACGAAGCCCTGATGGAACTGACCGAACAGATCGACACCGTGAAACTGGCCTCGGCGCTGGTCACCCCCGACGAGATCGAAGAGGCCCGCGGCCAGATTTCCGCCGAGCTCAAAGAAGCCATCTCGACCGCCGCGGGCAACATCGAGCACTTCCACGCCGCCCAGCGGCCGATCGAAGTGGACGAGGAGACCTCCCTGGGCGTGCGCTGCGTGCAGAGGGCCGTGCCCATCCGCCGCGTGGGCCTCTACATCCCCGGCGGCTCGGCCCCCCTCTTTTCGACGGTGCTGATGCTGGCTATCCCGGCCCGCATCGCGGGTTGCCGCGAGATCGTCCTCTGCTCGCCCCCCGACAAGAACGGCAAGATCGCCCCGGCCATCCTCTACACGGCGGCCCTGTGCGGAATCCGGAAGATTTTCAAGGCGGGCGGGGCGCAGGCCATCGCTGCCATGGCCTACGGCACACAGAGCATCCCGCGGGTGGACAAGATCTTCGGCCCCGGCAATCAATATGTCACCGAAGCCAAGCAACAGCTCTCGCGGCTCGTGTCCATCGACCTGCCCGCCGGGCCGTCGGAAGTGCTGGTGATGGCCGATGAATCGGCCCGCCCGGCCTTCGTCGCCGCCGACCTGCTCTCGCAGGCCGAGCACGGGGCCGACTCCCAGGCCATCCTGCTGACCAACTCGAGCTGGCTGGCCGACCGGGTGCAGAAGGAACTCAAACTGCAGCTCGAGGAGCTTCCCCGGCGGGATACCGCCGTGAAAGCCCTGGACCACAGCCGGATCATCGTTATGGACAAGCGCTCGGAAATGATCGCCCTGGCCAACGAATACGCCCCCGAGCACCTGATCGTCTCGATGGCTTCGGCCTGGGAAGTGGCCTCTGAAATCCTCACCGCGGGCAGCGTCTTCATTGGCAACTACAGCCCCGAAAGCGCCGGGGACTACGCCTCGGGCACCAACCACACCCTACCCACCAACGGCTGGGGCCGCTCCGAGAGCGGCGTGAACCTGGATAGTTTCATGCGCAAGATCACCTACCAGGAGATGACGCCCCGGGGCCTGAAGGAACTGGGCCCCACCATCGAACTATTGGCCGAGACCGAAGGGCTGCGGGCCCACCGCAACGCCGTAGCCATCCGGCTGGAATCGTTAAAAAAGGAGAAAGAATAATGGACCTCAAAGCACTCATGCGGGAGAACATCCGCAACCTGGCCCCCTACTCCACCGCCCGGGACGAATACACGGGCGGCGACCTGGGCATCTTCCTGGACGCCAACGAGAACCCCTACGACAACGGTTTCAACCGCTACCCCGATCCGCACCAGAGGGCGCTCAAGGCGCGCCTCTCGCAGATCAAGGGAGTGCCCGCGGAGCAGATTTTCATCGGCAACGGCAGCGATGAGCCCATCGACCTGCTCTACCGGGTCTTCTGCGAGCCGAACCGGCAGAACGCCGTCTCGATCACCCCCACCTACGCCATGTACAAGGTGGCGGCGGCCACCAACGCCGTCGAATTCCGGGAGGTGGAGCTGGAAGCGGACTTTTCGCTCGATGCAAACAAGCTACTCGCGGCCACGGACGAAAACACCCGGCTGCTGTGGATCTGCTCGCCCAACAATCCCTCGGGCAACGCCTTTCCGGGGGCCGAGATCGAGAAGATCCTGCGCACTTTCCCGGGCATCGTGGCCCTGGACGAAGCCTACGTGGACTTCGCTCCGGAGGGCGGATTTTTGAAACGCTTGGATGAATTTCCCAACCTGGTGATCCTGCAAACCCTCTCCAAGGCGTGGGGGATGGCGGGACTTCGCCTGGGGCTGGCTTTCGGACAACCCGAAGTGATCGAGACGCTCTCGCGGGTGAAATACCCCTACAACATCAATGTCGTCACGCAGCAACTGGTGCTCCAGCAGCTTGAAAAACCGGTGGATCACCAGATCCGGGAGATCGTCTCGGAGCGCGAGCGGGTGGAAAAGGGCCTCGCGGGCCTGCCCTCCGTGAAAAAACTCTTCCCCTCGGACTCCAATTTCGTGCTGATCCGGGTGGACGATCCGCGCCGGGTCTACAACCTGCTGATCGAGGCGGGCATCATCGTCCGCGACCGTTCGCGCATGCCGCTGTGCGCGGGCTGCCTGCGGGTCACCATCGGCACCCCGGCCGAGAACGACCGTCTGCTGGAGATCATGAAAAACCTCGCCCTATGAAAACCAAGGCCCTCTTTATCGACCGCGACGGCACGCTGATCGTCGAGCCGCCGGTGGACTTCCAGGTGGACGCGCTCGAGAAACTGGCCTTCGTGCCGGGGGCCATCACGGCCATGAACCGCATCGCCACGCTGGACTTCGAATTGGTGCTGGCCACCAACCAGGACGGCCTGGGCACCGCCTCATTCCCCGAAGCGGACTTCCATCCCGCCCACAACCTCATGCTCCGCACGCTCGAGGGCGAAGGGGTGCGCTTCGACGACCAACTCATCGACCGCAGCATGCCCGCCGACATGGCCCCCACGCGCAAGCCGGGCACGGGGATGTTTTCGAAATACCTCGACGCGGAGAAATACGATCTGGCCGGGTCCTACGTGATCGGCGACCGGGTGACCGACATCGCCCTGGCCCGCAACCTGGGCGCCCGTGGCATCCTGTTGCAGGAGCCCGAGGCGGGACGCGCGATGTTGGCCGAAGCCGGACTTTCCGAGTCGGCCGCGCTGATCACCGATAGCTGGGAAAAAATCTGGGAATTTCTTCGCGCCGGAGAGCGCACGGCCTCCATCGAACGCAAGACGCGCGAAACGGATATCCGCCTCTCGCTCGACCTGGACGGAGGAAAAGCCTCGGGGATCGACACCGGGCTGAAATTCTTCGACCACATGTTGGAGCAGATCGTCCACCACGCCGGGGTTAGCCTCACGCTTCAAGTGAAAGGTGACCTGCAGGTGGACGAACACCACACCGTCGAGGACGTGGCCATCGTGCTGGGCGAAGCCTTCTACCGCGCCCTGGGTTCCAAGCTGGGGATCGCGCGCTACGGCTTCAGCCTCCCGATGGACGAATGCGACGCCACCGTGGTGCTGGACTTCGGGGGGCGCATCGACTTCCAGTGGGACGCTACTTTCACCCGCGAACGCGTGGGCGACGTGCCCACCGAGATGTTCCCGCACTTTTTCAAGAGCTTCGCCGAAGCCGCCCGCTGCAACCTCCACATCACAGCCACCGGCGAGAACGAACACCACAAGATCGAAGGCATCTTCAAGGCCTTCGCCCGGGCCCTGCGCATGGCCATCTCGCGCAGCAGCCTGCGTTTTGAGCTGCCCAGCAGCAAAGGAGTATTATAATAAGTGTGTTGCATTTAAGCAACTCACCTACCTCTGGGCAAACGGCCCTGTAGGGTCGTTTGCAAGCCCTCCCCTAGGTAGGGGAGGGGAGATCGAGCCTGGCGGCTTTGGAAAAGCCGCTTAACGCGAGTTGGGGATAAGAAATCGCGGGACAACGATCATAGAAGCAAATAGGTAAAACGATTTCTTATCCGTAACTCACGTTATGATATGATTGCAGTAGTGGATTACGATACCGGCAACCTCTACTCGGTAGCCAGCGCCCTGGGGCGGCTGGGGGCCGAATACCGCATCACGGCCTCGCCCGGGGAAATCCGGGCGGCCGAGCGGGTGTTGTTGCCGGGTGTGGGGGAGGCATCTTCGGCCATGGCCAAGTTGCGTGAGAGAGGGTTGGTGGACGTGATCCGTTCGCTCACTCAGCCCGTGTTGGGGATTTGTATCGGGGTGCAGTTGATGTGCCGGAGCAGCGAGGAGAACGACACGGAGTGCATGGGGATTTTCGACCACCGGGTGCGGCGTTTCGACCTGCCGGGCATGAAGGTTCCGCACATGGGTTGGAACAGCATCGAAAACCTGCGCACCGGGCTTTTCGAGGGCATCGCCGAGGGTGATTACGTCTACTACGTGCACTCGTTCGCTCCGGAAGTCGGGGCCGGGACCATCGCCACGACCACCTACGGGCTGCCGTTCAGCGCGGCCATCGCCCGGGATAATTTTTACGGCACGCAATTCCACCCCGAGAAAAGCGAATCGGTGGGAGAACGCATCCTGCACAATTTTTTGAAGTTATGAAGATAGAAATCATACCGGCCATCGACCTCATCGGCGGCGAGTGCGTGCGGCTGACCCAAGGGGACTACGCCCGCAAGACGGCTTACTACAAAGACCCGCTGGAAGTGGCCCTGCGCTACGAGCAGGCGGGCATCCGGCGGCTGCACCTGGTGGACCTGGACGGGGCCAAGGCCGCCCGCCCCGAGAACCTGGAGGTGCTGCGCCGCATTTCTCAAAACACTTCTCTGGATATCCAATACGGAGGGGGAATCAAAAATACCGAGGCCCTGCAAAGCGTCTTCGGGGCCGGGGCCTCGCGGGCCATCTGCGGCTCGATCGCCGTGCGGGAGCCCGAACTCTTCCGCGCCTGGCTGGAAGAATTCGGGTCTCAGCGGATCATTCTGGGGGCCGACACCCGCGACGGGAAGATCGCCATCAACGGCTGGCAAGAGTCGGCCCTGCTAGGGGTCGAAGAGCTGATCGAGCAGTTCGAGGGAGCGGGCCTGAGCCAGGTTATCTGCACCGACATCTCCCGGGACGGCATGCTGCTGGGCCCGGCCAACGCCCTCTACAGCGCCCTGCAAGCGCGTTTCCCGCAGATCGACATTACGGTCAGCGGGGGCATCAGTGCCTGGAGTGAGATCGAGACCCTCGACACGATGGGCCTGCGCAGCGTCATCGTAGGCAAGGCCATATACGAGGGACACATCACCTTCGACATGCTGGAAAACGAATACAAAAACCGATAGATATGTTAGCTAAGAGAATCATCCCCTGCCTCGACATCAAGGACGGCCAGACGGTCAAAGGGGTCAACTTCGTCGACCTCAAGCAGGTCGGGGACCCCGTCACCATGGGGAAATTCTACGCCGAGCAGGGAGCCGACGAGCTGGTCTACCTGGACATCAGCGCCACCCACGAGGGCCGCAAGACCTTCACCGAGCTGGTGACCCGCATCGCCGAGAACATCAACATCCCCTTCACCGTCGGGGGCGGCATTTCGTCGCTTGAGGACGCCGGGCGCCTGCTGGGGGCCGGGGCCGACAAGGTGACGGTCAACAGCGCCGCGGTGATGAACCCGCAGTTGATCAGCGAGATCGCCAACAAGTACGGCAACCAATTCATCGTGGTGGCCATCGACGCCAAGCAGGTCGACGGCCTGTGGCGGGTGACCACCCACGGGGGCCGCAAGTTTTCGGACAAGGAACTTTACTCCTGGGCCAAGGAAGCGCAGGAACGGGGCGCCGGGGAGATCCTTTTCACCTCGATGGACCACGACGGCACCAAGAACGGCTACCCCTGCGAGACCTTCGCCCGCTTGAGCGAGGAGATCTCCATTCCCATCGTCGCCTCCGGAGGCGCGGGGACCATCCAGCACATCGTGGACGTGCTGACCGTGGGTCAGGCCGACGCCGCGCTGGCCGCCAGCATCTTCCACTACGGCGAGATCCCCATCCCCACCCTCAAAGCAGCCCTTCACCAAGCCAACATTCCCGTCAGATTATGATAAAATTCCGTGAACTGGACGCCGCCAAGAACGCGGACGGCCTGATCCCCGCCATCATCCAGGACAACGACACCCGCCAGGTGTTGATGCTGGGGTACATGAACGAAGCAGCCTACGAAAAGACCCTGGCCGAGGGCCGCGTCACCTTCTACAGCCGCACCAAGGGCCGCCTGTGGACCAAGGGCGAAACGAGCGGCAATTTTCTGAATGTTTGCAGCATCGCCAAAGACTGCGACGATGACACGTTGCTCATCCGGGTCAATCCCGTGGGGCCGGTCTGCCATACCGGCAGCAAGAGCTGCTTCGGGGGACGTGAGAACGAGGGTTTTATCGGGACTTTGCAGAGCGTGATCCAGCGCCGCCATGTGGAGATGCCCGAGGGTTCCTACACCACCAAGCTGTTCAACAAGGGGGTCAAGAAAATCGCCCAAAAGGTGGGCGAGGAAGCCGTCGAGACCATCCTCGAGGCGGTGGACAACAACAATCCCGACCTCATTTACGAGGCTTCCGATCTGATCTACCATTTGTTGGTGCTGCTTGAGAACCAAGGGCTTTCGATTGCCGACCTGGAAGAAGAATTGGCAAAAAGACATAAATAATTCCGGAAATGAGCGATCTGAAACAATTCCGCCTGGACGGAAAAACGGCCCTGATCACCGGGGGCGGCACAGGCATCGGCCTGGGCATCGCCCGCCTCTTCGTCGAGGCCGGGGCGCGGGTGGTTATCACCGGGCGCACCGAGGATATTTTGAAAACGGCGGTCAGCGAACTCGGGCCTCAGGCCAGCTATATGGTTCATGACGCGAGCGACCTGCCTACCATCCCCGGGCTTTTCCTGAACATCGAGAAAGAAGTGGCCCCCGTGGACATCCTGATCAACAACGCCGGACGCCACCTCAAGGCCGAGGCGATCGACACCACCGACGAGGGCTACGAAGCCGTGCTGAAGCTCAACCTGACGGCCGTATTCGCCTTCTCGCGCGAATTTTCGAAGCGCTGCATCGCCCGCAAGGCTCCCGGATCGATCCTGATGATCAGCTCGATGGCTTCGTTCGTGGGCCTGGACGGCGTGGTGGCCTACGCTTCGAGCAAGATGGGCCTGCACGGGATGATCCTCACGCTGATGACCGAACTGGCCGCCTACGGCATCCGGGTGAACGCCGTAGCCCCGGGCTTTATCGAATCGCAAATGATGCTGGGCGTGATGGAGAAAAACCCGAAGCGCCGCGATAAGGTGTTGGGCCGCACGCCCCTGGGCGGTTGGGGCAAGCCGCAGGATGTGGCCAATGCTGCGCTTTATCTTTGCAGCGACGCCGCTTCATTCGTCACGGGCGTAGTACTTCCCGTGGATGGAGGTATGTCCAACGGATTTTAGAACGGCTGCACATATCGCACGCCATATTTTACTTATCCTCCTTGTTCCAGTCCTCACGTACTCAAATACGCTCCGGGCTGTAACTTCGGACGATAAGTAAAATCTGACGCACGCTATGCACAGCCTGGGTCTCGACCGTCGGGACGCTTATTTTTCTAATACATTAATTTTATGATCCACTTAGGATTCGGGCTTTACCGCCACATGCTCACTCCCGAGTATTACCGTTTTGCGCGCCAGTGCGGGGCGACCCACCTGGTGATCCACCTGGTGGACTACCACGGGAATTGCTCCAACGAGGCCAACCAACCCATCGGCGACAAATACGGCTGGGGCCGGGCCCGGCAGGACGATGAAATCTGGGAGTTGCCCTCGTTGTTGAAACTGCGCGAGGAGATGGCCGCCGAAGGGCTGACCCTCTACGGGATCGAGAATTTCAACCCCTACGACTGGCACGACGTGTTGCTGGACGGGCCCCGCAAGCAGCAGCAGATGGATCGCCTCAAGCAGATCATCCGCAATCTGGGCGCGGCGGGCATTCCGGTCTTCGGCTACAACTTTTCGCTGGCCGGGGTCGGCGGGCGCATCGAAGGCCCCTTCGCCCGGGGCGGCGCCCTCTCGGTGGGGATGGACTCGGTGACCACCGATCCGCTGCCCGAGGGCATGGTGTGGAACATGCAGTACGCCGAACAACTGGGCGACAAGCCCCAGCCTGCCTGCACCTCCGAGGAACTCTGGGAGCGGGTGCGCTGGTTCCTGGACGAACTGCTGCCCGTGGCCGAGGAGGCCGGGGTGCGGCTGGCCGCCCACCCGGACGATCCGCCCGTGCCCGAACTGCGGGGTACCCCGCGGCTGGTCTACCGGGTCGACCTGTACGACCGCCTGGCCGCCCTGCGCGAAAGCCCTTCGAGCTGCTTCGAGTACTGCCTGGGCACCCTTACCGAGGCCGAGGGGGAGGTAGACCTGTACGCCTACACCGAAAAGCACGCCCGGCAGGGCAAACTGGCCTATATCCACCTGCGCAATGTCAGCGGCAAGGCCCCCCACTACCACGAGACTTTTTTGGATGATGGCGACCTGGATGTCAAGCGCATCATGCGTATCCTGCATGAGACTGACTACGAGGGGGTCGTGATTCCCGACCACACTCCCCTGCTGAGCTGCCCGGCTCCCTGGCAGGCGGGAATGGCGTATGCCATGGGTTATTTGAAGGCTCTGATATAACGCCGGACAGGGTTATTTTGCATATCCCTAAAAGCGGACCACTCCGTTTTTAGGGATATTTTTTGTACCTTTAGTGCAACTTATTTCACTCCCCATGAAAAACCCCATCCTCCGACTGTTGACCCTCGGCCTGCTGGCCGTTGCATCGGGCTGCTCAGCCCCCTCCTCGACCCAGTTACCCGTGGGCGTCGCTTCGCCCGACGGGAAACCCGAAAGCCGGGACCTCTACGAGGTATTCCAGGAGCCCGGGAAGAACTACCGCCCCTTTGTGCGGTGGTGGTGGAACGGCGCTCGGCAGACCGATGCCGAGATCGAGCGCGAACTGGACCTGTTGGACGCGGCCGGGATCGGGGGCGTGGAGATCAACACCATCGCCCTGCCCCGCGAGGCCGACACGCTGGGCTATCCGGCCTGGCCCTGGCTCAGCGACGAGTGGCTGGACCGGGTGCAGACGGCCATCGAAGGCTGCCGCAAACGAGGGATGACGGCCGACATCATCGTCGGCTCGGGCTGGCCCTACGGGGCGGAATTTCTGACCCGCGACCAGCAATTGCAGATGATTACCCTCGAAACGTTCGATCTGAAGGGCGGGGAAATTTTCTCTATGCCGCGCCAGGCGATCCTCGATAAGGTGCAGCCCAAGATCCACTCCGTCTACGAAAACCCGCTCAAGGAACTGGTCTACCTGCGGCTGATGCCCGCCCACATCGACGAGTTCACCCCGGGCATCTCCTACGACAACCTCTCGGGCAACGAAACGATCGAGTTGCAGGCGCCCGCCGACGGCGACTACGTGCTCTACTGCCTGGTGAAGATGACCGGCTACATGGGCGTGATCCACGGGGCTCCGGGAGCCAAGGGGCCCGTGGTCAACCACTTCGACCGTTCGGCCGTGGAAGCCTTTCTGGAACGGATGTCCGACCGGATGAACACCCGCTTTCAGCAAATGGGCGGCGGCAACCTGCGGGGGGCCTTCACCGACAGCTTCGAGCTGGAAGGGGCTAACTGGGACGGGCAGATGCTCTCTGAATTTCAAAAACGCCGGGGCTACGACCTGAGCCCCTACCTGCCCTACCTGATCTTCAAGGTGGGCGAGATGGGCAACCCGGTGAACGAAAAATACGGATCGGAAATTTCGCCCGCCCTCTCCGCCTCGCTCATCGACCGGGTGCGCTACGACTTCGACCTGACGCAGCGCGAACTTTTCCAGGAAGCCTTTATGGAGCCCTACAACGAGTGGTGCCACCGCAACGGGATGCTCTCGCGCATCCAGGCCTACGGCCGGGGGCTGCATCCCCTGCACGCGAGCATGTACGTCGATATTCCCGAGTGCGAGACCTGGCTGGGCGTCCCCGGCCTGGACAATTTCCGCGAACGGGGCCTCGGGGGACACGGCTACACCATCAGCAACAAGCTGGTCGCCTCGGCCTCGTTGCTTTCGGGCAACGGGAGGGTCAGTTGCGAGGAGATCACCAACACGGGCAGCGTCTTCAACGCTTCGCTCGAGAGCATGAAGATCGTGGGCGATTTGAGCAACCTCTCGGGGGTCAACCACTCGATCTTCCACGGCTTCAGCTACTCGCCCCAGGAAGCCCCCTTCCCGGGCTGGCTACGCTACGGCACCTACATCAACGAGCGCAACACCTGGTGGCCCTATCTGCGCCTCTGGACCGGCTACAAGGCGCGCCTGTCGGCCGTTTTCCAAAACAGCGAGCAACAAGCGGACATCGCCCTGATGCTGCCCTTCGAAGACCTCTGGTCGAAATTGGGCGCCCAGCGCGACCCCTTCCCCACGGTGGCCTACCCCGACTACGCCTTCGCCGTCTGGCCCGCCCTGCACCAGAACGGCTACGGCTGCGACTACATCAGCCAGGAAATCCTGCAGCAGGGCCGCAGCTCGAAGGGTGCGTTGCACTACGGGACGCGTTCCTACAACACCCTGCTGCTGGTGGAGGTCGAAAGCGTCCACCCCGCCACGGCCAAGGCCCTCGAAGCCTTCCTGAAAGCCGGGGGCCGTGTGGTCTGCATCGGCAAAACGCCCTGCCAGTCGGTGGGCCTGCGCGATGCGGCGCAGAACGACGAGCGGGTTCAGAAAACCATGAAGGCCATCCGGGAAAAGTACGCCGAGCGTTTTGTCACGGTGCCCGCGCCCGGAGCGGACGAGTCCTTGTTCAGCTACGTGGCCGGACTTCAAAAATCGGGGGCGCTAGGTACTCCTTATGTGCAGATCGACCGCCCCGACCTCTATTTCAGCCAGAATTTTTACAAGGCCGCCGAGCGGGATATTTTCTTCTTCACCAACTACAGCCCCACGGAGAATCGCCAGGTGCACATCGACTTCACGGCCGCCGGAGTCTCCGGCAAACCCGCCTGGCTGTGGGACGCCGAGACGGGCAAGCGCTACCGCCTGGGCGATGCCGCCAGGGGCCTGGACCTCTACTTCGCCCCGGCCGAGAGCAAGCTGATCGTCTTCGGGGACGCGGACGCCGAGGGGGAAGCCTTCCGGGAACCGCCCCATGGCCGCACTCCGGTGCTGCAGGCCGCAGGTCCCTGGGAGCTCTCCTGCCACAACCCGGTCGCCGGCACCGATTACCGCACCCGGCTCAGCGCGCTGACCGATCTGAGCGCCCTCCCCCAGAAAGAACTCAACGCCTTCGGGGGCACCCTCGACTACACCGCCACGATCCGCGTGGACGACCCCTCGGCCCTGGAGTGGATCGACGCCGGGCTGACCCACGACGGGGTGACCGAGGTGATCCTCAACGGGGAATCGCTGGGCGTGAAATGGTATGGAGACCGGATTTTCCCGCTGGGCAGCGCCCTGCGCCAAGGGGACAACACGCTCACCGTGCGCGTCACCACCACGCTGGGCAACTACTGCAAATCACTCAAGAAGAACGAAACCGCACAAAGCTGGACCGCCCACCAGCCCGTCTACCCGATGGGGCTGGCCGGTCCGGTCGTATTCTATTAATCGTTTAGTTATGAAAAAGATTTTTTGTCTGACACTGGCCGCCCTGGCGCTCGCAATCGGAAGCCTCGGCACCCTGGCGGCCCAAAACATCGTCCCCGCCGAACGCAACCTCAAGGCGGGACAAGCCTTCCTGGAAAAGAACGCCGTCAAGCCGGGGATCACCGTCACCCCCAGCGGGCTGCAATACAAAGTGGTCGCGCCGGGGAGCGGCGCAAGCCCCACGCCCGAAGACATCGTCACCATCCACTACACCATCCGCCACGTCACCTACGACGTGATCGACTCCTCCCAGGAGCGGGGCAAGCCGATGGAGTCCCCCCTGACCGACCTGGTCAAGGGCGTGCAGGAAGGGCTGCAACTGATGAAAACCGGCGCGATCTACACCCTCTACTTCCCCGCGGAACTGGGCTACGGCGAGCAGGGCTTCTCCGGAACGATCGGCCCCAACGAGGCGCTGATCTTCGAGGTGCAGTTGGTTTCCTTTAAGAAAGCTCCGGTGGAGAAAGCTGGGAAACGGTCTTCGAAAAAGTAGAATTTAAAATAATATATATACTTTTGTTAGTTATTCTAACCGAACATAAAAATCATCTAATTTTTCACCATGAAGAAAGCACTTTGGTTGGCTTTAGCCATCGCGGGAATATCTCTCGCCTCTTGTGGGAAAGGGGAACCCAAGCCTGATGTTACGCCCGAAATTGCCGTCTCGTCACTAACGATAAATACAATCATCTTGTCGATGAGGTCTGGCTCTTCGAAGACGCTCACAGCCACGGTAACTCCCGACAACGCGACCTACAAAACGGTTATCTGGTCAAGCTCTGCAACCGATGTCGCCACCGTAGACAACGCAGGGAACATAAAAGCTGTAGGGTACGGGATGGCTATCATCACCGCCGCGGCGGGAGGAAAAAAAGCAAGTTGCCAGGTGCAGGTAGACTATGTCCAATAAATGAACGTTGGCAGGCGGCGATTACCTCGATCGCAGAACAACCATAAATTGAGTTTGTTACAAAGAATAGGGCCGATCGTGATGCGATCGGCCCTCATTTTAGATTAGTGTAAAAAAACTCGTCAATCGTCCTTGAGCGGGCGTTCGACGTAGCTGCGGTAGTCTTTGACCACCGGGGTATAGTCGTCCCCGAAGAGGGGGGAGGAGATCAGGTAGTCGGCCGTGGAGCGATTGACCGCCGTGGGCACGTTGTAGAGGGTTGCCAGGCGCAGCAGGGCCTTGACGTCCACGTCGTGGGGCTGGGCCTGCATGGGGTCCCAGAAAAAGATTAGGGCCTCTACGCCGCCTTCGGCGATCATGGCGCCCAGCTGCTGATCGCCGCCCAGGGGGCCCGACTTGAGCAGGGTGATGTCGAAGCGCGCCTGGTCGTTGCCGCGGCGGTCCATCAGGGTTTGGGCCACCATCTTGCCGGTGGTCCCGGTGCAGATCAGGTGGTGCTGGAGGAGTTTCTCCCAGTTCCAGTCCACCCATTCGGCCAGGTCGCGCTTCATGTTGTCGTGCGCTACCAAGGCCACTCGTTTTCGTTTATCCATTATTCTTCTACTAAAAATATACGCGGGCAAAGGTACGAAGTTTTAAACGACTTCCTAAGCAACTTCCTGCCCGGCGAGGTATTTATTTTTGCACTCGAAATGGGGGTTCGAGAGCGATTCTTTATTGTATGTAAATTCTTTACCGTCAAGCGATAGTGTCGACCCTCCCGCTTCCCTCAGGATCAGTTCCCCGGCGGCCGTGTCCCATTCGTAGGTCTCCGAGGTGCGGACGTAGTAATCGACCAGGCCCTCGGCCAGCAGGCAGAATTTGTAGGAGCTCCCCTGCTCGACCACTTTGGCGTCCGGGTAGAGGGTCTTGAAGCGCTCGACGTATTCGAAGGTCTCGGGGGTGTTGTGCGAACGGCTGATGGCCACGCAGCGGGGATCGTTGGCGCAATCGCAGGTGGGCAGGGGGCGTGCATCCTTCCACAATGTTTCGAGCGAGGACTCGAAGTCGGGCCGGGGTGTAAGGGGAAATTTGAGGTAAGCGCCCTTGCCCTCGACGGCGAAATAGAACTTGTTGATGTAGGGAACGTAAATGATCCCGATGAGCGGGGAGTTGTTGTACATCAGGGCGATGTTGACCGTAAACTCGCCGTTGCCCCGCACGAATTCGCGGGTGCCGTCCAGCGGGTCGACCATCCAGAAGAGGTCCCAGTTGCAGCGTTCCTGGTAGAGCAGATCGCGCCCTTCGGCGCTGAGCATCGGAATGCGGGTCTGGCCCAGGTAACTCTTGATCTGTTCGTGTGACACGGCGTCGGCCATCGTCAGGGGTTTCGCCCCCAGGGAAGCCTTCTGTTTTTTGAAAATATCCAGCACCAGCGCTCCGGAGCGCACCGCCGCGTTGTAGGCGTTAATCAACAGGAAATCGATCTGTTCTTGATTCAGCATAGCCATCCGTTTTAGATGTTCCTATTCAACAATGGTGTTGTTCACCGCCCCCCGACTTCAGCCTTGCGGATCAAGCGATACGCTGCAAATCACACGCCAAGCTCGTTACTTGGCCGACTGAAATACCAGCGGGTATCCCAGCGGGGAGTTCACGGTGGTCACCAGGGGGCCTTTGTAGCGTTTGCCGTCCCGGTCGACCCAGATTCCCCGCGGGAAGCGCACCGTCCGGCTGTTCGAGGCGTCCAGCAGCGGGGCCACCAGGTACTTGGAGCCCAGCATGAACTGGTCGTTGCAGTCGGTGAAGCCGTTGCGGGGGAATTCGTATTCCATGTGGCGCAGGATCGGCTCGGCCGTGCGGGCCGACTCCTTCACCAGCGTTTCGTAATAATCGGCCATCTGCACCCGGAGGTTGCACATACCCTTGAGGGCCTCTTCCAGGGCCGGGTCGTGCACCTGGGAAGGCGTGAACGGAATGTGCATCACGGGCAGGAAGGCCGAGAGCATGACCGTGCGCAGGAGCATCGTCTGGGCCTGGGCGGCATCCCGGGTCAGGGAATCGACCTTGGGGTGGATGATGGTGTAGGGGTAGCCCAGCAGGTTGGCGTTGAGCATATCGGCGCAGGCCCCCTTGAGGACGTTGCCGTCGAGCGGCAGCGTCGAGTTCAGCAGGTGGACGTAAGGATCGAAGCCCCGGCTGCGGCTGATCGTGTATTCGCAGAAGGGGAAGCCTTCGCCCATCTTGGTCCAGGCTTCGAGGTAGGCTTGGGAGCCCCCGGCGGCCCGGCTCATGGCGGGCACGGCGCCCCGGCAATCGAACACGTAGCCGTCCACGCCGCAGTCGCGGTGCAGGCCCTCGAGCCAGCCGCGCAGCAGCTTGGAGGTTTCTTCCCGCGTCAGGTCGTAGAGGGCGCTGTACCCCCCGTCCCAGGCGCAGGTGGTCAGGTCCCCGCCCGCGTTGCGGACAAAGATGTCGCTGCCCCGGTACTGGCGGTAGGTGCGCCCGTCCCCACTGACGTAAGGAGTCACGGTCAACATAATCTTGAAGCCCTTGTCGTGGAGCTCGCCCAGGAGGGCCTTGAAGTCGCCCAGGAGCAGCGGATCGGGATCGAAGCTGCCCACCGACTGCTGCCAGCCCGCCCCCAGTACCAGCGTGCCGGCCGGGAAACCGGCCTGCAACAGGCGGTCGGCGTAGGTGCGCAGACCGTCGGCGGTGGGCTCGAAGCCCAGTTCCCGCCGGGTGTCGTACACCGGGCGGGTGAAGAGCTCGATGGCGGGCGTTTTTCCGGACGGGGGGAAATTCTTGTGGCAGCAGACCAGGTAGGCTTCGCGGAGCGAGCGCCCCCCGGTGACGGCTTTCACCTCCTCCTTGGGAGAGGTGATCAGGAAGCTGAGCCCGTTGTACTCGATGGCGAAAGGTTCGGCGCTCCAGATGTAGCGGCCGCGGCTCGAAACCAGGAAGGGCGTGGTCTGGCCCCCGGCCCAGGTGGCCAGGTCGACCTTGGCGAAGGGTTTGTCGAAGGGCATCGCGCGGCCGCTGACCACGAAGACTCCCCACCAGTGCTCGCCCTTGAGGAGGTCGATCTTGGAGGAGTATTCGGCGGCGGAGAGCTGTCCGGCCCCGAGGAGAATCAGTAGAAAGAGTAGTGCTTTTTTATACATTATACTGGGTTGTTGGGATTAACAGTTTACTTTTTTGAGCAGGGAGGTGAACCAGAGCACCTGCTCGCCGAAGCGGTGGCGGGCGATCCGCTCGTATTCCGAGAAAAGCTCCTCGCTCACCCGGCGGTAGTCGTCGAGCGTGGGGACGGCCACCTGCAAGGAGTAGGTGAACTCGCCGGCGGGTTCCTCGCGAATCAACCGCGTGAAGGTCATTTCGGGGAAGCCTTCCTGCCTGAGCAGGGGGATGTAACGCTCGCGCATCAATTCCAGAAAAGGCGTGTGCGCGGGACCGTCCACCACGAATGTCGTATTGAGGATATACATAAGCTTAGCGTGGATTTGCCAATGAAACTCTATTACTAAGAACGGAGCAAACGACTTTAAATTTTGTCTAAAATTAGCGCTTTCTTGCGAGATAGCGAAATTTCGCCCCGCGAAAACGTCTTTTCCGGCGAAAGGGAACGTAAAAAGCGGCTGATTCACAGGAGCTAAAAAAAAGTCCGGCGCTGCGGAGCGCGCGGAGGCCCGGAGAAAAAAGATCGCGGGATGTTTGTTTTGAGTAAAAAGATGTTTATCTTTGCAGACCTATTTGTGTAATCATAACCAAAATTAATGTACGCAATCGTAGAAATTGCAGGTCAACAATTCAAAGTTGAAAAAGGTCGGAAACTCTATGTTCACCGTCTCGCCGGGGAGGAAGGCTCCTCGATGAGTTTCGATCGTGTCCTGCTCACAGACAATGACGGTCAGGTTAAAGTTGGCTCACCTGTTGTAAAAGGGGTCAGCGTAAATGCAACGATCCTTCGCCACCTCAAAGACGACAAAGTCTTGGTGTTCAAGAAGAAACGCCGCAAAGGGTATCAGGTTAAGAACGGCCACCGCCAGTTCCTCACCCAGATCCTCATCGACGAGATCGCTAACGCTTAAAACGAGAACGAAATGGCACATAAGAAAGGCGTCGGTAGTTCCAAGAACGGCCGCGAATCCGAAAGCAAACGATTGGGCGTAAAACTTTTCGGCGGCCAGGTCGCCAAAGCAGGCAACATCCTGGTGCGTCAACGCGGCACCGTACACAACCCCGGTGAAAACGTAGGGATCGGCAAAGACCACACCCTCTTCGCCCTGGTCAACGGCACCGTATCGTTCCGCAAGAAAAAAGACAACAAATCTTACGTTTCGGTAACTCCCTTCTCGTAAGCAGTTTCCGGAAACACCCCCATAGAATACCGCAGAGACTTTCTCTGCGGTATTCTTTTTGTAGGCTAAGAGTTTGTCTAAATATTCGATTTTTGCAACAAACGGACCACAGTGTCAATAAAATAAATATCTTTGTCGGCTAAGTAACTAATGGCAAGAAACATGAACCGCCACATGGACAACGCCACCTCATCAGCCGCCCCCGTGGCTACAGCCCGGGACAGCCAGTTCGAGAAACTGCTCTACCAGAACATGCCGATGGGCTACTTCCAGTTGCGCATCGACCTGGCCGAGGATGGGGAGACGGTCATCGACTACGAATATCTGGACGTGAATCCCAAGTTCACTCAGATGTTGGGCTTGCCGCGCGAGCAGATAGTGGGGAAGAAGCACACCGAGATCGGCCCCATTTTCGTCAATAAACTCGACCTGCAGATCCTCAAGCGGGTCGCCTACGAGGGATACAGCCACCAGACCCGGGGCCAGTTCCGCAACGACGGCCGCTACTACAACACCACCATCTACTCGCCCCAGCAAGGTGCCGTGGTCGCGCTGTTCACCGATGTGACCGAGCTGGTCCAGACCACGGAGGCCCTGCAAAAAAGCGAGACCGAGATCAAAAAGGTTTACTCCGGCATCCCGGTGGGCATCGAGGTCTACGACAAGGAGGGCTACATGATCGACGTCAACCAGAAAGACCTCGATATCCTGCATATCTCCGACGAGAGCGTGCTGCTCGGACGCTCGCTCTTCGCCAATCCCTCGCTGCCGGAATACGCCCGCGACATGCTGCTCGACGGCAAGGACGTCACGTTCGACGTCAACATCGACGCCGAAAGGCTCGTGCGCCAGCGCCGGTATTACGGCGCCGAGACCGCGGGACAGAAAAAGTACCTGACGATCAAATGTTCCGTCATCCACAACGCCGCCGGAGAGGTGGAAAACTACCTGGCGATCGTCATCGACAACACCGAAATCTACGAAACCTCCTCCCGCCTGCGCGAATTCGAATCGGCCTTCAATGCGGTGGCCGAAATCGCCGAAGTCGGGTTTTTCCGCTGGGATATCCTGCGCCAGACCTACTTCAATTCCGACCAATGGTACCGCAACATGGGATTCAACAACCCTGAAAACGCCCATCTTTCGTTCGAGGATTATCGCCACATGATCCATCCCGACGACCTGGTCACCCTGGACAACTTCCTGGAAAACGCGCTGAAAAACAAAGACAAAGAAGAAATCCGGTGTGAATTCCGGGTGCGCAACGGGCAAGGCTGGAAATGGCTCAGCACGGCGGCATACGTCACGGAGTACGACCCGGAAAATCAAATCCTGCAAATCTTCGGGATCAACTTCAACGTCAACCAGATCAAGGAGAGCGAAGTGAAGCTGCTCGAAGCCAAGGCCAAGGCCGAAGAGGCCGACCGGATGAAATCGGCTTTCCTGGCCAACATGAGCCACGAGATCCGCACTCCACTCAACGCCATCGTCGGTTTCTCGGCCCTGCTGGCCGAGACGGACGAGGAGGAAGAAAAGCAGGAATACAATTCGATCATCCAAAAGAACAACAATCTGCTGCTCAGCCTGATCTCGGACATCCTAGACCTTTCAAAGATTGAATCGGGGGACATCGAGTTACAGATGGAAGATTGGTCGGCCGAGGAGCTCTGCGCCCAGGTGCTCAGCTCGTTCAAACTCCGGGTGCCCGCAGGGGTCGAACTGAAAGTCATCCCGCCGGAGGACACCTCGAATATCGTCATCCACAGCGACATCCAGCGACTCATTCAGGTGCTGTCGAACTTCATCGGCAACGCCATCAAGTTCACCACAGAGGGCCATATCTGGCTGAAATACAAGGAAATTGGCGACCAGATCGAGTTTTCGGTCGAGGACACGGGCGTGGGGATGGACCCCGAAACGGCCCCGAGCGTTTTCGAACGCTTCGTCAAGCTGAACAGCTTCGTGCAGGGCACCGGCCTGGGGTTGTCGATCTGCAAAAGCATCATCGAACGCATGGACGGCCGCATCGGCGTCGAGTCGCAGAAAGGCGTCGGCTCCCGGTTTTGGTTTACCGTTCCGCGGAACGGAGTGCTCTGATCGACGTGAATCAATAAAAAAGTCGCCCTCGAGAAGGCGACTTTCTTTTTTCTACCGGATCGTCTAATAATCTTCCGGAGTAATCGTAAATTCCATCAGGGAATTCCCGTCGTTGTCCCTATAGTGGTAGACAAACGTGATGCCGATGCGTTTGATCTTCTTCAGCGCAGGGTTGGCTTTCAGGTTTTCGATCATGTGCCCACGGTATTTCTCTGCCATAGATTCCCAAGTCATTCCCAGTCCATCGAGCGGCGTGGACTTCCTCAGGTAGTTGGAAACGATGTTGTACTGCAAGGTCCGTTCGGGCAGGGTAACCACCCGGGCGATCGCCATTCCGTCACCCAACTCGATCGGGCATTGGGCATTCAGACTGTAAGCGAACTCGCTCAACTGTTTTTCGGCCGACGAAGAACAGCCTGTCAGGGAAAGACCTCCGCACAGCAAAAAGAGGCCGCAGAGAAGCGATGCAATCCGTGTGTGTTGTTTTTGTGCCATGGTTATGTGTTTTATCCGGAGACGAAAATAGATAATTTCGGGAAAAACTCAAAATCCCGGCGGGTTTTAGCTCCGGGTCCGGCCCCTTTTCGGAAAATAGTTGGTATTTTTGTTCTACTCTAAACCGATTCCCGATGGACTCTCCCTCCGTTATCCGCCACATTGTCACTTGGATGTCCGACTACGCCCGCGATGCCCGCAGCAGCGGCTTTTTGATCGGTATTTCGGGCGGCATCGACTCGGCCCTCTGTTCCGTGCTGGCAGCCCGGACCGGACTGCCCACCCTCTGCCTGGCCCTGCCGATCCACCAGGCCACCGCCCACTGCGCCCGGGCCGAGGAACACATCGCCTGGCTGCGGGAGCGCTTCCCGAACGTCGAGTCACTGGAGATCGACCTGAGCCGGGCCTACGACGACCTGATCGGGAATTTCCCCACTTCGGACGACGACCCGCGGGAGGAACTCACCCGGGCCAACACCCGCTCACGCCTGCGCATGGTCTCGCTCTACCACCTGGCGGGGCTGCGGGGCGCCCTGGTCGTGGGCACGGGCAACAAGATCGAGGACTTCGGCGTGGGATTCTTCACCAAGTACGGGGACGGCGGCGTGGACCTGAGCCCGATCGCCGACCTGACCAAAAGCGAGGTATTCGAATTAGCCAACAGCCTGAGTATCTGCGCCTCCATTCTGAAGGCGGCCCCCTCGGACGGCCTTTTCGACGGGGAGCGCACCGACGAGCAGCAGATCGGGGCCAGCTACCCCGAACTGGAGCGGGCCATGGAGCACATCCTGCAAGGGGGGCGGGCCGAGCAACTCGAGGGGCGCGACCGCGAGGTGGTGGAAATCTACCTGGCGCGCAACCGGGCCAACCGCCACAAGATGGAACCTATCCCGGTCTGCAAGGTTCCGGACGAAATCAAAGGCCTGCGAGATTGAAGTCGCGGGAAAAGTTATTTTTAAAAAATTTCATTAACTTTGCCTTTCAACGAGACGATAAAGTACAAATCCGATAAAAATCAACCCTTATGGCAAGTATCGAAACCTACGATTTCACCGGCAAACGCGCGATCATCCGCGTGGACTTCAACGTGCCCCTGAACGAAAACCTGGAAGTGACCGACGACACCCGCATCCGGGCGGCCATCCCCACCATCAAGAAGGTGCTGGAAAAAGGAGGCTCCGTGATCCTGATGTCCCACCTGGGCCGCCCGAAGAAGGGCCCCGAAGATAAATTCTCGCTGCGCCACATCATCCCCACGGTCGAAAAACGCCTGGGCGTGAAGGTGGACTTCGCCGGAGACTGCATGGGCAAAGAGGCCGCCGAAAAAGCCGCCGCGCTGAAACCCGGACAGGTCCTGCTGCTCGAAAACCTGCGTTTCTACGCCGAGGAAGAAGGCAAGCCCCGCGGCCTGGCCGAGGACGCCACCGACGAACAGAAGGCCGAAGCCAAGAAGGCCGTCAAAGCCAGCCAGAAAGAGTTCACCAAGACTCTGGCTTCCTACGCCGACTGCTACATCAACGACGCCTTCGGGACGGCCCACCGCGCCCACGCCTCGACGGCCCTGATCGCCGAGTATTTCCCGAAAGACAAGATGTTCGGCTACCTGATGGAGAATGAACTTAAAGCCATCGACAAGGTGCTCGAAGCCCCCGCAAAACCGTTCACGGCCATCCTGGGCGGTTCGAAAGTCTCGACCAAGATCAGCGTGATCGAAAACCTGATGAAGCGGGTGGACAACCTGATCCTGGGCGGCGGGATGACCTACACTTTCAAGGCCGCACAGGGCGGCAAGGTAGGCCAGAGCATCTGCGAGCCCGACCAGTTCGACACGGCCCTGGGCATTCTGGCCAAGGCCAAGGAAATGGGTGTGAGCATCATCCTGGCCGAAGACTCGGTGATCGCCGACGGCTTCAGCAACGACGCCAACACCCGCGTCACCGCCGCCAACGACATCCCCGACGGATGGGAAGGCCTGGACGTGGGTCCCAAGTCGATCGAAGCTTTCGATAAAGTGATCGCCGCCTCGAAGACCATCCTCTGGAACGGTCCCGTGGGCGTGTTCGAAATGGACACCTTCGCCAAGGGCTCGCGCGCCGTGGCCGACTCGGTCGTGAAAGCCACCAAGGCCGGCGCCTACTCGCTCATCGGCGGGGGGGATACCGTGGCCTGCGTCAACAAGTTCGGCCTGGCCGACCAGGTGAGCTATGTTTCCACCGGCGGTGGTGCCTTACTTGAGTATATGGAAGGCATCGAGTTGCCGGGAGTCGCCGCTATTAGAAAATAAGATTTACTTCTTTTGAATAAAAAATGCCGCCTCGAAAAAGGGCGGCATTTTTTATGGATATGTTTCCGGATTACCGTTCAGGAAGATTTTTCGTCTTGACAACCTTTAAAACTTCCGAAGCGGGGTCGGTCGCCACGGCTTTCTGCCAGGTCTCGTCGTAACCGGGGAAATCGGGCATGGCGGGGATATGCTGACCGTTGCCGTTGTCCTTGAAGGCGCCGTTCTCCTCTTTCTTGACGTTGCCGTCGATGTATTTCACCAGGAGGTACTTGTCCAGCTCGCTCCAGCGGTCGAACAGGCGTTGGGCCGTGGAGACCGAGTAATTGCTCAGGAAATCGACCGCCAGGGCCGGGTCCTGGTCGTAGAGGATCTTGGCCGCGGCGTCCATGGCCGGGATTTCGGCGGCGTTGCGGTTTTCGGTCTCGTGGATCACCTTGATGATGTCGGCGCTGATCAGGTCGTAGCGCAGGTAGGCGAAGTTGGTCACCCGGTTGAAGAGCCAGAAGGCCGACGTGGGCGAGTACTCCGTCATGTGGCCGTTACCCTCGCGGAAGCATTCGGGGATGCGGGTGGTGGAGCTGTAGATCGGCGTGAGGCAGGAGGTGCCCGAGTCGTCCACGCCGAACCAGAGAATGCCGCCGATCACGTCGGGCAGCCAGCTGCGGGCCTGGCCCAGGAACCAGAAGCCGGTCTGCTGGGTGGCCGTGGCGCGTTCGTTGAGGTACTCCTGGCCGTCCACGGTGAAGTGCATCGGGCGCCAGCGGTAAGGCAGGTTATGGCCCCCGGCGCCGATCCCTAAGCGCATGTCCATGGGGGTATCCTCGTAGTGGTCGCGCATCAACCACATGACATCCTTGGCGCTCAGTTTCTTGGACGGTTTCACGAACAGCGGCAGGCGCACCGAGGCGTCAATGCCCATGGCGTAGTCGAGGTACTTGCCCATGCCCCCTTCGACCACCCGGTTGAAGGCGCTCCAGACCCGGGCCTCGCACCCGCGCAGGGCGCCGAACTCGAGGGGGCAGTAGGCGTCGGCGAAGCTGAATTCGGCGTCGGGGCCCGAGAAAAAGCCCGAGGCGCGGGCGAAGGAAATGACATCCGGGGCGTAGAGGCAATTCTCGGGATCGCTGAGCGGGAAGGTGGTGATGCGGGCCTGGTTGGCGTGCATGCCGATGGTCCCCTCGGGCAGGCGCATGGCCACCCAGACGGCGCCCTTGTTGGCGTTCTTGCCCTTGACCAGCTTGGAGCCCTTGCCGATCAACTCCATGTGCCACACCTCGTTGGGGTCGGCGATGGAGAAGGATTCGCCGCCCGAGGCGTAGCCGTATTCGTTGACCAGCTCGCTCATCACGGCGATGGCTTCGCGGGCCGTGCGGGCGCGCTGGAGGGTGGTGTAGATCAGCGAGCCGTAGTCCATGATCCCGTCCGGGTCGCCCAGCGGGCGGCCTCCGAAGGTACTTTCGGCGATGATCAACTGGTGTTCGTTCATGTTGCCCACGGTGGAATAGGTGTGCGGCACCTGGCTGATCTCGCCGAGGTATTTTCCGGTGTCCCATTCGTGAATCTGCACCTTGGTGCCGGGCGCGTGGTCGGCGGCCGGGCGGTGGTAGAGGCAGCCGTAGAGCTGGTGGGAATCGGCCGTGTAGGTGATCATGGTCGATCCGTCGGCGGCGGCGCCCCGCGAGACCAGGATATTGGTGCAGGCTTCGGCGCTCAGCGAGCCCAGCAACAGGGAAGCGAGAATAAGGGCAAAGTGTGTTCGTTTCATATTTTTTGGTTAATTTTGAATAGTCGAAAACGAGAATTAACAAATATAGTGAAAGGTGAGCGCAATCGTACGGGCTTGCCCGTAAAAGATTGCCGAACCGAATCCTATATTCTTCAAATGTAGTAATTTTTCGCAGAAACTTATATGTCTATCCGAGAAGAGATACTTACCCTGCGCTCCGCCCTACCCGATCCGGTGAAGTTGGTGGCCGTTTCGAAAACCTACCCTCCCGAGGCGATCCGCGAGGCCTACGAGGCCGGGCAGCGCATCTTCGGCGAGAGCCGGGTGCAGGAGCTCTCGGCCAAGCACGAGGCCCTGCCCGGGGACATCGAGTGGCACCTGATCGGGGCGCTGCAAACCAACAAGGTCAAGTACATCGCCCCCTTCGTTTCGTTGATCCATTCGGGCGATTCGGCCCGGTTGTTGGAGGAGATCAACAAGCAGGCCCTGCGCTGCAACCGGGTGATCGACGTGCTGTTGGAAGTGCATGTCGCCCAAGAAGAGAGCAAGCATGGCTGGAGCGAGCCCGAGCTGCGCGAGTACCTCGGCTCCGGAGCCTGGAAAGAACTGAGCGGCGTTCGCCTGCGGGGCGTGATGGGCGTGGCGACCTACACCGAGGATGAGGCGGTGGTGCGCGCCGAGTTCCTGCGCCTGCATGAACTATTTATCTCCCTGCCACGGGAGTACGGCCTCGGGGCCGCGTTCGACACCCTGTCGATGGGCATGAGCGGCGATTACGAGCTGGCCATTGCCTGCGGCAGCAACATGGTGCGGGTGGGCAGTTTGATTTTTGGCCAACGAAACTATAAATAAGACCTTTTCTTATGAACAGACTGAAAACTACTTACCTGGGCCTGGAATTGCGCAACCCCCTGATCGTGGGCAGCAGCAGCCTGGGCTCCACCCGCGAAAAGCTGATCCGCCTGGACGAGGCCGGAGCCGGGGCCGTGGTGCTCAAATCGGTTTTCGAGGAGCAGATCCTCCACGAAACGACCCACCTCGAAAACTTCACGGCCTACACCGAGGCGGGCGATTACCTGCGCTACTACCTCCAGGAAAACTACCTGGGCCAGTACCTCAACCTGATCCGCGACGCCAAGCAAACGATCGGCATCCCGGTGATCGGCAGCATCTGCTGCGTGGCTTCGGGGGCCTGGGAAGAGTTCGCCCGGAGGATCGAGGAGGCCGGGGCGGACGCCCTGGAACTGAACATCTTCCTGCTACCCACCGACGCAGGGGAGAGTTCGGAGGCCATTGAACGGCGCTACCTCAAGATCGTCGAACAAGTCATCCGGGCGGTCTCGATCCCGGTGGCAGTCAAGATCGGTTCGCGTTTCACCAACCCGCTCTCCATCGTGCGGGCCGTCGAGCACCGGGGCGCCCGGGGCGTGGTGATGTTCAACCGCTTCTTCGAGCCGGACTTCGACATCAACACCCTGCAGGTGGTGCCCGCCGAAATGTTCAGCACCTCGGACGAACTGCGCGGGAATCTCCGCTGGATCGGCATGGCTTCGGCCGCCGTTCCCCAACTCGACATCGCCGCCTCGACGGGCGTACACACGGGCGAGGACGCCGCCAAGGTCCTGCTGGCCGGGGCCTCGGCCTTCGAGGTCTGCTCGGCCATCTACCGCGAAGGGGTGGGAGTGATCGGGCAGATCAACGCCACGCTCCGCAGCTGGATGCAGCAGCAGGGCTTTGAGTCGATCAATGAGGTGGTCGGGAAACTTAACTACAACCATCTTCCAAATCCGCTGGCTTACGAGAGGGCGCAATTCATGAAATATTTCGGAAACCAAGAATAGAGACACCCTATTATATACAGCAGGGGCCTGCCGATCCGGCAGGCCCCTCTTATTTGTAAGGTATCGTCTCTACTATTTTATGCGGAGTTTTCGTCCGAGCTGTAAAACCGTCGTCCGGGTGATGTTGTTCAGCCGGCAGATCTGGTCGATCGAGACCCCGTAGCGGATGGCCAGCTTGCCGAGCATGTCACCCGATTTGATGGTGTGGTAGACGGCGTCGCTGGAGTTGATCCCGGCAGGTTTGGGCTGGGGTTTTTCCTCCTTCTGCTGGGCCTGGGCGATGCGCTCGAGGATATCGCTCGAAGATGTGGTGTCGTTCTCCATGCCCGTGGCCATCATCGTCACGTCGTATTCCTCGTCCTCGTCCAGGATTTCGGAAGCCCGGGAGTGGATGTTGAAGAAGGATTTTTCGAGCGCGAAGGTCTGGTACTTCAGCTGGCCGTTCTCGAAATCGAGGATGAATTCCGGGTCGAAGGTCTGGTCCTGGTAGCGCATTTCGAAGTGCAGGTGCGGGCCGCGGCTGCGCCCGGTGTTGCCCCCGAAGCCGATCACCTGGCCCGTCTTGACGTAGTCGTCCACCTGGACGTTGAGCTTGGAGAGGTGGGCGTGCCAGGTTTCCAAGCCGTTGGGGTGGCGCAGGATGACCAGGTAGCCGAAGCCCCCGGAGTTGTATTTGGCGTAGCGGACCTTGCCGTCGAAGGTGGCGTAGATGGGCTCGCCGATGCGCAGCGGGATGTCCACCCCATTGTGGTTGCGGCGGCGGCGGGGACCGTATTTTGAAAAGACCTTCCCAATGATGGGGGGATGGAACTCGCTCAGGTCGTGCACCAGATTGAGGTCCACCACCGGGGGCAGGCTCTCGTAGGAGATGCTCTTGTAGGCGAAAACGCCCGTCGTATCCCAGTGTTGGGTGTAGACGGCCCAGTTGTCCATCTTGTGGAGGTTGGGGCGGAAGTAGCTCCAGGTGTTGTTGCTGAAAAGCACGACTTTGGTGTCGGGGTCTTCCGTCTCGAGGGTGTCCAGGGGGCGGCGGGGCAGGTCTTCCCGCTTGGGGGCCGCGGCGGGGACGCTCGACGAAGTGCGCCGGCGTTGGGCCGAGAGAGGCAGGGCCGCCAGCGTAAAGAGAAGAATAACAGAGAGGTTTCGCAGGTTCATGAAACGGGTTTTTGCAACGGCAAATTTAAAAAAATGCTGTTACAAAAATAACAAATTTATAGTAGATTGGTTTCTTCGTTGCGCAAAAGGTGTTCGGCCTCCTCCAGAGCCTCGTAAAACGCTTCTCCGAAACGGCGGATCAGCGGCTCGCGCAGAGCGCGGTACATGGGGACTCCTTCGCGGGCGCCACGATCCAGGGCTCCCGAGCAGACTTTCCAACGGTGGTAGTTGAGCCCGACGGTGCCGTTCGAAAATTCGGCCAGGCGCACCGGATAGAGGTGGCAGGAGATGGGTTTTATGAAGGGGGTTTTGCCTTCCTTGCAGGCCCGCTCGATGGCGCAGAAGGTGATGCCGTTCTCCTCGAAGGAGTAGGCGCATTCGGCCTCGTCGATGAGCGGGGTGGTCAGGTCTCCGTCCTCGTCGACGACCATAAACCCCTGTCGTTCTATGGCTTCGACGCCCTCGGGTTTGAGGTAGGGTTTGTAGGCCTCGTACTCCTGCTCCAGAATGTCCACCTCCTCGAGTTCGAGTGGGGCCCCGGCGTTGCCCTCCACGCAGCAGATGCCGCGGCAGTGCCCCAGGTCGCAGCAGAAGGCCACGCGCAGCAGGTCGGTGCTGACGATTTTGTCGTCGATCTGGATCATACCCTCGGTTGCAGCGTGTCGGCGATGACGATGTCGAACAACTCGGTGAGGGTCATCCCCATCGCCGCGGCCTGCTGGGGGATGATGCTCTGGGCGCTCATGCCCGGCACGGTGTTGATCTCGATCATGTAAGGGGTTCCGTCGGGGCGGATGATGAAGTCGATGCGGGCGATACCGCGGCAGCCCAGGGCCTTGTAGGCTTTGAGTGTCATTCGGTTGAGCTCGGCGACGATCCCGGCGGGCAAGTCGGCCGGGGTCACCTCGTTGGAGCGGCCCTCGTACTTGGCTTCGTAGTCGAAAAATTCGGTCTCGCAGATCAGCTCGGTCACCGGGAAGATGTACTCCTTGCCTCCGGCGATCATCACGCCGCAGCTGACTTCGCGGCCCTCGATAAATTCTTCGAGCAGGGCGGACTCGCTCTCGGCCAGGGCGGCCTGGATGGCCTCGGGCAGTTGTTCGGCGGTTTTCACCTTGGTGACCCCGAAGCTGCTTCCGCTGGCGTTGGGTTTTACGAAGAGGGGGAGGCCCAGTTCCCGGACGATGGCGGCGGGGTCGACCTTACTCTCCTTATTCAGCAGAATTTCCCGGGCCAGGGGAATGCCGCAGCCCTGCACGGCGCGTTTGCAGGCCGATTTGTCGAAGGTCAGCACCGAGGAGACCATGCCGCAGGTCGAGTACGAGACGCGCATCAGGTCGAAGTAGGCCTGCAGGCGGCCGTCCTCGCCGGGGGTGCCGTGGATCAGGATCAGGGCGTAGTCCAGGGAAATTTTTACACCGCCCACAGTAAGCGAGAAGTCGTTGCGATCCACCTCCGCGACGGTGCCGTCCGGAGCCGTGTAGCGCCAGTGGCCGTCGCGCACCAGGATGCGGTAAATGGTGTAGCGGGCGGTATCGAGGGCCGCTTCGACGGTATCGGCGCCCTTGAGGGCGATCTGCCACTCTGGGGAGTCCCCGCCGGTGAGCAAAGCGATATTCAGTTTTTTCATACTTACGGGTTGTAGCGCTCCGGGTCGCGGAACGCAAAAATTTCTTTCAGCAGCCCGAGAAATTCCCGGGCCTCGGTATTTTCGGGGTCCAATTCGTTGGCCCTCAGAAAGTCGTTGTAGGCCTCGCCGAAGCGGCCTTCGCGGTGGTGTTCGCGGCCGCGGGCGAGGTAGAACTCCGCGTCGGGGCCATAGAGCCCGTGCTCGCGGATATAGTCCCGGACAGCGGCGGGCAGCAACTCGCCGGGCTCTTCGCCCGAGGCGATCCGGCGGCGGATGCAGGTCCCCTCCCCTTCTTTCAGGGGCAGGTCGCCGAGCAGAATAAATTTTTCGGAGAGATCGCCGCCGGGCATCGGGTATCCCTCTCTCGGATAGACCAGCACGGGGTACGTTTCCAGTATTTCGCGGTAGCGTATCCACCGGCAAAAACCCGCGGCGTTGTCGCTGCCGATCAGCAGGGCGAAGTGCCGCCCGGGGTAGCGGCGGGCGAGTTCGGAGAGGGTATCGACCGTGGCCGTGGGCCGGGGCAGTTCGGATTCCACGCTACAGAGGCTTATCCGGTCGCGGTGGCGGGCTTCGCTCAGCGCCAGCTCCGTCATCTTCACACGGTCCGCCTCGGGAGCCAGGTCATCCGCCTGCTTGAGTGGATTCTGGGGGGAGACGGCCAACCACAACTCGGCGTCGGGATACCGGTCCAACACCGCGTCCGCCACCGCAAGATGACCCCGGTGGGGCGGGTTGAAGGAACCCGAGTAGAGTATGGTCAGCGGAGCATTCATCTAGCTTTTGAAAAACGATTCCAGGACGTGCCTGGCCTCGGCGACGGCTTCCTCGAGGTTGTCGTTGATCAGGATATAGTCGAAGGCTTCGGCATGCGACATCTCGAGCTGGGCCTTGGCCACCCGCTCGTCGATCACCTCGGGGCGGTCGGTGGCCCGGGCGACGAGCCTGCGGCGCAGCTCCTCCACCGAGGGGGGCATGATGAAGATGGCCAGGGCCTGCTCGCCGAAGATCTTTTTGAGGCTGATCCCGCCCTTGACGTCCACGTCGAAGACGATCACGTGGCCCTTGCCCCAGATGCGATCCATTTCGCTGCGGAGGGTGCCGTAGCAGGTGCCCGCGTAGACTTCCTCCCACTCGACGAAATCGTCCTGCTCCACCCGCCGGGCGAACTCTTCGGAGGAGAGGAAGTAGTATTCGCGCCCGTCCTGCTCGGCCCCGCGGGGGGCGCGGCTGGTGGCCGAAATGGCGAATTCGAGCTGCGGGAAGCGCTCCAGCATGTGTTGGATCAGCGTCGACTTGCCCGCCCCGGAGGGGGCGGAGAAGATGACGACCCGTTTGTTCGGTTCGGACATACCTTTACAATATATTTAAAAGTTGTTCCTTGATCTTTTCGAGTTCGTCTTTCATCTCGACGACCAGTTTCTGCATCCCGGCGTCGTTGGCCTTCGAGCCCAGGGTGTTGATCTCGCGGCCCAGCTCCTGGGCGATAAAGCCCAGCTTGCGACCCACGCCGTCCTCTTCGGCGGCCACCTCGCGGAAGTAGTTGCAGTGGTTTTGCAGGCGTACCTTTTCTTCGGTGACGTCCAGTTTTTCGATGTAGAAGATCATCTCCTGCTCGAGGCGGTTGCTGTCCACCGGGATTTTCAGGGATTCGATGTGCTCGCGGATTCGGGTGCGGATGGCCTCGGTCCGGGCTTTTTCGTAGGGAGTGACCGCATTTTTGAGGCCCTCGATGCGGGCGATGCGCTCCAGCAGGTCGGTCATCAGCACGGCTCCCTCCTGCTCGCGGAAGCACTCGAGGCGGTCCAGGGCCGTCTCGACCGTGGCCAGCAGGGCGGCCAGCTCGGTCTCGTCCACGGCCGCCACCTCGTTCTGCACCACCTCGGGCAGGCGCAGGATCGAGCCCATCAGGGCCGCGTCGGCCTCGGCGCCGCCCCACTCCATGCCGGCGCTCGCGGCGATCTGGCGCAACTGGCGGTAATAATCCAGAAAAACCGGGGCGTGGATGGCCGTGGTGGCCGCTTCCCCGGAGATTTCGTAGGAGATATAAACGTCGATCTTGCCGCGGCCCAGCCGCCGGGAGACCCTGTTGCGGATTTCGTACTCGCTCTGGCGGTAGACCCCGGGGAGCTTGACGCCCAGGTCGGTCTGCTTGCTGTTGAGGGAGCGGATCTCCACGGTGATTTTTTTGTGGCCCAGCAGGGACTCGGCTTTGCCGTAGCCCGTCATCGACTTGATCATGTGCGGTTCTGTTTTTGTTGTATTATCCTGCAAAAATAGGATTTTTTACCGGAAATTCCCGGCCTCCGGACCAGGGGGCAAAAAATCGCGAATTTGTTTCCCCATCCGGGGAGATTTCGGTATTTTTTTGGTATTTTTGAAAATTGAACAAGCTCATAAAAACCATCGCAGAATCATGAAAAAGCACAATTTCAGCGCGGGACCTTCGATCCTCCCGCGCGTGGCCATCGAAAATGCCGCCCAAGCCATCCTTGATTTCAACGGAATAGGTCTTTCCCTGTTGGAAATTTCCCACCGCAGCAAAGATTTCGAAGCGGTGAACGACGAAGCCGAGGCGCTTTTCCGTGAATTGCTGCAAGTTCCCGATACGCACAAAATCCTTTTCCTGGGAGGCGGCGCCAGCACGCAGTTCTTCCAGGTGCCCTATAACCTGCTCGAAACCAAGGCCGGATACGTCAACACCGGGGTGTGGGCCAAGAAAGCCATCAAGGAGGCCAAACTCTTCGGCCAGGTCGAAGTGCTGGCCACCTCCGAGGACAAGAATTTCAACTACATTCCTAAAGGGTATACCATTCCCGCGGACCTCGACTACCTGCACATCACCACCAACAACACCATCTACGGGACGGAATACAAAACCGACATCGACTCGCCGGTGACCCTGGTGGCGGATATGAGCTCCGACATCCTCTCGCGTCCGGTGGACGTCTCCAAGTACGGCATCATCTACGGCGGGGCGCAGAAAAACATCGGCCCGGCCGGGGTGACCTTCGTCATCGTGCGCGAGGACATCCTGGGCAAGGTGAGCCGCCCGCTGCCCTCGATGGTGGACTACCGCACGCACATTCCCGAGAAGTCGATGTTCAACACGCCGCCCGTGTTCGCCATCTACGTCGTGCGCGAAACGCTCAAGTGGCTCAAGAGCATCGGCGGGGTGGCGGAAATCCAGAAACGCAACCGCCAGAAAGCCGACCTGCTCTACGCCGAGATCGACCGCAACGCCCTGTTCAAAGGCACGGCCGAAGTAGAGGACCGCTCGCTGATGAACATCTGCTTCGTCATGCAGGAAGGCTACGAAGAACTCTCCGCCGAATTCCAGACCTTCGCCACGGCCCGCGGCATGGTGGGCATCAAGGGCCACCGCCTGGTGGGCGGCTTCCGGGCCTCGACCTACAACGCCCTGCCCATCGAAAGCGTGCAGGCGCTGGTGGATTGCATGCGCGAATTCGAGAAAATGCACGCCAAATAGCTCTTCCCCATGCCGTTGACGTTCACATACCGGCAGAAACCGGCCAAACGGGCCGTCTTTTTCAACGACTTAATAGACGAACGTATGAATATACTGGTAGCTACTGAAAAACCTTTCGCCCCCGAAGCGGTCTCCGGCATCCGGGCGATCGTGGAAAAGGCGGGGATGAAACTTTCCCTGCTCGAAAAATACGCCGAAAAGAGCGACCTGCTCTCGGCCGTGCTCGAAGCCGATGCGCTGATCATCCGCAGCGACAAGGTGACCGCCGAGGTGGTGGAGTCCGCCCCCAAGCTCAAGATCGTGGTGCGGGCCGGAGCCGGGTACGACAACGTCGACCTGGAAGCCTGCACCGCTCGCGGCATCGTGGTGATGAACACCCCGGGGCAGAACTCGAACGCCGTGGCCGAGCTGGCCATCGGCATGATGATCTTCATGGCCCGTGGCCAGTTCACCCCCGGCACGGGCACCGAGATCAGCGGCAAAAAGCTGGGCATCCAGGCCTACGGCCACGTCGGCCGCCTGGTGGGCCGCTACGGCCAGGCCCTGGGGATGAAGGTCTATGCCTACGACCCCTACGCCAACCCGGTGGTCTTCGAGACCGACCAGGTGCAGGAAGTTTCCTCGGTGGAAGCGCTCTACGAGCAGTGCGACTACGTCTCGGTGCATATTCCCGCCACGGACCAGACCCGCAAGTCGATCGGCTACGAACTGATCCGCAAGATGCCCAAGGGCGCCACGCTGGTCAACACCGCTCGCAAAGAGGTGATCGACGAGGCCGGGCTGATCAAGGCCCTCGAGGAGCGCACCGACCTGAAGTACATCACGGACGTGGCCGCCGACGCGCAGCCCGTGTTGCTGGAGAAATTCGGCAAGCGGGTCTTCGCCACCGCCAAGAAGATGGGGGCCGAGACCGCCGAGGCCAATATCAATGCCGGACTGGCCGCCGCCTCCCAGGTGGTGGATTTCCTGCTCAACGGCAACAAAACGTTCCAGGTAAATAAATAGCCTATGGTACGGATAAAACCTTTCCGGGGGATACGTCCCCCCGCGCGCTACGCCGCCGAGGTGGCTTCGCGCCCCTACGACGTGCTCAACTCCGAGGAGGCCCAACGCGAGGCCACGGAGCGTTCGCTGCTGCACATCATCAAACCCGAGATCGACTTTACGCCCATCGCCGACGAGCACAGCGAGGAGGTGTATGCAAAAGCCGTTGAAAATTTCAAAAAATGGCAGACCGAGGGTTGGTTGGTGCAGGATCCTGCGGAAAAATACTACATCTACGCCCAGACCATGGAGGGCCGCACGCAGTACGGCCTGGTGGCCGCCTGCCATTTCGGGGACTACCTCGAGGGGAAGATCAAGAAGCACGAGCTGACCCGCCCCGACAAGGAGGAGGACCGGATGATCCACATCCGCAACCAGAACGCCAACATCGAGCCGGTGTTCTTCTCCTACCCCGCCCAGACCGAGGTGGACGCCATTGTCGCGCGCATCGTCGCCGAAGAGAAGCCCGTGTACGACTTCATGGCCGCCGACGGCTTCGGCCACCGATTCTGGGTGATCGACGACGAGGGGTTGCAGAAGAAAATCACCTCGCTATTTGAAAAAATTCCGGCCCTGTATGTGGCGGACGGACACCACCGCACGGCTGCCGCGGCCCGGGTGGGCGAGGAGAAGATGAAGGCCAACCCGAAGCATACCGGGACCGAGGAGTACAACTACTTCCTGGCCGTGATCTTCCCGGACGACCAGCTCAAGATCATCGACTACAACCGCCTGGTCAAGGACCTCAACGGGCTGAGCGCCGAGCAGTTGCTGGCGAGCCTCAGAGAGGACTTCACCGTGGAGGACAAGGGCATCGTGGTCTACCGGCCCCAGGGGTTGCACAACTTCGGGATGTACCTCGGCGGCCGCTGGTACAGCCTTACGGCCATGGCGGGGACCTACGACGACAACGACCCGATCGGGGTGTTGGACGTCACGATCCTCTCCGAGCGGGTGCTCGACAAACTTCTGGGCATCAAAGACTTGCGTACCGACAAGCGGATCGACTTCGTGGGGGGCATCCGGGGCCTGGGCGAGTTGCAGAAGCGGGTGGACAGCGGCGAAATGGCCGTGGCCTTCGCGCTCTACCCCGTCTCGATGAAACAACTGATCGACATCGCCGACACGGGCAATATCATGCCTCCGAAGACCACCTGGTTCGAGCCGAAGTTGCGCTCGGGGCTGGTGATCCATTCGTTGGAGTAACTCTTTTACCGCAGAAATTCCCGCCGCCGGCAGGTACCTGTCGGCGGCGTTTATGTATACCGCCTCACCACCCCCGGGTTGGCTGCACATATCGCACGCTACGCACAGCTATGGGACGGTAGGGGTGCGAATATTTCTATAAAACAAGTCGAAAAATACCATCCGATCCGGTTAGGTATCGTAGTTTTTCGGATAAATTGTTATCTCTTTCTCTGAAAAAGCCTTAAATTTGTTAGGTAACATCTATTCATATGGCAAAAATAAAAGGAAAAGTCATTATCGACCAGGAGCGCTGCAAGGGGTGCGAACTCTGCGTGGTGGCCTGTCCGGTGAAGATTCTCGCCCTCAGCGAACAGGTCAACAAGCGGGGGTACCACTATTCCACGGTGTTGAATCCGGACGCCTGCACCGGCTGCGCCAGTTGCGCGCTGGTCTGCCCGGACAGTTGCATCACGGTATACCGTCAAAAACTGGAGGAATAATATGGACAAGAGCGAAATACGGTTGATGAAGGGCAACGAGGTGGTGGCCGAGGCCGCGGTGCGCTGCGGCTGCGACGGCTACTTCGGGTACCCGATCACCCCCCAATCCGAAATCCTGGAAACCCTCATGCAGATGCGTCCCTGGGAAACGACCGGCATGACGGTGCTGCAGGCCGAGAGCGAAGTGGCCGCCATCAACATGGTCTACGGCGGAGCCTGCTGCGGCAAGAAAGTGATGACCTCCTCGTCGAGCCCCGGCATCAGCCTGATGTGCGAGGGGCTGAGCTACCTGGCGGGGGCCGAGCTGCCCTGTGTGGTGGTGAACGTCGCCCGCGGAGGCCCCGGCCTGGGGACCATCCAACCCTCCCAGGCCGACTACTTCCAGGCCGTCAAAGGCGGCGGGCACGGCGACTACCACCTGATCGTGCTGGCGCCCAACTCGGTGCAGGAGATGTACGACTTCGTGCCCCTGGGCTTCGAATTGGCCTTCCGCTACCTCAACCCGGTGATGATCCTCTCGGACGGCGTCATCGGCCAGATGATGGAGCGGGTGGAACTCTCCCCCGCCGTGGCCCGCTGGACCGACGGGCAGATCGCCGAAATGAGCGGAGAGTGGGCCGTGACCGGCAAACCCGCCGCGCGCGACCGCAACGTCGTGACCTCGGTGGAGCTGGACTCGGACATCCAGGAAAAATTCAACCACAAGTTGATCGAAAAATACCGCCGGGTGGAGCAAAACGAAGTGCGCTTCGAAAGCACGCTCTGCGAGGACGCCGACTACGTGCTGGTGGCCTACGGCTCCTCGGCCCGCATCAGCGGCAAGGTGGTGGAAATGGCGCGCGAGGAGGGCTACAAAGTGGGCCTGCTGCGTCCCATCACGCTCTATCCCTTCCCGGTGGAGGCCATCGACGCGCTTTCGCAGCGGGTCAAGGGGTTCCTGTCCGTAGAAATGAGCGCCGGGCAGATGGTCGAGGACGTGCGTTCGGCCGCCCGCTTCCGGGTCCCCGTGGCCCACTACGGCCGCATGGGCGGCGTGGTGCACTCGCCGGGGGAAGTGTACGAAGCCTTGAAACGTGAATTTTTAACGAAGGAGTGATTATGGCTGGAGTGGAGATAAAACCCGAAAACCGGGTATACAGCCAGGCGAAGCTGATAACCGACAAGACCATGCACTACTGCCCGGGCTGCAGCCACGGGGTGGTGCACAAGCTGATCGCCGAGGTGATCGAAGAGATGGGCCTCGCCGGGGACTCCATCGGCATTTCGCCGGTGGGCTGCGGGGTGCTGGCCTACGACTACATCGACATCGACTGGGTGGAAGCGGCCCACGGACGCGCCACGGCCGTAGCCACCGGCGTCAAGCGGATGCGGCCCGACAAGCTGGTGTTCACCTACCAGGGAGACGGCGACCTGGCCGCCATCGGCACCGGGGAGGCGATCCACGCGGGCAACCGGGGCGAGAACATCACGGTGATCTTCATCAACAACGCCATCTACGGGATGACGGGCGGCCAGATGGCCCCCACCACCCTACTGGGCATGAAGACCGCCACCTCGCCCGACGGGCGCGACCCGAAGCTCAACGGCTACCCCTACAAAATGGCCGAGGTGATGAACCTCCTCGACGGGGTGTGCTTCGTCAGCCGCCAGGCCGTGCATACGCCCGCGGCGGTGCGCAAGGCCAAGAAGGCGATCCGCCGGGCCTTCGAGAAGTCGATGAACGGCGAAGGGTTTTCGCTGGTGGAGATCGTGGCCACCTGCAACTCGGGCTGGAAACTCTCGCCCGTGGCCGCCAACCGCTGGATGGAAGAGAACATGCTGCCCGTCTACCCGTTGGGCGACATCAAAGACACAACAAAGGAATAGTTATGCTGAAAGAAGAGATAATTATCGCGGGCTTCGGCGGACAGGGAGTCCTGTCGATGGGCAAGATCCTGGCCTACTCGGGCGTGATGCAGGGGCTCGAAGTGAGCTGGATGCCCTCCTACGGCCCCGAAATGCGGGGCGGGACGGCCAACGTGACGGTCATCCTGAGCGACAGGCCCATCAGTTCGCCCATCTCGCACGACTTCGACACGGCCATCATCCTCAACCAACAGAGCCTCGACAAGTTCGAGCCGATGGTCAAGCCCGGCGGGGTGCTCATCTACGACCCCAACGGCATCGTCCGCAAGCCAACGCGCACCGACATCTCCATCTACTCGATCGATGCCACGGCCCAGGCGGCCCGCAGCGGCAACATGCGGGTGTTCAACACCATGATCCTGGGGGGCTACCTGAAGGTCAAGCCCCTGCTGAGCCTCGAACGCGTGATCGAAGGGCTGGCCAAATCGCTGCCCGAACGCCTCCACAAGACGCTGCCCGCCAACGAAGCGGCCATCAAGGAGGGGATGGATCTGATCCAAAAGCAATAACACTTAAGGTGTATTCACAAAGAAAGGCTTGCCAATGCGGCAAGCCTTTCTTTGTGTTTATCCATGCTCTTAAGGTTCCATCTTTTTAAGGGTAGGTAAGCCGAGGTGGTATTTTACGGCGATTAGGCGGCAGGCGATGACCGCGCAGGCGGCGACGGTCTGCACGGCGCTTTCGTGCAGGCCCAGGCGCAGGCTTCCCCAATAGAACACGCCCCCCACCACGCAGGCCAGGGCGTAAATGTCCTTGCGGAAGAGCAGGGGTTCCTCGTTGATGAGGATGTCGCGGATCACCCCGCCTGCCGAGCCGGTGATGGTGCCCATCACGATGGCTACCCAGAAGGGGTAGCCCGCCAGCAGGGTTTTCTGGATGCCCACCACCACGAAGAGGGCCAAGCCGATGGTGTCGAAGATGAAGAAGGTGTTGTTGAGCTTGATGAGGTATTTGCCGAAGATGAGCGTCAGCAGCAGGGCGGCGAAGGTCACCGTCAGGTAGATGCCGTTGGTCATCCAGAAGGGCGTCAGGTTGAGCAGTACGTCGCGCAGGGTCCCGCCGCCGACGGCCGTGATGAGTCCCACGACGTAGGCGCCGAACCAGTCAAACTGCTTGGCCGAGGCGAGCCGGATGCCGCTGATGGCAAAGGCCAGCGTGCCGAGCATCTCGATGACGATCAAAAAGTTGTCGTTCATGTGAAAATAATTTTGTTACTGCGCCCGGTAGCGGTCCATCTGCTTGAATCCGCGCAGCAGTTCTTCGGCGCTCATCCGCTTTTTCCCGGCCAGTTGCAGGGAGTCGAGGTGGAGCCAGCCGTCGGCGCAGGCGATGGAGAGGGTGGTTTTGGAGTCCGTTCGGATCGTTCCGGGTTGCGCTCCAGGGGCAGCCGGTTCGGCCCGGGTTTCGTAAATTTTCAGGATCAGGGGAGAAAGTCCCTCCGGGTTCAGCGGTTGCAACTCGCACCAGGCCGCCGGATAGGGGCTCAGGCCCCGGACTAAGTTGTGCACCTCGGAGACCGGTTTCGTCCAGTCGATGTGGCCGGTCTCTTTGGAGAGTTTGGGGGCCTCGCGGCGTCCGCTTTCCTCGATCTGCGGCATGGGGACCGCCTCTCCCCGGGCGATTTTATCGACAGTTTCGAGCACCAGGCCCGTTCCGAGCTGCATCAATTTGTCGTGCAGGGTTCCGACGGTGTCCCCGGGAGTAATGGCCACCCGTTCGCGGCCCAGGATATCCCCCTTGTCGATCTCGTGGTTAAGGAGAAACGTGGTCACCCCGGTTTCGGTCTCACCCTTGATAATGGCCCAGTTGATGGGAGCAGCGCCCCGGTAGGCGGGCAGCAGCGAGGCGTGCAGGTTGAAGGTCCCCAGGCGGGGCTGTGCCCAGATCAGCTCAGGCAGCATCCTAAAGGCGATCACGATGCCCAGGTCGGCTTTCAGGGCGGAAAACGCCTCGACGAAGACCGGGTCCTTGAGCTTCTCGGGTTGCAGTACGGGCAGGCCCACAGAGACAGCATACTGCTTGACGGCCGAAGGTTGCAGGCTCAGGCCTCGTCCCGCCGGACGGTCGGGGGCCGTGACCACCGCCACGACCTGGTAGCCCCCCTCCACCAACGCCCTCAGGGGCATCACCGCGAAATCGGGGGTGCCCAGGTAGACGATGCGGAGTTGCTTGGGGTCCATCGGCATTAATGCTTAAAGAGGCCCAGTTTGTGGCCCATGAGGGCCTCCTTGGTCTCGAGGTATTTCTCGTTGTACTGGTTGGGTTCGATGACGATGGGGAGGATCTCGGAGATGCTCAGCCCGTAGCCTTCCAGCCCGGCCCGCTTGAGAGGGTTGTTGGTCAGCAGTCGCATGCGGCGGATGCCGATCTCGCGGAGGATGCTGGCCCCCACCCCGTAGTCGCGTTCGTCCACCTGGAAGCCCAGCTTGAGGTTGGCCTCGGCGGTGTCGTAGCCCTCCTCCTGGAGCTTATAAGCCTTCATTTTGTTGAAGAATCCGATGCCGCGGCCCTCCTGGTTGAGGTAAACCACGGCCCCTTTGCCCTCGGCGTCGATCATGCGCATGGCCTCGTGCAACTGCCCGCCGCAGTCGCAGCGGCAGGAGCCGAAGATGTCGCCCGTGATGCAGGAAGAGTGCATGCGCACCAGCACCGGCTCGTCCTCCTCCCAGGTGCCTTTGACCAGGGCGATGTGTTCGAGGCCGTTGCTTTTCTGAATGAAAGGCACCAGCTTGAAGTGGCCCCACTGGGTGGGCATATCGACCGTTTCGCCCCGCTGGACGATCGACTCGGAGCGCAGGCGGTAGGCGATGATCTGGGCGATGGAAATGAGCTTGAGGTCGAACTGTTCGGCGATCTTCAGCAGGTCCGGCATGCGGGCCATGGTCCCGTCCTCGTTCATGATCTCAATCAGGGCGCCCCCGGGTTGCAGGCCCGCCATGCGGGTGAGGTCCACCACCGCTTCGGTGTGGCCCGGACGGCGCAGCACGCCCCGGTTGCGGGCCCTCAGGGGGAAGATGTGGCCCGGACGGCCCAGGTCGGCGGGCTTGGTCCTGGGATCGACCAGGGCGCGGATGGTGTTGGCCCGTTCGGTGGCCGAGACCCCCGTGGTGGAGCCTTCGCCCAGCCAGTCCACCGAGACGGTGAAGGGTGTGCCCAGCAGGGAGGTGTTGTCCGAGACCTGCATCTCGAGTTCGAGTTCGCGGCAGCGGTCCTCGCTCAGGGGCGCGCACATCACCCCGCGGCCGTAGCGCAGCATGAAGTTGACGATCTCGGGGGTGATCTTCTCCCCCGCCACGATGAAGTCTCCTTCGTTCTCGCGGTCTTCGTCGTCGACCACGATCACGACTTTGCCCTGGCGCATGTCTTCCAGGGCTTCTTCGACACTATTTAGGATTTGTTGGTTTTCCATTTCGATTTGAACTTAGCTATCGTTGTGAAGGCTCTTGCCTTCCATTTTTTCAGTTGCATGAAGTACCACTCGGCGTTGAACAGGTTCGAGTCGTTGGTGGCCTTCCAGGTGAGGTAGATCGAGATCGGCAGCAGGATGAACGAGGAGATCCACACCCCCTCGGTCGAGGACCAGCTCCCCTCGCGGGCCATCTTCTCGCCGGTCATCGAGATGATGTAGTAGACCACGAAAAAGGCCACCGACACCACGATGGGCGTGCCGAGGCCCCCCTTGCGGATGATCGCCCCCAAAGGGGCCCCGATCAGGAAGAAAATCATGATCGAGACGGGCAGCGACATCTTGTGGTGCCACTCGATCTGATAGCGGTAGAGCTGCGTGATGGCGTCCTTGGAGAGGGTCTCGTCGAACGTGTAGGAGTTCTCGGCGTTCTGGGCGTTGCGGATGGCCGTCTCGTAGAGCTCTTTTTTCTTGCGCACATCCAGCTCCGGGATGTTCTCCCTCACGTCGTAGCGGTGCAGGCCTGTCTTCCTGGGCAGGGTATCCGAGACGAAGGATTGGTCCTGCGGGAAGAGGTAGGTTTGCATCAGCGGGCCGTAGGAGGCCGAAGAGGTCTGGTCGCTGAGGCGTTGCAGGGAGTCGATGCCGACCTCCAGGTCGCGCAGGTTCTTCGTCTGGCTGTTGTTGCTGAACAGGGACTGGTCCGTGCGCTCGAAGTCGAAGCCCGAGAGGGGGATCACCCCCTTTTGCTCGTCGAAAATGTTGTGGCGCAGGGTGCTGCCCGTGGACCAGGCGGTGTAGTTGCGCGAGTTCTCGTAGGTATGCCCGTGGAAGAGGGTCACCAGCAGGTATTTCTTGTCGTCCGAGAGGGTGATGTAGCCCGAGTCGGCCACCGTGGTGGTCATGTTGCCGCTCAGGTCTCGGGTGTCGTAGATGAGCACCTCGGTGAGCAGCTTGGTGCGGGGATTCTGCTTGCTGACCCGGATGCTCATGTTTTCGATGCCGTTGAAGAAAATGCCGTCCTTGAATTCGAGCGATTGCTTCTGCTGGCGCACGTCGTACAGTAGGGCGAACATCTTCTGGGTGGAGTACGGCACCAGGTTGTTGGCCACGAAGAAGACGACGATGATCAGCGGCTTGAGGATACGCGGCAGGGAGATCCCGGCCGACTTGAGGGCCAGCAGCTCGTAGTGCTCGCCCAGGTTGCCCATGGTCATGATGGCCGCCAGCAGCGTGGCCAGCGGCAGGGCCATGGGGATCATGGTGGCCGAGACATAGAACATCAGCTCGGCGATCACGTCCAGGCCGAGGCCCTTGCCCACCAGCTCGTCGATGTACCGCCACATAAACTGCAGCAACAGCACGAACATCACCAGGAAAAAGGTGACGATCATAGGCCCCAGGTAGGACTTGAGGATCAGCTTGTGGACGGTTTTCATGAGGCGCATTTCCGCCGGAAGCGGAAGAAAGGCAAAGTTAATAGTTTTACTACAATAAGCGTCAGCGTGAGGACAAATATTGTGGAGGCGCCCGAGGGAATGTCGCTGCGGTAGCTAACGTACAGACCCGCAAAGGTACTGAGCGAGGCGATCAGCGAGCCGTAGAGGATCATCTTCCAGAATGTTTTCGTCAGCAGCCCCGCCGTCAGTGCCGGGATGGTCACCAGCGAAATGAGCAGCACGATGCCCACCACGCGGATCGAGATGACGATCGTCAGGGCCGTGAGCGCCGACATCAGGTAGCCAACCAGCCGCGTGGGCATGCCCTGGCTGCGGGCGTACTCGCGGTCGAAGGCCGTGTAGAGAATGGGGCGGTATAACAGGCCGAAAACCAGCAGGATCAGGGCGTCCGTGGCGGCCATGGCGGCGATATCGGCCGAGGTGACGCTCAGGATATTGCCGAACAGGAAGCTCATCAGGTTGGGCGCATAGCCCGGGGTGAGGTAGATGAAGATGATCCCCAGGGCCATGCCCAGGGACCAGAGCAGGCCGATGGCCGAGTCTTCGCGGACTTTCCGCCTTTCGGAGAGCGCTTCGATGCCCAGGGCCGAGAGGATGGAGAACGCGAGGGCGCCCAGCAGGGGGTTGGCCCCCCAGTAATAGGCCATGCCGATCCCCCCGAACGAGGCGTGGGTGATCCCCCCGGTGAGGAAGACCAGCCTCCGGCAGACCACGTAGGCGCCCACCACCCCACAGGCCACCCCGCAGAGCAGGCAGGCCAGGGCGGCGTGGCCCAGGAAGCGGTAGTGGAAGAGTTCGGCGAAAAAGTCCATGCGGGGATTTCGGATAGGAGGCAAAATTACGGGTTTTTTCCCAATTATAGTTATTTTTGCAGCCTATTCCTTAGAAAATGACACTCCCGAAAAAAGTCGCCTTCCATACCCTGGGCTGCAAGCTCAACTTCTCGGAGACCTCCACCCTCTCCCGCGCCCTGGAGGCCGGGGGGATGGTGCGCGCCAAGAAAGGGGAGGTAGCCGACCTGTATATCGTCAACACCTGTTCGGTGACCGAGCACGCCGACAAAAAGTGCCGCAACATCATCCGGCGGCTGGGACGCGAGAACCCGCAGGCGATCCTGGTGGTGACGGGCTGCTACGCCCAGCTCAAGCCCCGCGAGGTGGCCGCCATCGAGGGGGTCGACCTGGTGCTGGGCAACCCCGAAAAAGGGATGCTCATCGAGCAGGTCTCGGCCCTGGCCCACTCCCGCAGCGCCGGGGAGGGTCCCAAGGAAGCCGTCGTCCACGCCTGCGAGGCGGGGGAGCTGACCGGTTTTTTCGCCGCCTTTTCGAGCGGGGACCGCACCCGCTCCTTCCTCAAGGTGCAGGACGGCTGCGACTACCATTGCTCTTACTGTACCATCCCGAAAGCCCGGGGCGCGAGCCGCAACCTGCCCATCGCCGAGCTGGTCGCCCAGGCGGAGCAGATCGCCCGAAAGGGCCAGCGCGAGATCGTGCTGACGGGCATCAACACCGGGGACTTCGGGCGCACGACCGGGGAATCCTTCCTGGATCTGTTGCGCGCGCTGGACGCCGTGGAGGGGATCGACCGCTACCGCATTTCCTCCATCGAGCCCAACCTGCTCTCGGACGAGATCATCGCGCTGTGCGCGGGCTCTCAAAAATTCCAGCCCCATTTCCACATTCCGCTCCAGAGCGGCTCGGACCGCATCCTGGCGCAAATGCGCCGCCGCTACACCACCTCACGCTTTGCCGAGCGGATCGCGGCGGTGCGCGAGGCCATGCCGGGGAGCTTCCTGGGCATCGACCTGATCGTGGGTTTTCCGGGCGAGACCGAGGCCGACTTCGAAGATACCTACCGTTTTCTGGAACAGGTACGCCCTTCGTTCCTGCATATTTTCCCCTACTCCGTGCGGCCCGGCACTCCGGCCGCGGATTTTCCGCAGAAAGTCACCCCTCAGGTGGCCGCCGAACGCCTTAAACGGTTAAACGAACTCTCCGAGAGACTGCACCGGGAGTTCTGCGAGGCCCACACCGGGGAGTCCGCCGAGGTCCTCTGGGAAAGCACCCGCCACGGGGGCGATATGCTGGGGTACACGGGCAATTACATCCGGGTGCGGGCCCCCTACGAGCGGGAAAAGATCAACGGCCTTTCGACGCTGACCCTCACTGCCGAGAATATCGTCTTATAAAAGGCTTCCTTACTGCAAAAATTGTTATCTTTGCTTTATTATACAGGCACTCAAATCCAGTATCAGTCTGAAAAGTGTGTTGGTGAAAAATAATTAGCATCCCGACGGTCGGGAACGCAGCTGTACATAGCGTGCGTCAGATTTTATTCATCGTCCGGTTCGAGGAGCGGAGCGTACTTGATGTACGTGAGCACCTCTGAGAGGAGGATGGATAAAAGATGATGTGCGATATGCACAGCCAATCCGGAAGTGAGGCCGATCGTAAATTCGTTACCGCCATGAAAGGTATCCGCAACAAAATCATACTGGGCTTTATGGCCCTGGGCATCCTTCTCTTTTTTTCGGGGCTGATGTCCTACTTCGAGCTGGGGCGCCTGACCCACTCCTCGCAGAACATGCTCGAAGGGAGCCTCAAGAACCTCGAGCACTCGAAGACCATGCTCGACGCCGTGCAGGACGAGAATACCGCCCTGCTGCAGATCATGGTCGGCGGGCGCACCGAGTACGACTCGCTGCTGGGCCGGGGCCGCGCCCAGTTCGCCGAGGCCGTCACCCAGGCCCGGATCTCCTCGCGGGCCATGGCCGCCCTCGACACGGTCATCGCCGCCAACATCCGCTACTCCTCGCTCATCGACTCCCGCCTGGCCTCGGGGGCCGCGCCCGACGACGTCGAGTGGTTCATGGACATCTACCGCACCTCCTACTACGAGCTGACTGCGGCCATCAAGACCTTCATGGTCTCCTCGCAGCACATGATGGACGTCAAGGCCCAGCAACTCGAAGGCAACGCCTACCGGGCCATCATGCCGGGAGTGATCGCCCTGGCCATCGCCATATTGATCATCCTGGTCTTTTTCTTCATGATCGACGTCTACTTCATCCGTCCGGTACTGAAGATCACCCAGGGGCTGCACAACTTCCTCACCGCCCGGGTGCCCTTCAACGTGACGATGGAGGGCCGCGACGAGGTGCGCACGCTCAAGGAGTACATCGAGGAGCTGATCTCCCAGTTGAAAAGCAAAAAAACCGAATAACACGCCCCGAGATGCGCCTACACCTGGTTCTGCGATACATAGGGATGATGCTGTTGCTCAACGCAGTGTTCATGCTGCTGTCGGCCGTCATCTCGCTGCGCAACGGGGTGGACACGGGCTTCTATCCCCTGCTGCTGAGTTTTCTGCTGACGGGGATCCTGGGGGCTTTCCCGCTGATCTTCGTGCCCAAGGGCGAGACCCTCAGCTACAAAGAGGGCTACGGCATCGTGGTGGGCTCGTGGCTGGCGGCCTGCTTGGTGGGGATGATGCCCTACCTGCTGTGGGGGGGTGAATTCACGCTGATCAACGCCTGGTTCGAAAGCGTCTCGGGCTACACGACCACCGGGTCGACCATCCTCAACGACATCGAGGCCCTGCCCCAGGGCATGCTTTTCTGGCGCTCGGCCACCCACTGGCTGGGGGGGGTGGGCGTCGTGATGTTCGCCCTGGTGATCCTCCCCTCCATGGGGCAGGCCAAGGTACGCCTCTCGAGCGTCGAACTGTCGACCATCGCCAAGGACAACTACCGCTACCGGACGCAGAAGATCCTCCAGGTGCTGCTGGTGGTCTACCTGGGGCTGACCGTGGCCCAGATCGTGCTGCTGCGCCTGGCCGGGATGAACTGGTTCGACGCCGTCAACCACGCCTTCTCGACCGTGGCCACCGGGGGATTCAGCACCAAGAACCTCAGCATCGGCTACTACAACAACCCCTGGGTCGAGACCATCCTTTCGTTTTTCATGATCATCGCCTCGATCCACTTCGGGCTGATCTTCGCCACGCTGACGGGCAAGAGCAACAACATCTTCAGCTCGGAAATCACCCGCTACTACCTCTACAGCCTGCTGATAGGAGGGAGCCTGATCTCGCTGAACCTATGGCTGTTCGACTTCTACCCCACCCTCTCGTCGGCCTGCCGGTACGGTTTTTTCCAGGCCATCTCGGTGGCCTCGACCACGGGCTTCGCCACGGCCGATTCGTCGGTCTGGCCGGGGCTCTCGCTGATCGTGTTGATCATCTTCATGTTCCAGTGCGGCTGCGCGGGATCGACCACCGGGGGGATCAAGTGCGACCGGGTGCTGCTGACGGCCAAGGCGGTCAAGGCCCAGATCCTACACCGCCAACACCCCAACGCCATCATCCGGGTCAAGATGAACGGCATGATCCAGGAGGACAGCGTGGTCAACATGGCGGTGCTGTTCGTGTTGTTCTACATCCTGCTCGTCGTGGCGGGGACGATCGTCGTGACGGCCTTCGGCCTGGACCTGATGACCAGCTTCGGGGTCGTGGCCTCCAGCATGGGCAACGTGGGGCCCGGCTTCGGCGACGTGGGGTCGCTGGACAACTACCACATGCTGCCGGGCGGGGTGAAATTCATCTGCGCCACGCTGATGTTGCTGGGACGTTTGGAAATATTCGGCTTTTTACAATTATTCTTGATAAAATGGTGGAAATAAAAAAAATAGCTATCGCCCTCGGCGCCCTCTGCTTCCTGGGAGTGCTGGCCCCGCATACGCTCCGGGCCCAGCAGCGCAACCCCCTGCCCGGGATGGAGAAGAACGAACAATACCAGGCGCTGCTGACCCAGGAAAAACAACTGTATCACCTGCGGGATTCGATCAACGGCCAGATCGACGCGGCCCGGAAACTCTTTTCGGAGGACTCCTCGTCGCGCCAGAAATACGGCCAGCAGATCCTCTCGCTCGAGAACGAACTCTACGATGTGCGCAACCGCATCGGCGGGGTGGCCAACTCGATCGGTGTGCTCGAACAGGAATACATCGCCCGGAGCATGAGCGAGGCCGATGCCGGACCTCCGGCGGTGCCACCCGGAGGCGAACCCACGGTCACGGCTCCCCCGGCCGTCAAGCAATCGGCCAACCTGGTCTACAACCCCTACTTCAAGGAACAACTCCCGAAGGCCGACTACTCGACCCTCGTCCGGGCGCAGGAGCAGGAGATCGTCCCGCTGGAGCTTATCGCCACCTACTTCGCCAATTACAAGATCATGGACAGCCTCGGGCGCGTTTACTCCGAGGCCGAGCGGAAGGTCGCCGAAGAGGCGTACAGCAAGCTGCAGACCCTGCGCGGGATCAACGCCCGGCTGTCGGATTCGCTCGCCCAGGTATGGGGCTATATCTTCGACAACAAGACCTATACCTACACCTACCTGCTCGATAAAATGAACAAGAGCGACCTGCTCTCGGGCTTCGAAAAGCAGTTTCGCACCCTGAACGGGCGCATCGCCTCGGGCCGCGACACGGTGGCCTCGGAGGCCGTCTACGGCTACCCCCTGCGCAAGGCCCTGGTGCTCGACTACGAATACACGCTCGCGGGCCTGCTGGGCTACACCGCCGCCCGGGACTCCATCGCCACGGTGCAACGCTCGATCTCGGCGCTCAACTTCGCCCTAAGAGCCATCGAGCCCGCTCCGCGCAACTTCATCCAGTACAGCGACATCCTGACCACCGCATCGCCCTACAACGCCTCGAAGCCGATCCCCGAAGCCGAACTCTTCCGCTACGGGACCGTCTTCCGCATCCAGTTGGGCATCTTCCAGCGGCCGCAGCCCATCTCGCTTTTCCGGGGCGTCCACCCGCTTTCGTACGAGAAACTCGAGGACGGGCGCTACCGCTACTCGGCCGGGGCCCTGCGCAGCCTGGAAGAGGCGCAGGTGGCCCTGGAGCAGATGAAGCGCATCGGCTTCCGCCAGCCGCAGATCGTCGTCTGGCGCGACGGAGTCTTCGAATCCCTCGACGGGAGCGCCCCGGGAGCCTCGTCCAAGGGCGGCATGTTCCGCATCGAGATCGAGGGGGCGGGTAACGCGATGAGCGACCGCCTGAAAGACCTGCTCGAAGAGAGCGCTCCGGACAAGGAAATTTCGCGGGCCACCAACGACCGGGGCGAGTACGTCTACACGGTCGGGACCTTCGACAGCCGGGAAGCAGCTCAGGAGGTGGTTGTCCGGCTGAACGAAGTGGAAACTATTTCTGCGAAAATCCTGGTGCTCGAATAAGGATTTTCACCGAAAATTTGTACCTTAGAGAAATCTTTCGCCTATGTGGTTAATCATTGGTCTTATTCTGATCGGCATCGTGCTGCTGGTGGCCGAACTGGTTCTGCTGCCGGGGATCAGCGTGGCCGGCATCGGGGCCCTGTTGGCCTTTATCGGCGCCATCTTCCTGGGATACATGCAATACGGCTTCTGGATCGGGTCGGCGGTGGTGACCGCCACCGTGCTGTTGTCCGTAGCGGCGGTGGTCATCTCGCTGAGGGCCAACACCTGGAAGCGGCTTTCGCTCGACACGACCATCGACTCCACCTCCACCCCCACCCCCGAGGAGCACGACATCCGCATCGGGCAGCAGGGCGTCACCCTGACCCGCCTGGCCCCGATGGGCAAGGCCACCTTCGGGGAAGTGACCGTCGAAGCCAAGGCGATGGACTCGTTCATCGACCCCCGGCAGCCGGTCGAGGCCATCGCGTTCGACAACACGGTGGTGATCGTCAAGACACTGAACGCTAACCCCCTATAAAATACGAATGAAGCACCTGTTCCTGCTGCTTGCCGCCCTGATGATGGTTTCCGGAGTTTCCGCCCAGCGGATCGACCGAGAGGATATCGAATGGCTGGACGTGTGGATTCCCCATACCAACGACACGCTGGAGCTGCCCCGGGTGCTGCTGATCGGCAACTCGATCGCCAAGGGCTACAACGCCGAGGTGGATACGCTGCTGCAAGGCAAGGCCTACGTGGCGCGGATCTCCACCTCGAAAAGCGTGGGCGATCCGGGCCTGCTCGCCGAAGTCCGGCTGGTGATGGGCTACCTCGATTTCGACGTCGTGCACTTCAACAACGGACTGCACGGCAACGGCTACTCGGAACAAGAGTACGCGGCGGCCTTCCCTGAGCTGGTGCAGACCATCCGGGAGTACGCCGAGCCCGGTGCGCGGCTGATCTGGGCGACGACGACACCCGTTTACGACCGGGCGAACCGGCCCGAGGCCGAAGCGGTGGCGCGGGTCAGGGAGCGCAACCGGATCGCGGCCGACTGTATACAAGGGAAAGGGATTGCTACCAACGACCTCTTTGCATTGTGCATCTCCCACCCGGAATTTTACGCCGGCGGGGATGGCGTCCACCCCAACAAACAAGGCTACGCGGCCCTGGGAGCCCAGGTGGCGGCAGCCATAGAAAAAGAACTTACACTAATTAAAAAATAATTGATTTATGGAATTCGAAGGTTTCGGCATGTTGGCCATCATCGCTTTTGTGGCGATCATCCTGTTGTGGTTTATTTTGTATTTCTTCCCCGTGGGGCTGTGGTTCTCGGCCCTGGTTTCGGGAGTGCGGATCAGTCTGATCCAGCTGGTGCTGACGCGTTTCCGCAAGGTGCCGCCCTCGGTGATCGTCAACCAGATGATCGCCGGGACCAAAGCCGGGCTCTCGCTCAAGGCCAACGACCTGGAGGCCCACTACCTGGCGGGTGGCAACGTGCCCAACGTGGTGACGGCCCTGATCTCGGCTCAGAAAGCCAACATCGCCCTCGACTTCCGCATGGCCGCCGCCATCGACCTGGCCGGACGTAACGTGGCCGAAGCCGTGCAGATGTCCGTGAATCCCAAAGTGATCAACACGCCTCCCGTGGCCGCCGTGGCCAAGGACGGTATCCAGCTGATCGCCAAGGCCCGCGTCACGGTGCGCGCCAGCATCCGCCAACTGGTCGGGGGTGCGGGCGAAGAGACCGTACTGGCCCGTGTGGGCGAGGGGATCGTCTCCTCGATCGGTTCCTCGGCCTCGCACAAGAGCGTGCTCGAAAATCCGGATTCCATCTCGCGGGTCGTGCTCGAAAAGGGCCTCGACGCCGGGACGGCCTTCGAAATCCTCTCGATCGACATCGCCGACATCGACGTGGGCAAGAACATCGGCGCCGTGCTCCAGATGGACCAGGCCCAGGCCGACAAGAACATCGCCCAGGCCAAGGCCGAAGAGAAACGCGCCATGGCCGTGGCCCTGGAACAGGAGATGCTGGCCAAGGCCCAGGAAGCCCGCGCCAAGGTGATCCTGGCCGAAGCCGAGGTGCCGCTGGCCATCGCCGAGGCCTTCCGCACCGGCAACCTGGGAGTGATGGACTACTACAAATTGCAGAACATCCAGGCCGACACCAAGATGCGTGACGGCATAGCCAAACCGGTCAAAACCACAAAATAGTCCCTCATGGAAAAGATTTCGCGCCGGAAATTCCTCTCGGCAGCCGGTATGGCCGCCGTCGGAGCGGCAGCGGCCGCCGCCATCCCCGCGGTGGTGCAGGCTGCCGTGAAGGAAACACCGAAGAAAGGCAAAATCACCCTACCGGAGAATCCGGTCGTCCTCTTCCAGGGCGACTCGATCACCGACTACGGGCGCCGCCGGGAGATCGCCGACCCCAATTCGCCCGAGGCCCTGGGCTACGGCTACGCCGCCCGGGCTGCCGGAGTGCTGGCCCTGAACCATGCCGCCCTGCAGCCCCGCATCTTCAACCGGGGCGTCAGCGGAGACAAGGTCTACATGCTCAAGGAGCGCTGGCAAGCGGACTGCTACGACCTGCAACCCGACGTGCTGAGCATCCTCATCGGCGTGAACGACTTCTGGCACGCCTTCAACGGAGGGTATGACGGCACACCCGAGACCTACCGCACGGACTTCCTGGCCCTGATGGCCGAGACCCGCGACAAGCTGGCGCAGACGCAGATCGTCATTTGCGAGCCTTTCGCCGTCAACAACGTCAAGGCGGTCACCGACGCCTGGTACCCGAAGTTCTACGAGATCCAGGCGGCGGCCAGGGAGGTGGCGGACAAATACGCCGCTGTGTTCGTCCCCTTCCAGAAGGTGTTCGACCAGGCGCAGAAAGTGGCCCCGCCCACCTACTGGACCGGCGACGGCGTGCACGCCAACCTGGCGGGCAGCCAGTTGATGGCCGCAGCGTGGTTAGAATATACGGGATTGTAACCCTTGAGTGACTGACAAAAGAAAAAGGCGGATAAATTATCCGCCTTTTTCTTTTGTACCTATTGGAGCCCCCTTCCGGTCGTGAACTTCGCTGTGCATAGCGTGCGTCAGATTTTGCTTATCGTTCGAGCATCCAACCGGAGCGTACTTGAAGTACGTGAGGATTGGAGCGCAGGAGGATAAGGAAAAGATGGCGTGCGATATGCGCAGCCATCCCAGAAGTAAGACCGATTAGCAGCCGCAACCGCAGCCGCCCTCGGCTTCGCCGCCGCAGTCGTCGGAGCAGTCTCCGCAGGAGCAGCCGCCCTGGGCGGGCATCATGTCCTCGGGCGTGGCTTCGCGCACGGCGACCACGGCGCCCGAGAATTCGAGGGCCTTGCCGGCCATCGGGTGGTTGAAGTCCATGGTGACGGTCTCGTCGCCCACGGCCTTGACCACGCCTACCAGGCGGTTGCCCTGGTTGTCGCTCATGGGCAGTTGGTTGCCGATTTCGAGCAGGCCGTCTTCGACCTTGCCGTCCACCATAAAGATCTCCTTGGGCAGTTCCACGACCGCTTCGGGCATCATTTCGCCGTAGGCGTCGTCGCTCTCGAGGCGGAAGGCGAAGCTGTCGCCCGCGCCCAGGCCCTTGAGCTGGCCTTCGAATTTGGGCAGCAGGAAACCGGCCCCGTATACGAATTGCAGCGGAGCTTCAGCCGTCACTTTTTCGACCAGTTCGCCGTCTACTTTGAGTTCATAGCTGAGCGCTACAAATGTTTTTTCTCCAATTTTCATTATTCTACGTGTATTAAGATAATTTCTTTTCGATGGTTTTCTACAACGGGAAAACCGTCCACCCTAGTATATCCGCAAACATTATGCCTCCTGCTCGGCCGTGGCAAATCCCTCGCAGGTGCAGCGCAGGTTGCGGTCGCCGAAGCCACCGTCGATCTTCGAGACGTAGGGGAAGAACTTGTTGTAGCGGACCCATTCGAGCGGGTAAACAGCCTCTTCGCGGCCGTAGGGGTGGCTCCAGGTGTCGGCCGCGGCTTCCGTGGCGGGGTGCGGGGCCATTTTCACGGGGTTGTCCTCCGGGGAGCCTCCGTCGCGGATGGCTTCGCACTCGCGCTTGATCTGCACCATGGCGGCGATGAAGCGGTCCAGTTCGCCCTTGTCCTCGCTCTCGGTGGGCTCGACCATCAGGGTGTCGTGCACCGGGAAGGCGACCGTAGGCGCGTGGAAGCCGTAGTCCATCAGGCGACGGGCGATGTCGCCGCACTCCACGCCGCCGTAGTCCTTGCGGAAGTTTTGCAGGTCGAGGATCATCTCGTGGCCCACGCGGCCCGTTTCGCCGGTGTAGAGCACGCTGTACTCGCCCTTGAAGGCCGAGGCCATGTAGTTGGCATTGACGATGGCCATCTCGGTGACGCGTTTGAGGCCGCTCCCGCCCAGCATTTTAATATAACCATAAGTGATGGGCAGCACCAGGGCGCTGCCGTAGGGCGCCGCGGCGACGGCCGTGATGCCCTCGTTGCCTCCGGTGCTCACGATGGCGTGTCCGGGCAGGAAGTCGACCAGGTGTTGCGCCACGCAGATGGGGCCTACGCCCGGGCCGCCGCCCCCGTGGGGAATGGCGAAGGTCTTGTGCAGGTTGAGGTGGCAGACGTCGGCCCCGATGTAGCCGGGGTTGGTCAGGCCCACCTGGGCGTTCATGTTGGCGCCGTCCATGTAGACCTGGCCGCCGTTGTCGTGCACGATGTCGATGATCTCGCGGATGCGGCTCTCGAAGACCCCGTGGGTCGAGGGATAGGTCACCATCACGCAGGCCAGGTCGGCGGCGTGCTCCTCGGCCTTGGCCTTGAGGTCGTCGATCATGATGTTGCCCTTGTCGTCGCAGGCCACGGTGACCGTGCGCATCCCGGCCATGATGGCCGAGGCGGGGTTGGTGCCGTGGGCCGAGGAGGGGATCAGGGCGATGTCGCGGTGGCCCTGGTTCTTGCTCTGGAGGTAGGCGCGGATCACCATCAGGCCGGTGTACTCGCCCGAGGCCCCCGAGTTGGGCTGCAGGGAAGTTCCGGCGAATCCGGTGATAACGGCCAGGTCCTTCGAAAGCTCCTCGATCAGCTCGCGGTAGCCCTCGGCCTGGTCGGCGGGGACGAAGGGGTGGATGGAGGTGAATTCGACGAGGCTCAGGGGCATCATCGTCACAGCCGGGTTGAGCTTCATGGTGCAGGAGCCCAGCGAGATCATGCTGTTGGCCAGGGAGATGTCACGGCGTTCGAGTTTCTTGATGTAGCGCATCAGCTCGGTTTCGCTGCGGTGGTTCTTGAAGACCGGCTCGGTCAGTATCTCGCTCTGGCGGAGCAGACTGGCGGGAATGGCCGCTTTTTCTTCGAGCGTCTTTAGCTGCGGGGCTTTTTTCCCGGCAGCGGCGGCGAAGATGGCCAGCACCGTGTTGACTTCCTCGAGGCCCGAGATTTCGTCGAAGCTCAGGCGTACCCGGTCTTCGGCGGCGTAGAAGAAGTTGTACTGCTTGGCCAGGGCCTCTTTGCGTACCTTTTCGGCGTCGGCGCTCACTTCGATGGTATCGAAGAAGGTCTCGGCGCTGAGCTTGTAGCCCAGTTTCGTCAGGCCTTCGGCCACGGCCACGGCGGCCGTGTGGGCGTTCAGGGCGATGCGGCGCAGGCCTTCGGCGCCGTGGTAGACAGCGAAGAATCCGGCCATGCTGGCCAGCAGGGCCTGGGCGGTGCAGATGTTGGAAGTCGCTTTTTCGCGCTTGATGTGCTGCTCGCGGGTTTGCAGGGCCATGCGCAGGGCTTCCTTACCCAGGCGGTCGACCGAGACGCCGATGATGCGGCCGGGCATCGAGCGCTTGTAGGCGTCGCGGGTGGCCATGTAACCGGCCTGCGGACCGCCGTAGCCCATCGGGATGCCGAGCCGCTGGGTCGAGCCCACGGCGATGTCGGCCCCCCACTCGCCCGGAGCTTTCAGCAGCGCCAGCGAAAGGATGTCGGCCACGGCCGTTACGAGCACCTCGCGGCTGTGGGCCCCGGCGGTGAAATCGTCGTAGTCGCGCAGGGCGCCGTCGGCGGCCGGGTATTGAACGATGGCCCCGAACTCGCGGCCCGTGAATTCATAGTTGTCGAAGCGGTCGCTGACGATCTCGATGCCGAAGGGCTCGCTGCGGGTGAGCAGCACGTCGAGTGTCTGCGGGAAGACGTTTTCGTCCACGAAGAGCACGTTGCGGCCCTCCTGCACGGCCGTGCGCGAACGCAGGGCGTACATCATGTGCATGGCCTCGGCCGCCGCGGTGGCTTCGTCCAGCAGCGAGCAGTTGGTCACTTCGAGGCCCGTCAGGGAGACGATCACGCTCTGGAAGTTGAGCAGCGCCTCGAGGCGGCCCTGGGAAATCTCGGCCTGATAAGGGGTATAAGAGGTGTACCAGGCGGGGTTCTCAAAGACGTTGCGCAGGATGGCGGCCGGGGAGATCGTCCCGTAGTAGCCCATCCCGATGAGGCTGCGGTAGAGTTTGTTCTTGCGTCCCAGCGCGCGGATGTGTCCGGCGAACTCGTATTCGCTCATGCCCTCGGCGGGCAGGTTGAGCGGTTTTTTGAGGCGGATGGTGGCGGGTACGACCTGGCAGATCAGCTCGTCGACGCTGGCGACCCCGATCGTGGCGAGCATCTCTTTGAGTTGTTCTTCGTTGGGGCCGACGTGGCGCGAGACAAAGGTATCTTGTGACATTTAGCTGTGTTTTTAGGTAGAGGGCAAAGGTAGAAAAGTTTTCCGGGCGAAGCAAGCGGATTTCGGACGTCGGACTAATAGGTAAAACTGCTTCCTCCGATAAACTCACGCAAGATGGAGGTCGGCGGGATTTCGTCGCCCTTCAGGGGGGTGAAGTGATCCAGGAAACGCAGCAGCCGCTTGGCCTCGCCGTACTCGGGGATGGTGTCGGGCACCTCGTGCAGCAGGGGCTCGACGATCTCCTTGAGCACCGAGAGTTCGTAGAACAGCGAGGAGTTGTACATCGCGTCGGCCTCCTCCTGGTAGGGGAAGATGTATTTGTCCTCGCCCCGGCGCACGCTGCCCCAGCGCTTGAGGGTGTCGGCGGCGCTGCTTCCGCGGTTGCTGTAGTCGCGGACGATGCGCCTAATCAGGCGGCTGTCCGTGGTGGCGATGCGGTTGACGTTGTCCATCGAGATGGAGGTGAAGGCCGAGACGTAGATCCGGAATTTGAACTTGTTCTCGATGTGGGCCGTCAGCTTGGGGTTGAGCCCGTGGATGCCCTCGATCACCAGCACCGAACGCTCGCCCAGCACCAGGGAGCCCCCCGCCGTGCGCTTGCCCGTGATAAAGTCATAGCGGGGCATATCCACGGCCTTGCCCGCGAGCAACTCCGTGAGGTGTTGGTTGAACAGCGGGACCTCGATGGCCTCGAGCGTTTCGTAGTCGTAGCGGCCCTGGTCATCCAGCGGGGTCTTGTCCCTATCGACGAAGTAGTCGTCCAGGGAGACCAGCACCGGGTCCAGGCCCAGGATCTGCAACTGGATGCCCAGGCGCTTGGCGAAGGTGGTCTTGCCGCTGGAAGAGGGGCCCGAGATGAGCACGATGCGCGAGCCGCCCTGTTGCAGCGAGGCGTAGATCTGGTCGGCCAGGCTGCCCAGTTTCTTTTCGTGGAAGGCTTCGGCGATCTTGATCAACTCGCCCCCGCGCCCCTCGAGGATGCGGGCGTTGAGCGCGCCGATGTTGGCCACGCCGATCACGTTGACCCACTCGGTGTACTCGTTGAACACGTCGAACATCTTGTCCTGGGAGACCATTTTTTCGAGCCGCGCGGGATCGGTGCGGCAGGGCACAGCCAGGTAGAAGCCTTTGTAATACTTGTGCAGGCCGAAGAGGTGGATCAGCCCGGTGGAAGGGGCCAGCGAGCCGTAGAAATAGCCCACCAGATTGGCCAGGCTGTAGACCGTCACGTAGAGGTGGGGCCGGGTGCGCATCAATCGCACCTTGTCCTCCATCCCCCAGCGGGTGTAGAGGTCCTCGGCCTCGGCCATGGTCATGCGCTCGCGGACAATCGGCACCTTCTGGGCGATGATGGCCTGCATGCGCTGTTCGAGTTGCTTGACCTGCTCCTCGCTCATCTCGTCGAAGCCGTCTATCTCGCCGTAAAAGCCCTTGGCCACGGAGTTCTTGATGCGCACCTTGCGCTCGGGCCAAAGGTCGTAGACGGCTTTCTGGAGGACGAAAAACAGGGTCCGCTGGTAGACCCGCATCCCCTCGAAATGGGTGATATCGATGAAGCGGATCGACACCGGCGAGTAGATCAGGTAGTCCAGCTCCCAGAGCTGGTTGTTGACGTAGGCCGCCAGGAAAGGATTGTCCTGCTTGAGCGCCAGGATGTCGGCCACCTGGCCGAGCGTGGTGCCCATGCTCACGAAGAGCGAACTGCCGTCGTTTTCACAAAATATCTTTACGTTTTCTGTCATGGTGTATCTTTATCTTTGTATTCTTTGGATCGTAAACGTGCAGGGGGCATCCGCCGGGGAGGCCGGCAATAAGACGTAACCTCCGAACATTGGGAATTTAACCGATTGTCCGTTAATGGTCACGATCGTCTCCGGTCCATAATTTCCAGAATACCCATCCAGGTAGACGGACATCCGTTGCGTTTCCGGACCCGAGTAGGTCCCCGTGATCTCTCCCCGCTTCATGCGGTAATCGAGCACGCGGCCATTCCAGCAGAGCCGCTGGCCGAAGCCCTGTGCCCAGTATGATTCGGGCACTAGCGGTTCGATCATTAACGACCCATCCAGCCGGTGTTCGACCCCCAACAGGAAACGTTGCACGATGCGGATCAGGTTGGCCGGGTATTCACAATAGGTCTTGGCCCCGTAACCGCCTTGGGCGTTGTAGCGTTCCCGCCAGTAATATCCCTTCTGCCGCCCTTTTTCGGCCACCCGGCGCAGGCCATCCACCAGGCCGTCTGCATCCCTGTTGTTACGGCGGGCCCAGGCTTCGGCGTACCAGACGCGCCCCATGGCGGCCAGGTCTTGGGTATCTTCAAAGGTGAATTCCCATTTCTCGTAAGCCTCGGGACGGGTGCAGATGCCTGTGGGCATGCCAGCATAATAAAAAGCAGTATCGCTGCGCACTTGTTCCCAAAGGATGTCACTGTTCGACGGTTTGCTCGGAACGAAGCCTATACCTGTACGTACATCGTATGGAAATATGTTTGTCGCCAATGCCGTCCAGTCGACATCCGTCAGCCCATGCGAGGTGATTTTTCCCCGGGTCGGATTGATATACTCCACACATTGTGTGCCTGTCCAGAATTCTCGGCAAAAATAACCGCTCACCCGGTAGCCCAGGGCATAGTATTTTTTTTCATCCCGCTTGCGGCCCAACAATCCATTCAGGGCCGCCACCCGGTGAAACGCGTCGTAGGCATAGCACTGCGCCACCCCGTCGTACTCGACGCGGGCGGGGCGCTCAACATAATAACCCGCCCCGGCGACCGCCCCTTCGGGAGAGACCAACGAGGCCAGAAAATCCGCAGCCAGGTTGATCGACCCAATCTGTGCGCGCAACCACTCCACATCCCCGGTGTGGCGGAAAATCACGTCCGCGTTCTGAATGTAGGTCGTGCTCGAAGCCGCCCGCAGGGGGTCGTTGGGGACCCAGTGGCGGTAAAAGCCCCCGTTGGAGTCCACCGGGGCGTTGAATCCGCGCGCGCCGATGATCCCGCCCTTGCGGTCGGGGAAGATCGCCAGGGGCAACTGCCCGTCGGGGCGCTGGAAGGAGCGGACGTAGTCCCAGTTCAGCAGCACTGTTTCCAGTTGATCAAGCATCAGCAGGGCATCGGTGAGCTGGTGGCCGTCGATCGAGGGGTAGGTGTAGCCGTACCCGAAGCTGCGGCCGTCGGCGCAGACCGAGAAATACCCCGGGAAAACGCTGTCGTTGACGCAGGCCAGGACGTTTTGCAGCGCAGCCTTTTCATACGCCTCGGCGATCAGCCCATCGGGAATATCGATCCGGGCGGTGGGTTGAGCCGCCAGGGCGTATACCATCCCCGCGGCAAACCATCCGCCCAGGCAAGCGACAATCAGACTGCGCCTCATACTTATTTACTTCTTTCCGGGGCCAGGAACAGCTGCCAGGCTGAAATCGTCGGACAAGCCAGCGCACGGTCGATCGAGAGGCGCACGGCGCTGGCCTCCATCGTGGGCAGGCGCAGGATGCGCTTGTAGCCGATGGTGGTCTCGACTGCGATGGTTTGCCATTCTCCTTCCAGGAGGGCCTCGATGCGGAACGACGAGACGCGCTGTCCCAGGGGGATGTACTCCTGCAACAGAACGCGGTTGAAGGCGGTGGGCTGGTCGAACTCGACGGTCAGCGTGGCCTTTTTCACGTCGTCGTCCGTGGCCCAGTAGGTGTCCGACGAGCCGTCGGAGACCCGCTTGGCAGCGTAGGCTTTCGAGCCGCCCCGCACGTTGGAGGCGGAGAGTTTTCCTTTCGGAAGCAGGTCTTCGGAAAATTCGGCCTCGAGGGCCGCGGCGAACTCCTGCAGGCGCAGGGAGTCCCCGGCGGGGATCAGGCCCCGGTTGTCGGGGGTCAGGTTGAGCAGCAGGGCGGAGTTGCGTCCGACGGTGGCATAATAGATATCGAGCAACTTACCGACCGATTTGACCTGATTGTCCTCCTTGGGGTGGTAGTACCAGCCCGGACGGATCGAGACGTCGGACTCCGAAGGCCGCCACAGATCGCCCCCTTGCTGGCCCGTCAGGCGGGTATCGAGTTCGATCTCCCGGCCGGGAGAAAAGGTTTTCGAGCTGACCGTCGACCAATGCGTCGGGTAGGCGTATCCTTGTTCGGTGCCTACCCAGCGGACGTCCTCGTCGCCGAAAATCACGGCCTGGGGCTGCAACTCGCGCACGATGCCGTAGGTCTTGTCCCACTGGTAGTAGGTGGTCTGATCGATCTTGCGGGCTTCCCGGGCGCCCCCGTAGTAGCCGTCTCCGCCGTTGGCTCCGTCGAACCACACCTCGAATATGGGACCGTAGTCGGTGAGCAACTCGCGTAGTTGGTTCTGGTAATATTCCACATAAGAGGGTGTGGCGTAGTCGGCCCGGTTGCGGTCCCAGGGCGAGAGGTAGACCCCGAAGAGCAGCCCCTGCTCGCGGCAGGCATCAGCGACTTCCCGCACGATATCGCCCTTGCCGTCTTTCCAGGGTGAATTTTTCACCGAATGTTCGGTGTAAGCCGAGGGCCAGAGGCAGAAGCCGTCGTGATGCTTGGCAGTGAGGATCAAACCCTTGAATCCGGCCTGTTTGAAGGTGCGGGCCCATTGGTCGGCGTCGAAATCGACCGGATTGAACGAGGCGGGTTTTTCGTCGCCGTAGCCCCACTCCATGTCCGTGAAGGTATTCATGTTGAAGTGGGCGAAGGCGTATATTTCAAGCTGCTGCCAGGAGAGTTGCCGCTCCGAGGGCACCGGGCCGCAGGGGGCGGGAGGGGCCACGCGGGTGCAGGCGCACAAAAAGAAGGCAGCCAGGGCAAAGTAGAACGTTTTTTTCATCGGACGTTTACGGGTTAGTGATCGGATAAAAGTACGAATAATTCCCGAACTCCCATTAAAGAGGTGTAAAATCTGACTGTATGTAGGTATTTTTCCGCAAAAAGAATTACCTTTGCACCTCGCTATAATGCGCGTCCGAGCCGGGGGCCGGACGTAAAACAACCCGCTCCCTATGTCTAACCTATTAGAAAGCAACACAATGATCAACGAAGAAACAACCGCAATCGAACCGCAGACCGAAGAGGCTGCCGTAGAAACCCCCAAAGCTCCCAAGGCCAAAAAGGCCGCCAAGGAAGCCGCTCCCGCTCCCAGCCTCGAGAGCTTCGACTGGAACGCCTACGAAAACGACCTGGGCCTCTACCAGGAAAGCAAGGAAGCCATCGCCGACAAATACGACCAGACCCTCTCGAAGGTTCAGGTGGGCGAAGTGGTGGACGGCACCGTGATCGGGCTGAGCAAGCGCGAAGTGGTGGTCAACATCGGCTACAAGAGCGAAGGCATCCTCGCCGTAAGCGAATTCCGCTACGATCCCGACCTGAAGATCGGCGACACCGTGGAAGTATACGTGGAAAGCGCCGAGAACAAAAACGGCCAGCTGGTTCTCTCCCATAAAAAAGCCCGCCAACTCCGTTCCTGGGACCGTGTCAACGAAGCCCTGGAAAAGGACGAGATCATCAAGGGGTACATCAAGTGCCGCACCAAGGGCGGTATGATCGTCGACGTCTTCGGCATCGAGGCCTTCCTGCCCGGTTCGCAGATCGATGTCAAACCCATCCGCGACTACGATATCTACGTGGACAAGACCATGGAATTCAAGGTGGTGAAAATCAACCAGGAGTTCCGCAACGTGGTCGTTTCCCACAAGGCCCTCATCGAGGCCGAACTGGAAGCCCAGAAGAAAGAGATCATGTCCAAACTCGAAAAGGGACAGATCCTCGAAGGGACCGTCAAGAACATCACCTCCTACGGGGTCTTCATCGACCTGGGCGGCGTAGACGGCCTGATCCACATCACCGACCTGAGCTGGGGCCGCGTCAACCACCCCGAAGAGATCGTCCAGCTGGACCAGAAGCTCAACGTGGTGATCCTCGACTTCGACGATGCCAAGAAACGCATCGCCCTGGGTCTCAAACAACTCTCCGCACACCCCTGGGATGCCCTGGACACCAACTACAAGGTAGGTGACAAGGTCAAAGGCCGGGTGGTCGTGATGGCCGACTACGGCGCGTTCATCGAGATCGCTCCCGGCGTCGAAGGCCTCATCCACGTGTCGGAAATGTCGTGGAGCCAGCACCTGCGCTCGGCCCAGGACTTCATGAAGGTGGGCGACGAAGTGGAAGCCGTTATCCTCACCCTGGACCGCGAAGAACGCAAGATGTCGCTGGGCATCAAGCAGCTCACCCCCGACCCCTGGGCCGGCATCGAGACCAAATACGCCGTAGGTTCGAAGCACAGCGCCAAAGTGCGTAACTTCACCAACTTCGGGGTATTCGTCGAAATCGAAGAAGGCATCGACGGCCTGATCCACATCTCGGACCTGAGCTGGACCAAGAAGGTGAAACATCCGGCCGAATTCACCCAGATCGGAGCCCAGATCGACGTGGTCGTCCTGGAAATCGACAAGGATAACCGCCGCCTGAGCCTGGGCCACAAGCAGCTCGAGGAAAATCCCTGGAACGCCTTCGAATCGCAGTTCGCCGTGGATTCGGTACACACCGGCACCATCACCGAACTCAACGACAAGGGCGCCGTGGTATCGCTGGGCGACAACGTGGAAGGCTTCGCTCCGGCCAAGCAGCTCACCAAGGAAGACGGCACGACGGCCAAAGCCGGCGAAACCCTCGACTTCAAGGTGGTCGAATTCTCGAAAGCTACCAAACGCATCATCCTCTCGCACTCGCGTCTGGGTGAGGAGATCAAACGCCAGGAAGTACAGACCGAGCGCGCCGAACGCCGCAAAGCCGACGACCAGGCCAAGGATTCCGTGAAGAAAATCAATGCCTCGGTGGAAAAAACCACCCTGGGCGACATCACCGGCCTGGCCGCGCTGAAAGCCCAGATGGAAGAAGCCGCCGCCAAACCCGCTCCCAAAGCCAAAGCGGCCCCCAAGGCCAAGAAGGCGGAAGAAGTTGTGGAAGAAGCCGCTGAAGGCAGCGAAGAATAATCTGCTCCATGACGTTCCGGGTTACCATATTGGGTAGCGCTTCGGCTTCGCCGACTCCGGAACGAAACCCGACTGCTCATGCACTCAATGTGCATGAGCAGTTTTTTTTGATTGACTGCGCCGAAGGCACCCAGCAGCGCTTGATGCGCGCCGGGATCTCTCCGATGAAGATCGGAGGGGTGTTTATCTCGCACCTGCACGGCGACCACCTCTTCGGGCTCTTTCCGCTGATCTCCACGCTGGGGCTGCTCGGACGGCGCACGCCGTTGATCGTCTACGCCCCCCGCCCCTTCGACGAAATCCTGGAGAATCACCTGCGCTATTTCGATCCGCAGTTGCCCTATGAGGTGCAATGGCGGGAGGTCCATACCCGGGAGCACGAACTGCTCTACGAGAACAAGGTGCTGGAAGTGTGGTCCATTCCCCTGCGTCACCGCATTCCTACGGCCGGATTCCTCTTCCGGGAGAAAACCCCGCCGCTGAACATCCGCAAGGAGGCCGTGGAGCGCTACGCCCTGGGCATCGCCCAATGCGCGGCGGCCAAACGGGGCGAGCCGGTCACGCTCGACGACGGCCGTGTGCTGCCCAACGCCGAGATCACCTACACCCCCTACCCTCCCCGCAGCTACGCCTACCTGAGCGACACGCTCCCCTCGGCCAAGGCGGCCAGCCTGGCGCGCGGAGCGGACCTGCTCTACCACGAGGCCACGTTCGCCGAAGAGGACAAGGCCATGGCCAAGCAGACGGGCCACAGCACGGCGGCGCAGGCCGCCCGGATCGCTGCCCAGGCCGAAGCCGGACGGCTGCTGATCGGGCATTTTTCCTCCCGCTACAAAGACCTGAGCGTGCTCGAAACGGAAGCCCGGAAAGTTTTTCCGAACGCCGAAGCGGTCCAGGAGGGACGATCCTACGAAATTCCGCTGCGAAAGACGGTATAATTGCCTATCTTTGCAGGGAACCGTTCACAACCCATTCCCATGCACATCTCCTCCGCCTTGTTCCGTTGCAGCAGCAGCAAGATCGGCCAATGTCCCGCCGACGAGCGGCCCGAACTGGCTTTTATCGGCCGGTCGAACGTCGGGAAATCCTCGCTCATCAACCTGCTCATGGACAGCCCCGGCCTGGCTAAAGTTTCCGCCACACCGGGTAAAACGAAGCTCATCAACCACTTCCTGGTCAACGACCGCTGGTGGGTGGTCGACCTGCCCGGCTACGGCTACGCGAGGGTCTCGAAGCAGGAGCGGCGCGGGTTTTCGAAATTAATCACCGACTACATTGGCAAACGTGAACAAATGTTGCTGCTGTTCGTACTGCTCGACTCGCGGCTCGAGCCCCAGCGCATCGACCTGGAATTTATTCAGATGCTCGGCGAGCAGGGCATTCCCTTCGCCCTGGTGTTCACCAAGTGCGACAAACTATCGGGCAACCAGACCGCCTCGAACATCGCCCGCTACAAGCGCACCCTGAAGGAGAGCTGGGAGGAGCTGCCCCCGATTTTCCAGACTTCCTCCGAAAAACGGCTGGGCCGCGAGGAGCTGCTCGACTACATCGAAGAGTGCCTCGAAAGCACTCAGGAGGGGTAGAAATATTTCCGCCTCTTTCAAGGGTAATTTCTCCGAAAAAGCATACCTTTGCATTACTAAAACTTTTCACCTCAACCATGGCGATCCACAAACTGAAAATCTTTGCCTGCCGCGAATCCCGCTACCTGGCCGAAAACATCGCCCGGAGTTTCGGGATCGAGTTGGGCGATTCTTCCGTATTGACATTCAGCGACGGGGAGTTCCAGCCCGCCTTCGACGAGAGCATCCGCGGATGCACCGTCTGCATCGTGCAATCGACCTTTCCGCCCGCGGACAACCTCATGGAGCTCCTGCTGATGATCGACGCCGCCCACCGGGCCTCCGCCCACCGGGTGATCGCCGTGATGCCCTACTTCGGTTGGGCCCGCCAGGACCGCAAGGACCGCCCGCGGGTCTCGATCGGGGCCAAACTGGTGGCCAACCTGCTGAGAGCCGCCGGCGTGGACCGCATCATGACCATGGACCTGCACGCCGACCAGATCCAGGGTTTCTTTGATATTCCGGTGGACCACCTGTACGCCAGCGGGATTTTCGTTCCCTATATCAAACAATTGGGCATTGAAAACCTCTCCATCGCCGCTCCGGACATGGGGGGAGCCAAACGGGCCAACGCCTACTCGCAACACCTGGGGGCCCCGATGATCATCAGCCACAAGCAGCGCGAAAAAGCCAACGTGGTGGGCCAGATGACCGCCATCGGGGAGATCGCCGACCGCGACATCATCATCATGGACGACATGATCGACACGGCCGGGACGATCACCAAGGCCGCCGACATGTTCATGGAACGCGGCGCCCGCAGCGTCCGCGCCTGCGTCACCCACCCCGTGCTCTCGGGCCCGGCTTACGAGCGGATCAACAAGAGCGCCCTGTGCGAGGTGATCGTCACGGACAGCATTCCGCTGAAAAAGGACGAGGACCTTACGAAATTTACCGTTCTGTCGGTGGCCGATATTTTTGCCGACGTGATAGAGCGGGTACACAACTACAAGGAAATAAGTTCGCGCTTCATTTTCTAAGGGTTCGGCTGCACCTATTGCACGCCAGATTTCACTTATCTTCCTTGCTCCAGTCCTCACGTACTCAAGTACGCTCCGGGCTGGATCTGCGGACGATAAGCAAAATCTGACGCACGCTATGCACAACCTCGGTCGTGCCCATCGGAGCGTCAATTATTTGTTTCCAAAATTTTGGAAATAACTAAAAATAGGCTATTTTTGTGCCTCGGTCGGAATGCTTTTTACGGCTTCGACTTTTTCAAACATTCAGCCCGGAGAGGTGGGTGAGTGGCTGAAACCACCAGTTTGCTAAACTGACGTACTGAGTAATCGGTACCGGGGGTTCGAATCCCCCTCTCTCCGCCAAGCACGAAGAGGATGCGCCCCCAAAAAGGGGCGCATTTTCATAAAGGGAGGAGCATCTCGGAAATGAATTTCCGAAAGATGCTCCTCCCTTTGTGGAAACCGGCCTGAAGGCCGGCCTCATCGTGCGTTGAGCAAGGAGGCCGCCGGCAGGCAGGGGATCACGGAGCAAAGCGACGTAATCCCCTATCCTCCCGCAATAAAGAACGATTTTCATCGTTTCATTTATATAGAAGAGACTACTGGAAGTACCCGAGTTAGTCTCTTTTGTCGTTAAACGCCCATGCCTCCGATGCATTGCAGAGGGATGCGCATGTTCCGGAAAATTGTTTTTGAAAAAAATATACTATGCATTGCATGGTATTAAAAATATTTTTATATTTGCATTTGTGAAGCCGCAGGACTGGGCTTCAGATCGTTCCAAAATGTACCGCCGTCTGTTCTCCACCACTTACCCAACCCTTGTCGCCCATGATCCGGATACATGACCTGAACAAGACCTACTTCAACGGCGCGCCCCTGCACGTTCTCAAAGGCATCAGCCTGGACGTGGCCCCCGGGGAGTTCATCTCCATCATGGGGGCCTCGGGCTCAGGCAAGTCGACCCTGCTCAACATCCTGGGCATCCTGGACAACTACGACAGCGGGGAGTACTACCTGGGCGGGACGCTGATCCGCGACCTGAGCGAAACCCGCGCCGCCGCGCTGCGCAACCAGAAGATCGGCTTCGTCTTCCAGTCTTTCAACCTGATCTCGTTCAAGAACGCCATGGAGAACGTGGCCCTGCCCCTTTATTATCAAGGGATGGGACGCCGCAAGCGCAACGCCCTGGCCATGGAATACCTCGAAAAAGTGGGCCTGACCAGCCACGCCGACCACCTGCCCAACGAGCTTTCGGGCGGGCAGAAGCAGCGCGTGGCCATCGCCCGGGCCCTGATCGCCCGGCCCCAGATCATCCTGGCCGACGAGCCCACCGGGGCCCTCGACAGCTCTACCTCGGCCGAGATGATGGAGCTGCTCAGTGAGATCAACCGCACGGACGGGATCACCATGCTGATCGTCACCCATGAGCCCGGTGTGGCCCGGGCCACCGACCGCATCATCCACATCCGCGACGGCATCATCGGCGAGGATACGCTCAACCCCAACCCCGTCATCTCCTTCTAACCCCACCCCGAAAAAACCTCCCCGGCCGTTATGAATCCAGCCTCGATGTTCGATTTCAACACGTTCCGCGAAATCCTGGGCACGATCCGCAAGAACAAGATGCGAACTCTGCTGACCGGCTTCGCCGTGGCCTGGGGGATCTTCATGCTGATCGTGCTGCTGGGCGCGGGCAACGGGCTGCGCAACGGGGTGATGTCCAACTTCGCGGGCCGGGCCGTCAACTCGATCTCGGTCTTCGGGGGCTGGACTTCCGTGCCTTACGGGGGGATGAAGACCAACCGGCGGATCCGCTTCGACCAGAACGACTACGACCTGATCCGTACCCAGTTGCCCGAGGTGCAGTACGTCTCGGCCCGCACCTCCCAGACCTTCACGCTCTCCTACGAAAAAGAATACGGCTCCTGGACCCTGGAAGGGGTCGCCCCGGATCAGGCTTACATCAGCAACATCCGGATCCTGGAAGGCCGGGGGCGCTTCCTGAGCCGAATCGACATGGAAAACCGCAAAAAGGTCGTCGTCATCAGTCCCGAGATCGAGCGGGTGCTGTTCAAGGACGAAGACCCCCTGGGCAAATACATCCTCTCGGGCGAGATCGCCTACCAGGTCATCGGGGTATATGATGACGCCAACCAGCCCACCAACAACGCCCCGGCTTACATCCCCTTCTCCACGGCCCAGACGCTCTACGACAAGGGATACGGATTCCGCCGGATCGACTTCACGGTCACCGGCGTCAGTACGCCCGAAGCCAACGACGCCTTCGAAAAACGGCTGCGCGAAAAGATGGGCAAGCTGCACACCTTCAATCCCACGGACCGTTCGGCCCTGTATGTCGGGAGCACGGCCAAAGACGCCCAGCAGGCCGAGCAGGTCTTCACCATGATCAACCTCTTTATCCTGATCATCGGCCTGGCCTCGCTGATGGCGGGCATCGTGGGGGTGGGCAATATTATGCTGATCACGGTCAAGGAGCGCACCCGCGAGATCGGTATCCGCAAGGCGATCGGGGCCTCCCCCGCTTCGGTGGTCGAACTGATCATCCTCGAGGCGATCCTCATCACCACCTGCGCGGGCTACGTGGGCATCGTCCTGGGGGTGGGGCTCACCGAAGGGATCGCCTGGGCGATGGGCCAGGGCGAAAGCGAAGGGCCCTCGGTTTTCCTGAATCCCACGGTCGACCTGGGGACCATTCTCTGGGCGACGCTTTTCCTGATCGCCTGCGGCGTGGCGGCCGGGCTGGTGCCCGCGCTCAAGGCGGCCCGGGTGCGGCCCATCGAGGCCATGCGGGCGGAATAAAACGAATACTCGGCAACCATGTTCGACTTAGACAACTGGCAGGAAATATGGATCACCATCACCCGCAATAAGCTGCGCAGCTTCCTGACGGGCTTCGGGGTCTTCTGGGGCATCTTCATGCTGGTGGTGCTGATCGGCATCGGCAACGGATTCAAGGGGGGGATCGACAAGCTGCTGGACGGGCTCACCACCAACACCTGCTTCTTCCGTACCGACCGCACCTCGGAGCCCTACAAAGGAAACCGGAAGGGGCGTTTCTGGCAGATGAACAGCCGCGACCTCATCCTGATCCGCCAGAAAGCCTATTCGGTGGACGCCATCGCCCCCGTGCTTTACGGAGGCGGCACCGACAAGAACGTGGTGCGAGGCATGAAATCGGGCAGCTACATGATGATGGGAATCATGACCGACCAGTACCTCGTCCAGCCCCAGATCGTACACCGGGGCCGCCTGCTCAACGAGATGGACATCGAGGGGCGGCGTAAGGTCTGCGTGATCGGCAATACCGTCTACAAAACCCTGTTCGCCGTGGATGAAGACCCCTTGGGACAATACATCCGGGTTAACGGGATCTATTTCCAGGTCGTCGGAGTGACCTCGCCGGTTTCCCGGTACATTCAAATCAACGGAAACGCGGAAGAGACTGTTTTCCTTCCGTTCAGCACCATGCGCTACACCTTCAGCCGGGGAGACCGGATTCACGTCCTGGCCTGCACGGCCAAGCCGGGCTTCCGCGCCGCAGAGGTGGAACAGGAGGTGGGGGAGATCCTGCGGACAGCGCACGACATCGCGCCCACGGACAAAAAAGCTTTGCGTACCTTGAACGTCGAACAGACCTTCATGATCTTCCGCAACCTCTCCCTGGGGGTGAATCTCCTGGTGTGGATCGTGGGCCTGGGGGCCCTGCTCTCGGGCATCATCGGCATCAGCAACATCATGCTGGTGACCGTGCGCGAACGCATGCGCGAGATCGGGGTGCGCCGCGCCCTGGGGGCCTCCCCGCTGGTGATCCTCCGCCAGATCATGAGCGAAAGCGTGCTACTGACGGCCATCGCGGGGCTGGGGGGATTCCTGTTGGGGGTCTTTACCCTTTGGGGGGTCTCGGCCGCCCTGACCATGAGCGGCGCATTGGGGGAGGGAAGCAATGCCCCCTTTATTCCCCCGTTCATCTCTTTTGAGGTGGGGCTGCTTTCGATGCTGATCCTGATCCTCTCGGGGGTGGTCGCGGGCATCATGCCCACGATGCGGGCCCTGCAGGTCAAAGCCATTGACGCCATACGCGACGAGTAAGAATTTGTCGAAAATAAAAACTTTCCCGATATGAAAAAATTCTTTAAGATTTTTGGGCTCGTGCTCCTGGGAGCCATTGTCCTGGGCACCTTCTACATGCTCTGGAACAAATCGAGGCCCAAGGTGGTCCGCTACGAAATCCTGGCTGTCGATACGGCTTCCTTCGAACAGACCTCCGTGGCCACAGGCAAGGTGTCGCCCCGGGACGAGGTGCTGATCAAGCCCCAGATCTCGGGCATCGTCTCCGAGCTGAAAAAGGAGGCGGGCGATCTTGTCCGCGCCGGGGAGGTGATCGCCGTAGTGAAGGTGATCCCCGAGATGAACGCCCTCAACGCGGCCGAGTCCCGGGTGCGGGTGGCCCAGATCAACCTCGAGCAGATCGAGGCCGCCTACGAGCGCCAGAAGCAGCTCTTCGAAAAAGGGGTGGTGACCCGCGAGGAGATGGAGAAATCCGAGGCCGACTACCGCAAGGCCAAGGAAGAAGTGGACAACTCACAGGACAACCTGGACATCGTCAAGGAGGGGATTTCCAAGAAGATGGCCCAGATGAGCAACACCCAGATCCGCTCGACCATCACGGGGATGATCCTCGACGTGCCGGTCAAGGTGGGCAACTCGGTGATCCAGTCCAACACCTTCAACGACGGGACCACCATCGCCACGGTGGCCAACATGAACGACATGATCTTCATCGGCAAGATCGACGAAACGGAAGTGGGCCGCATCCACACGGGCATGCCCATCAAGCTGACCATCGGGGCCATCGAGAACCAGACCTTCGACGCCCTGCTGGAATACATTTCTCCGCAAGGCGTGGAGGAAAACGGGGCGATCCTCTTCGAGATAAAAGCCGCGGCACGTATCCCCGATTCAGTAACGGTGAGGGCGGGCTACAGCGCCAACGCCCAGATCGTGCTGGCCCGGGCCCGGGGTGTGTTGTCGGTGCCCGAGACCGCCGTGCAGTTCAGCGGCGACTCGACTTTCGTGTATTTGCTCAAAGACTCCCTGGACGGGAAGCAGAATTTTGAGAAACAGCTGATCGCCCTGGGGATGTCGAATGGTATCCAGGTGGAGATCAAGTCGGGCCTCACCCCCGGGGAATCGGTGCGCGGGAACGAACTGTCAGACAAGAAACCCAAAAAGAACTAAGGCCATGATCCGGAAAATCCTTCCTCTGTTTTGCCTGTTGGGCGCCCTGACGACAGCCCGGGCCCAGGAGACCTGGAGCCTGCGCCGCTGCATCGACTACGCCATCGCCAACAACATCGAGATCCGCCAACAGGCCCTCTCGGTCGAGGACGCCGAGATCAACCTCAGCACCAGCCGCAACAGTCGCCTGCCCAACCTGAGCGCCTCGGCCAGCCAGAACCTCAACTTCGGGAGGATGTTGTCGCAGGGCTCGGGAGAATACGTCACGGCCAACTCGGCCAGCTCGACCAACTTCTCCGTCAACACCTCGGTGCCGGTTTTCGCGGGCATGAAGATCGGCCACCAAATCCGCACCGACCAGCTCAACCTCAAGGCGGCCACCGAGAACCTGAACAAGGCCAAGGAGAACATCGAACTGCAGGTCACCTCGTTCTACCTCGAAGTGCTGTTCAAAAAAGAGATCGCGGAGGTCTACCGGCTCCAGGCCGAACTGACTCAGAAACAGGTCGAGCGCACCGAAGCCCTGCTCGAAGCGGGTAAGGTGCCCCGTTCGCAACTGTTCGACATCAAGGCCCAACTGGCCAAAGACGAGCTGAACCTGACCAACGCCCGCAACGAGTACGACCTCTCGCTGCTGACCCTTACCCAGAGCCTCAACCTCCCCTCGGCCCAGGGCTTCGCGGTGGCCGAGCCCTCGTCGGAGGATGTCGTGGCCCGCAACCAGACCAGCGTCCGCCCGCCCGAGGAGATCTACGCGGTGGCCGTGGGTATCAAACCCCACATCAAGGAGGCCGAATACCGCTTCCAGAGCAGCCGCCAGAGCCTCAAAATCTCCCAGTCGGCCTTCTGGCCCACCGTCACCCTGGGGGCGTCCTACGGCAGCGGCTTCAACCAACTGCTGGGCAGCGAATTTACCAACCCTTCGGTAGGCACCCAGTGGAGGGACAACCAGCGCGAAGCGGTCGGACTGAGCCTGAGCGTCCCCCTGTTCAACCGCCTGCAAACCCGCAACCAGGTGCGCCAGGCCAGGCTGAACATCCAGAACCGCGAACTCGAACTGGACAACGCCAAGCTGGTGCTCTACAAGGAGATCCAGCAGGCCTACCAAAGCGCCGTGGCCGCCCGCTCCAAATACACCTCCACGGAATCGGCCCAGAGAGCCGCCTCGGAAGCCTTCGTCTACGCCCAGGAGCGCTACGACGTGGGCTTGATGAACGTCTACGAGTACAGCGACGCCCAAACCAAGCTGCTCACCAGCCGCTCGGAACAACTCCAGGCCAAGTACGACTTCCTGTTCAGGGCCAAGATTCTCGATTTCTACCGCGGGATTCCGATCGACATCGAATAAATGTTCATCCATAGGAAAAGGGAGTACAGCGATCTGTACTCCCTTTTTCATGGCCTCCGGCCTACCCCTCCGGCATGAAATCGCAACAAATCCCGGCAAATCGGCAGGTACCTGATTGGAAAACCGAAAGAAATACCTAACTTACATGTTATTCAATCTGATTTTACCGATGAAAAAATACAACCCATTCCTGCTTTTTGCCTGCACCGTCGCCACGATGGGCGGGCTGATGTTCGGCTTCGACATCGCCATCGTCTCGGGGGCGGTACCTTTTATCCAGAGTTATTTCGGCTGGGACGAACTCGAGTTGGGCTGGGGCGTGAGTTCCCTGCTGTTGGGGGCTATTATCGGGGCCGGGGTCTCGGGGCCGCTGGCCGACCGCTTCGGGCGCAAGCGGGTGGTTGTCGTCGTGGCCCTCTTTTTTGCCCTTTCCTGCCTGGGGATGGCCCTCTCGCACGGGGCGGCGTTCTTTATCGGTATGCGGCTGCTGGGGGGTATCACCGTGGGAGGTATTTCCGTGCTGGCGCCCATGTATGTGGCCGAGATCGCTCCGGCAGCCATTCGGGGCAAGTTGGTGTCGATCTACCAGTTGGCCATCGTCACGGGCATTCTGGGTTCCTACCTGATCAACTACGGACTGCATGACTGGGCCGACAACTGGCGCTGGATGTTCGCCACGGGGGTCGTGCCCTCGACGGTCTATTTCGTGGGGCTGCTCTTTATCCCCGAAAGCCCGCGCTGGCTCTACCTGCATGGGCGCAAGGCCGAGGCCCGGGAGGTACTGCTGCGCCTGGGCAGCGCGGAGGACGCCGAACGCGAGATCGCCCAGATCGAGGCTTCGATCGGGCGGGCCGCCACGGAGCGCTCGCGGGGCGTGCTTTGGCGGGCCTCGGTACGCAAGCCTATGCTGGTAGGGATTCTGCTGGCGATTTTCGTACAGATGTGCGGGATCAATTCGATCATCGACTATGCTCCTAAGATCCTGCTTTCGGCGGGGCTGGAGATCAAGAACGCCCTGTTGCAAACCTCGCTCATCGGGCTGATCAACTTCCTGTTCACCTTCGTGGCCATCGCCCTGATCGAGCGGGTGGGCCGCCGGAGGCTCTACATCCTGGGCAGCGTGCTGCTGACGCTCTCCATGGGGCTGATCGCCGGGTCGTTTCACTGGACTTTTTCGCCCGCGCTTACGCTGCTTTGCATCCTGCTGGCGGTGGGCTCCTTTGCGGCCTTTATCGGCCCGGTGTTCTGGGTGATGGTCTCCGAGATGTTTCCCAACAGCGCCCGGGGTAGCCTGGTGGCCCTGACCACTTTTATGGTGTGGGCGGCCAACTTTGTGGTCATCATGTTCTTTCCCCACTTTTTTGCCCGGCTGGGCGGGGCTGTTTCCTTCCTGTTCTTTGCGGGGATGAGCCTGATGCAATTGCTGGTGGCCTGGTTTATGGTGCCGGAGACGGCCGGGAAAACCCTGGAAGAGATCGAAACCCTTTGGGAGAAAAAATCTTAACGTTCTTAGAAGCTGTTTAAAATTTCTTGTTATGAATCTGGAAACAAAACCCGACTATGACGCCTGCGTGAAGCGCGTCGAGGCCTGGTTCGCGGGCGAGATCATCGACCGCGCGCCCATCCGCTTCCACCGCCACAACGCCGAGTACGACCACGCGATGACCTCCTCGGGCCACGCCACGCTGCGCGACCGCTGGATGGACGCCGAATTCCAGGCGAAGAGTTTTTTGCAGAGCGTCCGGGGCCAGCGCTTTCACGCCGAGACTTTCCCGGTCTACATGCCCAACCTGGGGCCTAATTTCTATGCGGCGGTGCATGGGGCCGAGCTCGAATTCGGCGAGACGACCTCCTGGTGCGAACCGATCGTCCACACGGAGGAGGACCTTTCGAAGATAAAATTTTCAAAGGAGCACCCCTATTACAAAAACATGCACGAACTGACCCGGGCGGCCCTGGAGGTATGCTCCGGGCAATTCCTGGTGGGCTACACCGACCTTCACCCGGCCATGGACTGCGCGGCGGCCTGGCGGGGCTCCGAGCAGCTTTGCATGGACATGATGCTCCAGCCCGAACTGGTAGACCGGCTGATGGAGCTGGCCAACGAGCATTTCCTGGAAGTGTACGACGATTTCGACACGCTCCTGAAAGCGCATGGCCAGCCCTCGGTCACCTGGATGAACATGCCGGTGCCGGACGGGAGGCTGCACATCCCCAGCAGCGACTTCTCGTTTATGATCTCCCCCGGGCAGTTCGACCGCTTTATCCTACCCGCCCTGCGCGAGGAGGTGAAAACGATGACCCACAACGTCTACCACGTGGACGGACTGGGGGTGGCCAACCACATCGACAGCATCCTGAGCGTGCCGGGCATCACGGCCATCCAGTGGGTGCAGGGCATGGGCACCGACTACCCCATCATGCAACACCTGCCGCTGATCAAGCACATGCAGGCCAAAGGGGCCTCGGTGATCGTCGACCTGAGCCAGGGAGAGTTGGACGAGTTTATGCGGGAGGTCGATCCCCGGGGCATTTTCCTGTGGATCGCCACCGACAACGAGCAGCAGGAGGAGGCTATCCTCAAGAAGCTGCTGCGCTGGAAATAAGGGGGTACTTTGTCAAGGCTTCCCTGCGCGTCAAGGCCTTGCAGGAATCCGGCTCCAACAGAAGGCCGCCCTTGCTTTGCAAGGGCGCCTTCTGTGATTATCCTCGCCGGGGATAGAGACGGGAGTATATTCCGGTCTGAAAAAAGGCGTAAAACCGTCCGGGAAATAACCGCCTGATAGAGGAAATGTCCCCGGCAGGCGACTCGCGTCATTGAGGTATGTCCGCACGGAAATACCCCCTCGGACAGGTATTCGCTCCCGCAGCCCGAAACGCTATCTTTGTATTTTTAATTCCAGCTCCGGCAGGCAAAGCACTAATTTTTGAACAAAAGCTTACCTTTGCTTTCAAAAGAGATCGTCATGCATAAATTCGGAAGATACGGCAAAGAGGACCGGATGAGTGAACTCATCGGCGGGGATTACCGCGTGCTGCTCGTGATGAGCCGCTTCGGCATCGGCATCGGGGTCGGGGACAAATCCATCGCGGAGGTGTGCGGGGAGAACGGCGTGGATACGGAGACTTTCCTGGCCGTAGCCAACCTCTCGCTGGGCAGCACCCTCTCGCCGGAGGTGGCCAAGAGCCTGTCGGTGGATTCGCTGCTTTCTTACCTGCACAGCTCGCACGACTACTTCCTGCGCTTCCGGCTGCCCGCCATCCGGGCCAAACTGGCCGGGATCGTCGGCCAGCAGACCGAACTCTCGCGCGCCATCCTGGGCTACTTCGACGAATACGCCGGAGAGGTTCGCGCGCACATGGAGTACGAGGAAAAAACGGTCTTTCCCTACGTGCGTTCGCTTCAACAGGGCGCCCAGCCCGGCGGGTACACGATCGACGTGTTCCAGAAACGGCACGACCAGGTCGAGGCCCGGATGAGCGAGTTCAAGAACCTGATGATCCGCTTCTACCCCGCGCAGAGCACCAACGAGGTGAACGACGTGCTGTTCGACATCTTTAACTGCGAGCAGGAGCTGGCCTCGCACAACGAAATCGAGGACGGGCTGCTGATTCCGGCCATCGCTGCCCGGGAAACCTCCCTTAAAAAAGCCCGCCGATGAGCAAACGCATCCGCATAGCCGTCGCCGAGCCCTCCGTCATCCTGCGCGAAGGCATCCTCTCCGTGCTGAAGCAGATGGACCTGCCGCACCTGGACCTCTATGAGATCGAGGACCTCGCCCGGCTCCGCAGCGCCCTGATCCTGCACAAGCCCGACCTGCTGATCATCAACCCCTCGCACCTGGGCCTGTTCTCGGTCGCACAGCTGCGCAAGGAGACGACGCTCCCCGAGCTGAAGCTGGTGGCCCTGCAGTGGTCCGTCAGCGAGACCAACGCCCTGCGCTCCTACGACGCCATCCTGTCGATCTACGACCAGCCGGGCCAGATCCGCGAAAAACTCTCCCGGATCATCCACGCCGAAAAGCCCGACCAGCGCCACGAATCGCTGAGCGAACGCGAAAAAGAGGTGATCGCCTGCGTCGTGCGCGGCATGACCAACAAGCAGATCGCCGACCAGCTCTGCCTCTCGGCCCACACCATCGTTACCCACCGGAGGAACATCTCGGCCAAACTCGACATCCACAGCACGGCGGGGCTGACCATCTATGCCATCGTCAATAAGCTGGTGGAACTGGACGAGGTGCACAACACCGACCGATAATACCCATTCATAGTAATCACGCGTACCCCCGGGCGCCCTTTGTCAGACAAGGGCGCCCGGGTTTTTTGGCCTAACGCCAGACAGGTAGTGAGACAGAACCGAATACCATACTATGGGGATTGTACCGCCCTGGGGGAGAGTCTACTTTTGTGGAGTCATTTCTAAAACCAACCAGCCCCTTATGAAGCGACTCTACTTTACCCTACTCTGTACCTTTTTGCTTTCGTTCTCCTGGGCGCCCCAAAGCGCGGCTCAGGCAACACGGACAGCCGACAGCAGCGCCGTCAAAGCCACGCCCCGCCTGCGTTTGGGCGGCTACGGCGAAGTGGTCATGCAGCGCATGTTCTACAGCGACGACGCCAACCGCTACAACTCTCCCGCACTCTACAAGAACGGCAAATACGGCCGCTTCGACCTGCCCCACGCCGTGTTCTTCATCAGCTACGACTTCGGCCGGGGTTGGAAGGTCTCCACCGAGATCGAATACGAGCACGGGGGCGTGGGCACCACCATCGAGATCGAAGCCGACGAAGGCGGCGAATACGAGACCGAAGTCGAACACGGCGGCGAGGTGGTCCTCGAGCAGTTCTGGATCGAAAAGAGCTGGGCCCGCTACGCCAACCTGCGCATCGGGCACATCATCGTGCCGGTGGGGCTGACCAACATGTACCACATGCCGACCGAATACTTCACCGTGCTGCGCCCCGAGGAGGACGCGACGATGATCCCTTGCACCTGGCACGAGACCGGGCTGAGTTTCTGGGGCAACGCCGGGAAGTGGCGCTACGAGGCCCAGTTCCTGGCCGGGCTCGACGCCGAAGGGTTCAACAACTCCAACTGGGTGCGGGGCGGGGCCAACTCGGCCTACGAATTCAAGATCGCCAACAGCTACGCCGGGGCCTTCCGGGTGGACAACCACTCGGTGAAGGGGCTGCGCATCGGCCTGAGCGGCTACTTCGGCTTCAGCGCCCTCAACAGCCTCAAGCAGTCCCGGTATGAGAATGCGGGCATCAACGGGGCGGTCAGCATCGGAGCCCTGGACTTCACCTACGACGACCACAACCTGATCGCCCGGGGGAGTTTCCTGTACGGGCACCTGGGGGACTCCTACTACATTTCGATGATCAACAAGAAGCTGCCCTCGGCCAGTCCCTCACCCCGCACGGAGGTGGCCTCGGACGCCATGAGTTACTACGGCGAACTGGCCTACGACCTGCTCTCGCTTTTTCCGGGGCGCAGCTACACCAAAGACAAGCTCTACGTCTTCGGCCACTACGGCTACTACAACTCGATGTACAAGACCGTGGAGTCCAAGGGGATCATGCCCCGGGGATGGTCCGAGAAGACGGTCATCAGCGCCGGGCTCAACTACTTCCCCATGAAGGAGTTGGTCATCAAGGCAGAATACTCCTTCCGTAAATTCAAGTCACCTTACAACAACGAACCGACGATCTCGCTGGGGATCGGCTACTCGGGCTTTTTCCGCTAACCGTAATTTCTAAAAATAACCTACCCATGAAAAAACTTCTCTACTACGCGCTTTGCGCCACCGCCCTACTCCCCGTCCTGACCTTCTCGTCCTGCGAAAAAGGCACGGGCCCGGATACCGACTACGACGAGATGTACCAACAGATCCTTTCGCAATACGTCGCCAACACGGTCGTCCCGACCTACAAGTCGCTGGCCGAGGCGGCCCTCGAAATGCGCACGGCCAACCAGGCCCTGAAAGCCACTCCCTCGGACGCCACCATGCGGGCCGCTTCGGCCGCCTGGATGAAGGCCCGCATCGAGTGGGAGCTGAGCGAGGCCTTTCTCTTCGGCCCGGTGGGCGAACAGGCCCTCGACATCGACGGCCACATCGACTCCTGGCCCCTGGAACTGACGGCCATCCAGGCCGAGATCACCCGCGGGGCCGGGCTCACCGGCGAGCAGGCCTGGAACATGGACCCCGAGGTGATCGGCTTCCACGTTACCGAGTACCTGCTCTACCGCGACGGGCAAACCCGCCCGGTGGGCGATCTGACCACCCCTGAGCTGAACTACCTCACGGCGGCCACCGACGCCCTGGTCTGGGACTGCGTGCTGGCCTACGTGGCCTGGGTGGGTGAGGAGAACGTGACGGCGGAGATGAAAGCCGTCTTCCGCGAAAACGCCGACGTCGTGGCTCACCTCGAAGCCAACCCCGCGTACAAGAATTTCGCCAGCAAGCTCACCAGCAAGACCAACTACCCCTCCTGGGGCGCCGCTTTGAACGAGATCGCCGTGGGCGCCGCCGAGATCGCGGGCGAAGTGGGGGCCACGAAGATTGCCACGCCCTACGAGGAACAGGCCACAGAAAAGGTGGAGTCGTGGTACAGCTGGCACTCGCTGGACGACTACGAGAACAACATCATCAGCATCCGCAACGCCTACCTCAAGGGCTCGCCCTGCCTGAGCGACTACGTCAAGCTGGCCGACGCCGCGCTCGACACCCAACTCAAGGAAGGGATCGAGGATTGCATCGCCAAAATCAAGGCCATCGGTACGGGCGGCCTCTCCTTCTACGAGGTGGTCCGCGACCAGCGCAACAAAGCCCAGGTCGAAGCCGCCGAGGAGGCTTGCATCGCCCTGCAACGCCTGTTCGACCGGGTCGAAGGTGTGATCGAATAACGAAATCCAACCCAGGCCGACTATTTCCCGGAACCTTCTGTAGGTTCCGGGAATCTGCCTAAAATAGACTTACTATGAAATCAAAAACACTTATTGCAGCCCTTTCCCTCTTTCTGCTGGGGGCCTGCGCCGAGGAGAACGGCAAAAAAAATCCCGATCCCAAAAAACCGACTGTCGAGCAGGACGAAGGCCGCTGGTACCCCGGCGGCGAGGCGGGGACGATCTTCAACGCCACCAGTCGCGCCTACCGCCAGCCGATGGAATTCATCAACGACGACGCCACGCTCTACCGCCAGTTTATGCGCGGGGAGGAGATCTTCGGCAAGAGCTTCGTCTCCGAAAGCGGCATGGCCTACTCGGGCCTGGGTCCCACCTACATCCGCCGCTCCTGCATCGCCTGCCACCCCAGCTACGGGGGACGCAGCAAGCGGGTGGAACGCTACGACACGAACGACAGCCAGAACGGCTACCTGCTGATGATCTACGACCCCACGCAGCCCGGGCTACCCCTGGCCACCAAGTACTTCACGGGGATGACCCAGACGCGGGCCGTGGCCCCGTTCAAGGCCCCCATCGACGAGAAGGGAATCACGATCACCTGGACCCCTTACGTGGATGAATACGGCAACAAATACGCCGACGGCACGCCTTACAGCGCCGGGACTCCGTACGAGGGAACGCTGATCTACCCGGTGGTGAGCATCGAGCAGAGCGCCATCCTGTTTCCCGACTTCGACATGAGTCAGCACCGCGCCTGCCTGGAAGCCACCATCGGTATCTACGGGACAGGCCTGCTCGATGCCATCTCGGATGAGGACCTCCGGGCCGAACACGCCGCCCAGCAAACCCGCGGTTACGCCGCCGGGGTGATCGGCATGGACATCGACGAGACGGGCTTCAACCCCTACTACCCCGGCAAGCACCCGGGCCGCTTCACCTACCTCTGCACCCGGGCCACGATCGACAACGGTCCCGGCTCGAACGCCCTGTGGAACATCACCAACGTCACGCGGCCCAACCGCCGCTACCACTACATCACCGAGGAGTACAGCCGGGTGATGTCCCGCGACCCCGACGTGCAGACGGCCCTGGGAAAAACCGAGGAGGAGATTTTCGCGGACCTGATGTCCAAAGAGCTGACCCCCGAGATGACCCAGAGCGACTACGACGACTTTATGGTCTGGCACCGGGCGCTGGCCGTCCCCGCGGCGCGCGACCTGGACGACGAGGTGGTCAAGCGGGGCGCGGAACTCTTCACCCAGGCCGGTTGCAACGCCTGCCACCGCCCCAGTTGGACCACCCGCGAGAACTACAAGCCGATGCCCGAACTCTCGAATCAGAAAATCTGGCCTTACACCGACCTGCTGCGCCACGACCTGGAGATGGTCGAGCCGGGCCGCGCCCAGGTCTGCCGCACCACCCCGCTCTGGGGCCGCGGCCTGATGAAGGTGACCTCGGGCCACTCGGACATGCTGCACGACCTGCGGGCCCGCAACTACGAGGACGCCATCGTCTGGCACGGGGGCCAGGCCAAGCAGAGCAAGGAGAAATTCCGCAACATGTCGGCCGAGGACCGCACGGCATTGATCCGTTTCTTAGAGTCAATCTAAATTTCCATGGCTTCTCCCTGGTTTAAACATCTACGACCAGCCCTCTTCATTACATTCGGAGGGCTGGTCGCCGTGTTGGCCGCCGCCACGGTCGTCGAGAAATTGTACGGCACCCCCTGGGCGCACGGGCACATCTACGGCGCGGGGTGGTTCGTGGGCCTGTGGGCCCTGCTGGCGGTTCTTTCTTTCGGATACATGTTCGCCGAAAAACTCTGGCGGCGGCCGCTGCTGCTATTGCTCCACGGCGCCTTCGGGGTGATCCTGCTGGGGGCCCTGGTGACTTACTTCGGCGCCCAGCGGGGCTACCTGCACCTGAGGCAGGGAGAGACTCTCCGGGCCTTCCGCTCCGAGGACGGCCTGAAGCGTCATCAGTTGCCCTTCGGGGTCAAGTTGGTGCTCTTCGACATCGAGTACCACCCGGGCACCGAAGAACCGGCCGACTACATCAGCTTCCTCAAGGCGGACGACGAGGTCGTCCGGGTGTCGATGAACCGCATCCTGCGCAAAGCGGGCTACCGCCTCTACCAGTACGACTACGACCGGGACGAGATGGGGACGGTGCTGCTGGTGAGCCACGACCCCTGGGGAATAGCGATCACCTACGCGGGCTACGGGCTGTTGGGACTTGCGATGCTGGGATTTCTGTGGAAGCGTTTCGGTTGGCGGGGGATGCTGTGCATCCTGCTGCCCACGGCGGCCGTGTGGTTCTACATCTCGCGGATCAACCCCATGACCCCGGTGCTGCGCACGCCCATGCTGGCGGCCCACGTTTCGGTCATTATGGTCTCCTACGCCCTGCTGCTGTTCGTCACGGTCACGGGCCTGATCGGCCTGTGTTCGCGTCGCCGGGCGCAGCGGTTTTTCCGCTGGAACACGCGTCTGCTTCCGGTGGCGGTCTTTTTGCTCACCGCCGGAATATTTATCGGGGCCGTGTGGGCCAACATCTCCTGGGGGCGCTACTGGGGCTGGGATGCCAAGGAAACCTGGGCGCTGGTCACGCTGCTCGTCTATGCCGTGCCGCTGCACCGCAATAGCCTGCCCGCGCTGCGAGAACCGAAAAAATTTCATACCTACTGCCTAATCTCCTTTCTGGCCGTAGCGATGACCTTCTTCGGCGTCACTTACCTCTTGGGTGGCATCCACAGCTACGTGTGAGGCTGCACACACCGCACCAACGAAATAACAGAAAAGGGGCCGCTCATCGAGAGCGGCCCCTTCTTAATGTATGTCTCCGATCCCTACCCCAGGTATTGATCGATCTTTTCGTTGAGAATCTGCCGGGAGACCGGCTTGGTCATAAAATCAGTGCAACCTGCGTCCAGGGCCTGCTGGCGGTCGCTCTCGAAAGCGAAAGCCGTGATGGCCACGATGGGTACAGCGGTGGAGAGCTTGCGGATGGCCGCGGTCGCCTCATAGCCGTTCATGATGGGCATCTTGATATCCATAAAGATCAGGTCGGGTGTCTCCTTTTCGAACAACTCCACCGCTTCCTTGCCGTTGTAGGCTCTGACCAGGCGGCAACGCCCCCCAATAAACGCTTTCATCAGCAGATAATTACTGTCAATGTCTTCAGCGATCAGAATAATTTTACCTGCGTTTCCTTGAGATTCCATGTTTGATGTTCCCTATATATTGGATATTCTTCCTTCTATTCTCTATACACTATTTTCGGACAAAACGTCGGAAAATTGGCAAATTCCCGTTCTCTATGATCCTTCTGCCTCGTTCTGCCTCCTTGCATATCCATGCAACGCATCCGGGAGCACATCCTACTTTAGAATGTTCGGATTGGCAATATTACAAAATTATTCCCACATTAACACAAACAATTCCAACTATTTATTTATGGAATTAGAATTTCTATCCATTCCCCTCCGGTTCTTTCCGGAAGCGGGCTACCCTCCCCCTACAAACGGGTGGAATGGGTGAACACGAAGCGGGCCCCGTTCTGCCAGGTCGGATCGACCCAGATGTCGCCGCCCAACTGGAAGGCGATCTGCTTGCAGATGGAAAGCCCCAGGCCCGTTCCCTGTGTGAACTCGTCCAGTTTTTCGAAGCGGTCGAAGACCTTGGTCTGTTTGTCCAGGGGAATCCCCGTCCCGGTATCGGTCACCGAAAACTCCACCTGCCCGCAGTTGGGCCGTTCGCGGAAGGAGACGATGATCTGCCCCTTGGCGGTGAACTTGTTGGCGTTGGTCAGCAGGTTGATCAGCAGTTGGGACAGGCGCTTGACGTCGGTCCGGAGCAGGTAGGTGTCGTAGTCGCACTGCAGGAAGCATTCCACCCCCGCCTTGCGGTTGTAGGCCGTGGTGAGGATCACCTGCTGGCAGAGCAGGACGATGTCGGCCTGTTCAATGTTGAAGGCCGTCTTGCCCGTCTCGAGCCTCGAGATGTCGAGGATGTCGCTGATGAGCGTCAGCATCAACTCCGAGTTGGTATTGATCAGGCGCTTGTATTCCTCCCGGTCCTCGGGCTCCAGCCCATCCTCCTGCAACAAGGCCGAGAAACCGATGATGGCATTGAGCGGCGTGCGGATCTCGTGGCTCATGTTGGCCAGGAAGGCCGATTTGAGGCGGTCGCTCTCCTGGGCCTTGTCCCGGGCGGCGATCAGCTCCGACTCGCGGGAGCGGAGGACGTCCGTCAGGGATTTGTTTTTGTAATAGAGGTAATACAGGACCAGCACGACCAGCGTCAGGATGGCCAGTCCCCCCAGGGAGGCGAAGATGTAATTGCGGTATTTGGCGAAGCGGGCCTCATTGTCATCGAAGATCACGCTGCCCTTGGGCAACTTGTAGCGTTCGATGCCGAAAGCCTTGAGACGCGCCTGGTCGAAGCGGTATTCCCCCTCCGAAACATCGAAATGGACGGCGTTGGAAGTTCCTTCATAATACCGGCTGATCTGGGAGCTGATCGTCACCGCCCCGTTGTCGTACTGGGGAACGTAGCCGCCGATGGCCACCGAGCCCAGGCCCGTGCCTGAGATCGTGAAAACGGGAATGGTCGGATTGCCCGCCAGCAGGCTCTCCATGGAACTGTACATCAGGTACTGCCCGCCGGCCCCCACCCGCCAGGTTCCCAGCAGGACGACCGTGTTGGAGGGAAGTTCGGCGATCTGCCGGACCGAGTATTCCTCCCCTTCCCGTCCGTCGATAAACAGGAAGTCGACGCCGGGGAAATCATGCTCCCGGGCGCGTACCAGCGCCTGGAGGGAGATGCCCCCGTAGGTGTTGTCCGAGACGAATGCGATGTGGCGGGTATTGGGATAAAGCGTGGTGATCAGCTCGATGTTCCGGTCCAGGTCGTAGCGGTTGAGGTGTCCCCCGGCTTCTCCCCGGCTGCGGGCCAGTTCTTCGGTGTCGATGCTCTGGGGCATCCAGTCCTGCAGGGAGATGGAGTCCCCGGGCAGAAGAATGCCGTTCGCGCTGGCGAAACAGCCGAAAAACGGAACGCCCTCCGGCAACGTTTCCTGTTGCAGGAAAGAAGCCCAGGATTCCTGGCCAAGCAGGACAACCGCCTGAAGTTCATCCTCCTCGTACGACTGCAGGATGTTTGTCATGCGGTGCTGCCAGCGGCCGACCTCGTCGATCCCCTTGCACCCCATGTCCTCGACGAGAATATTCCAGGGCACACCCCGTTGGTCGATCTGGTTTTCGAATTCGGAAATAAAACTGGACATCCGGCGGGTATCCGGATTGTAGGAAGCGATGATCAGGATCGTGCCCTGATCGCCCCCCTTGGGTTTCGCACCGACCGGTCCGAACAGCAGGCTCAACGCTCCCAGCATCGTCCACAAAGAAACGATCCGGCGAAATTGATGTCGATGGATGCCCATAATACTCTTCATTCTATATACGACTACTTCTATATATATCTATAAAACCCTTCATTAAAACATAATGCGCAGGCCGGTGGTCCAGGTGATGCCGAAACCGTACCACACCAGGGCGGTCTCGCGGTTGTGGGCGGCGCCGTCCTGTGCGTCGGCGATGTACTTGGTGTTGAATACGTTGTTGATGTTACCCAACCACTGGGCCTTGACCGATCCCAGTTTAAAGGCGTAGCTGAGGTTCAGGTCCATGGTCGACCAGGAAGGCAGTTTCCAGGAGTCGCTGCGGTCGTCGGGATTCGTGCGGTCGATGGCCGTGAAGTCGGCGTAGTAGCGGGCGTAGTAATTCCAGTCGAAGCCGACCTGGAGGCCCTTGGCGGGCACGAAGGTGGCGCCCAGCATCAGGCTGGTCTGGGGGGCGTTGCCCACGTGCAGGTCCTTGACGTAGGCGTGGTACTGGCCCACCTCATTGTCCTGTTCGTCGTAGAGGGTGAAGTCCACGTCGTTGGTCCAGCGCCAGTTGCCGATGGTGAAGAAGCCGTCGAGGCGCACCCATTCCCAGGGGGTGTACTGCGCTTCGAGCTCGATGCCCTCGTGGCGGGCGTCGAGGTTGGGGATGCAGGCGCGGGGGCCGTTCCAGGCACCGATGGCCTTGGTGACGCTCTTGTCCATCCACTTGGTGTAGTAGGCGTTGAGCGTCAGGCTGAAATTATTGGTATTGAGGGTGTAGCCCGCCTCCACTGTCGCGATCTTTTCTTTGATCGGGTCGGAGATGGGAGTGTTGTCGGTGAAGACGTTGTCGATCATCGGGGGACGGGTCACGTAGCCGCCGTTGATGAAGAGGCTGTGCACGGAGGTGATCCGCCAGTTGAAGCCCGCCTTGATGCTGACGGGGGCGAAGTTGTACCAATCGGTCACTTTCTCCGAGGTGGGATAGATCGACTGGTCGCTGTAGGGGCCGTACTTGCCGGGGTCCTCGCGCTTGAAGCCCTGGTAGCTGACCGATCCCGAGAGGAAGGCCTTGTAGTGCTCCTGCTCGTACTCCAGCTGGGCGAAGCCGCCCATCCAGAGGATGCGGCTGGTGTAGTCCTGGTTGACCTTGTCGCCCACGCGCAGCGTGGCGTCGGGATCGCGCCAGGCCAGCTTGTTGTCCTTGTAGTAAGCCCCCCCGAGCAGGTCGGTGATCTCGTCGAAGTGGTAGCCCACGTAGTAGCGGCCGTCCAGGCCGGCGGTCAGCTTCAGTTTGCCGAACTCGTTGGTGTAGCTCGAGAGGAAACCGTACCAGTCGTGGGAGTTGGTGCCCATGGTGAAGATGGCGTCCGAACCGTGGTCCGAGGCGTTGTTGTCGGCCATCACGGGCCCGTAGTCGATCAGCCCGTCGGGGGTCAGCGAGGTGACCGGATAGGGGCGTCCGGTGCGGAAGTCGTACTGGAGGCGGTTGGCATCCTTGCCGTACACCTTGCGTCCCCCGCCGGTAGCGGTGGAGACGTAGAACGAGGTCGAGAGCGAGGATTTTTCGTCGATCGACCAGTAGTGGTTGAGCGATATTTGGGGTTTGTGGTACTTGTTGTAGCCCGAGTAGGTGGGCGTGAGCTGTCCGTTGATGTAGCCGTAGCCGTCGTTCCAGCGGATGCCGTCGCGGGCGTTGTCGTAGTCCTCGATGAAGTGCTTGTTGCTGCGGCGGTTGTGCCACTGGGGCGCCCCGAAGGCGGTCAGCGAGAGGAGGTGGCTGCTGCCGATTTTTTTAGTGAGGTTGGCGAAGTAACTCCAGGCCTCGTAGTTGGTGCCGTTGACGTAGCCGTTGGAGGTCTCGTGCGTGCCCATCAGGCTGAAGGCCCAGCCGTTTTTGAGCATGCCGGACGACAGGGTGAACCCTTCCTTCTGGTAGCCGTCGTTGCCCACCGTGTAGAAGACCGAGCCCTGGCGTTCGATGTCGGCGGCGCGGGTGATGATATTGACCGTCCCCCCCACCGAGAAGAGGCCCAGCTTGGAAAGGCCGATGCCGCGCTGCACCTGGATGGAGTTGGTCACGTCCGAGAGACCCGACCAGTTGGACCAGTAGATGCTGCCGTTTTCCATGCCGTTAACGGGAATCCCGTTGATCAGCAGGGCGATGTTCTCCGAGCCGAAGCCGCGCATCATCAGCCGCGAATCGCCGAAGCCGCCCCCCTGACGGGTAGCGTACATGGAGGGGGTGGAGTTCATGATCTCGGGAAACTCCCGGTTGCTCAGCCGGGTGAGGATCTCCGGGGCGGAAATGGTGGAGAGCACGACCGGCTCACGTCCTTTGGGGTTGGCGAAAGAGGCCAACACTTTCACTTCTTCGATCCCGATCGAATAGAGCACGGAAGTATCGGTTTGGGAGGGAATGGTTTCCTGGGCGCAGAGTAATCCGAAAGCGCAGGTGGCGAACACACAGGTCAAGAATAATTTTTTCATAGGGAGAAAGCGATCTAATAGACTGATATTAAACAAAGGAACGGCAAAATTTCCGTTTTTTATAAAAAAAAGATAGAACAAAGATAACAACTTCCGTAAATATTTCCAGGACAATGAGCTAAATACCTGAAAGGAAAATGTCTTTTTATCAAAATTTTACTACATTTGCCCTAAAATCCCCTGTATGCAACTCTACGGGGTACGTCCGGACCGGGAAACAGCCAACAAGACCCCTTTCGGGACTTGGAACTTATTGAACCATACTTGAGAACATTTTATAGATTATGAAAAAACGGGTTGTTATTATTGACGATAAAGAATCTATTGGGAAAATCTTATCGCTTTATCTCTCTTCCGAGTATGAATGCATCTATTTCGACAGCGCTCTCGACCTGCTCGACTGGTTGCAACAGGGAGAGATGCCCGATCTGATCATCTCCGACATCCGCATGCCCGAAATGACGGGCGACGAGTTGTTGGCCTACCTGAAGAAAAACGAATTGTTCAAAAATATTCCGATCATCATCCTCTCCGGGGAAGACAGCAGCACCAACCGCATCCGGCTGCTCGAAGAAGGGGCGGACGATTACATCGTCAAGCCGTTCAACCCGATGGAGTTGAAGGTGAGGATCAAAAAAATCCTCCATTGATACCCATTCTCTACTTCGGCACCAATTCGGATTACCACGATCACTTCCGGGAAATCCTGGGAGAGGAGGTCCGTTTTTTTTCCGATCTCTCCGAAGCCTTCCGGTTCGCCTCGCAACATCGCGGCGAGCCGGTTGTCGTCTTTCTTGAGCGCAAGTCCGCCGACGAAGGCCTGAGCTTCATCCGCAAAGCCCACAAGAAATTTCCCGGCATCTACTTCGTCCTGGTGAGCCGGTCGCTCCGTCCCGAAAAACGCGCCAGCTACCTGAAAGCCGGGATCAGCAACGCCGTCAATCCGGAGGTCACCCGCGAGCACGTGGACCGGATCGTCGGATTCGCCACCGACAACCCCCTGCTGCGCCTGCAGAAGAAAAAAACGGACGCGGAGAAAGTCCGCACCTACCGCATTCCCCTGTGGAAGCGCTCGTTCGACGTCCTCACCTCCTCGCTGGCCCTGCTGTTTCTCTCCCCCCTGCTGCTGCTGACGATGCTGGCCATCCGCCTCGAAAGCAAAGGCCCGGTGGTCTACAAATCCAAGCGCGTGGGCAGCAACTACAAAGTCTTCGACTTCCTGAAATTCCGCTCGATGTACACCAACGCGGACCTGGCGCTCAAAAAACTGGGGAAACTCAACCAATACGCCGCCCAGGAAGAGGCGCAGGCCGAGGCCGAAATCCTTATCGGCGACGACATGCTCTTCGGCGACGACAGCTCCCTGGAGGACCAGACCCTGCTCATCTCCGACGATGAGATCATCTCCGAGACCCAGCACCTCACCCAGACCAACCTCGAAAACCAGCAGGCCTTCGTCAAGTTGGAAAACGACCCGCGCATCACCCGGGTGGGCCGCATCATCCGCAAGTACAGCATCGACGAACTGCCCCAGCTGGTAAACATCTTCAAGGGCGATATGTCGGTGGTGGGCAACCGCCCCCTGCCCCTGTACGAGGCCGAGAAACTCACCAGCGACGAGTTCATCGACCGCTTCATGGGCCCCGCGGGCCTGACCGGCCTGTGGCAGGTGGAGAAACGGGGCGAGGCCGGGAAGCTCTCGGCCGACGAGCGCAAAATGCTGGACATCGAGTACGCCCGGAACTACTCGTTCGGGCTGGACATGAAAATCATCCTGAAAACATTCGTATCTTTTATCCAGAAAGAGAATGTATAACCCTCCCCGAAGAACCATGAAAAAATTCCTGGCCTTATATTGTCTTTGCCTGTCGGCCCTCCCGGCAGGGGCGCAAACCTGGCCCCCGCAACCCGAAGAATCCACCCACGCCGCCCTGGCCGCCCAGGCTGCCATCTCGGCAAGCACCCTGGCCCAGTTCACCGCGGAAGATTACACCTCCATGGAACTGCCTCCGCTGGAGACCCTGCTGGAAAACGCCAAGGAAACCTCCCGGATGAAATACGTGGGATTCGCCGTGGAACAAGAAAAAATGGGCCTCAAATCCGAACGCCGCAATTGGCTGCACTTCATCAAACTATACGCCGGCTACCAGTACGGGCGCCTCAACGACCTGACCACCACCACCGACTACATGTATCCCGGCAATTACTACAACTACATCGGCCGGCAGCAGAATTTCTACAACATCGGGGCCTCGCTGAACAGCCCCCTGGACGAGATCTTCGACCGCAAAAACCGCATCCAGCGCCAGCGGAGCCGCGTCCACCAGGCCGAAGCCAATGTGGGCCGCGAACATGAACTGATCTCCATGGAGATCGTCGGCGCCTACACCTCGGCACTGAGCATGCTGGCCATGATCAAGATCCGCTCCGAAGCGGCCACCCTGGCCTCGGCCCAGTACAAAATTTCGGAGACCGACTTCATCAACGGGAAGATCACCGCCCAAACCCTCAGCGTACAGAAAAACCTCGAAAGCTCCACCCTCCGCGAATACGAACAGACGCGCGAAACACTCAACAACGCCTTGCTCAAGCTGGAATACCTCTCCCGTACAAAAATCATAAAAAAACTTTAAGCGCCTCTCCCTATGAACGCTTTGATATACCTCTTCCGCTTCCTGTACCGCATCCGCTACTGGCTGATCCTCTGCCCCCTGGCGGTCGCTTTCTTCGTCTACCTCAAGACCTCCAACATGGGCAAACGCTACGAAGTGACCACGACCGTCTACACGGGGATCGTCTCGGGCTACGACATCGAATCGGATGCCGGGATCCGGCAGGATTGGAACGTGATCAACAACGCGATGGACAACCTGATCAACATCATCACCTCGCAAGCCACGCTCAAGCGGGTCTCGATGCGGCTGTTCGCCCAGCACCTCATGTACGGGGACCCCGAGAAAGACAACAACTACCTGCAGGCCCGCACCTACCGCATCCTGGCGAGCCGGACCCCCAAGGAGGTGATGGCCCTGGTGGACAAGACCTCGGAAGAGAAAACGCTGGAGAATTTCGCCCAATACGAACAGGCCTCGCCCGGCAACTACATCTACGGCCTGTTCAACTACACCCACCGCCACTACAGCTACCAGGCCCTGAAGCAGATCAAGGTCAAGCGCATGGGGAACAGCGACATGCTCGACGTGAGTTACTCGGCCGACGACCCCGGGGTCTCGTACAACACCCTGGTGCTGCTCAACGAGGAGTTCATCAAACAATACAAGGAGCTGCGCTTCGGCGAGACGAACAACGTGATCGCCTACTTCGAGTCCGAACTGGATCGCATCGGCGGACTGCTGCGCATCGCCGAAGATTCGCTCACCGACTACAACGTCTCCAAACGGGTCATCAATTACGACGAGCAGACCAAGCACATCGCCTCCCTGACCCGGGACTACGAATTGCGCTACGAAAGCATCCTGCTGGATTACGAAAGCGCCCAGGACCTGATCTCGACCCTCGAAGGCCGCATCGAAGAACACGCCAAGACCTTCAAGACGAACACGCTTTTCATCCAGAAAATCAACGAAATTTCCGATCTCACGACCAAGATTTCGACCCTGGAGACCTTCACCGGCGACACCGTCCTGCCCAACAGCGCCTCGCTGGTTCTACGCCGGCAGCGCGACGAAGCAGAAGAAGCCTTGAGGAACCTGACCGAACGCCTGGGAGACCAATACTACACCAAAGAAGGGCTGTCGACGGCCGGACTGGTGAACCAATGGCTCGACATGCTGATCCGCTTCCAGAAAGCCCAAGCCGAGTTGAAGGTCATGGAAGACCGCCGGATGCACCTCGACGACCAGTATGTGTTCTTCTCCCCGGTGGGCTCGACCATCAAACGCAAAGAGCGGGAGATCGACATCACCGAACGCTCCTACATGGCCATATTGAGCAGCCTGAATACTGCGCGGCTCAAGCAGAAAAGCCTGCAGATGACCTCGGCCACGCTCAAGATCATCAACCCGCCGACCTTCCCGATCGCCGCCATGCCCACCAAGCGGAAGCTGATGGTGATGGCCTCGTTCGTCGCCACGTTCATCTTCATCCTGGGTTACTTCATCCTGCTGGAGCTGCTGGACCGTACCCTGCGGGATAAAACGCGCACCGAACGGATCACCTCCGGCAAGGTGCTGGGCGCCTTCCCGGCCCCGGGCAAGATGCGCTACCGAAGCTACAACAACGCCGTGAGGGAGATCGCCGCCCAATACATGGCCAACGCAACGGTCAGCTATTTCGGCACCCAACGGCCCAACATCGTCAACCTGCTGGGGGTCGACTCCGGCGAGGGGAAAAACTTCCTGGGCGAACAGCTCAAGGCGCAGTTCGAGAACCTGGACATGCGCGTGCGGCTGGAGAGCTACCGCTCCGGCTTCAATCCCCAACGCAAGGATTACCTGCTGGCCCAGGAGTACACCGATTTCCTGCCCGCCGCCGAGCAGACCGAAGACGTCATCATCATCGACCATCCGCCCATGAACGAATGCTCGATCCCCAAGGCCATCCTCCAGGCGGGCGCGGTGAACCTGCTCATCGCACGGACCGACCGGGCCTGGCGGGAGACCGACCAGGTACTCTTCGACAAAGCCCGGCTCCAGGCGGGCCACGCCCCGGTGCTGATCTACCTGAACATGACCCGGCGGGAAGCGACCGAAGCCTTCACCGGCATGCTGCCTCCCTATGGCCGTCTGCGTAAACTGATGTACAGGTTCTACCAGTTCGGATTTACGTCCTCGGGCAAATAAGCAACGCGAGTTTCGGCATACCGTTGAGTCGATGGCTCTAGCGAGCCATCGACAAAGTCCTCCCCTATCAGGGGAGGATTTAGGTGGGGTGGCGAGCCGTACGGTTTTTGAAAAAAACCGTTAACGTGGGTTTTGGATAAGAATTCTCGCGTTAACGATCTTGTCTGCAAAACAGAACAGGAATTCTTATCCAAAACTCACGTTAGCCTATGAACGGCGAAAAAAACACGTTGGCGTCCCTCTTCGGGTCCCTCTTCGACAACCTCTCCCGCAACCTGCTCTACCTGGTGCTGGTGTTGGGTATCGTGGTGGTCGCCCAGGCTACCCTCAAGGTCGGGTATATGCCGGCCTTGGCCTTGGGCGCGCTTCCGCTTATCCTGTTCGTCGTCCTGTTCTGCATCAAGAATCCCTACTGGGCGCTCGTGGGGCTTTTCGTCTTCAACTACTTCCTCATGGGGCTCTACCGGCGCTTTCCCGAGCTGCCGTTCGGGCTCGTCATGGACGGCCTCTTCGCATTCACGTTCTTTACCCTGCTCATCCGTTCCTGCTACAAAAAAGTGGGCTGGGAGCGGGCCTGGAACGGGCTGACGATCGCCGCGCTGATCTGGAGCTCCTACTGCATCCTGGAACTGTTCAACCCCCAAAGCGTCTCGATCCAGGGATGGCTCAGCAGCTTCCGGAGTTACTTCGTCTACTTCCTGTTCATCGCCATCCTGACCCCCATCATTTTTTACCGCTACAAGGACCTCAAACGGCTGCTGCTGATCTGGTCGGTCCTGACGCTGCTGGCGGTACTCAAGGCTTACATCCAACGCCGCTTTGGGTTTACGGACGCCGAACTGCACTGGCTCTTCGTGCGCGGGGGACGCACCACCCACATCATCGGCTCGGGGATCCGCTACTTCTCGTTTTTCAGCGATGCGGCCAACTTCGGCTCCACGATGGGATTCTCGATGGTAGTCTTCGGCTGCGCGGCCTCCTACTTCAAGGATAAATGGCTGAGGATCTTCTACCTGGCCGTCGCCCTGGCCGCCGGATACGGGATGATCATCTCCGGGACCCGCAGCGCCCTGGCCGTCCCCTTTGCCGGATTCACCCTCTTTATCGTGATCTCCCGCCAGGTGCGGATCATCCTCCTGGGGAGCTTCCTGGTGCTGGGCGCCTTCTTTTTCCTGAACTTCACCAACATCGGCCAGGGCAACGCCCTGATCCGGCGGACGCGCAGCGCCTTCAACTTCGAGGACAAATCCTTCGTCGTGCGCATGGACAACCAGCGCCTTATGCGCGAATACATGACCAACAAGCCCTTCGGCGGAGGGCTCGGGCACGGCGGGGGCAAAGCCAAGGTGTTCGCCCCGGACGCCTACCTGTCGCAAATTCCCACCGACTCCTGGTACGTGATGGTGTGGGTCGAAACCGGGATCGTCGGCCTCGCCTTGCACCTGGGGGTCCTGTTGTACGCCTTGGGGTACGGGTGCTGGCTGGCCTTGTTCCGCCTGAGGAACAAAGAGCTGCGCGGCATCACGGCCGCCTTGTGCGGCGGTTGCGCCGGGGTGATCGTGGCGGCCTACGGCAACGAAATCCTGGGCTTCCCCTCGGGGATCATCCTCTATACCTGCCAGGCGTTTATCTTCCTGGCTCCCCGCTTCGACCGGGAATTGATGCGGATGTCACAAAGCGCAAAGGCCCTCCCGGAAAACGAATATGCCTATGAATCCTGAAATTTCCATTATTTCGGTCAATTACAACGGCCTGGAAGACACCTGCGCGATGATCGAATCGCTGCGCGAACACATCCGCAGCGTCTCCTATGAAGTGATCGTGGTGGACAACGGATCGGTGCGGGACGAGGCCCCGATGATCCGCGAGCGCTGCCCCTACGAGGAAGTGGTCGTGCTGCGCAGCGAACGGAACCTGGGGTTCGCCGGAGGCAACAACCTGGGCCTGGCGGTCGCCCGGGGCGAGTACATCCTGCTGCTGAACAACGACACCCTGGTCGAGGACGACAGCCTGCACCGGCTCTGCGAGGCGTTGCGGGAGAATCCCTCGCTGGGGGCCGTCTCGCCCAAGATCCGCTTCGCCTGGGATCCCTATCCCATCCAGTTCGCCGGATACACTCCCCTCTCACGGATCACCCTGCGCAACAGCCTGATCGGCTTCGAGGAGCAGGACCGGGGGCAGTACGACGCCCCCGCGCACACGCCTTACGCCCACGGGGCGGCCATGATGGTGCCCCGCCGGGTGATCGAGCAGGTGGGACCGATGCCGGAAATCTACTTTTTGTATTACGAGGAACTGGACTGGTCGGAGATCATCCGCCGCCGGGGATGGCTCATCGGCTACGAGCCGCGCTGCACGGTCTACCACAAAGAGAGCCGCTCGACGGGCCAGGGCAGCCCGCTGCGCACGTTCTACCTCACGCGCAACCGCCTGCTGTTCGCCTGGCGCAACCTGAGCCGCTCGGAGCGCCTGCTGAGCGTGGCCTACCAACTGGGCATCGCCGCTCCCAAACAACTCTTGGTGAACCTGCTCCGGCGCCGGGGGGACCTGGCCTCGGCGACCTGGCGGGGCATTGTAGCGTTCTTCCGGCTACCCGGGAAGATGGCATAAAGAAAGGGCTGGAAATTTTCCAGCCCTTTTTCTATAACGCTTTTTGTTACTGCAACTTCATCAATTCGGCGATCCGCTTCGGGACATCGGTGTTGTCCATCATCCCGGTGAAGCGGCAGGCGCCCGTACCGTAGGCGTAGACGGGCACCATGCTTCCCGTGTGGCCCTTGGTCGAGAAGGCCACCGTCGCGTGGTTGCCGTCGCCGGGCAGGGCCACCCCGTTGACGATCCGTTCCTGGTTGGAAGGCAGGGTCATCCCACCGGTCTCGTGGTCGGCCGTCACCACCACCAGGGTCCCGGGGTGGGTGTCGGCGAAATCCATGGCCAGGCCCACCGCCCGGTCGAAATCGAGCGTTTCCTGGACCGACCAGGCGGAATCGTTGGCATGGCAGCCGTAGTCGATGAACGACCCCTCCACCATCAGGAAGAAGCCTTCGGGGCTGCCGGCCGAGAGCAGCCGCAGGGCTTCGGCCGTGGAGCGCGGGAGCTCGTCGCCGCGGCCCTCCTTCTTGGTGAGTTGCCCGTTGTCGGCCAACAGGACGCCCACGGGACCTTTTTCGAGCGCTTTCAATTCGTCCAGCGAGTAGAGCATGCTGTAACCCTGGGCGCGCATCTCCTCGGAGAGGTTGCGACCGTCGGCGCGTTTTTCAAAGAAGCGGATACCGCCCCCGATAAACACGTCGGGCCGGGTGGTCAGGTAATCTTCGGCGATGGCTTCCTCGTTGGAGCGCGCCTCGTTGCAGGCCACGAAAGAGGCCGGGGTGGCGTGGGTCACGGAGCAGGTGACCACCACGCCCGTGGCGCGGCCCGACGTGGCCGAGCGCTTGAGGATCGACACCAAGGGACGGCCCAGGGTATCCATCCCGATGACACCGTTGTTGGTCTTTTCGCCCGTGGCCAAGGCCGTGCCCCCGGCGGCCGAGTCGGTCACCTCGCTCGAAGCCGAGCGGGTAGTCTGCAGGCCGGTGTACTGGGCCCGCTGGAGCGAGAGCGGCGATCCGTTGGCCAACATGGCGGCCGTGACCTGCGAGAGGCCCATGCCGTCGCCGATGAGGTAGATCACGTTTTTGACCTCCGCGTCGCGGCAGGCGTCTTTTTGGGCAGAGGGTGTACAGGAAAGGGCGGAGAGCGCCAACAAACAGAATACTAACTTCTTCATTGCGATAAATTAAATGATATTCATAATTATAATGGGGCAAAGGTAGGGTTTTTTGATCCGAAAAAGATTACTTTCCGATTAAATTTCCTGCACAAATCGAGCAAAAAAAGAGAGAGAATTTGCCGGAAAGGAAATATTGATTACTTTTGCACTCGCTGTCGGCGGGATAGCTCAGCTGGTTAGAGCGCATGATTCATAAACATACGGTCTTTACTTTCTGAGGTACAAAAAATAGCGGCGAGATAGCTCAGCTGGTTAGAGCGTCGGATTCATAATCCGAAGGTCGGGGGTTCAAGTCCCCCTCTCGCTACAAACTGAATTACAGTAAGTTACAAGACGGAAGCGTCGGTAATCGTAACCCAAAGCGGGGCGACTACCGGCGCTTTTTCGTTTGCCATTTGTGCGATACCCGCGCGGTGGTGGTGGCACTTGTCGGGACTTTTACCTACCTTTGTTTGTGAAAAGTTGACATATTGTTTACGTCTATGGCTACATTTAAACCCGAAGTACAGAATAAACGCGCCGACGGTACGTACAACGTCCGTATACGAATTACCCATAACCGGGTAGTTAGGCGTCTATCTACTAATATATATGTTACAGGCGACGACTTAACCCGAAGCCTTAATATAAAAAACCAGGAAGTATTAGACCAATGCGAAGACCTAATACGTCGTTGCCGTACGGTATGTAACGGCCTGGGCTATTCGCTTAGCGCTTTACCGATCGACGACCTGGTCGATAAGCTAAAAGACCAGCTACACGGCGCTAATACCTTCCAGTTAGATTTTATAGAGTACACCCGCCAGAAGACGGCTGATATGAACCCAGGCACGGCCGCCACCTATAAAATAATGTTAAGCGCGCTACAGCGGTTTATTAAGCGCGACCACCTGGATATTACCGAAATAACTACGGCTTTCCTTCGGGACTTTGAAAAGTTTATCGAAAACGAACCCAGCCAGCAAGGCAACAACCGCAAAAAAGACAAAGAAGAAGATAGGCCCAAAGGCGGCCGGGCCGTATCCGCGTACCTGGCTAGCGTCCGGGCAATCCACAATAAAGCAAAGGCCGAATTTAACGACGAAGACCGCGGGGTAATACGTATACCCTTTTCGCCGTTCAAGAATTTTAAGATAAAGCCGCAACCGAAGACACGTAAGCGCGGACTTACGCCCGAACAAATACAGGCGATCATAGACCTACCCTACGAAGAAGGGGAAAAGTCGCGGCGCAACCTGGCGAAGGATTGTTTTATTTTGTCTTTCGCGCTTATCGGTATGAATAGCGTAGATATGTACTACGCCGAACCCGTGAAGCGCCGGACACTAATATATAATAGACGTAAGACGACCGACCGGCGCGACGATAACGCCGAAATGCGCGTACGTATAGACGGCTGTTTAACCTGCCTTGTGGAAAAATACGCCGATCCGAAGGGTGAGCGTCTTTTTAATTTCTATACCCGGTATTCGACCCCGTTTACCTTCAACAAGGCATTAAACAAGGGCCTTAAACAGGTCGGGGCTATCCTGGGTATCGACGGGCTAGAGTTCTACGCCGCGCGCCACTCCTGGGCCACCGTCGCGCGATCGTCCGACGTGAATATCGACAAAGCCACCGTACACGAAGCATTAAACCACGTTAGTAGCGATTTGGCTATAACTGACATTTATATAGACCGGGATTGGTCTATAATACAAAACGCCAATAAAAAAGTATTGGCGTTGTTCGATTGGTCGCTGGTGGGCGATCTGGTTTAGTTAATCGTTATACCCGTCCCGTTTGGTGTACTTCGTATCCCCCCGTCCGACAGAGTGTATTCGGTAGGGAATAGGGCGTATAATTCGGCGGTTTCTTTTGGGGCGATAATACTCGACCCGTCTAAATACCGTACGCCGTATTCTAGATTAGCGGTATTAGATAAGATCACTTTAAAAGAACCGTCTTTATTATCCACGTATGTATACGTACCCTTTATATATATAATATACTTTTCCTTTTCACTTTCCCCGTTTATATCGCTGTAATAAACGCCCATATTAAACACGTAGCCCATATCCCTATTAAATCGGGCTTCAAAATTAAAAGGGCCTTTATCTGGGTATGCGATTTGTCCTAACGCCGTCCCGTAATAAAAAGGCGTTTCCTTCCCATTGTCGCCGTCGTCGCCGCCACTTTTGCTACAACCCACAAAAAACAGCGGTAATATAAGTAGTATCGTAAAAAATTTATTCATGCTATTTTATTAAAAATATTCCTTCGCGGCTATCCCTAGTTCTTCGCCTATATCAGGCCTTTTCCGGGATAGAAGAACTATTCGCCTACCCCCTTTCGTGCAACACCCGTTGCACCCCCCACAACCCCCTTTTGGTCGTTCGTAAGTTTTTCTATCGTACGTTGTTGCGATAGTATTGTTTCGGTGAATTGCTTAAACTGATCGAAGACTTCACGCGACATAGTAACGTCGCCTTTTGGCGTTACACTTTTAATAACTGTTTCGGTTATATCTCCCCTGGACATTTCGCCCTCACCCGTTAACAGCCAGTTCGGATTAAAACCGAACGCTTCGGCCCATTTGGCGGCTAGCTTCTTCCCGAAGGGTTTGCCGTTTAATAATGCGGATACGGCCGCCTGGCTTACTCCCAGTTTATCGGCTACATATTGCTGGGTGTAGCCCAGTTCGTCGAAGTATTCTTTTAATTTTTTACCCACTTTAATCGACTGGTTTACAGCCGATAAACTATTTTCCATATACCTATAACTAATATGGTTTTAAAATTATTTGTTTTATAACCGAAAAGGTTATATCTTTGCATTTGTAATTGACAAGCAAAGTACAAAGATAATGGAAATATTTAAAAAGACATTCGTAGACTGGTGGAAATGCCTATCGCCGACGGAAAAAGACGAAACGGCCGTAGCCCTATCGCGAAAATGTAATACCGCCCTGGCGACCGTTCAGTCCTGGGGGTTGGGGTATAGAACACCTAAAGCGCGTTCCCAGCGAATTATAGTAACGTATCTATCCGCTAAAGGGATAGACGCCGATTGTACAACCCTATTCCCTTCCTAGCTATGGACGTCTTCACTTTAAAACAGCAAATCGTTGAGGCTACCGAACTGGCCGCCCTGGCCGTCCTTCGGCTACAAAACCCGTCGTTTGACGAAGTGAAGTTAACCGAAGCGTACAAAATCGCGGGTAGCGAACGGTGGTTAAAGTACCACATAAAAAAGGGCAATATAAAGCCCATTCGCCGGGGTACCGCCAAAAATTCGCCAATCTATTACAGCCGCCTGGAAATAGCGGCCTTAAAAAAAGCTGAAACAGCACTACTACAATGACAAAGATTAAAACCACCTGGGCGCTTACCCGCGTCCTGGTACACCGCCAGTTTACCGGCGGGCGAAAAATGGGTAACAGATTGATTTTAAACCATATTATAAACACTTTAAAAAACTAAAAAAAATGGAAGTTAAAGTACACGGAGAAGTACGCTTAGTACTCGAACCCAGCGCCACGCTGGTAGCAATGTTTGGCGGCGTTACCGCCAACAAGGTAGAACGCGTAGCGCCGAAGGCTGAACCCGAAGCGCCGAAAGAAGAAGTAGCCCCGCCCGCTAAGGACGAAGCGAAGCCCGAAGCGCAACCCGAAAAGCCCGCACGTACGCGCCGTACAAAAGAACAGATCGCCGCCGAAGAAGCCGCTACGGCCAACGCCTGGGACGACATGGACGACGACGCGAAATTAGAAGCTATCAAAAGCGAAGTAACGAAACATACGAAGAAGGGAAAGAGCGCCGACATTAAGTTTTTGCTTTCCAATTTCGACGCCGGCCGCGCGTCTGAACTGGCACCCGAAGACTACGACGCCTTCTTCGACGCTATTACCCGCTACGGCAACGGCGAAAGCGTAGACAAAATCTTCCCTAGCGACTTAGACTAATGGGAACGAAACACGCGATACTAAGCCCGTCGGCGGCGTACAGGTGGTTGGCCTGTACGCCTTCGGCCCGCTTTGAAGAGCAAATACCCGAAGAAGAAAGCACCTTCGCGGCCGAAGGTACGTTAGCCCACGAACTGGCGGCGCTTATGCTGGGCGCGCGTAGTGGGGTCGATAGACGCCCGCAAAGGCTGTTTAACGCCCACTTAGATAAGATCGTAAAGAACCCGCTATACAGCGCCGAAATGCTAGACCATAGCGAAGCGTACGCGGCGTACGTTCGGGAAAAAGGCGGCGACGTCCTTATCGAACATTCGTACGACCTTACTAAGTATATCCCCCTGTCCTTCGGGACGGCTGACGCCACGAACCTAGATAAGAAGGTTATACACGTTACGGACTTCAAGTACGGGGCTGGCGTTCGCGTGGGTGCAACGGCCAACAAACAAATGATGTGCTACGGCCTGGGCGCTTATGAAGCGGCGGTAAAGAAAGGGTATAAGCCCGAAACGGTTAGCCTTTCAATTTACCAGCCCCGCGTAGGTGGCCCGTCGTCCTGGGACATATCCGTAGCCGATCTATTGAAGTGGGCCGAAGAAGAAGCGAAGCCTAAAGCGCTGTTAGCGATCGCCGGGGCCGGCGACTTCGTACCTGGTAAACATTGTCAGTTTTGTAAGGCCCGTACCCGCTGTAAAGCCTATTACGACCGCTTCGCCAACCTCAAAGACATACAGGATAAACGACTAATGACGGCGGCCGACGTGGCTACTGTACTTACCTACGGCCCGCTGGTGGCGTCCTGGGTTAAGAAGGTCGAAGAAGAAAATACCGCCCGCCTGGAAAAGGGCGAAAAGATACCGGGCTTTAAGCTGGTGGCCGGCCGTGGCAAACGGTCTTTTAAGAGCGAAGACGACGTCGTCGACATTCTTATCGGCGAAGGCTACGAAAGCTACGAAATCTTCGACCCGAAACTAAACACCCTTACCGCTATCGAAAAGCTGGTAGGCCCGAAACGCTTTAAGGCCCTGTTTGAAGACCAGGTCGTAAACGTCCCCGGTAAAGCCCAAATCGCCCCGGAAGACGACGAAAGGCCCGCTATCGGTACTTCGGCCGCGGACGAGTTCGACGAAGAAGACTTAACCTAATAAATATATCGAATATGAGCCAGAAAGAAAGAAAACAAAATCGGATCAAAAAGATAATGGACGACGCCGCTAAGGCGCTGGAAGCCGAAGGCGTAAAGTACTTTATCGGCGTTGTCGACCGGCAACCGAAAGACCCCGACGGCGGGAAGGCGTACGCCCAGTCCGACGTAACGGGCGAAGACTTTTGCTATATCCTGGATATGGCCCTGCCTACCCGCCAGGACGTAATAAACTTAGGTATATGGGTAGGCCAATTAATAAGCGCCCGTTCGCGGGATTTAAAAGAAAATAGCAATGGAAGCAAGAAAGCAAACTAACGACCGCGTAGTAAGAAGCGCGGAAGACCTAGGGGAAGGGCGTACCGTTTCCCTGGACGAAGCGGTAAACGCTTTAGAAAGTTTTAACGGCCCGATCGAAACGATCGCCCACCGTGCAAACAACGAACACGACGACACCGCCTTACTGGTTATCGGCCAGGTAGACAAGGGCGAAGGCTGTACAACTATCCGGGCTTTGATCGGGAACGGCTTAGAAATATCCTTTGCGATCGCCCGCGCAATGAAGGAAGAACCCGCCTTTAGGGCGGCCGTTAGACGGGCCTTAATGATTGATAAATTTAGTTCAATCCTAGATTAACAAGCCATGAAAACAGGGACGTACATAATGAAGCTATTTAACTTTTCCGATCAATACGTTACCCACCGGGTACGTGTAGAAATTATCGGAGAAAGCGAAAAAAGCTATCACGTAAAACTGCTGGAACGCGGCCCAATGGGCCAGCAAATCGGTACTACCTACTGGCCGCGCAAAAGAAACGTAGTAAACATTGTCGACACCGGCGACCGGCCCGTATTACGAACCGCGCCCGACGTTCGATTACCCTACAAAGATTAAACCCAATTAAAAAGAGTATGGATATACACATTACGGGTAAACCGGGGGAACACCCTCTAATACCCACCCACAAAATACTAGGTATGTATGAAAGACCCATGCTTTTCTATGCTATACCTAGTGGAGTCGACGAACACGTAGTAAACTTCCTATGTAAGCACCCGATAGACGCCGTATGTTTTATGTGCGATTTAACGGGCGGCGGCCTAGAGCGCGCGAAAAGCATAGTCGAGAGGTACCGGGAAAAGACGGGGAAGACACTAACGGCGATTTACACGGATCACATTAAACCCAATTAAAAATAAAAATAAAAAGAGTATGGCAAAGAAAACAGAAACGGCGGCAAAGAACCCGCTAAAGGTCGTAACAGGTACACACCGCGTAAGTTACGTACACGTAAAAGAACCGTCCGCGTTTGAAGACGGCGGCGAAAAAAAGTACGATTGTACATTCCTTATCCCGAAGGATCACCCGGACGTAGATAAGATTAAGGCTACCATTAAAGCCGCGTATACGGCTAATAAGGAAAGTTTGTTTAAGGGCCTACCAATGACAAGCCCGAAGTTTTGGAACCCGCTACGCGACGGCGACGAATGGTTAGAAGAACACCCCGAAGCTACGGAGTACGAAGGCAACTACTTTATTAAGGCCGCGTCTAAAAACCAACCTTCCGTATTCGACGTAGACAAACAGGACATTATCGACCTGGACGAAGTTTACAGCGGTTGTTATTGCCGCGGTGTGATTGTAGCGTACGCCTTTAATAATAAGTCGAAGGGCGTGGCCTTCTTCCTTAATTCCCTTATGAAAATGGAAGACGGCGAACGCCTGGGCGGCTTTGAAGCCAGCGCCGACGATTACGACGAAGAAGAAGACTTAACCTAGCAACGCACTAGAAGGGGCGGCCGAAAACGTCGCCCCTTTTGGTTTTTAATCGGTAAAAATGAAACACCTACATATAGATATAGAAACGTATTGCGACCTGGACGTATCCGACGTCGGGGTATATCGTTACGCCGAAGACCCTAGCTTTAAGATCATTCTTTTTGCGTATTCCTTCGACGGTGAACCCGTTACGGTTATCGACTGTAGTAACGACGAATACCCAGGCGAAAGCATACCGGCGCGCGTGTGGAAGGCGTTAACCGACCCTTCTATACTAAAGATCGCCCATAACGCGAACTTTGAATACGTCTGTATCGAAACCTACTACGGCGTCGGTCTGGACTTAACGCAATGGTTTTGTACTATGATCGCCGCGGCTTACCTGGGCTTACCCCTGGGGCTGGATAAGGTAGGCCAGGTATTAGGCTTGTCCGAACAAAAGGACGCCCGCGGTAAGTCGCTTATAACTTTTTTCTGTAAGCCCTGCAAGCCGACAAAGAAGAACGGCGGGCGTATTCTCAACCTTCCCGAACACGCCCCCGATAAGTGGGCCGACTTCAAAGAATACAACGCCCAGGACGTACGTACCGAAAAAGAGATATACGCCTACGTTTCCCGCTTTCCGGGATTACCCGACGCCGAACGGGAATACTGGGTACTAGACCAGATAATTAACGCCACCGGCATAACCGTAGATCGCGAATTTATCGAAGCCGCGATCGCGACAAACAAACGCTTTACCAAAGACGTACACGACGAACTAGTAGACATTACCGGCGTCGACAACCCTAACAGTTTGCCACAACTGAAACGCTGGCTATTCCAGGAACTAGGCTACGAAGTGCATAGCCTGGGAAAAGACTACCTAGCCGACGCGATCGACGGGGCCTTACTTCCCAAACACGTAGAACGCGTCCTACGGCTTCGACAATTCGCGTCTAAGACGTCCATTACTAAATACGACACGATGTTAGCCTATGCCCAGAAAGACGGGCGTATACGCGGCCTTTTGCAGTTCTATGGGGCTAACCGTACGGGCCGTTTTTCCGGGCGTGGCGTGCAGGTGCAGAACCTAAAGCGCACCTTGAAGAAAGGGCTACTTACGGCCCGCGAAGCCGTGGTTAAAGATATAGCCGACCTTCTGTACGACGACGTCCCCGACGTGATTAGCAAGCTGACCCGTACGGCCCTGGTAGCGGCCGAAGGGTGTAGCCTTCCCGTATCGGACTATTCCGCTATCGAAGCGCGCGTACTGGGTTGGTTGGCCGGCGAAGACTGGGTGTTAGACGTATTCCGAAACGGCGGCGACATTTACGTAAATACGGCCGCGAAGATGTTTAACGTACCGGCCGACCAGGTTGTAAGCCTGGGCCTTCGCCCGAAGGGGAAAGTAGCGGTACTAGGACTAGGATACCAGGGAAGCGTAGGGGCGCTTATTACTATGGGCGCTTTGCGCGAAGGCCTGGACGAAGCCGAATTACCGGCGATCGTTAGGGACTACAGAAGCGCTAACCCGCATATAGTAAAGTTCTGGCGTGAGGTCGAACAAGCGGCCAAACACGTAGTAACGAAGAAAACGTCGTACGTGCTACGTAAACCATACTGTACGATCAAATTTTCGTACGACCGGGTCTACCTGTTTATCGAATTACCCAGCGGCCGGCGTCTGGCCTATTACGGCGCTTCGGTCGACAAGGGCCGGTTATCGTACTGGGGTATCGACCAGACAAAAAAAATATGGTGCAAGACGGATACGTACGGCGGTTCGCTGGTGGAAAACATTACCCAGGCCGTGGCCCGTGATTGCCTTTGCGACGCGATGTTACGCATACACCGCGCGGGGTATCCTATCCTTATGCACATTCACGACGAAATAGTAAGCGAAGCCCGCGACGCCGACGCGCCCGCGGTGCTGGAAGAAATTAATAAGATAATGGCCGTTAGTCCCGCGTGGGCGAAAAACCTGCCCTTACGGGGCGACGGCTATATAAGCAAGTACTACAAAAAGGATTAACGGAATGACTTTAGATAAATTCTTTCAGCAAAACAAGTGTAACAAATTAGAGCGATTAGCCATTATCGAACGACTTAAGGTTATTCGTCTGTGTGATAAAATTGAAAAACTCGCTTTTTATGTTGAGAGGATAATAAAAACAAGATAGCAATATGAAAAAGACTAAAAATTACTGGATAGGCTTCTACTGTACAATGGCGACCGTAGCCGCCTTCGTGATCTTCACGGTGTTAAAAATTACGGGCGTTATCGCCTGGTCGTGGTGGTGGATTACCGCGCCGATATGGATGCCGTTTGTAATCGCGGTTATCCTGGTTATTGCCTTCTTCTGGCTGGTAGATAAATATAGTAGTAACCAGGACGATTTTACAAAGGTATGAAGGTAGTTAGTTTGTTCGACGGCATTAGTTGCGGTCGGGTGGCTTTGGAACGCGCAGGGCTACCCGTATCGCGCTACGTTGCTTACGAGATAGACGGCCACGCTATCAATGTAAGCAAATGGAACTACCCGGATATAGAACATAAAGGAAGCGTAACGGGGGGGGGGTGCTTTATGGAATAAAAAGGCGTTGACTTGGTTATGGGCGGTTTCCCCTGCCAGGAATTAAGCGTAGCCGGAAAGCGGAACGGGCTAACCC
>JAVBNV010000022.1:0-74826 GCA_031551325.1 Alistipes sp.
CAGGAGAATCTTCGGGGTCAGCAGGGTCATGCAGCCCGCGAAGTAGCCGACCTGGCCCTAGCCCGAGGAGGTATCCTTGCCCTGCAGGTCGGCGTAGCGGTTCTCTGTGTCCGGGCAGGCCCGCTTGACACGGCTGTTGAGACGCAGCGTATTCTGGTCGATGCCCCCGGGGCAGGCCGTGGTGCAGCGGCCGCACATCAGGCAGTTGTCGGCCACGGCGTCGGTCAGCTTTCCGTAGCGGCGGTCGCGGAGGAAGTAGACCGATTGCACGCCTTTGATCCCGGCGGCGCTTTGCAACTGGCAGGGGTCGATGCAGATGCCGCAGCGCGAACAGGCTTCGGTCTGGAAATGGTCGTAGCTGCAAGGTTTTTCCCCGGAACGCAGTCCGGCGTTGCGCAGGAAGATCAGGGGGATCTCCGTGAAAATGTGCATGTAGCGCGAGAAGGGCAGGGCGATGAAAAAGAGCCCCAGGGCGGCCGAATAAATCCACCAGGCCCCCAGTTCGAGGTGCTGGGCTTCGAGCAGGCGGTCGGGCAGGAAGTGGCCCAGCCACTCGCCCAGCGTGCCGGTGAGGAAGCTGCCGCAGCCCGTGCCCGGCGGGATCGTCTGGGAGTGCTCGCTCAGCGACCAGACCGTCCCCCCGAATTTCCACACCTCGGCGCTGGTCAGACTTTCGGCCAGCAGACGGGCCGGAAAGATCAGCCACAGGGCCGTCAGGGCGATGCGGTCACCCAGCACGTGCTGGGTGGTGCGTTTGAGGCCCAGGGCCTTGGAGCGCAGCCGCTTGAACAGGGCCAGGCCCACCCCGAGCAGCAACAGCAGCAGCAAGGCGTCTTTGATCAACGAAAAATTAAAATTCCGCTCGAAGACCGGGTGGACGTAGTAGGAGAAGAAGATGTCGACGTACAGGGGCACGTTCTGGCCCTTGAAGTAGACCATCGTCTCGATCCAGCCCACGGCGATCAGCAGGAACCAGCCCAGGGCGAAGGTGGTGTGCATGTAGCCCAGCAGCGGGTTGGTGCGCCAGATCTTGCGGTGCAGCAGCGATTCGCTGATCACCTCGCCGATCGAACGTCCCGTGGCCTTGGTGGGCAGCGAGCGCCAGAACATCCGGCGCTGCTCCTTGCTCAGGCCCGCGAACCAGCGGATGTAGAGGTAGGCCAGGGTGAGCCCCAGGAAGATGGCGCCCAAGTAGAAGGGTAAGACGAAATATCGAAAATGTTCCATTAACGTGAGTTTTGGATAAGAATTTCCGGTTATGTTTTTTGTAGGTAAGAACGTTATCGTGAGAATTCTTATCCAAAACTCACGTTAACGGCTTTTTGCAAAGCCGTAAGGTCCGCCACCCCACCTAAATCCTCCCCGGATCGGGGAGGACTTTGTCAATGGCTCTTTAGAGCCATTGACGAACAGGTATGTGAGTTTCTTAAACGAAACTCACTTTTGTTAATTTCGGGCCAATTGTTTTTTAATGGTCAGGACGATCTGGCGGGTGTTGATCCCCCGGGGGCAGACCAGGCGGCACTTGCCGCAGAGCATGCACTTGTCGAGTTCTTCGGCCATGCTTTTGTACTCGCCCCGGCGGACCAGGGTCTGCACCTTGCGCAGGTTGAAGGGCGTGAGGTTGCCCGCCGTGCAGGTGGCCGTGCAGTTGCCGCAGCCGATGCAGCTTTGCAGCTCGGGGTGTTCGAGCAGCAGGCGGCGCGAGTAGGCCATGTCGTTGTGGTCGATGTCGATCGAGCGCGGTGCGTTGACGGAGTATCCCCAGTTCATAGTGGCGGAGGTATCTTTAATTTCTAAGCGTTTGAGCGATGCGGTGAGCCGCGACGATCCCCTCGTTGATCGACTCCCCGATGTTCTTGGGGGCCGTGGCCGTCCCGGCGTAGAAGAGGGTGGGAGAGCCCGAGCAGACGTTGTTCGAAAATTGGTCCAGCGGCCGGATGAAGCGGCTGGGGTAGAGATCCACGCTGCCCAGGTTGCCGAAGGCGACGTTGGTCTCGGCGGCCTGCATGCCGACCGTGAGGATCAGCATGTCGACGGTCATCTTCATCGGCCGGCCGATGAGCGTGTCCTCGGCCTTGATCTGCACCCGGCTTTCGAGCGTGGGGGCGGCTTCGGAGATGCGTCCCCGCACGAAGTGGATGTTGTACTCCTGCTGGGCCTGGCGGTAGAGTTCCTCGTAGCCGGGGCCGAACATGCGCATGTCCATGTAGAAGCTGAAAATCTCGGCCTTCGGGAGTTGCTGCTTGATCTCGATGGCCTGCTTGACCCCGGTGATGCAGCACACCCGCGAGCAGTGGCGCTGCTCGACCTTTTCGTCCCGCGAACCCACGCAGTGCAGGAAGGCCACGCTTTCGGGCACGCGGCCGTCCTTCGTGCGGATGCCGCCCTGGCGGAACATGCGTTCGATGTCCACCGTGGTGTAGACGTTGTCGTAGATGCCGTAGCCGTACTCCTCCTTGCGCCGGGCGTCGAAGAGATCGAAGCCCGAGGCGACCACCACGGCGTCGGCCTCCAGGCGGCTGCCGTCGGCGAGCCGCACGCCCCGGCCCTCGCCTTCGATGGCGGCCACGGAGGTGGAGGTGCGCACTTCGGCGCCCGTTTGCGAGAGGCGGCCTAAAAGGTCGCCGAGCACTTCCTCGGCGGGGGTCATGGTGGGGAAGAGCCTGTCCCACAGGCGGAGCTTGCCGCCCAGGGCCTCTTCTTTCTCCAGGATCACGGGCTGGAATCCCAGGCTGTCGAGGGTGATGGCCGTCTGAATCCCGGCCACGCCGCCTCCGATGATGATTACACGTTGGGTCATATGGGATGCTTATAAATTGCGTTGGATGGATGCCCCCGGATCGAAGGAGAGCTTGGTGTAGCTGCCGATCTTCGTGTCGGCGGGCTTGCCGATGAATTTTCCGTTTTTTCCGAGATACTTGGCGCCCGGATCGTACTCGATGCCCATCTTGTCGAGCAGGGGCTCCACGGCTACCTGGTGCATCTGCATGCCCAGTTGCCAGGGGTCGTAACCCAGCACCAGGCCCGCCATTTCTTCGTAAGTCAGCACGGGGATGCCCAGGCCGTGCTGGCCGTAGAAGCGGCCCTCCATTTCGGAGAGCGTGTACTGCCACTTGTCGAGGAACATGGCGCAGCCGGGACAGTTGGCCACGATGAAGTCGGGCTTGAAGGGGGCCATCGACTCGAGTTTCTTTTTCGAGTTGGCGATCGAGCTGCCGCGGTTGGCCTGGACCAGGTAGTTGCGGAATCCGAAGCCGCAGCAGTGGCGACGTTCGGGGTAGTCGACGCTACGACCGCCCCAGGCTTCGACCATGCCGGCGAGCACGTAGGGGAATTCGGAGCCGCCGATGCCCATCTTCGGGAAGATCTTGCCGTAGTGGCAGCCGATGTGGTCGACCACCCGGAGGGGTTCTCCGGTCTCGACGTTGATCAGCTTGCGCTTGGCCTGGGCGGCGATCTGGTCCCGGTGGTGGAAGATGATGTCCGAGGTGTGGGCCAGGTTCTTCGGCTTGTTGAACTCGCGGCCGGTGGCTTTGTAGAGGTTTTCGCGGGCTTTTTCCTCCGTCTCGGGGAAGTCGTGCCACATCTCGATGGCCTCGGAGTAGAGTCCGAAGGAGGTGATGCAGGAGGGGACGAAATTTTCGTAGCCCGCCTCGGTCATCAGCGAGAACTGCCGGGCGATCACCGTCATGATGGTCTCCACGGGGACGATGTCCGAGTGGTAGCCGATGCCCGTGCAGGAGGTGTGGCGCGGGTCCTCATGAACATCCCGTCCCAGGTCATTGCGCAAAATATTTAAAAACGCCGCTTCGCTTCCCGGGAAAAAATTCTGGCGGATGCAGCTCCGGGCGTAGTAGTAGCGGTCGTCGGCGATGTCTTTCTGGTATTCCTTCCAGGTCAGTTTCATACGGCTTTTCCTTATTGGTGTGTTCCGTTATTCGTGGTGTAGACGTGCTTGAAATATTCGTCGTCGGCGCCGTCGAAGCCCATTTCCCGGGCTTTTTTATCCGAGCATTTTTCGATGTTCTCAAAAAATTCGTTGCAGCCGGTCACCTCCAGGATGCTGTGGAGTTCGTCCATGCTTTTGTCGTCGATCTTGCGCATCGCTCCCACGCCCGGTTTGCAGTAGTTCTCGCCGAAGCGTTCGAAGATGTCCTGGTCATGCTCGGTGATCCACTCCCAGACGGGACCCTGCTCGGGGTGCATCTCGGGGGCCACCAGCCGGGGCATGATGCAGTAGCCGGTGTTGATGATGTTGCCGCCGATGGCGCGTTTGAGGGCCAGCTGCTGGCGGCCTTTCTCGCTTTCGACGAAGAAGCCCAGCTTCTGGGAGAGCACCCTGAGGGCCTGGATGATGTAGGCCGGGGTGTTGCCCCTGGGGCAGCGCGGGCGGCAGGACATGCACTCGCCGCAGTACCAGATGGTTTCGCTGCGTAGAAGCTGTTCGATGGCCTCGTCGTCGCGGGTCTGGACGGTGTTGGCGATCTGGCGGGGGTCGTAGTTGTAAAACTCGGCCGCGGGGCACAGGCCCGTGCAGATGCCGCAATTCATGCAGGCCGTCAGGCCTTCTTTCATGCGGACGTCCTCCATCAACATGTCGAAATATTTTCCCATGGTTTTGCCTAATCTTTACGCGGAAAATTCCACATAACAAAAGTACCCGATCCCCATCAAACAGCCCTACCGGGGAACACCTATTTTGGATGGGTATAAATACCTATTCCTGCGTATGGTGATTTTCCGGCGATTCTTTTTATCTTTGTTATACCAAAAATGCGTCTTATGAAACCCAACTATACCCTCCGCGAAGAGTACAACCCCCAGACCGTCGAACGCCTCGGCGAACACTACCGCGCTATTCTCGAGTTGCTGGGCGAGGACCCCGACCGGGAAGGCCTGCTGAAGACCCCCGAACGCCTCTCGAAGGCCATGTGCTTCCTGACCCAGGGCTATGCGGAAAATCCCTGTGAAATCCTGCTGTCGGCCAAGTTCACCGAGGAGTACAAGCAGATGGTCATCGTCAAGGACATCGAACTCTACTCGCTCTGCGAACACCACATGCTGCCCTTCTACGGCAAGGCCCACGTGGCCTACGTGCCCAACGGCTACATCACGGGCCTCTCGAAGATCGCCCGGGTGGTGGAGGCGTTCGCCCGCAGGTTGCAGGTCCAGGAGCGGCTGACGGTGCAGATCCGCGACTGCATCCAGGAGGCCCTCGATCCGCTGGGCGTGGCCGTGGTGATCGAGGCCAACCACATGTGCATGCAGATGCGCGGGGTGCAGAAACAACACTCGGTGACCACCACCTCGGCCTTCACGGGCATCTTCCTGAACCAGATCCAGACCCGCCAGGAATTTATCGACCTGATCGGAAAGTAATATGAAACTCCTTGCCGCCCTGATCTTTTTCACCCGCCTGGCCCTGTGGCGTTGGGTGGACGTTCCTCCCGGCACCTACAGCCGCATCATCGCCTGGTGGCCCGCCGCGGGCTGGGTGAGCGCGGCTCTGTGCGCCGGGGTGCTCTTCGGCGCGGGACAGCTGTTTCCCCTGCCGGTGGCCGTGTTGTTGGCCCTTTCGGTGCGGATGTTGTTGACCGGCGCCCTGCACGAGGACGGTCTGGCCGATTTTTTCGACGGCTTCGGGGGTGGGGGAAGCGACCGGACGCTGGTGCTGACCATCATGAAGGATTCCCGCACGGGTACCTACGGGGTGATCGCGCTGCTGATCTACTTCGGCTTGCTGGTGAGTCTGCTCTCGTCGCTGCCGCTGGCTATGGCCTGCCTGGCGATCCTGTGCGGCGATCCGCTTTCCAAGGGGATTTCCGCCCAGTTGGTCAATCTGTTGCCCTATGCCCGGACGCTGGAGGAGAGCAAGAGCAAGATGGTCTACGAGCGGCTTTCGCCTGCGGAATGGTGTGTCTCCCTGTTTTTCGGGCTGCTGCCCCTGGCCCTGCTGCTCGAGCCCCGCTATTGGTGGGCCGCGCTGGCTCCGGGGGTGATGCTCTCCCTGCTCTGCGTCCTGATGAAACGGCGCATCGGGGGCTATACCGGCGACTGCTGCGGGGCTGTATGCCTGCTGGGTGAATTGGCATTTTATTTGACACTGGTCGGGTTATGGAGTTGCTGTTAGTGCGTCATACGGCGGTGGACGTGCCCGAGGGGCATTGCTACGGGCAGACCGACGTGCCGCTGCGGACGACGTTCGAGCAGGAGGCCGCCGAAGTGGCCCGCCGCCTGCGCTCCGAAGCGCCCTTCGGGGCCGTCTACACCAGCCCCCTGAGCCGCTGCACCCGCCTGGCCCAGGCCTGCGGGCACGGCGACGCCCGCCGCGATGACCGCCTGATGGAGCTCAATTTCGGACAGTGGGAGATGCAGCCCTGGGAGAATCTGCCCGGCAACGGCAGCCAGGAGTGGTTCGACGACTGGGTCCACACCCCGGCCCCCGGCGGGGAGTCGTTCCTGGACCAGTACCGGAGGGTGGGCGCCTTTCTGGACGAGCTTTCCGAGCAGCGGGTGCTCGTCTTCGCCCACGGCGGGGTGATCGCCTGCGCCCGGGCTTTGTTGGAGGGGCTTCCCCTGGAAGAGTCTTTCCGGGAAATGGCTCCTTACGGAGCGGTGGTCCGCTTTTCAAAATAAACGTAATCTCATGGCACACGACCATACCCATACACCGGACCTTTCCGGCAGCGGGCACCTCCACCGGGCCTTCGTCTGGGGCATCGTCCTCAACCTGCTCTTCGTGGGGGTGGAGGCCGCCGCGGGCCTGTGGCTCGACTCGATGGCCCTGCTTTCGGACGCTGGGCACAACCTCAGCGACGTGGTGAGCCTGGTGCTGGCCCTGCTGGCCTTCCGGCTGGTGCGGGTCAAACCCACGGCCCGCTACACCTACGGCTACAAAAAAAGCACCGTGCTGGTCTCGCTGGTCAACGCCTGCATCCTGCTGGTGGCCGTGGGGATGATCCTCGTCACGGCGATCCAGAAGCTCCAGCACCCGCGTCCCGTGGACGGGGAGATGGTGGCTTGGGTGGCCGGGGTCGGCATTCTCATCAACGCCTTCACCGCCTGGCTCTTTGTCAAGGACAAGGAGCGGGACCTGAACGTCAAAGGGGCCTACCTGCACATGGCCGCCGACGCCGGGGTCTCGCTGGGTGTGCTGGTCTCGGGGCTGCTGATCGGCTACACGGGCTGGTACGCCCTGGACCCGCTGATCGGGATTCTGGTGGCCGGGGTGATCCTCTTTTCGACCGTCCGCCTGCTGGGCGAGAGCCTCAGGCTGTCGCTGGACGGGGTGCCCGCGGGCATCGACCCGGCGGCGGTGGAGGAGGCTCTGCGCACGGCCGATCCGGATGTGGCCGGGGTGCACCACCTGCACATCTGGGCGTTGAGCACCACCGAGAACGCCCTGACGGTGCATGTGGTACTGAGAGACATGGCCCGCAGGGCCGAAGTGAAGGAGAAAATCAAGCACCTGCTCGAATCGTATTCCATCCAGCATGCCACCCTCGAAACGGAGCTATTCGGGGAGCCATGCTGTCAAAATCCGTTAGACTAAAACCTACGCCTTATGAAAAAGATTGGAATCTGGGCCTTTCTGCTGCTGCTGGGAACGGCCACCGCGCTTTCGGCCAAGAAAGATCCGAAAGCGATCCAACGGACCGCCGAGGCCGTGACCCAACGCCTCGAGGCACGCGATTACCGCATCGCCGTCACCCGGGTGCAGCCCACGGGTGAAGCCGCCTTCTCGCCCTTGCCCGGCTATTCGGTGCGGGTGAAGGACCAGACGGTCACCGTCCAGCTACCCTATGTGGGCCAGGGCTACAACGTCCCCTTCGGCGGGGGCAAGGGGCTGAATTTTTCCTCCCCGATCACCGATTATTCCGAGGAACCCGGCAAAAAGGGGATGACCCTCATCCACCTGACCACCCGCAATGCGGAGGGCGGCCGGGTTGAGATCCGCCTCAAGGTCTTCCCCAACGCCAGGGCCTACATCCAGGTGGACGCCGACGGACTGGGGATAATTTCCTATACGGGGGCCATGGAGCCGTAAACGAAACTCACATACCGTTGAACCAATGGCTCCACAGAGCCATTGGCAAAGTCCTCCCCTATCAGGGGAGGGTTTGGGTGGGGTGGCGGACCTTCCGGCTTTTGAAAAAAGTCGTTAACGTGATTTTGGATAAGGATTCTTGCGTTAACATACTGATACCAAAAACAAAGCAAAGAATCCTTATCCAAAATCACGTTAAGCTATGTTCAGAAAAATCGCGTTGTGCCTATTGGCCCTATGGACCGGTTTTGTATCGTTGCGTGCCCAAGCGCCGCAGCAGAATCTCATTACACTTAAGAACGGCCTGAAGATGCAGGTCGAGGTGTGCTCGGAGACGATCTTCCGGGTGAAGATCGCCCCCGGGGATTCCGCCTTCGCCGAGTCGCTGCTGGAACGCTATGGAATCCTGAAGACCGATTGGGGAGAAGTGCCCGTCACCCGCCGCGAGAGTTCCTCGCAAATCACTCTCGCCACGCCCCAAAGCCAGTTGATCGTCGAAAAATCCGACGGGACGATCTCCCTGCGGGACGGGAAGGGAACGACCGTGGTGCGAAAAATAGCCTTCCACCCGGCCGGAGCAACGCTGCCCGATAAGCTGGGCCGCGCGATCGACGAAAAATTCGGGCCCCACCGCAACAGCGAGGGCATCATCGGCGACACCCAGCGGGGCGAGATCGAGCAGTTCGAACTCACCGAGACGGGCGACCGCCGCCGAAACAGCGTGCTGGACCTCTCGCTCGAACAGGGAGAGCGCTTCTACGGCGGTGGCAGCACCAGCCGCGACCACATCCAGCACCGGGGGGAAGTGCTCCGCATGTGGACCACCATCCAGAAGACCGAATTTCCCATGCCCTTCCTGATGAGCTCCCGGGGCTGGGGCGTTTTTAATAATACGACCCGCAAGAACTTTTTTGACATCGGCAGTTATGATCCCGACCGGATGCTGGTCTACAACCTCACCGGGCAGGTGGATTTCTACCTGATGCTGGGCGGGGACATGCCGGGCGTGCTGGGCCTCTACACCTCCATCACGGGCCGCTCCTACCTGCTGCCCCGCTGGGGCTACGGCTTCGCCTTCGGGGGCCACATGATGGAGGACCAGATGGAGCTGATGGACGATGCGCTGCGTTTCCGCAAGGCCGACATCCCCTGCGATTTGCTCTGGCTCGAACCCCAGTGGATGTCCAAGTACTACGATTTCTCGACGGCCAAGAACTGGGACTACAAGAAATTCCCCGGCGAATCCTACTGGGAGGAGGGCAAATACCCCAAGTACGAGAACCACAGCCTCTTTATCTCCCGCCTTCACTGTCTGGGCTTCAAGGTGGCCCTCTGGCTCTGCATCGACCACGACATGTCCGTCGCCGAGGAGGATTACCGGGCCGCTAAGTTCGGGGGGCGCCAGTCCGGGCAGGAACACTGGTTCGACCACCTGACCCACTTCATGGACCAGGGCATCGACGGCTTCAAGCTCGATCCCGCCCGGACGCTGGACGAGCACCCCGACCGGAACTACTACAACGGCCTGAGGGACGACCAGATGCACAACATGAACCAGGTGCTGCTGCCCATGCAGATGAACCGCACCTTCCGCGGGCACAAGGGCGTCCGCTCGTTCCACCACTACTGCGGCGGCTGGGCGGGCAGCCAGCATTGGACCGCCGTGCAGAGCGGCGACAACGGAGGCGGCCGCACGGCGCTCTTCGACCAGTTGAACTTAGGGATGAGCGGCATGATGAACACTTCTTGTGATGTGATGTGGGACCCCAACGAAATGGGCTCGCTGCACATGGGCGTGCTGCTGCCCTGGCTCCAGATCAACAGCTGGTTCACCCTCTTCCACCCCTGGTACTTCCCGCCCCGCGAGAAGGCCATGTACCGCGATTACATCCGCCTGCGCTACGGGTTGATCCCTTATATCTACTCCACGGCCCTCGAAGGTTCGCTGAGCGGCATGCCCATGGTGCGCTCGATGCCCCTCTCCTTCCCCGAGGACCGCAACGTGGACGACATGGTCTACCAGTATATGCTGGGCGAGAACCTGCTGGTGGGCGTCTTCAGCGACTCGATTTACCTGCCCAAGGGCGAATGGATCAACTACTGGGACGGGCAGAAGATGACGGGCCGGGGCGAAAAGATCCGCGTGCCGCTGCCCGACAACCGCGCGGGACTGCTCTTCGTGCGCGGCGGGGCGATTATCCCCGGAGAGCGCCCGCAGCCCTACCTGGGCGGGACCAATCCCGACACCCTGGACCTGCAGGTCTACCCCTGCGGCCGTAGCGCCTACACCCTCTACGAGGACGACGGCATCACCTTCCGGCACGAACAGGGCGCGGTGGCCGCCACCCGCTTCGAATGCAGCCGGGAGGATTCCCGGATTTCCTTGACCATTCATCCCGTGCAGGGAAGCTACGAGGGCATGCCCATGCGGAGGGTCTACGCCTGCCGCGTCGCCTGCGAGGCCCGGCCCGCGCGGGTCGAGATCGACGGACGGCAGACGACGGAGTGGGAGTACGAGGACGGGCGGCTGCTGGTGTTCCTGGTACAGGAAGATGTCAGCCGAAAGATGAGCTTGGTTATCGGTAGGTAAAAATTACTACCTTTGACCCAATTAATTTTGATAATTAGTACGGAATGAAACGTTCGATAAGCATCCTCTCCATTTGCCTGTTTTCGCTCGTGGCCCTGCAGGCCCGCAGCCAGACCCGCATCAAAACCAACGCCCTCTACTGGGCCGTGTTGGTACCCAACGTTTCGGTCGAAACCTACCTGGGACCGCATTTCACCTTCAACGGCGATGTGGTCATGTCCTTCTGGGAAAGCATCCACGGACGCCCCTACATGGGCGGGCAGGTGATCGCCGAAGGCCGTTATTACATCAAGGAGGCCTTCCGGGGCTTCTACGCCGGGGCCTATTTTGGCTTCGATCGCTACCGGGTCAGCAAATGGGATCATCCCGCCACGGATATCCACCACGGATATGGACTCGCTCCGGGGCTTACGCTGGGCTACCAGTTTTCCATCGGCGGACGCTGGAACATGGATTGCTATGTGGGCGGGGGCTGGCATGCCGGGCGCTATTACATGACCGACAAGAACACCGGTGAGGTGACGGTCGAGAAATGGAACAAGAGCGGTGAGTGGATTCCCTACAAGGCCGGGGTGGCCTTTTCGTATCGTTTGGGAAAGAAATAACTCCTATACAACGCAAAAAAGTCCCGGATCGTCCGGGACTTTTTTGCGTTGTATAGTTTTCGATTAGGGTAGTTTTTTGGGTAGTCACTACCCAAAAACTACCCAAATAAATTTAGTACCCGATCAGCATCCCCAGCAGAAGAACCACCCCCAGCGTAAAGAGGATATTAAACGTCTGCGCCACCAGGAAGGCCACCGTGGCCTTGCGGTTGGAAGCGGTGACGAAGCTGCGGAAATCGGTTTCCAGCCCGATGGAGGTGAAGCCCAGGGCGAACCACAGCCCCTGCGCCTTTTTGAGCACCGCGGTCATGGGTGCGTTCTGCGCCGGGTCGATCAGAAAAGAAAAGACCAACGAAGCGACCATAAAGCCCAGCACAAATTTCGGAAAACGTTCCCACAGCAGGCGCAGGCTCGGCCGGTCGGCGTATTTGGCCTCCGGGGTCTTGCCGCCCCGGCTGTGCGACCAGGCCCAATAAAGCGAAATGCAGAAGGCCGCCACGCCCAGCAGCACGTTCTGCGCCGACTTGACGATCACGCTAGCGTCCATGGCCTCGTCGCCGCAGATGGCCCCCGTGGCCACCACGGCTCCGGTGGTGTCGACCGTCCCGCCGATCCAGGCCCCGGCCATCGCGCCGCCCAGCCCGATCAGCTTGGCCAGAGCCGGCATCAGGAAGATCATCGGCACGGCCACCACCATCACCAGCGACACCACATAGGAGAGTTTGGTCTTGTCCCCCTTGATCGCCCCGGCCGTGGCTACGGCCGCCGAGACGCCGCAGATGGACACCGCGCTCGAGAGCATCATGCTCATCTCCTCGTCGATCTTCATCTTGCGGCAGAGCCAGAACGAGAAATACCACACGCCCAGCACCACCAGCACCGATTGCAGGATGCCCACGGCGCCCATCTGCAACAGCTTGTCGAACAGTACGGTGGTCCCCAGCAGCACCAAGCCGATTTTGACATACATCTCCGAGTTGAGGGCCCCCTTGATCCACTCCGGCACGCCGAAAACATTGCGGATGAACAGTCCCAGCAACAGGCTGAAGATCACCGTCTCGATGCCCCAGTCTTTCATAAATACATTCCCCGCCAGGGTCATGGCGATAAACGTTAGCACGAACAGCACCGCGAAGCCCATCGTGTCCCGCAGGCGTTTGCCCGAAAGCGCGCCCGCGACGGCCACCATCACGAACGAGGAGGCGAACACGATCAGCGAGTGGCCCAGGTTGTCCAGCGCGAAGACCTTGTCGGTCAGCTCGTCCGTATTCGACCAACTGAACGAGGGCCAGGGCAGGCCCATCTGTATGGTATAAAGGAGGATAACGACCAGGATAATCAGGCCGCCGGTGAGCGTCGAGGCCCAATCCTCGCTCAGGGAGAGTCTTTTTGCATTCATAATTTCGGTCAGGTTTTTTGCAAATATAAGTATTGCCGCGATTTCCCGGGACGGCGTGATGCAGATTAAGTATTTATACCCGGCGGGCGGTACTTGTTTGTGCCCACGCTTGCGTTTTGTTCAGGAAAGAACAGAATTGGGAATAATTTGAACGGAATTTGCCGTAAGTTTCCTGCCGGATTTGATACCTTTGCCGGATAAATCATATCGATATGACGCAAAAACCATTTTACACCCTCACCGTCCAGGAGGTGGAGCAGGCGCTCGGCACTTCGCTGGATGGGGGGCTCAGTGCGCAGGAAGCTCAGAGGCGTATTACGCAGTACGGCCACAACGAGTTCGAGAAAAAGAAAAAGAAAGGTCTTTTGCAAAAATTCCTGGAGCAGTTCAAAAGTTTTATGATCATCGTGCTGCTGGTGGCCGCCGCCATTTCGGGCGTAGTGGGCTACCTGCACGGCGAGGGGTTTACGGACGCCATCATCATCCTGGCGATCATCCTGCTCAACGCCGTCATCGGCGTGGCCCAGGAGGCCAAGGCCGAGCAATCCCTCGAGGCCCTCGAAAAGATGTCGGTGCCCCAGTGCAAGGTCGTGCGCGACGGCCAGGTCCGGGTGATCGACTCCCGGGAGCTGGTGCCGGGCGACGTGGTGCTGCTCGACACGGGCGACGCCATTCCCGCCGACCTGCGGCTCTCCGAAGCGGTCAATCTAAAAGTCCAGGACTCGGCCCTGACGGGGGAATCGGTCCCCGAGGAGAAATTCACGGAGGCCATTCCTGATGAAAACGTTCCCCTGGGCGACCGCGACAACCTCGGTTTCTCGTCCAGCATCGTCACCTACGGCCGCGGCAAGGGGATCGTCATCGGCACCGGGATGCACACCGAGGTCGGAAAGATCGCCTCGCTGATCCAGTCTGTCCCGGACACCAAAACGCCCCTGCAACAAAAACTCGACAAACTCGGGAAATTCCTCGGGCTGGGGGCCCTGGGCATCTGCGTGCTGATCTTCGGCGTGGGGATCATCCACGGCAAGCCCCTTTTAGAGATGTTTATGGTCGCCGTCAGCCTGGCCGCCGCGGCCATCCCCGAGGGCCTGCCCGCCGTCTCGACCATCGTGCTGGCCGTGGGCGTCCAACGCCTGGTCAAGCGCAACGCCATCGTGCGCACGCTGCCTTCGGTGGAGACCCTGGGCAGCACGACGGTGATCTGCTCGGACAAGACCGGCACGCTCACCCAGAACCGCATGACCGTCGTCCGGCTCTTTACCAACGGCCAGACCCAGGAGCTGGAACCCGGGGACGCCACCGGAGAGCAAAAACAACTGATCCACGTCGCCGTGCTGGCCAACGACGCCCTCCTCGCCTTCGAGGACGGGACTCCGAAGACCACGGGCGACCCCACGGAGACCGCCCTGATCGACTTAGGGCTGAAATACGGCGTCGACAAAAACAAGCTGGAAAAGGAAGAAGCCCGCGTGGCCGAAATCCCCTTCGACTCGGACCGCAAGCTGATGACCACCGTACACCGCCGGGGCGACAGCCTGGAGGTCTGCACCAAAGGCGGCCTGGATGAATTGCTGGCCCGCTGCACTCAGATCCGGCTCGCGGGCCGCGTCGTGCCCATCACCGAAGCCCACAAGGAGGGAATTCGCCAGGCCAACCTGCACATGGCCGAGAACGCCCTGCGAGTGCTGGCGATGGCTACGAAAACCATCGCGGCCGTGCCCGAGAGCGTCACCCCCGATACGCTCGAAATAGACCTCACCTTCGTAGGCATGCTGGGGATGATAGACCCCCCGCGGCCCGAGGTAAAACCCGCCGTGGCCCTCTGCCGCACGGCGGGCATCAAGCCCGTGATGATCACCGGCGACCACAAGATCACGGCCACGGCCATCGCCACCGCCCTGGGCATCATGCAGTCCGGCGAGGAAGCCCACACCGGGGCCGAGGTGGAGCAGATGAGCGACGAAGAGCTGCGCGAAAACGTCTCCAAAATCGCCGTCTACGCCCGCGTCTCGCCCGAGCACAAGGTACGCATCGTCAAGGCCTTCCAGAGCCGGGGCGAGATCGTGGCCATGACCGGCGACGGGGTCAACGACGCCCCGGCCCTCAAGTTGGCCGACATCGGCTGCGCGATGGGGATCACCGGTACGGACGTCTCGAAGGAAGCTGCCGACATCGTCCTGACGGACGACAACTTCGCCACGGTGGTGACCGCCGTGGAGGAGGGCCGCCGCATCTACGACAACATCATGAAGGCCATCCAGTTCATGCTCTCGACCAACATCGGCGAGGTGGTGGTGCTCTTCATCGCCGTGCTGGCCAACTGGGCCACGCCCCTGCTGCCGATCCACATCCTGTGGATCAACCTGGTGACGGACAGCCTCCCCGCCCTGGCCCTGAGCGTCGACCCGGCCGCGCCGGACGTGATGAGCCGACGGCCCATCGACGCCCGGCAGAACATCATGAACCGAGGTTTCTCCATCCGCGTCTTCCTGCAAGGAACGATGATCGGCCTGTTGTCGCTGACGGCCTTCCGCATCGGCATGCAAACCGGCGTCGAGGTGGCCCAGACCATGACCTTCGCGGTGCTGGCCCTCTCGCAGATGGCCCACGTGTTCAACGTCCGCTCGGCCACCCGTTCGGCCTTCCGCGACATTTTCCGCAACAAGCACCTGCTGGGCGCCATCGCCGTGGTCTGCCTCATGATGCTGACGGTCCTCGAAGTCCCGGCTCTGCACGGCGTCTTCCACCTGGCCACGCTCACGAGCACGCAGTGGTGGTGGGTGGTCGGCCTCTCGCTGGCTCCGCTCCCGATCGTGGAATCGGTCAAAGCCATCCGAAGGATGTTTTCGAAAGGGTAACTCCCCCCACATACAAACAAAAAAGCCGACAAATACTGTCGGCTTTTTTACTTTCGAAAAGTGGGCCCAGAGGGGGATCTCACCAATATTCGAATATTACTCCATAAGTGTATAACAAGACTTACTTTTATGACGGGTAGATATTTTTATTCGTTTAAAAATACTATCTTGCAATACACAATAAAATTCATTGATATGAAAAAAAGTATTTTGTTGATTATTTTAATTCTTTGTTTTATCCCAGCGCATGCGCAGACAAAAAAAGAATTATTGGCTGAAAATGCTGAATTAAAGAAAACCATAGAACGGCAAGAGGCCAAACTTGATTCACTTCAAAAACTGGGCAAGGATATTTCGGCCTATAAAGAATCTATTACTATAAGAGTTAATGAAATTAATGCCTTTTTGGAAGGCCTTAATAAAAAAATCGCTGCATTTAATGTTATTTTACCTTCGTCGGTCAATACTAGTCATATAGACGATATTCTTGGGACCTCGACTCCAGAATCATCAAATAAAACCAAATCAACATCCTACTCTCCCGGATCAAGTAGCTCTGGAGGAACTGTGAGTGTAAGAGGGTATTATCGAAAGGATGGCACTTATGTACGTCCGCATACGAGAAGTGCGCCGAGAAGAAGATAGCTGTGAAATGTCTTGAGAAAACAAAACCGTCTTAAACTCTGTTTAAGACGGTTTTGTTTTGTGGGCCCAGAGGGGCATGATCCCACGACCTTCGGATTATGAGTCCGCTGCTCTGACCAACTGAGCTATGGGCCCGGTCTTTTTCTGGAGGACAAAGATACGATTTTTCGATAAAATGACAAGGGCGTCCGGTTACTCTTCGCTCCCGGCGGCGTAATTGCGCAGGCCCGTTTCCAGGAACTCGGTGAAGGCTTCCACATTCAGGTCGTAGCCCCGGCCCGGGGCCAGCGGTTCTCCCTCCCCGTCCAGGATCAGGTAGTAGGGCTGCGAGTTGACCCCGAAGCGGTGGTGGGCCAGGTAGGCGTTGATCTTGCCCAGGCTTTTCAGTGTTTTGCCGCCGGGGGTGGTCACCCAGTCCGATTCGGGCAGGGTCTTTTTGTCGTCCGAGTAGAGGGCCAGGATCACGAAACGATCCCTCAGCAGGGCCAGTACCCCGGGGTCGGACCACACCCGGGCCTCCATTTCGCGGCAGTTGACGCAGCCGTGGCCCGTGTAGTCCAGCAGCAGAGGTTTTCCTACTTTCCGGGCGTACTCCATCGCTTCCTCATAATCGAAAAAGCCGGATAGGCCGTGCGGCAGACTTAGAAAATCGCTGTATCTGGGCGCTTTCCCCGGAACCTCCGTCGAAACGGTGATGGGCCTTTCCGTGTAACGATCCAGCACGAAATCCTGGGTGTGCATCGGGGGCAGGTAGCCCGAAAGGCCTTTCAGGGGGGCGCCCCACATGCCGGGGATCAGGTAGACCACGAAGGCGAGCACCCCGGTGGCCAGCAGCAGCCGCGTGGGGCCGATGGATTTGACCTCGCTGTCGTGTCCGATGCGGATTTTCCCGAGCAGGTAGACCCCCAGCAGGGCGAAAATGGCGATCCACAGGGCCAGGTAGACCTCCCTATCGAGGATGCCCCAGTGGTAGGTCTGATCCGCTACGCTCAAAAATTTCAAACCCAGAGCCAATTCTAAAAAACCCAGCACCACCTTGACCGAGCCCAGCCAGCTCCCGCTTTTGGGCAGCTTGTTCAGCCAGGCCGGGAAGAAGGCCAGGGCCGTGAAGGGCAGCGCGAAGGCGACCGAGAAGGCCAGCATGGTGATCACCGGGGCCCAGATTTCGCCCGAAGTGGATTTGATAAGCACCGTACCGATGATGGGACCCGTGCAGGAAAAGGAGACCAGCACCCCGGTCAGGGCCATAAAAAAAGCGCCCAGGAGGCCGCCTTTGTCGGCTTTCGCGTCGCTTCGGGAGACCAGTTTATTGGGAAGCGTGATCTCGAAGGCCCCGAAAAAGGAGAGGGCGAACAGCAGGAAGACCAGGAAGAACACGACGTTGGGCAGCCAATGGGTGGCCAGCCAGTTGAAGATGTCGGCCGTGACGGCCTCGCCGCCGAACAGGCTCGTGATGCCGATCACCAAGCCGATGGGCAGGGTGTAGAGCCCCACGATCGATCCCCCGAAGACCGCGGCCAGCAGACGGCTGCGCGCCGGGTTGTCCCCCTGCTTGAGAAAGAACGACACGGTCATCGGCACCATCGGGAATACGCAGGGCGTCAGCAGCGCGGCCAGGCCCCAGAGGATGGCCTCGACGATCAGTCCCCAGAGCGATTTCCCGGCGCCGGGACCGGTCTCCGCGACGGGAGCTACGGCGGCCTGTTGCTCAGGTCCGAACCGGATAGAAAACTCTTGCTCTTCCGGTGGCAGGCAACTGCTCGCGTCGCAGGCCATCCACTCCACCGTGGCCCGCAGGATGGCGCCCCGGGAGGGGTCTTTTAGCTTGACGGTCTGGGCGAAGCGGGCCTCCCCGCCGTAAGTGCCGATCTCCATGTCGAATATCTCGTCCTGCTTGCGCAGGGGCTCGGTCAGGGCCGTGACGGGCCCCTCGAGGGAGAAGTTCTCGTCGGCGGCGAAGGTGAAGGCGGTGGCGTTGGGGCCGCCTTCGTAGGGACCCAGGTCGTACATGTGCCAGGGGGCCTCGATCCGGGCGGTGAAGACGATCCGGTAGCTGCCGCTCTCCAGGGTTTCCACGGCGGTCGTCCAGCGCACGGGGTTTTCCTGGGCCCGGAGGGCCGCCGAGCCGACCAACAGCAGCAGGGTGAAGAGGAAGGAAAGGTGTCTGCGTTTCATGGGAACAAATTTTTTAGCGGGCCCGCAGGCTGTTCAATACCACTTGCAGGTACAGCCCGTAGGTGGTGCCGTGGTCGCCGCCCGGCATTTCGTGCACGGACACGGGGCAACCCTTGGCCCGCATGGCGGCGTAGGCGTTGGCCGTATTCTCCGGGTAGACGAAGTTGTCGGCGCTGCCGCAGACGAAGATCAGGCTGTCGCAGGGCGCGAAATCCGTCAGAGAATTTTTCTGCAAGATAGCTGAAAATTCTTTGTCCGCACCCTCCGACACCGCACGGGTAAAGTCGGGGCGGAACAGCCGGGTGGGGTTGCAGTCGATGGGCAGAGCGCTGGGAATCAGGTAGCCCAGTTGATATCCGTTCGCCCGGAAAACCGAGTCGTCGGAAGCCGAAAAAATCTCCTCGTAAGGCTTGCTGTATCCGTAGTCGGTCTTGTACATCTGCAGCACCCAGAGGTAGGTGGAGATGTGGATGGGGTCGAGTTGTTCGTCTTTTTCCAGCAGTTCGCGGGCGAAGGCCACGTTGTCGTAAGGGCCCGATCCGGCCACCGTCTTGACGACCCGGAATCCCTGGCCGGAAAGTTCCTGCAAGGCCCGGTGCAGGGCCACGGCCCCGTAGCCCCCCTCGGAATACCCGGCCACGGCGACCTTTCCGTCAAAGGGCGGGCGTCCTTCGCCCGCAGCAAATTCTTTGTAAGCCCGGATCAGGTCTAGCCCCGAGCGGGCCATCGACTCCGCGTGGTTGTAGGGGTGCGACACATCGTCCGAGACGCCGTAGCCGATGTAGTCGGGCACCAGCACCGTTCCCCCGCAGGCCCCGGCCGCCATGGTGCAGAGCCATAGATCGTAGTTGTATTTCCCGGGATCGCCGGCACACAGCGTGGGGGCCTGTCCCTTGGGAACCGTGCCGTGCATATAGGCCACGGTCGGGGCGGCCGGGTCGGGCTGCGCGGGCAGGAAAAAGAGGCCCGAGACCGTCAGCGGCGTCCCTGCAGGGTACTCCGTGCGATAGCTCACCCGGTAGACCTCCACTCCGCTGCGGAAGCTGCCCGAGAAAGGTGTGTAGGGCGGCTGTTCGGCCTGGGCCTGCAGTTCTTCCGGCGAAAACGAGCGCACGTGCTCGGCGCTCAGCAGGGCCTGCCCGTTCTTCCCGGCGGGGGTGCACCCGGCGGCGAGAAAAACGAAGAAGGCGATCAGCAGGACGGGCAGGCAGAGGAACAGACGGCGTTTCATAGGGCGGCAGATCGGTTAAAGGTTTTGTAAGCGGCCCAGCAGCACCGACAGGTACTGGGGAACCAGGGTGTAGTGGTCCAGCCCCGGGTATTCGTACATCTTCACCGGGCAGTCCTTGGCCGCCATGGCCTGGTAGGCATTGCGGGTATTGACCGGGGGAACGTACGTGTCGGCGCTCCCGCACAGCAGGATCAGGCTGTCCCGTGGGGCGAACTCCACCAGGGAATTGTCGGCGAGGATGCCCAGCAGTTCGGTGTCGGTGCCGTTCTCCACCCCGGCGATGAAGTCGGCGTGGAACAAGACTGAGGGGTTGTGGCTGATGGGCAGCGCCTCCGTTTCGGAATAGCCCAGGGGGTAGCCGGCCGTCTCGAGGACCGCGTTGTCCGCGGCCGAGAAGATGGCGCTGTAAGGCTTCGAGTAGTTGAAGCTCTCTTTGTACATGGCGATGCCCCACAGGTAGCTGTCGATAAAGGCGGCATCCAGCTCGCCGGTCAGGGCGAGCGTCTCTTTGGCGAAGGCTACGTTGTCGTAGGGACCCGATCCGGCGATCGTCTTGACCACCTGCAGGCCGGAGCCGGTGGCTTCCTGGATCGCTTTGTGCAGGGCGACGGCCGCGTAGCCTCCTTCGGAATAGCCCGTGACCACGATCCGGGGATTGAAGGCCAGGTTTATTTCTTTTCCGGCGGTGTACTCTTGGTAGGCGCGGATCATGTCGAGCGAGGTGCGTCCGAGCGATTCCCCGTGGATGTAGGGATGCCTCATCGAAACGCTGCTCCCGTATCCGAGGTAGTCGGGCAGCAGCACGGCCCCGCGGAACGCGGTGGACATAATCAGGGACATGAGGATAGCCTCCGTGTAGGTGGCCGGGTTATCCGCGCACAGCGAAGGGGTCTCGCTCTTGGCGATCGTCCCGTGCTGGAGGATCATCGTCGGATAGCTGGCGTTGAGGTCGGCGGGCACGAAAAAAAGCCCCGAAGCCGTGAGGGTATTTCCCTGGTATTGGGTATTGTAGGTCACCTTGACCAGATCGACGTCCGACTGCAGCAAGGAGGCGTAGGCGCCGTATCCGGCGGCCTGGAGCAGGGCCTGGAGGAGGGCCTTGGGCACGGTCGATGTTTTTTCGGCGCTGATCAGGTAGTCGTTCTGATCGGGCTCGGGGGGATTGCTTTTCGAACAGGATGCCAGCAGACAAACGGCCGAGAGCAGCAGAAAGAGTATTTTTTTCATGGGAATTCAGAAACTGTTTCAGACAAAGATACTATTTTTTCGATCCGAACCCCCTGTCCCGTCAATAGGCCCGCTTGCCGTTGTTCTCGTAAAAGTTGATGAACGCCCGGTTGGCCACGACGTTGCCGCCGGGGGTGGGGTAGTCGCCGGTGAAGTACCAGTCGCCGCCGTGTTCGGGGATGGCCCGGTGCAGGTCCCCGACGCTCAGGTAGACCACTTCCACCTCGGCGCGGATGTCGGGGGCCGTGACGATGCGGGCGATCTGGGCGGAGATTTCCTCGTCCGTGAAGGGCTCGTAGATGCGCTTGACGACGTTGGTGACCTCGCGGCGATCCAGTCCGCACTGGGCGACGGCCTCGGTGTAGACTTCGTCGATCCGGGCGCCCATGCCCCGCTCGCGCAGCAACTCGATGGCCGCCCGGAAGGCGACGAAATCGCCCAGCCGCGACATATCGATGCCGTAGCAGTCGGGGTAGCGGATCTGCGGGGCCGAGGAGCAGACGACGATTTTGCGCGGATGCAGCCTGTCGAGCATCCGGATGATGCTCTGCCTGAGGGTGGTGCCCCGCACGATCGAGTCGTCCAGCACCACCAGGGTGTCCGTGCCCGCCTCGACGGTGCCGTAGGTGACGTCGTAGACGTGCTCGACCAGGTCGTCCCGCTGGTTGTCCGGGGTGATGAAGGTGCGCATCTTGACGTCCTTGATGGCGATCTTCTCGAAGCGGGGGTGGAGTGTCAGGATCTCCTGCAAGCGCTTTTCGTCCAGGGTCTCCCGCTCGGCCAGGATCATCCCCGAGCGGATCGCCCGGAAGTGGTCGGCCAGCCCCTCCATCAATCCGAAGTAGGCGCTTTCGGCCGTGTTGGGGATGTAGGAAAAGACCGTGTGCAGCACGTCGCCCCCGATGCACTCCAGGATGCCGGGCACCAGTAGGCGGCCCAGGAGCTTGCGCTCGCGGTAGATGTCGCGGTCGCTGCCCCGCGAAAAGTAGATCCGCTCGAAGGAGCAGGGGGTGGGCTTTTCGGCCGGGGCCAGGAAAGGCTCCAGGGAGACTTCCCCGTCCCGCTTGACGATCAGAGCGTGGGCGGGCGGAATTTCCTGCACCGCTTCGTAGGGGATGTTGAAGGTGGTCTGCAGCACGGCGCGCTCCGAGGCCGCCGCCACGATCTCCTCGTCGCGGTAGTAGTAGGCCGGGCGGATGCCGCAGGGGTCCCTCATGACGAAGGCGTCGCCGTGGCCGATCATCCCGGCCATCACGTAGCCCCCGTCCCAGCGGCGGGCCGAGAGCGAGAGCACTTCGCGCAGGTCGATGTGGCGGGCCAGTAGCTCGGTGATCTCCTGCTTGGAGTGGCCTTTTTCCTTGAAGTAGCGGTATTTGTCCTCGTTCTCCTGGTCCAGGAAGTGGCCGATGCGCTCGAGGATGGTCACCGTGTCGGTGGTCGCGGGCGGGTACTGGCCTAGCTCGACCAGGCGGCCGTAGAGCTCGTCGATGTTGGTGAGGTTGAAATTCCCGGCCAGCACCAGGCTGCGGGTCATCCAGTTGTTTTCGCGCGAGACGGGGTGGACGTTCTCGATGTCGTTGCGTCCGAAGGTGCCGTAGCGCAGGTGGCCCAGGAAGACCTCGCCCGTGAAGCGGGCGTTCTCTTTGAGCCAGGCCGGGTCGCCCAGTTTCCCGGGGTCGCTTCCGGCCGCCTCGTCGATCGAGCGAAAGACCTGTTCGAAGACGTCCTTGATCGGGGTGGGGCTGTTCGAACGGATGCGGTCGATGTAGCTGTGCCCGGGCCGGGGGTGGAGTTTGATGGAGGCCAGTCCGGCGCCCTCCAGCCCCCGGGTGTGCTGCTTCTCCATGAGGATCTGCATCTTGGAGAGTCCGTAAAACGAGGTGCCGTATTTCGTGCGGTAATGATCTTGCGGTTTGAGGAGCCTCAGGAGGGCTATGCCGCATTCGTGCTTGATTTGATCGCTCATAGGTCGTCCGCTTCTAGTGGGTGCAAAGGTATTGTTTTTTGGTGCAAGAGCCAAGCGACGGTATAATTTTTGCTTATACCGCCGTGAAGAAAAACGATGGGATTTATTTGCGAATGTGACGCAAGAATCGTTCCTTTGTTAAACGGATCGAAAGCAATCAACCTAACCTAAAATAGAATAAGATTATGGGCAAAAGTGTGAAAGGAACCAAAACCGAACAGAATCTATTGAAATCATTTGCCGGAGAGTCTCAGGCCCGCAACCGCTATACCTTCTTCGCCAGCGTGGCCAAGAAGGAAGGCTTCGAACAGATCGCCGGAGTCTTCCTCGAAACCGCCGAACAGGAAAAAGAACACGCCAAGCGTTTCTTCAAGTTCCTCGAAGGGGGCATGGTGGAGATCACAGCCAGCTACCCGGCCGGACGCATCGGCACCACCATGGAAAACCTCTCCGAGGCCGCCGCAGGCGAAAACGAAGAGTGGTCGGAACTCTACCCCACCTTCGCCGAGATCGCCCAGCAGGAGGGTTTTCCTGTTATTGCCGCCGTCTGGCGCAAAATCGCCGAAGTGGAAGCCGAGCATGAACGCCGCTACCGGGCCCTGTTGGCCCGCGTGGAGGAAGGCAAGGTCTTCGAGCGCGAGGAGGAGATCACCTGGCAGTGCCGCAATTGCGGGTACCTGGCCGATGGCACGCAGGCTCCGGATACCTGCCCGGCCTGCGCACATCCCCAGGCATACTTCGAGCCCATGAAAACCAATTATTAATTCCGCTGCACATATCGCACGCCGCTTTTCACTTATCCTCCTTGCCCCAGTCCTCACGTACTTTAAGTACGCTCCGGGCTGGACCTTCGGACGATGAGCAAAACCGACGAAGGAGAGAGCGCAAAGTCAACCGGCGAACGCAGCAGGAGCAGAGAGCGCTTGCGGTCTTTGCCCTGCCAGGAGGAGGAAGACCGAAGGTCAACCGCTTGGACTTTGCCGAGCGAGGAGGAGGAAAACGGGCGTCTTTTTGCCCGTTAAATCGACGCACGCTATGCACAGCGCGGGTCTTACAGAAATAGAGGTAAGGCAATGATGCTAAAAAATAAGCGGTGCGGTTATCTGTTGATAGCCGCACCGCTTTGTTTTTGTTTCTAAAGGTCTTCACCAGGTTGTAACACCCGTCCGGCGGTCAGTTTCCAGAGCCTTTCCCGCCGGGCCGGATCGGTCAGGGATTTGGCTATCCGGATGGGTTTTCCGTTGGCGTAATAGAAACCGGGAGCCTGCTCCGCCCCGCCCGTGGCCAGGTAGATGGCCGTGCGGGCTCCCTGCTCGGGGGTGCGTATGAAGGGGCGCAGCAGGGCGTCGGTCAGGGGGTCGATCAGGCGGTGCATCTTCAGGATTTTGGTGCTCACGATGCCCGGGTCGGAGACGTAGACCCCTATGCCCCGGGGCCGCAGCCGCTCGGCGAGTTCGGCCGAGAAAAGGATCACCGCCCGCTTCGAATTGCTGTAATCCCAAAAGAGGTTATAGCGTTTCTCGTCGGGCTCCAACAGGCGGTCGGTGATCCGCCCGAAGCGGCGCATGAATGAGCCCGTGTTGACGATCCGGCTGCCCGGACGCATCGAGGGGGCGAGCAGGCAGCTCAGCAGAAAGGTGCCCAGGTAGTTGACGGCGACCGTCTCCTCCAGGCCGTCTGCCGTGGCGCAAAACCCGGGATTGAGCACCCCGCCGTTGTTGACCAGCACATGGACGTTGATTCCCCTCCCGGCGAGCGTTTTTACAAAGTCGCGGATCGAGGCTCCCGAGGAGAGGTCCAGCGGAAGGAGCAGCACGTCGGGATTCCCGGTCTCGGCGGCGATCTGCGCGCGCACCGGCTCCGAGCGTTCCAGGTTGCGGCAGGCCATCACCACAGGCAGGCCCCGCCCGGCCACGTCCCGCGCGATGGCCCGGCCGATGCCGTTGTTGGCCCCGGTGACCACGTACCAATTCTTAGTTGGATCCATGTAGTTATTTAGGTGTCAGCTAACTGATTTGTTTGTGCAGGTATGCCGGTCGAAAGGGCCTCCGGCTCCTATTTTCCCAGGCGAACCGACAGGCCCAGGGTCAGGCCCGTGCCCAAAGCGCCCGCCCCGAAAGAAGAACTGGTATGCGTGTTCGAGGAGTCGTTCTTGTCCTTGTCGCGGGTATATTGGTAATCGAACTCCACGAGTTGTGCAAAAATGCTCAGCCGACCGGTGTTGTAGGCGAGTCCACCCCGGATGTCCGCGCCGTATTGGGAGCTCGAGTAACGGGTCATGTCGTCCTTGCCGCCGCCCCAGAAGCCGTTCATCCCGGCTTCGGCATAGGCATACAGGTTGCCGGTCAGGCGGAAGTACCGGGTTATCCCGACAAAGGCGCCGCCCAGGGTGTTGTGGTAGTCGCCCAGGTCGCTGCGTTTCTGGTAGATGATCCCCGGCCCGAAGTAAAGCCCCCAGTTGTCACAAACAAAGTATTCTGCATAGGGGTTCGCAAAAAACGTCCGGATTTTGTTTTTCGCGTCGCCCCAGGTGGTGTTTGTGGCCGAATAGCTGATCTGGCCTCCCAGCCACCATTCTCCTTTTTTCTGCGCCGAAACGGATGCCACCGTCAGGGCCAATACGAAAATCAATGCAATTTTTTTCATGGTCAATGTATTTATTATCTGTCATGTGTAAGTCATAAAGATAATAAAAAATTGGTCATGCCGGATGCTGTCCGGTTAAAATTTCAGAGACTTTCTTGTATGAAGAATTAATAGATAAAGGGAATCACCCGTTTGAGTTTCAGCTTCCGGAACTGCTCGCCGAACAATTCGTCGTAGCGGTGCCAGATGGCATTGGCCCGGGGCACCAGGTTGGCGAAGGTCCAGATGGCAAAGGTAGCCCCCGCCAAAGACCCCGTCAGAATGGCAAAGCCCGTCCACTCCACGATTTCTCCGAAGTAATTGGCCGAAGAGACATAACGAAACATCCCGCCCCGGGGCAAGTAGTGCCCCCGGTCGCCGGGAGGGCGAAGGTTGCGGATGATCTTGTCCGAGTGGATATTGATCCCCATCCCTAAGAAAAAAAGAAGCGTCCCCACGATAAAAGGAGCGGACCAAAGCCAGGAAAGTGTATAAAAACCCTCCGGGGCGAAATAGAAAATCCATCCCCCCTGCATGCTGGCATTGAGGATGTTGAAAGTCATCCCCATCAAAACGATCCCCAAAGGCATGGGACTGCGGCCCTTGAGCAAAAAAGGATAAATAAAAGCCCGGTTAAGGTAATGCAACTGGAAAAGCCCGAATAAAACCAGGCAAACCGGATCGAAACGCCGCGGAGAACAAAGGCAAAGCCCCAGCATCAAAACAAAGACCGGAGCCTCCATCAACAACCAACCCACACGGTTGTTGATCTTAACGCCCCAGCGCCCATCCCGCAACATCCCATACCCCGCATCCACAAAGTAGAGCGCCACAAAAACCACGGCCGCCAGGCCGATCATTCCATACAAAAACAAGTTGAAGGCATGCAGACTCATGGGGAGGAGGGATTAGGTGGGGTGCTGGCCGCTATTCATAGCTGCTTCCGTCGAAGCAGTGGGTGCAGATGCGTTCTTTGGGCAGGCCGATGGCTTTGACCATGGTCTCGATGGGGTTAAAGCGCAGGCTGGAGACGTTGAGTTGCTTGCGGATCGTCTCGACCATTTTCGCGTATTGGGGCGAATCGGTTTTGCTGTAGGCCTCCAGGTTTTTGTTGGGGTCTCCTTCCAACTGTTGGATCACCCGGCGGGTGAGCAGTTCGAGGTCGGATTTGGAGGCTGTGAAGTTCAGGAACTTGCAGGGGTAGATCAGGGGCGGGCAGCTGATGCGGATGTGCACGTCCTTGGCTCCGTAATCGTAGAGTTCGCTGACGTGGTCACGAAGCTGGGTACCCCGGACGATGGAGTCGTCGCAGAAGACCACTCGCTTGCCTTGGAGCAGCGAGCGGTTGGGGATGAGTTTCATGCGGGCCACCAGTTCGCGCATCTGCTGGTTGGGCGGGGTGAAGCTGCGGGGCCAGGTGGGGGTGTACTTGACGATGCCCCGGCGGTAGGGGATGTGCTTGCCTTCGGCGTAGCCCAGGGCCATGCCGATGCCCGAGTCGGGGATTCCGGAGACGAAGTCGGCTTCGATTTTGTCGGTGGCTCCCATGGCCACCCCGCATTCGTAGCGAGTCTGGTCGACGTTGCGGTTTTCGTAATCGCAGACCGGGTAGCCGTAGTAGACCCACAGGAAGGAGCAGATCTGCATCTTGGGGCCCGGTTTGCGCAGTTGGGTCATCCCCTCGGCGGTGAGCATGACGATCTCGCCGGGGCCCACGAAGTGGCAGGTCTCGTAGCCCAGGTTGTTGAAGGCGCAGCTCTCGGAGGAGGCGGCGTAGCCGTCGGGGCCCTTGCCGATGATGATGGGCGTGCGGCCGTACTTGTCGCGGGCGGCGATGATGCCCGACGCCGTGAGGATGAGCATCGAGCAGGAGCCTTTGATCTTTTCGAAGGCGATCTCGATCCCTTCGGAGAAGGTCTTGCCTTCGGCGATGTACATCGACACCAGTTCGGACTGGTTTGTCAAATTGTTGCTGTGCTCGCAGAAGTGGTTTCCCTTGTCGAGGAGTTCTTTTTCCAGCTCGGGCAGGTTGTTGACCCGGGCCACGGTGACGATGGCGAACTTGCCGAGGTGGCAGTTGACGATGATCGGCTGGGCGTCGGTATCGCTGATGACCCCGATGCCGGAGTTGCCGCGGAAGGTGGGCAGCTCGGATTCGAACTTGGTGCGGAAGTAGGAGTTGGAGATGTTGTGGATGGCCCGCGAGAAGATGCCGTTGTTGAGTACGGCCATCCCGGCGCGCTTGGTGCCCATGTGTGAGTTGTAGTCTACGCCGTAGAAAAGGTCTGTTACACAGTCGCTTTTTTTGATGCTTCCGAAAAATCCGCCCATAGTTCTGTTGTAGTTTGGAGAGCAAAGATAGTGAAATGCCGGAGGAATTCCTCCCGCTTTCTTTAAATTAACGTGAGTTCGACGAATTCGTCGAACTTACGTTAATCAGGGAATCCGGACAATTTAATTAATCCGAGTTCAAAATATTTTCTTAATTTTAACGTGAGTTTCGTTTAAGAAACTTACATCCCTTCTCCAGAACTTCGAAAAAGGCAACTTAACCCGTCTTGAAGCCATGAAAAAATCAATTTGTTTCTGCCTTTGTATTTGCAGTATGGTTTGCTGCGCCTTTGCCCAAACTCCAACCTGGAGAACGATCTCCGGCGAATACTACGATTGGACAAAAACCGGGAAGCCGGAGCAGCCTTATGCACACGAATACCACCAGTGTCTGTCTTTGCATCTGTTGTTGGCCACGCCCGACGGTAAAGGAGGATCGTATGTGCGGTATACGTTCGAAGAAGCGTTGTCCCTGATCAAACAAACCGACGCCCTGACCCGCCACATCCCTAAAATAATTTACCTGGCAGGATGGCAATATACCGGACACGACGACCTGTATCCCGCCTGGCACCAGGTCAATAACGCGCTGAAAAGACCTTGCGACGGTACGGGCCGGGAATCCCTGTTGTGGCTTTATGAAGAGGCGAAAAAATACAATACGGTTGTGAGCCTGCATGTAAACATGGCAAACGCTTACAACAACAGTCCGCTTTGGGATACCTATCTGTCCGAAGGGTTAATATCCCGGATGAAAAACGGCGATCTGATGAAGATCGGCGTGTACAACGGACTGGATTGTTACCAGATCAGCTTCAAACAGGAATGGGAAAAAGGGTATTCCGTGAAACGGATCAACGAATTGATCGAATTGCTTCCCTTTCTCAAAGAGGCGGGGACCATCCTTCTGGATGCCTACTTCTCGCTGGAAAACCAATACCTGGGCATCTCCCAGCAAACCGAAGAATCCTATCAGCGGCGGGTGATCCGGTATTTCAAAAGCCTGGGCATCGATGTCGTCCAGGAAAGTTATTCCCGGTTGCGCGAGGGAAAAGATCATTTCGACGGACTGTCGCCCTGGTTCGCCTGGCTCGACCAAACCGAGGAGGGATACCTGAAAACCCCCGCGTACATAGCCACCGGCGCCGGACCCTACCGGATTGCCCCGCAAATGCCGGACGTGGCGGCGGCAGAGATGCAGTTGGGGTTTCTATTCGGCATGAGTACCCGCGGCTTGGACTGCTACAACGATCTGGAAAATGATTCCAAAAACAATCCCGATTGGCACAAGTGTTTCAAATACCAGTTTTATACCGGCACTCTGCCTTACATCTACCTGAACCGCTACCAGCGGGAAAAACTCACCGGAGAAGGACTACAGCGGGCGGTCTCGTACAGTGACGATCTCGTGGTCAGCCTGAAAGATTCATTGATCACCCACCATGGCAGGGTGCTCCGGCAAGGAAATAATTTATTCCTGCCTGCAACCTGGAACCGAGGCCGTGAAATCCTCGCATACAGCCAAACCGGTTATGCGTCCAAGCAATGGGACTTGCCGGCCGACTGGTCGGATGTGCGGGAAGTGGACCTTTATTTGGTAGATGAAGCCGGGATGCGCTTCGTAACAACAAAACCCGTAGTGACGGGAAGAGTGGAATTATCCCTCCAGGCGGGGGAGGCACTATCCGTATTCCCTGCAAAAGGGAAGGCAAGACCATAACACAGGTGTGATTTTACGGGTGACTTTCCTTATCCCCGTTTGTTCTGGATAATAATTAACGTGAGTTCGACGAATTCGTCGAACTCACGTTAATTATTGCCGTCCGGTTCTTACTGTTTATAGAGGCTGCGGGCAATACCCATTTCCAGCCCGCGCAACTCGGCCAGGCCGCGCAGGCGGCCGATGCAGGAGTAGCCGGGGTTGGTTTTTTTCTTCAGGTCGTCGATCATCTGGTGGCCGTGGTCGGGACGCAGGGGGATCGAGCGGCCTTCGCGCTGTTGCAGCTCCAGGAGGGCCTTCATCACGCCGTACATGTCCACGTCGCCTTCGAGGTGGTTGGCCTCGAAGAAGTTGCCCTCGGCGTCGCGCTGGGTGCTGCGCAGGTGCACGAAGCCCACGCGGTCGCCGAATTCGGTCATCATGGCCGCCAGCTCGTTGTCCGAGCGCACCCCGAAGGAGCCCGTGCAGAGGCAGAGGCCGTTGGACTTATTGGGTATGGTGGCGATCAGCCTGCGAAAATCGTCGGCCGTGCTCAGGATGCGGGGCAGGCCCAGGATGGGGTAGGGCGGGTCGTCGGGGTGGATGACCAGCTCGGCGCCCACCTCGTCGGCCACGGGGGCCACTTCGCGCAGGAAGTAGACCAGGTTGGCGCGCAGTCGTTCGGCGTCGATATCCTTGTAACGGTCGAGGGCTTCCTGGAACTGGGCCACCGTGAAACTCTCCTCCGAGCCGGGCAGGCCTGCGATCATGTTGCGGGTGAGCAGCTCCTTGTCGGCGTCGGTCATCTGTTCGAAGCGGGCCTTGGCCTTGGCGATCTGCCCGGGGGTGTAGTCCTTTTCGGCGCCGGGGCGCTTGAGGATGTAGAGGTCGAAGGCTACGAAGGCGGCCATTTCGAAGCGCAGGGCCTTGGAGCCGTCGGGCAGGGTGTAGGCCAGGTCGGTGCGGGTCCAGTCGAGCACCGGCATGAAGTTGTAGGTGATGCAGGTGATTCCGCAGGCGGCCAGGTTGCGGATGCTTTCTTTGTAATTGTCGATGTAGCGTTGGAAATCGCCGGTCTGGGTCTTGATGTGTTCGTGCACGGGCACGCTTTCCACCACGCTCCAAGTGAGCCCCGTCTCGGCGATCATGGCCTGGCGTTTCTTGATTTCTTCCACGGTCCACACTTCCCCGTTGGGGATGTGGTGCAGGGCGTGGACTACGTCGGTGGCTCCGGCCTGGCGGATGTCCCAGAGGCTGACCGGGTCGCCCGGCCCATACCAGCGCCAGGATTGTTTGCAGAGGTAAGTCATATCGATTTATTCTTAAAGAATGGTCATGCAAAACAAAGTTTTGCCCAAAAGTTTTGAGGCGCTTTTTCCAAAAAGCGCCAGTTCGAAGTCTAATTTCCCGGCCGCACGCCAAAATGAAAGATTTTCGGCCAAAGGCCGAAAATCTTTCGGCGGCCATCGAGGCTTTGCCTCGAGAAACCTCCGGCAGGTACTAAAAAGTCCTTCCGATCCCTTTTAAATGGAAAAAGCATCAAACCCCCCATCGATCACGGTCAGGGTTCCCGAAACAAATTTAGAGGCATCGCTGGCGAGCCATTGCAGGGTCCCCAGCAACTCCTCGGGCTGGCCAAAGCGGCCAAAGGGCGTATGGGCAAGGATGGTCTTCGAGCGGTCGGTGAGAGAGCCGTCGGGGTTAAGCAGCAGGGCGCGGTTCTGCTCGGTGATAAAGAATCCCGGAGCGATGGCGTTCACGCGAAGGCCGGGCCCGTACTTGGTAGCCAGCTCGCCGCACATGTACTTCGTAAAATTGGTCACGGCCGCCTTGGCCACGCCGTAGCCCGCCACGCGGGTCAGGGGGCGGATGGCCGACTCGGAGGAGATGTTGATGATGGAGCCTTCCTTGCGCTCGATCATGGATTTGGTAAAGACCATCGTCGGCAGGATGATGCCGAAGAGATTGAGGTCGACCACCTTGCGGACGGCTTCCAGGTCGAGGTCGAAGATCGTTTTATCGGGGGGGATGGTGGCCCCGGCCATGTTGCCGCCCGCGCCGTTGATCAGCACATCGATGCGGCCCCAGCGGGAGATGATCTCTTCGTAATTCTTTTCCAGGACGGCTTTGTCGAGTACATCGGTATATAGGAACGCGGCCTGGTGGCCTTCGGCATGCACGGCTTCTTCGAGGGCCTTGCCGGCTTCCTCGTTGCGATCGAGGACGACCACCGTGGCGCCCTGTTCGGCGAAATGATGCACCATCGAAGTGCCCAGCACCCCGGCCCCGCCGGTGATGACGATGACTTTTCCTTCGACGTCGAATAGATTTTTCATACAGTATTCAGCTTTAATAGCTTTTCCGAAAAAGAATGCTGAAAGGTACTCCGTTTTTTCTGAAAATCCAATTTGTTATATAGTGGAGTTCTGGTTAAATTTGTAAAATTCACGTTAAGGGCATCTTCGATGCCCCGAACATACAGACAATCCCCCTAAATCCCCCTTTGAAAAGGGGGACTTTGCCAAAGCCAGGGCTTTGGCTTAATAGGAATATGTGTTTACAATGATGACCCTACGAACTCTTCTTCCGGCCTTTGGCGCCCTGCTCTGTGCCGGGGCGCTGCGGGCCGCTCCCCCCACGGCCCTGATGACCGACCTGGTGGAGCACAGCGACCGCGTCTGGGTGGAGGGCTACCCCTCGCAACTGACCCTGGACAGCACCGCCCGGACGATCGAACGTCTCCAGATCCCCTTGATCTACAACCGCCAGCCCTCTTTTAGTTGGCAGGTCAACGACGTGCGAAATGATGTCCGGCAAACGGCCTACCAGCTTATGGTGGCCACCTCTCCCGAGCTTCTGCGCCGCAACCGCCCGGACCTCTGGGACAGCCGAGAGGTCTATTCGGACCGCTCGGTCGGGGTGCTCTACGAGGGCAAGGCCCTGCAGCCGGGACAGACCTACTACTGGAAAGTGCGCTCGGCGGGCAACGGCTTTATGCAGGAATGGTCTACCATTCGGGCCTTTCGCACGGCCCCGGAGTTGTCCGACTACCGGACGGCTTTCTACCCCCTCGAAAAGAGCGATGAAAATCCCGTGGCGGTGAAGCGCTGCGCCGACGGGGCCTTTTTCGTGGACTTCGGCCGGGCTTCGTTCGGTCAGATCAAGCTGACGCTTTTTTCCGACGGGAGCGCCGATTCGGTGACCGTCCACCTGGGTGAAGCCCTGCGCGCGGGAAGGCTCGACCGCCGGCCCGAGGGGACCGTCCGCTACCAGAAGATGAAACTGTGCCTGATGCCCGGCACGCATACCTATTTTATAAAGATCCCCGCCGGGGGGCGCAACACCCGCATCTCGCCCCCTCTGGCCGTGCTGATGCCCGATTACACCGGGGAGGTCTACCCCTTCCGCTACTGCGAGGTGGAGGGCTACGGCCACGAGCTGTGCGAGAGGGACCTCCTGCGCCAGACGGTCAGCTACCCCTTCGACGACACGGCCGCCAGTTTCACCAGCTCGGACACGGTGCTCAACCAGGTGTGGGAGCTCTGCCGCTACTCGGTCAAGGCGACCTCCTTCGCCGGGATCTACGTGGACGGCGACCGCGAGCGCATCCCCTACGAGGCCGACGCCCTGCTCAACCAACTCTGCCACTACTACGCCGACAAGGAGTTCACCCTGGCCCGGCGTTCGCACGAATACCTGTTGTATAACGCCACCTGGCCCACCGAATGGATCCTCCAGTCGGTGATGATCGCCTGGTACGACTACCTCTACACGGGCGATATCCGCTCGGCGAGGGCTCACTATGAATTGCTGAAAAAGAAGACCCTCACGGTGCTGGAAGACGCCGACGGCATCATCTCCACCGAGGGCAATCCCCGGGTGGATTCGGCCTTGAAAGAGTCCGTCCATCTGCCGCAGGGGCAACTCTTGCGGGACATCACCGACTGGCCCCGCGACCGCTTCGTTTTCAAGCCTAAAAACATCAGTCCCAACTCCTTCCACTACGCTTCGCTGGAGCTCCTGAGCCGCCTGGCCGGGGCGATGGGCGAAGCGGCCGACTCGGCGGCCTATGCCCGCCAGGCCGAAAAGGTCCGGGCGAGCATCAACCGCCTGTTCTTCGATAAGAAACAGGGCCTTTATAGGGACGGGATCGGCACGGACAGCACTTCGCTCTACGGTCAGATTTTCCCGGTGGCCCTGGGCGTCGCCCCGCAGGGAGATTTTTCGAAGCTGGGCGCCTACATGGCCTCGCGCGGCATGGAGTGCAGCGTCTATGCCGCCCAGTTCCTGATGGAAGCCCTCTACGAGACGGGTCGCGCCGAAGAAGCTCTCCAACTGATGCGCTCCACCGGCCTGAAGAGCTGGTACAACATGATCCGTACCGGGTCCACCGTCACCACCGAGGCCTGGGACATCCTCTACAAGCAGAATCAGGACTGGAACCACATCTGGGGCGCCGTGCCGGGCAACATCATTCCCCGCAAGCTGATGGGGGTCGAGCCCACCGAGCCGGGCTACCGCCGGGTGCGCGTCGCTCCGCAGCCGGGCTCCCTGCGCAGCGCCGAAGCGCGGGTGCCGACCATCCGGGGGACCATCGGTGTTTCGTTTGAAAACACGCCGGGGCGTTTCGATCTCTCCGTGGAATTGCCCGCCAATATGACGGCGGACGTGCTGCTGCCCCTGCCCGAAGGGGTTTCTTGGAAGAAAATCTCGGTGGAAAAAGACGGCGCGCCCGTGAAGAGGGTCTCCGAAGGCCGCTTCGCCAAGATTGCCGGAGTGGGCTCCGGAAAACACACATTTCAACTGAAAGTCAATTGAAACCCATGAAAAAACTGCTTACCGCCCTGCTGCTTTTCGCCGCCGCTCCGCTCTGGGGGGCGCTGCCCCCGGTCTTTCCCGCGGGGATGTCCGACACGCTCGAGCACGACGATAGGGCCCGCACCTACCTGCCGCCCGTGCGCATCCTCTGGACCCAGAACGACGACCTGATCATGGGCAAAGAGACCCTCTTCAAGCGCGGCGACGGCCAAAGCCCCATGAAGCGGGACGATCCGTTTTGCGTACTGAGCTCCCGGGACGGCAAGCGGCCTTCGCTGCTGCTGGACTTCGGGCGCGAGATTCAGGGCGGGCTGCAACTGGTCTCGGTGATCGGCAACGTCCACCGGCCCGTCAAGGTGCGGGTGCGCCTGGGTGAGTCCGTATCGGAGGCGATGAGCGAGATCACGCCCGAGAACGGGGGCACCAACGACCACGCCGTGCGCGATTTTATGCTCGAAATTCCCTGGTACGGGGTCTCTGAGATCGGTAATTCGGGCTTCCGATTCGCGCGCATCGACCTGGCGGAGGACGACGTGGTGCTGCCGCTCAAGGAGATCCGGGCCGTGTTCACCTACCGCGACCTGCCCTACCTGGGCTCCTTCCGCTCGAGCGATCGCCGCCTCGATTCGATCTGGATGACGGGGGCCTACACCGTCCACCTCAATATGCAGCAGTATCTCTGGGACGGCATCAAGCGCGATAGGCTGGTGTGGCTGGGCGACATGCACCCCGAGCTGCGCACCGTGCTCTCCGTGTTCGGGGACAACGTGGTGCTGCGCAAAAACCTCGACCTGGCCCGCACCACCACGCCCCTGCCGGGCTGGATGAACGGAATGTGCGCCTACACGCTCTGGTGGGTGATGATCCACCGGGATTATTACATGTACTCGGGCGACAAGGCCTACCTGGCCGAGCAGCGCGACTACCTGCGCAGGTTGCTGCCCATCCTGATGGGCAACGTGGACGCCTCCGGGCGCGAACACCTCCAGGGTGGCCGCTTTCTGGATTGGCCCACCAGCGAAAATCCGGCGGCCATCGACGCCGGGCTGCACGCCCTGCTGCTGCTGAGTCTCGAGGCCGGGGCCCAGTTGTGCGACGCGCTGGGCGAAACGGCCCTGGCGGACGAGTGCCGGACGACCGCCGGGCGGATGCGCTCCGTGGTGCCCGACTACGCCGCCTCCAAACAGTCGGCCGGCCTGGCTGCGATGGCGGGGCTGGTCCCGGCCGAGAAAGCCAATGAGGTGCTCAGCAAGGGTGGGGTGGAAAATTACTCGACCTTCTACGGCTATTATATGCTCGAGGGAAAAGCCCTCGCGGGCGATTACGTCGGAGCCACGGCCGACATCAGCCGCTACTGGGGGGCGATGCTCGACCTGGGGGCCACCTCCTTCTGGGAGGATTTCGACATCCGCTGGACGGAGAACGCCGCCCGGATCGACGAATTGGTGCCCGCGGACAAGGTGGACGTGCACAGCACCTATGGGGCCTATTGCTACAAGGGCCTGCGCCACAGCCTCTGCCACGGCTGGGCCTCGGGCCCGACGGCCTGGCTGAGTGAGCATGTGCTGGGGGTGCAGATCGTCTCGCCGGGTTGCACGGAGGTGCGCGTGCGTCCCAATTTGGGGCACCTGCAATGGGTCGAGGGGGCGGTCCCCACGCCCCGCGGGGTGATCCATGTGCGCCACGAACGCATGGCCGACGGCAGCATGCAGTCTAAGATCGAAGCACCCAAGGGGGTAAAGGTGGTTCGCTAAAAACTTATGGGCTTGACCTAAGGTTTTTCGGAATATTTTCGATACATTTGTTTGGCTAAAAACGCACGAGGCGGGAGCCCAATTTTCCGCCTCGGGGCTTTTGCCGGTTTTCTCTGATTTCTAAACGATTAAAATACATGAAAGAAATTTCCTTCCTGGCCTTCGACCTGGGGGCCACCAGCGGCCGCTCGATCCTGGGCACGCTGCGCGACGGCAAACTGCACATGAAAGAACTGACCCGCTTTCCGAACCAGATCATGGAACTGGGCGGTCACTTCTACTGGAATATCTTCTCGCTCTACGAACACCTCAAAGCCGGGCTCGCGGCCTGCGCCAAGGAAGGGGTCGCCGTCACCTCGATCGGCATCGACACCTGGGGGGTGGATTTCGCCTTCCTGGGCTCCGACGGCCAGATTCTCGGCCTGCCCTACGCCTACCGCGACCCCCACACCGAAGGGGCTCCGGACCAGTATTTCAAGAATGTGCTGCCGCGCGAACAGGTCTACGACCTGACCGGCATCCAGGTGATGAATTTTAATAGCCTCTACCAGCTCTATGCCATGAAGCGCGACGGCTCGTCGGTGTTGGCGGCTGCCAAAGAAGCTCTCTTTATGCCCGATGCCCTGAGCTACATGCTTACCGGGGAGAAGGTCACCGAGTACACCATCGCCTCGACCTCGCAGATCCTTAACCCCCGCACCAAAAAGATGGAAGCCCAACTGCTCGAAAAAATGGGCGTCCCGGCTTCGCTCTTCGGACAGGTGGTCATGCCGGGTCAGGTGATCGGTACGCTACGCAAAGAGCTCTGTGAAGAGACTGGATTAGGGGAAATTCCCGTGGTGGCCGTCGCCGGACACGACACCGCCTCGGCCGTGGCCGCCGTGCCCGCCCGCGATGAAAAATTCGCCTACTTGAGCTCGGGCACCTGGTCGCTGATGGGCATCGAGGTCAAGGACGCCGTCATCACCCCCGAGACCGCCGCCCTGAACATCACCAACGAGGGGGGCGTCGAAGGCACCACCCGCCTGCTGAAGAACATCACCGGGATGTGGATCCTCGAACAGTGCATCAAGGAGTGGAAAAAGCAGGGCACCGAGTACAGCTACCCCGAGATCGTGGGGATGGCCTCCGGGGCCGAGCCCTTCCGCTCGTTCATCGACCCGGACGACCTTTCGTTCGCCAACCCGCCCAGCATGGTGGGAGCCATCGAAGCATTTTGTTCAAAAACAGGCCAGAGCATTCCTAAAACCCATCCGGAATTGATCCGCTGCATCTTCGAGTCGCTGGCCTTGAAGTACAAAAACATCCTCGGAAAATTCCAGCAACTGGCCCCTTTCCCCGTCGAACGCCTGCACATCATCGGCGGCGGCTCGAAAAACAACCTGCTCAACCAGTTTACGGCCAATGCTATCGGCATGCCCGTGGTGGCCGGCCCTTCGGAGGCCACGGCCATCGGCAACGTCATGCTGCAGGCCCGCGCGGCGGGGTATGTCAACTCCCTGCAGCAGATGCGCGACATGATCGCCGAAGTGGTCGAGACGGAGACCTTCGCCCCGCAGGACGCCGCGGCCTGGGATGCCGCCTACGCCAAGATTTCGAATCTCATCAAAGACTAAATAACCTAAAATTCTAAAACATAAACAGATGAAAGACACGCAAATCACAAAAGCCTACGAAGCCGCCAAGGAACGCTACGCCGCCCTGGGCATCGACACCGACAAAGCCCTCGCCGACCTGCAGAACATTTCGCTCTCGCTGCACTGCTGGCAGACCGACGACGTGGTCGGCTTCGAAAACCCCGACGGGCAGCTTTCGGGCGGTATCCAGGCCACGGGCAACTACCCCGGCAAGGCCCGCAACATCGAAGAGGTGCGCAAGGACCTCGAAAAGGCCGCCTCGCTTATCCCCGGCAGCCACCGCGTAAGCATCCACGCCATCTACGGCGACTTCGGGGGCCAGAAGGTGGACCGCGACCAGATCGAAGTGAAGCACTTCCAGAGCTGGATCGACTGGGCCAAGGCCAACAACCTCAAGCTGGACTTTAACTCGAGCAGCTTCTCGCACGCCAAGAGCGGTGACATGACCCTCTCGAACCGCGACAAGGGCATCCGCGACTTCTGGGTGGAACACACCATCCGCAGCCGCAAGATCGCCGACGCCATGGGCTCTCAGCAGGGTGACAAGGCCTGCCACAACCTCTGGATCCACGATGGCTCGAAGGACCTCACGGTGGACCGCTACCTCTACCGCTCGCTGTTGAAGGAATCGCTCGACAAGATTTTTGCGGTAAAGTGCCCCAACGTCAAGGACGGGGTCGAAAGCAAACTCTTCGGGACCGGCCTGGAAAGCTTTACCGTGGGCTCGCATGAGTTCTACACCGGCTACGCCGTGCAGAACGGGATCATGGCCACCCTCGACATGGGCCACTTCCACCCCACCGAAGAGACCTACGACAAGATCTCGGCCATGCTGCTCTTCACGCCCGAAATCCTGCTGCACGTCAGCCGTCCGGTGCGTTGGGACAGCGACCACGTCGTGATCCTCAACGACAGCGTAACGATGCTGGCCCAGGAAATCGTGTGGGCTAACGCGCTCAACAAAGTCAACATCGGCCTCGATTATTTCGACGCCTCGATCAACCGCATCGGCGCCTACGTCATCGGCAGCCGCGCCACCCAGAAGGCTTTCCTCCAGGCGCTGCTCTCCCCGATCAAGCAACTGCGCGACTACGAAGCCACGGGCCGCAACTTCCAGCGCCTGGCGCTGCTCGAAGAAGCCAAGGCACTGCCCTGGGCCGCCGTCTACGACTACTTCTGCCTGAAGAACGGCATGCCCGCCGCCGAGGACTACATCTCGACGATCGAGCAGTACGAAAAGGACGTGACCTCGAAACGCTAAACCGCAGTTCGATAATTTTTAGCCGGCCGGCTCCTTGTCGGGGCCGGCCGGTTTTCAACCTAACCTAAAACTAGTTAGAATATGGACAATGTTGTATTGGCGCTTCTGCTGATGACCCTCGGGACCTTCCTGGCCTCGGGCTACTATGTGCCCATCCGCAAGATCAAGGCGTGGTCGTGGGAAACCTACTGGATGGCCCAGGGGGTGGTGTCGTGGATCATCCTGCCGTGGGTGTTCACCCTGGTGGCCCTGCCGCTTTCGGCCATCGGGCCGGTTCTCTCCTCGGCGCCCATCGGTGCCATCGGCCTGGCTACGCTTTTCGGGGCCCTGTGGGGCGTCGGCGGTCTGACCTGGGGCCTGGGTATGCGCTACCTGGGCGTCTCGCTGGGGCAATCCGTCTCCTACGGCTTCTGCGCCGCCTTCGGGACGATCATTCCCCGCCTGGTGGCCGGTGAAAACCTTTTCGCCTCGACCAACGGCCTGCTGATCCTCGGGGCCACGGCCATCGCCCTGGCCGGGATCGCCATCATCGGGTACGCCGGTTCGCTGCGCGCCAAAGGCATGAGCTCCAAGGAGGTCAACCAGGCCGTCAAGGAATTCGCCTTCAAGAAGGGGATCATCATCGCCGTGTTCGCCGGGGTGATGAGCGCCAGTTTCAACTTCGGGCTCGAATACGGCAAGCCGATCCAACTGGCCGCCGAGCAGTTTGGGGCCTCGCCGCTGATGTCCTGCAACCCGGTGCACATCTTCGTGATGGGCGGGGGCTGTTTGACCAACCTGCTCTACTGCATCTACCTGTTCCGCAAGAACAAGTCCTTCAAGGAGTACGGCGCCGTCAAGGGAGCCGTGCTGGGCAACAACCTCTTCTTCTCGATCCTGGGCGGTTCGCTGTGGTACATGCAGTTCCTCTTCCTGGGCATGGGCAAGAGCCTGCTGCCCGCCGACTCGGTGCTGCTGGCCATCAGCTGGAGCATCCTGATGTCGCTGAACATCGTTTTCAGCAACATCTGGGGCGTGATCCTCAAAGAATGGCAGGGCACCTCGCAGCGCACGAAACTGGTGCTGGTGCTGGGGCTGGCCGTGCTGATCTTCTCGGTGTTCTTCCCCACGTTGTTTAACGCTTAAACCAAGAGATAATGACACGCAGTGCATTCAAGATGAAACTCAAACCCGGTTGCGAGGCCGAGTACGAAAAACGCCACAACGAGATCTGGCCCGAGCTGGTCAAGATGCTCAAGGATTCGGGGGTGAGCGATTACTCCATTTTCTGGGACAAGGAGACCAACATCCTCTTCGCCGTGCAGAAGAACGCCGAAGGCGGACAGGGTTCCCAGGACCTGGGCACCACCGAGATCGTCCGCAAGTGGTGGGACTACATGGCCGAGGTCATGGAGACCAATCCGGACAATTCGCCGATTTCGATTCCCCTGCCGGAACTCTTCTACCTGGAATAGTGCGGCTGCACATATCGCACGCCATCTTTCGTCCATCCTCCTCTCTGCGGTGCTCACGTACTCAAGTACCTCCGCTCCTCGAACCGGACGATGAACAAAACCTGACGCACGCTATGCACAGCCGGGGCAACGTGGTTACTTATCTGAAACGCCATTTGGGCGGCCCCATCGGGCCGCCCAAATTTTTGGATTGATCCGGGTTTCATACCCTACGAGAAAGCCCGGCCTTGTTAGCCGGGCTTTCTCGTAGGGTAGGTTACTTAATCTCCGTCGATCATTTTGTGCTGTCGCAACATCTGAAAATCCTCGCGCTTGAGGCCCGATTCCAGCACCCGCACGGCCTTGTCGTGGTCGTTGAGGTAGTAGCGGGGCCCCTGGAAGTAAGCCGCCGAGACCAGCGATTGCTCCGGGTGGCTGTAGGGGCTCTCCAGGGAGGCCATGTCGGTGATCGTGTGGAAGGTCGCGGCGGTGGTGGCGGGCCGCTGGGCGTTGGCCCGGGCGGCGGCGTACTTTTCGGGGTAGAGGGTTTGGTATTGCTGAGAAAACCAGCCGAAGGCCGCCACGTGGAGCTGGTAGTAGGTGGGCGTGGGGGAGGCGTGCAGGAAGCGGCGGCGGCGGTCGTCCATGATGTCCTCGCCGTGGTCCGAGACGTAGAACAGCGCCGCGCAGTCCCCGCTCTCGTCGAGCGCCGAGATCACCTCGTCCAGGACGTAGTCCGTGTAGAGGACCGTGTTGTCGTAGGCGTTGATGATGGCCTCGCGGCTGCGGCGGTTGACCGAGGGGTAGTCGTCCGGCGTGAAGTGGGCCCACTCCCGGGGGTAGCGGAACTGGTAGTTGTAGTGCGAGCCGTAGGTGTGCATCACCACCAGCAGGTTGCCTCCTGTGGTGTCCGCCAGGCGCTCGCGCAGGTAGGGGACCATGTCGCCGTCGGGGTGGTTCTCGGTGATGAGGGTGTTGACCCGGGCGGTGATGTCGATGCGCTGGTCGGCTTCCTCCGAGAAGTAGTCGATCAGCGAACGGTTGGGCACCTGGTTGGAGATGAAAAGTGTCGAGAAGCCCGCCTCCTTAAATGCTTCGATCAGGCTCTTGCGGGAGTAGATGTCGTTGAAATCCTCGGCCGAGACGCTCGACAGGATGATGGGCACGCTCTTGTGGGTGGCGTTGCACTGGGTCAGCAAGTTGGGGTATCCGACCACGCCGTCCCGCTGTTCGAGCCGGGGAGTGGTGGACCTTCCGTAGCCGAAGAGGCTCCAGTTGTCCGCCCGCGAGGCTTCGCCGATCACCAGCACGTAGACCTCGCGCCGGGGGGCCTGGACGGGCTTGCTCACCTGGAAGGTGAAGGCCTCGGAGGTTTCCTTATAGTGCTGGCTGCGGTGCCACTTGTCGATGGTCAGCTTGATGTTATAAAAAATGTTGGCGGGGAAGACTTGGTAGCGGATGCCGTAGTCGGGCCGGCGCGTGGCCAGCAGCGAGCAGACGATGCCCAGAACCAGCATCGCCCCGGCCACGCCCCAGGCGCGGCGGCGGAAAAGGGGGCGGTAGGTGATGTTTTTTCGGCGCAAGGAGATCGTGGCGCAGATGAGCAGCGGGATGTAGACCGCGCAGACGAAGACGACCGACGGCCAGAGGCTGCGCATCAGTTCTCCGGCCTCGGAAGCGCTGGTGGTGAATAGGTTGGTGAGCATATCCACCGCGATGATCGAGCCGCCGTACAGGTAGAGCAGCACGATCTGGAACGCCTCCAGTGCCATCAGCGGCAAGGCCCACCAGATCATTCCGCCGGGGCGTTTGGGGGCGAGCGTCACCCAGACCAGGTAGAAGGGAGCGGGCAACAGCAGCGAGGCTGCGATGGCCGCCGCCGAATACTCTTCGGTGCAGGCCAGCAGCAGGTTGGGGATCATCATCACCCCCGTGAATAACAGGGCCGTCCGCTCCTGGAAATTCAGTTTTTTCAGCACACGTCCCTTTCTTCCCATGCCTCTTGTCGAGTTTTTACGCCCCGCTTATCGGTACTGGGCGATGACCCGATCGAACTCATCGAGTTGACCCTGAGTCATTTCGCCCTTTGCGAGGAATTTGATTTCCAAATCTTTGGTGACAAAGATAACCGTAAAAAGGTCATTTACGTCACCCAGGTTCCAGGCGGTGCTCAACAAATGGGCCGGGTCGGTGTAGATGTCGGCCCCGGTGCGCTTGATCGTGCTGCGGATCACCGAGCGGACTATGCCGTTGGGCCAGAGGCAATCCTTGAGGTTGACGATCCCGTAGGAGTAGATATTGGGGCTGTTGATCTGGTTTTTTTCCAGGTTTTCGCGCCAGGCCAGATTTTGCTTCTGGGCGTCCGGGTCGATGTAGAAGATCAGCAGGTGCTTCTCGCCCAGTCCGGGCAGCGGAATGGGGTTGTTGGAGGCGTCGCGGATCTCCACGGGCGCGACCCGCGGGGTGGTGTTGGTCTGCCCGGAAGCCGGGGCGCAGAACAGGGAGAGGCCCAGGGAGAGGATCAACAGGGAGAAAAACTTATTCATTTTGTTGCTGTTTGGTCATCCAAATGTAGGGGTTTGATTTTGAAAAATAAAGCGCCTGGGAATTTTGGAGAGGATGCAGTGGGGTTTAAATTTTCCGCATGGAGTTAAAAAACAGATGGTTTTGCCGTCGGGCAGAACCATCTGAGTAGGGATTTAGAAGAGAATATCCGCCTTTTACGACACTTTCACCACGGGGATCGACAGCAGGAAAGCCAGTTTCTCGATTTTCCCGGCCAGGTGTCCCGTGCCGATGGCGCAGTGGTGGGCCGGACCGGCCTTCGACCAGGCGTCCATAAAGGCCCGCGCGCCGATCGAGAAGCGGTAGCGGCTGTTGGTGTTGCCGATCTGGAGCACCTTGCCCGGCACCGACTCGCCCTCGGCCACCAGCAGGAAGATCCCGTCCACGCCCTCGACCACCGAGAGCAAGGTGACGGGACCGTGCTTGACGGTCATCTGGATCGAGAGGCCCTTGCCGGGCTTGCCGTGGTAGATGGGCAGGGGCACCAGGCCCACGCGGCCCTGGGCGATGGCGAAGTGGGCGGGCCCGTCGTGGCCCCAGAGCACCACGTCGTCCTCGAAGTCCATGGCGTAGGGCTCCGAGAAGGAGCCCCCGGCCCCGAATTCGGCCAGGATTTTCATGGCCTGGGCATTCTTCACCTCGCACTCCCCGGCCACGGGGATGGTGCGGCCCGTGAGCAGGGTGTTTCCGGCGATGACCGAGGTGACGATGTTTTCGTAGTCGTTGCCACTGGCCCCTTCGTAGTAGTAGGCCATCGATCCTAAGTTGTTCTTTTCGACGAGCTTGTCCAGGGCCACCGAGGTGCGGGCCGCGCGTTCCAGCTCGCTGGCTTCGCATTCGGGCGCCACCTCGAAGGTTTTCGAAAATTCGGCTAACTTGGCCTGCACTTCCGCCTCGGTGACGCCGTCGCGCAGCTCCTTGAGGGCGCACATTTCGAGCAGTTCGAAGTGGGTGCCGAACACCCCCTGCATCTTTGTGAGGTCGGTGTAGACGTCCAGCATCCCGCAGTAGTAGTGCCCCAGCACGCCCATGCGGTCGTGCCGCAGGGCCCAGGCCACGCGGGCGGCTTCGACCCAGGCGGAGATTTCCTCCCAGACGGCCGCTTCACCCAGGTAACCCGTCACGATGTCGTACTTGACGCCCAGGCGGTTGAACACGCAGGCCACTTCGGGCACCGAGCAGGCCTGGCAGTTGGCCAGCCATTCGCCCGTCATGCGACCGCGATCGCCCATGGAGTTGATGTAATCGTAGTCGATGGCCGCCGTGGGTTGCAGGTTCAGCACCACCACCGGGACGCCCAGGCGGCTGATGACCGGCAGCACGGTCGAGGAAAGGGCGTAGGTGGAGATGTAGAGGAAGACCAGTTCCACGTCGTTCTCCTTGAGTAACTTGGCGGCCGCCTCGGCCTTGGCCGGTTCGTCCACCATGCCTGCGTCGATGACCTCGGCGCCCATCGTGCCCAGGCGGTCTCCGATTTGGCGGCGGTAGCCTTCCAGGCGGTCCAGCAGGCCGTCGAACTGGCCCCAATACGTATTTAATCCGATTCCGAAAAGTCCGATTTTCATCATGTGTAAGTAGAGTTAATCAATAAAAGAGAGCTTCATCGACAACTTGCTCAGCGCGCCGTAGCGGCCCGGGTCGTCGTCCTTGAAGGCGGTGAAAAACATCGTGTAGGTGCCGTCCGCTTCCTCGATCAAGCACATGGGCGTGCGGGTCGCCGACCACCACTTGGCCACGGTCGGTTCCAGCTCGAAGTAGCGCAGATTCGACCAGTCGAGTCCGTTCCAGGAGAGCGTGTAGCCCATTTTGTTGACAAAGGGCCCCCCGTCCACGATGGCGATGTAGACGCCGTTGTCGAGCTGGTAGACGATGGGGTTTTCGGCGAAATCACCCACCGGCACCGGGTTGCGCTCGCTCATGCGCTTCCAGGGACCCTCGAGGCGGTCGGCCTCGGCCAGGCCGATGTCCCAGGTGCAATTGGCGAGGTCTTGGGTGGTGGCGCTGCCGTAGAAGCCGTACCACTTCTTGCCCACGGGGTAGGGGAAGAAGGAGTCCACGGCCTGGTAGCCTTCCCAGGCGTCGGTGCCGTGGTCGCCGTAGATGATGTAGTCCTGGTCGGTGTAGGGACCCCCGATGCCCCCGCGGCCCTCGACGTCCGAGATGGCGTGCATGATGGCCCCGTGGAAGTTGGAGTGCATGATGTTGGGCTCGTTGGGCTTGCCCTTGTAGCAGGTGTAGAAGAGGTGCCAGCGGTTGTCCTTCTCCTGGAAGACCGGCATGGGGCCCCAGACCGAGGAGCGCTGCGAGGCGCCCGTGAAGTCGCCGTCCGATTCGGCAATGGTGCGCACGCGCATCCAGGAAAGCCCGTCGGGGGAAGTCCAGTAGCCCAGCTTCATGTCCACGCAGTAGGGGTCGCCCACCATTTCGGCGGTGATCATGTGGTACGTGCCGCCCTCCTTGACGACCCGCCCGCCCTCGACGCCGTAGCGGACGCCCTCGGCCTCCAGTTGGGCGCGGTTCAGGACGGTATCGGCGCAGGAGAGCACCTCGAAGCGGACGATTTCGTCCGCTTCGGTGATCAGTTTCGGGGTGCGCTGGCAGGCGCTCAGGGCCAGGGCCAGCAGGCTTGCGGCCAGGGTGCCGCGCAAGATATTCTTCATATTATTTTTCTTCAAAGAAGGTGAAATCGCTCTTCAATCCGAACGGGGTCAGGAAATACTTCGAGGCTTTGGCTCCGGAAGGGATGTTCTGCCAACGGTCGGGTCCGGCATAGCCCTCGTATTTGCGGAACTGCGGGCCCAGCAGGTTTTCGAGGTTTCCGACCACGCGCACTTCCACCCGGTTGGCCCCTTTTTGGAGGAAGGGGGTCACGTCCAGCTGGTAGGGCTCGGCGAAGATCACCCCGGCCTTGCGGTCGTTGATCCATACCTGGGCGAGCGATCCGGTCCAGTTGTCCGCGCGGACGAAGTGGCGCTTGCCCGCCTCGCGCACGTCGTAGAACTTGGTGTAGCGCATCTCCCAGGGGTAGAAGGGAGCGCCCTGCGCGATCCAGTCGCCGGGGGTGGTGGGCTTGGTGGCCGGGACGATGGTCCAGCGGTCGTTGACGGCTTTCACGTCGAAGTTGCCCAGCACATAGATCGAGGCCAGCTCGGTGAAGACCGTGGGGCGCTCGGCGCTGATTTCGACGATATTTTCTCCCACCTTGGCGTATTGTCCCACGCCGATCCGCTTAAAGTCTTCGTCCACCATGAAGTAGTAGCCGCCGCGCACGACGTTGCCGTTGATCTTGATGGTGTAGAGGTTGGGGTTTTCCACCACCAATACCAGCGAGGCGATGTCCACCTCGGGGCCGCTCACCGTGAAGCGGTAAGTAGCTTTGAAACCAGGCGCTTTCGAGAAGTCGGTGTCGACGATCTCGCGGCCGTACTGCATGGCGCGGAACCAGGGGTTGCCGGTGAGCCCGGCGGCCTTGTAGACGCGTTCGTTGGCGTCGAACCAGTAGAGTTCCTTGCCGCCCTGGTCGCCGCACTCGAGGTCGAGGAAGTCGATCGGGAGCACGTTTTCCTTGAGGCGCTCGACGCTCAGCGGGCGCATGGGGCTCAGGGCCGTCAGGGTGCCCGCTTCGCGCGGATTTTCGGCCTTGACGGCTTCGTCCGAGACGCGCAGCAGCAGGCTGCCCGCCGGTTCGATCCGGGTGCTCAGCACGATCTGCCCGTCGCGCGTGCTGTGAGGAATGTCATAGGTTTTTCCGTCCAGGGCCTCCATGCGCACGATGTGCTTGCCCTTGATGGTCAGCGCCACGTCGGTGGCCTGCTCCAGCGAGACGTTGGTCAGCAGCAGCAACTGCCCGTCGGTGAACTCGCGGCGCTGGTGGTAGAGGTCGCCCCCCTGAACTTTCTGGAAGTCGATCACTTCTTTGTTGCGCAGGTATTTGTCGATCAGGGCGTCCGAGCAGTTTTCGGTACGCATGACGGAGGCCGAGGCGAAGAAGTCGGCGGCTTCTTTGCTGGGGCGTCCCTCCACGAGGGCGGGCGATCCCAGGGCGATGACGCGTCCCCCGGCGGAGGCGAACTCCATCAGCAGGGCCAACGTGCGCGCTTCGAGGTTTTCACACAGGGGAGGAATAATGACGGTGGAGTAAGCCCGCTGGCCCACCACGAAGTCCCCGCCCCGGACACTGCCGTGATTCTTAAAGACGTCCTCGCAGCCGAGGTCATACTCGACCTGGGCTTTTTCGAGCCGGGTGACCAGCGCCTGGAAGGCGTCGCCGATGGCCTTGGCTGGGGTCTCTTTCCAGTCGCCGATGTAGTTGTTGTAGAGCCAGACCGAGGTGGTGGGCTCCAACAGGAGGATGTCGTTGAGCTGGTCGCCCATGCTCAGCGCGGCGCTCATGCGGCCGTTGTAGTCGTTGAGCAGGTGGTAGTCGCTCCACCAGGAGGCCGTGCGGGTGAACATCGGGGGGTAGTCGGTCTTGCGGATGCCCAGCATGCTCATGTGCGAGACGTGCTGGTTGACGAAGTTGACGCCCAGGGCGAATTGCCAGTCGGCCAGTCGCTTGAGGTCCTTGAAGGAGACGTTCCATCCGGCCCCGCCATAGGTTTCGCTCAGGATGCGCTCGCGGCCCAACTGGTTGGCGATGCTGCGCACCTCCTTGACCGAACGGATGTTGCCGAACTGGGCCGTGGAGGAGTTTTCGTCGAACTGGTTGAAGAGCATGTCGATGCCCGGCATCTGCTGCCAGGCGGCCATGGCCATGTTGTCGGGCACGCCGGTCATGTTGGGCCAGTTGTGTTCCCAGTAGTGGCCCGTCCAGGCGATCCCCTTCTGCTCGCAGTAGCTGTACCAGGGCTTGGCCCAGCGGTCGATAAACAGTTTCAGCAGCAGGGCGAAATAGTCGTGGCGCACCTGCTTCCACTCACCCACTTCCTGGTGCAGGCTGGGCAGGCAGTCGCTGAGGTTGTAGCCGTAAATCTTCGAAAATTGTTCGAAGAGGTCGGGCGTCCAGCGCAGCCCTCCGGGAGAGACGATCTCGGGCTCATCGGTGAAGATGCCGCGGACGCTCTTTTTGAGGTCGCTGCCCAGGGTCGCTTCGTAGCCCTGCATGGTTACTTCGATGAATTTTTCCGCCACGCCGGGTTTGATCAGATCGACGTAGGGCGTCCCGGCGTGCCAGGCCGTGGCCGGGAAGTAAGTCTTTTCGTACAGATAAAAATGTCCCTTTTTGCCCGCCATCTTCACGGCCTGGGCGGTGATGTCGGTGAATTTGCCGTTCTTCTCGCTGACGATCACCTCATAGGGGATCAGGTCGGCGGGCATCACCTGTGCCTCGGTGGGCTTGAGGCCCTGGCCCTGGTTGTAGGACTCGGGCATCTGGCGGGGAACATGGCCCCCGGCGAAACCGCTGGGGTAGGAGTTTTCGTCGTAGAGCCAGACATCCAGGCCGAAGTCCTCGCCCCGGCGCACGGTGTAGGCCACCATGTCGTGCCACTCCTGCGAGAGGTAGGGGGTCGAGAGGCCCATGCGCGGGTGGATGAAGACGCCGCCGAAGCCCTGTTCGTGGAACTCACGCAGCATGTTGTCGATCTGGTACTGGGAAATCTCGGTGTTCCAGACCATCAGGGGGGCCGTACGGTAGGCCTTGTCGGGATTGGGAAACTCCCGGGAGAGGCTTTCCAGAGAATGGTCCTGGGCCGAAGCTCCGCCGGAGAGAAGGCTTAGCGAGAATAAAACGGTCAACAGTCGTTTCATAAGATCGGGTTATTTTCAGGTTAGTTTTTTCGAAACGTATAGAATCCAAAGATACGATTATTTTCCAACGAACAAAAGGGCCCGTTTGCTTTTCTACCGGGCATTGCCTACCTTTGGTCGGCATTCGGTTTTCTATGAATAACTCTGACATGATCCACATTACGCTCGTCCCCCTGGGCCGGGTGATCTCCGTCGAGAAAGGCACGATCCTCAGCGACGCCATCCACGACCTGGGCCTCGAATTTCCTTGCGGGGGCCGGGGTATCTGCGGCAACTGCAAGGTGCGCCTGCTCGCGGGCCGCATCGCTCTGAACGAGGCGCACGAAGCCCTGCTGCTGCGCAAAAACCTGGGCCCTGAGTGGCGGATCGCCTGCCTGAGCCCGGTCGAAGAAGACATCTCGATCGAAATCGCCCAACTCGAGAATATTGTTTTGGCCGACGAGACTCCTTTTACCTTCACGCCCCGGGACGAGTGCGGCATTGCCGTCGACCTGGGTTCCACGACGCTGGTCTCCCAATTGCTGGACATGACTTCCGGGCAGGTGCTCTCCGTGCAGACGGGGCTCAATCCCCAGGCTCCCTTCGGGGCCGACATCATGTCGCGCGTGGGCTACGCCCTGCAAGGGGCCGACGAGGCCAGGCATTTGGCGGAGCTGATCCGCCGGGCTGTGGGCGCGCAGGTCGAGGCCCTGGCCGCGCAGGCCGTCCGTCCGCTGCGGCGGGTGCGCATCGTGGGCAACAGCGTCATGCACCATCTTTTCTGTGCGCTGGACGTCACTCCGCTGGCGGGTTATCCCTTCGAGTCGCCCCTGGGCGGGATGGTGCATTTTTCGGCTCCGCAACTGGGCTGGGCGATCGACCCGGCCATCGAGATCACTTTTTTACCCAATATCGGCTCCTTCGTGGGCAGCGATATCCTGGCGGGCATCTACGCCGCGGGGATGTTCGACCGCCACGAGCCCCGGGTGCTGGTCGACCTGGGCACCAACGGCGAGATCGCCGTGGGCAACGCCGAGCGCATCACCTGCGCCTCCACGGCCGCCGGGCCCGCCTTCGAGGGCACCAATATTTCCTGTGGCATGCGGGCCAGCACGGGGGCCATTTCCTCGATAGAAGACGGACACCGCCTGCATGTGATCGGGGGAGGTGTCGCCAAGGGCATCTGCGGCAGCGGGCTGATCGACGCGATCTACCTGGGCCTGCAGGAAGAGAAAATCAACGCCGAAGGGGTGATTCAGGCCGATCCCAAGGAGTTGCCTTTAACGGATGAAGTGAAGTTGGTCCAGAACGATATCCGCGAGTTCCAGCTCGCCAAGGCCGCCGTGGCCACGGGCGTGGAACTGCTGCTCAGGGAGCAGGGCCTGACCCACGGGGGCATCGACAAAATGTTCGTCGCCGGGGGCTTCGGCAATTACATCGACCTGGAGCACGCCACGGGCCTGGGACTGCTGGAATTCGCCCCGGAGCGCATCGTCAAGTTGAGCAACAGCGCCCTGATCGGGGCCAAGATGTTCCTCTTCCGGGAGGACGATTTTATTACTTCCCTGCTCGGGCGCACCAGCCACATTTCCCTGGAATCCGATCCGAATTTCCTGGAAGTGTTCTGCGAAAAGATACTTTTCAAACTCAACTAGAAAAAGGGCCGCAGATCGCGGCCCTTTTTTACTTACTGGATTTTCTGAAAATCATACGGCCCCTTGGCCTGAGGATAATCCCGTCCGGGCATCAGGTAGACCGTGATATCCGAAGTCTGCTTGAGCGGCAGCTCCGTCTCGAAGCCCACCATCTGGGTGTCCGGGTTGGGCGAGTCGTAGGCGCGGGGCGGCCGGGTATTCCAGCTCTGGAGTTTCACCGGGAAGGGAGCCTCTACGCGCAGGTAGAGCACCTGGTTGTTCTTCTGGAGCAGAGCCGTGTTGTCGTTCAGGAAGGTGATCCGCTCGGCCTCGGTGAGCACGTTCCAGCGCATGTGGCAGTAATTCGGTCCCGTGGTGATGCGGTCCTGGATCACGGCGTAGCTGCCGTCCACCAGCGCCGCCGAGCGCAGGGCGCGGTCGACCTGGGGCCGGTAGAGGGCGCTGAGGTCCGCGGCGGCGAACATCCATCCGTCGCGCTGGCCGTAATCGGCGATCACCGTGGTCGAGTCCATGTTCTGGAGGCGGTCGTTGAAGGTGGGCACGTTGTGCACCTGGTTGCGGTAGCGGTAGACGTCCCAGCGCTGCGAATTCTGGGTGCGCGTCCAGATGTCCAGGCCGTGGCTTTCGAGGCGGTAGTAGTTCTCCGTGCCGAAGTCCATGGCCCAGCGCACGCCGCCCGATTCGAAGATGAATTCACCCACGTCCATGTGGGCGTGGTTGTCGCCCGGGGAGCCGGCCTTGAAGCCCAGGTAGGCCCCCTTGGGATCGTCCCAGGAAGAGCGCATCACCGCCACGGGGGTGCGTCCCCCGGCCGTGTAGAAGCATTCGGTGGGCACGACGGGTTTGTCCAGCGGAGCCCCGTGGGCCGCGCCCCAGAGCATGGTCAGCACGAAGACCCGGTTGTCGAGGTAGCTGCGCTCGGTGTCCTGTTCCAACAGGCGTTTCTGCTGGTAGAGCAGGGCCGGGTCGCCCGTCTGGGCGTAGAACCAGAAGACCACGGGGGTGAAGGCCGAGCGGGCCGGATTGTCGTAGTAGTTGAATTGGTAAAGGGCCGGGGTGATCATCTGCTGCGAGTAGAGGCCCGTTTTCAGGAAGCCGGGGGCTTTCATCAGTCCGAAATCGCTATTGAAGGCTTTCTGTAAAGCGTCCAAGAACAAGGCGTTGAAGGTGGTGCCGTACTCCCAGTAGCCGGGGCCCTCGGGGTAGGCCCCGTCGGGGGCGTACTCGGCCATTGCCTTGGGGATCGAGGCCAGCGCGCGGTTGATGTAGGGAACCACCGTCTCGGCCCGGGTGTCCCAGAGGGCCAGGGCGGCGTGGAGCAGCCCGGCGTTGCAGACCTGGTTCCAGTTGTTCTCGGTGGTGATCCACCAGTTGGGGTGGAGCAGGGGCGGGCCTTCGGTGTCGACGGCGGGCTTCAAACCCTTTTCCAGCAGGGCTTCCTCGATCGTCGCTCGGGAGGCGGCGCTCAGGTAGTCGTAGCACCAGTCGTAGCCCACGGCCAGGGCCAGGGACATCTCGCCCACGTCGAGGAAGTGCGAGGGATTCCAGTCGCTGAACGAGGCCACCTTGAGCATCTCGGCCTCGGCCCGTGCGGCGTAGCGTTTCTCCCCTGTCATGCGCCAGGCGTAGCCCAGGTAGAAGATCCGGCGTTCGACCTCGCGGGAGACCGACAGCAGGCGGCGGCCCAGCATGTTCCGTTCGCTGGGGGCCACGCCCAACAGGCGGTCGGCCTCGCCGAGGATCTGCTGGTGCAGGGCCTCCCAGGCGGGGTGCTTTTTGAGTTGCTGCTGCAAGGCCTTTTCTTCCCCTTTGAGCCACAGCAGCCGGGGGTGTCCCGGCAGGGTCATCGAGGCCTTCACCGGTTCAGTGGCCTCTTCCAGGCGGGGGACCCGGAAGGTGTTCTGCGCCGCCAGCGAGCCGCAAAGCAGCAGGGTGCAGAGTGTCGAAACGAAAAGTCGGATGGTTTTCATAGCTGATTCGTTAGGCGAGTGAAACGTTGAAGAACTCGACGATGCCGGCCACGGCGCCCGCTTCGTCCAGCACCACGATCGAGTGGATCTTGTTGTCGCGCATCATCTCCTCGGCCTTGACGATGCGTTCCGAGGCGAGGATCGTTTTGGGCGAGCGGCTCATCACCTCCGAGGCCCGGATGTTGAAGAAGTCGGCCTTGTACTTGGCCATGGCCCGGCGCACGTCCCCGTCGGTGATCACACCGACCAGACGGCCCTGCTCGACTACCGCGGCGATGCCCAGCCGCGCGTCGCTGATGGCGATGATGACTTCTCCCAAAGGAGTCTCCGGCGAGACCAGCGGCAGGTTGTCATGGCGCATCACGTCCCGCACCCTCGTGAGCAGGCGGCGGCCCAGGCTCCCGCCGGGGTGGAAGACCGCATAGTCTTCGGCCTGGAAATTCCGCTCGGTGAGCAGGGCCACCCCCAGGGCGTCGCCCATGACCAGGGTGGCCGTGGTCGAGGAGGTGGGGGCCAGGTTCAGCGGGCAGGCTTCGTGCTGGACGTGGATGTTGAGGTGGTAGTGGGCGTGGCGGGCCAGGGTCGATTCGGGGTTGCCGGTCATGGCGATCACCACGTTGCCGTTGTGTTCGAGGAAGGGGATCAGCTTGAGGATCTCGTCCGTCTGGCCCGAGTTGGCGATCGCCAGCACCACATCCCGCGGCTCGATCATCCCCAGGTCGCCGTGGTAGGCTTCGCCGGGATGCAAATAAAACGAGGGGGTGCCGGTGCTGGCCAGCGTGGCGGCGATCTTCTTGCCGATGATGCCCGACTTGCCCATGCCCGTGACGACCACCTTGCCCTCGGAGGCGAGGATGGCCTTGACCGCCCCTTCGAAGTCGTCGGTCAGGTTGGCGATCAGGCCCTGCACGGCCTCGGCTTCGGTTTGGATCGTGCGCACGGCGCTCTCTTTGATTTGGCTGTCCATAAGGTATGCTGAATTTTAAAATGTTCCGATCAGGCCATATTTGTTGGTGGCGCAAAAGACCTGGCTGTAAATGTAAAAACCCGGCCGGGAAGTCTCGATCCGGCGGTTGAGCTGCAGAATGGGCGAACCGGGCTTGACGCGCAGGTACTCCTGCTGGCGCTTGTCGGCCCGGATGGCGAACAACTGCTGGGTGCCCCCGGTGACCGTGATCTGGTACTGCGTGCGCAGCAGGTCGAACAGCGAGGCGTTCTCGAGGTTGCGTTCGGTGAAGCGGCTCAGGGCGATGTCCGGCAGCATGGTGATGTCCAGGAAGACCGGGGTTTTATCGAGTACCCTCAGGCGTTCGAAGTAGATGCAGCCTGCCTGTTGCTCCGCTTCGCCGATGGGGAAACCGAAGGCCTCGCCCCAGGGACGGTGCCCGGGTTTTACCAATATGCGGGTGTAAAGGTCTGATCCTCCGACGGCCGAGGTGGTGCCCGTCAGCGAGAGGATACCGATCCCGCGCGGGGCGCCCTTGACGATGCTGCCCTTGCCCTGGTGCTTGAAGATAAAGCCGTCGGCGACCAGGGCGTCGAGGGCCTTGCGCACGGTGGGCCGGGAGAGCGAGTGGCTCTCGCAGAGCTCGTGCTCCGAGGGCAGGCGGTCGCCGGGGGCGTAGCGGCCTTCGGCGATCTCGCGGCGCAGGGTTTCGTAGAGTTGCTTATAGTGGGGCAGGTTGACCATGGTTTGCGTGGCGGGCGAATAGACGTTCAAAAGTATATAAAGTATCCTGTAAATACAAATTTTTTGCCCCCGATTTGTATAGACAGGTTTGTAACTTGTAAGGTTTTTGAATTTTTGTATCATCCTGATTCTCTGTGCATAGAAAATTTTTCTCAAAAAACTTGTTCATCTCCGGAGAATGTCGTAAATTTGCGGTATTGTGCCCGTCGCATCCAATTAAAACCTAAATAGTTGTTATGGCTACCGTAGTAATCATGCCCAAGCAGGGACAGTCCGTGGAGAGCTGCATCCTGACCGAGTTCAAGAAAAAGAAAGGGGACACCGTCGCCGAAGGCGATATCCTCTTCGCGTACGAGACCGACAAGGCTTCTTTCGAGGAGGAAGCCAAAGTGAGCGGCACCGTCCTGGATGTCTTCTTCGACGACGGAGACGAAATTCCCGTGCTCACCAACGTGATGGTCATCGGCTCGGCCGGTGAGAGCACCGACGAATTCCGTCCCGGCTCGGCAGCGCCCGCCGCCGCTCCTGCCGTTGAGGCCGCTCCGGCTCCGGCCGCTGCCCCGGCTGCTGCTGCCACCCCCGCCGCCGCTGCGGCTCCCGTGGCCACGGCCGCCGCGCCTGCCCCCGCAGCCGCTCCCGGCACCGGCGTTTCGCCCCGCGCCCGTGGCCTGGCCGAAAAAGAAGCCGTCAACCTCGCCGCCGTAAGCGGGACCGGCCCCAAAGGGCGCATCATCGAACGCGACGTCGAAGCCGCCGCCGCTTCGCAGCCCAAGCTCACCCCCCTGGCCAAGGAGATCGCCCGCGAAACCGGCGCCGTGGCCCCCGAAGTGGGAAGTGGCCTCTCCGGCATGGCCAAAGGCGCCGACCTGGGCGCCCCGAAGAACGCCGTCTACGGCGTCGACAGCGAGGTCAAACCCCTCTCGAACATGCGCAAGCTGATCGCCAAGGCCATGCACGCTTCGCTGCAGAACTCGGCCCAGCTGACCCACCACCTGAGCGCCGACGCCCGCCGCATCCTCGAGCTGCGTGAAAAAGTGAAAAAGGCGATGGCCGCGGGCTATCCCACCAACATCACCCTCAACGACATGGTCTGCCTGGCCGTCATCAAGGCCCTCAAGCAATTCCCGCAGGTCAACTCCCACTTCCTGGGCGACAGCACCCGGGTCTTCTCGAAGGTACACCTCGGTCTGGCCGTGGATACCGAGCGCGGGCTGATGGTCCCCGCCGTGCGCAACGCCGACGACCTCTCGATCCAGGGCCTTTCGAACCAGCTTAAAGAGGTCGCCAACGCCTGCAAGAAGGGCGCCATCGACCCCGACCTGCTCTCGCCCGAGGCCGCCACGTTCACCGTCTCCAACCTGGGTAACTACGGCGTCGAGATCTTCACCCCGGTGATCAACCTGCCCCAGGCCGCGATCCTGGGCGTCAACACCATCATCCCCCGGCCCAAGGACATCGGCGGCGGGGTGTACGCCTTTGTGCCCCACATCGGCCTGAGCCTCACCTACGACCACCGCGCCCTGGACGGCGGCGAAGCCACCCGCTTCGTCAAGCAGGTGGCCATCGAAATCGAAAACCTCGAATTCGACATTTAAGAGAATAAATAAACGGGAAAAATATGATTGATTTAGCGATTATCGGCGGCGGGCCGGGCGGCTACGTGGCCGCCGAACGCGCCGGGGCCAAGGGCCTTAGCGTAACGCTCTTCGAAAAGAACGAACTGGGCGGTGTCTGCCTCAATGAGGGCTGCATGCCCACCAAGACCCTGCTCTACGGGGCCAAGGTCTACGACACGGCCGTGCACGGCGACAAATACGGCGTGAGCGTCCAGGGCGCCACGTTCGACTTCGGCAAGATGATGGACCGCAAGAACAAGGTGGTCCGCAAGCTGGTGGCCGGCGTCGGCGGCAAGATGAAAGCCCACAACGTGACCGTCATCAAGGGTGCCGCGATGATCAAGGGCCGCAGCGCCGAAGGCATCGCCATCGAGTGCAACGGCGAGACTGTCCTGGCGGGGAACCTGCTCGTGTGCAGCGGCTCCGAGGCCTTCGTGCCCCCCATTCCGGGCCTGAAGGACGCCGGGGACGTGATCCTCACCAACCGCGAAATCCTCGCCCTGAAGGAGCAGCCCAAGAAGCTGGTCGTTATCGGCGGCGGCGTCATCGGGATGGAGTTCGCCAGCTTCTTCAACAGCCTGGGCACCGAGGTGACCGTGGTCGAAATGCTGCCCGACATCCTCGGGGGCCTCGATCCCGAGATCAGCCGGATGCTCCAAGATATTTACGCCAAGAAGGGCGTCAAATTCAACCTCTCCTGCCGCGTGACGGAGATCCAGGGCAACACGGTGGTCTTCACCACGCCCGAGGGCAAAACCGAAACGGTCAGCGGGGATAAGATCCTCGTGAGCGTGGGCCGCCGTGCGGTGACCGCGGGCTTCGGGCTCGAAAGCCTCGGCGTGGAGTTGGTCAAAGGAGCTATTAAAGTCGATACGAAAATGCGCACCAACGTACCGGGGGTATTCGCCGCCGGGGACGTGACGGGCTTTTCGCTGTTGGCCCACACCGCCAGCCGCGAGGGCGAGGTGGTGGTCAACAACCTCACCGGCCGGGCCGATAGCATGCGCTACGACGCCATCCCGGGCGTGGTCTACACCAACCCCGAAGTGGCCGGAGTGGGCCTGACCGAGGAGTCGGCCAAGGCACAGGGAATCGCCTTCCGGGTAGCTAAATTGCCGATGGCCTACGCCGGGCGCTTTATCGCCGAGAACGAAGGCGGAGCGGGCCTCTGCAAGGTGATCGTGGGTGAAAAGTACGGCGAAGTGCTGGGCGTGCACATGCTCGGCAATCCCTGCAGCGAGATGATCTACGGGGCCTGCATGGCCATCGAGCAGGAGATGACCCTCGAAGCGATGCAGGAAGTGGTCTTCCCGCACCCGACGGTCTCCGAAATATTCAAGGAGACTATTTTCGCCCTTTCCGAATAATTCGTATCAAAGGAGTTAAAAAAAACTTAAAACATACAACCAATGCCTAAGTCAGTATTCGTCGACCCCAAAGTGATCCGCAAATCCGGGGAGATCAAATTCAAACCCATTCCCGTCAACCAGTACAAGAAGACGGCCAAGGAAGAACTCGCCGCCAAGAACTTTACGAAGGACGAACTCAAAAAAATCTACCACGACATGGTGGTGATCCGCGAGTTCGAGACCATGCTCAACCTCGTGAAGACCACCGGCGCCTACAACGGCATCGCCTACAACAACCCGGGCCCCGCCCACCTCTCGGCCGGCCAGGAAGCCGCCGCCGTGGGGATGGCCTACACGCTGACCACCGACGACTTTATCTTCGGCTCGCACCGCAGCCACGGCGAGATTCTCGCCAAGGGTCTTCGCTCGATCGAACTGCTGGGAGATAAGGAGCTCGAAAAGATCATGAACGAATTCTGGGACGGCGCTACGGTAAAGGTCGCCAAGATGGGCTTCAAGGGCACCACCAAGGAGCTGGCCCGCCGCTTCCTGTTGTACGGAGCCATGGCCGAAATCTTCGCCCGCATCACCGGCTTCAACAAGGGCCTGGGTGGCAGCATGCACACCTTCTTCATCCCCTTCGGCATTTTCCCGAACAACGCCATCGTGGGCGGTAGCGGCGACATCGCCGTAGGGGCGGCCCTCTACAAAAAAATCAACCGCAAGCCGGGCATCGTCGTGGCCAACATCGGGGACGCCTCGATGGCCTGCGGTCCGGTCTGGGAAGGGCTGATGTTTGCCGCCATGGACCAGTACAAACAGCTCTGGGAAGGCGACATGAAGGGCGGCCTGCCCGTGATCATCAACATCATGGACAACCAGTACGGCATGGGCGGCCAGACCCGCGGCGAGACCATGGGCTACGACTTCGCCGCCCGCATCGGCGCCGGGGTCAACCCCGAGCAGATGCACGCCGAACGCGTGGACGGCTACAACCCCCTGGCCGTGATCGACGCCTACCGCCGCAAGCGCGAAGTGTTGGACAAAAAGGACGGCCCCGTACTCTTAGACGTAGTGACCTACCGCTACAGCGGCCACTCGCCCTCCGACGCCTCGTCCTACCGCACCAAGGAAGAACTGGACGCCTGGATGGCCGAGGACTGCATCGAAGCCTACGGCAAACAACTCATCGAAGCCGGGGTGGCCAAGAAAGCCGACCTGGAAGCCGTCTGGAAAGACGTCGAAGGCGTGATGACCGAGATGTTCAAGCTGGCCATCGACCCCGAACTGTCGCCTCTGATGGACCTCCACAAGGAGCCCGAACTGCTGGGCGGCATGACCTTCTCGAACGGCTCGGTGGATTCGTTCTCGACGGCCAAGCCCGAAGTGAACCACCCGATGGAAGAAAACCTCCGCGTCAAGCAAATCGCCGGCAAGGAGCGCTTCGTGACCGACAAGGACGGCAAGCCCGTGTCGAAGATGAAGCAATACCAGCTGCGCGACGGCCTCTTCGAAGCGATCATCGACCGCTTCTACAAGGACGCTTCGCTGGTGGCCTACGGGGAGGAAAACCGCGAATGGGGCGGCGCCTTCGCCGTCTACCGCGGCCTGACCGAGGCCCTGCCTTACCACCGCCTCTTCAACTCGCCCATCTCGGAAGCCTCCATCATCGGGACGGCCATCGGCTACGCCATGTGCGGGGGCCGCGTGATCCCCGAGATCATGTACTGCGACTTCCTGGGCCGTTGCGGCGACGAAGTCTTCAACCAGCTGCCCAAGTGGCAGGCCATGAGCGGCAATATTCTGAAAATGCCCGTCGTGGTCCGCGTGAGCGTCGGCTCCAAGTACGGCGCCCAGCACTCCCAGGACTGGACTTCGCTCTGCGCCCACATCCCGGGCCTGAAGGTGGTCTTCCCGGTGACTCCCTATGACGCCAAGGGTCTGATGAACACCGCCCTGCAGGGCACCGACCCGGTGATTTTCTTCGAAAGCCAGCGCATCTACGAGATCGGCGAACAGTTCCACGAAGGCGGGGTGCCCGAGGGTTACTACGAAATTCCCTTCGGCGAATCCGACATCAAACGCGAAGGCAAGGACGTCACGATCCTCACCATCGGGGCCACGCTCTACCGCGCCCTCGAAGCCGCCGATATGCTGCAGGAGAAATACGGCATGAGCGCCGAAGTGATCGACGCCCGCTCGCTGGTTCCGTTCAACTACGACCAGGTGTTGGCTTCGGTCAAGAAGACCGGCCGCATCGTCATCTCGAGCGACGCCAGCAGCCGGGGATCCTTCCTCAACGACCTCTCGCGCAACATCACCGAGTTGGCCTTCGACGAGCTGGATGCACCTCCCGTGGTCCTGGGTTCGCGCAACTGGATCACTCCGGCCTACGAACTCGAGTACGCCTTCTTCCCGCAGCCTTCGGACTTCCTGGATATCATCCACGAGAAGATCGTTCCCCTGGCCGGACACGTGCCCACGGGCAACTTTACGGACGCCGAGCAGATCCGCCGCGCCAAGGAAGGCATTTAATAAATTGACGATAGCATTCAGGGGCATGGACACATGCTCCTGAATGTCTATTATAAAACCTAAGAGACCATGTGCGAATTTTGCAACCCGAACGCTTCCGCCGTCGTGAACATCAACGCCCACCTGCACACCCCCTATTCGTTCAGCGCCTTTTCCACGCTGACCGAGGCGCTCGAGAGGGCCGCCGCCGAGGGCGTCCAGGTCGTGGGGATCAACGATTTCTACACCACGGCCGGGTACGAGCAGTGGGAAATGGAGTGCCGCAAGCGCCGCCTCTACCCGCTGTTCAACATCGAATTCATCAGCCTCAACAAGGCCGACCAGCAGGCCGGTATCCGTGTGAACGACCCCAATAATCCGGGCCGCACCTACCTCAGCGGCAAGGGCCTGATGTGCCCCCCGGTGCTGCCCGAGCCCTACGCCGGACAACTGGCCGCCGTGGTGGCCGAGACCGACCGGCAGGTGCGGCAGATGAACGCCAAGCTCAACGAGTTACTCTCCGGGACGGGCGTCACGCTCGACATCGCCTGGATCGAAAAGGCCCTCACCCAGGGCTCGATCCGCGAACGCCACCTGGCCAAGGCCCTGCGGCTGAAAGCCGCCGAAAAATTCGGGAGCGACCGCGCCGCACTTATGGCCTTCTACGAAAAAGTCTTCGGGGGCAAGGCCCTGCAAGCCGATCCGGACAACGCCGGGGCGGTGGAGAACGAAATCCGAGGCAAACTCCTCAAAGCCGGGGGCGCCGCCTTCGTGGCCGAGGACCCCAAGGCCTTCCTGCCGATGGAGGACGTCTGCGCCATCATCGTGGCCGGGGGCGGTCTGCCGACCTATCCCTTCCTGGCCGACGACGCCAAGGGCGGGTTTACGGACTTCGAACAGGATGTGGTCAAAACGGCCGAGATACTCAAGCAGAGGGGCATCTACTCCGTGGAATTCATCACCACCCGCAACAGCATCGAGGTGCTGGAACAGTACGCCGGATACCTGCACGAGCAGGGCTTCGTGGTGACCTTCGGCACCGAACACAACACGCCGGACATGGAGCCCGTTCTGCTGTACGCCCGCGGCTCCAAGGAGCTGACCCCCAAGCTCAAGGCGATCAACTACGCCGGAGCCTGCGTGGTGGCCGCTCACCAGGAAGCCCTCAAAACGGGCAAAGAGGGGTACCTCGCAGGGCAAGGCATGCCGTCTACCGAACGCCGCGCTGAGTTTATCAAGGCCGGCGACCGCCTCATCAAATCCGTGATTTCATAAGGAATTTTTGAAAAAAGATAAAGAGTATGAAAGAGCTCGAACAACTCATCGCCATCTCCCAATTCTACGGCCGCGACAGCCGCTACGTGATCGCCGGAGGCGGCAACACCTCTTATAAGAACGCCGAAAAACTCTGGGTCAAGGCCAGCGGACACGCCCTCTCGACCATCACCGAGGAGGGTTTTGCGGTCCTGGACCGTAAGAAACTCGACGTGATCTCCCAAAAGGAGTATCCTGCCGACGCAGCCGCCCGCGAGGAGGAGGTCAAGAACGACCTCTCGGGGGCCTGCATCACCAAGGACCGCCGCCCCAGCGTGGAGACCTCCATGCACAACGCCATCTCGGCCCCCTTTATCGTCCACCTGCACCCCACGCTGGTCAACGCCCTGATGTGCTCGCAGCAGGCCGAGGCTAAGACCGCCGAGCTGTTCGGTGACCGGGCCATCTACATTCCCTACATCGACCCGGGCTATACCCTCTTTAAAGAAGTTGAAAAACAGGTGCGCGCCTATGCTGCCGCCAAGGGCCGCGAGCCCCAGGTGATCCTGTTGCAGAACCACGGCATCTTCGTGGGCGGTCAGACTCCCGAGGAGATCAAGGCCGTCTACGACGAGGTGTTAGGCAAGATCGAAAAGGCCCTGGCCGCCAAGCTGCCCGAGGGGGAAAAGCAGGTCTGCACCTGCGCCGCCGAGGTCGTGCCCGCCATCCGCGTTTGGTGCGGGGGCAAGACCATTAAGGTGGTCAATAACGAGTTGGTTGACTATTTTACGGCCTCCAAAGAGCGTTTCGCAAAAATCGAAAAACCGTTTTCTCCGGATATTATCGTCTACTGCAAATCGCAGTACATCTACATCGACGCCCAGGGCCCCGAAGCCGTCCGCGAGCAGGCCAAGGCCCGGATCGAAGCCTACACCGCCAAAAACGGCTATACCCCCAAGGTGATCTTAATCAAAGGTCTCGGGCTGCTGGCCGTGGGCGACAACGCTAAGGCGGCCGGGATCATTGCCGAGGTCTACCAGGACATGATGAAGATCGCCTTCGGGGCCGCCTCCTTCGGGGGTAAACACCCCATGACCCAGGCCCAGATCGACTTTATCGACAACTGGGAGGTGGAAAACTACCGCCGCGCGGTAAGCGCCGGCAAGGCCGCCGGACGGGTCGAGAACAAGACGATCATCGTCACGGGCGCCGCCCAAGGCTTCGGCGAGGGCATCGCCCGCTGCCTGATCCGCGAGGGAGCCAACATCGTGGTGGCCGACCTGAACGAAACGGTGGGCGCCCAGACCGTCGAGAGCCTCAACGCTGCGGCGGGCAGCAACCGCGCCGTTTTCGTCAAGACCAACGTGGCCGACATGGAATCTTTGGCAGGCTTAGTGCATAGCACCGTGTGTGCCTTCGGGGGGCTGGACGTGTTCGTCAGCAACGCCGGGGTCCTGCGCGCCGGGGGGATCGATGAGATGACGGTGGAAAACTTCGAGTTCGTCACCAAGATCAACTACAACGCCTATTTCTACTGCGTCAAGGCCGTCACCCCGGTGATGAAGCTCCAGAACAGCTGCGACCCGCAGCGCTACGGGGACATCATTCAGATCAACTCCAAGTCGGGCCTGCGCGGCTCGAAGGCCAACTTCGCCTACGCGGGCGGCAAGTTTGGCGGCATCGGGCTCACCCAGTCCTTCGCCCTGGAATTGGCTCCCTGCCGGATCAAGGTCAACTCGGTCTGCCCGGGCAATTTCTACGAAGGGCCGCTTTGGAGCGATCCCGAGAACGGCTTGTTCGTGCAGTACCTCAAGGCAGGGAAAGTTCCGGGGGCCAAGAACATCGAGGATGTGCGCCGCTTCTACATGGCCCAGGTGCCGATGCAGAAGGGCACCAGCCCCGAGGACGTGACCCGGGCCGTGCTCTACCTGATCGAGCAGACCTGCGAAACGGGCCAGGCCGTTCCGGTAACGGGTGGTCAAGTCATGATGAGTTAGTTGATAGTAAGAAAAATTAATCCGTATCTTTGCGGTAAATAATACAGAATATGAAAACAAGAGCCGTCCGGTTATACGGCAAGAACGACCTCCGTCTGGAAGAGTTCGAATTGCCCGTCCTCAAAGACGATGAGATCCTCGCCAAGGTGGTCTGCGACAGCATTTGCATGTCCTCCTACAAGGCGACCCACGAAGCCGACGTCCACAAGCGCGTGCCGCGCGACGTGGCCCAGAACCCGGTCATCATCGGGCACGAATTCGCCGGGGAATTGGTCGAAGTGGGTGCCAAGTGGAAATCGCAGTTCGCGCCCGGATTCAAATTCTCGATCCAACCGGCCCTCAACTACGAGCAGGGTCCGGTGGGTGTGCTCAGTGCGCCCGGCTACTCCTACCGCTACATCGGCGGGGACGCCACCTACGTGGTGATTCCCAACGAGGTGATGGAACGGGGTTGCCTGCTTGAGTATAAAGGGGCGGGGTACTACCCCGGCGCCCTCTCCGAGCCGCTCTCCTGCGTGATCGGGGCCATGCACGCCAACTACCATACCACGCCCGGCTCGTACGTCCACCACATGGAGATCGTGCCGGGAGGCAAGATGGCCATCCTGGCCGGGGTAGGGCCCATGGGCCTGGCGGCGATCAACTACGCCATCCACCGCACGGACCGCAAGCCCTCGCTGATCGTCGTCACCGACATCGACCAGAGCCGCCTGGACCGCGCCGCTTCGCTCTACACCCCTGCCGAGGCCGCCAAGAACGGCATCGAGCTCAAGTACGTCAACACCGGCAGCGGCGATCCCGTCGCCGACCTGAAGGCCCTCACGGGCGGCAAGGGCTACGACGACGTCTTCGTTTTCGCCCCCGTGGCCCCCGTGATCCAGCAGGCCGACGCCATCCTGGCCTTCGACGGCTGCCTCAACTTTTTCGCCGGGCCCTCGAAGACCGACTTCACCGCCCCGCTCAACTTCTACAACGTCCACTACGCCTTCACCCACGTGGTGGGCACCAGCGGCGGCAACACCGACGATATGGAGGAAGCCCTCGAGATGATGGGCCGGGGCCTCGACCCCGCCGGGCTGGTCACCCACATCGGGGGGATCGACGCCGTGATCGACACGACGATGCGCCTGACCGAGATACCTGGTGGCAAGAAGCTGATCTACACCCACGTCGATATGCCGCTGACGGCCATCGCCGACTTCGCCGAAAAGGGCAAGTCGAATCCCGTTTTCGCCGCCCTGGCCCAGATTTGCGACCGCAACAAGGGCCTGTGGAGCGTCGAAGCGGAAGAATATCTGCTCGCCAACGCGGGCAAGCTCAATTGAACCAACGGATAGAATAATACCAATCGTCCGGCAATCCGGCCGGACACAACTTAGACAGGAAATGAAACAGTTAGACACGAAACTGATGCACCCCGCCGAGCAGATCAAAGTGATCATCGGCCGCATCTACCGCAGCGGGATGACCACCACCTCGGGCGGCAACGTCTCGATCATGGACGAGAGCGGCGACATGTGGATCACCCCCAGCGCCATCGACAAAGGCTCGCTCACGGAGAAAGACATCATCTGCGTGAAGGCCGACGGACAGATCGTAGGCCCCCACAAGCCCTCCTCGGAATATCCCTTCCACAAGGCCATCTACCGGATGCGTCCGGGGATGCGGGCCGTCATCCACGCCCACCCGCCCGCACTGGTTTCGTTCAGCATCACCCACAAGATCCCCAACACCAACATCATTCCCCAGGCCAAGCGCATCTGCGGGAAGATCGGATTCGCCCCCTACGACACCCCGGGCAGCGAGGCCCTGGGCGAAAAGATCGCCGAGGAATTCAAGGCCCATCCCGAATACAAGGCCGTCATCATGGAGAACCACGGCGTGGTGCTCTGCGGCGAGGACCTCATGGACGCCTACCAGCGCTTCGAGACCCTGGAACTCTGCGCCCGCACCGAGCTCAACGCCATGGTGCTGGGAGAGCCTACCTACCTGACCGACGAACAGATCCGTCAGCACGAAGGCTCGCTTCCCACCAACTATCCCCACTTCATGGGCGTGACCTATCCTTCCGATGAACGGGCCATCCGCACCGACATCGTCCGGATGGTGCGCCGCGCCTGCGACCAGGGGATGATGATCAGCAGCTACGGGACCGTGTCGGTACGCTGGCGCGGGAACGACTTCCTGATCACACCTCCGGGAGTGCCCCGCTGGGACATTGAGCCCGAAAACATCGTCCAGGTCAAGAATGGGATGGTGGAAGCCGGCAAGATCCCCAGCCGCTCGGTGGCCATGCACCAGGCCATCTACCAGGCCAACCCCAAGGTCAACTCGATCATCCTGACCCAGTCGCCCAACCTGATGGGCTTCTGCACCTCGGGCGTGAAGTTCGACGTAAGGACCATCCCCGAAAGCTGGATTCTGCTGCAGGACATTCCGATCATCCCCTACGGGATGCAGTACGAAGACCCGCAGGCGATTCCCGAGATGATCAAGAAGGTGCCCTGCGTGCTGCTGGCCAACGATTCGGTGCTGATCACCGGCAATCAGCTGCTGCACACGTTCGACCGCCTGGAAGTGGCCGAGTTCAGTGCCAAGTCGTTGATTATGGCGGCTCCCATCGGTGAACTCAAACCCATTAATGATGCTCAGGTGGAAGATTTGCGTATAGCCTTCCACGTAGGAGAGTAATAAGGGTTTCAAAAACCAAAAATAAATTTCCATGAAACTGATCCTCAGTCCGTGGAACGATCCCCGGCGGAATGTCGCCCTGGAAGAATACCTGATGACAGAACGTCCCGGCGAGGACGTTCTGTTGTTGTATATCAACGCCCCGTCGGTGATCGTGGGGCGGCACCAGCTGATCGAGGCCGAGGTGGACACGGCCTACTGCGCCCGGGAGGGGATCGCCGTGGTGCGGCGGCTCTCGGGCGGGGGAACGGTGTACCACGATCCGGGCAATATCAATTACGCCTTTGTCGTTGATAAGGGAGAGCTTCCGGCCCTCGACCGGGATTTCACCGGACCCGTCATTCGGGCTCTGAGAGCCCTGGGCGTGGAGGCCAGGGCGGGAGAGCGCCGGGAATTGCTGTGCGAAGGCCTGAAAATTTCGGGCACGGCTTCCCACATCACCCGGGACAGGATACTCTTCCACGGTACCCTGCTGCACCGGGCCGACCTCGGGCGCCTGGCCAAGGCCCTGCGCGGCGACGGCAGCCTGCGGGGCAAGGCGGTCGCTTCGGTGCCTTCTCCGGTGGCCAATCTTTCGGAGTGGACGGGAGGGGAGGAGAGCACGCCGGAATTTCTGGAACGTCTCTGTGAAGTGTTTATCCGTCAGTTCGATTTGCCGGGTCTCTCCCCCTTGAGCGAAGACGAAAAACGGACGGTTTTTCACCGGGAAAAGTTGCGGGAAAAGGAATAAATGCTCCGTTCTGACCTGCGATTTATCTTTTTTTACTAAAAGATGTGACGATTTGAGGAAGAAAAGCTTAAAGTACAAGAAAAAGAAGCAAAATTTGTCTATCTTTATCGGGTCGTAAGTCCTATATTTCAATCGTTTAATCTCCATGGAACCCCTTCTGAAAGTCGAACTCGATGCTTCCGAAGAAAAGCCGCTGATCCTGATCGCCGAAGACAACGACAGCAACTACCGGCTTTTCGAATCGATCCTGCACCGGAGCTACTCCCTGACGCATGCCTGGAACGGACAGGAAGCCGTCGAGATGTTTCAGCACCAGGAGCCGCGGATCATTCTGATGGACATCAATATGCCCGTCATGAACGGCTATGAGGCCACGGCGGAGATCCGCAAATTTTCGACTACCATCCCGATCGTCGCGGTGACGGCCTACGCCTTCGCCTCGGACGAACAGCGGGTGATGGAAAGCGGCTTCGATGGATACATTGCCAAGCCGGTCAACCCCAAGCAGTTGAGGGATCGAATCGCGGAAATATTGGCCCGGCGGGCCTAATGGGAAAGGGCGTCGGAAGATGCCCTTTAATTTTTGTGCGAACCTAGGTTTGCTGCGAAATAATCGTAACTTTGTATACCACACAAAACGATAAAAACGCCATGTATACACTGGGAATCGATATAGGCAGTTCGTCCGTCAAAGTCGCCCTGCTGGAGCTCGCTACGGGCCGCTGCGCTGCCCAGGTCACGCTGCCCGAAACGGAAATGCCCATCGACGCCCCCCAGGGCGGCTGGGCCGAGCAGGACCCCCGGATGTGGTGGCAGTACGCCTCGGAGGGCATCCGCACGCTGATGCGCGACCGCGCACCGGAGAGCGTGCAGAGCATCGGGATCACCTACCAGATGCACGGGCTGGTGTGCCTGGACGCCCAGGGGGAACCCCTGCGCAAGTCTATCATCTGGTGCGACAGCCGCGCCGTGGGCCAGGGCCAGCGGGCTTTTTCGGAGCTGGGCCCCGAGCGCTGCCTGGAGCAGTTGCTCAATTCGCCGGGCAATTTCACCGCTTCCAAGCTGGCCTGGGTGCGCGAGAACGAACCCGGCGTTTTTGCCCGGACGGCCTGCTTCATGCTGCCCGGGGACTACATCCTCTACCGCCTCAGCGGCGAGCGTACGACCACCCGGAGCGGGCTCTCGGAGCAGATTCTCTGGGATTTTAAAAATAACCGCCGGGCCGATTTCGTGGTCGACTATTACGGCATCGCCCCCGAAAGCATCCCCGAAGCCGGGCTCTCGATCGGCGTCCAGGGACACCTGAGCGCCTCCGCGGCCGCAGAGCTGGGGCTCGCCCCCGGCACCCCCATCGCCTACCGGGCCGGGGACCAACCCAACAACGCTTTCTCGCTTAACGTCATGGAACCGGGCGAAGTGGCTGCCACGGGGGGCACCTCGGGGGTAGTCTACGGGGTGACTGACCTGCCCAAGGCCGACCCGCTCTCTCGCGTAAACACCTTTTTGCATGTCAACCACACCCCCGAGCAGAACCGCTACGGGGTACTGCTGTGCATCAACGCCGTGGGGATACTCAACGCCTGGATCAAGCGTACCGTGGCCCCGCAGATGAGCTACGACGAGGCCAACGCCCTGGGGGCCACCGTGCCCGCCGGCAGCGACGGGGTGGCGGTGCTGCCCTTCGGCAACGGGGCCGAGCGGATGCTCGAGAACCGCTACACGGGCGCCTGCGTCTCGGGCCTGGACCTCAACCGCCACAACACGGCCCACCTGCTGCGCGCCGCCCAGGAGGGCATTGCCTTCGCCTTCCGCTACGGCCTCGACATCATGCGCGGCACGGGCCTCGAAGCCCGGGTGATCCGCGCCGGGCAGGCCAACCTCTTCCTGAGCCCGCTTTTCCGCCAGACGCTGGCCACGGTCTGCGACGTGGAGATCGAATTGTATAATACGGACGGGGCCCTGGGCGCCGCCCGCGGAGCAGCCCTGGGGGCAGGCTTGTACCGCGACCGGGAAGAAACGTTCGCGTCTCTGAAATGCCTCGACAGGGTACAGCCCGACCGCTCCGCCGCCCCGGCCCTCGAAAAAGCCTACCGGGCCTGGAAAAAAGAACTGGAAATACAACTCAATAAATAAAACTCACTCACTATGGAATCGATATTCTCAAAAATCGGCAAGATCGCCTACGAAGGACCCGAGTCGAAAAACCCGATGGCCTTCCGCTGGTACGATGAAAACCGCCTCATCGGCGGGAAAACCCTGAAAGAAACCCTGCGCTTCGCCATCGCCTACTGGCACTCGTTCTGCGGGGACGGCACCGACCCCTTCGGAGGTGCTTCCCACGTCTTCCCCTGGAGCAAGATCAGCGACCCGGTGGAGCAGGCCAAGGCCAAGATGGATTCGGCCTTCGACTTCTTCGTCAAGATCGGGGCCCCCTACTACTGCTTCCACGACGTCGACCTGGTGAGCGAAGCTCCCTCGGTGGCCGCCTACGAAAAGAACCTCCGGACAATCGTCGAGTACGCCAAGGCCAAGCAGAAGGAGACCGGCGTCAAGCTGCTCTGGGGCACGGCCAACGTCTTCAGCAACCCCCGCTACATGAACGGCGCGGGCACCAACCCCGACTTCGCCTCGGTGGCCTACGCCGCCACGCAGATCAAGAACTCCATCGACGCCACCATCGCCCTGGGCGGTGAGAACTACGTCTTCTGGGGCGGCCGCGAGGGCTACATGTCGCTGCTCAATACCGACATGAAGCGCGAAAAGGAACACCTGGCCCGATTGCTGACCATGGCCCGCGACTACGCCCGCGGCCAGGGCTTCAAGGGGACCTTCCTCATCGAGCCCAAGCCCATGGAGCCCACCAAACACCAGTACGACTTCGACACCGAGACGGTGATCGGCTTCCTGCGCCACTGGGGTCTCGATAAAGATTTCAAGATGAACATCGAGGTCAACCACGCCACCCTGGCCGGGCACACCTTCGAACACGAACTGCAGTGCGCCGCCGACGCCGGGATGTTCGGCAGCATCGACGCCAACCGGGGCGACGCCCAGAACGGCTGGGACACCGACCAATTCCCGATCAACGTCCAGGAGACGGTCGAAGCCATGCTGGTGATCCTGCGCGCGGGCGGCTTCACCACCGGGGGGATCAACTTCGACGCCAAGGTGCGCCGCAACTCCACCGAGCCCGAGGACCTCTTCATCGCCCACATCGCCGGGATGGACACCTTCGCCCGCGGCCTGATCATCGCCGACGAGCTGCTGCGCAACTCCCCGCTGGAAGCCTGGCGCAAGGAGCGCTACGCCTCGTTCGACAGCGGCAAGGGCGCCCAGTTCGAGCAGGGCAAACTCTCGCTGACGGACCTGCGCGAGATCGCCATCGCCTCCGGCGAGCCCGCCTGCACCAGCGGCAAGCAGGAGAAATACGAACAACTGCTGTCGATGTATATCTAATATGAAGCGTGGAGGATTTTCCGGCCGGAAGCCGGAAAATCCTCCATCTTTTTAATTTCTCCCTGCATGAAAAAGAGCAACTCCTACCTGATGTTCCTGACGCTGGTGGCCACCCTCGGGGGGCTGCTGTTCGGCTACGATACGGCCGTCATCTCGGGGACCGTGAAGTACCTGGGGATCAATTTCGTCGATCCCCTCCACCTGGAAGAGACCGCGGCCAGTTCGCTGCTGGGCTTCGCCGTCTCGAGCGCCCTGATCGGGTGCATCGTGGGCGGGCTGATGGGGGGCTACATGGCCAACCGCTTCGGCCGCAAGAACAGCCTGATCATCGCCGCGGGGCTCTTTATCCTCTCGGCGGTGGGCTCGGCCTATCCCGAGCTGGGATTCGGGGGCGGTGAAACGCACAAGTACCTGGTCCAATTTATCGTCTACCGCATCATCGGCGGTGTGGGCGTGGGGATGGCCTCGGTGCTCTCGCCCATGTACATCGCCGAAATGGCCCCGGCCGAGCGGCGGGGGAGCCTGGTCTCCTGGAACCAGTTCGCGATCATCGGCGGGATGCTGGTGGTCTACTTCGTCAACTATTCCATCGCCCTGACCGGGGACGAGCAGTGGCTGGCCAATACCGGCTGGCGGCTGATGTTCCTCTCGGAAGTGATTCCCGCCTCGTTGCTGCTGATCCTGGTTACCCTGGTGCCCGAAAGCCCCCGCTGGTTGATTATGCGCGGGCGTGAGGGGCAGGCCATGAAGGTACTGGAGCGCATCAACGGGCCCGAAAAGGCCCAGGCCGAAGCCAAGAGCATCCGCGACTCCTTCGGGGAAGTGGTCCGCTCGAAGTTGTTCAGCTACGGGGTGACGGTGATCGTGGTGGGGGTGCTGCTTTCGGTTTTCCAGCAGTTCGTGGGCATCAACGTGGTGCTCTACTACGCGCCCGAGATTTTCCGAAATATGGGCATGGGCACCAACGCCGCCCTCTCGCAGACCATCATCGTGGGGGCGATCAACCTGTCGTTCACCGTGCTGGCGATCTTCACCGTGGACCGCTTCGGCCGCAAGCCCCTGATGATCATCGGGAGCATCGGCATGGCCGTCAGCATGCTCACCCTGGGCCTGGCCTTCTACACCAAGACGATGGGCCTGACCGCCCTGCTGGCGATGCTCTGCTACACGGCCTCGTTCGCCGTCTCCTGGGGTCCGATCTGCTGGGTGCTGCTGTCCGAAATTTTCCCGAATGCCATCCGCGGCCAGGCCATGGCCCTGGCGGTGGCTTTCCAGTGGATCGCCAACCTGATCGTCTCGTGGACCTTCCCGATTATGGACAAATCCTCCTGGCTCACCGAGCATTTCAATCATGGGTTTTCGTACTGGATCTACGCGCTGATGGCCCTGCTTTCGGCCCTGTTCGTGTGGAAGTGTGTGCCTGAGACCAAGGGCAAGACGCTGGAACAAATGAATACACTTTTTAAGAAGAAATAGCTGCGGCTACTGTGCCGATGAAAACGGGCCCCTGCAAAGGGGCCCGTTCTGTTGTGTGTATTATTACCGCGGAGAGAAGTTCCGCAGCGCTTTTCGAAACTCCTGGTGCCGCCCGCCGCAGAGCTCGTCGAGCAGGGCGTGGAAGCGGGGGCCGTGGTTTTTGTGGCGGGTGTGGCAGAGCTCGTGCAGCAGGACGTAGTCGATCAACTCGTCGGGCAGCTTCATCAGGTGCAGGCTCAGCGAGAGGTCGTCCCGGACGGAGCAGCTACCCCAGCGGGTGTGCGAGTTGCGCACGGTGACCCGGCCGCATTTCAATCCCGTCGCCTGGCATAGGTGCCGGACGCGCTCCGGCAGTTCGACTAAAGCCTCCACCCGCCAGGCTCCTTCGATCCCTTTTCGGATGGCTTCCTGCACCGTTTCTTCGGTATAGTGCATCCGGGCCGGATAGCTCACCACGATCTTCCCTCCGGAGATCCGCACGCGGATCACTTCCGTGGCGCAGGGGTCCAGATGAAGCGTGTGGGAGCGCGTGGAGTAGGGGGGCTCGATCAGTACCCGCGCGGGTTGCCGCGCCGCCACCCGGGCCTTTGTCTGCTCGACCCAGGCCGCTTTTTCGTCCAGAAAACGCAGGGCCTCCCGCAGGCTCATCCGCCGCGGGATCGTCAGCCGCACTTCCCCCGTTGGGCGCACGCCGATCGACACCCGCTTCGCCTTGAGCGAGGGGTTTATGAAAATTTCCCCCAGAGAGGGATGTTGGTAGATCTCCACGGATTATTTCACCAGTTCAGCCTCGGCCTCCGAGACCCGCTCGAAGTGGAATTGGTCGAGCACTTCGTCCATCAGGCCCTTGATCTGGGCGGTGCAGAGGTTGCCGATGCTCCCCTCGTGGGTGTGGGCGACCTGTTTTTCCGCCTTGAAATTCCCGCTTTCGATGTCGAGGCCGATCTGCTTGTAGGCTTCGCGGAAAGGGAGTCCTTCTAAGACCATGCGGTTGACCACTTCGACGCTGAAGAGGTAGTCGTATTTGGGGTCGTCGAGGATGTTTTCCTTCACGCTGAGGTGTTCGAGCATGTAGCGGGCCATCGAGAGGCAGTCCCGCAGTTGGACGATCGCCGGGAAAAGCACTTCCTTGAGCAGTTGCAGGTCGCGGTGGTAGCCCACGGGCAGGTTGGTGGTCATCAGGGTGATCTGGTTGGGCACCCCGGCGATGAGGTTGCACTTGCCGCGGATGAGCTCCCAGACGTCCGGGTTCTTCTTGTGGGGCATGATGCTCGATCCGGTGGTCAGTTCGGCGGGGTAGGAGATAAAGCCGAAATTCTGGTTCAGGAACAGGGTGTTGTCCATGGCCAGTTTGGAGAGCGTAGCGGCCACCGAGGACATGGCCTGGGCCATGATCCGCTCGCTCTTGCCGCGCCCCATCTGGGCGTAGACCACGTTGTAGCTCAGGGTGTCGAAGCCCAGCAGGCGGGTGGTCATCGTCCGGTCCAGCGGGAAGGAGGAGCCGTAGCCGGCGGCCGAGCCCAGGGGGTTTTTGTTGCAGATGCGGTAGGCGGCCTCCAGCATCCGCACGTCGTCCACCAGGCTTTCGGCGTAGGCGCCCAGCCACAGCCCGAAAGAAGAAGGCATGGCGATCTGCAGGTGGGTGTAGCCCGGCATCAGCACGCCCTTGTACTTTTCGGAGAGCGTTTGCAGGGTGCCGAACAGGGCCCGGACGTCGTCCGTGATCTCCCGGATCTGCGAGCGCAGGAAGATGCGCAGGTCGACCAACACCTGGTCGTTGCGCGAGCGGCCGCTGTGGATTTTCTTGCCCGCTTCGCCCACCCGTTCGGTGAGCAGGAATTCCACCTGGGAGTGCACGTCCTCGATGCCCTCCTCGATGGCGAAGCGGCCCTGTTGAATGTCGCGGTAGATCTCCTTGAGGCCTTGCTGCACCTCAGCGAGATCCTTTTCGTCCATCAGGCCCACCGAGGCGAGCATCCGGGTGTGGGAGAGGCTGCCCAATACGTCGGCTTCGGCCAGGTAGAGGTCCATTTCACGGTCGCGGCCCACGGTGAAGGTGTCTACCTCCCGGTTGGCGTCGTTGTTTTTTTGCCAGAGTTTCATGGGGATATTTTTATTCGGATTTTCAATTTCTAAGAGAGCGCCAGCCGCCGAAATGAACGTTCAACCCGGCGACGAAAGCGAGGACGGCCAATACGATAGCGGCGGCATCGCTCCTGAACAGGAGCCCGACGCACAGGCCGATAAACGCCCAACCCGCCGACAGCAGGATGCACATCAGCTTTCCGGTGACTTTGTAGCGAAGCAGCAGGCAGGCCCCGACGAAGGCGCCGCCGAAGACCCACCAGGATTTCCAGAACAAACCGCAGGCGACGGCGATCAGACCCAGCTCGATGCTCATCAGGCGGCTGTTTTTCGCCCCATCGAAAGCCGCCGTGACGCCCCGGCGGACGTCTTCTGCGTGATTCCGGACCGGAGCCGGGCTGGGTTGCGGTGTTTCGAAAAAATATTCTCCGCAATGCTTACATTTGATCGCCTCCGCTTTCACCTCTTCGGCGCAATAAGGGCACAGTTTGGTCTCTTCCATCCTTCACACGGTTATAAAATTCTCGACAACAGGTCGATGTACAATCCGATGCCTTGGCGGATCTCGCTCAGGCAGACGTATTCGTCGGCTGCGTGCGAGCGGGAGCTCTCTCCCACGCCCAGTTTCAGGGACTCCACCGGCAGCAGGGCCTGGTCGGAGGTGGTCGGCGAGCCGTAGGTCGTGCGACCCAGGGCCAGCCCGGCTTGCACGACGGGATGGTCTGCCGGAATGCTCGAGGGACGCAGGCGCAGCGAGCGGGGCATGACCTCACAAGAGACGTGGGCGCGGATTTCGGCCAACACTTCTTCCAAGGTATAGCATTCGCACACCCGAACGTCCACCGTGAAGCGGCATTCGGCCGGCACGACGTTGTGCTGGGTGCCCGCCTGGATCACCGTGACGCTCATTTTCACCGGGCCGAACAATTCGGAGACCTTTTCGAAACGGTAGTCGCGGAACCACTCGATCTCTCGGAGGGCCTTATAGATGGCGTTGTCGCCCTCCTCGCGCGCGGCATGTCCGGCTTTGCCCCGCACGGTGCAGTCCAGCACCATCAGGCCCCGCTCGGCGATGGCCAGTTGCATGCCCGTCGGCTCGCCCACCAGGGCGAAGGCGATGGGGCCCAACTGCGGGAAAACGCTTTCGATCCCGCCCGTGCCGCTGACCTCCTCCTCGGCCGTCAGGGCCAGGCAGAGGTTTTTTTGCAGGTCTTCCCGGTCGTAAAAATGCAGGAAGGCCGCCAGCAGGGATACCGCGCTGGCCCCGGCGTCGTTGCTGCCCAGGCCGTAGAGGCGGTCGCCCTCGATGTCTGGCGAGAAGGGATCCCGGGTGTAGCCCGCGCCGGGGCGCACCGTGTCGTGGTGCGAGTTCAGCAGCAGGGTCTCCTTCGTGGGGTCGTAGTGGCGGTTGTAGGCCCAGACGTTGTTGCCCGAGCGGTGGACTTCGATGCCCCGCTGGCTCAGGAATCCGGCGATCCGGTCGGCCGTAAGGGCTTCCTCCCGGCTGAAAGACGGGATGCGGATCAACTCCCGCAGCAGCTCGACGGCCTGTGTATACAACGCTTCCATGACCTTGGTGGTTTTAGAGTTTTTCCTTGCGTTGCCGAACTGCTTCAAAGAGCAATACGGCAGCGGCGGCACTGACATTCAGCGACTCGATGGTCCCCGAAAGCGGGATGGCCACCTGGGCGTCGCAGAGTTTCAGAACTTCCTTTGAAATGCCTACATCCTCGCTGCCCATCAC
>JAVBNV010000030.1:0-26363 GCA_031551325.1 Alistipes sp.
TGGGGAGATAATATTAAGATTAGGTTTGTTCTATAATTCGATCGGGAGGGCCTGCCAGGCGCCGCCGTGCAGCTCCATGACCGTGTCGATCCCGGCCTCTTTCAGGGCTTCGAGGGCTTCGCGGCGGCCGCTGTTGATCCGCTCGGGGCGGTGGGCGTCGGAATTGACCAGCACCGGGATGCCCAGCTCGCGCAGGCGGACGAAATGCTCGCGGTGGGGAAAGAAGCGGCCGTGGAGTTCAAAGGCCTTGGTGTTGACCTCCACCATCAGGCCGCTGCGGGCGATCAACTCAAAATAAGCCTCCATCCGTCGGCGGTACCAAGGTTCGTCGGTGATGCCCGGTTGCAGGCGCGAGGCGTTGAAGGAGAGCTTGTCGGCGTGGCCCAGGATGTCGAAGCCGCCAAGCTCGATCATCCGTGTCAGGGTGTCATAGTAGCGTTCCAGCACCCGGCGCAGATCGCCGCCCAGGCGCTCGCGCAGGTTTTCGGCGAAGACTTCGGGGGAGGTATCGGTATCGACCACCCTACCCTCCGCGTCGTGGAGCATGTGCACCGAGCCGATCCGGTAATCCAACGGCAGGCTGCGGAAATACTCCGCCGCCGGGTTGGATCGCTCGTCCAGGTAGTCGATCTCCAGGCCCGTGTACAGCTCGATCTGCCCGGCGTATTTTTCCCGCAAACGGTCGATCTCGGCGAGGTAGGCATCCATATCGGAGGCCTCCATGGTCCAGCGGGTCGAAAACGGGAGCGGGGCGTGGGACGAAATGCCGTAGCTGGTAAAACCCTGCCGGACGGCCTCCTGCACGAAGGCTTCCAGCGGCGCGTGCCCGTCACAAAACGAACAGTGACTATGGTAGTTGGTTAAATTTTTCATGAAGTCACAAAAATAACAAAAGATTCCGAGGGAAGAAAGCGATAACACCCCGGTTTTGCTATCTTTGTATGAAAATCACCCAAGCTGTTTCGCATGAAAGTGTTGATCCACCCCGATTATGCCCACCTGAGCGAGTTTATCCGCTCGATCCCCGAGCGCTTCGAGGCCGAAGGGAGGGTGTTGCACAACGGACGCAACACGATCAAGCTCCTGGAGGCGGAGGGAATTCCCCTGGTGATCAAGAAACACAAGGTGCCCAACCTGGTCAACCGGGTGGCCTACCAGTACCTGCGCAAGGACAAGGCCCGCCGTTCGTATGCCTTCGGGGCCCGGCTGCGCGCCCTGGGGATCGACACCCCGCACGAGATCGCGGCCATCCACCTCTCCCGGGGGGGACTCTTTACGACGGCTTATTTTATTTCGGAATACGTCGAGGCCCACTCCTCGATGCGGGAAGTATTGGCCTGCCCGGACATCTACAACCGGGAGAGCCGGGAGCACCGGATACTCCTGGAGTTTACCGAATTGACGGCGGGACTGCACGAAAAGGGGATCGAACACAAGGACTTCAACCAGACGAACATCCTGGTGCGGGAGGAGAATGGAAAGGTCCGCTTCACGATCATCGACACCAACCGGATCGTCTTCCACGGCAAAGCCCTGGGGCACAAATGCTCCGAACGCAACCTCTGCCGCCTCTCCTGCCCCCCGGACGCTTTTCTATACTTCTCCCTGCGCTACACCGAACGCCGGGGCTGGGACCCAATGGGCACCATCGAAGGGATCGCCAGATACCGCAAGCAGTTCGAACAGAAAAGCGTGGTCAAGCAGCGGCTCAAACGGCTGCTGGGGATCCCCCCTTCCGCCTCCGCTAAATCTTAAAATAACGGGCGCCCCTTTCGAAGGGGCGCCCGGTTTTATTAGTCCATCTTGAGAACCGCGAGGAAAGCCTCTTGTGGGACTTCCACGTTGCCCACCTGCCGCATCCGCTTCTTGCCCTTCTTCTGTTTCTCGAGCAGCTTGCGTTTACGGGTGATGTCACCGCCGTAGCACTTGGCCGTCACGTCTTTGCGCACGGCCTTGACCGTTTCGCGGGCGATGATCTTGGCCCCGATGGCGGCCTGGATGGCGATGTCGAACTGCTGGCGCGGGATCAGCTCCTTGAGTTTTTCGCACATCTTGCGCCCGAAGTCGTAGGCGTGTTCGTGGTGGATCAGCGAGGAGAGGGCGTCCACGGGTTCGCCGTTGAGCAGGATGTCCAGCTTGGCCAGCTTGCTGGGCTGATAGCCCGTCCGGTGGTAGTCGAAAGAGGCGTAGCCCCGCGAGATGCTTTTGAGCTTGTCGTAGAAGTCGAAGACAATCTCGGCCAGCGGCATCTCGAAGTTGATCTCCACGCGGTCCTGGGTGATGAAGGTCTGGTTCTTGAGAATGCCCCGCTTGTCGATGCAAAGCTTCATCACGTTGCCCAGGTAATCGGTCTTGGTGATGATCTGCGCCAGGATGTAGGGCTCTTCGATGTGGTCCACCAGCGTGGGCTCGGGCAGGCCCGAGGGGTTGTGCACGTCGAGCTCGTCGCCCTTGACGGTGTATACCTTATAAGAGACGTTGGGGACGGTGGTGATCACGTCCATGTCGAACTCGCGGTAGAGGCGCTCCTGGATGATCTCCATGTGCAGCAGCCCCAGGAAGCCGCAGCGGAAGCCGAAGCCCAGGGCCAGCGACGATTCGGGCTCGAAGGTCAGCGAGGCGTCGTTGAGCTTGAGTTTCTCGAGCGAGGCGCGCAGGTCCTCGTACTCGTCGCTTTCGACGGGGTAGAGGCCGGCGAAGACCATCGGCTTGACGTCCTCGAAGCCGGCGATGGCCTCGAGGCTGGGATTTTCGACGCTGGTGACGGTGTCCCCCACCTTGACGTCGACGGAGGTCTTGATGCCCGAGATGATGTAGCCCACGTCCCCGGCGCGGAGTTCTTTGCGGGGGCTCATCTTGAGTTTGAGCACGCCGATCTCGTCGGCCTCGTATTCGTTGCCCGTGTTGATGAACTTGACTTTTTCGCCCGAGCGAATCGTCCCGTTGAAGATCCTAAAATAGGCGATGATCCCGCGAAAGGAGTTGAAGACCGAGTCGAAGATCAGCGCCTGCAGCGGGGCCACCTCGTCGCCCTTGGGCGCCGGGATGCGCTCGACGATGGCCTCGAGGATCTCTTCCACGCCCAGGCCCGGTTTGCCCGAGGCGCAGAGGATCTCCTCGGCCTTGCAGCCCAGCAGGTCTACGATCTGGTCCTTGACCTCCTCGACCATGGCGGCGTCCATGTCGATCTTGTTGATGACCGGGATGATCTCCAGGTCGTGGCCCAGGGCCAGGTAGAGGTTCGAGATAGTCTGGGCCTGGATGCCCTGCGTGGCGTCCACGATCAGCAGCGCCCCCTCGCAGGAGGCGATGGCCCGGGAGACTTCATACGAGAAGTCGACGTGGCCCGGGGTGTCGATCAGGTTGAGGATATAGGTTTGCCCTCCGGAGACGTACTCCATCTGGATGGCGTGGCTCTTGATGGTGATCCCCTTCTCGCGCTCGAGGTCCATGTTGTCCAGCACCTGGGCCTGCAGGTCCCGTTCGCTGACGGTCTTAGTGGTCTCCAGGAGCCGGTCGGCCAGGGTGCTTTTGCCGTGGTCGATGTGGGCGATGATACAAAAGTTGCGGATATTTTTCATAGGGACTTTTCTCTCTGGGAATGGGTTGCAAAGTTAATCAAAATCTGCATAAATTTGTAGCGCTAAAAAGAACCTCATGAATCTTCTCGCCCGCTACGCCTCGCTGGTCAAATTCAGCCACACCCTCTTCGCGATGCCGTTCGCGCTGATCGCCTACTGCTATGCCCTGTGGAGCAGCGGTACACCCTTCGATGTGTGGGTATTGGTCAAGGTGGTGCTGGCGATGGTCTTCGCCCGCAACGCGGCCATGGGCCTCAACCGCTATGCCGACCGGAGCATCGACGCGCTCAATCCGCGTACCGCCTCGCGGGACATTCCCGCCGGACGGATCTCCTCGCGGCATGCGCTGGTGTTCGTGATCGCCAACGTCTTGTTATTTATAGGGGTGGCTTTCTGGATCAACACCCTCGCCGGACTGCTCTCCCCGGTGGCCCTGGCGGTGCTGCTGGGCTACAGCTACACCAAACGCTACACGGCCTGGTGCCACATCGTCCTGGGCGTGGCCCTGGGCATCGCCCCCATCGGGGCCCAGATCGCCGTGGCGGGGACGCTGGCCGTCTTCCCGATCCTGCTCTCAGGCCTGGTGATCAGTTGGGTGTCGGGCTTCGACATCATCTACGCCCTGCAGGACATCGACTTTGACCGGGAGCAGGGGCTGCACTCCGTTCCCGCGCGCTGGGGCGTCCGGGGGTCCCTTACCATCAGCACGTTACTTCATATCTTCAGTGCCTTCTCGGTGTGGGTGGCGGGAGCCTATTACGGAGCCGGGAGCTACTATTGGGCCGGGGCCCTTTTCTTTGTCGGGATGCTTTTGGTACAACACCTGCTGGCCATGCCCCGCCGCCTGGACCGCATCGGGCCCACCTTCGGGCTGGTCAACGGACTGACGAGCACCGGATTCGCCGCCCTGGCCATCCTCGACCTGTACCGGCACTTTCACTAAGCGTTCTCTGTCCAAAAAATAGACATTTCCTGTCTAAATAGTGGACACTCTCTCTTTTTAACGAATTTTCTTTCACGCTGTCATTCAGCCTTTTCCCCGGTCTGGCATTTTTTTGGCACGTGTACTATCCCCAAGGCAGAGAAGATTTCTTGCAAAAAATAATACCATGTATTGCATAGTATCATTTTTTAACTTAGTTTTGTTCTTGCCTATGAGACGTTAAAAAAAAAGAGATGAAAAAACTTCTGTTGTTATTGGGAATGTGCATAGGAGCCGTCGCGGGTCTGAGGGCCCAGAGCGGCTACATCACCGTGGAGTATTTCCAGGGAGCGAAAATCACCGGGGTCACCACCAGCGTCCTGGACGTGGAAATCCGCCAGGGTTCCCCCGCCGGAGTGCGCATCGAGATGGAAGAATCCCTCCAGCCCAACGTCTACTGCCAGATCGGCCATGACGGGGTGTTGGACATCGGCGTTTACAGCCGGAGCAAGAAAAACGCCAAGGCGATCGTCACCCTTTCGAGCCTCGACTACCTGAGGGCGACCAACTCTTCGTTCGTCACCGCCTACGGATCGTTCACCTCTTCGGTGGACTCCTGCAACGTATTGATAGACAAACACAGCGAATTGACCAACCTCGACATCCGGGCCGACTCGGTGCGGGTCAAGAGCACCTCGAACGCCACGGTGACGGACCTTCGGGTCCAAACCAAGCGGGGCATGCTGATCCACGCCTCGGGCGGAGGGACGATCTCCTGCAACGGAACCTTCGAAGGCTCGTTCGCCGAAGTATGGTCCCGCCAGGGGCTGCTCGAGAACCTGAGCCTAAAAGTGGACTCGGCCGCGGTGCACAGCATCTACGGCGGGCGGATGACGGGCTTCAGCCTCGACGCCTCGCGGGGCGTTCGGATCGAAACATTGAACCATGGGAGGATCAATTTTTCGGGTCCTTCGACCGCCAAATACTTTGACATCCTGGCCGACTGGGGCGGAGAAATGCAGGACCTCTATGCCGAAGCCCCCGCCATCCGGATAGAGGCCAGGCACAACAGCTCCATCCAAGCCCAGAAACTGACCAGCAAAAAACCGATCGACGCCAAAGCCACCGGCTATTCACGCATCATCGGGGGCGGACTGGACGTCGTGGCCAAGGGCGGTTACCGTTCGGCGCCCGACCGGAACTCGGGCTGGGACCAAGTCTGGGACTGGGTCCGGGGGTATTCGGCTTGGAACGCCCAGTACGAAGACGAGGCTCCGGACAGCTACATGCGGATCACCCGCTACGAGAACCTCCCCATCACGGGTCTAAAAGCGAAAGGCCCCTTCGAGGTGGTACTGAGCCAGGGCGAAAAAACGGGCCTGCAAATCGAAATTCCCCAACGCCTGGAACCCTACCTGCAGATATCCATGAACCAGGCACACGTGATCAGCATGGGCCTGCACAACCTGCCCAACGGATTCAACATGAACAGCCTGCCGCGCGTCCGGGTCCGGATCACCGTCGCCCGGCCCGACCTCATCTCCCTGGAGGCCCTTTGTACCCTGAAGGCGGAAGGCCCCCTGGAAATCTCCGGAAAGTCGACGATCCGGGTGGAAAGTATGTCGAGAATCCAGGACTTCGCCCTGCGGGCCGGTTCGATCGACCTCCGCTGCGAGGGCATGAGCAAGGCCGAGGGCCTACGGTTGGACGGCCGGGAAAACATCGCCCTGGAGACCGAAGGCATGTCCAAAGTATCGGACTGCGAGGTCCACACCCGCAACCTGAGCCTCAAGAGCGAAGGCATGAGCAAAATATCGGTCAGCGGAGAGACCAAAAACCTGCAAACAGCAACTGCGGAAGGAATGTCCAAAATCAGCACCTCCGGACTAAAGATAGGAAAATAGCAACACCAAATAAACACAGAAGCGGGGACCTCAATGAGGTCCCCGCTTGCATATACAAAAAACCTCCCGAGGAGCAGGTAGCTGTGCATAGCGTGCGTCAGATTTTTCTTATCGTCCTGGGCTCAAACCGGAGCGTACTAGAAGTACGTGAGGATTTGAGTTCAGGAGGATGAGGAAAATATGGCGTGCGATATGCGCAGCTACAAGCCTGCTTGGCGTTTGGCTTCCATCAAAATGGTGAAGGCACGGTGGATGTCGGTGTCGCTTATGACCACCGTAAACTCGTTGGTGGTACTGATGACCTCGGCAATGTTGATGTTGTCCCAGGCCAGCTCCTTAAAGATGTAGTAGTACACCCCCGGGCAGACGGCGTTCTCGGCCGGCAGCTTCACCGTGATCGAGGAGAGCATGGAGCTTTTGGCGACGCACTGCTCCTCGGAGAAAATTTCGTCCACCAGGGAGACCATGCTGCTGCTGACGACCAAGGTGGTCTCGTAGATCCCCTGTGAGAAGGTGCAGAAAATATCTTTCATGGCGCGCACGCGGCCCAGCAGGATCGCCTGTTTCTCGTAGAGGGTGGGCGAATTGAGGAAGGTGTAGTCGGCCAGGTTGGAGCGGACGATGATGTCACCGATGTTCTCGACCACCTTCTTGAATTTCATGGCCGACAACAATTCCAGCCTCGGCACCAGGCGGTTGAGAGCCATGATGACCGCGCTGTCATTCACCTCTTTGCCCACTTTTTTTTCGATCTCGGGCTTGAGTTGACGGGCGAGGGCCGACAGGTTGACCAACCCTTCTACCAGGGCGCTTTCAAGAAACGGTTTCTTCTTGATGACTTCTTCTACGGCATTTGGAATTGTTTGCATGATGGTTTTTGATAACAATGTTTTATTTTTGAGCGCTGAAACATGAGCAGGATGCTGTGTAAATCTGCACGGGCCTCATATTTATTGCAAAAAAACTGAATTTTTAGAAAAAAAACAAACGAATTAACGTACTTTTGCGCAGAAGTTTTGCTTTTGGCTTGTTTTTATAACGTTTTGAAGAATCTTTTAAGGTAGACGTTCCAAATACCCCTATGTCGATCAACGTGCTCAAATTCGGCGGAACCTCGGTGGGCTCCGCTGCCAACATGAAAAAAGTTGCCGCCATCCTGCGCCGCGAAAACGCCCGCCTGACCGTCCTGTCGGCCATGTCGGGCACCACGGACGCCCTGGTGAAAATCTCGACCCTGGCCTCCCGGGGCGACCTCTCCGGCGTGGACGGCCAGTTGGAGATGCTGCGGGAGAAATACGGCACCTGCATCCGCGAACTGCTCTCGGAGAACCGGGAGGGCATGCTCACGCTCATGGAAGAGAACTGGGCCGGGATCCGCTCGGAAGCCGTCGCCTTCAAAAGCTATACCTCCGAACGGGCGATCATCGCCCGGGGCGAACTGCTCACCTCGGCCATTTTCACCGCCCACCTCGAGGAAGCCGGCATGAAGGCCGCCTGGCTGCACGCCCCGGACTTCATGGTCACCGACGAGGAGGGGAAAGTCGATCTGGTCGGCCTGCAACAACGCCTGGGGGCGCTGGCCACGGACCCGGACACCTTTTATATCACCCAGGGATTCATCTGCACCAACTTCCGGGGCGAGATCGACAACCTGGGCCGGGGCGGCAGCGATTACAGCGCCGCGCTGATGGGCGCCGCCATAGCCGCCAACCAGGTGCAGATCTGGACCGATATCGACGGCATGCACAACAACGACCCCCGCTACGTAGAGAACACCTACCCCATCCGCCAGATGAGCTTCGACGAGGCAGCCGAGCTGGCCTACTTCGGGGCCAAGATCCTCCACCCCTCGGCCATCCAGCCCTGCAAAGACCGCGGGATCGCCGTACTGCTCAAAAACACCATGCAGCCCGAAGCGCCTGGCACCACCATCTCCAACGACGAAACCAACAGCGACGCCTTCCACGCCGTGGCGGCCAAGGACGGCATCACGGTGATCCGCATCTACTCGGCCCGCATGTTGATGGCCTACGGCTTCCTGCGCAAGGTCTTCGAAGTGTTCGAAAACCACCGCACGCCCATCGACATGATCACCACCTCGGAGGTCTCCGTTTCGCTGACCATCGACAAAGACTGCCACCTCGAGGAGATCGTCCGCGAGCTGGAATCCCTGGGCAAGATCGAGATCGAACGCGACAACTCGATCATCTGCGTGGTGGGCCACATGGAACACGCCTCCAACGGGATAGCCTCCCAGATCTTCTCGGGCATCCGCCACGTGCCCATCAAGATGATCTCCTACGGGGCCAGCCACCGCAGCATCACGCTGCTGATCGGCACCCAATACAAAAAAGAAACCCTGCAACACCTCAACGAAAGCCTCTTTAAGCGATGAATCCGAGACACTACCTCGATCAGCTCCGGGAGCTGCCCACGCCCTTCTACTTCTACGACATGGACCTGCTGGAACGCACCCTCAGGGAGGTGGTCCGGGAGTCGTCCCGGTACGGCTTCAAGGTGCACTACGCCCTGAAGGCCAACTTCGAGAAGCGCATCCTGGAGGCCATCGTCGGCCACGGATTGGGCGTGGACTGCGTCAGCGGCAACGAGGTGCGGGCGGCCATCGAGAGCGGTTGCCCCGCCTCGGAAGTGGTCTATGCCGGGGTCGGCAAGAGCGACCGGGAGATCCGCTATGCCCTGGAGCAGGATATTTTCTCGTTCAACGTCGAGTCCCTGGAGGAACTGGAAGTAATCAACGAGTTGGCTTGCGAGACGGGACGCCGGGCCCGCATCGCCCTGCGCATCAACCCCGACGTCGATCCGCGCACCCACGAGAACATCTCGACGGGCAAGGCAGACAGCAAATTCGGCATTTCGTACGAGGAAGTTTCGGAGGCCATCCGCTCCCTCTCGCGCCTGGAACGGGTCGATATCGTGGGCATCCACTTCCACATCGGCTCCCAGATCCTCGACCTGAGCGTCTTCGAAAACCTTTGCCGCCGGGTCAACGACATCCAGGGTTGGTTCGCCGAGCAGGGCATCAAGCTCGAGCACATCAACCTGGGCGGAGGCCTGGGGGTGAGCTACGAGGAGCCGGACCTCTATCCGGTGGCCGATTTCGCAGCCTATTTCGCCTTGATTAACCGCTTATTGAAACTGGATAACGGTCAGCAGGTGCACGTCGAGCTGGGCCGTTCGATCGTCGCCCAGTGCGGCGAGTTGATCACCCGGGTGCTCTACGGCAAACGGAACGCCGCGAGCCAGCGGATCGTCCTCGTGGACGCCGGGATGAACGACCTGATCCGCCCGGCTCTCTACGGAGCCTACCACCGCATCGAGAACCTCACCGCGGCGGGAGAGCCCACGCAGGAGTACACCGTGGCGGGCCCCATCTGCGAGTCCTCGGACATCTTCGGCCGGGACGTCCTGCTGCCCGAGACCCGGCGGGGCGACCTGCTCACGCTGCGTACGGCGGGGGCTTACGGCAGCAGCATGGCCTCGCGCTACAACCTTCAGGATTTGCCTGGGACGGTTTACAGCGACCAGTTATAATCCACACGAAGCCGCCCCCTCCGGGCGGTTTTTTGTTTGATTACTTTTTGTTAATAACCCCCGGGGAGGGAGTTTGCGCGCTGCCATCTTTTTCGTACCTTTGGCAGGTTAAAAGTTTTTCTTCATGAAGATTTCATTCAACTGGCTCAAAGAGTACATCCGGACCGATCTGGGGGCCGAGGAGGTTGCCAACATACTGACCGATACGGGCCTCGAAGTAGAAGGGCTGGAAATGACCGAGACCATCCGCGGCGGCCTCGAAGGCGTGGTCGTGGGCCATGTGCTCACCTGCGGGAAACACCCGGACGCCGACAAGCTCAGCCTGACCACGGTGGACGTGGGTACGGGCGAGCCGTTGCAGATCGTCTGCGGCGCCCCCAACGTGGCAGCCGGACAGAAGGTCCCGGTGGCTACCATCGGCGCCACGCTCTATCCCGCCGGCGAGGCCGAAGGTTTTAAAATCAAGCGGAGCAAGATCCGCGGCGTCGAGTCCATGGGGATGATCTGCGCCGAGGATGAACTGGGCCTGGGGTCCAGCCACGACGGCATTATCGTGCTCGCTGAAGATGCCATTCCGGGCACCCCGCTCAAAGAATACTACCAGATCCAGGACGAGTACACCCTCGAGATCGGGCTGACCCCCAACCGGGCCGACGCCATGTCCCACTACGGGGTGGCGCGCGACCTGGCGGCATACCTGAAGTCCAACGACCTGCCTTATACGCTCACGCTGCCCGATGTTTCCGCTTTCGCGCAGGACAATTCCGATAAAACCATTCCCGTCGAAGTGCTCGACGCCGAGGGGGCTCCCCGCTACATGGGCGTCACGCTCACCGGCGTGAAAGTGGGCCCCTCGCCCGAGTGGTTGCAGGCACGGCTTCGTGCCATCGGACTGAATCCCCACAACAACGTGGTGGACATCACCAACTATGTGCTCCACGGCCTGGGGCAACCCCTGCACGCCTTCGACGCGGGGCGCATCAAGGGCGGCAAGATCGTCGTCCGCACCTGCCCCGAGGGAACGCCTTTCATCACCCTGGATGGCGTAGAACGGAAACTCTCGGCCGAGGACCTGATGATCTGCAACGCCGAGGCACCGATGTGCCTGGCCGGGATTTTCGGGGGAATGGATTCGGGCGTCACGGAAACGACCACCGAGGTCTTCCTCGAAGCGGCCTACTTCAACCCCCGACGCATCCGCATCTCGGCCCGGCGCCACGGGCTCAGCACCGACGCCTCGTTCCGCTTCGAGCGCGGCATCGATCCCGACATGACCCCGGTGGCGCTGCGCTGCGCCGCCCTGTTGATCCGGGAGCTAGCAGGCGGGAAAATTTCCTCGCCCGTGAGCGATGCCTACCCCAAGCCGATCGCTCCCTTCCGCTTCGACATTTCGTTCGACAGGACCAACCGCCTGATCGGCAAAGACCTTCCCGAAGAGACCATTCGCAAGATCATCGGGGCGCTGGACATCCGCATCGAAAGCGAGAACGCCGGCACTCTGAGTGTAGCCGTGCCCCCCTACCGGGTGGATGTGCAGCGCGAGGCCGACCTGATCGAGGACATCCTGCGCATCTACGGCTACAACAACATCGAGATGCCGCAGCAGGTGCGCTCCTCGCTCTCCTACGCCCCCCACCCCGACAAGGACAAGCTGGTGGCGCTCTCTTCGGACATGCTCTCGGCCAAGGGATTCAATGAAATCATGAGCAACTCGCTCACCAAAGCGTCCTATTACGAAGAGCTGCAGGCCTACCCGGCCGGGCGCTGCGTGAAAATACTCAACCCGCTGAGCAACGACCTGAACGTGATGCGGCAGACCCTGCTGTTCAACGCCCTGGAAGCGGCCCAGTTGAACACCAACCACCGCAACGGCGACCTCAAGCTCTACGAGTTCGGGAACTGCTACAGCTACGCCGCCGAAAAAGCCCCGGAAGGCGCGCTGGCCCCCTACGGGGAAACCTGGCGGCTGGGCATCTTCATCACCGGGGCGGATCACGCCGCTTCCTGGAACCAGGCCTCGCAGCCGACCAGCTTTTTCACGTTGAAAGCCACGGCCGAACAACTGCTGCGCCGCCTGGGATTCGACCTGGAGTCCGCTCAGATGGAGCCTCTCGAGAGCGATCTCTACCGCGAGGCGGTGGCTTACAAGATCCAGGGTAAACGCATGCTGGAGATGGGCGTCGTCGCCCCGAAGCTCCGCAAGCAATTCGACCTCAAGGGCGACGCCTACTTCCTGGAAATGGACTTCGGAGCCTTGGTAAAAGCCACCCGCAAGCACAAGATCACGGTCCAGGAGCTGCCCAAGTACCCCGAGGTGCGCCGCGACCTGGCCCTGCTGCTGGACAGCTCCGTGAGCTTCGCCCAACTGCGTAGCCTGGCCTTCTCCACCGAGCGCAAGCTGCTCAAGGAGGTCTCGCTTTTCGACGTCTACGAAGGGGACAAGCTGCCCGAGGGCAAGAAGTCCTACGCCCTGAGTTTCGTGCTCTGCGACCCGGCCCAGACGCTGGTCGACCAGCAGATCGACAAGACGATGAATGCCCTGATCCAGGCCTTCGAGCAGAAACTAGGCGCTAAAATCCGCTAAATCTAACACCATACAACTATATGCAGGAAAAAATATTGATCTTCGACTTCGGGTCGCAATACACCCAGTTGATCGCCCGCCGGGTGCGCGAACTGAACGTCTATTGCGAAATCCTCCCGTATAACCAGCCCGCCGTGCTGGACGCCTCGATCAAAGGGGTGATCCTCTCGGGCAGCCCCTCCTCGGTGCGCGACGAAAACGCCCCGAGGATCGATCTCTCGGCCTTCCAGGGCAAGCTCCCCCTGCTGGGTGTCTGCTACGGGGCCCAGTACCTGGCCCAGCACTCCGGCGGCGAAGTGAAGCCCTCCAAATCGCGCGAATACGGCCGCGCCACGCTGACCACGAGCGAACGCGAAAATCCGCTCCTCAAAGGCCTCTCCAACAAGAGCCAGGTGTGGATGTCCCACGGGGACACGATCACCCGCATCCCGGAAAATTTCCGGGTGATCGCCAGCACGGACGACGTGCCCGTGGCCGCCTTCCAAATCAACGGCGAGAACACCTGGGGCATCCAGTTCCACCCCGAGGTCTACCACTCGACCGAGGGCAAAGAGCTGTTGCAGAACTTCCTGGGCGATATCTGCGGTTGCAAACAGGACTGGACGCCCGACTCGTTCATCGAAGCCACGGTGAGCGAACTGCGCGAGCAGATCGGCACCGACAAGGTGCTGCTGGGCCTCTCCGGCGGCGTCGACTCCTCGGTGGCCGCCATGCTGTTGCACCGGGCCGTCGGCAAGAGCCTGGTCTGCATCTTCGTCGACCACGGCCTGCTGCGCAAGAACGAGTTCGAAAGCGTGCTCGAGTCTTATAAGACCATGGGCCTGAACGTCATCGGCGTGCGCGCCGGGGATAAGTTCCTGGGCGACCTCTCCGGGGTGACCGATCCCGAGCAGAAGCGCAAGATCATCGGCCGCGACTTCATCGAAGTGTTCGACGAGGAAGCCATGAAACTCAAAGATGTCAAATGGCTGGCCCAGGGTACGATCTACCCCGACGTGATCGAATCGATCTCGGTGAACGGCCCCTCGGCGACGATCAAGTCCCACCACAACGTGGGCGGATTGCCCGACAAGATGAACCTCAAGATCGTGGAACCCCTGCGCCTGCTGTTCAAAGACGAGGTGCGCCGCGTAGGCCGCCAACTGGACATCCCGCAGGAAATCCTGGGACGCCACCCCTTCCCGGGTCCCGGCCTGGGCATCCGCATCCTGGGCGAAGTGACCGCCGAGAAGGTGCGCGTGCTGCAGGATGCCGACAAAATCTACGTCGACGCCCTCAAGGAAGCCGGCCTCTACGACCAGATCTGGCAGGCGGGCGCCATCCTGCTGCCGGTGCAGTCGGTGGGCGTGATGGGTGACGAACGCACCTACGAAAACTGCCTGGCCCTCCGGGCCGTAATCTCCACGGACGCCATGACGGCCGACTGGGTGCACCTGCCCTACGACTTCATGGCCAAGGTTTCGAACGAGATCATCAACCGCGTGCGGGGGATCAACCGCGTGGTGTACGACATCAGCTCGAAGCCGCCCGCAACGATCGAGTGGGAATAAGGCTGCGCTATGCACAGCCGCGGCCCCGGCCGTCGGGAAGTTCATTTTGCACTACCATACACAAGAAAGCCGCTCATCGAGCGGCTTTCTTGTGTATACGGCAGAGTGATCCGATCAACGGTGATCGAGGGTCTCGATCGTCACTTTTCCGGAGCCTCCCCGGCCTTTCAACAGATCGGGCGCTTCGTAGGTAATGCTCACCAATCGCGACAGGGTAACCATCTTATCCACTTCTTCCATCGTCTTCAGGGCCTGCCCGTCCAGGGAGATCGTGGCGGCGCCGAGCGTACCCGGGTCCGGAGCGATGCTGAGGGTACCCTGCCCCGCACTGGTATTGGTATAGGCGGCCCCCTTGTTGCCGGTGGAGGTCGGAGCCGAAGTCAGGAAAAGATAATGATACCCTTGCACCAGTTTGATCGTAATGGAAGGGTATTGTATCTTGATCAGGTTGGAGACCGTCCCGTAGGATTCGATGTTGGGATTCGTGTAGATCTTGTTCGAATTGAACGACGGAATCTTCACGGTCGGATAGCGGGTATCGCGGTTATCGGTATTGTAAAAGGAATTTTTCGCAAAACTCAGGTACAACTGATCCATTCCATCGGTCGGGATACTGGTCTTGTAATTCCCCACCGAGACATAGAGTGTATCGCTGGGCATCGGACGAAACGAGGTCTTACCCTCATCGTCGATATTCCGGTAGAGGGGGGAGCTTTTCAGGGAAACCAGCGCAGAGGTGAGAGGCTTTCCCTTATCGGTGGTGATCGTCAGGACAACCCGGTTGATTTCCTGTTGGGCGGAAAGCGTGAGGACGTAACACAACAAGGCTCCCGCGAGTAAGAGAATCTTTTTCATAAGGCTTAAATTTCCGGTTCTTTATAAGCAAGGGTACGGATAAAGACCTTTCCGTTTCCGCCTTTCCCCAAAACGATATCGGGCTTTTCATAAGTAATAGAGACCACGGTGGAAAGCGGAACGAGACGGTCAATCGCCTCGAAGCTACCCATCTGCTTACCGTCCACCATCATCAAGGCCGCCCCGACGCTATTGGGGTCCGGGGCCACAGAGGTTCCACCTTCACCCCCGTAGGAATTCAGTTCGGTGGTTCCACTACTACTCGTCCGTGTGGGATTGGCGTTAAGCACCGCATAAGTATATCCGTTCATTTTTTTGAGGGCAATGGCGGGATATCTCAACCGAATCAGATTCGAGACTGTCCCGTAAGAGAGGATATCGGGATTCAGATAGAGTTTGCTGGTATTGAACGAAGGCAGCTTTACTCCGGGATAAACCGTCTTGGGATCATACTTTTCGTAAGCCTTTTCTTTATCGATGCGGATATCCATTTTCGTCTGTCCGGGCTTTGCCGGGATGCCGAATTTGTAACTTCCCGAGGTCACGAAGACCGTATCGCCCGGCATCGGACGGAAGGTCAAGGTCCCGTCGAAGTCCAACTGACGGTACAAGGGGGAACTGGCAAAGGAGATCAATGCCTTGGAAATGGTTTTCCCTTTGGCGTTGGCCACGGAGATTTGCAGCAGTTCCATTTCATTCTGGGCGGAGAGGGCCACGCTACCGAGGAGCAGACCCAAACAAGAAAGTAGTATTTTTTTCATGACAGGTAGAAAATTAGATTAACCGTTTCAAGTGATATCTCTTATTTAAAGATACACAAAAGATTTGAACTTCCTACTTTTTTAAAGAAAAAATTTCGTGCCGCCCCGATTATCGATTTATTCCCGGTATCTTTGTCCCATTAGAAAAAGCATGTCCCAACAAATCAATTCCTCGGCCACCGCGCTGGCCCATGAAAAAATCGGTCCCCTGCTGCTGCGTTACTCCCTGCCCTCGATCGTGGGGATGCTGGTGGCTTCGCTATACAACATCGTCGATAGGGTCTACATCGGTCAGGGCGTAGGCCCCATGGCCATTTCGGGGCTGGCGCTTACCCTGCCGCTGATGACCCTGGTGGCCGCCATCGGCACCCTGGTGGGGGTCGGGGCCTCTTCGCGCATCTCCATCGTCCTGGGGATGAAGGACCTGCGTTGGGCACGCAACATCCTCGGCAACGCCCTGGTGCTGACCTTCCTGCTCTCGGGGATACTGGTGAGCGTTTCGATGATCTACCTGGACGAGATCCTGGTGGCCTTCGGCGGCAGCGAGCAGACCATCCCCTACGCCAAAGACTACCTGCAGATCGTCATCCCGGGCAGCATCCTGAGCAACCTGAGCTACAGCTTCAGCGGCATGATGCGGGCCTCGGGTTTTCCGAACAAGTCGATGTATACCATCCTGATCGGCGTGGGGCTCAACATCGCCCTCGACCCGGTCTTTATCTTCGGATTCGGCATGGGCATCCGCGGGGCGGCCATCGCCACGGTGGTCTCGATGCTCGTGAGCGCCGTCTTCGTGATGAACCACTTCCTGGACCGGCGCCATCCCGTGCATTTCCGCCGCGACTGCTTCCGGCCCAAAAAGCGGATCATCCGCAACATCGTCTCCATCGGGATGGCCCCCTTCCTGATGAACCTGGCCGCCAGCGGCGTGAACATCATCATGAACCACCAACTGGTGCGCGAGGGCGGCGACCTGGCCATCGGGGCCTACGGCATCATCGGCTCCTTCGCCATGCTGGCCGTTATGTGCATCATGGGGCTCTGCCAGGGCATGCAGCCCATCGTGGGCTACAACTTCGGGGCCCGGCGCTACAAGCGCATGAAGGACGTCCTGCTGCTGACCCTGCGCACGGCCTTCCTCATGATGCTGGTGGGATGGGCCCTGGCCGAGTTGTTCCCCAAAATCCTGGTGGGGGCTTTCACCCACGATCCCGAACTTTCAAAAATGGCCGTCCACGGCATGCGGATCGTCTGCCTGATGCTCCCCGTGGTGGGCTTCCAGATCGTCGCCTCGACCTTTTTCCAGTCGATCAGCAAGGCTCCCAAGGCCATCTTTATGAGCCTCACCCGGCAGGTGATCTTCCTGATCCCGGCACTGATCCTGTTCTCGCGTTGGTTCGGGTTGACGGGGACCTGGCTGGCCATTCCTTTCGCCGACCTGCTGGCCGCCCTGATCGCCCTGGCGTTCCTGCTCGACGAAAGGCGGGCTTTCTACGGAAAACGTTCGCGGCGGGCATAGTTCTTGCATGAGAGGAAGTTGCTAACCTTCTTCCCTGGCTTATGAAAACTTATACCGTCGAACCGGGCACGACCGTGGCTCCGGAACAGTACCAAATCGTGATCGCCGAAGCGGGCCCCTACCTGGTCTACGGCTCCCCTCCCCTCAAACAGCAGTTCATCATGCCCAACGCGCGGCAGGAGATGTGGTACTACAAGGCCGGGCAAGGCTACGACACCTCGGAGCAGTGCACGGCGTTGTGCCGCTGCGGGGCCTCGGCCCACAAGCCCTACTGCGACGGGGCGCACACCCAGGCGGACTGGGATCCCGCCCTGACGGCCTCCATGGAGCCGATCCTCGACGGGGCCGAGGTGACCGACGGCCCCCGGGTGAGCCTGACCGACAACCAGAGCTACTGCGCCTTCGCCCGCTTCTGCGACGCCGGCGACCGGGCCTGGAACCTGGCCGAGGAGGACAGCGAAGAGGCGGCCGAGATGGCCGTGCACGAAGCCAACCGCTGTCCGGGTGCCCGGCTGTCGGCCTGGCGCAACAACGACACTCCCGAGGAGCCGCAGTTCGAGCCGAGCCTGGGGCTGGTCGAGGACCCGATGATCCGGTGCAGCGGGCCGTTGTGGGTGCGGGGGGGGATTCCCATTTCGAAGGAGGACGGGTTTACTTATGAGGTCCGCAACCGGGTGGCGCTGTGCCGCTGCGGGCAATCTTCCAACAAGCCTTATTGCGATGGGACTCATGCTTCCATGAAATTCCGGGACGGTTTGCCCAATCGACCCGATCCTACCGGAGAGGAATTTTAACGCAAACGCGTTATCTTTGTAAGGAAAAAACAGACGATATGACACTCGAAGCACAAATCAACGAAGCGATCAAACAGGCCATGCTGGCCAAAGAGAGCGTGCGCCTGACGGCCCTGAGGGCGGTCAAGGCCGAGATCCTGCTGGCCAAGACCGCCGGAGGCTCCCACGAAGTGACGGACGAGGCGGTGCTCAAAAGCATCCAGAAGCTGGTCAAGCAGCGCCGCGAGACCGCCCAGGTCTATGCCCAGAACGGGCGTCCCGAACTGGCTGAAAACGAGTTGGCCGAAGCGGGCTTTCTGGAAGTATACCTTCCCAAAGCGCTGAGCGCCGAGGAATTGGAGCAGGCGCTGCGGGCTATCATCGCCCGGGTGGGCGCTACGGGGCCCGGCGACATGGGCAAGGTGATGGGCGCGGCCTCCAAGGAATTGGCCGGAAAGGCCGACGGGCGGGCGATCGCCGAGACGGTCAAAGAACTGCTGAAATAGCCGGAAGCGGCACTATTCTTGAAAAGTTTTTTCGGGCCCATTTTGCCCGGAAAAACTTTTCTATATTCAGGGATTTATTCGTATCTTTATCCGCAAATGCACGCTATGGAAAAGCTCACAGTAGGTCAAGCCGCTCCCCGTTTCGAGGGCGTCGACCAGAACGGAAATAAGCTCTCGCTGGCGGACTTCGCCGGGCGCAAACTCATCCTCTATTTCTACCCCAAGGACAACACCCCCGGCTGCACGGCCGAGGCCTGCAGCCTGCGCGACGGGCGGGATGAACTCCAGAAGATGGGCTTCGAGGTGGTGGGCGTAAGCCCCGACAGCGAAAAGTCTCACCGGGGGTTTATCGAGAAGCATTCTCTGAACTTTCCATTGCTTTCCGATACCGATAAGAAAATCGCCCAGGCCTACGGCGTCTGGGGCGAGAAGAAATTCATGGGACGCGCCTACATGGGCATCCTGCGCACCACCTTCGTGATCGACGAAAAGGGCGTGATCGAGAAGATCTTCGACCAGGTCGACACCAAAGACCACTTCGAGCAAATTGTGGAAGCTTACAAATAATTAAAAATTATAAGACCCAAACACACATGGCAGACAAAGCACAGATCAATCCGGAGAAGCTCAAGGTTCTGAGCGCCGTGATGGACAAGATTGAAAAAGATTACGGCAAAGGGGCCATCATGAAGATGAGCAGCAAGACCGTGGACGCGGTTCCGGTGATCCCCTCGGGCTCGATCACCCTGGACCTGGCCCTGGGCATCGGCGGCTACCCCAAAGGACGCGTGATCGAGATCTACGGCCCCGAATCCTCCGGGAAGACCACCCTGGCCATCCATGCCATCGCCGAGGCGCAGAAAGCCGGCGGCATCGCCGCCTTCATCGACGCCGAGCACGCTTTCGACAGCACCTACGCCCAGAAGCTGGGCGTGGACATCGACGAACTGTTGATCTCGCAGCCCGACAACGGGGAGCAGGCCCTCGAGATCGCCGACCACCTGATCCGCTCGAGCGCCATCGACATCGTGGTGATCGACTCGGTGGCCGCCCTGACGCCCAAGGCCGAAATCGAAGGCGAGATGGGCGAATCGAAAATGGGCCTCCAGGCCCGGCTCATGTCCCAGGCCCTGCGCAAGCTGACGGCCAGCATCTCCAAGACCGGCACCGTGTGCATCTTCATCAACCAGCTGCGCGACAAGATCGGCGTGGTCTACGGCAACCCCGAAACGACCACCGGGGGGAACGCCCTGAAATTCTACGCCAGCGTGCGCATCGACATCCGCAAGGCTTCGGTGATCAAGGACGGCGAAGAGCAACTCGGCGCCCGGGCCAAGGTGAAGATCGTCAAAAACAAAATGGCGCCCCCCTTCCGCCGGGCCGAGTTCGACCTCATGTTCGGCGAAGGCATCTCGAAGTTAGGAGAAATCGTCGACCTGGGTGTCGATATGGGAGTTATCAAGAAGAGCGGCTCCTGGTTCTCCTACGGGGACGGCAAACTGGGCCAGGGCCGCGACGCGGTCAAGGAACTGCTTAAGAACGACGACGCTCTGCGCGCCGAGATCGAAGCCAAGGTACGCGAGGCCCTGGTTAAAGCGTAACCACTATTATTTTTTGTCTCCCTTCTACTTATGGGGTATACCGAGCAAGACGAATGCATGATCGACGACGCCTTCGGCGTCCTGATGGAGCACTGTGAAAAGATCTGCAAGGACGACGAGGACCGCAACCTGATCAAACGCGCCTTTTTCCTGGCGCGCGAGGCCCATCAGGACGTCCGCCGCCGCTCCGGGGAGCCTTATATCCTGCATCCGTTGGCCGTGGCCCTGATCGTCGTGGACGAGATCGGCCTGGGGGTCAAGTCGGTGGTGGCCGCCCTGCTGCACGACGTGGTGGAAGACACCGATTTCACGGTCGAAGACCTCGAAAACCTCTTCGGACCCAAGATCGCCAACATGGTCGACGGCCTGACCAAGATGTCGGGCGTCTTCCAGTCGGACATCTCGGAGCAGGCGGAGAACTTCCGCAAGGTACTGCTGACGCTCTCGGACGACGTGCGGGTGATTCTGATCAAGATCGCCGACCGCCTGCACAACATGCGCACGCTGGGCAGCATGCCCCTGCACAAGCAGATGAAAATCACCAGCGAGACGATCTACCTGTTCGCCCCGCTGGCCTACCGGCTCGGGTTGTACCTGATCAAGAGCGAGCTGGAGGACCTGACGCTCAAGTACCGTTTCCCGGAGGAGTACGCCCAGATCGCCGAAAAACTCCAGGCTACGGAGGCCGACCGCAGCCGCTACATCGAACGCTTCAACGCCCCGATCATCGAGAAGCTGCGCGAGAACGACATCGACTTCGAGATCGAGGGCCGCGTCAAGTCGGTCTATTCGGTCTGGTCGAAGATGCAGCGCAAGCAGATTCCCTTCGAGGAGGTCTACGACCTGTTCGCCGTGCGCATCATCTTCAAGCCCTCGCCCCTGGTGCCCGAGAAGTCGCAGTGCTGGCACATCTACTCGCTCATCACGGACATCTACACCCCCAAGCCCGACCGCATCCGCGACTGGGTGAACATCCCCAAGGCGAACGGCTACGAAGCCCTGCACTCGACGGTGATGGGCCCCGAGGGGGAATGGGTGGAGGTGCAGATCCGCTCGCAGCGCATGCAGGAGATCGCCGAACGCGGATTCGCCGCCCACTGGAAGTACAAGGGCAGCGGCGAGGACCTGCCCGACGACGTGGAATTCGAACGCTGGATGCGCCAGGTCCGCGACGCGTTGAATAGCCCCACGGAGACCGCCGTGGAGTTCCTGGACAACTTCAAGATGAGCCTCTACGTCTCGGAGATCGTGGTTTTCACGCCCAAGGGCGAGTCGCGCACCCTGCCCAACGGCTCCACGGCCCTCGACTTCGCCTACGACGTCCACTCGAAGATCGGCAACAGCGCCATCGGCGCCAAGGTGAACCACAAGATCGAGTCGATCTTCACCCCCATCGCCAGCGGCGACCAGATCGAGATCATCACCGCCAAAAGCGCCAAGCCCAACGTCGAGTGGCTGGACCACGTCGTGACGGCCAAGGCCAAGCAGGCGATCAAGAATTTCCTGAAGAAAGACCAGCAGAATGCTATTCAGGCCGGCATCGCCATCTTCGAGGAGAAGATGAAGGAGTTCGGGATTCCGCCCAACGCCCGGGCGAGGGTCTTCCGCAAGCTGCTGCCGGTGTACGAATGCGCGAACAAGGACCAGTTCTACAGCAAGCTGGGCGCCGGGATCATCAACCTGGACGGGGTGGAAAAACACCTGCGCGAAAATTCAGCCAACAAGATCCTGAAGTTCTGGACCCTCCAGATTCCCAACCCCTTCAAGTTCCTCTCCAACGAGGATAAGAAGAAGGCCCGGAAGGAGAAAACGAAGAACATCGGCGAGGAGGACGGGCCCGAATTCGTGATCGCCCCCTGCTGCAACCCCATCCCCGGCGACGAGGTGGTGGGCTACCTGAATCCCGAGACCCACAAGGTGGACGTGCACAAACGCAGTTGCAACGAACTGATCAAACTGGCCACCCAGCACGGCAACAACCTCACTCCGGTGACCTGGGCCAGCCACAACGCGATGTCCTACCTCTCGGTTTTCGAGATCCGGGGGATCGACCGCTTCGGCATCCTGATGGAGTTGGTCCAGATGATCACCGGGGAGCTGAGCATCAACATCCGCGAGGTGCACATCCAGAGCCACGACGGCATCTTCGAAGGGCAGATCAGCCTCTACGTCAAGGACACCCGGGACCTGAAAATGGTCATGGACAAGGTCGGCAAGGTCAAAGGGGTGGAGAAGGTGCACCGCCTGGAGAGTGCAAACATGGAATAATTGGAAATCCTATGGAAGGTTTATTGCCCCTCATTATCGCATTGGTGATCTCGGCGATCATCAGTGCCAACAAAAAGAAGAAACAAATTTCCTCCCAGGCCCCCGGGCCGCAGGAGCAGTCGCCCTGGGAAGACCTGGTGCGCGAACTGCAAAAGCGTGAGGACGACGTCCGGCCCTACTCGGAACCGGTAGGCACCCCGGTATTGGTGCCGGCCCCCGAGGAGAGCGAACCCGGACGGCTGCCCTACTTCACCTACGAGGAAATTTCCGGGGAGGAGGGGATTTCCCAGGAAACCCTGTCGTTCGAGGCACCCGATCCGGTGGCACCCGCACCCCGCAAAAAGGGGGCAAAAGGGGGCAAAAAGGCGGCCGCCGAGACCCGCATTCAGGCCCAGAAGTCCATGCCGGAACCGGAAGACGAGACTTCCGCGGACGAGTTGTTCGCCGGGGGCTTCGATCCCCGGATGGCCGTTATCTACAGCGAGATCATGCGTCCGAAATACACGGACATGCCCTAATGCCTTTTCTGAGAAAAATAGCTCCGTTGGTCTCCGGATTGTTTCTGCTCTGCGGTTGCGGAGGGGATAAGCCTGCCGGGGAGGCCCAGATTTCGGTGAGCATCGAGCCCCTGCGTTACCTGGTCAAGGCGATCGCCGGGCCGGACTTTGCCGTCAACGTGCTGGTGCCTGCGGGCTCCGGGCCCGAGACCTACGAGCCCACGGCGGCCCAGATGCGCCGGGTGGCCAACTCGGCGTTCTACGTCCAGATCGGGTTGATCGACTTCGAAAAACACCTCTCTGAATCCATCTCTAAGAACATGCCTTCCGTCGGCCTGGTGCATCTTTCGGAGGGGATTCTGCTGCTCGAAGGGAGTTGTTCGCACGGGGAGGGGGAGCACCACGGACACCACCACCATCATGGCGTCGACCCCCACATCTGGAGCTCCCCAAAGAACCTGAAAATCATGGCCGGGACGCTCTACGAAGCCCTGGCGGCGCGCTATCCCGATTCGGTTCACTACCGCAGCAACTACGAGGCGCTGCTCTCCTCGCTCGACTCGCTCGACCGGGAACTCTCCGGGCGCTTCGCTTCGGGAAACACCCATTTTATCGTCTACCACCCGGCCCTGGGCTACCTGGCCCGGGACTACTCGCTCACCCAGATCGCCCTGGAAGACGAGGGCAAGGAGCCCTCGGCCGACCACCTGCGGCGGCTGGTCGACACGGCCCGGAGGTGGAACATTCCGCGCATTCTTTACCAGCGGCAGTTCAGCCGCAACACCGTGGAGACCCTCGCCCGGGAGTTGGGCGTCGAGGCCGTCGCCATCGACCCGCTGGGCTATGAAGTGGAGGAAAACCTCCGGGAAATCTCCCGATTAATCGCCCAACCATGAGCATCGTATCGATCCGCAACCTGAGTGTCCGCTACGGGGAGACGCTGGCCTTGAGCCACGTCACCCTGGACATCTACGCCCGGGATTTTCTGGGCGTGATCGGACCCAACGGAGGTGGGAAAAGCTCACTCGTGAAAGCGATCCTGGGGCTGGTCCCCTACTCCGGGGAGATCGTTTTCTCGGAGGAAATTCTGCGTCACGGCACTCCGGCTATCGGCTACATGCCCCAGGTGAGCGAGCTGGACAAGGCCTTCCCGATCTCCGTCGAAGAAGTGGCCCTCTCGGGCCTGCAATCCGAAAAGCGACTGTGGGGACGCTACAGCGCCTCGGATCGCCGCAAAGCCCGGGAATTGCTGACTACCTGCGGCATCGTCGAGCTGGCCCGGCGGCCCATCGGCGAATTGTCCGGGGGGCAGATGCAGCGGGCCCTGCTGTGCCGCGCGCTGATCGCCGAGCCGGCCCTGTTGATCCTGGACGAGCCGGCCAACTTCGTGGACAACCGCTTCGAAAAGGAGCTTTACGCCCTGCTCCGGCAACTCAACGAACGCATGGCCATCCTGATGGTCTCGCACGACCTGGGCACGATCACCTCTTACGTCAAGTCGATCGTCTGCGTCAACCAGCATCTCCATAGGCACAATTCGAATGTGATCACGGCCGAGCAGCTTCACAATTACGATTGCCCCATACAAGTGATTTATCACGGAGAAGTGCCGCATACCGTGCTGGAAAACCACTGACCCGAACGCAACAAAAAAATCCCGCCTGCTCCAAGGAACAGGCGGGATTTTTTTAAGACGTAGCGGAATTATTCGGAATCCGTAGCACCCTGAGGGTTGGAGACGAAGCTGTGCATAGCGTGCGTCAGATTTAACGGGCAAAAAAACGCCCGTTTTCCTCCTCCTTGCAGGGCATAGCCCGCAAGCGGACTCTGCCGCCTGCTGCGTTCGTCGGTTTTCTTATTGTCTGAAGTTACAGCCCGGAGCGTACTTGAAGTACGTGAGGACTGGAACGAAGAGGATGAGGAAAATATGATGTGCGATATGTGCAGCCCCTTCACAATCGCGAGACAGATCCCCTACTTGCAGATTTCGCTGAGTTTTTCGAACATGGCGTCCACCCCGCTCATCATGTCGCGGCGGATGGCGGCGTAGTGCTTGCGCACCAGGCTGGCGTTCTTTTTGTCCGCGGGGTTGTTCACCCGTTCGTAGAGCGCGTTGCGCTGGGCGACGGCTTCCTCGATGAGGGCGATGATGTCCTTGCGTTTTTTCTCGTCGCGGTCGAAATAGAGGGCCACGTAGCAATCCGAAATCACTTCGCTGGCCAGGTAATCGATATCGTTTTTGATGCCTCTGATGCTTGCCATAATCTGAATTTTGAAAGATTTAATGAAACAAAGTTAAGAAAGATTCCGGGATTTCGAAATCAACCGCAGCAATCTTCCCCCCGGTGGTCGATAATGGCGGGCATCTGCTGCTCGGCCCACTCCACCAGCCCCATCATGTGGGGCATCAACCCCCGGCCCATCGCCGTCAGGTCGTACTCCACCCGGGGCGGGACCTGGGGGTAGACCCGCCGGGAAATCAAGCCGTCGGATTCGAGGCTTCGCAGGGTGACGGTGAGCATGCGCTCCGAGATGTCCTCGATCGTGCGGCGCAGGTCCGAGAAACGCATCACGCCGTTGGCGTGCAGGGTCACCAGCACCAGGATCGACCACTTGTCGCCCAGGCGGTCCAGCACCTGCCGGATGGGACAGTAGGTGACGGTCTTGAATTTTTTTTCACTTTTTTGCGGTTGCATACTCCTGGGGATCAATATTACTTACCTCGTTGTAAGTGTCTTACAGCGCCGTTCGTTCTTGTTCGGGAAGGTGTCCGGCGGTATATTTGCTATACAAAAGTAATAAACTTCTTTTTAGTAACTTAAAAAAATAACGATGATGGCAAAAAAAGTCGCTGTGCTGGCCGTCGATCCGGTGAACGGAGCGGGCCTTTTCCAGTACCTAGAAGCATTTTTTGAAAACGGCATCCCCTACCGCGTTTTCGCGGTGGCCGACAGCCCCGAAATCAAGACCAACTCGGGCATCGCGCTCCGGGCGGACGACGTAGTCGCCCACCTCAAGGAGCATGAGGCCGAGTACGACGCCCTGGTGTTTGCCTGCGGGGACGCCATGCCGAAATTCGGCGAGAACGCCTCCAAAGGGTACAACCAGGATATGATGGCGGTGATCGGGGCCTTTGCGGGGCAGGGGAAACTGATCGCGGGGCATTGCGCCTTTGCCCTGCTGCTGGACCCGCTGGGGGTCATTGAAGGCAAGAAAGTGGCTACCCATCCCTTTGTGCAGGGGATGATCAAAAGCGGGACGGCCACCGATAAGGCCTATGAGATTGACGGGAATTTCTTCACGGCCCAGACGGAGAATACACTTTCGAGCCTGATGCCTGAACTGATTAAGGCGTTGAAATAGCGGACATCTGTATGCAGGAGGCCCCCGGCCCGGTGGTGGGGGGCCACCGGGATTATTGCGGGATTAAATAGGCCAGGGCGCCCCGGGGCAAGCTTTAACCGCCCGAGTATGAAGCCGCCCGGGCGCC
>JAVBNV010000015.1:0-9464 GCA_031551325.1 Alistipes sp.
CAATACGTTGGTGACGTTCGGCGAGAGGAAGGCGGGCAGCGTCGGGCCCAGGTGGATGTTCTTGACGCCCAGGCTCAGCAGGGCCAGCAGCACGATCACCGCTTTCTGCTCGTACCAGGCGATGTTGTAGACGATCGGCAGGTCGTTGACACTCTCCAGGCCGAAGGCCTTTTGCAGCGCCAGGGCGATCACCACCAGCGAGTAGCTGTCGTTGCACTGCCCGGCGTCGAGCACGCGGGGGATGCCGCCGATGTCGCCCAGGGGCAGCTTGTTGTAGCGGTACTTGGCGCAGCCCGCCGTCAGGATCACCGTCGAGGCGGGCAGGGCCGCGGCGAAGTCGGTGTAGTACTGGCGGGATTTCATGCGGCCGTCGCAGCCGGCCATGACCACGAATTGGGTGATGGCTCCCGATTTGACGGCGTCCACGACTTTATCGGCCAAGGCCAGCACCTGGTTGTGCGCGAAGCCGCCGACGATTTCCCCTTTCTCGATCTCGGTCGGGGGGGCGCACTTCTTGGCGTGTTCGATCAGGGCCGAAAAATCCTTCGGCTTGCCGTCTTGGCGGGCGGGAATGTGCGTCGCCCCGGGGAGGCCCGAAGAACCGGTGGTGTAGATGCGCTCCTTGTAGGAGGCTTTAGGCAACGGTGGAACGATGCAGTTGGTGGTGAAGAGGATCACGCCGTTGAACGACTCGAACTCCTCGCGCTGCCGCCACCAGGCGTTGCCGTAGTTGCCCACGAAATGGGGGTACTTTTTGAAGGCCGGGTAGTAGTGGGCGGGCAGCATTTCGCTGTGGGTGTAGATATCCACCCCGGCGTCTTTGCTCTGCTCGAGCAGCTCTTCGAAATCCTTCAAGTCGTGGCCGCTGACCAGGATGCCCGGACGGGAGCCCACGCCGAGGTTGACCTTCGTGATCTCGGGGTTTCCGTAATTCGATGTGTTGGCCTTGTCGAGCAGGGCCATGGCCTTGACGCCGCACTCGCCCACGCCCAGCGTCAGGGCGACCAGTTCGCCCGCGGAGATGTCCGGGCGGCTGACCTCGGCCAAGGCGTTTTCCAGCATTTCGTAGAGGACCGGGTCCTCGAAGCCCAGGTTCAGGGCGTGCTCGGTGTAGGCCGCCGCGCCCTTGACGCCGTAAATGATCATCTGCTTCAACGAGCGGATGTCCTCGTCTTTCATGCTCAGCACTCCGACCGCCGCGGCCGCCGATTCATATTCCGCCGGGGCGGGGTGGAAGGCCACCTCGGGCAGCCCGGGCAGGGCGATGCCGCGTTTTTTAGCGGTGCCGATCAGCTCGTTCTTTACGGCCAGCATCGTGGCGATGCGGGCCTGGAGGGCCTCGTCGTCGAAGTTGGCGTTGGTGATGGTGCTGAACAGCGCGTCGATCATCTTCCGGCTGGCCCTCTCGTCCGGAGCGCCCTTTTCGCGCAGCGCGCGGTTGACGATCGCCGCGCCGCGCACGGCGTACAGCAGGACGTCCATCAATCCGGCCGTCTGCGGTTCCTTGCCGCAGACGCCTTTTATCGTGCAACCGGTACATCCGGCCGCTTCCTGGCATTGAAAGCAAAACATTCCCATAGTTTCAGTTTTTTAAAGGTTGTTAGATCCATTCTTCGCTGATAACCTCCCCGGAGACCGAAAGCACGACCGTCTTGATGGGGATGTTGCGCCGGGCCTGCTCCCGGGCCGTCCGCGCGATGCGCAGCAATCCCCCGCAACAGGGCACCTCCATGGTCAGCACGGTCAGCGTATCGATTTTGGCGGTGTCGATCAACTCGACCAGTTTTTCGACGTAGACCGGCGTATTGCTGTCGAGCTTGGGGCAGGCGATGGCCAGCATTTTCCCGCGCAGGAAGCGGCTGTGGAACTCGCCGCTGGCGAAGGCCGTGCAGTCGGCGGCCAACAGCAGGTCCGCCCCCTGGAAAAACCCGGCCTGCGGGTTGATCAGGTGCAACTGCACCGGAAATTGCCGCAACTCGGAGAACTGCGGGGCGGGCTGCGGGACCGGAGCGACCCCGCCGAAAGCCGCGGCGAAGCCACCGGCGGGCGGCCGGGGAATCTCCCGGGCCATCGAGCCCGGACAGCCGCAGGCCAGGGGTTTTAGAGCCGGGGCCCCGCTCTTCGCTTCGTTTCCGAGGCCGATCTTCGTCAGGTCGATGCCACCGGGGGCGTGCTTTTCGAGGTGCTCCACCCCCTGGCGCAGCCACTCGGTCTCGTCGTGTTCCTTTAAGTGCTTAAGGTGCGCCAACACGACCGCCTCGCCCTTGGGGAGCAGACGCTCCATCACCGCCGTCTCGTCGTAGGGCACGGCTTCGCGCTCCTCGAACGAGATGGCACCCACGGGGCACTCCCCGATGCAGGCCCCCAGTCCGTCGCAATAGAGATCGCTGATCATCACGGCCTTGCCGTCGATCAGTTGCAGGGCCCCCTCGTGGCAGCCGCTGACACAGGCGCCGCAGCCGTTGCAAAGGCCCTCGTCTATTTTTATTACCGTCCGTTTCATCGCTGTTCTGCGTTTTTGTATAGCACAAAAGTAGGGCCAGGGTATCCCCAAAAACCGTCACAGTTGTTACACCCGGCAAAAAATCCTATTTTTGTTTCCATGAACCTCTCGATATTACTGAAGACCCCCCTGTTCCACGGGCTCGAGGAAAGCGAGCTGGAACGGATTTTCACCGAGTTGAAAGTCACCGAGACGACCTTCCGCAAAGGCGAGGTCCTCGCCCTGCAGGACGAGCCGGTCAACCGGCTGATCCTCCTGCTCACCGGCAGCGTCAAGGGCGAGATGACCGACCCCTCGGGAAAGGTGGCCAAGGTGGAGGACATCGAGGCCCCCAGCCCCCTGGCGATCCTCTTCCTCTTCGGGCACGACAACCGCTTTCCGGTGCAGGCCACGGCGCGGGAGCAGACCGCGGCGATCGTCATCCCCAAGCCCTCGGTGCTCAGGATGCTCTCGATGAACGAGACCCTGCTGAAAAACTACCTGGACATCTCGGCGGACTTCGCCACCCGCCTGAGCCGCAAACTCAACCTGATGTCCCTGCGCACCATCCGCCAGAAGCTGGCGGTCCACCTGCTCGGACTGTCGAAACAACAGGGTTCCCCCACGGTGACGCTCGACAAGCCCAAGAGCGCCCTGGCCGAGTACTTCGGCGTGGCGCGGCCCTCGCTCGAACGCGAGATCACCCGCATGCAGGAGGAAGGGCTGATCCGCGCGCAACAGAAGCAGGTCACGATCCTCGACCGCCCGGCCCTGACGCTTCTGGCCGACGGCACGCTCTGAGGACATAGACAATAAAAAAGGACCGGCCTTTTAAGAAGGCCGGTCCTTTTTCAGGTACTTCCGAAGCGAATTATTCCCCTCTGCCACCGCTGATGCGCGAGGCATCGGCCCCCGACTCGACGGTCTTGGCCCGGAACTCCTTGCCCGACTTGAAGTTGTAACGCAGCGAGACGCTCATGCTCGGGCGGCCCCACAGCCCGAAACTTTCCCCGTAGTAGAAGGGGGCGTCGGTGATCTGCCGTCCGTTGGTCGAGTTGAAGATGTTGTCGAACTGCAGGTTGGCGGTGAACTTGTTCTTGTAGAACTTCTGGGCCACCCCGGCGTTGACCATCCAGAAGCCCGGGTACTGGGTGTAGCCGAATTTGCTGGGCGTCTGCCCCCGGAAGCCCAGGGTCAGGCTGGTGGTCTTGGTCACGGTGAAGGTATTGTTGAGGTTCCCCGAGACGCGGTGGTTGGTCAGTTGCTCGCCGCCCTGCATCGTGTACCAGGTCAGGCGCCCGCTGAGGTTGGCGTTCATGGTCCACCACTTAGTGGGATTCACCGGCAGGTTGACCGTCAGGTAGTAGAGGTTGCGGTTGTCCTGGTTCATGGGCGTGTAAACGACCAGGTTGGGGTTGTCGGCGTCCTGGGTCGGCACCCAGGTGTAGTCGTCGGTCATGAGGTAGGCTCCGGCCGTGACGTTGTACTTTTTCTTAATCACCCAACTCAGGCTCATCTCGTTGGAGTAGCAGGGATCGAGCTTGGGGTTCCCCTCGTAAGCCACGGTCTCGCTTTCGGTCCAGCGGCGGGGGATCAGGTTCCAGACGTTGGGCCGGCGAATCTTGCGGGCGTAGGAGAGGATCAGCTGGTGGTTTTCCTTCTTGTCCAGGGGCATGGCCAGGTTGGCGTTGGGGAAGAAGCTCAGGTAATTCTGCTTGTCGATGCTGAACTGGCCCACGTCGTCGGCCCCCGGGACGGCGTAGGTGTATTCGAGGCGGATCCCGGCGCTGAGGGTCATCTTGTTGGCGAACTTGTAGGAGTAATCGCCGTAGAGGGCCGGGATGTGCTCCTTGTAGAGCGTGGTGTGGGTGCGGTCATCGATCTTCTTCCACTCGTTGTTTCTCCGATAATCATACCCCTGGTAGCTGTCGATGTCGCTGAACATGTACTTGAAGCCGGCCTTGACCTTGCCCGATTTGCCGGCCTGGATATTGAAGTCCCCGGTGACGGAGTAGAGGTTGTTCCAGGACTGGCTGAGGCTGCGGTAGACGGAGTCCTTCTCCACCCCGTTCGTGTCGTAGAGGTTGTAGTAGTCGCCCGTGTTGCGGGGGGTGGTGTTGACGTAGTCCAACAGCAGCTTGAAGGTCGAACCCACCGTGTCGAGCTTGGCGACGTAGTTGGCCGAGACGCCCCAGGTCCGGTAGAGGCTCTTTTGGTCGTAGTGGCTGAGGATGTCCTGGCGGTAGCCGCCGGGACCGGTGTTCTCTTCGGCGTTCATGCTCTCCCCGCCGCCGGGGATAAAGCCGTTGAGGTTGGCTTCCACGCCCACGCTGTGCTTGTCGTTGATGTCGTAGATCCCGCCGGTGCGCACCGAGAGCCAGTTCCAGTCCCAGGAAGAGGCGATCTGCGAGGCGTTGTCGTAGCCGGTGGTCCCTTTGCGCCAGGAAGACTCGGTGGAGGACTGGTTGCCCCCGGAGTAGTTGACGTTGGAGTAGAGGCTCAGCTTATTGACCTTGTAGTTGAGCGTGAAGCTGGGCGAGTAGTTCTGCATCGGCCGCGACTTCATCAGGGTAGTCATGTAGCGCATGCTCACCGAACCGTCCAGCCCGTTGTCGCGCTGGCGCTTGAGGGTGATCTTGATCACCCCGCCCTGGGCGCTGGCGTCGAACTCGACGCCGCCCACGGGGATCACCTCGATGCGCACGATGTCCTCGGCCTTGATCGTTTTGAGGTAGTTGATCAGGTCCTCACCCGTCTCGCGGATGATGCGTTCGTTGACCATGATCTGGGTGCCGCCCTTGCCGTTGACCGAGATGCCGGTCTTCTCGTCCACCCACACGGCAGGCGAGAGCTCGAGCATCTCCTTGGCCGTCTTGCCCACGGCCACCGGGCTGTTGGCCACATCGACCACGAAGCGGTCGGCCTCGCGGGTGACCATCTCGCCCCTGACCTCCACGGCGTCGATCTCGGTGGCCGAGGGGGTCAGCATCAGGTCTCCGAGGTCCGCCGACTGGGTCAGCGAAACGGCTTGCGAGACCGGGGTGTAGCCCAGGTAGGAGGCCCGGAAAACGTACTCGCCCCTGGGGGCCTTCAAGGTGAATTTCCCCCCTTCGCCGGAGGTCTGGCCGAACACCCGGGTCGAGTCGGCGTTGGATACCAGCACAACGGTGGCGTAAGCGACCCCCCGCCCCTCGGGATCGACCAGACGGCCCGTGAGGGACAAGGGGCCGGTTTGGGCCGAGAGGCCCGTCGAGGCAATCAGGGCGGTCAGCGCAAGCGTCCACCGGTAAATCGTTCTTTTCATGGGTCTATTCATTTTTTTCAGTTTGGTTTCTGTTTCGGTTTATCCCTATGCCAAAGTAAGGCCGAAAATGCAATGAATTGATTTTCAGAATTTAAAAAAATCGATCTGCCTTCAAAGTGTCCAATTAGTAGACACTGTTGCCAAAAATTTGGACAGCGTTCGAAGATAGAACGCGCAATCCGGTGATTTGCTGCATGGAAAAAAAAGCTCCCGGGCGGGAGCTTGAGAAATCGAAAAATAAATAACATGAGTTGCGTTTAAGCAACTCACCTACCTTTGGGCAAACGGCCCCATGGGCCGTTTGCAAGCCCTCCCCTACGGTTAGGGGAGGGTAGGGGTGGGGTGATCGAGCCTTGCGGCTTTGAAAAAGACGCTTAACATGAATTGTGGATAAGAAATCCCGGGATAACGATCATAGAAATAAACAGGTTAAACGATTTCTTATCCACAATTCACGTTAAATAATCCTACGCGTTGCGGGGCGGCCACAGCAGCAGCGCGCTCGTCCGGCGGCGGTAGGCGGCGTAGGCGGGTTTGCGGGCCAACTGCCGTTTTTCCATCAGCGGAATGCTGATAAAGACGAACAACAAGGTGTTCGCCAGGGCCCCCAGCCCGGTTATCCACTCGCCGGGAGAGACCGAGAGCAGCGCCCCGTAAACGCCCCACCACAGGAGCACTTCGCCCAGGTAATTGGGGTGGCGCGAATACCGCCACAGGCCCCGGTCGCACACGCCTCCGGGATGCTGCCTGCGGAAAGCGTGGGCCTGCCGGTCCGAAAAATACTGCAAACCCGCCGCGAAGATCATAAGCCCGAAGGCCAGGAAAGTCCAGCCGTTGGCCCCGGCGTGCAGGGTCATCAGCCGGAAGGCCGGGACCATCGCCAGGAAGACGATCAGCGTGGGCATAAAGTGGATGCCGAAGAAATTGACCACCGGCCAGAAGAGTTTCGACTGGGCCTGGTATTTGTCGTACCTCCAGTCCTGGACCATCAGGTTTTCAAACGTATAGGCCCAGTTGGCCGTCAGCCGCACGCCCCACACCCAGACCCCCAGCAACACCAGCAGCGAGGGCGCATCGAAGGCTCCGTAATAAACGGCCAGCGAGGTCAGCATCACCACCGGGGCCACGCTCCAGTAGGGGTCGTACACCGAGGCGTTGCGCAGCAACAGGCTTCCCAGAAAGACCGCCACCGTAGCCGCGGCATCCCCCGCGAACAGGCGCAGGAGATCGTCCTGCCCGGCACAGGCCGCGAAGACCGCGATCCCGACCGCCGAGGCCAGCAGATAAACGATCAGAATCAGAAGAAAACTGCATTTCCGGGATTGTTTCATAGAGTCCATACTGCAACACGCTGTTATTTTGATCCCTAAAGATAAAAAGAAAGTGTGAGTTTGTCTATTTTTCGGTTGCATCCGCCGAAATTGACGGTTACCTTTGCCCATAACGAAGAAGATCATGAGCAGGTATTTTGAATACGGGGAAAAAGAACTCGACCACCTCCGGCGGGCGGACAAGCGCCTGGCCGAGGTTATCGACCGCGTGGGGATGATCCGGCGGGCGGTCAACCCCGATCTCTTTTCCGCCCTGGTGCACTCCATCCTCGGCCAGCAGATCTCGACCAAGGCCCACCAGACCCTCTGGGAGCGGATGCTGGCGCAGGTCGGAGCGGTCACCCCCGAGAGCATAGACCGCCTGCCGCTGGAGGCCCTGCAACAACTGGGCACCTCGTTCCGCAAAGCCGCCTACATCAAGTCGGTGGCCCGCAAGGTCCGCTCGGCCGAGTTCGACATCGAGGCCCTGCACGCGCTGCCCGACGAGGCGCTCTGCGAGAGACTTTCGGAGCTGGAGGGCATAGGCGTGTGGACGGCCCAGATGCTGATGCTGTTTTCCATGCAGCGCCCCAACGTACTGAGCTACGGCGACCTGGCCATCCTGCGGGGCATGCGGATGCTCTACCACCACCGGAAAATCGACAAGCCAAAATTTCTCAACTACTGGAAACGCTACACCCCCTACGCCTCCGTGGCCAGCCTCTACCTCTGGGCCGTGGCCGGGGGCGCCGTGGAGGGCATGAAGGATTACGCACCCAAAAAACGAAGACCATGAGCCAAAAAGTAATCGTCCTGTTCGAAGTCAAACCGAAAGAGGAAGGCCGGGAAGATTACCTGGCCCGGGCGGCCACCCTGAAATCCCACCTCGAGGCCCAGCAGGGCTTCGTGAGCGCCGAGCGTTTTTCGAGCCTGAGCGAGCCCGGCAAGCTGCTGAGCCTCTCGGTCTGGGAAAACGAGGCCGCGGCGGCGGCCTGGCGCCGGCAGATCGACCACCGCCAGAGTCAGCGGGCCGGGCACGACGAGCTGTTTGAGAACTACCGCATCACGGTGGCCTCCGTGCTCCGGCAGTACAGCCGGGCGGAGCGGAGCGAGGCCCCCGAAGATTCGAACAATCACTTGAAACTAAGATAATCATGGACGACAAGCGGGACCTATTCTACAAAGCCTTCCTCGAACGCGACCCCTCCTTCGAAGGCGTCTTCGTCGTGGGGGTAAAGACCACGGGCATCTTCTGCCGCCCCACCTGCCCGGCGAAACCCAAGCGGGAGAACATCGAGTTCTTCGATTCGGCGCAGGAGGCGATGGGGTGCGGTTACCGGGCCTGCAAAATATGTAAACCGCTCGAAAAAGTGGGAAATCCTCCCGCGGATATCGGCGCGCTGCTCGCGCGTATCGAACAGGATCCGTCGGCAAGGATAAAGGACGCCGACCTGATGGCGATGGGGCTGGAGCCCAACCGCGTCCGCAGGTGGTTCGCGAAGAATTTCGGGATGAGTTTCCACGCCTACCAGCGGATGTACCGGGTGAACAACGCCTTCAATCTCGTCCAGTCGGGCGAGAGTGTGACCGAGGTCGCCTTAGGCTCGGGCTATGACTCATTGAGCGGCTTCAACAGCATGTTCAAGGGCATCATAGGCTCCTCACCCGCGAATAGCCGCAACAAAGAGATCGTAAACTACATCCGCATAGAGACCGTGATCGGGACACTGATCGCCGTGGCGACCGCCAAGGGGGTCTGTATGCTGGAATTCGCCGACACAAAGCTGCTGGACCTCGAACTGCGGCAACTGGCCGCCGCGTTCCGCGCCCCACTGGTGCAGGGTGGCAACCCGCACCTCGACACCCTCAGCGAACAATTGGAGCAATATTTCCGTGGCGAGCGCCGCGATTTCGACATCCCGTTCGACCTGGTGGGCACCGAGTTCCAGAAGCAGGTGTGGCTCTCGCTGCAACAGATCCCATACGGCTGCACCGCCACTTACGGCGAGCAGGCTGCACGGCTGGGCCGGCCCTCTTCGGTCAGGGCGGTGGCCAATGCCAACGGTAAGAACAAGATATCGATCATCCTTCCCTGCCATCGAGTGATCGGGGCCGACGGGACCCTGACCGGCTACGGCGGGGGCGTTTGGCGCAAGCAAAAACTGCTGGAATTGGAGCGGGGGTTTATCTCTTCGCTTCGTTGAGTGGTTGGGAATGCTTCGCTTCGCTAAGCATTCCTGGGGTGGGGAATTGCCTCGCTTTCTTTGAAAGCGTGGCGATCCCTTTCCGCTGCCGCGGGGGTTGCTTCAGAAAAACGATGACAACCGCTGAAGCGGTACTTCGATCAAAGGGAAAGAGGGCTTTCGTG